>NZ_JBVJJR010000002.1:993342-1192315 GCF_055585605.1 Streptomyces sp. NPDC052910
GCGGGCCCAACGGCCGGGTGGGGGGAATGGGCAGCGAGCCGGACAGCCGAACCGGCGGAACGGGCGACGCACCGGGCGCCCGAGCCGGCGGGCCGGACGGCGCTCGCGCCGAGGCGCCGGACAGCCACGCGGCGGGCACCCGCCGGCCGGACGACCGAGCGCGCGGCGCGAGCCCCGCGCCCGCCCCCGCGCACACCTCCTCACCCACCCCCGCGCACACCCCCGCGCCCGGTCCCACCCCGGCACCCCTCGCGCCCGCCCCGGCGCAGACAGAGCCCACCCCGCCGCCCTACGCGCCGGAGTGCACCCTCACCACCGACGCCCGCGGCCACGGAGAGCTCCTCCTGCGCGGTGACCGCGCGGGCACCTGCCGGGTGCTGCTCTCGACCGGCGCCGCCGACGCCCCGCGTACCGACCCCCGGGCCCCGGGCTCCGCCTGGACCGCGTACGACGACGCGGACGCGCTCGGCTTCTGGGCGGGCGCCGGTTCGCTGGCCGTCCGCGTCCTGCCGGACGACTGGCACCTCGACGCGATCCCCCGCGAGGACGTCGACTTCGATCTCCTGCACCGCGAGGTGTTCGCCTACTACGAGCACGTGTCCACCTTCATGAAGTCCGAGGTCTTCAGCCTCGCCGACCGCTGCAAGGTGGAGACGTACGCCGAGCTCGCCTGGCAGATGTGCGACCCGCGCAACAAGGGCCGCACGTACTACATGCCGCCCACCCGCGATCTCACCGACCCCAAGGCCCGGCTGCTCCTCGCCTACCTGCGCAACCAGCAGGCCCGTACCCGCCCGCCGCTCACCGTGCCCGCGCCGCCGCCCGGGCCGCCGGCGATCACCACCCGGGGCCGGCTGTGGGCCGTCCTGAAACAGGCGGCCACTCTGGAACTCGCGGTGATGCTCCAGTACTTGTACGCCGCGTTCTCGCTGCCGACGCACGGCGCGGGCCGCGTCCTCGTCCGGCGCGGCCTGTGGACACCGCGCCAACTGCAGCTCGTCTGCGGCCAGGGCGGGGCGACGCTCGACGACGGGATCCGCGGCGCGCTGCTGACCGTCGCCCGCGAGGAGATGATCCACTTCCTGCTGGTCAACAACATCATCACGGCCCTCGGCGAACCGTTCCACGTGCCCGTCATCGACTTCGGCACGCTCAACGGGCGGCTGCCCGTGCCCCTGGACTTCGCCCTGGAAGGGCTGAGCATCGGCAGCGTCCAGCGGTACATCGCCGTCGAACAGCCCGCCGGACTCACCCCCGCCCTACGGCGGGAGGGCACGCCGGCCGGCCCGGACGCGCCGCGCGCCGGCGCCTGGGGATCGATCAGCGAGCTGTACGCGGCCATCCGCGAGGGACTGCGGCGCGTCCCGGACCTGTTCCTGGTGGAGAAGGGCCGTGGCGGCGGCGAACACCACCTCTTCCTGCGGGAGTCCGTCAACACCGCGCACCCGGACTACCAGCTCGAGGTCGACGACCTGTCCAGCGCGCTGTTCGCCGTCGACCTCATCACCGAGCAGGGCGAGGGCGGTTCCGGCGCCACGTCCCCGCCGGAGACCTCGCACTTCGAGACGTTCCTGCGCATCGGTGAACTCCTCACCACCGAGCGCGCCCCCGGACCGCACGGCCGGCTGCTCCCCTGGGACCCCGCCTATCCCGTGCTGCGCAACCCCACCCTCGGCAGCGGCGACGCGGCCAAGGACCCCGTCACCGATCCCGAGGCGCGCGCCGTGGCCCGGCTGTTCAACCAGGCGTACGAGCTGATGCTGCGGCTGATGGTCCAGCATTTCGGCGAGGGGGCCGACGGCAGCCTGCGCCGTTCCAAGCTGATGAACGCCTCCATCGACGTCATGACCGGCATGATGCGCCCGCTGGCGGAGCTGCTGGTCACCATGGACTCGGGGCGCCGGGGCCGGACGGCGGGCCCGACGTTCGAGCTCGACGCCGCGCCCGCGCCCGTCCCCCGCCCCGACGTCGCCCGGCGCGCCCTCGCCCTGCGCTTCGCCCACCTGTCCGCCGCGGCGCGCGCCTGCCCGCGGGTGCCGGACCAGGTCGGCGACATGGCGGCGTTCTACGCCGACGTGTTCCGGGGAGCGGCGGACCCGCAGAGGACGAAGGGGAGGGGCCACGGATGAGGGACGACGAGGGTACGGGCACGGGCACGGGTCCGCGTGCGCATACGCATACGCATACGCGGAAGGGTGCGGGAAGCGGCGTGGAAGCGGCGGCGGGCGGAGGCGGCGACCCGCTCGGCATCGACATCCCGCTCGGGGCCGACGGCCCGCTCAGCGTCGACGGCCCACTCGACACCGGCGGCCTGCCTGACACCGGCGGCCCGCTCGACACCGACGTACTGATCGTCGGCGGCGGCCCGGTCGGGCTGGCCCTCGCCCTGGACCTGAGACACCGGGGCGTCCGCTTCCTGCTCCTGGACGCCTCCGACGGGCGGGTGGACCATCCCAAGGTCGGTACGGTGGGGCCGCGTTCGATGGAGCTGTTCCGCCGCTGGGGCCTCGCGCACGCCATCCGCACGGCCGGCTGGCCCGGCGACCACCCGCTGGACGTCGTCTGGGTGACCGCGGTCGGCGGCCACGAGATCCACCGCCTTTCGTTCGGCACCTCCGACAGCCGGCCACCGCTCCCCTGGACGCCCGAGCCCGAACAGGTCTGCCCACAGCACCTGTTGGCGCCGTTGCTGGCCCGCGCGATCGGCGTTCACCCGGACGGTCCGCTGCGCCACGGCTGCCGCCTCGACGCCTTCGTCCAGGACGCCGACGGCGTCACCGCCTCCGCAACCCGCCTCGCCGACGGCGCCGCCCTCACCGTACGGGCACGCTGGCTCGTCGGCTGCGACGGCGCCTCCTCGACCGTCCGCGCCCTTCTCGGCGTCACGGCCCCCTCCCGCTACCCCACCCGCACCTTCCGCAACATCCTTTTCCGCGCGCCGGAGCTCGACGCACGACTCGGGGACCGGCGGGCCCTCGTCTATTTCCTCACCCGGCCGCCCGACCTGCGCTACCCCTTGCGGGCGATGGACGGACACGGGCTCTACCGGCTGATCGCCCCCGCCGAGACGGTGAGCCATCAGGACCCGGCGGCGCTGCTGCGGTCCGCCGTCGCCGTGGACACGCCGCTGGAGGTGGTGTCCGAGCACGTGTGGCACCTGACACACCGGATCGCCGACCGTTTCCGCGTCGGCCGGGTGCTGCTCGCGGGGGACGCGGCGCACACCCTCTCGCCGTCGGGCGGCTTCGGGATGAACACCGGCATCGCCGACGCCGCCGACCTCGGCTGGAAGCTCGCCGCCGAGCTGGCCGGGTGGGCGGGGCCGGGACTGCTCGACGCGTACGAGACCGAACGCCGCCCGGTCGCGGAACGCGGCCTGGAGGCAGCCGGCGCCAACCTCCGGCGCACGGTCGGCCGCGCGCTCCCCAAGGAGATCCTGCTCGACACCCCGGAGGGCGCCCGGGCCCGCGCGGCGCTCGCCCGACAATTGCGGAGCCCGGCCGTCCGCGCCGAATTCGACGCTCCCGACCTGCACTTCGGCCACCGCTACGCCTCCCCGCTGATCGTCGCCGACCCGGACGGCGACGACGGGGGCGACGACAGCCGGGACGGCGACGACGGGGACTGGCGTTCCCGCGCCCTGCCCGGCGCCCGCGCCCCGCACGCCTGGCTCGGCGGTGGGACGTCGACGCTGGACCTGTTCGGCACCGGCTTCCACCTGCTGTGCTTCACCGACTCCCCACCACCGGACGGTTTCTCCGAGGCCTTCGCCCGGCGGGGCGTCCCGCTGGCGGTGACCCGCTGCCACGACCGACTGGTGGCGCGGCTGTACAGCAGGCGGTACGTCCTGGTGCGCCCCGACGGGCACGTCGCCTGGCGCAGCACATACCCGCCGCCGGACCCGGGGCTGCTGGCGGACACGGTGCGGGGGGCGCGGTGAGGCCGCGCGATTTCGGGCGGCCAGGACCGGCGCGGGCGGGGCCGACGCAGGTGGGGCCAGCGCAGGCGGGGCTGGCGCAGGTGGGAGACGGGCGGACGCCGACCTCGGCGAACGCGCGGGGGCGCCGGCCTCAGCGGAAGGCCTGCGGACGCCGACCCCGGCCAGAGGTTGGCGACGCCGACCCCGGCCGGAGACACGCGGACGCCGACCCCAGCCGAAGTCGCACAGACGCCCACCCCGGCCAGAGGTTGGCGACGCCGTCCCCGGCCGGAGACGCGCAGACACCGACCCTAGCCGGAGGTTGGCGACGCCGACCCCAGCAGAAGACGCGCGGACGCCGACCCCAGCCGAAGTCGCACAGGCGCCCACCCCGACCAGAGATTGGCGACGCCAACCTCTGCCGGAGACGCGCAGACGCCAACCCCGCGCCGGAGTTTGGCGGACGTCGGTGGGGGACCCGCGGATCGCAGACGTGCGGGCGAACGGCGCGGCCCGGAAGACCCTCACACGGAGACCGTCCCGGAGCCCGCGTCGGGGAGACCACATCCGGCAAACCACATCCCGCAGACCACATCCGGGCGACCGCATTTGGAAGGCGGCAACACATGACGACGCCCCTCGGCCCCCTGGACCCCCTTGGCTCCCCAGGCGCCCTCAGCTCCCCAGACCCCCTCGGCTCCCCGGACCCCCTCCGCCCACTAGGCCCCTTCCGTCTCTCCGACGTCCACGTCCCCGATCCGTACCCGCTCTACGAGCGCTACCGCGAGGACGCCCCCGTCCACCGGGGCGAGGACGGCTGGTACGTCTTCCGCCACGCCGAGGTCGCCGCCGTCCTGTCCGACCGCCGGTACGGCCGCGGCGGGCTGCCTGCGCCGCTGCCGCCCGACTGCCCGCACCTGCGACGGACCGCCTCAGACTGGATGGTCTTCATGGACCCGCCCCGGCACACCCGCGTCCGCGCGCTGGTCGCGAAAAGCTTCACGCCCCGCGTGGTCGAACGGCTGCGCCCCCGCGTCGACGCGCTCGCGGGCCGGCTGACCGCCGCGCTGGCCGAGACCCTGGCCGAGGACGGGCGGGCCGACCTGGTGGAGCGGTTCGCCGCGCCCTTTCCCATTCTGGTGATCAGTGAGCTGCTGGGGGTGCGGGCGGACGACCGGCCGTGGTTCCGGGCCCGCGCCGTCGACCTCCAGCAGGCCACGAGCGCCCGTGCCGCCCGGCGGAGCGACGCCTACCGGGTCGCGGACGCGGCGGCCCGCGAACTCGACGCGTACTTCCGCGCCGAACTGGCCCGGCGCCGGGCCGCCGGCCCGGCCGGGGGCCACGACGGAGGCCACGACGGGAGTGGCGACGGGCGCGGTGACGGCGGGGACGACCTGATAGCGGCCATGCTGCGGGCGGCCGAGGAGGAGCCGCTGGGCGATGACGTCCTCGTCGGCACCTGCGTCCATCTGCTCACGGCCGGCCACGAGACCACCACCAACCTCCTCTGCAAGGGTCTACTCGCCCTGCTGGGCCACCCCTACCAGCTCGGACTGCTGCGGGAGCGGCCGGAGTTGCTGCCGGGAGCGGTGGAGGAACTGGTCCGCTACGACGGCCCGGTCCAGTTGATCAGCCGCCGCGCGCACGAGGAGGGTGAGATCGCCGGCCACCGCGTCCTGAAGGGCGACAAGGTGACCCTGGTCCTGGGCTCGGCCAACCGCGACCCCCGCCGCTTCCCGCACCCCGACCGGCTGGACGTCCGCCGCGACGCCCGCCGTCACTGCGGCTTCGGGCTGGGCGCCCATTACTGCCTCGGCGCTCCGCTGGCCCGTGTGGAGGCGGAGGCCGGCCTCGGCCGGCTGCTGAGCGGGCTGCCGGACCTGCGGCTGGCGGAGGACGAACCGGACGGCGCGGTGCGGTACGCGGACGACCTCGTCTTCCACGGCCCGTCGAGGATGGTGGTACGCGGGGGCCGCTGAAGCGCGGCGGGACTCCTGAAACGAGAAAGACTCCCAAGGCAGGGGGCGTCCGTGGCCGGCCGTCCCTGCCCGCCCTCACCCCTCCCGAGCGGGCACGAACCACCGTTCCAGATAGGCCGCGAGCGCGGCCCGGTCACCGGAGGCGGCTCGAAGACCCACGTACCCGTCCGGGCGGACGAGGAGCGACGTCCCGGGAGGCACGGCATCGCCCGTATCGCCCTCGGGGCGAACCCGGAACTCCTCGAAGGCACCGTTGTACCGTTGCCCGAGCCCGGAGGTGTCGGCGCCGCCGCCGGTCCCGTCCTCGAAGACCAGCAACGTCCACCGCCCGTAGGAGAGCAGGTCGTGGAGGCGCCGTCGGGGGCCGCCGCGCTCGCGGACGGGGAGGTCCGGGAGGCGGTCGCCGGCGCGCAGCGGCCCGCGCCGCACCCGTCGGCCGGCGGCGTCGGCGGAGAGGGCGCTCGGCCGGTGGTTCCGGGTGAAGTCGCTCAGCAGCAGCCGCGTCCGCCGTTCGGCCCGCCCGCTGCCGATGACCACCGGAGCGGCGAGGCTCAGGGCCGCGAGCGTCAGGGGGCCGGGCGGGAGTTCGGTGAGGTTGTGGCGCATGTCGTGCATCACCCCGGCGGCCGTGCGGCGTTGTTCGGCGGAGTAGGTGTCGAGCAGCGCCTCGCGGCAGCGCCCCTGGTGGACGGCCGCGAGCTTCCAGCCCAGGTTGTGGGCCGCGCAGAGACCGGCGTTGAGGCCGTGCCCGCCGACGGGCGCCCACAGGTGGGCGCTGTCACCGGCGAGCAGGGCGGCACCGTGGCGGAGCGTGGCGGCGAGCCGGTCGTGGAAGCGGGCCCGGCTGCTCCACGGCGGAGTCGTCGGCACGAGCCGGACGCCGGGGTCACCGGTGGCGCGCGCGACGAGCTCCCGCATCTCCTCGACGTCCGGCGGTTCCTCGCTGCGCGGTTCGGGGTCGTCACGGAAGGCGAAGAACCGCTGTACCCCGCCGGGCAGCGGACTGACGATCAGCGAGACGCCCCGGTGCAGGAAGATCTGGGTGAGGGAGGGGTCCTGTGGGAAGTCCCAGTCGGGCTTGGCGTTCATCTGCACCGCCTGGAGACCGGCGCGGCGCTCACCCTCGAAGGGAATCCCCAGTGTCTTGCGCACGATGCTGTGCGCCCCCTCGCACCCCACGAGCCACCGGCACCCGACGGTACGCACCCGCCCGTCCGGCCCCCGCAGATCGGCCTCGGCCCCGTCAGCCCCCACCCGTACCGCCACCGCTTCGGTGGCCCACCGGACATCGTCCCCCGACGCCCGCAGCCGGCCGCGGAGCAGCCGCTCGGTGGCGTCCTGCTCGATGGAGAGGGGACGGGGGAACGCCGTTCCCGGCACGGCCATGTCGTACTCCCCGCACAGCCGCCCGCGCAGCCGGAACGCCCCGCGCCGCACCGCCAGTCCCTCGCCGACCAGGTCGTCGGCACACCCCAGGTCCCGCAGCGCTTCGAGGGCCCGCTGCCAGATGACACACGCGCGGGCCTCCTTCTTCGTACTGGGCTCCTTCTCGACGACCAGCACGTCCAGCCCGTACCGCCGCAGCGCGATCGCCAGGGCCAGCCCGGTGGGCCCGGCCCCGACGACCACGACATCCCGCGCCTCCACCACGCCGCCCCCGCCCTCCCCGACACCACCACCGCTTCACCCCCAATCGTGCGGTACCCACCACCTCGCCATCAATGGCGCCTCTCCCCCGATCCACCCAAAACTTCCGGAACCACCCTTCCGGGCCGGAACCACCCTTCCGGAACAGCAGGGGTCGACGAGCCGGCCGACAACCCGGCGCGGGGGACGGGGCACCGCTCCGCTCCTTCCCCCCTTACCAGGCTCCTCGGTGCGGTCCGCTCATCAGCACCAGCACACCCCCTGGACATCCCGCAGGAACTGCGGCCACCCGCCGCTTCCGGCCGCCTCCAGGGTGAGCCGGAGCGTCTTCCTCAGAGGATGCGGAGAATCCATGATCGCTTCGTTCCGCCGGGCGAGCGCGGCCAGTTCGGCGTCGGTCGGCAGTCGGTCGCTCTTCACGCCGTTGCAGGAGGCGTGGGCCGGCGCGAGGTTCCAGATGACGTCGAGATCGGGCCCCGACCACGCGGAGACGGCGCCGAACCGCCGCATCAAGGCGTGCGGGAACACATGGTCGACGGCCATCCCGTCCTCCGGCGCGATGAGGTCCCCGCAGACGAGGCACCGTCCGTGCTGGAAGCCGATCAGGGCGTCCGCGACCCCGGCCACCGACCTGCGCCTGCGCCGGTCGGTGAGGGTCCGGGTCTCCCAGTCGACGTGGACGCCGTCGGACATGAGGCTGCGGCCGACCTCCGTCGAGAAGGAGCTCTCCACGATGCTCCACCGCGCCTCCAGCTCCGCCCGCAGCACGCGGACCTGCCCGTCCCTCGCCAGCCGCCGCAGTCGCGGGGACAGCCGTACGACGCGGCCGACCCCGCGGCCGGTCAGCTCGTAGAAACGATGCGGCAGTTCGGTGTCGCCCCGCAGGTTGTGGAACTTCCGCATGACCATCCCCGGCATGGTCCGGACGGCGGCGTCCAGCAACGCTTCCGTGGGCCGGCCGAGCCGGCGCGACTCCTCCCCCTCCCGCCCGACGACGGCGAGGAAGTCGGCGTCCCCGCCCGACGTCCCGGCCGGGGCCTGCGGGGCATCGGCCCGCCGGCCCACGACGCCCATCGCGTACGCCGCGGCGACGTCCCGGAGCGGAGCGGCGTCCTCCCCCCGCTCGGCACAGGCGAGAAGCGCGGAACCGAGCGCGAACTTGTACGTCCGTGTGTTCGCCCCCATCAGGATCGCGAGCCGCCAGGCGGCGCGCTCCGACGGTTCGGTCCGGTAAAACGATTCGGCCGTCACTCCATCCCCTCCCGACACCGACGGCGCATCCCGCCGGCGAAGACGCCAAGACCCCGCCCACCCTCCCACGGAGGACGAACGGGGCCCGGGCCGCGTGCCGTCGGATCAGCCGCGCGGCGACAGCTCCGCCATCGCCGACCAGCCCTCGGAGGGGACCTCGACGTTGACGATCTCGGGGGTCTTGGCGATCAGGTCGGGCATCCAGGCCATGGCCGTCTTGAAGTGCTCCGAGTTGACGTGCGCCTCGCCGGCGGCGGCGTCCTTGAAGGCCTCGACGAGAACGAACTGGTGGGGGTCCTCGACGCTGCGGGACCACTCGAAGAGGAGGTTGCCCGGCTCCTCACGGGTGCCACGGGTGAAGTCCTCGACGAGGCCGAGCCAGTCCTCGCTCCGCTCCGGGCGGACGGTGAACTTGACGACGATGAAGATCATGAACGTGCTCCTGCGCTTGCCTGTCGGGGCTGTCGGGACCGGGGTTTCACCCCGGATGTCCGATTATGCCGCGTACCGATCCCGGAAGATCGCCGGGGGGCTCCCGGCGGTTCACCGAACGGACGGCAGCAATGCGCGCAGGGCCCCTCCCCCGGTCACCGGACGAGCGCAGACCGGCGGCGTTGCCGCCGGAGATTCGGCAAAGATCGTTAGGGGCCGAGAGCAGGAGGAGGGCGTCCCCGGATTTCGAGGACTGCCACGGGGCGGGCGATTGGGCAGGCTCCGCTTGTCCGGCTCGGGGAAACAGAAAAACCCCAGGTGAACTGGGGTTTCTGCTGGTGTCCGAGGGGGGACTTGAACCCCCACGCCCGATAAAGGGCACTAGCACCTCAAGCTAGCGCGTCTGCCATTCCGCCACCCGGACTAGGTGTTGTCTCCTCGGGGCGTTCCCCGCGGCGACATGGATAACTCTATCAAGGTTTCGGAGCGCCTTTGACCAGGGCTTTTGGCTCGCCCATAAAGGGCTTTTATGGGCATACTCGGCAGCGTCGTGGCGGGACGGCGGGCGGCGCGTGGCGCATGGCCTGTGACGGGTGGCGTGTGACGGGCGGAGGCCGCCTCCCCCGGGGCGGGGTCTCCGCTGTTTGGGGTGGCCGGCCGGGGCGGGCTGTGGGTGGGCCCGGGCTTCGGCGGGCTTCCGGGGACATGAGAAGGAGGGTGGCCGCGCTGTGCGGACGGGTGTGGGCCACCCGCACCGCACGCCCCTCCTACATCGGCCCTCGCGTCCTGCATCGGCCCTCGCGTCAGGGCATCAGGTGGTACTCCGGGAAGTTGCCCGGCAGGCGCTCGTCCGTCGACGGGCCCTGCGTCACCGCCTTGACCAGCAGGTGCCCGCCCACGAAGGCGCCCCGCCAGGACGCGCCGAAGCCGCCGAACAGTTCGTCGCGGTCGCCGCGCGAGCGCGGCTTCCCGTGGCCGACCTTGAAGGCCCTGATCTGGGGGGCGAGGCGGTCGAAGGTCGCGCGGTCGTCACAGGAGAGGGTGGCGACCAGGGCGCCGTTGCTCGCGTTCATGGCGGCGAGCAGTTCCGCTTCCGTGTCCACCAGGACGATGGTGTCCACGGGACCGAACGGTTCCGCGTGGTGCAGGGGTGACGAGGGCGGTGGGTTGAGCAGGGCGACGGGCGGGACGTACGCGCTCCGGTCCTGACCGGGCAGGAAATGCCCGTCCGCCAGGGAACCCTGGTGCAGCGGGACGGCGCCCCGGTCGATCGCCTCGGCGACCTGGTCGGTGAGCTCCTTCGCCTTGGCCGCGTTGATCAGGGGGCCGAAGTCCAGGTCCGGGAGGTCGTCCGCCGGCCATTCGGTGGCCAGCGGGTGTCCGAAGCGCACCGACCGCACCGCCGGCAGGTACACGGCGAGGAAGTCCGCGAACGCCGAGCGCTGCACGACGAAGCGGGGGTAGGCCGTGCACCGCTGCTTGCCGTAGTCGAAGGACTTCCGGATCCGCGGGGCGAGGGCGTCCCAGTCGGTGAAGTTCCAGATGCCCCAGGCGTTGAGGCCCTCCTGCTCCAGGATGTGGCGTTTGCCCAGGTCGGCGACGGCGGTGGCGACCCGGGCTCCGGTGTCCCGGCCGCCGACGAAGGAGACGCAGCCGATCTCGGGCGCCCGGACGAGGGCCTCGCACAGCTCGCCACCGCTGCCGCTGACCAGCGTCAGCGGCAACCCCTCGCGCACGGCGAGGGCGCAGGCCAGCGTCAGGCAGGACAGGCCGCCGTCGGTCGGGGTCTTGGCGATCACCGCGTTGCCCGCCAGGGCCTGGACGAGCATGGCGTGGACGAGGACGCTCATCGGGTAGTTCCAACTGGCGATGTTCGACACCGGGCCGGGGAGCGGGGCGCGTCCCTCGGTCATCGCGGCGATGCCGTCCACGTACCAGCGGACCCCGTCGATCGCCCGGTCCACGTCGGCCCGCGCGAGCCGCCACGGTTTGCCGATCTCCCAGACCAGGAGGAGGGCGAGGAGGTCCCGGTGTTCCTCCAGCGCGTCCAGGGCGGCGCCCACCCTGGCCCTGCGGTCGGCGAGCGGCACTTCGCGCCAACTCCGGTGCTGGTCGAGCGCGGCGCGTACGGCACGGTGGGCGGCCTCGGCGTCGAGGCGCGGCGGCCCGGCGACGGGTGTGCCGTCGACCGGGGTGACGGCCGGCAGCGGACGGCCGTCCGCGTGCCAGGCGCCGTTCCAGAGGTTGAGGACGCGGTCGTCCCGGAACGCCTCGGGGGCCAGCTCCAGGCAGCGCTGCCAGGCGTTGTCCCACTCGGCGCCGGGGCGCAGGACAAGGGTGCTGAGGGTCGGTGCCATGAGGTTTCTCCGCTCTCGGTGCACAGTCGGGGCGGGGAACAGCACGTTGCCTACTGAACGGTAGCCTCACGTCCGGCCCGTAGGGAGGGCGCCTGGTACGCGATGAGGCACACGTCACGTACGACCGCGGGTAAGGGGGGTGGGCGCCGAGCGGGGTGGGTGAGGGTTTCGGCCGTCGTCTCCGCCGTCAATCGGCGTAGCCGTCGTCAACCGGCGTGGGGGGAAGTCGTCAACCGGCGTGGGAGAGAACCGGGTTCCGGCGAGCCGGGCCCGCCTTGTGGGTCGTCACCACCTCGTCCGGCCCCGGCCCCGGCCATGGCCCCGGTTCTCGTGCCACCCGCGACGCCGGTGACAATGAGGCCGTCCACCGCCGCCGACAGCAACGGAACCGATCAGCATGGGACGGGTCACCGCACGCCGCCGCGTCATCCGCATCCGGGACGGGGTGGTGAACACGCGCCCCGACACCCTGGTGGCGGAGGAGCCGCTGGAGATCCGGCTCAACGGCAAGCCACTGGCGATCACCATGCGCACACCGGGCGACGACTTCGCGCTGGCGGCGGGGTTCCTGGTCAGCGAGGGAGTGCTCGGACGGGCCGAGGAGCTGGCCAACATCGTCTACTGCGCGGGGGCCAGGGACGACGGCTCCAACACCTACAACGTCGTCGACGTCCGGCTCGCTCCCGGTGTACCGGTCCCGGACGTGAGCCTGGAACGCAACGTCTACACCACGTCGTCGTGCGGGCTGTGCGGGAAGGCCAGCCTGGACGCGGTGCGGACCACGGCCCGGTGGCCGATTTCGGACGGCACGGCTCCGGTCCGGCTCTCGCCTGCTCTGCTGACCGCTCTGCCCGACCGGTTGCGGGCGGCCCAGACGGTCTTCGACCGCACCGGCGGTCTGCACGGCGCGGCCCTCTTCACCGCCGAGGGTGAACTGCTCGACGTGCGGGAGGACGTCGGGCGGCACAACGCGGTCGACAAACTCGTCGGCAGGGCGTTGCGCGAGGGGTCGCTGCCCCTGTCCGGCACCGTCCTGCTCGTCTCCGGGCGGGCCTCCTTCGAGCTCGCGCAGAAGGCGGTCATGGCCGGGATCCCCGTCCTGGCCGCCGTGTCGGCGCCGTCCTCCCTGGCGGTCGACTTGGCGTCGGAGACCGGAATGACTCTGGTGGGGTTCCTGCGCGGCTCCTCGATGAACGTCTACGCGGGCGAGGAGCGCATCCTGCTGCCGTGACGGGCCGCGCTGTGCCCCAGGGGAGGCGCCGCGAGTGCTCGCCCGGACGGGCCGAGGAAGCGGGCGAATCCGGCACAGCCCGGGTGAGCCCAGGCTGCACCGGGATGCCCAGGCTGCACCGGGGTGCCCGGGGTGCCCGGAAGTCTCGATCCGGCCCGACCGGGCCCGGCGAAGCACGAGTGCTCAGTCCGCCCGCGCCCTCCCTCCCGCCGTCCGGCAGAGGGAGCCGAGTCTGCCGAGGACGCCGGGGCGTCTGTTCCAGTCAAGGAACATCTCGGCCCACGGTCCGTCCTGTTCACTCAGGAACCACTGGACCTCGTCCAGCTCCTCCCGGGTCAGCCGGCGGACGGCGGGGCGCAGGATCCCGGTGAGCAGATCGTTCCGGATCCCGTCCCAGAGGTCGCTCGTACCCTCTTCGACGTTCCAGGCGATGAAGCACACGCCCGCGAACTCGGGCGAACGCCGCAGGACAAGGTCCGCCACCCCGCTGCGCGCCATGCGGGCGTATGCGGTGATCAGCTCCTCGTCACCGGAGCGGACGAGCGCGGACAGCTCGTCGTGGCACGGTTCGCCGGAGAGCAGCCTGCGGAGGAGGGCGCCGCACACCCGCTCGTCGATGGCCGGTTCCAGTGGCGCCGCCTGCTCGCGGAGGGCGAGGACCCTGGCGGCGAAGCCCGGCAGTTCCTCTCCGTCGGCGAGGGCTCCCGCCTGGTCGAGCAGGAGGAGGGCCGCGCGTCGGCGGGGGTCGAGCCGCCGGCCGCACCGCAGGATCAGGGTCCGGGCGACGGCGGGCGCGTGCTCGTCGTCCGGTCCGCTCTCGAGCGCGGACCGGACGAACGCGTCGTCGAGGCCCGCGGCGCGGTGCCGTTCGGCGGGCAGCCGGGCCAGCAGGGCGGCGGCCTCGGCCGGGGTGGGCCGGGCACTGCCCCAGACCAGCCGGTAGGCGGTGCGCAGCACGGCCGGGTCGGAACCGTGGCGGCGGCCGGCCGTGCGGACGAGCGCCGCGAGGAGGTCGGTGCGGTCCTCGTCGGGCGGGAGCGGCCGGTCGGCCACGGCCGCCGCCATGCGCAGGTGGGGATGGTCCACCAACTGTTCCCTGGGGAAGCCGGTGCTGAGGAGGCGCACGACGGACGACGGGTCACCGGTGGCGGCGGTGCGCTCGAGGGCGTCGAGGACGGCCGCCGTGAGCCCCGGGCGTCCGGTGACCGCCGCCCAGACGCGCTCCCGGTCCTGGGCGGCGTCGCCGAGGAGGGCGGCGCTCAGCCGTGCGGTGAGAACGGGGGTGTGGTCGACGCGCAGGGCCTCGGCGAGGCGGAGGAGGGACAGCACCTGCTCGAGTGGTTCGCCGGGGGCGGCACGGTCGAGTTCCGCGCGCAGGTCGCGTCTGAGCCTGTCCCCTGCGGGGTGGTCGGCCAAGGTCGCGAATCTGTCGGCGAGTTCGGCGAGGGCGGCCCACTCGGCCGTGGTGCGGGGGGTGCCGCCGCGGGCCAGGGCGGCGACCACCGGGTCCGGACCCCCCTGCGTGTTTCCGTCCGCGCGGTTGCCCCCGGTGTGCTGGCGTGCCCAGCGGGCGGCGGCCGCCCGTCCCGCCGCGTCGAGGACGATCCCTTCGCGGAGCGCGACGGCGGCCAGCCGGCCCGCGTCGTGCGTGGTGTCGCGATCACCGGATGTGCGGAGCCGGGCGGCCTCCGTGAACAGCGCGGGCCTCCCCGCCAGAAGCACTCGGGCGGCCACGACGGCCCAGGGATCGGGTTCCTCCCGGGCGGGGCTGGACTGCCCGCCCGCGCAGTCGTGGACGCGGTACCGGCGGTCGGCCGCCACGTGGGCGTAGTCGAAGTCCGATCCGGGAAGGGCGCCGACGATTTGGTGCCGGGCGAGCAGAGGCCGGCGGGTGTAGGTGGTGAAGGTGAGGCGGTGGGCGTGTTCCCGGGGCAGGACGGCGCTGGCGACGGCGATCCAGTGCGCGATGCGGGTGGTGTCCCGTTCGATGACCAGGAGTTGGGGCGAGTCGGGGCTGCGGAACAGGGCCCGTACGTCCGTCAGGAACGGCTCCAGCCGCTCGGCGCGAGCGGTGACGAACTTCAGCAGCCCCTCCTTGCCGATGCGCCGCGCCGGCGTGAGGGACGTCAGCGGAACGGGAACGCCGTCGTCCGGGGTGGTCTCGGCCCAGGAGGGCGATTCCCAGGCCTCGATGGGGAGCAGGCCCCCGGGGAGGGGCCCGTCCTGCGTCAGCCGGATGGCGTGCGCGTGGAAGGCGTGGCGCCGGCCGCGGAGGTAGGTGCCGGTGCAGACGGTGCGGCAGAGCAAGCGGGTGCCGTCGGAGAGGCGGTTGTGGCTGAAGACGACGGGGAGGTCGGTGAGTTCGGCGCAGTCCGCGTGGGAGTAGGGGGCAGCGGTGGGGAGAGAGGTGAGAGTGGCGGCTGAAGCGGCGCTGAGGGCAGGGGTTTCACGAGTCGGGGTGGACGGAGAGTGAGTGACGTCCGGTGGCTCGTAGGCGAGCAGAGGCTCGGTCTCTCCGAGCAGGAGCGCCGGCAGGTCGGGGCTGGCGGCGGTGAAGCGGGGGCCCGAGACCGCGGACGAGCAGGAGTAGTGCAGTTGTTGCAGGGTCACTCGGGCTCCTTTCGCGGTACGCGGGTACGACATGGGGTGCGCCGACGTCTTCGAGGGGGTTGGCATGTGTGACCGCACGGCGGTCGCGGCGGGCTCTGTGAGACCACGAGCGTCATGGTGCGGGCGGGAACGGTGATTTCAGCCGTCTCCCGCCGGTACGGGAGCCGCGGCTCGTCCGTGCCCGGCCGTCCGCTCCGTGCCGCGTCCCGCGAGCCCGCGAGGCTCCCGGCGCCCCACGCCACTCCCACCACCCCGTTTCCTCGACCGCCCGTCCACGCGAAGCCATCCCACCAGATCCGAGGGCAGGTCGTCCGGGGTTTGGCCGAATATCAGGGCCCCCTCCGGGTTGCCTCGGGGTCGCCTCCGGGCTTTCCCCTATGTGGGTCCCACGGCCCCGCGGGTTTGGCGCCGCACATCACCATCGCGCCTTCACCATTCGCCAGTCACCGTTCGCCGTTCGCCGTTCGGGGCGGAGCGGTGGCCCGGCAACCACCCCCGAGCGGGTCAGCCCTGGTCGACGACGCGGGCGAGCAGGGCAAGGAAGAGTTGACGCTCGGCCGGCGAAAGGGCGGACAGCAGTTCCTCGTTGGCTTCGTCGCCCAGCTCGGTGAGACGGGCGAGACGCTTGCGGCCTTCATCCGTGAGCGTGATGGCGTTCTTGCGGCGGTCGGACGGATCGGGGGCGCGGGTGATCAGCTCCTGCGCCTGGAGGTCGTTGAGGATGCCGACCATGTCCTTGGGATCGAAACCGGTGGTACGGCCGAGCTCCGCCTGGGCGACGGGGCCGAGGTCGGCCACGGCGGACAGGACGGCGTGGTGGGGCATCCGCATGCCGTCCTGGGCGAGGGCCTCGGCGACGAGGCGGCGCCCGCGGGCGGAGGCGCGGTTGAGCAGCCAGCTCGGGAGGGACTGGATGTGGGTGAGGGCGGCCTCGCCGGCGTCGGGGTCCGTACGTGTGTGTGCCATGCCTTGAGGGTAGCCCGGAACTCGTTGGGTCTCCCCACGGAAAACCGTTGGAATTCCCAACGGAATCCGCTACAGTCGAAAACGTTGGGGCACCCAATGATGGTGTCCGGCGTAGCCGACGGCTGTGGAGGTGTGCCATGCGACGTGTCCGCTATTACGAGAACGGCGGCCCTGAAGTCTTGCGGGTCGAGGAGACCGAAGTGCCCCGCCCCGGCCCGGGCGAACTGCTCGTGCGCGTCGAGGCGGTCGGCGTCACGCTCCCCGTGACCCGCAAGGTCCGGGAGGGCGGGCAGCACCTCCCGGCGGGGCTGGGTGGTGACGTCGCGGGGGAAGTCGTCGCGGTCGGCCCTGACGTGACCGGGTTCCGGCCGGGCGAGCGGGTCACGGGCCTCTGCTTCGGTGACGGGTACGCGGACTACGCCCTGCTGAACACGTCGATGGCCTCCCGGGTCCCCGACGGTGCGAGCGCCACGGACGCCGTCGCCCTCGTCCGCTGCGGGCTGGTGGCGCGAGGCGCCTACGAGGCGGCACGCCCCGCCCCGGGCGAGTCGGTGCTGATCACCGGGGCGGCGGGCGGTGCCGGGCACCTGGCCGTCCAGATCGCCCGGGCCCGCGGGGCGGGCCGGGTGGTGGCGGCGGTGGGCTCGCCGGAGAAGCTCGCGTTCGTCCGGTCGCTGGGCGCCGATGAGGCCATCACCTACACGGAGGAGTCCTGGGGCGACCCGGTGGACGTCGTCCTGGACGCGGTCGGCGGCGAGCTCCTCTCCCCCGCCGTGCGGGCGCTCGGGCCCGGCGGACGGTTGGTGGCCTACAGCTCCGGCGGCGGAACTCTCCAGGTGCACGACCTGCTGGTCGGCGCGAAAGCGGCGATCGGGTTCCAGATGGCCCTGATAGCCCGTCACCGACCCGACCTGATGGAGCAGTGGCGGCAGGACCTCTGGACGCTGTACGCCGAGGGCCGGATACGGCCGTGTGTCCACGCCGAACTGCCTCTCGAGGAGGCCGCGAAGGCGCACGAGATCATGGAAGCGCGCGCCAATCAGGGGAAAGTGGTCCTGCGACCGGTGTGACGCCGCGAGGACGCCGGTGCGGTGCGGTGTGGTGCGTGTGAGCCGGCGGGGTGCCGGGTGGCGCGATAGCGGGGTCATACGGTGCGCCCTTGGGCGCCCGCGTTCTCCACTTGCAGGGGCCTGTTCTCCGCCTCGGCGGCTTTGGTCTCCGTCTCGGGAGCCACGGACGCCGCCTCGGGGGCTACGGACTCTGCCTCGGGAGCCACGGACTCCACCTCGGTGGCTTTGCTTTCCGTCTCCGCGGCTTTGCTCTCCGCTTCCGGAGCCCCGCCCTCCGTCTGGCGGGCGAATCGCTTGGCGAGGACGGCACACACCATCAGTTGGAGTTGGTGGAAGAGCATCAGGGGCAGCACGGCGAGGCTGGATTCGGGCCCGAAGAGGACGGTGGCCATGGGCAGTCCGGCCGCCAGGCCCTTCTTCGAGCCGGCGAAGACGATGGCGATGCGGTCGGGGCGGGAGAAGCCGAGCCGGCGGGCGCCGTAGCCGGTGAGGACGAGCATGACCGTCAGCAGGACCGCTTCCACGCCCAGCAGGGCCAGCAGCCGCCACGGGGTCACCTGGCTCCAGACGCCGCGCACCATGCCCGCGCTGAAGGCCACGTAGACGACCGTCAGCACCGAGGTGCGGTCGACGCGGCCCAGGACGGTGCGGTGGCGGGTGAGGAAGCCGCCGATCCAGGGGCGCAGCGCCTGGCCGGCGAGGAAGGGCGCGAGCAGTTGCAGGACGATCGACAGCAGGGAGTCGAGGGAGAAGCCGGCGCCGCTGTTGCCGAGCAGCGCGGCTGCGAGGAGGGGGGTGAGGACGATACCCACGAGGCTGGAGAAGGAGCCCGCGCAGATGGCCGCCGCCACGTTGCCACGGGCGATGGAGGTGAAGGCGATGGCCGACTGGATAGTGGAGGGCACCAGGCAGAGGAAGAGGAAGCCGTCGTAGAGGCTCGGTGTGAGGACGTAGGGGACGAGGCCGCGGGCGGCGAGTCCGAGGAGGGGGAAGAGCACGAAGGTGCAGCAGAGGACCGCGGTGTGCAACCGCCAGTGGCGTAGCCCTTCGACGGTCTCCCGGGTGGAGAGGCGGGCGCCGTAGAGGAAGAAGAGCAGGCCCACGAGGATCTTGGCGGCCACGCCGGCCGCCGTCGCCGCCGGACCGCAGGCCGGCAGCAGGATCGCCAGCAGCACCGTGCCGAGCAGGGCGGCCACGTAGGGGTCGACGGGTATTCGCGAACGGAGGGAGGTCAGGAAGGACGGTGGGCGCATGCTCGCCAGCCTGCCTGGGGGCGCGGTCATCGGGAACCCCGTTCACCGTGGTGACTGCCATCACGAAAGGCGATGGGGCGCTAGGCTGGGAGGCGTGTTCGATCCGGTGCAGTTGCGGACCTTCCTCGCGGTCTCGCAGACGCTCAGCTTCACGCAGGCCGCCCACCGCCTCGGGGTGCGCCAGTCGACCGTCAGCCAGCAGGTGCGCAAGCTGGAGGAGGCCGCCGGACGGCAGTTGTTCGTCCGCGACACGCACAGCGTGGAGCTGACCGAGGACGGCGAGGCCATGCTCGGCTTCGCCCGGACGATCCTGGAGGCGAACGAGCGGGCCGCCCACTGGTTCGCGGGGACGCGGTTGCGCGGACGGCTGCGGTTCGGGGCCTCCGAGGACTTCGTTCTCACCCGGCTGCCCGAGGTGCTGGAGCGCTTCCGGCGGGAGCACCCGGAGGTCGACCTGGAGCTCACGGTGGACCTGTCGGACACACTGCACGAGCAGATGGCGGCCGGACGTTTCGACCTGGTGCTGGTCAAACGCCACCCCCGGCAGCCACAGAACGGCCGCCTCGTCTGGCGTGACCGCCTGGTGTGGATCGGCAGCGAGCGGCTGCGCCTGGACGCCCGTCGGCCGTTGCCCCTGGTCGTCTTCCCGGCCCCCGCGATCACCCGGGCCCGGGCCCTGGACGTCCTGGAGCGCGACGGCCGCGCCTGGCGGGTGACATGCACCAGCCGCAGCCTCAACGGACTGGTCGCCGCCGCCCGGGCGGGGCTGGGGGTGATGGCCCATACGCGCGGCATGATCCCGCCGGGGCTGACACCCGTCCCGGCCCGCGCCGGGTTGCCGGAGCTCGGCGCCATCGACGTCGTCCTGTTGCAGGGCCCCGGCCCCGAACGCGACGCCGCCGTGCGGGGCAGCGCGGAGGCACTGTCCCAGGCGATCCTGGCGGCCGGCGACCGTCTGCACACGGCGGTCGGGCCTGCCGGTCCGAGTGCCGGTGCCGACGCCGGAACGGATGGGGCGCCCGGGGCGGCGTCTGAAGCGCCCGGCAGTTACTGAACCCGCCCGGCAGTTCCTGGCACGGCCGGCAGTTCCTGGCACGGCCGACAGCGGCTGAAGCGGCCGGCATCGTAAGCGAGCGTTCGGGGCCGGCGCGGGCGTTCATCGCGGCCGAGGGCGCTCACGGCGGCCAAGGGCGTATACGGCGGCCAAAGGCGCTCACGGCGGCCGAGGGCTTCGGCGGGGTGAACGGTCGTGAATGGTCGGCAGGCGGTCGACAGCCGGTCAGTGACTGGACGGGAGTTGGACGGCAGTTGATCGGTCCAGGTCACGGAGATTTCGTGCAGATACCGTGAGCCCCGTCCGTCTATCGGAACCTCAGGATTCACCGGGACGGGATCGGGTACGGTCACCCGCGCTGTGCGGAGCGTGGCGAGGAGCGAGGTTGTGCGCGAGATCACCGTCCCACCCCTGGTACCGCCGCCTGTCTCCGGCGGCCTGGCGGATCCGGTGTTCGAGCATGCCGCCGTCACGCCGCGCCGCGTGACGTTCGCCCGCAGGAGAGCCGACGGGTGGGAGGACGTGACGGCGGCGGGCTTCCGGGACGAGGTCACGGCCGTGGCCAAGGGGCTGTTGGCCGAGGGCGTCCGCGCCGGTGACCGGGTCGCGATCGTCTCCCGGACGCGCTACGAGTGGACGCTCTTCGACTACGCGCTGTGGTGTGTCGGCGCCCAGTCGGTGCCGCTGTACCCGGGGGCGTCCGTGGAACAGGTCTACTGGACGCTGCACGACGCGGAGGTGTCCGCCTGCGTCGTCGAGCACGGCGATCACGCCATGACCGTGGGTTCCGTCATCGACCGGCTGCCGGCACTGCGCCGGCTGTGGCAGCTCGACGCGGGCGCCGTCGACGACCTGGTCGCCGCCGGCGCCGGGGTGCCGGACGAGGAGGTCGACCGCCGGCGCGCGGCCGTCACTCCCGAGACGCCGGCCACCGTCCTCTACACCGCGGGCACCACCGGCCGCCCCAAGGCCTGCGTCCTCACCCACGCCAATCTCATGGTCGAGGCCGACAACGTCGTGAGCCGCCTGGACCGGGTCTTCCGCCCCGGTCCCGGGGAGCAGGCGTCCACCCTGCTCGTCCTGCCGCTCACCCATGTCCTCGGCCGGATGATGCAGGTCGCCGCGGTACGGGCCGGGGTCCGGGTGGGGCACCAGCCCCGGATGTCGGAGCCGGTGCTCCTGCCGGAGCTGCGGAGTTTCCGTCCGACGTTCCTCACCGCGGTGCCCTACGTGTTCGAGCGGCTCTTCGCCGCGGCCCGGCGGGAGGCCGAGCGCGCGGGCCGCGGGAAGACGTTCGAGGCGGCCGTGGAGGTGGCCGTCCGCCACGCGAGCGCCCTGGAGGAACGGGCGTCCGGCACCGGCCCGGGCCCGGGTACCGCGCTGCGCCTCCGGCGCCGGGCCTTCGACCGTCTCGTCTATTCCGGGATCCGGGAGCGCGTGGGCGGCCGGCTGCGGTTCGCGCTGTCGGGCGGCGCCGTGCTCGACCGGCGTCTCGGCCTCTTCTTCGCGGGCGCCGGCATCACCCTCGTGGAGGGCTACGGGCTGACGGAGACCTCGGGCGCGGTGACGGCCAACCCGCTCGGGCGCCCCCGCTTCGGCACGGTCGGCACGCCCGTCCCCGGCACTGGCGTACGGATAGCGGACGACGGCGAGGTGTGGCTGCGCGGCCCGCAGGTCTTCGCCGGCTACCTGGGCGACCCGCGTGGCACGGAGGCGGTCTTCCGGGAGGGCTGGCTGGCCACCGGAGACCTGGGCGCCCTCGACCCCGACGGGTACCTGACGATAAGGGGACGCAAATCGGAGTACCTGGTGACCTCCGACGGGACCGGCGTCCTGCCGTCCGCTCTGGAGGAACGGGTCCGGGCGCACCCGCTCGTGGACCGCTGTCTGGTCGTCGGCGGCGGCCGTCCGTTCCTGGCGGCGCTGGTCACCCTCGACCGGGCGGCGGTGGCGCACTGGTGTGCGATGCAGGGCCGGCCCGTCCCGCCGCCGGGCGAACTGGTGCGCGACACGGAGCTGGAGGCCGAGATCCGGCGCGCCGTCGTGGCGGCCAACGCGCAGGCGCCACCGGCCGAGTCGATCCGTACGTTCCGCATCCTCGCCGGGCAGTTCACCGAGGAGCAGGGGCTTCTGACACCCACCATGAAGCTCAAGCGGCGGGCGATAGAGAAGGCGTACGCGACGGACGTCGACGCGCTCTACCGCGTCGCCGTTTCGTAGATGCCGTCGCCGTGCCGTAGGCGTCGGCGCCGCACCGTAGGCGTCATCGCCGTGCCGCAGATGCCGTCGCCGGGCGTAAGCGTCGGCGCCGCGCCGCAGGAGCCGGTCCGTCGCGGTGCCTCCCCGTCGCGGTGGCCCGCCGCCGTCCCGGCATCCGTCCCTCGCGACGGCGCTCCGGACGCCCTCCTCCACTTCACCCGAAAATTCATGTCGTTTCCGGGAATGTGCCACCAGAACCGCTTGTTGTCGCCGAAAGCAAGCAGCCGTCAGCACGTAAAGGAACGATCGCTTGTGAGCAAGGTCCCTTCCATCACCCTCAACAACGGTGTGCAGATGCCGCAGCTCGGCTTCGGCGTCTGGCAGGTGCCGGACGACGAGGCCACCGCAGCCGTGACGAACGCCCTCGAGGCGGGGTATCGCAGCATCGACACCGCGGCGGTCTACCAGAACGAGGAGGGCACGGGAAAGGCCATCGCCGCCTCGGGCATCGCCCGCGAGGACCTTTTCATCACCACCAAACTCTGGAACAGCGCTTCCGAGTCCTGGACGCGTGACAGCGTCCTCCGCGAGTTCGACGCCTCCCTCTCCCGGCT
The DNA here is from genome assembly GCF_055585605.1 of Streptomyces sp. NPDC052910. Classification (NCBI taxonomy): domain Bacteria; kingdom Bacillati; phylum Actinomycetota; class Actinomycetes; order Kitasatosporales; family Streptomycetaceae; genus Streptomyces; species Streptomyces sp. NPDC052910. Next base: position 1,015,925 of record NZ_JBVJJR010000002.1, read on the forward strand.
CGGCCTGGACTACGTCGACCTCTACCTGATCCACTGGCCGCGCGCCGTCCGCGACGACTACCTCACCGTCCTCCGCACCTTCGGCGAGATCGCCGAGAGCGGCCGGGCCCGGGCCGTGGGCGTCTCCAACTTCCAGTCCGCGCACCTGAACCGCGTCCTGGAGGAGACCTCGGTGGTCCCCGCCGTCAACCAGGTGGAGCTGCACCCCTACCTCCAGCAGACCGAACTCCGCGCCTACCACGCGGGCCACGGCATCGCGACCGAGGCCTGGTCGCCGCTGGGTCAGGGCAAGGAGCTCCTGGGCGACCCGGTGGTCGCCCGCATCGCCGAGAAGCACGGCCGGACGCCCGCGCAGGCCGTCCTCCGCTGGCACCTCCAGCTCGGCAACGTGGTCATCCCCAAGTCCGTGACACCGGCCCGCATCCGCGAGAACTTCGACGTCTTCGGGTTCGAGCTGGACGGCGAGGACATGGCGGCGTTCGCCACCCTGGACAGCGGGACCCGGCTGGGCCCGCACCCGGACACGTTCGACGAGTTCTAGGCGGGTCCGGGGCGATTCCGGGCACGTTCCGGGCGAGTTCCCGGAGACGAGTCCGAGGCCGGCCCCCTGGCCGGTGCGAAGACCCGGGAGGACACCTCAGGCAGGCGCGTCGGGCGCGGCGGAATCCGCCGCGCCCGACGTTCCGCTCCGCCCGGCGTCCGTCGGATGCTCCGATGCCCGCCCCCGGCCGGCCCGCGCTGAGCGGCCGGTACCGGACGAACCGGTACCGCGCGGGCCGGCCGGGGGCGGGCGAACGGACGGGCGGTCGGTGTCGGTGAGGGCCGCCGGACCGGTCGGTGGCGGTCGGCGGAGGCCGGCCGTGGCCGGCCGTGGCCGGCGGCGGACAGTGGCGGTCACCGGCCGTCAGCGCGCCCCGTGCCCCGGGGCCACCGCCTCGATCCTGCGCGCGAGTTCGATGTCCAGACCGGTCACCTTGCCGCCCACGCTGTGTGTGTTGACCGCGACACCGACCGAGTCGTAGCCGAGTGTGACCTCGGCGTGGTGTCCCAACTCCTCCTGGATCACCGCGATGTGCAGCACCAGTGCCGCCGCCGCGAGATGCCCGGCGAAGGTGTAGGTGCGGCGCAGCAGCAGGCCGTCCGTCGTCCAGCCGGGGAGCTCCCGGAGGCGTTCCTCGACGTCCTGCTGCGACAGCGGTTCCACCGTCATGACAGTTCCTCTCGTCGCCCGTGCCCCCCTCGTCGGCGCACCGCGCACCGCCGGCACCCCAAGCGTCCCACGGGGCGGAGGTGGTGTCCCGCCGGCCCGAGGGGCGGCGGGTTACGGTCGCACGCATGACGATTACTGCGACCGCGACCGTCCCGCAAGTGGGGGAACTCCTGCGCTCCTGGCGGAACCGCCGGCGGATCAGCCAGCTCGAACTGGCCCTGCGCGCGGACTCCTCGGCCCGGCACATCAGCTTCATCGAGACGGGCCGGTCCCGGCCGAGCGAGGAGATGGTGCTGCGCCTCGCCGACCACCTCGACGTCCCCTTCCGGGAGCGGAACACCCTCCTCATGGCGGCGGGTTACGCCCCGCGCTACCCGGAACGGTCGCTGGACGATCCGGCGCTGAGCGACGTGCGCGAGAACCTGGACGTCCTGTTGCGCGGTTACGAACCGTTCCCCGCGCTGGTCGTGGACGGCACGTACCGGGTGGTGGCGGCCAACCGGGGTGTCACCATGCTGTTGGAAGGGGTCGACGAGGACCTGCTCGTCCCGCCGCTGAACGCGATGCGCCTGACCCTGCACCCCCGTGGCATGGCCCCGCGCATCCGCAACTTCCCTGAGTGGCGCTGTCACCTGCTGCACCAGATGGACCGCCAGTTGTCCCTGATGCGGTCCGCCCCGCTGCGTGCCCTGTACGACGAGGTGGTGGCCTTCCCGATGCCCGACCCGTGCGGTGAGGAGCGGGCGGGCGACCGGTGCGCGTCCTACGCGCTGCCGATGATGATCGAGCACGACGGCCGGACGCTGTCGTTCGTCTCCACCATCGCCACCTTCAACACCCCGCTGGACGTGACCGTCTCCGAGCTGGCGCTGGAGACCTTCCTCCCCGCCGACGCGGAGACGGCCGCGTACCTGCGGAGCCTCACGCCGTAGCGGGCACCCGGTCGAGGAAGCCGAGGACGCCGCGGATGCGGCCGTCCTCGGCGAGCACGGCCACGTCGAAGCCGGCGACGGGCGCCGAGCCGTCGGTGGTGGAGACCAGCTCCCAGCCGAAGCGGACGGTGTGGTGGTGCCCGTCCACGGCACCGGTCCCGCGGAACTCGAAGCCGGGGAACTGCTCCCGGGCCCCGGCTATCACGGCGGCGATCCCCTCGTGCCCGGCGACGTCGGCCAGCGGGTCGGTGTAGGAGCCGTCCTCGGTCCAGGCGGCGGCGACGGCCGCGGCGCGGGACTCCGCGTCGGCGTTCCAGGCGGCGAGGTAGCGGGCGACGGCGGTCTCGTAGACGGACATGGCGAACTCTCTTCCTGCTGATGCGGCTTGGGGGCCTCCGAACCCCGAGCGCCCGGGTCCGGAGGCATGCCCACAGCCTGCCGGGCGCGCGCACGGACCGCGATTACCTCCCAGGTAGCGACGGCCTCCCGACGCCCGAGCCCCGAGCCCGAGCCCGAGCCCGAGCGACGAACGACGAACGACGAACGACGAACGACCGCCGACTTCGCACCCGGCCGCCGGCTTCGCACCCGGCCGCCGGCTTCGCAGCCCGCCGCCGGCTTCGGCACCCGACCGGCGCCCGCGGCCCCCGGCCGTCGTGGGCGCTGATCGGCGGCAGGGCCGAAGCGCACCGGCATCGGGCGCTGCCCGGCGGAAGGCCGGGGCACGCCGCCACCCGCGGTGGCCGCCCACGCTGCCGCCCGCGCCCAAAGGGCCGGTACGACGACAGGGGCCGGTACGACGACGGGCGGCACGCCGTCGTAACGACGTGCCGCCCGCTCGCGTACACCACCCGCACGCCCCCTGAAAGCTCGCTTCGCCCGAGGGCTCGGCACCGGGGCTCAGCGCTTCAGGGCCGCCTCCGGGGCGGGCTCCGCGGCGGCCGGGGGCTCGTCGTCCCCGGCTTCGCCGGCCGCGGCCGCGGTCCGGCGGGCCGCCATCCACACGTAGACGAGGACGCCCGCGAAGAGGAACAGCACGCCCTGGTAGACCGCCTTGTAGCCGGCGCCCGCGACGAGCCAGAAGGAGAAGGCGAAGGCGCCGAGTGCCAGCACCATGTCGCGGGTCAGCCGGCCCGGGCGCACCCGGTCGCGGCGGCCCGTCAGCAGGAAGTAGACCTGGGCGGCGGCGGCCAGCAGGTACGGGACGGTCGCGGAGAAGGTGGTGACCAGTACCAGGATCTCGAAGACCCCGCCCGCGCCCGAGACGTAGTTGATCACGGTCAGCAGGGTGGCCAGCACGGACGCGGCGAGGACGCCGACCGTCGGCACGCCGCGCCGCTTGCGTGCGAACGCGGCCGGGAACAGGCCGTCCTTCGCCGCCGCGTACGGGGCCTGGGCGCTCATCAGCGTCCAGCCGTTGAGCGCGCCCACGATGGAGATCACGGCGGCGGCGGCGATCAGGGTGCCGCCCCACTCGCCCCCGAACATCGCGTTCACGGCGTCGGAGAACGGCGCCGAGGAGGCGACCAGCGTGCCGTGCGGCACCGTGCCGAAGACCGCGAGGGTGCCGAGCAGGTACACGAGGGCCGCGCCGATGGTGCCGAAGACGCTCGCCCGGCCGACGTTGCGCTCCGGGTCGCGGACCTCGCCCGCGCTCATGGCCGCCGACTCGACGCCGACGTAGCTGTAGAGCAGGATCGCGGCGGACGCGGTGAGGCCGCCGGCCCAGTTCCCGCCGCCCTCGGTGAACGAACCGAGGTTGTGCGGGTCGAAGTAGAACAGCCCGACGACCGCCACGAACAGCAGCGGGACGAACTTGAGCACCGTGGAGACCAACTGGACGGCCCCCACCCAGCGGGTGCCGGCGAGGTTGGCCAGGGCCGGCAGCCACAGCATCAGCAGGGCCACGGCCAGGTCGCTGCCCATGGAGCCCTTCCCGCCCGTCAGCGCGTGGAAGTAGCCGACGCCGGCCACCGCCAGCGCGGCGTTGCTGACCCAGGTCATGGTCCAGTACGACCACGCGGAGAGGAACCCGGCGAAGTCGCCGAAGGCCTCGCGCGCGTACACGTACGGGCCGCCGGTGCGCGGATGCCGCTCCGCGAGCCGTCCGAAGACCAGGGCGAGCGCGATGGCCCCGACCGTCAGCACGCCGAAGGCGAGCAGGCTGACGGTGCCGTACGGGGCGACGGAGGCGGGCAGCAGGAAGATGCCGCCGCCGATGATGTTCCCCATGACCAGCGCTATCGCCGTGGGGAGGCCGAAACGGCGCGCGGGGGTGCCGTCGGTTTCGTGCATGGGGTGGTGCGCCTCTCATCCTGCGGGCAGGTCGCAGATCCGTGCGACTGAAGCACATGGTGACCAGTGCGGACCGTGGCGCAAAATCGCTCTTTTTTGTCCCGCGGAGTGCCGCCGTCCGCCGTAAAAGGTCCAGTTCGGCGACGTGTCGACCGTGATTCGTCCACCCCCTCTCGAACGGGCGCGCGGGCCGTTCCGGCCGCCGGGCCGCCGCTTGCGTCCCGTTTCGCCGGACGCGTCCCTCACGGCCTGGCTGCTCCCGGGGCAACGTTCGGGAGATCGTCCGCGTCTCCGCGGGCGACATCGTCGATCACACCCGTCGTCGTCGATCACACCGTCGTTGGCAATCGCATCTGTCGATGTCGATCGCACCGTCGTCGTCGATCGCATCTGCCGATGTCGATCACGTCCGTCGATCTCGATCACGCTCTTCGACCGTGCCCGTTCCCGTCGCCCACCACAGGAGGGATCCACCATGATCAGTGGTTACCGGGACGTCACGCCCCAAGCCATCGCGGAGCTCTACGACCGGTACAGCGAACGGACCGCCGCGCTGCTCGGCGGCAGCATCCACTTCGGCCACTGGCCGGACGCGGCGGAGGACACCTTCGTCTCCGTCGCCGCCGCGTCCGACCGGATGACCCGGCTGATGACCGATGCCCTGGAGGTCGGACCGGGCGACCGCGTCCTGGACGTCGGCTGCGGAACCGGCCGGCCCGCGCTGCGCCTCGCCCGCACCACCGGCGCCACCGTCACCGGCATCACCCTCAGCGGCGAGCAGGTCCGCCTGGCGTCCGCCGCGGCGGACGCCGAGGGGCTGTCCGACCGCGTCTCCTTCCGGCTCGCCGACGCGGCCGAGCTCCCCTTCCCGTCCGGCTCCTTCGACGGGGCATGGCTGTTCGAGTCCCTCCTCCACATGCCCGACCCCCGGCACGTCCTGCGCCGGATCCACGACGTGCTGCGCCCGGGCGCCCGGCTCGCCATCGCCAACGTGGTCGAACGCGCGCCCCTGCCGGCCACGAGCCGTCCGGCCCTGGACACCTTCTGCGAACTCAACAGGATCGCCGCGATCCTGCCACTTGCCGACTACCCGGGGCTGCTGGCCGACGCGGGACTGGTCGTGGAGAGCGTCACGGACGTCTCGGACCACAGCGTCCCGCAGACCTTCCGCGCCCTGTGCGCGGCCCTCCGGGCGGACGGAACCGATGAGTCCGAGCCCGAGCCCGAGCCCGAATCCGAGGAGGAGCGGGAGGAGCGCCGGGCCATGATGGAGGCGATGGACCGGCTCGCCACCACGCCCGAGGTCGGGTACGCGATCGTGGTGGCCTCCGCGCCACGGCCGCCCCGGTGAGTCCGCGACGCAGTGACGCCCTGAGCCGGTGACGCGGTGAGGCAGTGACGCCGCGAGCCGATGACGCCGTGCGCCGATGACGCCGTGCGCCGGTGGCGCCGCGACGCGGTGTCGCCGTGCGGCGGCGAGGCCGGACGCCCTCGCGCGGTGACGCCATGACGTGGTGAGGCCGTGACGTGGTGAGGCCGTGACGCGAGGCCCCGGCGACGCCGTGGCACCGTGACGCGGCCGCCCGTCAGAGGCGGTGCGGCAAGAGGTCGAAGTACCCGCGCTGCCCGGCGCCGTTGGGGTGGTAGGACTCCCAGAACAGCGGGCCGGCCGGGTTGATCCACGGCGCCTCGGCGCAGGCCCCGTGCCCGGCGAAGGCCCGGCGGGCCTCGACGTAGGTGAAGTGCGCGGCACGGGCGCGGTCGGCGATCACCGCGTCCAGGTGGTCGAGTGCTTCGTCCATCCGCCGGGCGTTCGGCGGGGAGGGGATCAGGCAGGGGGATCCGTCGAAGAGGTGTGGGTAGCCCAGCACCACCACCCGTGCCCCCGGCGCCCGTTGGCCGATCGCGTGGTACGCGGCGTCCAGCCGGCGGGGCAGGGAGTGGTCCATCTCGTCCTCCGCCCGGTCCGCCTCCCCGTCGCACGCGCCGGGTGTGCCGAGGCTGCAGGTGAGCATGACACGGGTGTAACCCACGTCGTTGCCGCCGAGCGTCAGGGTCACGAGGCGGGTGCCCGGGTCCAGCACGGCGGCCTGCTTCCGCCGGACGTCGTCGCTGGTGGCTCCGGAGCAGGCGGGGAACCGGAAGTCGCGCACCCCGTGCGCGGCGGCCCACAACGGGCCGTATGCGCGCGGGCTCCTGAGGCACAGTCCGCCCGTCGGGTCGTAAGGCCCGGCGCCGACACCGGAGGAGAAGGAGTCGCCGAGCGCGGCGTACGAGGACGGGGGTGCTCCGGCGGTGGCGGGCGACGGCGTGGACCAGAGCAGGGACGAGGCGGCGGCGAGGACGGCGACGAGGCGGGCGGCACGGAAAGTCGGACGCACAGGATCTCCCCGGGTCGTGGACGGTGCGCCGTTCCTACCACTCCCGAGGGCCTCAAGAGCGGTCAAGCGTGGCCCGATTCACCTCTAAGGGGCGTCCGAGTGGGCAGGATGCCCCCATGACGATCACCCTGCGCACCCCGCGACTGACGCTGCGCCGCTGGCGCGAGGACGACCTCGAACCGATGGCGGCCATCAACGGCGACCCGGACGTGATGCGGTGGATCAGGGACGGCTCGGTTCAGGACCGCGCCCAGACGGCCGCGTCGATCGCCGCCTGGGAACGGGAGTGGGAGGAGCAGGGCATCGGCCTCTTCGCGGCCGAACTGCGGGAGGAGCGGCGTCTGATCGGGTTCGTCGGGCTGTCCGTGCCGCGCTACCTGCCGGAGATCCTGCCCGCCGTGGAGATCGGGTGGCGGCTCGGCCGGCCCTACTGGGGGCGCGGGCTGGCGACGGAAGGGGCGCGGGCCGTACTCGATTTCGCGTTGCGGGAGCGGGGGTTGGCGCGGATCGTCAGTGTGCACGCGGTGGGGAACGACGCTTCGGAGCGGGTGATGCGGAAGCTTGGGATGCGGTGTGAGCGGGAGGCTCGGCATCCGATGTCCGGGGCGCTTCTTCGTGTGCACGTGCTGGAGGCTCGGCCGTAGGGGGGTGCGCCCCGGTCCCTCCCTTTCGCCGTTTCCCGGGGGCTGCGCCCCCGGCCCCCCCTGATCGCGGCTTCGCCGCTCGCCGTCAGGTCGGCGTGGACAACCGCGCGGGACGCGGTTTCGGGGCGCAGACGCCCCCGCTTGCGGCCCCGTCCCGCCCGTGCCTACGGTGAGACGAACCCCGCGTGCAACGCAGCCAAACCTCCCCGTCCCCTCCGGGAGGAGACGCAGCATGACGCAGGTCGTCCGCCGCCCGCCCGGCAAGGTCCGCCCCCGCGGCGCCCCCGTCCTGACGCTCCCCCTCCGTCGAGCGGCGGCAAGGGCGCACTGGGCCGTGGTGTCGCGCCGCCACCGCCGGGCGGTCCGCCGTGAAGCGCGGCATGGTGCTCCGCGTCCGGGCAAGTGGCGCCGGTGGAACTCGTACACCGCCGTTTCGCGGGCCTGCTGTCTGCTGATCGCGCTGGTGGTGGCCGCCTGGTGTGTGGAGGGGGTGTACATCGTGGTCACCGGGCAGACGACGCCGTTCGAGACGTGGCGCAAGGGGAACGCGGGGTTCGATGCGCTGATCCGCTTCGTCGGGCCGGTGCTGACGGCCGGGATCGCCTCGGCGGCGTTCCTGTTCTGCTGGTACGGGTGGACCAAGCGGCGCTATCTGGCCAAGGCCCGGCGCCGTCCGCACGAGCTGGTCCCGACCGCCGGGCCGGACACGGCGGAGATCGTCGGGCGTCAGGAGGTGGCGCAGGTGATCGCGGAGCGGCTGCGCGACCGGGCCTCCCGGCGGCCGTATCTGCTGGTCGGGGGGCTGGGGACGGGGAAGACGGCGGTGCTGGTGCGGCTGACGGAGATGCTGGCGCGGCAGGGTGCCGTCCCGGTGCCCGTCCGGCTGCGGGACACGGCGGACCAGGGTGAGCTGGACTTCGAGAAGCTGGCGCGGCGCCGGTTCGCGGAGGAGGCACCGCAGGGCATCCTGGCGCGCAGCAAGAACGAGCGCGTGTGGCAGCAACTGCTCGCGGACGACAAGCCGGTGGTGATCGCGGACGGTCTGGAGGAGGCGGTGCTCGGCGAGCGGTTCCAGGACGACCGGGACAACATCATCCGGCGGGCCATCGAACGCGCCTACGAGGAACGGCTCCCCTTGGTCATCGCGTCCCGGCCGCACACGCCGCTGGAGGGGACGCACGCCGCGATCATCGAGCTGGAGCCGCTCAGCGAGGAGGAGGCGCTGCACTTCGTGGAGGACCGCGCCGCCGAGTCGGACGAGCGCCGGCTCGACTGGATCGTGGAGACGGCGGAGGCCACCGAGTCGCCGCTCTACCTCCAGATCGCCCGGGAGTTGCACCGCCACCACAGTCTGGAGCGCGACCGGCCGCGCAACGACCCGCACCGGCTGGACACCCGGAGCTGGGACCGGTCCACGCTGCGGCTGTGGCTGCTGGAGACCTGGTACCACGCGCTGGTCGAGGGCCGGCTGCGGGAGGGTGTCGGGCTGACGGCGCGGGAGCGCCGGGACACCCTGGAGGCCGTGTCCGCGCTGGCCTGCGCCGGGTTGCTCCAGGACAAGCTGGAGGTGGGTTTCGGCGACCTGCTGGACCGGGACGTCCATCCCGGTGCGGTCCGGCGGGCGGGGGCGGCGGCCGGGCACCTGTGGGCCGGTCGCCGTTTCGACCGGTACGGCAAGCGCGGCGACGCCTTCTCCGAGTGGCACCGCGAGCGGCTTTGGGACGCCCTTCGCGAGCGCCTCGGGGACGACGAGCGGCGGCAGTTGGCGACGGGCAACACGGGACAGTGCCAGGCCGCGCTCGCCCGGGCGGTCTCCCGCGCGGACGCGCTGGGCCTGGTGGAGGGGTTCGAGCGGAAGGTCCGATTCCCGCACAGTGTCATCCAGGCGTACCTCGGCTTCCGGCTCCTCGCCCACCTCGGGGAGCGCCGCGCCGGCGCCCTGGTCCAGCAGGCCCTGTCGCCGCCGGGGCCCGGCCGGGAACTGCTCATCGCGCTGGTGCTGCTCTCCCGGGCGCGGGCGGCGGAGCTCGCGGGCACGGGTGGCGGTCTCGCGGCGGACGTCCGGCGTGATCTGCACGAGTCGTGGCGGCGGTCGCCGTTGAGCGGCCGGTCGCTCGCCGGCCAGCTCGCCGCCGCCGCCGGCCGGCGGACGGACCCCAAGGCGCTCGACCTGTACGCCGCCGCGCTGGAGATGGACGCGGTGGAGGGCGAGCCACGGTTGCTGGAGCCCGTCACCGCCACGCTGACCAGGCGCTGGCGGGACATCAGGGGCGACGGCCGGACCCTGGAGGAGGCCAAGCTGGGTCTCGTCAAGCAGCTCGGCGCCGCCCTGCGCGCGGCGGACGGGAAGACCGACACCACCCCGCTGTACGAGCAGCTCTTCGAGCTGGCCCGGCAGGAACCGTCGTACGCGGTCCGGCTGGCGGCGGCCCAGGAGTTCGGCGACGGCGGCGACGCGGCGTTCGCCGTGATCCGCCGGCGGGTCGGGGTGGACTCCGACCCGGTGGAGGAGTACCGGTCGCGGGTGGACGCGCTGAAGGACGAGCGTCGCGCGGCGTACGACGCGTGGGCCGCCGCCGCGCGGGGCGTTCCGTTCGGCCGGGGCTCCTCCGACGCCCCCGCCCGGGACCGGATCGACCGCGAACGGCAGGCCCTGCACCGCCGCTACCGAGAGCAACGGGTGGATCTGGTACGCGAGTTCGTCATCCGGGCCTGGTCGGTGCCGTTGCTGCTCGGGTCCGTCTCCGACGGCCACCGCGACGAGGCGCGCCACCGGCTGGTGAAGTGGATGCGCCACCTCGACCCGCGGCACACCGGTGGCAGCCCCGACCTGCCGCTGGTGCTGGAGAACGCGCTCGCCCAGGGTTTCAAGTACGCGGCGAACCGGCGGAAGCGGCACCCGCTGGCGTACGAGGGCGGGCGCAGCGAGCTCATCCGGCACGCGGAGACCGTCCTCCGGCAGTCCCGGTGCTGGTACGCGCAGCTCACCCTGGTGCAGGCGCTCTGCCTGTGGGAGCTGCCGGACAGCATCGCCCGCGGCGGGCCGGACGCGGACGCGCCGGCGGGCCCGGAGTGCGCGGACGACGACGGGATGCCGCCCGCCGCCCGGCCGACCACCGCGGTGCAGACGGTGCGCCGCTGGCTGTCGATGGCGGGCACACCGGACGGGGCCGGCGGCGCGGACGGCCCGGCGGACGGGGCGGCGGGGCGGCGGGTCCTGCACCCGTTCGTCGCCGAGGCCGGGGACCTGGCGGCCCTCGCCCTGGAGACGCGGCGTCCCGAGCGGTTCCTGTGGATCGACGAGAAAGCCGTCGTCGACACCATCGGTTCACGCGCCTGCGCACCCCGCCACTACCGCAAGCACAATCTGTGGCTGCCGCCCTCGGTCGGCTGGAGCACGCTCGACGCCCGCGCCCAGCGTCTCGTCGCCGACGTCCTGGTCCTGACCAACCTCGTCGAACGTGACGGCCGGCCGGACGAGGTGGAGGACCGGTACCGGCGCTCGTGGCAGCCGGGCGCACCGCTTCCGCCCTGCCTCACCCAGGACCGGCGGCCCCTGCACCCGGAGCTGACGGCCGGCACCTCCGCCCTCCCGGCGCCGGGCTCCACCTGCCTGCCCACCTGCCCGTTCCAGTTCTGCCCGTATCCGCCGCGCGGCGTCCGGCCGCGGGCCGAGCTGCGCGAGCCCTTCTGCCGGCAGCAGCAGGCCCTGTTGCGCGGGCGGGTGCGGCGGCACTCCTCCGGGGTGTTCCGCCGGCGGACGCCGCACTGGGCGGGCATGCGGGCGAAGGAGCTGCACGGCTTCTGGGAGGCGATGGCCACCCGGTCGCGGGGGTGAGAACCCGGGGGGCGATGGTTCCCGGGGCCCTGGGGTGGGAGGCCCACAGGGCCTCTGCGGTGGAGATGGCCCGCGGGGCCCCTGGGGTGGAGACGGCCCACAGGGCCCCTGGGGCAACTTCCCAGGCCCGTGGGTGATCCCAGGCCCCGTGGATGATCCCAGGCCCCGTGGGTGATCCCAGGCCCCGTGGGTGATGTCGCGGGCCCCTTCCGGGGAGGGTGGGGGACCTCCTAGGGCGCGGCGCGCCAGGCCCGTCGCGTGCTCCCCTGCTCCACGCCGCCGTCCCGCAGCGCCCGGGAGCCGCCGACCGGCAGGTCCCACAGGTCGTCCCGGTCCCGGCCCGCCGCCCGCCACGCGGCCCGTACCCGGCGCAGCGGCTCCATGGGCGGTTCGGCCGACAGCAGGAAGGTGGCCCAGTGCATGGGCGCCATGATCCGCGCGCCCAGGTCCAGGCAGGCCCGGACGGCCTCCTCGGGGTCCGTGTGGACCGGGCCGAGCATCCAGCGCGGGGCGTACGCGCCGATGGGCAGCAGGGCGACGTCGATGCCGGGGTAGCGGGTGCCGATGCGTTCGAACCAGTGGCCGTAGCCGGTGTCGCCGGCGAAGTAGACGCGTCGGCCGTCCGGTGCCGTGAGCACCCAGCCGCCCCACAGCGAGCGGCAGGTGTCGGTGACCGTCCGCTTGCTCCAGTGGTGGGCGGGCACGAAGTCGAAGCGGACGGGACCGGCGGCGCCCGGCAGTTCGACCGCCTCCCACCAGTCCAGTTCGGTGACCCGGATGAAGCCCCGGCGCCGGGCCCAGCGGGCGAGACCGGCGGGGAGCAGGAGGTGGGTGTCGCGCGGGAGTCTCTTGAGGGTGGGGGCGTCGAGGTGGTCGTAGTGGTTGTGGCTGATGACGACGGCGTCCACCCGGGGCAGGTCCTCCCAGCGGACCCCCACCGGGGTGATCCGGGGCGGGGTGCCGAGGATCCGCCGGGACCACACGGGGTCGGTGAGGACGGTCAGTCCGCCGATGCCGATCACCCAACTGGCGTGCCCGGCCCAGGTGACGGCGACCGTGGCGGCGTCGACGGCCGGCGGCGGGCCGGGCGCGAAGGGCAGCTCGGGGATCTCCCGCAGCGCCGCGGCACCGGGCCGCAGCATGCCCTCCCGGGCCAGCCGGGCCAGCGCCCGGACGCCCGGCAGCGGCGCGGTGAGCCGGTCGGCGAAGGTCCGCGGCCAGGTACGGAACTCCCCCGTCGGGCGCGGCTCCGAGAGAGGGCGCTCGGGCTCCGAGAGGGGGCGCTCGGTCTGCTCGGTCATCGGAGGGCTCCGTTCGGGGGGACCGGGGTGCCGGCACGGGGCGGGGCGGGGCGGCGGCACGCTCGTCGACGGGGGTCGGGACGACGCTCAGGTGCCGGTGCCGGCCAGGGCGTGGAACGCCGCTTCCAGTCCGGCCAGCGCCTCGGCGACCTCCGGCAGGGCCGGCGGGTCCGGGGAGTCGAGGGCCCGCTGCCGTGGTTCGTCGTCTGCTCCGAGGAGCGGCAGGACGGAGAGCCGGACGCGCAGGGCGTCCGGGTCGTCCCCGAAGCGGTGGCCGCCGCAGACCGGGTGGCCGAGCGCCGTGCTCAGATGCGCCTCCAGCTCGACGGAGTCGGTGACGCCCCGCCGGGCGAGGCCGGCGCGCAGCTCGCCGAGGTCGGCGTAGAGGTGGGGGCCGGCCTGTGGCGGGCGGGCGAGCGCCCCCGCGGCGGTGATCCGCTCCAGGACGGCGGCGGCCGTCGTCCCGTACAGCCGCGCGGCGGCGCCGGTGCGCTCACGGACGGGCGGCGGCTCGGTCAGCGCCCAGCGGGCGGCGACGGCCACGGGCGGCGCGAGTTCGGCGCGCAGCGCGTCCAGGACGGACGCCACACGGGCCCGCAGCACGGGCCCCGGCCCGGAACGCGGGAACAGAGCGAGCGCGGCGGGCCAGGCGGCCGGCAGGAGCGTCCCGGCGAGCCCGGTGAGGACCACCACGCGGTCCGGGTACATCTCGGCGGGTCCGACGAAGACGGTGGCGTGCGGGTCGTGGCGGGCGTCGCGCCACGTCTCGTCGCTGACCACCGTCAGATCCTCGCCGGCCGCGGCCTCGCAGACCTCATGCACGAGCTCCGGCGGGGCGACCGTGCCGGTGGTGTCGTCGGCCACCGACAGGACCAGGAAGCGCGGTCTGCCACCCTCGGCACGGATCCTGCGGACGGTCTCCAGCAGGGCGACGGGGTCGGGGACGCCGCCGGCCTCGGCCGTGACGGGCACGTGGTACGCCAGCCGGCCGGCGAGCCGGGCGAGCGGCGCGTACCAGGGGGCGCAGGGGCGGGTCAGCAGCACCTCGCCGCCGGCGGAGGCCAGCAGGGCCAGGAGCAGCGGCTGGGCGCCGGGCGCGGCGAGGGCGTCGGAGGGGTCCGCGGCCGTTCCGCGGCGGGACCAGTAGCCGCAGGCCGCCGTACGGAGCTCGGGGCCGCCGCCGACGGGTTCCGGCGCGGTGCGGGACGCGGCCTCGGCGAACCGCTCGCGCAGCTCGGGCGGGACGGGAAGCCCGCGCTCGGCGGCGGGGAAGGCGGAAAAGGCGGGGAAGGCCCTGAGCGCCGGGGACTCCGGGGACTCCGGGGACGCCGAGGCGGACGAGGTGGCCGAGGATTCCGGGGCCGGGGAGTGCTGTGCGGCCTCCGGTACGGCAGGCGAAGGCGGTGGGTGGCTCTGTTGCATCCCTGCGCACCTCCGTCCCGCGGATGGCCGTCCGCCGCGCCCGCTTGTCCGGCAGGACTTTTCCGCAAACGTTTTTCTGTCCACCTTGGCAGATCGGGGCGGAGCACGGCCGCCTGACACGAGCGGGCGGGTGACGGGCCGTACCGCCCAGCGAGACACCGTTCCCGGATGCCGGGCACGGGCGTGCCGGACCGGGCACGGGCGTGCGGGACCGGTCGCGGGGCGCTCCGGGTCCGGGGGTGGGACGCTCCGGGCCCGGAGGCGGGTGCGGGACGAGGCGAGGCGAGGCGAGGCGGCGGAGAGTCCCGGACGCGGACCACCATGCCCGACGGGCGGGGCGGCCGGGAAGAGGACGAGTGCGCGCGCCCGACCGCCGCACCCGCCCCCCGCCTCCCATTCACCCCGTGGCCCCGCCCGGCTCCGCCCGGGTCCGCCCGGGTCCGCCCGGTCCACTCTCACACCGAACTTCCGTGCAGGACACGGCCGTTCGACGACCCGAGGCCGTCTTCCGCCCCGCCCCGGGGCAACTAGCCTGGCTGCCATGAACATTCTGGGGACTTCGCTGAGGGTGTGCGTCGGTGACCTGGAGGCGGCGATCGCCGTCTACGAACGGCTGACCGGCGCGGAGGCCGTGCGCTTCCGGCGGGGCGGCGTGGCGGTCGCCGCGGTCGGCTGCTTCTTCCTGATGAGCGGCCCGGAGGCGGAGCTGTCGATCCTGCGCAAGATCACCGCCACCCTGGCCGTGAGGGACGTGGACGAGGCGGTCCGCGATCTCAAGGCGGTCGGCGCCGAGATCATCGCCGGTCCGGTGCCGACGCCCATCGGCCGCAACCTGGTGGCCCGCCATCCCGACGGTTCGGTCTTCGAGTACGTGGACCGGGCGCGGACCGGCTGACGTCGGGCCGGAGGGGCGCCTCCTCCGGCGGGGGGCCATGACCCGCCGCCGGAGGGAGGAGGCCGGCGACCCGGCCGCCGGCGGGGCGCGGCCCGCCTCATCCGTACAGTGCCTTGCCCATCGCCGACCCCTCCTCGGCGACGTGCGCACGGATCGACGCCAGGTAGTCGTCACGGCCGACGAGGCCGTCGCCGTCGGTGTCCAGTTCGTCGAACGCGGCCCGCGCGTTCTCCTCGGGGTTGCCGAGCGCGGTCCGCAGCAGCAGGAACTCGGACCGGGTGAGGCTGCCGTCGCCGTCCCCGTCGGCCAGGTCGAAGAGCGCGCCCAGGGTCGCCCGGCAGACGGCTTCGAACGCCTCGGCCCCGGCCCAGGCGTCGTACTCCTCGAAGGTCACGCCGCCGTCGCCGTCCGCGTCCATGGCGGCCCACGCGCGCGCTCCGGACTCGCGCGCGACGACCACCAGCGGGTCGTCGTCCGGCCTCCCCGTCGCCCGGATCACGTTCCGGGCGCGGGCCAGGTATTCCCGGGCGGAGATGACCCCGTCGCCGTCCGCGTCGAGCATGGCGAAGACGCGCGCCTTGGCACTCGTGTGTCCCATCGTCGTCCCTTCGTCCCCGGGCGGTCGTCCCCTTCGTCCCCGTGCGACCGACCCGTCCGGTTGTGGCTACCCGACCGGACCGCCGTCCATCCGGAGCGCTCCGCTCCCGGCAGGGTGCGGCGGGGCGGTCCCGCGTACGGGGTGCGCGCCCGGGCGCACGGCCGGGTTTCACGCCGCAGGTCCGCTGCGATGAGCGGGAGGCGGTGGCATACCCGTGGGGTAGGGCTGGGGCGGCGGTCCATCGACGGAACCCTGGAGGGCGTATGTCCGGCACGCGCGGCGCGGCGATTGCCATCGGTTCACTGGTCCTGTTCTGCACGTCCGTCCTGTGCGCCCCGGCCGGGCAGGCGGACGGGGGCGGGCACGGGAACAGGTACGGAAACGGGCACGGGAACAGTGACAGTGGGCACGGCAAGGCCGAGCGGGGGAACGGCGGGCACGAGAAGGGCGGGCACGAGAAGGGCGGGCACGAGAAGGGCGGGCACGCGGGCACCGACGGCAGAGGCACCCACGGCTCCGGGGGCGTCCTGTGCACCGGTCCCAGCGAGAGCAGCTACGACCCGCCCCTGACGTTCACGCCGCGCGACACCCGCGTCCACACGGTGGCCCGCTACGAGTGCACCCTCACGCCCGGCCGGACGCTGCCGGCCACCGGCACCCTCGACGGGGTGTCGCCGGGCGCCTCCTGCCTCTCGGTGGCCACCCCCCGCATCAGGGAGACGGTGCGGTACGCGGACGGCACCCGCTCGGTGATCGACTACCGGAACGGCACCACCGTCCGCGTCGCCGGCGTCCTCACGGTGCGGCTGACGGGCGAGGTCGTCGGGGGGCGGGGGGCCGGGAGCCTCGCGGAACGGGACGTCCAGGCGCTGCCCGGCCAGCCGCCCACCCAGTGCCTCTCCGAAGGCCTGCGCGGCAGCACCGGCGGCGCCCAACTGGAGATCCGCCCGTGACGCGCGCCGGGATTCCCACCGAGCCCATCGGCAGCCTCCCCCGGCCCGCCGAGCTGCTGACGGCCCTGGCGGAACACGCGGCCGGGCGGACGGACGACGCCCGACTCGCCGCCGCCCGGGACGCCGCGGTGCGCGACACCGTCCGGCGCCTGGAGAAGCTGGGTTCGCCGGTCGTGACCGACGGCGAGCAGGCCAAACCGAGCTTCGCCACCTACCCGCTGGCCGGTGCGCCGAACCTGGCGCCCGACGGCGTGGTCATCCCGTTCGCCGACGGCCACGAGCGCCGCCTGCCGCGCCTGACGGCAGGGCCGTTCCGCTACGCCCTCCGCGCCGAGAACTACCTGCGGGAAGCCCGGCGGCACGCCACCGTTCCGGTCAAACAGGCCGTCATCGCCCCCTCCGCCCTCAGCCTCCTGTTCCCGTCCGACGGCATCGAGGGCTACCCCCGCGAGGCGTTCCTCGACGACCTGGCCGCGGAGGCGGAGGCCGACATCCGGGGCTGCCTGGACGCGGGCGCGCACCGCGTGCAGCTCGACTTCACCGAGGCCCGGTTGTCTCTGAAGCTCGACCCGAGCGGGAGCCTGCTGGAATCGTTCGTCGCCCTCAACAACCGTGTCCTGGAGCGTTTCTCCGACGCCGAGCGGGCCCGGATCGGCGTCCACACCTGCCCGGGCGGCGACCAGGACTCGACCCACAGCCTGGACGTCGACTACGCGGGGCTGCTCCCGCGGCTGTTCCGACTGAAGGCGGGCGCCTTCTACCTCCAGTTGGCGAGCGAAGCGGATCCGGAGCGGGTCCTGTCGGTCGTGGGCGAGCACCTGCCCGCGGACGCCCGGGTGTTCGTGGGCGTCACCGATCCGGTCGACCCCCGGATCGAAACCCCCGAGGAGGTCCGCGACCGCGTCCTGGCAGCGGCCCGGCACCTCCCCGCGGACCGGCTGGGCACGTGCGACGACTGCGGCTTCGCGCCCTTCTCCGACGACGTGTCGACGTCGCGCGAGACGGCCTTCGCCAAGATCCGGGCCAGGATCGAGGGGACGGCGCTGGCAGAAAGGGAACTCGGGCTTTCCTGAGCGGTGTTCGCGTTCGTGCTCGTGTGAGCGTTCGTGTTCGCGTGCCGTGCACGTGCCGTGCGCGTGCGCGATCGGGGAGGGGCGCCGGCGCTTTCCTGTGCGGCGCCGACGCCCCTCCCGGGCGCTGCTCGCGTCTTCCGGAACGGCGTCGCTCGCTTCTGCTCGAAGGGCGCTCGCTTCTCTCCGAGCAGCACTCACGCCTTCCCGAACGGCGCTCACTTCTCCCCGAGCAGCACTCAACCGTTCCGAACGGTGCTCGCTTCCTCCCGGACGGAGTTCGCGCCCCACCGTCCGATCGGCGTCGGCCGCCGTCCGATCCCCTGCCCGGACCGGCCGGCGCCTTCCTCCCCACAGCTCACACGCCGGCCGGCCGAGGCCCCGGCCGCTACTCCCCCGCCGACGCCCGGGAGCGCCCCCGGAGGCGCGCCCACGTCCCCCGCAACGGCCCGCGTGCCTACCGGTCGGAGCGCCACCACAGCCGGGTCGTCGGCGTCGCCGCCGGTCCCGGGGGCACGTTCGAGCGGTTCTTCGAGGCCTTCGGCGCCCCGGCGGACGCGCTCGGCCTGCCGCACGAGCCCGTCGTCCCCACCCCGAGAAGTTCGCCACGGTCCCCCGGCGGCACGACGTCCGCTTCCTCCCCGACCACCGGTGGACAACCGGCTGACGGGGACCGGCCCGAACGGCCGTCCCAGGCACGAGCTTCCGCCCGAGCATCAGACCTGAGCGCGGCCGGGACGCCGGGCCCGAGTGCGGCACCCCGGCGTGACCCGGTCCCGCTGTATGCGCCCGGGCCGGCCACCCCAAACCCTGACGACTCCGGCCACCGTCGAACCCGCCGGGCACGGCCGACGCCAGCCCCGGCCTGTCCGGCCATGCCACGCCCACCCGCCCCCGGCCCCCGACCCCCGGCAGCCCTTCCCGGTCTGCCCCACTCGGACCCGCCCCTCCAAGCCCGGTCCGCTCAGACCCGCCCGCCCCGCTCGCCCAGCAGCGCCCCGCCGACGACCGTCGTGACGGTCCTGCGCACCGCCTCCGCCGCGGGCGGCGGGCCTGTCCGGTCGGCGAAGAGCAGGTGTGCCGCGCCGATCAGGGTGGGGGCGAGGGCGTCGACGTCGGTGTTGGGTGCGAGGCGGCCCAGGTCGCGTTCGGCGGCGAGGTAGGTGGCGAGTGCGGTGGCCGCGTCCGTCAAAAGCGGGATGCCGGTGGGGCGTTCGCCGCGCAGCCGGGCCCGCAGCCCGTCCCGGGAGGTGACGAGCCCGACGATCGCCACGGCCACCGACTCGAACACCTCGGTGAGGGCGTCGGCGAGGCGGCCGGTGACGTCCCCCGTCCCTGCGGACGCGCACAGGGCCGCGCCCAGGGCCCGGATCCGGTGGGCGCGATCCAGTACGAGCTCGGCGAGGAAGGCGTCGAAGTCGGTGAAGTGCCGGTGCAGGACGCCCTTGGCGCAGCCCGCCTCCTCGGTGACCGCCCGGCTGGTCAACGCCGACGGCCCGTCCCGCAGCAGGACCCGTTCCGCCGCGCCGAACAGCCGCTCCCGCACGTCCCGCATGGCCACGCCCGTCGGCATCGCACACCGTTCCCTTCCCCGCCGGGCGGCGGGACCGTCGATCGACCTCCTGACAAGTGGGCGCTTGCCCACTAGGGTGGGCACATGCCCACTCCTCAGCCGGGGGGAGCATATCCCCCAGCTCACGCGCTCCATCTCGCCCGCCGCGCCGCGGAGTCGTTCGGCACGGATCCCGCGCGCTACGACCGGACACGGCCCCGCTACCCCGACGCGCTCCTACGCCGGATCACCACCGGAAGTTCCGGTTCCGCCACCCTCGGCACCCTCGACATCCTCGACGTCGGCGCGGGAACGGGCATCGTCGCCCGGCAGTTCGCGGCGGCCGGCCACAGAGTGCTCGGCGTCGAGGTCGACGAACGGATGGCCGCCTGGGCGCGGCGCGGCGGCCTCGACGTGGAGACCGCCGCCTTCGAGACCTGGGATCCCGCCGGCCGGTCCTTCGACGCCGTCGTCTCCGGCCAGAGCTGGCACTGGATCGACCCCGCCGCCGGTCCGGCGAAGGCCGCCGAGGTGCTGCGGCCGGGCGGCCGGCTGGCCGTGTTCTGGAACGTGGCGCTGCCGTCGCCCGAGGTGGCCGAGGCCTTCGCCGCGGTCTACGACCGGCTTCTGCCCGGCTCACTCGCCGCCCACCAGTGGACGGCCGACCCGGACGCCTACCGGCCGCTGTCCGCGCGGGCGGCCGACGACATCCGGAACACGGGAGCGTTCGACGAACCGGAGGAATGGCGGCACGACTGGGAGCGCGTGTACAGCCGGGAGGAATGGCTGGACCAACTGCCCACGAGCGCGCTCCACTCCGGGTTCCCGCCGGAGGTCCGGGAGCGGCTGCCGGAGGAGGTCGGCGCCGCCGTGGACGCCTTGGGGGGCTCGTTCACCCTGCGGTACGCCGCCGTGGCGGTCACCGCGACGCGCACCCGGCGCTCATGAGCCCGGCGGTCGTGAGCACAGCGCCCGCGCCCAAGCTCGGCGCCCCTGGGCCCGGCCGTTCTGAGGACAGCGCCCTTGAGCCCGGCGGTCATGAACCCGGCGCTCCCTGAGCCCACGATCCCGAGCTCGGCCCCCCTGAGCCCGACGGAGCCCGGTTGTCTCGTGCAGCCGAAGGCTGCGCCGCCGGAGACGATCACATCGCTGACGGGACGACCATGGGCATCCCGTCGCACCGGTTCCGGTTCTTCTGCGCCCATAACAGCGGTGTCGGGCAGGCTCCGCCAAGGCGAGCGGGGCGACAACATACGGCCGTCGACCGAGAGGAAATTCCGCGGGGCATCGCGGTCGGCGAGGACCGGTGGACTGCGACGACCTCGTCTTCCAGGTCCGATGCGTGGTCGTCCATGGTCCCGAAGCTGCTCGACGCGGGGTGTCGTCGCAGCTCAGAGGGTTGATGCCCGGCTGTGTGTCAGTGGTCCGTGGCAGACTCGAGACCATGATGTCCAGGTCGAAATTCCCGCCGCTCCCGAACGGACAGACGGAGAGCATCGAGCCCGTTCTTCCGTCGGCCGAGGGCCGTACCGGGCGAGCGGTCGCCGGCCTCGACGTGACCGTTGGCGGGCGTTGAGATGGCGGATTTCAAGGAAGAACTGTCGCCGGAGCTCATCGGGCGTCTCGCGGGTGACTTGGCGGGTGCCTCGGCGTCGTTCGACCGGACAACGTTCGAGCAGCTCGCGGGCACCGGTATCGGTGAACTGGAATTGATGGCCCGTGTCGACCGGATCGCCCGTGCCCTCGCGGCGACGATGCCGGCCTCCCCCGAAGAGGCTGACCGGGTGATCCGCGGCGCCCTTGACGGCGGGGGCCTCTCGGGGTGGGCTTCCATGCCCGTCAACGCCTACGTCGCCTCGGCGCTGCTGGACCGGCCCGACGTCGCGCTGCCGCTGCTGGCCGCACTCACTCCCCGCTACACCGCCGAGTTCGCGATCCGCCCGTTCGTCGACGCCCACTACGAGGTGACGATGGACCGGCTCAGGGCGTGGACCACCGACCCGGACGAACACGTTCGGCGGCTCGTCTCGGAGGGCACGCGCCCGCGCCTGCCTTGGGCGAAGCAGCTCTCCCGGTTCGTCGCCGATCCCGCTCCCGCGCTGGCGCTCCTGGAGACTCTCGTCAACGACGAGTCCCTCTACGTGCGCCGTTCCGTGGCGAACCACCTGAACGACGTCAGCAAGGACCACCCCGACCTCGTCCTCGACACCGCACGGCGATGGTCCCGCACCAGTACGCGGGGCGATTTCGTCGTGCGCCACGGTCTGCGGACGCTCGTCAAACGAGGGCACCCGGAGGCTCTCGCGGTTCTCGGGTTCGATCACCAGGCCCCGATCGGCATCACGGACCTCGCCTGCTCACCGTCCACCGTCTCCATCGGGGAGGCGACCACCGTCACGTTCACGCTGCACGCCACCGAGGCGACGACGGCGGCGATCGATTACCTGGTCCATTACCAAGGCGTCCGCGGTCCCAAGGCGGGCAAGGTGTTCAAGCTGACCGTCCGGGACCTTCCCGCGGGCGAAGCGGTCCGGTTCTCACGCCGCCACCGCTTCGCGAGTCTGTCGGTCCGCACGATCCACCCCGGCCCTCACCGCATCGAGATCCAGACCAACGGACGCATCCTCGGTGCGACCGAGGTCTACGTCACCGCCGCCGAGACACCGCGGGGCCCGGCCTGAGGCTGCTGAGCCGAACGCGCGGCGCCCCGGGGCGGGCTCACGGGATCACCTGCGCCCGAGCATTCGGCCCTCGTGGCCGTGTGAGGTGTACGGGGAGAGGCGGCGGCACCGGGAGGAGGTGCCGCCGCCTTGGGAACCCGGCTTACCCGGCCCGGTTGTTCGTGCGCTCGGGCTTGGGCAGGAAGAACATCAGAGCCCACATCAGGGCGAGGAGGCCGCCGACCCACCACAGCACGGTGACGAACGCGTCGCGGTTGAGTGCGGCGTCGGGCGAGCCGCCGGTGGTGGTGAAGAACACCAGGGCGGTCAGTGCGGTGCCGAGGGCGATGCCCAGGTGCATGACGGTGTTGAACAGGCCCGAGGCGGACCCGGCGTCCTCGTGCGGGACCCTGGCCAGCGACATGTCGGCGAGCGGGCCGCTGACCATGCCGAGGCCGAACCCGATCAGCACCACCGGAGCGGTCATCGCCGGCAGGGTCAGGCCCCCCTGGCCTGCGTCGATCTGAAGCCCGTAGGCAGCCATCGCGGCGAGCGTGATGAGGACTCCGGCCTGCGGCAACCGGCGGGCGAAGCGTCCGCCGCTCTTCGCGGTGATGGTCGCACCGGCCAGCTCTCCGATGGAGAGCAGCACGAACGCCAGGGCCGCGCGGAGGGGGCTCATGCCCAGTCCGCGCTGGAGGTAGAGGGTCCAGGTCATGAAGAACAGCCCGCACAGCAGGCCGTGCATGAGCTGCGCGGCCATGCCGCCGGAGAACTGCCTGCCCCGGAAGAGGGACAGTGCGACCAGGGGTGCGTCGTTCTGCTTGCGCTGCTGCTGGCGCAGGAAGGCGGCGAGGGCGAGGAGACCGGCGGCGAGCAGGGCGAAGCACCACAGCGGCCAGTGACGGAGGTGCCCCTCGGTGAGGGGGAAGACCATCAGGACGATGGCCAGGGCGGACAGCAGCATGCCGGTCAGGTCCAGCCGGGCGGCCTTCTTCACGGTCGACTCGGGGATGAACCGTCGTCCCAGGAGGAGCACGGCGAGGCCGACGGGCACGTTGACCAGGAAGATCGGCCGCCAGGACAGTCCGAACAGGTCGGCCTCGGTGAGGAGGCCGCCCATCACCGGGCCCAGGACGTTGGCGAGCGACATGACGGCCCCGTACAGACCGAACACCTTGCTGCGGTTCTGCCCCTCGAAGGTGACGTGGAGGGTGGCCAGGATCTGCGGGATCATGATGGCCACGCCCACGCCTTGCAGGGCGCGGGCGCCGATCAGCACGCCGGGCCCGGCGGCGAGGCCGCACAGCAACGAGGCCGCGGTGAACGCGACGGTGCCGATGAGGAGGATCTTTCGCCGGCCATAGAGGTCGCCGAGGCGTCCGCCGGTGATCAGCCCGACGGCGACGGGCAGGGAGTAACCGGTGGTCAGCCATTGCACCGCGTCCGGTCCGGCGCCGGTCGACTCCTGGATCGCGGGCAGGGCGGTCAGGACGACCGACTGATCGATCATGTCCATCAGCTCGGCACCCAGCAGCACCAGAAGGGCGATCCAGGCGGCCAGGCCCATCCTCGACGGTCCTGGTGCGGGGTGGTGTGGGGGCTCGGTGGTGTGCTGCGGCTCGTTGTCGAGCGCGGAGGAAGGCACTGCGGGGGCTCCTGATACACGGAGTCGGGGAGCCATGCCGTCAGCCGCACCGGGGCCGGAAAACACGAAACCCGGGGCAGACGGCAGAGCTGCACCCGGAAAACGACAGGGAAATGCGGGGGTGGGTGACGCAACTCAGGCCAGTGCGACGTCCGCCCCCGGACACGTCTGAACGATCAGAACGTGGGGGATCTGCGGACGGCTACTTGGCCTGGGAGATAAGTCGTCACCTCGAAACACAGCGCCGGGCCCCGGAATGGGCACAAGCGGAACTCAAACAGGATAAAGGCTGCTCCGGCGGCCATGCAACGCGATGACTCACATCCCTCGCCGCTGGGCGCCGCCCCACTCCGGGCCCTGCCGCCACCGGACCCGGCACCCCGGTGTGAGCGGCGTACCACGGTTCGGCCGCGCGGCCGGGCCCCCGTCGGGTTCGCGGTCGCGTCAGTGGGCTTCCGCGGCCACTTCGCCGTGGGCCTGCCGGGGGCGGACCAGGAAGAGCAGCGCCAGAACGGCCAGTGCGAGGGAAACGAGCATGATGGCGGCCATCGGCAGGGAGCTGTCCTCGCCGAAGACGCCGACCAGCGGGGAGGCGATGGCGCCGCAGAGGAATTGCAGGCCGCCGAGGAGGGCGGAGGCGGCTCCCGGGGTGGTACGGCCCAGGTTCTGGCCCAGACTCATGGTCGCCGGGATGATCATGCCGATGCCGCACATGACGACGCACAGGGTGATCCAGGTCCCGGCGAAGGACTCGCCGACGGTGAGCCTGACGACCACCTGGGCCAGCGCTCCGGCGGCCGCGGTGGCGACGCCGCCGGCGAGCAGCGTGTTCAGCCGGACCCGCCGGGCGAGCCGGGCGAAGACGGTGCCGGCGAGCAGCATGCCGACGGCGTTGACGGCGAAGATGAGCGAGTAGGTGCCGGCGGAGACGCCGTGGACGTGCTCGAAGACGAAACTGGATCCGCTGATGTAGGCGAACAGGGCCGCCGAGGCCGCGCCCAGGACGAGGACGTACCCCATGAAGGGGCGGTTGCCCATCAGGCGCCCCATGGCCCGGAACGTACCGGAGAGCCCGCCGCCGTGGCGGCGCTCCGGCGGCAGCGATTCGGGGACCTTGATGAGCACTCCGAGCAGCAGCAGGACACCGATCACGGTCAGCACCCCGAAGACCGCCCGCCAGGTGGAGACGGCCAGGATCGCCCCGCCGAGGACGGGGGCGGCGACCGGGGCCACGCCGAGGATCTGGGAGAGCACAGCGAAGTAGCGGGGGATGTCCGGCCCGGCGAAGCGGTCGGTGATCACGGCCCGGGCGAGCACCATGCCGACCGCACCCGCCACGCCCTGCAGGAAGCGCGCGGCCACCAGCAGGTACACGTTCGGTGCGACCGCGCAGAGCAGGGAGAAGACGACGAACGCGGTGGCGCCGGCCAGCAGCGGCCTGCGTCGTCCCAGGCTGTCGCTGAGGGGGCCCAGGAGGAGCTGGCCGACGACCAGGCCCACCAGGAAGGCCGTCATGGTGAGCTGAATCGCGGAACTGCCGGTGTGCAGGGCGGAACCCATCGTCGGGAAGCCCGGTACGTACATGTCGGTGGCCAGCGGGGCGACCGCCGTCAGCGCGCCGAGCACGACCAGCAGCCCGCCGGTGCGCGCGGACGAGGCGGGCGGACCGGCGGCGCCGACCGGCTCCCGGTCCTCTGACGTGGAAGTGGAACTCGATATCATGAGTACAACGATAACTAGTGGTTCACCGGTTTACAAAGTTCGATCACAAAGGTGGTGCCTGTGCTCCCTTCCGAATCCTCCGTCCGCGCCCGGTGGGCCGCTCACGGCTCGGGGCTCGACACGTCGCCCATGGAGGTCGTCGGCCTCCTGAAGCGGATCATGGCGCTGCGTGACAGCGGCGTGGAGCCGCTGTACGAAGGAGCGACGCTGACCGCGCCCGAGGTCGACCTGCTGGTACCGCTGCGGCATCTGGACGAACCGGTCATCGCACGCCGCATCGCCGAACACCGGGGGATGTCCCGGGCGGGCGTCAGCAAGGCCCTGGCGAAGCTGGAGAAGCGCGGATTCGTCGAGCGCACGTCCCACCCCGCCGACCGGCGCGCCACTCTGGTGAGCATCACGGAGGCGGGCAAGGCCGCGATGGACGCGTTGTTCCCCCGCCAACTGGAGGTCGAGGCCCGACTGCTGGAGGCGCTCGGCGAGCACCGCGAGGAGGTGCTCCAGGCGCTGGAGCGCCTGGCCGAGGCCATGGAGCACGGCCTTGCCGCCGCCACAGCGGCCGCGGAGCACGGCGGGGCATGAGAGGCCGACCGGAACGGGTGGCCACGGCTGGGACGAGTGGCCACGGCTGGGACGAGTGGTCATCCAACCGGGATGGGCGTGGTCATCCAGCCGGGACGGGCGGTCACGACCGGGACGGGTGGCCACGACCAGGACGGGCGGTCATGACTGGGACAGGCGGCCACGACCGGGAGGGGCGGGTCACGGCTGGGACGGGCGGCCGAGACCAGGACGGGTGGTCATCCAACCGGCTGAGCACCGTCGAAGCCGGGGGCCGAGGGCGGCGCGCTGCCCGGTGCGCCGGCCACCGCCGTGCACGACGACGGTCAACGGAGCGGTTCACCGGCTCCCCCGGGCCGCCATGGGGCCAGGGCGAGGGGCCGGCCGCCGTCGGGTGCGGCGTACACGGCCGTTCACGACAACCGCCCCCCGCCCGGAGCGCGCGGCAGGCGGCAGGCGGCAGACGGCAGACGGCAGACGGCAGACGCCAGCCTGGCCGAATCGGCCGGAGCCGGCAGATGCACGGGGAAGCCGGGGGGCAGTGGCGGTTGTGCGCGCCTGTGGGGTCAGCGGCTCAGGCGGGGCAGGATGCGGTGGGCGTTGGCGGTGGTCAGGGCCCGCCAGCCGGTTTCACCCTCGGGGGCGGGGGCGGTGGCAAGGCTTTTGACGTGTTCCTCCACGCCCGCCGCGGGTGTCCAGACATGGTCGCTGCCGTACAGCACGTTCCGGGGGTCGGCGAGGGAGAGCAGGGCGGGCATCTGGCGCGGCAGGGCGGGTCCGGCGAGGTCGTAGTACAGGCGCCGCAACTGCTCCACGGCATCCGGGGCCTGGGTACCGGCGGGCATGAACATCTTCATGAACCCGTTGATGCGGTCGGCCAGGACCGGGAGGGCGCCGCCGCAGTGCGGCACGATGATCTTCAGGTTCCGGTGGCGTTCCAGGGAACCGGCCATCAGCAGGTCGGTGACCGTGCGGGCGGTGTCGAAGACGAACTCGATCATCGGCCGGGGGCGGCCGAGGGCGGACTGTTCCCAGCAGACGGGCGAGGTGGGGTGGAGGAAGACGATGGCGCCGCGCCGGTCGAGTTCGGCGAAGACCGGCTCCAGCCGCGGGTTGCCGAGGTAGGTGCCGTGGGTGTTGGTCTCCAGGACCACGCCGTCGGCGCCGAGGGTGTCGAAGGCGTACGCGATCTCTTCGAGAGCGCCGTCGGCGTCCGGAAGGGGAAGGGAGGCGAAGAGGCCGAAGCGGCCGGGATGGTCGCGGACGGCCTCGGCACCGGCCTCGTTGACCTCCCGGGCCAGCCGGCGGGCGGCCGCATCGTCGCCGAAGTGCACGCCGGGTGACGAGATCGACAGCATCGCGGTGTCGATGCCGCAGCGGTCCATCAGCGCGAGGTGTTCCCGGGCCGACCAGGACGGCCAGGCGGGAACGCCGTCGGGCATGGCGTGACCCGCGGTCTTGGCCTGGCGCACGTAGGAGTCGGTGACGAAGTGGGCGTGAACGTCGACGAGACCGGGCTCGTCGGTGAACTGCGCGGGCGTCATGGGACTGTCTCCTCTTGAATCCGAGAACGGGAAGCGAGGCGGGTGGGGCAGTGGGGGGTGGCGCAGTGGGGGGGTGGGGCAGTGCGGAGGGCGGTCGCGGTGCGCTCGCCCAGGACGATGCCGGGCCCAACCGGTCAGGGCGAGCAGCGGCGGGGCGGCGAGGCGATGCCTCCTGGCGATACCTACGCCCCGGTCGAGGACTTCCATGAGCAGTCCGGCCGCGATCGCGTCCCCGGCCCGCACGGCGCACGCACAGCGCCGGGACGGCACGGTGCGCACCGGGGCTTTCCCAGCGCCCCAGCGTGGTCCGGCCGAGCAGCACGCTCAGCAGGCCGCACCCGGCGACCGGCGGTGGTGCGGGGGGGACTCCCCCGCACCACCACACACCCGCTCCCCACCAGAAGCCCTGCGAACAGGGCTTTCACTAAGACGAGGGGGCTTGGCCCCGTTTCAGCTTCCGGTGCGCCACTGGTGGTCGGGCATGAAGCGCACGTCGTACTCCTGCGGCACCGTGGCGAACTTCTCCCGGCCCGGCACGACGGGTGCCTGGGGCAGGGTGAGGTCGTCGGTGGGGGCGCCGAAGTTCTCGAAGAACCGCTCGAACGTCCCGCCCGGCCCGGCCGCGACGCCGACGACACGGCTGTGGTGACGCTCGATGCGGTAGGCGTGCGGGCAGTTCTTCGGGACGAAGCCGAAGTCGCCGGGTGCCAGCAGCTTCTCGTACTGGTTGCCCTTGAGGTCCTCGACGAACAGCCGCACGGCCCCGTCGGTGATGTAGAAGACCTCATGGGTGTCGGGGTGGGTGTGGGCCGGGATGATGTCGCCCTTCGGGCCTTCGACGGTGAAGAAGTTGAACGTGTTCTCGGTCTGCTCACCGCCCGCGTAGATGGTGACCAGGTCACCGAAGAGGTGGGCGCGGTCGCCCATGCCCTTCTCGATGAAGTAGGGGACACCCGGCTCGGCGGGAATGTGCGAGCGGGTGCGGTAGCGAGTCGCGAACTCTGCGGTCATGGCTGTTTCTCCTTCACGAGCTTTATGTCAGGGTACCTGACACAAGGGCTTGGGCGGTCTCCGGTCGCGTGAGATGTCCCATGGTCTCCACGATCCCGGGGGCAGCGGGGGACGGCGAGGGTCTCCGGCGCGTTGCGGATGTCTTCGACGGTCAGCCCTGAAGCTGTCGGGACACGCGGCACCCGTCGTGCGACGTACCGGTTTCGCTGGTGCGCAGGCAGTACAGGCACTGCTCACACGGCAGGACGCCTTACGCCCCGGGGACGGGAGAGGCGGACAACTGCGCGATCATGGGGTGGGTGCAGCGGGGACACACAGCCCGCTCGGGCATACGGCTTCTTCTCGCGGGCGCCCGGGACGCACCCACAGCCGGCAGCCGGGAGTGAGGTCGAAGGTGCTGAAGTCAGTGGAACAGTGCAGGGCCCCGGTGGTGACGGCCGGCAGTTCGCGGACCCGGACAGCCGCCGGCTGTGGAGTCGAACGCCTCATCGGCGACCGTGTCCTGCCGGAGGCCGAACGCCTCCCCGCCCACACGGACCTGTCCCTCGCCGTCATCGGTGAACGCGTCGGCTTCCACCACGCCACCGCCTTCGGCGCTTTCTTCCGCCGCCGCACCGGCACCATGCCCGCCGCCTCCCGGGCCTGGGGCGCCGGCATCATCCTCGCCACCCGGCACCTCGGCGGCTCTCAGCCGGCCGCCGGCGACTCCCCCAAGGATTCCTCATGAGCTCCGACCGCAACCTCCCCCAACTCCTCGCCGACGCCAGGAACTGGTTCGACACCGCGCTCGCCGACGCCATGGCGGACTCGGGAGAGCGGCCCATCACCCTCGGCCAGCAGAACGTCTTCGCTCACCTGCCGCCCGACGGCGCCACCGTCTCCGACTTGGCCCGCTGGATGAACGTCGCACGCCAAAGCGCCCACCAGGCCGTCCATGCCCTCATCGCCATGGGCCTGCTCGAACAAACCCCCGACCCCGCGTCCGCGCGCCGCCGCATCATCGTCATGACCGCCGAAGGCCGACGCGTGCACAACCTCGCCCGCACCCTGATCGCCCGCCTCGAGGACGAACTCGGCAGACGCCTCGGCCCGTCCTCACTCACCGCCCTGCGCCAGACCCTCGAACGCCCCTGGGGCCCGGCCGTCCTCGAAGCCGGCGGGGCGACGCCGGAGGCAGAGGACGGCACCCCGCCCCGGCCCTGACGCGGCCCCGACCACTCACACCGGGGTCAGCCGCCGGGTTGACCCCGCCCTTCCGCTTCGTCGGCCGTCCGAGAACTGCAACGCGACACTTCCGTTGCACGCGCCCAGTCGTCTCAAGCGGCGGCCTCCGCCGTTTGATCACGCAGCGGATCAGCCGCGACCGCGTGCCGGCCGAAAGGGGCGTTCGCCGTCGAGCACTTCGCGGACCGCGGCCACCAGCCGGGCATCCGCCGGGACCGTGGCCTCCCACCGGAGCGTCGTGCGCTGATCGGCCAGCCCCCCAAGCCCCTGCTTCAGGCAGCGCGACCGCTTGCGCTCCACCGTCCGCGTCTCACTCCCAACTCGGCCGCCTTCGCCTGGTTCCACTCGGTCAGCGACCGCGTCGCCGGGTCGAACTCCGGCCGCGGGAGCCGGCGTCCGCCGGAGCCGACACCCCGGGGTCCGCACCGGCGTTGTGCCGCCGCGCAGAGATCATCTAGAGTCGTCCGCGTGACTGCCGGGTCGGCCATGGGCCACACACGAACAGGGTTCCCGGCCTCGGCGTGAGCGCGAGGCGGGCGCGAGCCCCGCCGTTCTCTCCGCGTCTTCCTCCGCCGGCGCCCGTCGAGGCGCCGCCGCGCACCAGCGAACCCGAGACACGGAGAACCCACCGCTCATGCCGAGCACACCCCAGCCTTCGCACGCCCCCGCTCCCTCCACCGCCCCCGCACACTCCCCCGCCTCCGGGCCCCAGTCCCCGGCGCCCGCCGTCCAGTTGAACCACACCGCCGTCTACGCGGCGGACCGTCGACTCTCGGCGGAGTTCCTCGCCACCGTGCTGGGGCTGAAGGTGGGCGCGCCCTTCGGGCCGTTCCTCCCCGTCGACCTCGGCAACGGGGTGACGCTGGACTACTGCGAGAAGCGCGACGAACCGATCCAGTCGCAGCACTACGCGTTCCTCGTGCCCGAGGAGGCGTTCGACGGGATGATCTACCGGCTGGAGGCGCTCGGGGTCACCTACTACGCCGATCCGCACCACACCGAACCGGGCCGCGTGAACGACTGGTTCGGCGGGCGCGGCGCGTACTTCGAGGATCCGTCGGGTCACAACATGGAGATCATGACCCGGCCTTACGTCCGCCCGTAGCCCGGAGGCGTCCGCCCGTAGCGCGGATGCGTCCACCCGCGGCACGGATGCGTCCGCCCGAGGCGCGGACCGCGCGGCTCAGGCGTCGGCCGGGCGGCGCGGTGCGCGCCACATGCCCCACAGCGTGGGCCCGCCGCCCGGCAGCCGCATCTCCTCGCGCACGGTGAAGCCGAAGTGCTCGTACACCGGGATGTTGGACTCCTTGGAGGACTCCAGGTAGACGGGCATGCCGGACGCGTCGGCCTTGGCCAGCCCGGAGCGCAGCAGGGCGGAGCCCTGGCCTTGTCCCTGCGCGGCCGGGTCGGCGCCGATCAACGCCAGGGACCAGTGCGGCTCCTGGGGCGTGTGCTTGGCGGCCGTCTCGACGGCCTCCCCGAACAGCCCGGCCCGGTCACCGAGCAGGGCCACCAGGTCCTGGATGGTGTCGGCGTCGGGAACGGCCTTTTCCTGCGCCTCCGGCGCCACCCAGAACGCCGCGGCGGCCTCGGTGCGCTCGCACACACCGTTGACGGCGTACTGGCGGGTGAAGATGGTCGAGAAGTAGGCGGTCAACGCCGCCTCGCGCGAGGCGTCCTCGGGGAAGAACCAGCGCATCATCGGGTCGTCGTCGAAGGCACGGGCCAGGAAGCGGCTGATCGGCTCGGCGTCGTCGACCGTCGCCGCCGTCGGCGTGTTCGTTATCGGCATACGTGCATTGTGCATCCAGTGATCTTGTAGCCCGAAGGGGGGTCCGGCTCCTCCCCTCCAGGGCGGTCGGCCATGACCGAAACGTCCACGGCCATAGCGTTCTTGCACCGCGTACGGCCGGGTATCACCGTCGCGCCCGACGCGAGAGACGCGCGTGAACGCGGCCGGACAGGTGGATGCGCCAGGTGGATGTGCCCTCGCCGGCGTCGATTCCGGCACCACCACGACGCCACACCGGAGGCGGGCCGGGGTCAGCGCAGTAGTCCGTCGGCCCGCAGGCGGTCGAAGACGACGTGGTCCACGGGAGACGTGCGGTGCCTGTCTCCATAGGTCAGCCACACCATCTCGGCGATCTCGCCGGCCGGAGCGAGCACTCCCTCGTACGCGGCGGTGTAGCAGGTCATGCGCACGACCACGCCTGGCAGGTGCCCGTGTGCCTGGGCTTCGAAGACGCCCAGCAGAGCCGCCGAGTCCCGCACGACGCGCACGGAGAGTTCCTCCCCGATCTCCCGGCACAGCGTGTCGAGATCGCTTTCCCCTCGTTCCCGTTTCCCTCCGGGCAGGTAGTACGCGTCCTTGCCACGGGAGCGTGTGCTCAGCACCATGCCGTTCTCGGTGTGTATCCACGCCACTTTGTCGATGACCGCTGTCATGCGTCAGTCTCCCTGTACTCGGCCGGTCCAGGAGGATACGCGCTCGCTGTCTCCCAGTCGTCGGACAACTCCTTGGCGGATGTGGTCCTTCGCGGATGTGGTCGTTCGTGTACGTGGTCCTTCGTGTGCGTGGTGACGACCTCCCGCAAGGCGCAGGCCGGACCGGTCGCAAGGCTTGGTACGACGTCGGCCAACGCAGCACCTTCACACCCTCGTTGAAGGTGGTACCGCCCTTGTCCCCGGCAGGAGTTCCCGGGGACCAGGCCGACGGCTTGCCGGTGGCTCTGGCCCCGGGGGGACACCCGGCCGGGCGGTCACCTGAACGAGCGATGCCCACCCAGGGCCCCCTGCTCCACACTCGGGAGCGGGCGGTGCGCACACCGCCCGTGTCGTGCGCGCTCCGCGCGCACCCCGGAGTGAAGGAGGACCGTATGTTCCTCGTGTCCACTCGTGTCCCGTCCACCGCGGCCGCGGCCCTGCTGCTGGCGGCGACGGCCGCGGTCCCGGCCGCGGCCGTCGTGCCCGGCACACCGCTGGCGACGGTCAACTGCGCCGGTTCGATCACGGTGAACGTGCATCCCGCCAACGGCGCCGTGGACGGCAAGAGCGGGAGCAACTTCCGCTGCGCGACGCCCGACCAGTCCTTCGCCGCCCAACTCACCCTCTCCGGCTCGGTGACCGGCAGCGGCGCCCTCTTCTTCACGACCCGGACCGGCGACAGCCTCACGCGGACGGACACCGGCCAGGTGATCCGGTTCACCATCGACCGCCGCTTCGACCGCGACTCCACCGCGGCCTCCGGCCATGCCACGGAACGCGGTTCCAGCGCCCAGGCCCGTGACTCCGGAACCGGCCTCTTCGGCACCGGGACCAATCTCGTCACGTTCGTCATCACCGACAACTACATGCTCGACGTCACCACGTGAGCCGACCGCCGTGCGGGAGACGGGCCGGGCGGGCCGTCAGCGGCCCCTCCCCCGTCCCGCCGCCGCGTCGAGCAGCAGCTTCGCGGCGACCGTCGCCCCGTCGGGACGCACGGTGGCGGCCACCTCCTCCGCGCGGGCGCGGGTCCCGGGCGCCAGGGCCGTGGCGAGCGCGGCCGACAGGGAGTCGACGGTCGGCGTCGGGGCGTGGTGGGCGGCGCCGATGCCCAACTCGGCGACGCGCGAGGCCCAGTGCGGCTGGTCCGCGATCCGGGGGACCACCACCTGGGGGACGCCCGCGCGAGCGGCCGTCGTCGTGGTGCCCGCGCCGCCGTGGTGCACCACGGCGGCCACCCGGCGGAACAGCGCCTGCTGGTTGACCTCGCCGACGACGAAGCAGTCGCCGCTGTCGTCCACCGGGGCGAGGTCGGCCCA
The DNA here is from genome assembly GCF_055585605.1 of Streptomyces sp. NPDC052910. Taxonomy (NCBI): domain Bacteria; kingdom Bacillati; phylum Actinomycetota; class Actinomycetes; order Kitasatosporales; family Streptomycetaceae; genus Streptomyces; species Streptomyces sp. NPDC052910. Next base: position 1,049,189 of record NZ_JBVJJR010000002.1, read on the forward strand.
GCCGCGGGCGAAGAGCACGCGGCGGCCCCGCGCCCGGCAGGCCTCGACGGCCACCCGGGCGATGCCCTCCGGGGCGTGCGCGGCCATGCTGCCGAAGCCCACGTACACCGGCGGCGCACCGGCATCCAGGAACGCCTCCAGCCCGTCCGGGAGCGGGCGGTCGTCGGGCAGGATCCACGCCCCGGTCTGGACGAGGTCGAGGTCCGTCATGCCCCGCGACGGGCAGAGCGTCTCGTCCGCCGCGAGCAGGGGGCGGTCGGCGAAGACGTGGTCGCGGACGTTGTCGACCGGCGGCAGTCCGATCGCCGCCCGGCCGCTGTTGAGCGCCTCGCCGTACAGGGCGTTCACGCGCTCGGCGTCCTGCCGCCACAGCACCCGGTGGTCGGTCTCGTCCGGTGAGGACGGGGTGCCGGGCCGTACGCCGGGGCGGAAGTGCCGCGACGGCAGCCCGAAGATGTGGAAGCACCCGTACAGGTACGGGATGCCGAGCTTCTCGGCCACGTCCCGCGCTCCGGCCGGCATCAGGCCGGTCGCCAGCACGACGTCACACCCCTCGGCCGCCGCCGGGAGCGTCTCGAACCGCGCGGCGACGAGCTCCGGGGCCAGCCGGAACGCGTCCTCCTTCGTCGGCGGCCGGGTCCCGGACACGATCGGCCGCACCTCAGGGCCGAACGGCACCAGCGTCACGCCGGCCCGTGCCGCCAGCGTCGCGAACTCCTCGTCCGGCGGCGCGCACAGACGCGCCTCCGCGCCGAGCTCCCGCACTGCGGCCGCCAGTCCCACCAGCGGTTCGACGTCTCCGCGCGATCCCCATGTCGTCAGCAGAACTCGCATCGCACAACCCCCATGTCCCCGTATTCCGGCTTCGACCGCCGATTGTGCGGGGTCACGGGGGCCTTGCCACAAGCCCCCCTATGGGCTATACGTTGAGAGTGGCGAGGAGTGCCCGTTCCTCTCGCTTTCGCCCGACCAGCCCCGCCGGTGGGTTCGCTCACCAGCCGGTTCGCCTCACCGGCGAGTGAGGCCCACCGGTGAGTGAAGCCCACCGCCCACGCACCGCGTGAATCCGCCGCGTCCGTGACCTTGCGCCCCTTTTCGCGGATCAGTGCGAGCAAGGCCGCGCGTCCGTGTGCGCCGCCGGACCCAGCGCGTGCGTGCCGGTCGGCAGCGCGCGCAGGACGCCGACGGCGTCGTACGCGGTCAGCCCGCCAAGGCGCAGGCGCGACGGCGGCTCGTGCGCCGTCAGGACCCGGCGGACCCGGGTCGTCTCGTCCGCAGGGCGGTGATCGCGCGTTCGCACCAGTCGCGGTTGCCCTGTTCGAAGGACAGGCCGCGCAGGCAGGTCAGGTACGGGCCGATGCGGTCGCCGTGCCGCAGGTACTCCTCCTCCGTACCGCCCCCGCGCATGGCGTCGAGCAGACGGGCGAAGACGTCGATCTTGGCCTGGGCGAAGGCGGCGCGCTCGGTGAGCCGGGTGATCAGTTCCTCGTTGTCGACATGGTCTGCGGCTCGGACCTTGACCAGCAAGTCGTCGCGGATGAAGGAGGGCTTCGAGGAGGCGGCGGCGAACGTTTCGAGCTCCGCCCGCCCGGCCTCGGTCACGTGGAACAGGCGCTTGGTGGGGCGGGTTTCCTGGACCACTTCCCGGCCCGCGACGCATCCGTCCTTCTCCAGGCGGCTCAGCTCGGCGTAGACCTGTTGCGGCCTGGCGTGCCAGAAGTTGGCCACCCCGAGGTCGAATGCCTTGGTCAGCTCGTATCCGCTGAGTTCCCCGTCGAGCAGCGCCGCCAGTACCGCGTGCCGTAGCGCCATCGGCTCGTCTCCCGCCCGTCCACGCATCCGTCCGGTCCCTGTCGCCGGACACACGAGCATGGTACTCATGAATCTGATTATTCACTTCCATGAGTGGGGAGTTGAGGAACATGACCACCACCGACCGGTTCCGCGCCGCCATCGACAACCGCGATCTGGCCGCCTTGGACGATCTGTTCGCCGAGGACATCCGCTTCTACAGCCCCGTCAAGTTCACCCCGTTCGAGGGCAAGCCGATGGTGCTCCGTCTTTTCGGTGTCCTGCTCCGCACGTTCGAGGACTTCCGTTACATCGGCGACCACACGGGCACCTCGCAGACCAGCGCCGACGGCACCTCCGCCCGGTCGGCCGTGCTGCTCTTCCGCGCCCGGGCGGGCGGCAAGGACATCCACGGGATCGATCTGCTGCACTTCGACGACGACGGCCGGATCAAGGAGTTCACCGTCATGGTCCGTCCCCAGTCGGCGGTCCTCGCGCTCGGCGAAGCGGTCCACGCCGGGCTGACAGCGGAAGCGGATCGGCAGGCATAACCGGGCCGTTGAGGGCGAGATCCGGGTGGGTGGCACCCTCGTACTCACCCGGTCCGCCCCCTTCTCAAGGTCGCGGGGCGACGTCAGGGCGTCCCGGGGCGCCCCGGAACCTCAGGACGCCGCCGGACGGTCGTCCACGGCGTAGCCCAGCGCGCGGGCCCGCGCGGCGGTCGCTTCGAAGTCGGCCGTGGACGAAAGCGCGGTGACCGTACGGCGGTTGAGCGGTGCGCCGGCCAGGATCGCGGCCACGGCGCCGCGGTCGACGGGACGCCCGTGACAGTGCTCGGCGTCTTCGACGTACGCGTCGGCGCCGCCGTCGGTGAGGAGGTCGAAGAGCCACTCCGACCCGTCCGTCTCGTCGGTGTCGAACGCGACCGGGCCGTGCTGCCAGGCCGTCCCGCCCTTCTCCCGCCACACGCACACCGTCGCGTCGAAGAACCCCTCGAACTGGAACTCCGGTGCCGTCGTGTGGTGCGCGAGGGACGCGGGCAGTCCGTCGAGGAGGCCGGGCCAGTGCGCGCGGGGCCACTCCTGCCACGGGGTCGCGGTGCTCTCGTGATCGAACCCGTAGAGGAACATACCGGCCGGATCGAAGACGACTGCGTACTGGTCGCCGGAGGCGGTGTCCATGCACGCCAGGTCGACGCCTTCGCGCCAACCGGCCGTGAACGTGTGCGCGGGATGCTCCGGGGCGACGAGGGAGTCGAGCAGCGCCAGGGCCCGGCAGCGGGCGAGGAGGACGGCGGGGTCGGGCAACGAGGTCACCAGCGTGTGAACGGTCACGCTTCTCATTCAACTGCCCACCACTGACAACGCCCCGCGGCCGAGGCTCCGCCCCCTTTCCGGGGGCTGCGGCAGGCGTTATGATCATGGCAACGCGAGAGACGCGTGTTCACGGATGAGGAGGTTGATGAATATGGCCGTCATGGGCCGTCTTCGCCCTGCCCTCATCCGGCCCGCGCACGCCTGAGTACAGCGCGGTCCGGTCGTTTCGAGCAACGACCAAAGGTGACACGTGCCTTCCTCTCTCATTTCCCCTCCCTCCGGTTCGGCCTCCGAGTTGATCACCGGCCGCCTCACCCTGCGCCCGTGGACGGCCGACGAGGTCGCCGCCGCCGTCGGTGACCTCCGGCCGGCGCACTGGGCGGACGGCTTCCCCGGCGAAGGCGACCGCGTCATCGCCGGTCTCCTCCAGGAGAACCCGGCCTGGCTCGGCGAGTACGGCCACCGGCTGATCGTCGAACGGGACAGCGGGCTGGTGGTCGGTGCCATCGGCCTGTTCTGGCCGCCCAGCGAAGGAAAACTCGAACTCGGTTACGGCATCGCCCCCTCCCGGCGCGGCCGGGATTACGCCACCGAAGCCGCCCGTGCGCTCGCGGAGTTCGCCCTCCGGGCGCCCGGCGTCCACACGGTGACGGCCGGCGCCGAGCTGTCCAACCCCGCGTCCCTCCGCGTGCTGGAGAAGACCGGCTTCCGCCGGTGCGGCACCGACGGTGCCGTGGCCCGCTTCGAACTGACCGGGCCGGCCGAGCCGACCGGACCCGAGCGGCACGACGGGTGACCCTTGAGGCCGGCGGCGTCACCGCCGCCGGCCTCCTCGCCCACCCCCAGCCGGCGGCCCGGCACTCACAGCCGCACGGCCTCCAGCTCCACGTCACCCAGCAGGGCCTCGACGAGCGTCCCCGGGCCGGCCACCTTGGTGCCCCACAGGTCGTAGTCGGTGCAGAACACCCAGGAGCGGTCGGCGGCCCAGAGGTTGGACGGGCTGAAGTTCACCTCCGGGTTGTCGTACAGAATCCCGGCGTCCCCGAGCCGGCCCGCCCGCACGTGCGGGGTCTCGTAGTCGTCGGCCCGGAGCACGATCGGGTTGTAGTAGGCCAGGCAGGGGGTGTCCGCACCCGCCGGGCTGTGCTCGGCGAGGACGGCGATCAGCCGGTTCCAGGTCTCGCGGTCCAGGCTGCCTTCGGTGGGCGGGACGATGCCCAGCGGCCAACTGTCCTCCTTCTTCGCGGAAGGAAAGCAGCGGTGGCAGGGCGGCAGCCCCTCCGGCACCACCGGATCACCCGTGCGCCGGGCCAGCTCCGCCCAGCGCAGCCGCCGCCAGCCCGGGCCCGGGTGACCGGAGCGGCCCAGTCCGCCCCCGGTGAGGGCGCCCGCCCCGGTGAGGTCGAGGACAGGCAGGTCCCACGGCGACGCCTCGCCGGCCGCGACCCTGCCCCGGTGCTCCTCGTCGTACGACACGTCCGACGGGCCGCCCTCGTGCTCGTACATCGCGTTGAGCACCCAGGCCGCGTCCGGCAGGGGCGGCGGCATGAACCCGGTGACCCCGTCCCCCGCCAGTTCCCGCAGCCAGTCGGCCTCACGGGGCGGGACGAGCGGCCAGCGGTCGGCGAACAGGGCGGCGGATATCTCGGACATCCCCCCATGATTCCATCATTTTCCGCGGCCTCTCGCCCTCCGGTCGCGGTCATCACCCACATCGCGCCACGCGAGCGACGCACGCGCAGCGGTGCGAGGGCGCGACCCCCACGGAAAACGGGAAGGGGCGGGGCGGGGCCGGACCCCCGTCACTCACCCAGCGTTCGCCCCTTGACCGCGCCCAGGAACGCGGACCAGGCGGGGGCCGGAACGGCAAGGTGCGGCCCGCGGGGGCGCTTGCTGTCCCGGACGGGGACGGTGGCATGGCCTGCGTAAGCGACTTCGACGCACTCGCCGCCAGGTTCCGGGACGCTGTGGCTGGATTTACGCCATGACAGTCCTGGCGTTGGCGGCACGGTGCTCATGAATAGCGCTCCTTCAACGTGGACTCGATCAAAGCGGCCGACTCGACGGGGGGCAAGGCCTTCGCCGAAAGCAACCCGTACATCTGGTTCGCCATCGCCACGTCCCTCACGTCCGTCAGCAACATCCCATTGGGAAAGCCTTCCACGTGCGCCACGTCGGCCCCCTCGTCGAAGGAGAGGATTCCGAACTGGTTGATCACCCCATGGGCGGCCTCCTCCCGCTCAGGCATCACCTGCACGACGTGCGGAGCCGACGTCGCCAAGGTGAGGAGCCTCTGCAACTGCTTCCGCATTACCGCACGTCCACCGAACGCGCGCCGGAGCACTGCCTCTTCGAGGATCAGCCATACCGCCGGCGGACTGTCCCGCAGCAGGATGCGTTGTCGTGCCATACGCATCGTGATGAGGTCTTCCTGGTTCCGCGCCCGCCCGCATGCCATGAGGGCCCGAGCGTAATCCTCGGTCTGCACCAGCCCCGGCACCAGCATGCAGTTGTACCGCCGAATCACCGTGGCGATTTCTTCGAACTCCACGTACTTGCGGAACGACGGCGGGAACGCGCACTTGAGGACCAAGCGCCACAGTCTCGTGTACCTGCCATGCGAGCCCGGGAAGAGCCGATCACACGCCTCGGCGAACTCCGGCGCAGGCACCCGCTTGCCCGCCTCGATCTTCGCGACGAGCGAGTAGCCGCAGAACGCCTCCTTCGCCAGCTCCTCCCGGCTGATTCCCAACCGGACCCGTTCCTGCCGGACTTCCTCGCCGAAATACTCCAGAGGCGTCTCCGGTTCGCCGTCCCGCCCCTTGTCCGTTCCTGCGGTCACACTCGACCCCCGCCGCTCCGTGGGACATCAGCCCTGGTCCAACTCACGCGCTTGTTCAGCCTACGAGCGCACGGCGACTCTAGAGGCACGGACAGTGAACACCGAGAGGTTTCCCCCCATGGCCTGCACCCCCGAACGAACGCACGAAGCCTACGTACCCCTGATCGGCGAACTCGTATGGGACGCCGCCCGGAAACGCGTCGGTGAGGTCATGGACCACCGGTGGTCGCTGTACCAACTCCGGCCACCGGGCGGGGGGATCGAGTGGCACGCGTTGCCGGAGAGCATCAGGTCGCTGCCCGAGGCGGCACGGGCGCGGTTCGGAGGGGAGAAGCGATGACGTCGCCAGCACGACCCGCCGCGCGGCGCGGCGGCGTCCGGTGCGCCGAGTGCGCGCGCATCAAGACCGCGTACTACGCGGCGTCCCGGGCGGGCGAGCACGCGAGGGCCGTGGCGCTGACGGTCGAGATGGGCCGCCACCAGAGGGCGGTACATGCGTGAGGGAGCGGAGGGCGGCCGCCGATTGCCGTCATCCGGCCGCCGGATGGACGGAGGCGGGGCACGTGGTCACCTGTTCGGTGTGCGGGGTGCGCCGCTTCGCGGAGTACGCGGCGCTGTGGTGGCCGTCGGCGGACCACCGGGCGGCGGGTTCGTACCGGCCGTGGCCGGCCGGGGTGGAAGGCGTTCCGCCCCCGACCGCCCGGCAGGTGCCGGAGGGCTACCGTCCGGTGCCGTAGACGGCGGCCATGGGCGAGCTGCCGGTGGTGACGAAGTCGTGGATGCCCGCCAGGTAGGCGTCGCGGTCGACCAGCCCGTCCCGGTCGGCGTCGAGCGCGGCGAAGGCCGTGGCGGCGTCGTCCGCGCTGTTGCCGGACGCCGTGCGCAGGCGGGTGAACTCGTCCCGGCTCAGCCGGCCGTCGGCGTCGGTGTCGGCGATGTCGAACAGGGAGCCCAGCGCGGGCCGGCAGGAGCGTTCGAACGCGTCGTGCCCCACCCAGGAGCGGTACTGCTCCAGGGTCACGCGCCCGTCGCCGTCGGCGTCCATGTCCCGGAAGACCGCCTCGTGCGCGGCGCGCGAGGCGGCGACGACCGGGTGGTGGGCGTCGCGGCCGACGGCGGAGGTGACGCGGTCGACCCGCGCGAGGTATTCCGCGTGGGTGATGGCGCCGTCACCGTCGACGTCGAGCATGGCGAAGATGCGGTGCTGCGGTGATGCGAACTCCGTGGTGGTCACTGTGCTTCCTTCGGCCGCTGGCGTGGTTTCGCGCCGTGGCTACCCAGGGAATCCACGCAAGACGCGCAGGGGGCGGAAAAGGGGCACGAACGTGAGTTTGCCTCGAACACGAGCTCGGGTAATATTCCTCTCGCGCCGCTAGCTCAGTTGGCTAGAGCGCCTGACTCTTAATCAGGAGGTCCGGGGTTCGAGTCCCTGGTGGCGCACGGACACTGTGGGCCCCACCGGTTTATCCGGTGGGGCCCACATGCGTTCACCCGCGCGTTCGCCCGGCCGGATGGCACCGACCGGCGCCCGTTTCGTCCCGTACGCCCGGTGGTACCCCTGCGGGGATCCCCTGAGCGCGGGTTCCCGGAACAGGCGGAGGTGAGCGGGATGGCCGAGAGCGTGGACGTGGCGGAGGCCGAGACGCGGACGCAGCCCCGGACGCGGGCGCTGCGGACACCGGCGGAACGCGGGAGCCCGCCACCGGCGACCGCCTCCACGGCGGTGACGCTGGCGACGCGGATGTGCAGGTTCGAGGACGTACTGGGCGCGGCGGCGGCCGACCGCCTGCTGGAAGAGGGCTGTCACGCGCTGATGGCCGAGGTCCGCGAGCGGGACGCGGGGGCGGAAGTGACGGTTCCGCCGAGGTGGCGGTGCGCGGACCAGACCGCCCGGTTCCCCGAGCTCGCCGCCGCGGTGACCCGGCTGGCGCCGATGGTGTCCACGATGCTGGGGGTGCCGGTGACGGATCCCCGGGTGTCGTTCGAGTTCACGATGGACAACGAACTGCCGCCCGACGTACGCCGGCAGGACCCGCCCGTCCGCGACAGCGCGGGCCCGGGCGACCCGCGCCGCATCACGTTCGTGTACCACCTGCACCGCAGGCCCCGGGGGTTCACCGGCGGCCAGACTCGGATCTACGACACGACAGTCCGCGAGGGGCACCCCGGCGTCGCGGAGTCGTTCCGGGACGTGCAGCCGGACCACGACTCGCTCGTGTTCTTCCCGGCCGACGCCTGGTACCGGGTGCGTCCCGTCCACTCGCCGTCGGCGAAGCTGCTGGACAGCCGGTTCGCCTTCCACGGCCGGCTCGTCGCCGGCCCCCGGTGAGCGGGGACGCCCCATGGCCACCGCGGCACCCGCGCGTCTGACCGTCGGCACGGCCGTCCACGACGACGACTTCGACGGCGCCTACTTCACGCTCCTTTCCCTCCGCCTCCACCACCCCGAAGTCGCCGACCGCGTCGACCTGCTCGTCGTGGACGGCGACCCCGACGGGCCGGCCGGGGCGGGCCTGCGGGCGCTGGCGGACACGCTCCCGGGGCTGCGCCACGTACCCGCCGGGCACCTGCGCGGCAGCGCGCTGCGGGACCTCGTCGTCCGCGAGGCCCGTACGGAATGGGTGCTGTCCCTCGACGCGCACGTCCTGCTCCCACCCGGCACCCTCGCCCGCCTCCTCGCCTACGCCGACGAACACCCCCGCTGCCGCGACCTGCTGCACGGGCCGCTGCTCGGCGACGACCTGGGCACCGTGCGGACACATCTCGACCCGGTCTTCGACGGTGCGGCGTTCGGGACGTGGGGCTGCGACCCGCGCGGGGCGGACCCGGGAGCGCCGCCGTTCGAGATCGGCGTGCAGGACCTCGGGCTGTTCGCCTGCCGCACGGACGCCTGGCCCGGTCTCAACCCGCGGCTGCGCGGCCTGGGGGCGGAAGTGGGCTCACTGCACAAGCGGTTCCGGGCGGCGGGCGCGCGGGCGCTCTGCCTCCCGTTCCTGCGCTGGACCCGGCGTTCCGTACGGCCGCCCGGCACGGCCGCTCCCGTGGCCGTCGCCGACCGCTGCCGCGACCACCTCCTCGCCTGGGAAGAGGCGGGCCTGGCCGTCGAACCCGTCATCGACCACTACCGAGAGACCTGCGGCGACGTCGTGGACGCCTGGGTGGCCGGGCACGCCGCCGAACGCGGCCACCCGCTGGACCGGTTCGACTCCCTGGTCTGCGTCAACGCCGACGCCCACCGCTGGGTGGCCGCCCACCGCCGCTTCCGGCGCCTCGGCATCGCCGGCCGCGTCCGCCGCCTCCCCGCACCCGTCGTCCCCGGCGACCCGGCGGCAGCCCACGCCCTCGCCCACCGCACAGCCGTCGCCCAGGCGCGACAGCGGGGGCTCCGGCACGTGCTGGTCTTCGAAGACGACGTGGTCTTCTGCCACGACGCGACCAGCGTCCTCGGTGCGCACATGGCGGAGCTCGCCGACCGGCGCTGGACCGTCTGCCGGCTAGGCGGAGCGGCGGTCGCCTACCACGCGCGCGCCTTCGACCGCCTGTTGGACGAACTTCCCGCCGACACGGCGGCGATGTCCACGTGGACCACCCGGCACGGCGGACTGGAACAGTTCTGCGCCCGCCACTTCGCCGACACCCTCGTCCGCGTCTCCCCCGCCGTCACCTCCCGCGAACCGGCCGACGTGGAGACGGTGCCGGCCGCTTACCGGGGGGCCGCGGGAGCGCGGTGAGCGCGGTGAGCGCGGGGCTCGGGGGCCGAGGCCGGGCCTGGACCCGGGGGCCGGGGGCCGGGGGCCGGGGGCCAGGGGCCGGGGGCCAGGGCTGGGACGCGGAGGGGGTGGGGAGCTCTGGTGGATCCGAGATTCTTCGGGGCGGGTATCGCCTGGAGCGGGGGCACGGGAGCACTGGGGTGTACCGGGGTACGGAGGTGCGCGACGGGCGGGGGTGCCGGCCCCGGGCCGACACAAATGCGCGTCACCGCCCTCACCGCGCAGGCGTCCCGCCGCGGGACGTCTCCGCTGGGGCTCCACTGCTTGGATGTTGCCGTTCCGGCGTCATCGCTTGCGCGTCATCGCCTGCGCGTCGTCGTTCGGGTGTCGTGGCTCGTCGCCCGCCCGGTAGTCCGCCGGGGGCCTTCACCGCGTGGGGGGGCTCGGCCAGGTCGATCCCGCAGGCGAGGATGACGGGGCCCCAGCCGGGTCGACCGAGTCGAGCAGGCCGAGCCGGTCGGCCGGGCCGAGCGGGGCGAGCCGGTCGAGCAAGCCGGAGTCGGCCGAGCAGGGCACGCAAGCCGAGTAGGGCCCCAGGCCGAGCAGGGCTGGCAGGCAGCAGGGCTAGCAGAGCAAGGCGAGCAAGGCGGAGTCAGCCGAGCAGGGCGCGCAAGCCGAGCAGGGCCAGCAGGGCTGGCGGATCGATGACCTCATGCCGCGTCAAGTCGCGGGCCGGCCGTCGTCGCGGTGCTCCTCGGACGGTAGAGCGCCCCCCTTCGGCATGCGCGTCGTCTCGCGTCACCGGTCCTGGCCCTGGCCCTGGACCTGGACCTGACCCCGGCCTTGGACCTGGCCCCCTACCCCCTCCGCCGCCTGCCGGAGGGCCGCCCGGCAGGCCGTGATGGCGGGGTGGCGGGTGCGCCCGCGTCGGACGACGGTGGAGATGCGTCGGGTGTGACGGCCGCGTGGGAGGGGGTGGAGGGGGACGGTCGGGCGGCGGGCGTCGCGGACCAGATCCGGGAGGAACGCCGCGGCGTGGCCTTCCTCGACGAGGCGGAGGTGGAGGAGGAGGTCGCTGGACTCGAACCGGACGTCCGGCTCGAAACCGGCGTCCCGGCACAGCGCCACGGCCCAGCGGCGGGCGGCCGTGCCCTCCGGTTCCATCACCCAGGGGTGGTCGGCGAGGGTGCGCAGGGCGGTGGGCGGACCGCCGCCCGCCGGGCCGGGGACGGCGAGGCGGAGGGTGTCGTCGAGGAGAGCCTCCCGTTCCAGTTCGGCCGGGTGGGGAATCGGGTCGCCGGGGTACTCCTCGGTGACGACCAGGTCGAAGTCGCGGGCCAGCAGGGCGGGGAGCGCGGTCTCCGGTTCGCCCTGGGTGACGTGGATCCGCAGGCGGGGGTGGGCCGTGCGGAGCAGGGTCAGGGCGGGGGGAACGAGCGCGAGCGCGGCCGTCTGGAAGGCGGCGACGCGCAGGGTGCCGGCGACGCCGGCCAGTGAGTCGGCGATGTCCGCCTGGGCGCGTTCCAGGCGTTCGAGTACCGCTTCGGTGTGGGCCACGAGGATCTCCGCCTGGTGCGTCAGCCGCACCCGTCGCCCCACCGGTTCCAGCAGCCTCACCCCTGCCTCCGCTTCCAGTTGGGACAGTTGCTGGGAGACCGTGGAGGGACTGTAGGAGAGGGCGGCGGCGACGGCGGCGAGGGTGCCGCGGTGCTTGAGTTCGCGCAGCAGGCGCAGTCGGTGCAGATCAAACATGGGCGGAGGTTCCCCTTCCCTTCGGGCTCGGCCGCTTCCTCTCCGGCCTGGCCACTTGTCTCCTCGGGCCCGGCCGCCTTCTCCCGGGCCCGGGCGCTTCCTCCCGGATCCGGCCACGTCCTCTCGGGCCCGGGCACTTCAATCCCGGGCCCGGGCCGGGCAGGCGGGTGAGCCTCGTTCCGGTCGTTCTCGTTCCGGTCGTTCTTGTTCCGCTCCTTGGCTCTCCGTTCGGTTTTCCCGATGAATATAGGTCGGAATCATGCGCTGGACCGGAGGGATGCCCGTCCCGCAGGCTGCTGCCATGACCACGACGACTTCTTCCACCGCCCTCGCCCCCTCCTGGTACGTCCGTCCGGCTGCCCGGGCCTGGTCCTGCGCGCCCGCTCCCGCCGGGGTGCGGGACTTCCACGCCGCACTGCCGGGGTACGCGCCGACGCCGCTGACCGAACTGCCGGGCCTCGCAGCGGAACTGGGCGTGGGCCGGGTGTTCGTCAAGGACGAGTCGTCCCGGCTGGGACTGCCGGCCTTCAAGGCGCTGGGGGCGTTCTGGGCGGTGCGCAACATCGTGGCCGAGCGGGCGGCGGAGGGGCGGGGCGCGGCCCCGGGCGCCCCGGGCATCCCCGACACCCCGGACGCCCCCGACACCCCGGTGACCCTGGTGACGGCCACCGACGGCAACCACGGCCGGGCCCTGGCCCGGGCCGCGCGCGTCAACGGGCTGCGGGCCCGCGTCTTCGTCCCGTCGGGCGTGCACCCCGGGGCCGTCGCGGCCATCGGCGGCGAGGGCGCCGAGGTGGTACGGGTGGCGGGCCCGTACGACGAGGCGGTCCGGCGGGCGGCCGAGGCGGCGCGCGCGGCGGACACGGTGCTGGTCCAGGACACGGCCTGGCCGGGGTACGAGCGGATCCCGGGCTGGATCGTGGAGGGTTACTCCACGCTGTTCGCCGAGGTCGACGAACAGGTGGCGGCGGCCGGTGCCGGCACGCCCGGCCTGGTGGCCGTCCCGGTCGGCGTGGGCTCGCTGGCCCAGGCGGCCGTCACCCACTACCGCTCCCGCCGCCCGGCCGCCGGTCCGGCACCGGCGCTGCTCGCCGCGGAACCGGAGGCCGCGGCGTGCCTCCTGGCGAGCCTCACGCGCGGCGAACCGGTGTCCGTCGCCACCGGGGAGACCGCCATGGCCGGTCTGAACTGCGGGACGCCGTCCGCCCTCGCCTGGCCGTTCCTCCGGGACGGGCTGGACGCCGCCGTCACGGTCACCGAGGCCGGCGCCGCCCGGGCGATGGCCGACCTGTCCGCGCTCGGCGTCCCGTCCGGCCCCTGCGGCTCGGCCTCACTGGCCGGGCTGCGGACGGCGCTGGCCGGGCCGGACGCGGTCGCGCGGCGGGCCGCGCTGGGGCTCGGGCCCGGGTCGACGGTGGTGCTGCTCAGCACGGAGGGGCGCGAGGCCAACCCGTACGCGTCCGTCGGTGACTGAGCCGTTCGCCGGGTCGTCCGGCGAATCGCTTCGGCGGATGGCCGTCCCGTCTCGGCGGACGGGTGCCCCGCCTCGGCGGATGACCGTCTCGTCTCGGCGGACGGGCGTCCCATCCCGGCGGACAGGTGTCCCGTCTCGGCGGATGGCCGTCCGCCCGCCGGCCCTCCGGCCGTCGCACCATCCGCCGACCCACCCCCCGGCTCATTCCCCAGCTCACCCCCGGCCCATCCCCGGCCCATCCCCCGGAACGGCGCCGCCCCGGCCGCTGACCCGGCCGCTGACGGCGCGCCCTCCCCCGGGTGAGGCCGCCGTGCGCCCGAGGGGTGACGCCGGGGCCTCACCCCGGTACGAGGCGCGGGGACCGGGGAGGAATGGCTCCGCCCGGAAGTCCGAGGTGCCCGTCGCGGGCGCCGCGCGTCAGAAAGGGAGTCGGCCTTGGCTCTGGTACCGAACGGCGTCTACACGATCGCCCGGCCCGGTGGCCGGTTCCTCACTCTGCGGGACGGCTCCGCGGAACCGGGAACGCCCACCCTCCTCATGCCGCGGACCGCCGGGCCGGGCGAGCAGGAGTGGGTCCTGGAGGAACTGGACGACGGGACGCGGACCGTCCGCAACGTGCGGAGCGGCACGCTCCTCGGCTTCCACGGGGAGCCCGAGCCCGGCAAGCAGGTGGGCGCGGGCGCCCGGCACCGGTCCTGGCTGCTGCGGCCCGCTCCGGGGCTGGACCTCTTCCACCTCGTCGTCCCGGACGACTCCGACGGCCCCGACGGTTACGGAGGCTACGGAGGTGCCGCCGAACTCGCCGTCGACGTCGCTCCGGAGCCGGCGTGGGCGGGTCGCGTCGTCCTCCGCCCGCTGGGGGCGGGGGGCCCGGAACGGGCGTGGGAGTTCCGGGGGGTGGGATAGCGGGGGTGGGGCAGCGGGGCAGAGGAGGGGCCCGAGGGACGAAGCAGCGGTCTCGAGGCAGGGCCCTTGCGGCAGAACCCTCGCGGCGGCCCCGGGGGCTCCGGCGCGCGCCGAAGGCGGGTCCGGGCTGACCGGCGCGCACGGAGAAGCAGGCGGGTCCGTTCCCACGCCGCCCCCGCCAGGCGACTGGGACCGTGTCACCCAGACGAAGACGTGCGCGGCGGACCGGCCCAGGCAGCGCCGGGCCGGGGCGGGGGTCAGTCGAAGTCGAGCCGGGGCGGGGGTCAGTCGAAGTCGAGCCGACGTCCCCATTCGTCACTCCAGCCGCCGTGCCAGACGGCCAGCCCCGCATGGGTGAAGACGCAGCCGACACCCACACCCCACTCGTCCCCCTGGTAGCGCACGTCGGGGTCGGCGAGCGCGGTGTGGAGGCGGTCGAGGGGGATCACCGTGAAGGCGCCGGTGTCGGCGTCGGGGATGTGGTGCACCTCGATCCAGCCGTCGCGGACGAAGGGCAGCAGCGGAGCGAGCTGCCGTTCCACCCACGCGAGGCGCCCGGCGGGCTCCAGGCCGTCCGGCGGGTCGTCCCAGATGCCGAACGGCCCGGTGAGCATTCCGCTGAACTCGGCCGCGCAGACCAGGACTTCACGCTGGGCGACACTCAGTCCGTCCCAGGCGGGAAGTGCGCTGGTGTCGGCGACCGGGTACGCGGCGTCGATCCAGTGCTCACGCACGGGCCGGGGGGCCGCGAGGCCGAGGCTGCGGGCGGGGCGGGTGGACCACAGCCAGTTCGCCGGGTCGGCGAGTACCGCGTGGAGTTCCGCTCCGGCCACCGGGACCGGCGGGACGCGGTCGGATCGTCCCTCGTGAACGGTCAGCAGCCCGCGCCCGGCCAGGTCAAGGGCCGCAGCGGCCAGCCGCGGAACGAGGGCGCGCTGCTCGTCCTCGGTGTAGCTGCGCAGAGGCGCCGCTTCCTTCGCGCCGCCCCAGCGGAGGGCGAGGCCGTAATCCTGAACCGCTCCGGCCAGGGGGCGCCCGGACAGCGCACGACGCATGAGCGCCTGTTCGGCGACGGTCAAGGAGGTCCAGGAGCGCATGACCCCTATGGTGTCATCCCAAGCGGAAGCGGATGGCACCGTGACGGACTTCCCGCGTAGCGGCGGGGACCGGTGATCCGACGCGCTGGAGAGGCGTGGGAGCGATCCGCGCGGGGACGACGTGCCCGCCGAGTTCCAGGACGACTGCCGCCGGATCGCCGCACTGGGGCGGGAATGATGTCGGGAGTACGGCGGTTGTCCGGCGTCCGCATACGTCCGCACACGAGCACAGACGAGCACAGGCGAGCACGGACGACTGCATGAAGGGGCTTGTTGGGCAGGTCCGTTCGATCCGTCGTCGGGCTCGCGGCGTATCGGCAGCGCGTCGTTTCGGGTCGTTCCGCGTTCGCCGGACCCGTGCCGCACCGGCGCTCTACGCTACGGGCACGCCGCGCCGTCCCATCGCGGTCGAGTGAGGAGGAACTCCGTGCCATCCCCCTGCGACCCCCAGTACGCTCCCGCCGGCGATGTGGGCGCAGCGCTCGTGCTGGTCGATGCGCGGCTCAAGACCATGCAGGCCGGGAAGAGCGAGACGGATCCCGAGCAGCAGGCGATGATCGACCGGTTCACGGACTCCCTGGACGCCGAGGGCGCCCATGATGTGCTCGACGGGGCCTGCACGCTCATCTACATGTTCATGAAGTGGCTGCGGGAGGCTTACGCGGCGCACGACAAGGACGTTTTCGCGTACGTGGTGCCGTATCTCGTGGGCACGATGCGCATGATGCCCAAGAGCGTCCGCCCCGAGGCCGTTCCGACGATGGCCGGGCTGATCGTGGCCGCGGGTGCGGACCTGAGTCCGAGCCTGTGGCGGAAGCAGTACGGGTTCTGGACCGAGGCCGAGATGAACCCGCTGGAGGTCACCGCCTTCCTGCTCGCGGACCACATCAACCGGCTCACCGAGGACCCGGACTTCGCCACTCGTCTGATCACGGAGGCGCTGTCCTCCGTGGAGGAAGGCTGACGAGGGCCGGCGTTCCCTTCTCTCCCGCCCCCTCCGCCCCCTCCGCCCTCTCCCGCCCTCCTGGGCCCTCTTCGTCTCAGCTTCTCCGCTCGTGGACGATCCGGCCGTCGAAGACGGTCATGGCCACCGGGACGTCGGCGACGGCGTCCGGTGCCGTCGTGCGCAGGTTGCCGTCGAGGACGCACAGGTCGGCCGCCTTGCCGGGCATGAGCGAGCCCTTCCAGGATTCGGCGGCATCCTGCCAGGCGCCGGCCGTGGTGTAGGCGGCGAGGGCCTGGTCCAGCGTGAGGCGCTGGGCGGGGCCGTGGACCTCGCCGCAGGTGCCTCGGCGGGTGACGAGGGCCTGGACGCCGGCGCGCCAGTTCGGCGGGTTGACGGGGGCGTCGGAGCTGCCGAGGAAGGGGACGCCGGCGTCGACCGCCGAGCGCCAGGGCACGAAGTCCTCGCCGGCCGGCCCCTGGGCGGCGCCGTGGACGGCGTGGGCCCAGCTCTGCGCCTGCGGGCCGAGGCCGATGCGGTACCGGGCCATCGTCGGCAGGACGTCCGGGGTGACATACGCCCCGTGCATGGCGATGTGCCGGGCGTCCGGGCGCGGGTGGCGGCGGAGGGCGGCGGTGAAGGCGTCCACGACGGTGGAGGTCCAGCGGTAGCAGTGCACGCCCAGTTGGTAGCCGGCGACGTGGGCGACGCGGATCATCTCGGCGAGTTCGGCGGCGCGTTGCTCGTTGGTGTCACCGGCGACCAGCAGGTCGCCACCGCTGTCCGAGAAGAGTTTGACGCCGCGGACGGCGAGGCGCCGGGGGTCGAGGCCGGCCGGCGGGGTGAACGCGCGCAACTCCCGGGCGACCGCGGCGGCGGAGCCGCCGGACTGGGAGCAGGGGAGGAAGAACACGCTGACGCGGGCGTCGAGAGCGCCTTCACGCGCCAGGTCGGCGTAGGCGGCCAGGGTCTCCGGCCCCTGCGTTCCGCCGCCGAGCCCCTCGCCGCCGGGGCCCAGACCCGGGTCGGTGTAGCTCGTGATGCCCTCGGCGTGGAGGCGGCCGACCGCGTCCTTGATCGCGCGCTTGCGCTCGTCCCTGCTCCAGGGCGGCAGCAGGAGCTGGACGAACGCCTGACCGCCGTCGCGGAGGATTCCGGTGGGCCGGCCCGCGGCGTCGTAGTCGACCCCGGGTTTCCGGGGGCCGTCCGGGCCGGTGTCCGTGATGCCGGCGAGTTCCAGGGCGCGGGAGTTGACGGCGCTGGTGTGGTAGCCGCTGTCCTGGAGGAACACCGGGTGGTCGGGCGCCGCCTTGTCCAGGTCGTCCCGGTTGGGCCCCCGCTGCTCGGTGAGCCGGTAGGGGTTCCAGCCGGCGCCCCGGATCCACTGGCCCTTCGGGACGCGCCTGGCCTCGGCGGCCACGGCGGCCACGATGTCCGCGACGGACTTCACGGCGGGCACGCCGAGGTCGAGCGCGTACGGCGGCAGGTTCAGCCGGTGGACGGCCGCATGGAGGTGGGTGTCGTTGATGCCGGGGAGCAGCGTCCGGCCGCGCAGGTCCACCGTCTCCGTCCCGCGCCCGGCGACGGCGCGGACGTCGGCGTCGTCGCCCACGCACACGATCCTGCCCGCCCGGACCGCCACGGCCGACGCGCGCGGCCGTCTCGGATCCATCGTCATGACGTCGCCGCTGTGGAACACCAGGTCCGCCGGGCGGGACGGGGCCGCGACAGCCCGTCCCGCGCCGACCGGCAGCGCGCCGGCCGCGACCGCTCCGACCGCGACCGCTCCGGCCAGCCGCGCGACGTCCCGCCGGGAGACCGCCGGGGCGGGGTGTTCGGGGGTGGATGCCGGCATGGGGAGGTCCCTTCGCTGGGGTGGAGCGGGGAGGGTCGGAGTGGTGTGGGAGGAGGGTGGGAGGGGTGGGGGCGTGGAGTGGGCGTGAAGGAGAGGGTGCGGTGTAGGGGTGGGAGTGGCAGTGGTTCGGAGGATCCTTTGGCGGCGTGAGATACGTCAAGTGGCTTAGTGGGCCCATGAGTCGGTTACGGCCACCCGGGCTCCGCGCCGGAGGTGCGCTCTGCGCCGGGCAGGCCGGACTTCACGAAGCGACCGGAAACCGGCGGAGCGGCTCGGGGCCGTCCGAGTGGCTCGGGCCGTCCGAGTGGCTCGGGCCCGTCCGAGTGACCCGGCCCCTGTGCAGGGCGGTGAGCCGGGCGAGCTCGCCGCCGCGCCGCCACCTGAATCACCGGCTGCCCGACCCGGCGGACGACTGACTTGTCGTCGGGCGTCACCGGCGTGGTAGCCGCCGGACGTGGTAATCGCCGGGCGTGGTAGCCGCCGGCGTGGAATCGCACGCACGGGCCGTCTGGCAAACGACCACTGAGTGGGGACGTGGGTGCTCGCCCCCTGCGCCTTGCCCTCCTGACACCGGCCGGTGATTCTGTGCGGGTGCCAGGACAGCGGAAAAGAAGGCGACGGCAAGAGGACGCGCGGCAGCGGCTTGCCGCTCGCGCCGCGCCGGACGCCGGACAGTGGGAGGTGGTCGTCGAGACGCGGGACCAGGCGGAGATCCGCGCACAGGCGCGCCGGCTCCGGGAGACAGGCGTCGACGGGCCGAGGATCCGGATCGACACGTTGTGCGGGCGCCTGGTGCTGCCGACCACCTACCGGCTGAGCCGTCTTGTGACGGACCCCGCCCAGGAGCCCGGGCACGGCCCCTCCGCTCATTGATTTCGCGGTCGCCGGGCGCCGGTCATCGGGCGCCGGTCCCCAATCGCCGGGCGCCAATTGCCGGGCGGTCCGGGCCGGTCGGGGCGCTATCCCCACGTCCCCCGGACACCGCGACCCCACGGCCAGTCGCCGGGCGGCAGGAAGCTCACACCGGTCGCCATTCGGCCGGCCGCCTTGTCACTGCGGCGCGGTCGCCGGTCGCGGTCGTCGGGCGGTCCGGGCCGGTCGGGGTGCGGGTGCGTGTCGCCGCGCCCCTCTCCCGGCGCGGACGCGCGCCGTCACACGTCCCGGCGTCGCACGACGAACACCGCCAGGCCGACCGTCACCAGCGGCCAGAGCGCGTACACCGCCCAGGAGCCGGGGACCGTCGCCGAGTAGCCGAGGGAGTTGGGGTCCGGGTCCCAGTTCTGGACCAGGCGTGACCAGGCCGACAGGACGAGCGCGTGCCGGATGTCCGCCGACCAGCGGAGGCGCTCCGAGAACATGGGTGGCAGCACCAGGAGGAGGAAGAAGCTGGTGACCATGGTCGCGGCGGCGTGTCGGAGGAGGACGCCGAGACCCAGGCCGACGAGGGCGCAGACAGGGGCGAGGAGCGTGGTGGCGGCCAGAGCGCGGAACACCCCGGGGTGGGTGATCGGGACGCCGGCGTGGCGCTCGTTCAGGACGGCCTGGGAGACGAGGAAGGAGCCGGTGGCGGCGATGGCGCCGACCACGGTCCACAGCGCGGCGGTGACGACCGCCTTGGCCAGCACGACCGCGCCGCGGTCCGGTACGGCCACGGTGGTGGCGTGGATCAGGCCATTGCCGTACTCGCTCACGATCGCGAGGGCTCCGGCGCTGCCCGCGACGAGGGTCAGCGTCCAGGAGCCGGCCGGCGGAAAGGTGTCGAAGGGGAGGAAGTCGGCGGGGCCGGGGCGGTCGGCGTGGTCAGAGGCCGTCGCCGCGGCGGCGGCGCCGATGACGAAGAGGAGGGTGAGGACGAGGATCCAGGGCGTGGAGCGCAGGGACCGGGTTTTGATCCACTCGGCGGCGAGGAGGTCGGTGAAGCGGGCGGGGGGTGGGGTGGCCGGGGGGAGGAGTGAGGGCGCGGGTTTCAGGGAGGACGCGGGTGTGGGCGTGGGCGTGGGTGTGGGTGTGGGTGTGGGTGTGGGTGTGGGTGTGGGTGTGGTCATCGGGGGTGGCCTGCCGTGTAGTCGGTGGAGTCGGCGGTGAGTTCCATGAAGGCCGCCTCCAACGAGGCGGTGTGGGCGGTCAGTTCGGTCAGCCGCAGGTGGTGCTCGTGGGCGAGCGCGCCGATCCGGTCGGCGGGGAGCCCGGTGACGGCGAGGCGCCCGGCGCCGGCCGGGCCCTCCGGCTCGACCGTGGCGCCCGCCGCGGTCAGCACGGCGGCCAGTTCGGCGGCCTGCGGCGTCGCCACCACGACGGCGCGGCGCGTACCGCGGGCCGCGAAGTCCCGGAGCGGCTCGGCGGCGACGAGGCGGCCCCGCCCGATGACGACCAGTTCGTCGGCGGTGTTCTCCATCTCCGACATCAGGTGACTGGAGAGGAAGACGGTGCGGCCCTCGGCGGCCAGGCTCCGGAAGAGGCGGCGTACCCAGAGCACGCCCTCCGGGTCCATGCCGTTGACCGGCTCGTCGAAGAGGAGCACCGGCGGGTCGCCGAGCAGGGCGGCGGCGATGCCGAGCCGCTGCCGCATGCCGAGGGAGAACCCGCCGACGCGGCGGTGCGCCACCGCGTCCAGCCCCACCTCGCCCAGCACTTCGTCCACCCGGCGCCGCGGGATGCCGTTGCTCCGGGCGAGGGCGGAGAGGTGGGCCGCGGCGCCGCGTCCGCCGTGGACGTGGCCGGCATCGAGGAGGGCGCCGACGTGCCGCAGGCCGCGCGGGTGGCTGCGGAAGGGGACACCGTCGACGGTGGCCGTCCCGGCGGTGGGGCCGTCCAGGCCGAGGATCATCCGCAGGGTGGTGGACTTGCCGGCTCCGTTGGGCCCGAGGAACCCGGTGACCACGCCCGGCCGGACGGTGAAGGACAACCGGTCGACGGCGGTCTTGTCGCCGTATCGCTTGGTGAGTTCGCTGACTTCGATCACGGGCCCCACCCTGCCGGGGCGGCCATGGTGTGGTCATGGGGCCGTGGGCGGCAAAGCGCGCGACCCGGTTCGCCCTGGGGCGTACATCCCCGGGTTGATGCCGCGCGGGAGGCGGCCGGTTAGTCTCACGGCGTGAACCCCGAGATGATCATTCCGGTGGCGGCCGTGCGCGCCGCCCGCCGCCACGGCGGCCTCGCGCCCAGAGTCCTCCCGGTGCCGTCGGGGGCACGCCGCCGATGAAGCCGACGGCGAGGGCCGGGACAGGGAAGGTCGGGGCAGGAAAGGTCGGGGCAAAGGCTGACAAGGCGGCGGGGGCCGGGACAGCGGTCTGGGCGGGAGGCGTCTGCTACTTCCTCGCGGTGGGTCTGCTGATCGGGGGCGCGCCGGCGGCGTCGGGTACGGCGCACGGCGTCGGGGCGCTGCTGGCCGTGAGCCTGCTCGCCGGCGTGATACGCCGGGCGCCGCTCCTCGCGTTGGGGCTGGCCCTCTTCGGCTCCACGGCGGTGTTGGCGGGGACTCCGCGGCCCGTCGGACCGGAGCAGGCGGCGGCACTCCAGGGCAGTTTCCTGGCGTTCATGGCGGTGGACGCCGTCCTGGCCCTCGTCGTCGCGACCCGCACCCGGCGGGTCTCCGTGACCGCCGTGGCCGTGACGTCTCTTGTCCAGCTCCTGACGATCGGCCTCTACGCGCACGGCGACAACCTGACGGTCAACGCCGTGATCGCCCTCCTGGCGCTGGCCGCGTCCTGCACGGCCGCGCTGCTCGCCCGGGAACGCCGCGAACACGCGGCGGAACTGCGCGCGCGGGAAACGGCGTTGCGCGCCCAGGAGGTGTCCGAGGCCGTGACCGCCGAACGGCTGCGGATCGCCCGGGAACTGCACGACATGGTCGCGCACAGCGTCGGCATCATCGCCATCCAGGCCGGGGTGGGAAGCCGGGTGATCGAGACACAGCCCGCGGAGGCACGCGAGGCGCTGCGCGCCATCGAGGCCACCAGCCGGGAGACCCTCTCGGGTCTGCGGCGCACGCTCGTGTCACTGCGCCGGACGGGCCGGGGCACCACCACCGGCGAACGGCCCCCGCTCGGGCCCGCGCCGGGCCTCGCCGACCTCGAACGGCTGGTGACGGCTACGGCGGACGCGGGCGTCCGCGTCGACCTGCACCGGAGCGGCCGGCAGCGCCCACTGCCCGCCGACCTCGACCTGTCCGCCTACCGCATCGTGCAGGAGGCGCTCACGAACGTCGTCCGCCACGCGGGGGCCGGGCGGTGTCGGGTGAGGGTGGAGTACGGGGAGGACGAGCTGTCGGTGGAGATCGTGGACGACGGGTGCGGCGGGGGCGGCGGGGGCGGCGGGGGCGGCGGGGGCGGCGGCGGAAGTGTGGTGTCGTCGGGCCACGGCTTCGGCCTCGTCGGCATGCGCGAGCGCGTCGGGCTACTGGGCGGCCGGCTCACCGCCGGCCCTCGCCCCGAGGGCGGCTTCCGGGTGGCGGCCCGGTTGCCGCTGCCGGCGTCCGCAGGCGTGGTGGCGGCCGGGGGTGGGGTGGTGGCCGGGGGTGGGGTGGTGGCCGCCGCGGGCGATTCGGAGCCGGGCGAGGTTTCGGTGTCTGGCGGGGTTGCGGCGTCTTCCAGGGGTGCGGCGTCTTGCAGGATTTCGGAGCCTGGCGGCGTTACGGAGCTCCTCGACGCACCGGCGTCCGCCGGCGCGCGAACGTCCGGCGCGCGAACGTCCGGTGGGCAGACGCCCGTCGGCGGACGGATGCCCGTCGGCAGGCGGACGCCCACCGATCCGCAGACAACCGCCAACGCGCGGACACCCGCCGGTACTCAGGCGTCAGTCACCGTACGGAAACCCGCCGACGCGCAGACATCCGCCGACACGCGGACATCCGCCGACACGCGGACATCCGCCAACGCTCAGGCGTCCGACGATGTGCAGACACGCCTCGGCACACCACCGTCCGTACCCACCCGAGGAAAGACCCCATGAGCATCCGGATCCTGCTCGCCGACGACCAGCCGCTGGTGCGGTCCGGACTGCGCGTGCTCATGGCCGACCATCCCGGCCTGGAGGTCGTCGGTGAGGCGGCCACCGGCGCCGAGGCGGTTCTGCTCACCGGCGAACTCCGCCCCGACGTCGTCGTGATGGACATCCGCATGCCCGGCATGGACGGGATCGAGGCCACCCGTCTGATCACGGCCGGTCCGACGACGGCCCGTGTCCTCGTACTGACCACCTTCGACGAGGACGAGTACGTCTACGGTGCCCTCCGGGCCGGGGCGAGCGGCTTCCTGGTGAAGGACATGGCCCTGGACGACATCCTCGCGGCGGTCCCCGTGGTCGCCTCGGGGGACGCGCTGCTCGCGCCGGGTGTGACGCGCCGTCTGATCGCCGACTTCGCCGGCCACCCCACGGGCCCGGGGGCGGGGCGCCCCGGAGCTGACGCGCACTCCCCGTGCCCGTGCCCCGAGCACGCCGCCCACCGCCGCTCCCCCGCCCTCGTCGACGGGATCACCGAACGGGAACGGGAAGTGCTGACCCTGGTCGGGCGCGGCCGGTCCAACACCGAGATCGCACAGGACCTCTTCATCACCGTGGCCACGGCCAAGTCGCACGTCTCACGGCTGCTCACGAAGCTGGGTGCCCGGGACCGGGTCCAGCTCGTGATCATCGCCTACGAGGCGGGGCTGGTTTCGGCTCCGGCGTGAACCGGCGGCGGGCGGGCGAGAGCGGGGCACGGGGCCATACAAGGTGCGCATGGACTCGTACAGGATCGACCGGTCCGGGTCGGGACAGCGGCCGCATTTGCATCGAACGGAAGATCTGATAATTTTCTTCCCGCGCCGCTAGCTCAGTTGGTCAGAGCGGCTGACTCTTAATCAGCAGGTCCGGGGTTCGAGTCCCTGGTGGCGCACCTGAGTCGGGCCCCCGTTTCTCCAAGAGGCGGGGGCCCGAGGCGTGTTGGCGGCGCCGAGACGGGTCGGCGGCGGAGCGCCCGTCGACCGGTCACCGCCGTCGGACGGTCACCGCCGTCAACAGGTCACCGCCGTCGGACGGTGACGAACCGTCCCAGCAGCCAGCCGATCACCAGCATCGCGGCGAGTGCCAGCCACAGCGGCGTGGAGACCTCGGGACCGATGATCCGGATCTTGACGTGCCGGGTGTTCTCGAAGACGAAGACGAGCGCCAGCACGGCGACGATCAGCAGGACGACCCGACCTGTCGTCGCCGCCTCCCGCAGCCTGCCTCCCAGGGAGCCGGCGCGGGACGGATCGCTGGTCGAGGACTTGCGCTTGGAAGCCATGCCCTCACCTTCGCAGGGGTACCGCGCGCGGCGGGTGCGGGACTGCTCCGTACGGGTGACGGACGCGGCGGCGGGCGCTTCGGGGCCGGTTCTCAGACGGTGGGCGGTGGCGGCGTCCCGTCCGCGCGGGCCAGGGCGACCGCCGCCGTGTACCCCGGGCCCGCCTCGACGTCGGCCAGCGTCCATCCCGGCGGTGACGCGGGCCGCGGCCCGCACCCCACGTACGTCACGGACAGCCGCTCCGCGAGCCCGGTGCCCGTCCCCTTGAGGTACGCCTCCTTGCGCGTCCAGCAGCGCGAGAAGGCCACCGTCCGTCCTGCCTTCGGGAGGGCCTCCAGCTCGGCGACCTCCCGGGGGTGCAGCGAACGGCCGACGCTGTCGACCACCGACGCCTGCTGCACCTCCTCCACGTCCGCCCCGACCGGGCGGTCCGCGAAGGCGAGGAACACCAGGTCGCCGGCGTGGGAGAGGTTGAAATGCAGCGGCGCGCCCGCCGCCGCCGGGCGGCCGTGCGGGGCACCGCAGCAGGGGCAGGGTTCGCGGATCAGCTCGACCGCGCCCGGCGCGACGTCCAGGTAGGCGCCGAGGAGCCGGCGCAGGGCGAGGTGGGCGGTGACGTAGCGGTCCCGGTGCAGGTCCCGGACGAAGGACGCGGCGCGCTCGCGTTCCCGCGCGTCCAGCACCTCCTCGTACTCCGCGCGGGACACGGGCTCACCGTCCGGCACGCGCAGCAGCCAGAGGGCGGGAGCGTCCCCGTCCGCGCCCGGGGTCCAGGGGCCGGGCAGCGGGTCGCGGCCCAGCGTGCGGGGGCGGAGGGGGGTGGGGGCGGGCAGGTCCCGGGCATCGGGGGCATCCCGGGTGACGGGCGCATCGTGGGTGGCGGACGCGTCGCGGGTGGCGGACGCGTCGCGGGTGGCGGGGGTGCCGGACGTGGCGGGTGCAGCGGGCGCGGCGGACGTACCGAATGTGCCGGACGCACCCGACGACGCGCCGGACGCACCGGACGACGCGCCGGACGCACCTGACGACATGCCGGAGGTTCCGAATCCACCCGATGTGCTGGGCAAGAGCCTCTCCCCGTCCTCTTTCGTCCCCGTCATGCGGCCCCGCCGGCATACCGCACCATCGCATCCGGCCCGGCGTTCGGGCGCCTCCGTCCCGGCGCACCGGACGGGCCAGCCTACCCGCGCGTGGTGAACCGGGTCAGCCCAGCCCTGGCAGGCGGCGCAGTTCGCCGACGCGCAGGAGCCGTGCGAAAAGGAGGAAGAGCAGCGCCATCGCGGCGCCGCCCACGGCCAGTGCGACGGCCGGCGTCCAGGAGGCCGGTGCCGGGCCGCGGTCGCAGAAGTGGACAACGAACCGGCCGACGGCCCCGGCACCGACGGCGGCCGCGGCCAGCTTGGCGTAGGTGCGGCAGACGCGCCGGCCGTCGAGGAGCCCCTCGGTCCGCTGCCTGAGCCGTTGCGCCGTGAGCAGCAGGCCGACGCCGTAGGAGAGGGCGTAGGCGGCGGCCATGCCGGTGACCGCCCAGCGGGGGGACAGCAGCAGATGGCAGGCCACAGCCAAGGCGATGTCGACGCCGCTGATCCACAGCGCCATGCGGAACGGCGTGCGGGTGTCCTCGAAGGCGTAGAAGCCGCGCAGCAGGAGGTACTGGGCCGAGAAGGGGATCAGGCCCAGGCCGAAGGCCTGCAGCATGTGGCCCAGGGGGGCGGTCGACGCGGCGTCGGCGGCGCCGTGGGCGAACAGCAGCCGGGCGATCCACGGGCCGAAGGCGACGAAGAAGAACGCCGCCGGGACGATGACGACACCGCTGGCGCGGAGCGCGCGGGAGAGGTCGGCGCGCAGGTCGCCGATCCGGTGTTCTGCGGCGGCCCGGCTCATACGGGGGAGGAGGGCGGTGACGAGGGAGACGGTGACGATCGCCTGAGGCAGCATCCATATCTGCTGGGCGTAGCTGTAGGCGGTGTAGCCCACTCCGCCGTCGGGCAGGGCGGCGTCGGCGGCCGAGGCCAGGCGGGTGACGACCGTGCTCGCCACGAGGTTGGCCAGGACGAACAGCAGCGTCCAGCGTGCCGCGTTCACACTCTTGCGCAGGCCGCTGCCCCGCCAGTCGAACCGCGGTCGCGGGCGGAAGCCGGCCGCGTACGCGTACGGGACCAGGGAGAGCGCCTGGAGGGCCAAGGCGACGGTGGTTCCGATGCCGAGCAGCCTGACCTGGGCGCCGGTGATGTCCGAGACGCTCTCCGGGGCGGTCACCAGGCCGAGGTACAGGCCGAACATCGTGATCAGGACGACGTTGTTCAGGACCGGGGTCCACATCATCGCCCCGAACCGGTTCCGGGCGTTGAGGACCTGCCCGAAGACACTGAACACACCGTAGAAGAAGATCTGCGGGAGCAGGAAGCGGGCGAAGACCACGGTCAGCTCGAACGCGTCGTGTGTGGCGGGTGTGTCCTGCTGGTAGATGCCGATGATCTCGGGCGCGGCCCAGGTGGCCAGCGCGCTGCCGATGCCCAGGGCGCACAGTACGAGGGTCACCAGGCGCTGTTCGAAGGCGGCTCCGCCGTCGGGGTGTTCCGCCCGGGCCCGAACCAGTTGAGGCACGAGGACGGAGTTCAGAGCGCCGCCGATCAGCAGGAAGTACAGGCTGATGGGTACCGTGTTGGCCTGGTTGTAGGTGGTGGCCAGCAGGCCGGTGCCCAGCGCCGCGGCCTGCAGAATCTGCCGGATGAGACCGGTGGCGCGCGAGACCACCGTTCCGGCGGCCATCAGCGCCGCTGACCTCGACAAGCCGCCACCGGGCGCGGCTCGTCGCGGGGTGACACGCCTGAAAACGGCGCGTCCGGAGGTGGTGTGTCTGGGGGCGGTGTGTCTGGGGGCGGTGCGTCTGGGGGCGGCGTGTCGTGGGATGGGCTGCCTGAAGCTGGGGCGCCGCCCACGGAGCGCCGTTGACCGTTCCGACTTCTCGCGCGATGTCTCTTCGATCATCCGCTCAATCTACGGTCCGAAGCCCGGCCCCCTGCCTGTGAGTTCGTGCGACCGGCCTCGGCGGCGGCATCCGCCGAGGCCGGAGTGTGGGGGTGGGAGCGTGACGGCTTGGAGAGGGGAGGCCGGACGTCATTCGGCCGGGGGCGCGCCTCCGTCCCGGACGCGGACGGCCGGCGTGCCCCGAGGGTCCAGGAGTTCGACGCCGCCGTCCGCGCGCCGCCGCGCCCGCAGGCCCGTCCGGTACATCCGCGTCCCGGGCGGCCCGTACGGGTCGGCCGGGAAACGGCCTGCGGTACGCGCCGGACGACCGGCGTACCCGGTGGCGAGGGCCGCGCCCGCGACGTACAACTCCCCCGCGACACCCGGCCGGCAGGGCCTGAGTGCCGGGTCGAGGACGTGGAGGCGCGTGTTCCAGGCGGGCCGGACGACTCCGGCCCGGGCATCCGTGACTGAGGCGTCCCCGACCGGGGCGGCCGCCGTTGAGGCTTCCCCGTCCGGCGCGCACACGCCGTACACCGCTCCGGCCGCCTCCGGCGGGCCGGCGTGGTGGTGCAGGACGGCGGACGGCAGCACGCCGCGGAACCGGTCGACGGTCAGGGGGTCCGGGGAGTCCCCGTCGGCGAGGACGTACCGCAACCGCACGCACTCCCCCGCCTCCGGCCCGTCCAGGAACCGCCGGAGGCCGTCGGTAGTGAAGCGGGCGACGGTGACGTCCAGTTCGCGTATGCGACGTGCCGACGGCTCGTCCCGGACACGCGGCGATCCTTCCTCCCGCCGCGTGTCCAGGACGAGCGTCGCGCCCGCGCGGAGAGGCCGGAGCACTTCCTCCGCCAACGTGACCGGGCCGTACGGGCCGTGGAGGAGAACGCGGTCGCCGGGGCCGAGGGGGTGGTGGTGCTGAAGCCAGCGGAGACGGTTGTCGAGGGCGGAGTGGGGGATGACGGCGGTGTGGTGGTGCGCGGGGTGGTGGTGTGCAGGGTGGGTGGCGTGGACGGCATGGGTGGCATGAGTGGCGTAGGCCGGGTGGTGGGGGGTCAGGGCTCGGGCGGGGTCGACGGGCGGGTGGGCGGCGAGGAGGGCGGGCAGCGCGGGGTCGTCCAGCAGGACGGTCCGGGTGCTCCCGACGGACCCGCTGCGGGCCGGCACGGTCGTCGACGTCGTCAGGACGCAGGCGGGGGTGAGCCCGCCGTCGTACCGCTCGCCTCCCGGCCGGGTGCCGTCACGCCGCATGCCGTCGCCGGAACCGGCGTCGAGCCCGCGGTACGGATCGCCGTCCTGCACGCGGCAGCCGCCGCCGCAGCCGCTGTACGGTCCGGCCTCATCCGAACCTGCCTCCTCCGGACCGACTTCATCCGGACCGGCACCGCACGGGCAGGCGTCGCACGGGCCGGCGTCGCACGGGCCGGCGTCGCGCCGATGGTCGCCTCGCTCCCCGTCCGTCCCGAACAGGCAGGCGCCGCCCGCCTTGAGGACGGCGAGCAGCGCCACCACCGAGGCGGGGGACGGCGGCAGGTCGACGGTGGCGAAGGTGCCGGGGCGGATGCCGAGGGTGGTGAGGTGGCGGGCGAGGCGGTTGGCGCGGGCGTTGAGTTCTCCGTACGTCATCCGCTCGTCGCCGGCCACCAGGGCGGTCGCGCCGGGTGTCCGGGCGGCGCGCGCCTCGAAGGGGCCGATCGCCGTCGTGGGCGGGACCGCGACGGCTGTCTCGTTGCCCTCGCGAAGGGCGCGTTCGTGGTCCTCGTCAGGGACGAGGGACAGGGCGGCGAGCGGCACATGGGGGTCGTGGCCGGGGAGGCGCGTCAGCAGACCGTGGAGCGCGCGCAGCGAGGCCGTGTCCGCGGCGGAGGCCGGGCGCCCGTTCTCCGGACCGAGCCGCAGTCCGCCGTCGGCCGTGCAGTGGAAGGTGACGGCACCCTCGTCGTGGCGGCCGTCCGACGTGGTGGCGAGCGGGTGCAGGGTGGAAGGCGCGCCGGCGAAGGCGACCGGTTCCCCGGCCGGGACGACGTCGGTCGACGGCCCGGTGAGCGCCGGGTGCCCGGCCGGGAGACCGAGGTCGCGGCGGAGGTCCGAGGTGCGGTAGCGCTGGTGGGCCCGCGCTTCGCGGACGGCGGTGTCGGCCTGCCGGACCAGTTCGGCGAAGGTGGTGCCGGGGGTGACCGTCAGCCGCAGCGGGACGGTGGTGCGGACGGTCCCGGGCACGCGCAGCGCCGCCGGTCCCGTCCGGCCCGTCAGGGGCAGGCCGAGGACGACGTCCTGGCGTCGGGTCGTGCGGCATACGTGCAGGGCGTGGGCGGCGAGGAGCAGCCCGGTCCACGAGCCGCGGACGGACGCGGCGAGCTCGCGGAGCGCGGCCGTGGCCTCGGGGCTGAGGTGGAGTGGGTGAGGGGCGGCGCGAAGGGTCTGCGGGGCGGAGCCGAGGGCGTGCGGGGTGGTGCGGAAGGGGTGAGAGGTGGCGCGGAGGGCGTGAGGGGTGGGGCGGTCGGCGGTCACGCCGCCGGGTGTCGCCGGGTCCGTACCCGACGCCGTCCCCGCGACACCGGGCGCCGTGACCGGGCGCCCCTCCCGGTCGCCGTCGGCTGCGGTGAGGCCGGCCAGCCGGTTCCGCCAGTAGGCGCGGTCCCGGGCGCGGGCGGGCGAGCCGCGGTACGCCGCGTCTTCCACGACGAGGTCCGCGAGCCGGCCGAACGGGCTGGGGCCCGGATCCTCACCGGCCGCCAGGGCCGTGTAGACCTCGGCCACCCGGCGGTCCACCAGCCGGTGGCCGTGCGCGTCGAGCAGGGCCTGGTGCACCCGCCGGTACCAGAGCCAGCGCCGGTCGCCGACGCGGAACAGGCCGTACGCGAACAGCGGTCCGCCGGCCGGGCCGAAGCCCCGGTCCAGATCCGCGCGCATCCACGCCAGCGCGGTCCGGACGGCCTCCGTGTCCTCCGGTTCGTCTCCTCCGCCGGGCCCGAGTGCCGCGTACGCCGAGTGCCGTCCGGCCGTCGGGCGTTCGTCGGCCGCCGTCTCCCTTCCGTTCCCTGCGTCCCCCGGGCCTGGACTCTGCACCGCCGCGTCCGCCACGTACCCCTGGCCGCGCAGGTCCGCGGCGCAGAGCGGGAAGCCGTGGCCCGGCGGCTCGATGGCGATCGGCCGCTGGCGGGGGCCGTCGGAGGTGTCGACGATCCGCATCCGCAACGCGTCCGTCTCACCGACCGTGCGGTGCAGCGCCTCCGCGAACAGGACCGGGTCGAGCGGGCCGTGGATCTCCCGGTACGCGGCGGCGACCGGCGCGGCGCCGAGCGGATCGCGGGCCTGCCGGGACCACAGCTCCCGCTGGGCCGCCGTCAGCCGCAGCCCCTGCGGCGCTGCGGCCGTCCGGGCGACGGCCGCCTCCCGGGCGGGAATCCGCTGCGGGGCGTGCTCCGGAGCGGCAGCACCCGGAGCGGCAGCGTCCCCCAGAGCGCCACCCTCAGGAGCCGCATTCTCCGGAACGGCACCCTCCGGCGCGGCCTCCCCCGTGGCGGGGGAATTCGGGCCTGTGGTGGGAGAACCCGGGCCTGTGGGGCGGGAATCGGGGCCCGTGGCGGGGGAATCCGGGAGGAGGAACCGGTCGAGGGCGCGTACGGTCACCGTCGTGCTCCCGGAATCGTCGCGGGAGCCGCCGGGAGCCCGCCGGGGCGGCCGCGGCCCGGGCGCCGGGGGCGGCGCCGGTCTCGGTTCGGGGACATGGCCGTCAGTTCTCCTCGGCGCCCGTCAGGATCCGGTCGGTCGTGGTGACGACGGCGCACTTGGCGGCGGCCCAGCGCAGGGCCATGGTGTGGTCCTCGGCCGAGAAGTCGGCGACGGCGTCCGCGACGACGAACGGCCGGATGTCACGCATCCACGCGTCGCAGGCCGTCATCAGGACGCCGATGTGCGCGTAGACGCCGACGAGGACGAGCTGGTCGCGGCCCTGTCCGGCCATCCGGTCGGCCAGGTCGGAGCGGACGAACGCGCTGTACTTCCACTTGGTGAGGACGGTGTCCCCCGCATCGGGCGCCACGGCTTCGGCGATCGCTCCGGCGTGCCCGTCCGCAGGCAGCCCGGGCCCCCAGAAATCCTGCTGGAGACCGCGCTCGGCGGGGCTCTGGCCGCCGGGCTGCGCCGAGTACACGACCGGGATGCCGAGCCGCGCGCACTCCTTCTTCAACCGGGCGATGTTGGCGAGCAGTTCGGTCACCGGCGAGGCGCCGGCGGTGAAGGCGCCGAGGAAGTAGTTCTGGAGGTCGTGGACGAGCAGGACGGCGCGGTCCGGGTCGACGGTCCAGTCGACCTTGTTCGCGGGCAGGTCGTCCTCGCCGGGCATGGGGTAGGGGGCGATGGCGGGGAGCGCCATGGTGCGGTGGCCTTTCGGTGGAGGAATTTCGGTGAGGGAGTTCCGGTGAGGGAGTTTCGGCGAGGGAGCGCGGGCGGCTCGGGCCGCGCCGGCCCCGGGCCGGACCGGTCGGTGTCGGTCCTTCGTCGTCGTCCGCTCGCTGTTCTCGTTCGCTGTCTCTTGTCCGCTGCCTCTCGTTCGCTGCCTCTTGTTCGTTTTATTCGTCGTGGTTCGTTCGTTGCTGCTTGTTCGCTGTCGTTTGCGGCTCAACCTCGCCGTCGGCCCGCACCGTGGCAAGCCTCGTCACCTGTCGCCTGCCGTCCACGCGTCGCGGGTCAGCCCCCGTCTCGCGCCGTCAGCGCCCGTTTCCCCCGGCCGTCTCTTCCGCCCGCTCCTCCCCCGCCCGGCCCGCCCGGCCCGTTCGGCTTTCCTTCGCCGCCAGCTCCGCGGCGATGGCCGCCCGGAGGTCCTTCTTCGACACCTTGCCGACGCCCGTCTGCGGGAAGGCGTCGGTGAACTCCACGCGGTCCGGCACCTTGTAGTCGGCCAGCCCCCGGCCTCGGATGAACTTCTTGAGCGCCGCGGACCTCACCGGTTCCGCACCGTCCCGCAACACCACGTAGGCGCACGTGCGTTCGCCGAGGTAGGGGTCGGGCATGGAGACCACGGCGGCGTCGTGCACCGAGGGGTGGGCGAGGATGTGGTTCTCGATCTCCTCGGCGGCGACCTTCTCGCCGCCCCGGTTGATCTGGTCCTTGGCCCGGCCCTCGACGACGAGGTACCCGTCGTCGGTGAGGCGGACGACGTCACCGGTGCGGTAGAAACCATCGGGGGTGAAGGACGTGGCGTTGTGCTCGGGGGCGCGCCAGTAGCCGCGGATGGTGTACGGGCCCCGGGTGAGCAGGTGCCCGGTCGCGCCCACGGGCAGGTCGCGGTCCTCGTCGTCCACGACGCGGATCTCGTCGTCGGGGGAGATCGGCCGGCCCTGCGTGCCGACGATGATCTCCTCGGGGTCGTCGAGCCGCGTGTAGTTGACGAGCCCCTCGGCCATGCCGAAGACCTGCTGGAGGGTGCAGCCGAGGGCGGGCCGCACCCGCCGGGCGGCCTCCTCGCTGAACTTCGCGCCGCCGACGAGCAGGACGTCGAGGCTGGACAGGTCGTACGGGGTGGCGGGCGCCGCCTCCGTCCACACCAGGGCGAGCGGCGGCACCAGACCGGTGATGGTCACGCCCTCGCGCTCGATGAGCGGGAACGCCACGTCGGGGCTGGGGCGCGGGGCGAGCACCACGCGGGCACCGGCGTAGAGGGCGCCCAGTGTGCCGGGGCTGCTCAGCGGGAAGTTGTGGGCGGCGGGCAGGGCGCAGAGGTAGACGCTGTGCTCGTCCACCCGGCAGATCTCGTTCGAGCCGCGCAGAGAATAGATGTAGTCGTCGTGCGTGCGCGGGATGAGCTTGGGCACGCCCGTCGAGCCGCCGGAGAGCTGGAGGAACGCCAGCTCGTGCGGTTCCGGCCCGTCGACGAGCTCGTCCAGGGGCCCGGCGGGCTCCCTGGGCACGTCGGTGAGCGCGGTGTGCCCGGTGTGCGCGCCCGGGTCGCCGACGACGAGCACGTGCCGCAGGGTGGGCACCTCGGCCCGGACGCGGGAGGCGAGCTCGCGGTGGTCGTAGCCGCCGGCGACGTCCGGGATCACGTACGCGGCGGCCTCGGTGAAGGCACAGAAGTGCCGGACCTCGCTGTCGCGGTGCGCGGGCAGGGCGAACACGGGCAGGGCGCCGATGCGGAACAGGGCGAAGACCACCTCGAAGAACTCCGCGATGTTGGGGAGCTGGACGACGACGCGGTCGCCCTTCCCGACGCCGAGTTCCAGCAGACCGGCGGCCATCCGGTCGGCCCGCGCGTCGAGCTCCCCGTACGTCCAGCGGCGGGTGGTGGAGCCGTCCGGCGCCGGGCCGGGGTCGACGATCGCGATCCGGTCGGGGTGGGCGGCCGCACGGTCGCGCAGCATCCGGCCGAAGGTCTCGCCGCGCCAGTGGCCGGCGGCGCGGTAGCGCTCGGCGAAGTCGGCGGGGTAGCCGGGCGCGTCGGGAGCGGTGACGTCGGTGGTGCTGTCGTCAGCCATTGCGTCGGTGGGCATGGCGTCGGTGGGTATGGCGTCGGTGGGCATCGCGTCGGTGATCACGGCGCCGGGCCTGACGTCGGCCGTCATGGCATCGGCCGCCATGGCGTCGGGGGTCACGACGTCGGGGGTCACGACGTCGGGGGTCACGACGTCGTCGGGGTCCTTCACTGGTGGTCAACTCCCACAGCCTGCAAGAACGTACGGAACTTGGCGC
Source organism: Streptomyces sp. NPDC052910 (assembly GCF_055585605.1). Taxonomy (NCBI): domain Bacteria; kingdom Bacillati; phylum Actinomycetota; class Actinomycetes; order Kitasatosporales; family Streptomycetaceae; genus Streptomyces; species Streptomyces sp. NPDC052910. The sequence goes on from NZ_JBVJJR010000002.1 coordinate 1,082,800, forward strand.
CCGTCTCGGCGGTCTCCGCCTCGGGGTCCGACTGCTCGACCACGCCCGCTCCGGCGAACAGCCGCAGCCGCCGGCCGGCCGGTTCGGCCTCCGCGCAGCGGATGGTGACGACCCACTCGCCGTCGCCGTCGGCGTCGCCCCAGCCGACCATGCCGGTGAAGGCGCCGCGGTCGAAGGGCTCGAGCTCCCCGATGACGCGGCGGGCGGTGTCGGTCGGGGTACCGCAGACGGCGGGGGTGGGGTGGAGGGCGCAGGCCAGTTCCAGCGCGGAGACGGCCGGGTCGGCGGGCTCCGCGTGGAGGGTGGTGGAGAGGTGCCACATGGTGGCCGTGCGCACGAGAGTCGGACGCTCGGGGACGTCGAGGGAGCGGCAGTACGGGGCGAGCGCGGCACGGATCGCGTCCACGACCACGGCGTGCTCGTGCAGGTCCTTCTCGGACTCCAGCAGGGCCGCCGCCCGGCGGACGTCCTCGGCCAGGTCGGCGCTGCGCGGCGTCGAGCCGGCGAGGGGGTTGGTGACGATGCGTCCGCCGCGCTTGGAGACCAGCAGTTCGGGGCTGGCGCCGAGCAGGATCCGGCCGGGGCCCGAGGGAACGGCGAAGGTGTAGCCCGTGGGGTCGCGGCGGGCGAGGCGGTCGAGCAGCGCGTTGAGGTCGAGGTCGCGGGAGGAGGTGAGGCGGAGGGTGCGGGCGAGGACGACCTTGCCGAACTCTCCGTCCCTCATCCGGCGCACCGCCTCCGCGACGGCCGCCGCGTAGACGGCGGGCTCCGGCTCCGGGCGCACGTCCCAGTCGGCGACGGGCGGGGGCGCGGCGGGGAGCGCCATGAGCGGGTCGGCGGCCGGCGAGGGAGCGGTGCGGACGGTCTCCGGGACGGCGAGGACCGCCGGGGCGTCCGGGGCGAAGGGCACGGCCCCGACCACGAGGGGCGCCGGGTGGCCCGCGAGCCGCTGGGCCTCCAGCGTCTCGGCGACGCGCCGGGCCAACGGCGCGTCTCCGTGCGGCACTTCGGCGCGTACGCCGTGGGCGAGGAGGGTACGGGTGGGCGACGCGAAGAAGCGGGTGGCACGGGGGTCGTAGGCGGCGAGGAGCTCGGTGGCGGCGCCGACGGTGTGGTGGTCGGGGGTGGGGGTGGGGGTGCGGTGGTCGAGGGCGGGGGTCCGAGCGGGGACTCCGGTCGCGACACGGCCGGCCGTCACAGGGCGACCTGACGCCACTCCACCGGGCGCCATTCCACCGGACGTCGCGCCACGCGCCGCCGTACCGCCCGCCGCCCCGCCGTTCGCCACGCGGTCGGCGCCGCGAGACCGGCTCGCGGCGAGGGCGCCGCGCCCCGAGCGGGTCGCTCCGTCGACGGCGGGGCCGTCGGCGGCTTCGGCACCGTCTCGTCGGCCCTGTCCGTCGTACGGGGCTTCCGCGTGCGACGCGACCGGAGTGGAGACCGGGGCCGGGGCTGGGTTCGGGACCGGGGCCGGGGCCGGGGCCGACGAGCGGGGCGCCGACGCCCTGGGCGCGGTCGCCGCCGACGCGGGCGAAGCCGACGCGGGCAAGGCCGGCATAGGCGCCGCCGATGCGGCCGCCACCGACGCGGGTGGCGCGGGTAGCGCGGGTATCGCACCGGTGGCGGTGGGGCCGGCGCCGGCGCCGTTCCGGCCGACGGGGTCGGTCGGCGGGGCGGTGACGTGCTGAGCCGTGGTCACCTACTGCTCCGTTCCTCCGGCGCGGAGGGGCACCGGGTGTGGGGGTGGGGGTGAGGGGCCGGCCGCCGGACGGTCCGCGGTGACGGCGGGGCGTGGCGCCCGCCGTGAGAAGACGGCGGGGCCGACCGGGACGACGGGGGCGATGGGGCTGACGGGTCGGCGAGCGTCCGGAACCTGATCCGCGCGGACGGGGGACGGGAGGGACGGAAGGACGGGCGGGGGCCCGGCTCCACCGGCTCACTCAAGAGGGCTGCGTCCCGGCCACCGGCGGAACGTTCCGTCAGGCGCGCAGCGTGGCCCCGCCGTCGACGTACAGGTCGTGCATCGTGATGTGCCGGGCGCGGTCCGAGACCAGGAAGACGACGGCGTCGGCGATGTCCGACGGGTCGGCGATCCGGCCGAGGGGGATGCCGACGCGGTACGTGCCGGGGTCGCCGTCGACGACGCGGGCGGGCGCCTCGTCGTCCGTCCACAGGGCCCGCTGCATGGCGGTGTCGGTGGACCCGGGCGACACGACGTTGCAGCGCACACCGCTGCGGCCGAGTTCGAGGCCCAGGCACTTGGTGAACATGGTCGCCGCCGCCTTGGACGCCGCGTAGGCGGCCATGCCGGTGCGCGGCACCCCCGCCGCGTTCGAACCGACCGTCACGACGCACCCGGTGCCGCGGGCGGCCATCCGGCGGGCGGCGGCGCGGGAGGCGACGAAGACGCCGGTGGCGTTGACGGCGAAGGTGCGTTCCCACGCCTCGTCGGTCAGGGAGACGACGGGCGAAGGGTGCAGGACACCGGCGACGTTGACGAGGATGCCGAGCGGGCCGACCGAGGTCTCGACCTCCTCGACGACGGCCTCGACGGCCGCGGCGTCCGACACGTCGGCGGTGTGGGCGGTGACCCGGCCGGGCCCGTACTCCGCCGCCAGCTTCCCGATGCCGTCGGGCACCGCGTCGAGGGCCGCGACCCGGGCTCCCCGTGCGACGAGGGCCCTGACCACGGCCTCGCCTATGCCCTGTCCGGCGCCGGTGACCAGCGCGACGCGGCCGGAGAGTTCAGTCTGCTCCACGACGGGTTCCCCCACCATTCCAGTGCGAATAAGGTAAGGCTTACCTTACATGAGCTCCTGGCCTGGGGGAATCACCGCCGTCGCACGAGCGGCCGGGCGGCGAGGGAGCACACGGACGCCACTCGCGTTCCCGCCGCACTCCCCTTCTCCGCCCTCCCCTCCCCCCTCCCCACCGTCCCCTCTCATCTCACCGCTCCAGCTCCACCCCCTCCACCCCTGGCGCGGTGAACCCGAACGTCTGCGCGTAGAGGGAGAGTTCCGCTTCCAGCGCCCGCACCAGCGTCTCCTTGCGGCGGAAGCCGTGCCCCTCCCCCTCGAAGGCGAGGAAGGCGTGCGGCACCCCGCGCCCGCGTGCCGCCCGGGCCAGGGCCTCGCTCTGCTCGGCCGGGCAGACCGGGTCGTCCAGGCCGTGGAGGAGCAGGAAGGGGACTTTGATCCGGTCCGCCCGGCGCAGCGGCGACCGTTCGCGGTAGCGCTCGGGCACCCGGTCCCGTGGGCCGATGAGGCCCTCCGTGTAGTGGGACTCGAAGTCGTGGGTGCCGCCGTCGGCCTCCGTCGTGAGGTCGAGGAACGGGAAGAGCATCGTCCCGCAGGCGTACAGGTCGGTGCCGGCGAGGGAGTGGGCGGCCGTCCAGCCGCCCGCGCTGCCGCCCTGGACCGCCAGCCGGGCCGGGTCGGCGAGCCCTTCGGCGACCAGCGCGCCGGCGACCGTCGCGCAGTCCTCGACGTCGACCACGCCCCAGCGTTCCCGCAGCCGTTCCCGGTAGGCGCGGCCGTAGCCCGTCGAGCCGCCGTAGTCGACGACGGCGACGCCGATGCCGCGCGAGGTGAAGTAGGCGACGCCCAGGTCGAGCGCGCACGGCGTCCGGCCGGTCGGGCCGCCGTGCGCGCGGATCACGAACGGGGGCAGTTCGCCGTCGGGTACGGCCCGTTCGGGGTGGCGCGGCCGGTGGATACGGGCGTGCACCTCGCGGCCGTCGGGTCCGGTGAAGGTACGGGCCTCGGGGCGCGGCAGGTACGCCGGGTCGACGACGTCCCGGTGCGCGGCGCCGACCACGCGGGCCCGTCCCGTCCGGGCGTCCAGTTCGACGACCTCGTAGCCGCCGGCGGGGCCGGCCGCGATGCCGGCCACACGGGTGCCGTGCGCGGCCGGCGCGGGCACCCACTCCGTCCACGGCCCGACGGCGTCGGCCGTCGCCCCGGTCTCCGGGTCGAGGACGCCGAGCACCTGGGCCCCGGCCCCGTGCAGGACGGCGACCGCGCCGTCGGCCAGGGGGACGAACCAGCGCTGGCCGAGCTGCCACAGCGGTCCCGCGAACTCCTCCTCCCTGGGGCACAGGTTGGCGACCCGGCCGGTCTCCGGGTCGACCCGGTGCAGGTTCCACCAGCCCGTGCGGTCCGTGACGGCCAGCAGCGTGCCGTCGGGGGCCCACTCCACCTGGGCGACGGCCTCTTCCGGGCCGCCCAGGACGGTCCGCGCGTCCGTGAACCGGTCGCCGTCCACCCGGGCCAGCCGCAGCTCGGTGCCGTCCCAGGGCATGCGGGGGTGGTCCCAGGCCAGCCAGGCGACCCGGCGGCCGTCCGGGGAGAGGCGGGGGCCGGTGACGAAGCGGTGACGGTCGTCCGTCAGCTCCCGGACGGCCGACCGGTCGCCGGCGGCGCGGCCGTCGAGCGGGACGGCGGCGAGCAGCCGCCGGACGTCACACGGCCCCGGGCCGGTGAACTCCTCCAGTACGCACCAGACTTCGCCCCGCTCGGGGTGGAGCACCGGGTCCGCCCAGCGCAGTCCGCCGCCGACGGCGGACGTCGGGGTCAGCGGCCGGGGCGACGGGTCGGGCCCGTCCGGCTCCCAGGCGTACAGGCGCTGGTCCGGACCGTGGGCGAAGACCAGCAGCGGGCCGTCGCCGGCCCGGTCCGTCCCGGTCCAGGCGCGCCCGCCGTACTCGTGGACGCGGGTGCGGACGTCCCACGGCGCGGGCAGCGCGACGGCCTCCCCGCCGCCCGGGCGCCGCCGCACCAGCGTCCGGCGGCCTCCCTCCGCCGGGCGGCCGGCGACCCACCAGAGGTCGTCGCCGACCCAGCCCACGAAGTCGGGGCGGCCGCCGTGCTCCGCCACGAGGGCGGCGGCCACGGGGGACGGCCAGATTCCGCAGGGCGCCGTGAGCACCATGATCGCTACGCCTCCTCGGGCCGGGGGCGGCCGGACGGACGGGGGGACGGCTCGTGCATCACAAAGCGGTCCAGGACCCGCACGCCGAAGTGCAGGGCGTCCACCGGCACCCGTTCGTCCACGCCGTGGAACAGCCCCTGGTAGTCGAAGCCCGGCGGCAGCCGGAGCGGGGAGAAGCCGTACCCGACGATACCCAGCCGGGCGAACTGCTTGGCGTCCGTGCCGCCGGACATACAGAACGGCACCACGTGCCCCTCGGGGTCGAAGTGCTCCAGCGCGGCCCGCATCCGGGCGAACACCGGCGCGTCCACCGGCGCTTGGAGGGCCCGTTCGCGGTGGAAGAACGTCCAGTCGACATCCGGGCCGGTGAGCCGGTCCAGGGTGGCGGCGAACTCCTCGTCCCCGCCCGGCACGGTCCGCCCGTCCACGTGGGCCGTGGCCGTCCCCGGAATGACGTTGATCTTGTAACCGGCGCTGAGCATGGTGGGGTTGGCGCTGTTCCGTACGGTCGCCGCCACCAGCTTGGCGGCCGGCCCCAACTTGCCCAGCAGCTCCTCCACCTCCTCCGGCCGCGGCCCGTCACGGCCCACGTCGATGCCGTGCGCGGCGGCGAGCTCACGCAGCGCGGCGCGGACCACCGGCGTCAGCCGGACCGGCCACTCGTGCTCGGCGATCCGGGTGACGGCCGCGGCCAGCCGGGACACCGCGTTCTCCCGGTTCACCTTGGAACCGTGCCCGGCCGTGCCACGCGCCGTCAGCTCCACCCAGGCCGAGCCCCGCTCCCCCGCCGCCACCGGGTACAGCCGCAGCCCGCCCGCGCCGTGCACGGTGTACGCGCCGGACTCGCCGATCGCCTCGGTGCAGCCCTCGAACAGCGCGGCGTGCTCGTCCGCGAGGAAACCCGCGCCGGCCTCCCCGCTGTCCTCCTCGTCCGCCGTGAACGCCAGCACGATGTCACGCGGCGGCACGGCACCCGCCCGCGCCCAGGCCCGGACCATGGCCAGCACCATCGCGTCCGTGTTCTTCATGTCGAGCGCGCCGCGCCCCCAGACGACCCCGTCCCGCACCTCGCCCGAGAACGGGTGCACCGCCCAGTCGGCGGGCTCGGCCGGCACCACGTCCAGGTGCCCGTGGACGAGCAGCGCCCCCGCGACCGGATCCCGGCCCGGAATCCGGGCCACCACATTGGTCCTCCCGGGCTTCCGCTCCAGCAGGAACGGCTCGATCCCCACCTCGGCGAGCCGCTCCGCCACGTACTCGGCAGCGGGCCGCTCCCGGCAGTCGCCCTTGCCGCGGTTGGTCGTGTCGATCCGGATCAGGTCGGAGGTGAACCGCACGACTTCATCAAACGCCCGCGCGTGCACCCGCCCCTCGTTGTCAGCCATTCCCGCTGCCGTGCCACTAGCCATACGCTTCCTCCACCGCCCCCACCACGACGGGACGGATCGCCTCGGACATGGTCGGCGTGGTGCGGTGCGGCGCGACGGCTCCATGCCCGCTCCGAGGTGCTGCGACGGACGGCCGAGCCGTGCTTCTTCGCACGCCGCAGGCCACGGGCGCACCCCGCACCCCTCCCGGCGCCCCAAATCATCCAGCCGCCGCCCGTCATCCACGCCATCGAACCACCGTATGCGGCAGGGGCCGCGCGACCGGGCAATAGCCCTTCAATCGCGTGCCGGTCACCCGAACGCCGCGTTGCCACGGCGCGGTTTGCGTCGTGCTGCGCACTGCCGGGAAAAGCATCGCGATCCGGCCAAGTTCCGCGCCCCTACCTCTGATCTCATCCACCTTGATCCACGAGTTCCCCATCCCTCGTTCTGTACACAGCGCGGAGGGCACGCACGGCGGTTGCCTATCCGGCTTACTACGAGGTGACGGCCTTGACAGGGGATCGTACGATCGGCGTGAACGACCGGCATCAGAGGTAGCGCCCCAGCCGTCCGAATCAGAGCTCCCCGCGCTCGCGGGGGTGGTCCCTGTATTCGGCAAGGGCTCACCCGAGGGGTGCGACAGTCCCCGCGCTCGCGGGGGTGGTACGCGGTTTCTCCCTGCTCACACAGGGAGTGCCGACCTGGCTTCTCGTTCTGAGAACTGTATTCGCACGGGCTAACAAGCCCGTGACCGAAGCGCACTTCACGCACTCTCCTGATCACCCTATGACCTGTACCGTCATCGGCAGGTAGTCACCAACTCCTCATGGGATTCAGGGCGTTCCCTTGCCCACCTACTTTCATCCGCTCCGCTCACCAGGAGATCGATCATGAACTTTTCCGTTACTCGTAGGCAGGGTGTACGCCCTAACCCGTACGACTGGTACAGCCTGCTTGCGGCGATCGTCGCCGGCTGCGCCCACGGGCACGGTTCCATCTCCCCGTGGGCGAACGGGTTGGTTGTCATTCTCGTGGTAGTCCTGATGGCCAGGCGCCCTGCCGGTACTCGAGCCTTAGCGTTGGGTGGTGTTGGCGTTTCCCTAGGATGCCGCAAGTCATTCGACCATTGACCTTCGCCGCCGCGAGCCGTTGTACCCGCAAACGTCTTCAAAACCACCGGCCCGGGCCCCAGGATGCCCCTGTGAGCGGCACGGACCGCGAGGAACGGGAGGCAAGGTGCAGTACGTACAACTGGGCACGTCGGACCTGCGGGTGTCCCGGGTCACCCTGGGCATGATGAGCTATGGCGGCGGCCCCACCGCGCAGAAGTGGTTCCTGGACGAGGAGGCCGCCGAACCCGTCGTCCGGCGCGCGGCAGAGGCGGGCGTCACCTTCTTCGACACGGCCGACATGTACTCGTCCGGCCTCAGCGAGGAGATCACGGGACGCCTGCTCTCCCGCCTCTTCCCGCGCCGCGAGGACTACGTCCTCGCCACCAAGGTCTACTTCCCGATGGGCCCCGGCCCCGACGACCGCGGCCTCTCCCGCAAACACATCACCAAAGCCATCGACGCCTCCCTCCGCCGCCTCGGCACCGACTACGTCGACCTCTACCAGATCCACCGCTGGGACTACGACACCCCCATCGAGGAGACACTGGAGGCCCTGCACGGACTCGTCACCGCCGGCAAGGTCCGCGCCCTCGGCGCCTCCAGCATGTGGGCCTGGCAGTTCGCCAAGGCCCAACACCTGGCCCGGGCCAACGGATGGACCCCGTTCGTCTCCATGCAGAACTACTACAACCTCCTCTACCGCGAGGAGGAACGCGAGATGATCCCGCTCTGCCGCGACGAGAACGTCAGTTGCATCCCCTGGAGCCCCTTGGCCCGCGGCATGCTCACCGGCACCCGCGACCGCAACGGCACCCACCGCACCCTCCGCGCCGGCAACGACGAACTCGCCCGCCGCCTCTACGAGGACGCGGACTTCGACGTCATCGACGCCGTCCGCTCCGTAGCCGCCACCCGCGACCTCCCCCCGGCCCGCATCGCCCTCGCCTGGCTCCTCTCCAAGCCGACGGTCGCCGCCCCGATCATCGGCGCCACCCGAGCCTCCCACGTGGACGACGCGGTCGCCGCCGTCGACTTGAAGCTCACGGAGGACGAGATCGCACAACTGGAAGCGCCTTACCGGCCGCACCGGGTGCTGGGGCTGCGGCGGTGACCTGTCATCCCGGTCAAACCAGTAAGCGAGCGATGCCTACGGGCTGGACGCTGGTGCACATTTCCGTCGGGCCCGCATGTGCCGCGTTCATGTACGGGGCGGTCGGGTGTAGGAGGGGCGGGCGTTGAGGTCGGCGGCCGCGCCCGCCGCCTTCCGGTGGGCCGCCGCGGCGCGTTCCAGGTCGCGCCGCGCGTCCGGTCCGGTGGCGGCCGCACGGACCCTGGCGACGCGGTCCATCGCGCGGTTGGCGAGGACCACCGCGGCGGTGGGGGCCCTCCGTTCGTCCTCGTACGCGGCGAGGGCGCGGACGGGGTCGGGGCCGGTGGCCAGGCGGTGGGCGAGGACGCGGGCGTCGAGCACCGCCTGGGAGGCGCCGTTGGCACCGGAGGGGTACGCGGGGTGGGCGGCGTCGCCGAGGAGGGTGACGCGGCCCTCGCCCCAGGAGGGGAGGGGGTCGCGGTCGACCATGGGGTAGGCGAGGATCCGCTCGCTGCCGGCGAGGAGCGTGGGCAGGTCCGTCCAGTCGAACTGCCATTCCGTGTAGTACGGCAGGACGTCCGCCAGGCGGCCGGGGCGGTTCCAGCCCGCGCCGCCGGCGATCGGGCCGGGGGTGTCCGTGGGCACCGCGCAGACCCAGTTGAGGAGCGTGCGGCCGCGGGCGCGGGCGGACGGCGAAATCTGGTACGCGACGAACTGGGTGTTCCGCTCGTCGGAGGCGAGGAGCAGGGCGTCGCCCGGCGGGAACGCGTCGATCTCGGTGACGCCCCGCCACATGGTCACCCCGCTCCACCGGAGCGGCCCCTGGCCCGGGTGGAGATGGGCGCGCAGCCGGGAGTGGATGCCGTCGGCGGCGACGAGGACTCCGGCCTCGTACCGCTCGTAGCGGTCCGTGGTCCGGTCGAGGGCGTGGACCCGGACGGCGTCGGGAGTCTGAGCGAAGTCCTCCACCCGGACGCCGGTCCTGACGGCCTCGGGGCCGATCCGTTCCCTCACCGCCCTCAGCAGCATCATCTGTAACTCGCCGCGGTGGATGGAATATTGCGGCCAGCGGTAGCCGGCGGCCGTGCCGCGCGGTTCGCTGTAGAGGGTGGCGCCGTGGCGGTCGGCGAAGACGTGGGCGACCGCGGGGACGCCGAGGGCGGCCAGTTCGCCGGCCAGGCCGAGTTCGTGCAGTTCGCGGACGGCGGCGGGCTGCAGGTTGATGCCGACCCCGAGCGGGGCGATCTCGCGCGAGGCCTCCAGGACGAGCGGCCGGATGCCCACGGCGTGCAGGCTGAGCGCGGTGGTGAGGCCGCCTATGCCGCCGCCGGCTATCAGGACGTCGGCTGTCGGGCCGCCGGGAGGGTGTAACGCGGTGGTCTTGGTGGTGGACACGGGCATGGCTCCTCATCTGCCGGGGCGGGGAGGGCGGTGCGCTGGAGGGCGAGGGATCTGGCGCGCGGTGGGTCTGGAGGGCGGTGGGTCTGGAGCGCGGCGGGTCTGGAGCGCGGCGGGCCGGAAGCGGTGCCTTGGACGGCGGTGGGCCGGAAGCGGCGCCTTGGACGGCGGTGGGCCGGAAGCGGTAGGCCTCGCGGGAAGGAGTGGTCCCTGCGGGGAGGGGCGACCCCCGCGAAGAGGAGTGACCCCTGCGAAGGGGGGCGGTCCCCGCGAGGAGGGGCGACTTCCGCGAGGAGGGGCGCCCCCGCAGAAGGGGCGGTCCCCGCGGCGGTTCAGCGCACGGCGTGGACGAGGTCGCCGCCCCTCGGGCCGGTCCGGGGCCATCGGCCGAGCGCCCGGCCGACCACCGCGTAGGACACCGCCTCCGGCCGCCAGCCCCGCTCGGTGAACAGCGGAGCGGGTTCGTCCGTGCCGTACCGCCACCCGGCGCCGGAACGTTCCAGCAGGTCCAGCATGGGACGCACGGCCTCCTCGTGGAACAGCGATCCGGCGACGAAGTCCACGAGGAGGTGACTGCCGGGGGCGGAGAGGTCGGTGATGCGGTCGAGGAGGCGCAGCACGTCCCGCTCCTCCAGGTACTGGGTGAGGCCTTCGACCAGCCAGCAGGTGGGCTCCTCGGGCAGGAACCCGGCCGCCGTGAGGGGGCCGGCCCACTCGCCGGCGAGGTCGGCGCCGACGGGCACCCGGCGGGCGCACCGCAGCGGGGCGTCACCGAGCAGCGACGCCTTCAGCCGCAGCAGGTCCGGCCGGTCCACTTCGTAGAAGACGGTCGTGGGCAGCGGGAGGCGGTAGGCGCGGCTGTCCATGCCGGCGGCGAGGAGGACGAGTTGGCGGGGTGCGGCGGGGGTGCCGGTGGTGGCGTCGGCGTCCTTGCCCGTGATCGCTTGGAGGAGGTCGTCGAAGTGCCGGGTGCGGACCGGGATGGCCTCCACCGCTCCGGCTTGGTCGGCCAGTTCCCGTCCCGCGTCGCCGGCGAGGGCGGCGGCGAACGGGTCGTCGAAGAGCCGGTCGGGCCGCGCGGATTCACGGGCGCGCAGGGCGGCGGTCATCCGGGCGGTGGTGGCCACGGGGTCGAGACGGTCGATGTCGGCGGTCGAGTCGTGCATCGCGGTGAGGCTCCGTTCGTCGGTCGCTGGTACGGGCGCCGGGCGCCCCATGACTCACCCTGATCTGCTGTGGCCCTCCCGTACTACCACGTAAGGGGACAAGCAGGTAAGGCGACCATGTGTTGATTGATGCCTGATGTGGTGGGTGATGCGTTCGGGGCGAGATGTGCGAAGGGCGGGGCGGCATCGAGCCCTATTCCCGGACCGCTCCGGACCGCCCCGGACCTCTGCGGACCGCCCCAGACTTCCGCGAGTTGCCCCGGACTTCCGCGAGTTGCCCCGCGCTTCCGCGAACTTCCGCGGACTGCCCGGCCCTCCCCGCTGTCTCTGGCCCCCGGTCTTCTCCCTACCGCCCGCCGATGAGCGCCACCTCCGGCCGCTCCCGCGAGTACGGCTCCCAGTCCGGCGCGTCCGGGTGGCGCGGGTCGCCGTCCCGTACGAAGGCGATCCAGCCGCGCTGCACCCGGGCGGTCAGCGCGTCCAGCTCCTCCGGGTCGGCGCCGCGCAGCATCGGCGCGTCGGCCCACGCGTCGAGCCCACCGAAGACGAAGGGGAGTTCGATGCAGTGGCAGGCGCCGAAGGGGCTGCCCTCGGGGGCGTAGTCGAAGCGGTAGAGCCAGGCCGGGTTGCCTGCGTCGGCCAGCAGCCCGGCGAGGCGTTCGGCGGGGGCGCGGAAGAAGTGTTCGGTGGTCATGCGGACCGCCCGCTCGGCGGGCGTGAGGTCCGCCCACTCCGGGAATCGGCCGGCGTCGCCGAACCAGCGTGCGGAGGTCCGGGCGAAGTCCTCCGGGCCCGTCCCGGCCGGCAGTGGCGAACCGGGCGGGAAGAAGGCGGCGCCCTCGTCGCGGGTGGTACCGATCAGCAGCCGGACGCCGTGCGCGGCGGCGGCACCGACGGCCGCGACGGGGTCGGGGGCGACCACGCGTCCGTCCGCCACGAGCTGGAAGGCGGGGGTGACGTCCAGGAAGCCGGGCGGGAGGCGGCGGACGACGGCGTCCTGGGCGGCGAGGATGTCGGCGACGGGCCGTGTGCGTAGGTCGGCGGCGAGGCCGGCCGCAACGGCGCGGTTCCCCCGGGCGGCGGGGCCCGTCGAAGCGGCGGCATGACCGGCCCGAGCGGCTGGGTCCGCCGAAGCGGCATGGCCGGCCCGGGCGGCGCCATGGTCCCGCGCGGCGCGGCCGACCGGAACGGCCGAGGCATCGGGCGGCGCGCCCAGGCAGTCCAGCAGCAGGGCGCCCCGCGCGGCCGCCTCCTCCGGAGACTGCGGCAGCATCCCGCCGGGGTAACTCTGCAGCACCGCCCCCCGGAAGAGGCCCCGCGCCTCCGTCCCGGAGAGCAGGGCCACGATGGAGTCGGCGCCGGCGGACTGTCCGGCGACGGTCACCCGGCCCGGGTCGCCGCCGAACGCGGCGATGTTGTCGCGTACCCAGCGCAGCGCCTGGAGCTGGTCGAGCAGGCCCTGGTTGCCGGGGCCCGCGTCCGGGAGGACATCGCCGAGCCGGGCGAAGCCCAGCGCGCCGAGGCGGTAGGTGACGGTCACCACGACGATGTCCCCGCGCTCGGCGAGCCCCCTCCCGGAGTACCAGCTCAGCCCGCCGCCCCCGCTGGTGAAGCCGCCGCCGTGCAGGAACACCAGCACGGGCCGGGCCGCGTCGTCGACGCCCGGCGTCCAGACGTCGACGGTCAGGCAGTCCTCGTCCTGAGCCATACGCGCGAACGGTGCCGCGCCCATCACCCGCTCCAGCCGGGACGGCGGTTGCGGCGCGATCGGCCCGGGGGCGACGGCGTCCCGTACCCCGCGCCAGGGGACGACGGGCCCCGGCGGGGCGAACCGCGCCGGTCCCACGGGCGGCGCCGCGTACGGCACGCCCAGGAACGCGGCCACCGCCCCCTGTCGTACGCCTCGCACCGTGCCGCAGGCGGTCCGCGCCTCGGGTCCTCGCCGGTCACCGGTCATGAGCTCTCACCCCTCCACTCGCCTCCACTCGCGTACGGATCTTCGGATGCGCACATCCACGCAATCCCGAACCCATGGGCACAGACCATGCCGACGCTCGTACGCGTCCTCGGGGCCCTCGGGGTCCTCCGGGTTCTCGGGGTCCTCGGGCCGGACGTGTCCTCCCCCCGATCCCCCGGTCCCGCGACTCCCCCGGCCTCGCGGCTTAGAGCTCCTAACGCAATGCGGTTCGCAGGCGGCGCCAGCAGATCAGCGCGCAACCGATTCGCATGAGTGCTTCATGGATGTCGTCGCGGATCTCCCATCGGATGCGCAGACGGCGAAAGCCGTGCAGGAGAGCGATGGCCTGTTCCACCACCCACCGCTTGGCGCCCAGGCCGGAGCCGTGCTCCATGCCCCTGCGGGCAATCACGGGCTTGCCTCGTGCCCGGACTTGACGGCGGTAGCAGTCATGGTCGTAACCGCGGTCGGCCAGGAGCTGGGCTGCCCGTTGCAGTGGCCGGCCCCGTTTGCCTCGGATCGGGGGGATGGCCCTCAGCAACGGCATGAGCTGGGTGATGTCGTTGCGATTGCCGCCCGTAAGTGTCACGGCCAGTGGGACGCCACTCGCATCGCAGATCACATGGTGTTTGGAGCCCGGTCGGCCTCGGTCGACCGGGCTCCGGCCGGTTTTGGGCCGCCCTTGAGCGCCCGGATGTGGGAGCTGTGGATCACCGCCCGGGACAGGTCCAGACGGTCAGCCGCCCGCGGCTCGGCCAGCAGTACCTCGTGCAGCCGCTGCCAAACACCGGCGTTGTTCCAGTCCCGCAAGCGGCGCCAGCACGTCATCCCCGAACCAAAGCCCAGCTCAGGGGGCAGCCACTCCCAGCGGATGCCGGTGTAGAGAACGAACAGAATCCCACACAGCACCTTGCGGTCATCCAGCGCCTTCCGGCCCGGGTAGCGATGCCGCCGCTGCCGCACGGGCAGCAGCGTCTCGACTCGTTCCCACAACCCATCGTCAACCACCCAGGGTTGAGGATCACGCTTCCTCATACCCAAGCAACCGTCTCACCCGGCCCAAGGACACGGCCACCCTCATTGCGTTAGGAGCTCTTATCCCATCCCCTTGACTTCGCCCCGCCCCGCCCCGCGACACCCACGGTTCCGTCAGGCGCTCGGACCGGAGGCGACGGCGGCCAGCGCGGCGGCGGTGGGCAGGGTGACCGCACATCGTATGGCCACGTACTCCAGGGTCATCCGGTGGTACTCCGCCGTGAAATCGGCGACCGCGTCGGCGACGACGAAGGTCTCGATGTCGTTCGAGAACGCCTCGTGGGCGGACATCAGGATGCCGACGTGCGCGTAGACACCGCAGATGACGAGCTGGTCGCGGCCCTGGCGGCGCATCAGCTCCGACAACCCGGTGCGGCAGAACGCCGAGGGCCGCCACTTGGTGAGGACGACGTCCCCGTCCCGGGGCGCCACCTCGGGGACGACCGCCCGGTGCTCCTCCCCCGCCGGCATCCCGGCGCCCCAGATGTCCTTGAGCAGGCCCCGCTGCTCGTCCGTCATCCCGCCGGGCTGCGCCGTGTAGACCACGGGCGCGCCGACGGCCGCCCAACGCTCGCGCAGCGCCGCGATGTTGGCGACCAGCTCGGTGGTCGGCGACTGGCCCGCCGGGAACGGGCGGACGAAGTAGTTCTGCATGTCGTGGACGAGCAGCGTCGCGCGGCGCGGGTCGATCCTCCAGTCCGCGGTGTTCTCCGGGAGGGAGTCGGCGGCCGGCATGGGGTACGGGGGTATCGCCGGGATGGCCATGGTGCGTCCTCTCGTGTGAGCGGTGGGGTGGGATGGGGTGGGGTGACGTGCGGGGGTGACGGTGGTGGTGTTCAGGTCGCCGAGTGCGGTCCCGGCGTCGGCGGCGCGGGGGCACGTCGGTGACGCTGTCGGGCACGCCGGTGGTGCGGTGGTGCCGGTGGTGCCGGTGACGTCGGTGGTGCCGGTGATGAACGCCCGGGTGATCGTCCGGCCGCGCCGGCCCCCTCCCCCCCCTCCCCCCGGCTGGGAACCGGCGGCTTGCACGGCAAGGCGATACGGGACTCGTGACCGGGATGCCACGGGCGCCCCGGTGTCGGTGCGGCGTTGGCGTTGGCGTCCCGCGCCGGCGGGAGGCAGCGCACCGCGACGCGTACGGCGCGGCCAGGGGACGGAAGCCCGGCCGGCGTCGACACCGTCATCGGTGACGAGAACGGTGCCGGTAACGGGAGCGGTGCCGACGACGAGAGCGGTACCAGTGACGAGGGCAGTGCCAGTGACGAGGGCAGTGCCAGTGACGAGAGCGGTGCCGTCCTCGTCCGTACGAGCACCTCATCTCGGCGTCTCCTTCACCGGACGGCCCGGGACGTGTCAGGAGCCGAGCGCTCCCGGCCCGTCCTCTCCCCCGAGCCGCTCGCCGACGACGGCCTCGGTGCCGCCGCCCACCGCGCCGGTGAGCCCCCGCGAGCTCTCCGGCGGACGCCCGTCGGGGGGCAGCGCCGGTCGGGCAACGGCGAGCGGAACCCGCCTCCTTGCCGTCCCCAGGCTGCCGATCTCCACGTTGCCGCGCAATCCCCCGACGGCCGTCGTCAACGCAGCCCGCGCGGTCCGTCGTCCCTCCGCCGCGTGGTGGCCCACCCGAGCCCGGCGATGGCGCCGGGGAGCGGGACGCCGTCGCCGACGGGCACGAAGTATCGGCTGGCCATAAGTCGGCTGGTCATAACCGGGACTCACCGCCCGCCACACCCCTCGCACGCGACACCACTGCCACACTCACCCCGCCGCTCCACCGGACCGAGAGCGCACCCGCACGCTCAGGCCTTCACTCGGCGGTCCGCGCCGGCAAGCTCGCGGCCGTCCCACCGGCCGCACCCGCCGCGTCTGCCTCCACCCCTGAAACCCCTGAAACCCCCGCAGCCCCCACGGCCTCCGCTGCGCTCGCAGCGTTCGCAGTGCTCGCCGGCTCCGCCGCAGGAGGCCTGCGTACGAGCGCGACGACCGCGGCGCCGGTCACCAGCGCCATGATGCCGCCCACCAGGAAGACGCGGTCGAAGCCGGCCGCGAATGCCTCCCTCAGCACGTGTTCCACGGCGTCCCTCGTCTGGGCGGGCGCCTGGGCGACGAGTTCGCCGGACTTGCCGCCGGTGAGGTCCTTGGCCGCGGCGCCCGCGTCCCGGAAGTGGCCGCTGTCGGAGAGCACGGCCTTGGCGCGGTCGGTGAGGACGGTGCCGAACACCGGGATGCCGAGGGCGAAGCCGAGCTGCCGGAAGGTGTTCATGGCACCGCTGGACATGCCCGCCTTCTCCGGCGGTGCCGCCTGGAGCGCGGCGGAGGCCAGGACGGGGGTGGCCATGCCGACGCCGAGACCGGTGACGATCAGGCCGGGCAGCAGCACCGTCCAGTCGGAGCCGGCGGCCAGGAGCATGTCGAGCAGGCTGCCGGTGCCGACGAGCAGCAGACCGCCGCCGATGGAGATCCGCGGGGCCATGTTCGCCAGGGCGCGGCCCGCCGCGCCGGAGACCACGAAGGTCACCGCGCTGAGCGGCGTCAGCGCCAGACCGGCCTCGACCGGCTCCATCCCCAGGATGGACTGCGCCCAGACCGAGACGTAGACGAGGTTGGCGAAGGCCGCCGCGTTCAGCACCAGGGCGCCGATCATGAGGGCGGAGAAGGAGACGCGGCGGAACAGCGACAGGTCCAGCATCGCGTTTGGCCGTCCGCGTTCCAGCAGGACGAACCGGCCCAGCGCCAGTACCGCTCCGACGAACACGCCGATCACGACCTCGTCGCCCCACCCGTCGTCACCGGCCCGGATGAGGCCGTAGACGAGCAGGGTGACGGAGAGGGTGAAGGCCAGCGTGCCGGGGAGGTCGATCCGGCCGGCCCGCGGGGTGCGGGACTCGGTCAGCGCCTTCCTGCCGACGACCACGGCGAGGGCGGCGACCGGCAGGTTGACCAGGAAGATGGCCCGCCAGCTCACGTGCTCGGTGAGCAGGCCGCCCAGCACCGGGCCGAGCGCGGCGGCGGCGCCGTTGACCGCGCCCCAGATGCCGAACGCGACACCCCGGTCCCGGCCCCCGTACGTCGCGCCGAGCAGCGCGGCGTTGGTGGCGAACATGGCGGCGGCCCCGACGCCCTGTACGCCGCGCGCGGCGATCAGCGTCCCGGAGTCGGGGGCGACGCCGCAGAGGAGGGAGGCCACGGCGAAGACGCCGAGGCCGGCCAGGAACACCTTGCGGCGGCCGATGCGGTCCGATGCCGAACCCGCCGCCATCAACAGGGCGGCCAGCACCAGCACATAGATGTCGACGGTCCATTGCAGGGAGGCGAACGACGAACCCAGGCCGCTCGCCATGGCGGGCACCGCGACGCTGACGATGGTGACATCGACCAGCAGCATGAACGTACTCAGGGAAATGGCCAGCAGGGGCAACCACTTGCGCATGACGTGCTGTCTCCAGAGCAGGTGATGGGAGCGGATCCGTGGGCGGCACGGGTCCGCGGGGACGTAGGAACGCGCCTCTCCTCGGCGGGTACGCGGATGTGGGCAGGGGTGGGAGGCAGGGACCGGGGGCAGGGGTGGGAGGCAGGAGCCGGGGGCAGGGGCCGGGTCGGGGACCCCGCTTGATCGGCGACGCACGCTCAGCGGGACCCGTCAGCGGGACCCCGTCAGCGACGCCCGGGCGACGGGCCCCAGTCGACGGCCCCAGTCGACGGCCCCATCCGACGGCCCCGGTCAGCGGAACCCCGCCCGCGAAACCCCGTCACCGGAGCGCCCTCACCCGGGCGCCCTCAGCCCGGGCGCCCTCACCCCGGCGCCGTCAGCGGATCGGCCCGGCCGGCAAGGTCCCCGGCTGGCGGCTCCGGTGTTCCGGCGGCATCCGCCACCCCGCCTCCCTCGCCTCCGCCTCCCCCGCCTCCTCTGCCTCCCCCACCTCCCCCGCCTCCGCCCAGCCGCCAGCCGCCGGCCCGGTTCCGCTCGGACCAGAAGGCCGCGTACCGGCCGCCCCGCACGACCAGTTCGTCGTGTGTGCCGCGTTCGGCGATCCAACCCCCGTCGAGGACGACGATCTGGTCGGCGGCCATGACGGTGGGCATCCGGTGGGCGATGACGAGCAGCGTCCGGTCGGCGGTGAGCGCGGCGAGGGCGGCTTGTACGGCGTGTTCGTTCTCCGGGTCGAGGGCGGCGGTGGCCTCGTCGAGGAGGACGATGTCGGAGTCCTTCAGCAGGGCGCGGGCGATGGACACCCGCTGCCGTTCGCCGCCGGAGAGGGCCGTTCCGCCCTCGCCGACCCTGGTGTCCCAGTGGTGGGGGAGCCGGGCCGCGATCTCGTCGACGTGGGCGAGCCGGGCCGCCTCGCGGACCTCGGCCGGGGTGGCGTCCGGGCGGCCGACGCGGATGTTGTCCTCGATGGTGCCCTCGAAGAGGTAGACGTCCTGGAAGACCATGGAGATCCGGGACATCAGGTCCTCGGTGGTCAGGTCGCGGACGTCGGCGCCGCCGATCCGCACGGCACCCGCGTCGACGTCCCAGAAACGGGCGATCAGCCGGGTGACCGTGGTCTTGCCGGAGCCGGACGGGCCCACGAGGGCGGTCATGGTGCGCGGCGGCACCGTGAAGGACACGTCGGAGAGGACCGGGCGGCCGTCGTAGCCGAACTCCACCCCCGCGAGCTCGATGCCGGAGTCCCGTGGCGTGGCGGGTACGGCCGGTTCGGGGAGGGCCGGAACCCTCAGCAGTTCCTCCACCTTCTCCAGCGCGTCGCGCGCCATGCGCAGGCTGGATCCCAGGGTCGCCGCCTCGGACAGGGGCTCCACGAACCGGGCCGCCAGCACCAGCAGCGCCAGCAGCTCGGGCACTGCGAGCTCACCGCCGAGGGCTAGGTACGTGCCCACGACGGTGACGACGGTGAACGCCGCCTGGATCACCAGGGTGAAGCCGACGATCCCCGGCACTCCCGTGACCAGCACCTTGCGCCCCAGGTCGCGCTGGTTCTCCAGGGCGGCGCCCAGCGCACGCCGCCCGGCGGGCCCGCGCCCGAACACCCGCAGGACGGGCTGGTGCTGGACGAACTCGACGATCCGGTTGGCGGCTTCGGAGCGGGCCTCGTCCCGGAGGGCGTCGGCCCGCCGGGCGAGGTTCGCGCTCCAGCGGTAGACGAGGGCGATGAACGGGACGGTGAGGGCGGCGGCCAGGGCGAGGCGCCAGTCGAAGACGAACATCAGGGCGACGACCGTGGCCGGGGTGACGAACCCGGTGACCAGCGGGCGCAGCAGGTGGGCCGGTACGCCCATGATGTCCATGACGTTCTGGGTGACGAGCTGGCCCAGCCTGCCGACCTGTTCGGGCCCGAACCAGCCCAGCGGCAGGCCGGAGACGTGGTCCCCGACGCGGTGGTGGAGGCCGCGGGACAGGGTGGCGCCGGCCTGGTAGCCGGTGAGCAGGGCGGCGTAGTGGGCGATCCCGTAGGCGACGGACGTGCCGAGCAGCGTCCACAGCCACGGCCAGGCCCGGTCCGGGTGGTCGCCGAGCAGTTCCCGCAGCACGGGGACGAGCAGGGCGAAGGCGACGCCCTGGAGGACGGCGGCGGTACACAGCGCGAGCAGCATGCGGCGGAGGACGGGCCGCTGGTCGGGGCCTGCGACGGTGAGAAGCCGGCGGATCATCGGGCGGGTTCCTCCCTTCGGGTCGTGGCCGCGCGGGCGGCGTCCGGCCGCCGTTCGGCCGTCGCCTCGTGTGCCCGCCACATGCGGGCGTACAGGCCGCCGGCGGCGACCAGTCGGTCGTGCGTGCCCTGTTCGGCGATCCGGCCGCCGTCGAGGACGACGATGCGGTCGGCGCCGGCGATGGTGGACAGCCGGTGGGCGATCACCAACACGGTCTTGCCGCGCGTCAGTTCGGCCAGCGCGTCCTGGACGGCCGCCTCGGACTCGGGGTCGGCGAACACTGTGGCCTCGTCCAGCACGATCACCGGGGTGTCGGCCAGCAGCGCCCGGGCGATCGAGACCCGTTGCGCCTCGCCGCCGGAGAACCGGGCGTCCTCGCCGACCACGGAGGCGTAGCCGCGTGGCAGCCGGGCGATCCGGTCGTGGACGAAGGCGGCGCGCGCCGCCCGCTCGACCTCGGCCGGGCCGGCGTCGGGGCGGGCGAGGGCGATGTTGGCGGACACGGTGTCGCGCAGCAGCCGGACGTCCTGGAAGACGAAGGCGATCCGCCGGTGGAGCTCCTCGGGCGCGACGTCGCGCAGGTCGACGCCGCCGAGCCGGACGGCGCCGCCGGTGACGTCCCGGAAGCGGGGCAGCAGCGAGGCCAGGGTGGACTTGCCGGAGCCGGAGGCGCCGACCAGGGCGGTCACCGTGCCGGGTTCCAGGGTGAGGTCGATGCCCTTGAGCACCTCGTTCCCGCCGTCTTCGCCGCCGTAGGAGAAGCGGACGGCGTCGAACTCGACGCGGTGGCCGGACGGCACCGCCGGCCGCTCGGGGACCGGCAGTTCGGGGGTCTCCAGCAGTTCGGTGACGCGCTCGGCGGCCGTCCGGGCGGTGCGCAGCTCGTAGGTGGCGTAACTGAGGGCGAGCACCGGCGCGGTGAGGCCGACGCCGAGCAGGGCGAACGGCAGCAGGTCGACGGCGTCGAGGCTGCCGTCCGTGACGAAGCACGTGCCGCCGAGGAGGACGGCCAGGAGGACGACGACGGGTGAGAGCAGGATCTCGGAGACCGCCCTGGGGCGGACCGTCGAGGACACCCAGCGCAGGAAGAAGGACCCGAATCCGTCGGCGGCCTCGGCGAAGCGCCGGTGGGCGCGCCGGGTCCGGCCGAAGGTCTTGACCACGGCGATGCCCTGGACGAACTCGACGGCGGCGGCGTTGATCCGGCCCATCGCCTCGTCGAAGGCGGTGAGCCGGCCCTTCATCCCGGCCATGGTCCACAGGTAGGCCGTCAGGCCGATGACCAGAGGGGCGATCGTCACCAGGGTCATCCGCCAGTCGACGGTGAAGAGGTAGGCCAGCGAGATCACCGGCACCACGACGGCGGCGGTGAGTTCGAGCAGGGAGTGGGCCACCAGGTGGTGCATGGCGGTGACGTCGTCCTGCAGCGTCTTCTTCACGGTGCCGGAGGCGCGGTCCGTGAACCAGCCGAGCGGGAGCCGGCCGAGGCGGTCCACCAGGCGGCGGCGGATGTGGAGTTGCAGGTCGTTGTCGGCGAGGTGGGTGATCCCGCCCGCGCCCACCAGCAGGAACAGCCGCACCAGCAGGCCGGCCACGCCGAGCCAGGTGACGGTCCAGGCGCGTCCGTGGTCGACGCCGTCGCCGTCGAGCAGCACCCGGCCCAGTTCGGCGACCGCGACGAAGGGCACGACGCCGGCCGCCGCCGAGACCGCTTGCAGGGCGACGGCCGCGGCCAGGCGCCGTCGGACAGGGCGGAGCAGGGTTCTCAGTGCGGCACAGTGCGCGGTCATCGACACCCCTGTTGGACGGTGTTCAAGAAGTTAGGCGGACCTTACCCCGCTGCCGGGCCGGGAAGTCAAGCGCCGGAGGGAAGCAGGGGGTTGGGACACTGGACGTGCCGCACGAGCCCTCAGGGCCGACCGCGGACCCCTTCACGACGCTGCGTTAAAGTGCCCGGCATGACTGCTCACCCCGCGCGATCACGCTCCCGGACCGCGGCCGGGCTCCCGCCCATCACCGCCGGGAAAGTGATCGCCGCGGCCCTCGACCTGACCAGGGAACACGGCCTGGAAGGCTGGTCGGTCCGGCAGCTCTCCGGCGCGCTGGGCGTCTACCCCGGGGTCGTCTACCACCACGTCGGGGACCGCGAGGCCGTCGTGGAGATGGTGACGGACCGTGTCGTCGCCGGGATGCCGCTCCCCGACGGGGACCTCGAATGGCGTGCGTGGTTCGAGGAGTTCCTGATCCAGGGCCGGCTGGTGCTGCGCCGGCATCCGGGGACGGCGCGGCGCCTGGTACGGCTGGGGCCCACGGTTCCCTCGGCCCTGCCCGCCGTCGACCGCGGGGTGGGAGCCCTGCTGCGGGCGGGTTTCGGCCGGGACGCCACCCTCGTCTACCGGTACCTGCTCAACAGCGCGTTCATGCTGGTCGCCACGGAGGACGAGGAAGAGGCCGACCCGGGCGGCCGGGACCGGATGACAAAGGTGCTGGGCGCCTACCACGACGCGGCAGACCGGCCGGGCCTGGCGGCGGCGGGCGACGACGTCCTGCGCCGGGCCGCCGACCCCCGCCCGCCGCGCGAACTGGCGGCGGACTTCTACGCGTTCACCGTGGCGAGGGCGTTGGACGGCGCTGAGGCGCTGATCGCCGGGGGCGGGGACGGCGGAGGCGGCGGGGCGGCGGCTCGCTGAGCGAGCGCGGCCGGGCCGCCCGGGATGACGGGCCGTATGCCAGGCGCCCGTGCCCGGGGACGACGGGCCGTATGCCGGCCGCCCGCGCCCGGGGACGACGGGCCGTACGCCGGGCGTCCGTGTCCGGGGACGACAGGCTCAGCCCGTTGAGAGTGCCCTCCCTTCCGGGCCCCGCACCGGAATCGGCCCTCCAGGGCCCGGACGGAAGCCTGCCGTCCCGGCGTCGGGCCGGCAGGGACGGCGGGGGGCCCGACCCCCGACCCCCCGCACGGACCGTGCGGGCCAGGGGCGTTCCACCGGAACTCCCCCGCCCGTCCGGTCCGGTGTCACGTGTCCGGTGTCACGTCCCGGTACGCCCCCTGTGCACACGGGCGTCAGCCCGGCTGCGCCCCGGCCGCCGGGACGTGTGTCCCGCCGCCTCCCGTCAGCCGCGCACGGTTCCCGGTGGTGTCAGCGAGGGGCGGGAGTTCAGCTTCTCCGCCTCGCCCACCGCTTTGCGGTAGGAGTCCGTGACCTTGTCGATGGACTCGCCCGACGGGGTGCCGGGGGCGGCGGACCGGTTGCGTCCGACGCGGTCCATCTCGCGGTTGGCGAGCACGATGGCGGAGGTGGCCTCGCGGCGTTCCGACTCGTAGGCCGAGAGGGCCGTGCTGACGTCGGGGGCCACGGCCAGGTGATAGGCCAGGACGCGGGCGTCGATGACGGCCTGGGTGCCGCCGTTGGCGCCGGACGGGTAGCCGGGGTGGGCGGCGTCGCCGAGGAGGGTGACCCGGCCCTCGCCCCAGGAGGGGAGGGGGTCCCGGTCGACCATGGGGTAGGCGAGGATCCGTTCGCTGCCGGCGAGGAGCGTGGGCAGGTCCGCCCAGTCGAGGTGCCAGTCGGCGTAGTGCGGCACGATGTCGTCGAGCGTGCCGGGGGCGTTCCAGTCGACGCCGGCGGCGAGGGGCCCCGGCTCGCCGGTAGGGACCAGGCAGACCCAGTTGATCAGCGTGCGGCCGCGGTCGAGGGCGTCGCGGGATATCTGGTAGGCGACGAACTGGGTGTTCTTCGCGTCGGCGGCGATGACGACCGTGTTGCCGGGAGCGAACGCGTCCGCCTCCGTGATGCCGCGCCACATGGTCACGCCGTTCCACCGGAGCGGGCCCTGGCCGGGGTGGAGGAGGGCGCGGACGGTGGAGTGGATGCCGTCGGCGGCGACCAGGGCTTCGGCGGAGAGGCCGAGCGCGGTGCCCGTGGCGCGGTCCAGCGCATGGACGCGGACGCTCCCGGGGGTCTGTTCGAAGCCCGCGACCCGGACACCGGTGCGGAGGGCGTCGGGGCCGATGCGTTTGACGACCGCGTCCCGCAGCATCGTCTGGAGCTCGCCGCGGTGCACGGAAAACTGCGGCCAGTGGTAGCCGGCCCGCGTTCCCCGCGCCTCCGTGAACAGCGTGCGGCCGCGGCCGTCCGCGAAGAGGTGCCGCTCGGCCGGGACGCCGAGGGCGGCCAGTTCGTCGAGCAGGTCCAGTTCGTCCAGTTCGCGGACGGCCGCGGGCTGGAGGTTGATGCCCGCGCCGAGCGGCTTGATCTCCCGGGCGGTCTCCAGGACGAGGGGTGCGATGCCGGCGGCGTGCAGGCTGAGGGCGGCGGTGAGGCCGCCGATGCCGCCACCGGCGATGATGACGTCGGCAGAGTGGGTCATGGCCATGTTTCCTGTCCGGAACGGAAGTCGGGCGGAACGCCGGGGTCTGCGCCGGGTCCGCGCCGCGATCTGCGATGGGGGTCAGGCCGGGAGCTTCTTGAGGATCAGCGCCGTGTTCTCGCCGGGCAGGGGGACGCTCCGCTCGACGTCCAGGCCGGCCCGCCGGGCCAGCGCCCGGGTGGCGTCCGGGGTGCGCTGGCGGCCGCCGTTCAGGACGTGCAGGTGCAGATCCCACAGGGCGGGCAGCAGGCCCGTGCCGTCGTCGCGCGTCAGCCGCTCGATGACGATCAGACGGGACCGTCCGGACATCGCCGTGCGGAGGTTGGACAGCAGGCGCAGACACGGCTCGTCCTCCCAGTCGCCCAGGACCCGGGAGAGGAGATAGGTGTCGGCGCCGGCCGGCAGGTCACCGGAGAACATGTCGACGGCCGCCAGGTCCACGCGTTCCGTGCCGACGGTCCGCTCGAAGTGCGCCCGGGCGATCGGCAGGGTGTGGGCGAGGTCCACGAGCGTGCCGCGGGCCCGCGGCACGGCGCTGAGTACCGTGGAGAGCAGTTGGCCGCTGCCGCCCGCGATGTCGACGATGTGCCGGTCCGCCGAGAAGTCGATTTCCTCGGGGACGGAGTCGAAGTAGAAGTTGCCCGCCCGCAGGGCGCGCTGGAAGCGGTCCGCCGCCTCGGGATTCTCGCGCAGGTACGGGATGAGGGGCAGGCCGTGGACCTTCTCGAAGCCGGACGCGCCGGTGCGGAACGCGTCCTCGGCGTGCCCCCAGGCCGCGTAGAACTCGTCGCCGTACAGGAGGCACATGTCCCGCAGGGAGCCGGGGCGGTCGCGCAGGAGGTCGCCGACCTCCGTCACGGCATAGCCGTCGTCCTTCCTGAAGACGCCGAGCAGGACGAGCAGCCGCATCAGGCGGTGGACCACGTCCTCGTCCATCCCGGTGGCCCGGGCGAGCGAGGCGTCGTCGGTGTCGCCCGCGGCGACGAGGTCGGGCAGGCCGATCCTGACCGCCGCGAACACCGCCTGGGTGCGCCAGGCTGCGGTGATGAGGTCGACGGCAGCGCGCTGGGCCTCTGCGCCTGTGGCCATGGTTCGCGGTCCTCCGGTGTCGGGTGGTGCATCGTCGGGCGGTGGCGTCGGTCGGTGGCGTCGGGGATGGCGTCGGGCGGTGGCGTCGGGGGATGGCGTCGGCCGGGCGCGGGTCAGTGGTCCGCCTGGATCCAGTCGCGCTTGATGTGCGGCGTCTCGATGCCCAGCGACCGCATGTGCTCGATCGGATTGGCGTACTCGCGGCTGGACTTGATCTTCCCGTCGCGCAGGGTGAACCCGTGGACGAAGTGGTTGCGGTAGTGCCCCTCGGGATAGTCCGGGAACCTGATCGTCCCTTCCCCGTCGCACTCCACCCAGATGACGTCGGGGTCCTGCGTCTCGTAGATCCGCACGTCGGTCCACTGCCAGTCGGGCAGCACCCGCAGGGAGAGCTCGCCGTGCCGTTTCAGCCGGTCCCTGCCCCTGACCACGATCGGGCGGCCGATGTCGGTGTAGAAGAGGGCGGTCTCGCCGTCCTCCGTGTAGAGCGTGTGACGCTCCAGGCGCGCCTCGGGACCGGTGCGCAGGTACTTCTCGACCGCTTCCCGGTTGCGGGCGCGCAGGTCGAGGTGGCTGGTGAAGGCGGATAGGGCCGGGGCCGGCGTGGTGTCGTCGCTCATGGGATCCTCGCGGGAGTCGGGTGGGGGCCTGGCGGGAGTCGGGTGGGGACCTGGCGGGAGAGGGTCGTTCGGTGGCCGGTGCTCAGGGCTGGAGGCGGCTGGTGGTCCAGCCCTCCGCCGAACGGTCGTAGCGCAGCCGCTCGTGGAGCCGGTCGGTGCCGTTGGCCCAGAACTCGAGGAGTTCCGGCTCCAGTCGGTAGACGGCGTACGAGGCGGGGCGCGGCAGCGGGCGGCCGAGCCCGGCGAGCCGCCGGGCCTCCGCGCGCACCGCCTCGACGTGGGCGTGGTCCTCGAACGGCGCGCTCTGGCGGGCGGCCGAGGACATGGCGTGGGTGAAGACCGGGCGGGCGTGCCAGAGGGCATCGGCCTCCTCGTCCGGCAGCTTCCGCACCGGGCCGCCGACGATGATCTGCCGGCTGGTCTCGCGCCAGTACAGGACGCCGGACGCCCAGGGGTTGACGGCCAGTTCGCGCCCCTTCCGGCTGGTGCTGTGGGAGGTGAAGTGGAGTCCTCGGTCGGTCACCGCGCCCAGGACCACGATCCGGGAGGAGGAGCGGCCGCGTTCGTCGGCGGTGGCCAGGGCGAGCGCCAGGGGCTCCCGGACCGCGTTCTCCTTCGCGTTCTCGATCCAGGCCCGCAGCAGGCCGTAGGGCTCCGCCGGCGGGTCGGCGAACTCCGGGAAGCCGACGTCGATGTTCCCGGTCATGGATTCCGACCTCGTGCTCGCGAGGTTGCTCATGAGTGACTCCAGCGGTGAGGGACGGCGTTCGGTCGGCGCACCGGGCCGGTCACACGTGCAGCGTGCCCTCGATGGCGAGGACCCCGTTGCCGCCGACCTCGACGGATTCGACGGCGTCGCCCGTGCCGTGGACGAGCGCGTGCATCGGCGAGGGGCGGCCCATCTCGACGCCCTGGGTGATGGTGATGCGCCGCCCGTACTCGATCAGGCCGTGGCGGGCCAGGTGGATGGCGATCGGCCCGGCGGCGGAACCGGTCGCGGCGTCCTCGACGACGCCGTAGGCGGGCGAGAACATCCGGTTGCGCCACGCGGTGCCCGAACCGGCGAAGCAGTTGGCGGCCATGTCCTCGAAGGCGCCGAGGGCCCGGTGGTCGGGGTGGAGGGCGGAGAGCGCCTCGACGCTCTCCAGGGCGACGAGGACGTGCCGGGGGCCGTTGCGGTAGATCTCCACCGGCAGCGCGGACTCGCGGACGCCCAGGGCGGCGAGGAGTTCCTCCGTGCGGTCGAAGGGCTGCCAGGTCGGGATGGGCTGCCGCATCCACGCGGCGGTCACCTCGCCGTCCTCCCGCTCCAGCTCGAACGGGATGATGCCCATGGCCGTCTCCAGCCGCAGCCTGTCCGCCTCGGTGCGGCGGCCGAGCGCCACGGCGGTGCCCAGCAACGGGTGCCCGGCGAAGGGCAGTTCGTTGACGGGGGTGAAGACCCGGACGTGGTGGTCGCCGTCCTGCTTGGGCTTCAGGACGAAGGTCGTCTCGGAAAGGTTCATCTCCCGGGCGATGCCCTGCATGCGCTCCGCGGAGAGGTGGTCACTGTCGAAGAAGACGGCGACCGGGTTGCCCTTGAGCGGCTGCGTCGCGAAGGCGTCGACGACTACGTAGGAAGGCATGTGCTGCTCCAAGTGGTGCGAGGGGGGCGGGCCGACGGATGCGAACGGTGTGACGGGTGCGGCAAGTACGGCGGGTGAGGCAAGTACGACGGGTGGGGCTGGTACGACGGGCGTGGCGGATACGGAAGGTGCGGCAAGTACGACGGGTGCGTCGAATACGACAGACGTGGCGGATACGGCGGGCGTGACGAGTACGACGGGTGCGGCGAATACGACGGGCGTGGCGAAAACGGCGGGCGTGACGGCCGAACGACACGCCATCCCCCGCCGCAAGGGTGGCGGCCCGGCCGCGCCGTACCGCCGGGGCGGCGGTCCGCGCCGCCGGGGCGCGGACCGGTGGACCGTGCCGCGGCCGGCTCAGCCGACGGCCTCGGTCTCCAGGACGCCCAGGACCTGCCGCACCGCGGTGGCGACGATCCGCGGTCCGTCCTGGGTGAGCACCGACTCGGCGTGGAACTGCATGGAGGCGAAGTGCGGACCGCGCAGGGCGTGCACCTCGCCGGTGTCCGGGTCGCGGCTGACCCGGACGGTGCCCACGCCGTCCACCTCGACCTCGTCGCGGTCGCTGTGGGCGGCGAAGGTGTTGTAGAAGCCGACGTGTTCGGTGCGGCCGAACAGGTCGATCTGTTTCTGCACCCCCTGGTTGGGCACCTCGCGCCGGCACAGTCCGAAGCCCAGTCGGAGGCCGAGCACCTGGTGGCTGAGGCAGACGGCCAGGAACGGGCGGCGTTGGGCGAGCAGGGTGCGCACCGCGGCGTGCAGGTGGGCCATCTTGGGCCGGTCGGTCTCCCGGGGGTCGCCGGGGCCGGGGCCCATCACGATCAGGTCGTGGCCGTCGAAGGAGTACGCCTCGTCGTACCGGCGGACCTCCACCTCAAGACCCAGCGACCGCAGTTGGTGGTCGATCATGGAGGTGAAGGTGTCCTCCGCGTCCACCACCAGCACCCGGCGGCCGTCGAGTCCGGGCAGGGTGCTCGAACGGCCGTCGAGGTCGCGCAGCCAGAAGTCCGCGATGGTCTCGTTGCGCCGGGCCAGGGCGGCCTTGACCGCGGGATGGCTGCCCAGCCGCCGGTCGCCGCCGGATTCCAGGGCGGCGACGAGGCCGGCGGCCTTGGCCCGGGTCTCGGCGGCCTCGGAGGCCGGGTCGGAGTGGCGCACGATGGTGGCGCCGACGCCGATGGTGACGCGGCCGGTGGCGTCGATCTCCGCGGTGCGGATGAGAATGGCCGAATCCATCGCCCGGCCGCCGTCCTCGTCCCGGCCGATGAGGGCCACGACGCCGCTGTAGTAGCCGCGTCCGGCGGGCTCGTACCGGTCGATGACACGGCAGGCGCTCTCCAGCGGGCTGCCGGTGACGGTGGGGGCGAACATGGTCTCGCGCAGGATCTCGCGGACGTCGCGGGTGGTGTGCCCCTCGATGAAGTACTCGGTGTGGGCGAGGCGGGCCATCTCCTTGAGGTACGGGCCGACCACCCGGCCGCCCGACTCGCAGACGCGGGCCATCATCTTCAGTTCCTCGTCCACGACCATGTAGAGCTCGTCGGTCTCCTTCGGGTCGGCGAGGAACTCCATCACCTCGGGCAGGCTGGGGCCCGAGGCCGGGTAGCGGTAGGTGCCGCTGATGGGGTTCATCACGGCCGTGCCGCGGTCGAGGCTGACGTGCCGCTCGGGCGAGGCGCCGACGAAGGTGCGGTCGCCGGTGTGCACGAGGAACGTCCAGTAGGCGCCCGATTCCCGCCGGAGCAGCCGGCGGAAGAAGGCCGGCGCGCTGTGCGGTCCGTAGTCGGTGATGTCCGCGATGAAGGAACGTTTCATCACGAAGTTGGCGCCCTCACCGGTACCGATCACCTCCTTGACGACCCGGGCGACGACCTCCGCGTACGCGTCGTCGTCGAGGTCGAAGTGCCCGCCGGCCGGCCGGGTCGGCACGAGGGGGAAACGGTCGAGCTCGGCGACGGGTACCCGCTCCTGGCCGGTGACCGTCATCGCGATCAGCGGAGCCCCGTCGTCGGCGCAGTGGTAGCCGCGCTCGGCGATCTGCCGGTACGGGACGACGGTGAGCACCTCATGCCGGGCTCCCCCGCCGGCCGGACCGTCCGGTAACGGGATCTCGCCGAGGGTGGCGGGATGTGACACCTCGCCCACCAGGACGTCCAGGACGTCGGCGCCGACGGCCTCGGGGCGGTGGAGCAGGGCGAAGGCCGCCGGGCGCGGGCCGGCCGTGCCGAGCACGCGGCCGAGAAGATCACCGGTGGCGGGACGGGCGCTCATGCGAAGACCTCCTTCACGGTGACGACCCGGGCGCAGCGCTCGGCCGCGTACCGCAGGGCCATTCGGTGGTACTCCTCGGAGAAGTCCGCCACGGCGTCGGCGACGAGGAACGCCCGGATGTCACGGGTGTACGCGTCGACCGCGGTCATCAGCACGCCGACGTGGGCGTAGACGCCGCAGAGGATCAGTTGGTCACGGCCGCTGGCGCGCATCCTCTCCCGCAGGTCGGACCGGAAGAAGGCGCTGTAGCGCCACTTGGTGAACTCCCAGTCGCCGTCGGCCGGCGCCAGTTCGTCCACCACGAGCCGGTCGGCGGGCTCCGGGCGCATGCCGGGGCCCCAGAAGTCCTTGAGCAGGCCCCGCTGTTCGTCGGTCATCCCGCCCGGCTGGGCCGTGTAGGCGACCGGAACGCCGCGGGCGGCGCAACGGTCGCGCAGCGCGGCGGCGTTGCGGACCAGCGGTGCGCGGACGCTCTCCGGGAACGGCTTGAGGAAGTAGCGCTGCATGTCGTGGACGAGGAGGACGGCGCGGTCGGCGTCGGGGATCCAGTCGATGGTGTCGGGGGGCAGGTCGCCCGCGGTGGGCAGCGGATACGGACTGATCGGTGGTATGCCGGACATGACCCTGCTTTCGAGTTCCTTGCTGTGGTCCGGAGCGCGCCGACGCGCTTCGGCGTCACGTGGGTACGAGCCCGTCGGGCCGGCGCGTCAGGCGGCCGTCCAGGAGGAGACGACACTGACGGCCTGCCACGGGTTGAGCCGCGGGTCGCAGCAGGACGTGTACCGCTCGCCGACGCCGGCCAGGCCGGACTCGTCGGCGGCGCACTCGGTCACGTCGTCGGGGGTGGTCTCCAGGTGCAGTCCGCCGGCGGTGCCGCCGGCGTCGGTGACGGCCTCCAGGAAGCGCGCGACCTCCAGGGCGACGGTCCGCACGAGGCGGGTCTTGCGACCGCCGGGCGCGGGGACGGTGTTGCCGTGCATGGGATCGGTCAGCCAGATCACCGGATGGCCTGCGGCCCGGACGGCCCCGACCAGGGCGGGCAGCCGCTCGGTGACGTGGTCGGCGCCCATCCGGGCGATGAGGGTGAGCCGGCCGGGCTCGCGGCAGGGGTCGAGCCGCTCGCAGAGGGCGAGGAGTTCCTCCGGGGTCATGGCGGGGCCGACCTTGCAGGCCACCGGGTTGCCCACTTCCGCGAGCAGCGCGACGTGGGCGCCCTCCACCTGCCGGGTGCGCTCGCCGATCCAGGGGAAGTGGGTGGAGCCCAGGTAGAGCCTGTCCTGGTCGTCGGTGCGCAGCATCGGCACCTCGTAGTCGAGCAGCAGTGCCTCGTGGCTGGTCCAGACGACCGGCTCGATGACGTCGCGGCCGGCGGCGCGCTCGCGCCAGCCCAGGTGCTCCACGATGTCGCCGGCGGCCATGTGGCCGGTGAGGATGCGCAGCGGGTCGGGCCACCTGCTGTCGGCATCGGCTTCGGGTCCGTTGACCATGTGGCCGCGGAACACGGGGAGTTCGACGCCTTCGACGATCTCGGTGGGCCTGGAGCGCGGCTTGGCGAACTGGCCGGCGATGCGTCCGACGCGGATGACGGGCTTGTGGGCGGCCAGGCGCAGGGCGCCCGCGAGGAGGTCCAGCAGGGCCGCCTTGCGGGCGACGTGGAAGGCGGTGCACTCTTGGGGGTCCTCGGCGCAGTCGCCGGCCTGGAGGATCAGCGCCTGACCGGCAGCGGCCTGGGCCAGGTACCCGCGCAGGGTGGCGACGTCGGCGGCCCGGACCAGGGGCGGGCGGGCGGCCAGGGCCTCCCGTACCCGGCTGACCTGGAGAGGATCGGTCCATGCGGGCTGCTGCCGGGCGTCGCGCGTCCGTATGTCTTCCAAGACGTCGTTCTTGATCACGTACTCGAACTCCAATCCGGCGGTGGGAGCGGTGGATCGGGTTGAGGGGGGTGGCGGCCGGCCGGCCCGGGCCGGCTCCGGCCGCGGGACGCCGGGTGGGGGCGTCAGGTGGGGATGCCCTCGCGCTTGATCTCCGGGACCGGAATGCCCAGGGCGCGAAGCTGCTCGAACGGGTTCATGAACTCGCGGTTCTGTTTGATCTTCCCGTTCTCCAGCTCGAAGGAGTGCAGGAAGTGGTTCTCGTAGTAACCCTCGGGGTATCCCTCGAACCGGATCTTCCCGTGCCCGTCGCACTCGACCCAGAAGTGATCGGGGTCGTCGGTCTCGAATATCTTGATGTTGTACCACTCCCAGTCGGGGAAGCACCGGAGGGACCAGACGGCGTGCTCGGCGAGGCGGTCACGGCCGTTGATGGTGATCGGGGCGCCGGTGTCGGTGGTCCACAGACCGCCGCCGCCGTTCTCGGTGAAAAGCTCGTGCCGCTTCAGCCGGTCCTGACCCTTGGTGTTCATGTACTTCTCGACCGTGGCGCGATTGATCCGCCGCAGCTCGGCGTCGTCGGTGAATCCTCGCGACCGCACAGGCTCGGACATGGGATTTCCTCCGTGGATGTCGGATGGAGTACGGGAGTACGGGTTTGGGAATTCCGCTTTCCGTCGCCCTGACGCCGGGGCACATGGCGTCTCTTCGCACCGGCCCGCCACTCGGCACGGAACGGCGGCCGTGCCGGCGCCCCGTACGCGCCGGCGGGTGATGCGGTCCGGAGCAGGGCGGGCAGGCGGACGGATCACGCGGAGGCCGTCGGGCTCGCCGGGAGCGGTGTGGCCGCGCGAAGGACCGCCGGTGCCGCGCACTCCGCCGTTCCCTCGGGCGGCACGGCGACGGCGCCCGGACCGGCCCGTGTCAGCCGGCCCGTGTCAGCCGGCTCGTCTAGCCGTCACGTCGCCCGGTCACCGGGCGAGGGCATGGAACCGCCCCGCTGGGCGGTGCGGGCGAAAATGGACACAAAGTGGTGTTCATGCCGATCCCCCGTTCGGGAGCAGGCTTCCGCGTAGCCGGACCACGGGTGCCGCCCCCTGCTGAATACACCTGGTCCGCCGGCCCTGCCGGGTCCGGCGGCTCGGTCGATTCTGACCCACTCGGCGGCGCCAGGCAATGGATATCAAGGCGCGCCACATGGAGACCATTTGACACGCTGGGGGCTTGACTTGCAACGCCCAGGGCGTATTTGGGCCGTACGGATGGCACCGCCATTCGAATCGGCCGTTCCGCTGAGTCACTTCACCATTCGTCGGGTCAAATCATCCCCAACTCCACGGTCGGACCCACGCGTTCGGGACCTTTACGTGAATGCTCCGTGGCGCACGTACGACAGCCTCGTACCATACGGCAGGACCCGGTGCGGCGATTCGATTTTCCTATGCCTCCCATACGTCGTTCGTATTGGAACTCCGCCCGTCGGTAGGGGAAGCTCGAACCATCGGCCTAGGTCCCTGGACGGACCTTCGGCTTGAAAACGGGGACCAACGGGGGAAGTGGGAGATGAACGTCCTCGCGCCCTGCCCGCGTGACGTCACCGCTCCGGCCGGGCGCACCGTACCGCCGCCGTCACGGCGTGCCGCACGGTGGCCGGCCTCCCACGGGCGGCCGCGGCCCCGCCTCCGTCGTCCCGACGGTCCGCCCCGGCCGCGCCGGACAGCGCCCGGCCCGTCCCGTCCTGCCGGCCGGCCCGGCGGCTCGCGCCGTTCCGCCGTCGGCCGGCCCCTCAGTCCGACAGGAGACACCTGCCCATGACCATGGCAACCCAGAGCCCGTCCGCCGCGGCCGCCCCGGACGACGTGCCGTCCCGTGCCGAACTCGTCGCACGGGCCGCGGCCCTGCGGGACCGACTGTGGGAGGACGCGCCGCGGGCCGACCGCGACCGGCGCCTCGGCTCCGGCACCGTCGACGCGATCCGGGACGCGGGGCTCTTCAGGCTTCTCACCCCCCGGCGCTTCGGGGGCTGGGAAACGGACTCCCGTACGTTGCTGGACGTCGTCACCGAGCTCGGCCGCGGCTGCGGTTCGGCCGCGTGGGTCACCGGCGTCCTCAACGCGGGCAACTTCGTCGCCGCGCTCTTCCCCGACGAGGCCCGCGAGGAGGTCTGGGGCGGGAACCCCGACGCCGGCGTCGCCCTGGTCCTCGGCCCCGGCGCCCCCGCGCGCAGGGTCGAGGGCGGCGCGCTGGTCACCGCCGAGTGGCCCTACGCCTCCGGCTCCGCGCACTGCGACTGGGCCGTGGTCGTCGTCCCGGTCCGGGACGGGGACGCCGCGCCCGAGCCGTTCCTCGCCCTGATCCCCGCGGGGGACACCACCGTCAGGGACACGTGGTTCATCACCGGCCTGCGCGGCACCGGCAGCAACACCATCGTGGTCGACGGCAAGACCGTGCCCGACCACCGTCTGATCCCCCTGCCGCCCGCCCTCGCCGGCACGGTGCCGCCCCGCCACCCGGAGGAGACCCTCTACCGCAGCAACTTCGCCGGCATGCTGCTCACTTCACTGCTCGGCGCACAGCTCGGCGAGGTGGGCGCGGCGCTGGAGCTCGTCCTGGAGAAGGCACCGAAGCGCTCCGTCAACGCCTCCACGTACACCAGCCAGGTCCAGTCGGTCACCTTCCAGACGACCGTCGCCGAAGCGGCGACCAAGATCGACACCGCCCGGTTCCACGCCCACCGGCTCACCGAGGACATCGACGCGCACGCGCGCCGCGCCGAAACCCCCGACGTGCCCACCCGCACCCGCGTCCGCAACGACTCGGCCTACGCGAGCCGCCAGTGCCGCGAAGCCGTCGACCTGCTGGTCACCGCCCACGGGACGTCGGCCTTCGCCGAGTCCAACCCGCTCCAGCGGATCTGGCGGGACGTGCACGTGGCCAACCGCCACGCGGGCTTCGGCGCCGGTATCCCGGAGGAGATGTACGGCCGGGTGCTGCTCGGCGAGGATCCGCAGGCCGTCAGCTTCCTGCTGTAACGGCTCGCCGGGCCGCCGCCGGGCCGCTCCCGCGCGGGGGCGGCCGGCGGCGCCGCCGCGGCCCGACGCTGTGCACAGGCGGACCGGCACGCCCGGGACCGCCGTACCGAACGGGAGAACAGATGCTGGAGCAGCGCTCCTTTCGCGACATCCTCGGCCGGTTCGCCACCGGCGTCGTGCTGATCACCGCGCGGACGCCGCACGGCCCGGTGGGCATGGCCGTCAACTCCTTCACCTCCGTCTCGCTGGAACCGCCGCTGATCGCGGTGTGTGCCGCGCGGACCTCGACCACCTGGCCGGCCGTCCGGGCCGCCGGGGGCTTCGCCGTGACCATCCTCGGGGGACAGCACGAGGAGGTGTGCCGGGCGTTCGGCACCCGCGGGGCGGACCGGTTCGCGGGCGGGGAGTGGACGTTCACCCGGTCGGGGCACCCGGTCCTGCGGGACGGACTGGGCTGGCTGGACTGCGCCATCTCCACGATCCAGCCGGCGGGCGACCACGAACTCGTCGTCGCGGAGGCCCTGGAGGGGGCCCTGACCGGCCGGGAGGGTCCGCTGGTCTTCCACGCCGGCCGCTTCGGCTCGCTCACCGGAGTGCCGTGGCTCGCCCGGGAGTGCGCCTGAGGAACGCCGTGGCTCCGGGCCGCACTCGACACGGAGTGCGGCCCGGAGCCACGGCGTTCCGGCACCTCCCCGGGCACAGCATCGCCGGCCCATCCGAACGTCCGCGGCCGGTGCGCGGTTCCGGGGAACCGCGCACCGGCCGAGGTCGGCGGAGGGCCGGGGCCCCCGGTACGGAAGGCGGGGGTCCATGCCGTACGGTCGGCAGCCCTCGTGCGGGCGGGGTCCGGTCAGGACGCCGCCGCCGCGCCCTCCGCCGGTTCGGGGGCGCCCGTCGCGACCGCGGCGGCCTTGTGCCGGGTCAGCCGGTGGGCGAGCTCCGAGAGGCCGAGACCGAGGAGGGCGATGGCCGCGCCGATGTAGCCGAGGCTGGCGGAGCCGCCGACGGACAGGCCGGCGCCGCCGATGGCGCCCGCGAGGGCGATGGCCACGTAGAGGATGGAGGCGTGCAGCGAGATCAGCACCGAGGCCAGCGGCGGGTTCAGGCCGATCAGCCGGTGCTGCTGCGGGGCGCTCATGCTGAAGCAGGCGACCGCGAAGACGGCGATGAAGCCGACCGACGCCGGGAACGAGTCGCTGACCAGTTGCACCAGCGCCAGGCAGACGGCCACCCAGGTCAGGCAGATGGCCATGACACCGCGGCCGCCGATGCGGTCGGTCACGACGCCGGCGAGGTAGCTGCCGACGATGGACACCACACCGAGGACGAACATCAGGGTGGCGACCCTGCCGCCGGACCCGCCGGTGGCGCCGTCGAAGATGTCGGCGATGTAGGTGTAGAGGACGTACACCGACGTGAACGCGAGTGCCGTGGTGCCCAGCGTGGTCAGCACGCGGGGGTCGGCCAGCGGCAGGAAGCGCTTCCTGAGGCTCTCGGCCGGCGGGGTCGGGATGGTGCGCGGTACCAGGGTCACCAGCCCGACGATCCCGAGGACGGCCAGGCCCGCGACGAACCACATGGTGCCGCGCCAGCCGAAACGGCTGCCGAACGCGGTGCCGATCGGGGCGCCGAAGGCCGTCGCCGCGGTGAAGCCGGTGAGCACGGTGGCGATGGCGCGGCCCCGGCGCTCCGGCGCCACCAGCGAGGCCCCCGACGAGGCGGCGACGGGGACGAACAGTCCGGTACCGCCGGCCGCGACCGCCTGGGCGACCAGCAGCAGCGGGTAGTTGGGCGCGACGGCGGCGCCGATGGTCCCCACCAGATAGACGAGCGCGGCGGTCAGCAGCACGACGCGGCGCGACCAAGCGGCCGTCACGGTGGCGAAGACGGGGCCGAACAGGGCACACGCCAGCGCGTAGACGGTGACCACCTGGCCCGCGGCCGCCGTCGAGACGTGCAGCGTGTCCTCAAGGTGGGGCAGCATGCCGGCCAGCACGAATTCGTTCGTGGCTACCGCGAATACGCCGAATCCCAGGAGCGGGACGCTGAACCGGGACATTCGCCCCGGTGCCGCGTCGGTGGCATGTGACACTTGCTTTCCTCCCAAGCAGAGTCCGCTTTTTCGGCGGGCGTGACGCGCGGTCGCCTCGTACGGGATTCCGGCCGGGCGCCGCGCGGGTCGACGGCGCGGAGACACGGGAACCGGCCCGGCCGTCGGCGGCCGTCCGGCGTCCGGGGGCGCCGGACCTCGTCCCGTACCTCCCGCGCCGGCGGCCCAACGCCCGTGCCGCGCACCTCGATCGCACGTCATCCGGGGTGCGGCCACGGTGGGCCGGCGATCCGGAAGTACCTCACCCGTATGGTCCGGCCGGGCCATTCATAAGTCCAATACCGAGTCCCTCTGACTGGTATAATGAATCCTTATGGAAATGAGGCAATTGGAGTACTTCGTAGCCGTGGCGGAGGAAAAGAGCTTCACCAGAGCGGCGGCCAAATTACACGTCGCCCAGCCCGGCGTGAGCACTCAAATTCGCCAGCTCGAAAGGGAACTGAAACAGAAACTGCTGGACCGGACCGGACGCACCGTCCTGCTCACCGAGGTCGGCGCGGCGGTCCTGCCCTACGCACAGGCCGCGCTCGCCGCGGTGGCCGGAGTGCGGCAGGCCGTGGACGAGCACACGGGGCTGCTGCGCGGACGGGTCTCGGTCGGGATGGTCGCCTCGTCGGCCTCCGCCTACGATCTGCCGCGGCTGCTCGCGGACTTCCACCGGGAGCATCCCGCGATCGAGATCACCCTCTCCGAGTCCACGTCCGACCACCTGCTCAACGCGTTGCGCGAGGGCCGTTTCGACGCCGTGGCGATCTCCCCGTCCACGGCCGTGCCGCCGGGTGTGGAGACGCTGACCGTGGCCGACGAACCCCTCGTCGCGGCCGTCAGCCCCGACCACCCCTTCGCCGGCCACGACCGGCTGCGCCTCGCCGACCTGCGCGACGAACCGCTCATCGTCTTCCACCAGAGCGTGGGCGCGCGGGCGACCGTCGAGGAGGCGTGCGCCGAGGCCGGGTTTCCGCCGCGCATCGCCTTCGAGGCCAGTGACCCCAATCTCCTGGCGGAACTCGCCGCACGGGGCCTCGGCGTGGCCATTCTCCCCGCCCCTTTCGCGGCGGCCCGCCCGGCGACGCTGCGGGGCATCCCCCTCACGGAACCGCCGATGCGCGGGTCCATCGCCTTCGCCTGGCGCAAGGACGGTTCCGCCAATCCGGCGGCGAACGCGCTGATCCGCCACCTCCAGCGGGCGATGCGCGGCGACATGGGGTAAGCGCTCCCGCCCCGGCGATAATGGCCGCCATGAGCTCCACCGGCCCGGCCCCGACGACCCCCACGGCCCCGATCCCGGCCCCGGCCCCGACGTGGGCCCCGACGGCCCCGGGGGCGCCGCATCCGGTTCCCGACGCCGTCGCCTACCTGGCCGGCCGGTGGGTGGTCCGCCGCGTTCTCCGGGACCTGGCCACCGGCCTGGAGGGCACGTTCCGGGGCACGGCCGCCTTCCGGCCGGACGGGACCGACCCCGCGCGCCTGCTGCACGTCGAGGAGGGTGAGCTGACCTGGAACGGCGGCACGCGCCGGGCGGGCCGGACGCTCGGGCTGCACGGCCGCCCCGACGGCACGGCGGACGTCACGTTCGCCGACGGCCGCCCCTTCCACCCCCTGGACCTGCGCACCGGGCACTGGGCCACCCGCCACCCCTGCGGCCGGGACCGCTACGACGGGACGTTCACCGTCGTCTCGGCCGACGAATGGCGCCTCGCCTGGCGCACCACCGGCCCGGCCAAGGACCAGCTCCAGCACGCGGTGTACCGGCGCGCCCCCGACGCCCCCGACGCCCCGGACCGCTGACCGCCCCCGCCGCGCACCGCCGCCGTCCGCCCCTCACGGCTACGCCTGTGCCCACGCCCCGGCCGCCGCGGCCCGTTCCGCGTAGGCCGTGAAGTCCACCGGCTCGCGGCCCAGGATCCGCCGCACGCCGTCCGTCGGGGCGGCCGTGTGCCCCGCGCGGTGGAGGGCGAACAGGGCGCCGAGGGCCCTCGCCGCCGCTTCCGGGACGCCGGCGGCGAGCAGTTCGGCGTGGTACTCCGCCGGGGAGAGCTCCACGTAGGCGATCTCGCGCCCGGCCGCCCGGGCCATCTCCGCCACGGCCTCGCCGAAGGTCAGGGCGCGCGGCCCGGAGATCTCGGTCACGCCGTCGGTGTGCGCGGCGCGCGTGAGCAGCGTCGCGGCCACCGCCGCGACGTCGTCCGCGTCGACGAACGGCTCCGGGACGTCCCCGATGGGCAGGGCCAGCCGGCCGTCGCGCAGGGGCCCGCGCCACAGGTCCTCGTCGAAGTTCTGGTTGAAGTTGCTGGCCCGCAGGACGGCCCATTCGACGCCGGAGGCGCGCACCGCCGCCTCGGCCGCGGCCATGCCCTGTCCGAAGTCGGGGCCGACGTGCTCGATGCCCCGCCCCGAGAGGGCCACGAACCGGCCGACGCCCGCCCGTACGGCCCGCGCGGTGAACTCCGGCACCGCCTCGTACCCCTCGTCGGGTGCGACGAGGTAGACGGCGGAGGCGCCGTCGAGGGCGGCGGACCAGGTGGCGGGCTCGGTCCAGTCGAAGCGGACCTCGCCGGAGCGGGACGCGGCCCGGACGGGGACGCCCGCGGCGCGCAGCTCGCGCACCACGCGGCGGCCGGTCTTGCCGGTCGCGCCGAGGACCAGGACGGAACGGACACCGGTGGAAAGGACGGAGGGGGCGGAAGGGGAAGTGCTCTTGGACATGGGGACGAGTCAACCCGGCGTCCGCAGGGCGGGACATGGGCGACCGTCCGCACCCCATGTCCGCGAGTCCGCGCATCCACGGCCCCGCCCGCCCTCGCGGCCACCACCCCGAACCGGCCCCACCCCGGCCTCCGCCCCCACGGGCCCGCATATCGTGCCGCCCATGGACCCCTTCGACGACCTCCTGCGCGGCGTGCGCGCCAACGGCGCCGTCCTCGCCGGCCCGGTGCTCACCCCGCCGTGGACGCTCCGCTTCCCCGACGACGCCTACCTCACCCTGTGCGTCCCCCTGCGCGGCGCGGGCCGGATCGTCCCGGACGGCGGAGGGGAGCCGCGACCGCTGCGTACGGGCGAGGCGGCGATCGTCCGCGGCCCGTTCACCTTCACGGACGCCCTGGGAACGTCCGGCGGCCGCCCGGAGCCGGTGCCGGACGGCGACGGCCGGACGGTGCTCCTCGCCGGCGCCTACCGCGTCCCGGGCGAGGTGCCCCGCCGGCTGCTGTGCGCCCTGCCGCCGGTCGCCGTCGTCCCGGACGAGCACGACTGCGCCGCCATGCGCGGCTATCTGGAGGTCCAGCTCACCGATGGTCTGCCCGGCCGGCAGATCGTGGCCGACCGGCTGCTGGACTGGCTGCTGGTGTGCACGCTGCGTCAGTGGTTCGACCGGCCGGGGGCCGCCCCGCCCGCCTGGTACCTGGCGCTGGGGGACGACGTGGTGGGTCCCGCCCTGCGCGCGATGCACGACGCTCCGGAACGGGCCTGGACGCTGCCGTCCCTGGCGGCCGTCGCCGGAGTGTCCCGTTCCACGTTCGCCAAGCGCTTCCAGGCCCTGCTGGGCGAACCTCCGCTGGCCTACCTGACGGAATGGCGCATGGCGCTGGCCGCCGATCTGCTGTCCGAGCCCGGCACGACGGTCGCCGCCGTCGCGCGGCGCGTCGGGTACGCCGATCCGTTCGGCTTCAGCGCGGCGTTCAAGCGGGTCAGGGGCGTGAGCCCGAGCGCCCACCGGGCGGCCTCCGAGGACCGGGCGGGCAGGCAACGGGCGGGCGCGGAACGGGCGGGTGCCGACGCGTCGTCACCGGCCGGCGGCTGAGACGCCCCGGACCTCCCCGAGCCTCCCCGGCCCGCGCCTCCCCCCGACTCCCCGCCTCCCCCGCCTCACCTTCCGTGCCGCTCCCGGAACATGTCCGTCATTCCCTGGTCCGCGTGGCCCAGTTGCAGGTCCCGCTCCGTCCGGCCGCCCCCGGCGACCTGGAGGACCGTCGCGACCGGCGGGTACCCGGCCGCGACCACGGTGTACTCCCCCGCGGACAGGTCGACGAAGCGGAAGGTGCCGTCGGCGCCCGTGATGGCGGAGTCGACGACGTTCCCGGCCGCGTCGAGCAGGGTGACCCGGGCGTCCTCGACCGGTCGCCCGCCCCCGGCACGGACCGTGCCGCGCAGCACCGCGCCGCCCGCCAGCTCGATGTCCTGCCGGGTCTCGCGGGCGGACTGGACGGTGACCGGGAGGGCGGCCGGGCGGTAGGCGGGGGCGCTGGCGGCCAGGGTGTACTCGCCGGCGACGAGTTCGCCGATGACGTAGCCGCCCTCGTGCCCGGTCCGGGTGGAGGCGACGACCTCGCCCTGCACGCTGGTGAGCGTCACCAGCGCCTCGCACACCGGACTGCCGTCGGCGGCGCGGACGGTGCCCGCCAGCCGGCCGGCGCCGCCGAGTACCACGTCCAGTTCGACCGGCCGGTCGCCGACGGTGACGGTGACCGCCTGCGGCTGGTGGCCCCCGGCCGCGGCGATGAGGACGTACGAGCCGGTGCCGGGCGTGCTGAGCGCGTACCGGCCGTCCTCGCCGCTGGAACCGCGCCCGATCTGCCGGCCCTGGACGTCGATCAGGGTGAGCGCGGCCCGGGCGACGGTGGTGCCGTCCTGGTGCTGGACGGCCCCGGTGACGGGCACCCCTGCGGCTCTCTCGGATCCCCCCGCCGCGCCGGCCCCGGTGACGTGTGGAAGGTCGTCATCCGGGGTGGCGGCGCGCGGGACGTACGCGTCGCGCACCGGGTCCGGCTCGGTGATCAGGGGCGCGGGCGGCGGCGGGGGCGGTTCGGTGCGGGCGGACGGGATGGTGGGCGCGTCGGGGGCGTTGTGGGACACCAGCGGTTTCTCCTTCAGCAGGAAGGCGAGCAGGAAGCCGAGGATGAACACCGGCACCAGGTAGAGGAAGATCCGCGGCATGGCGTCCGCGTACGCCCGGACGTAGCCGTCCCGCAGGGCCGCCGGGAGGGCGTGGACGAGGCCGGGGGTGAGGGAGTCGGCGTCGGGGAGCCCGGCGCGGTGCGGCGGTTCGCCGGCGAGCCGGGCGGCCAGCCGGTGCGCGAAGAGGGTGCCGAAGACGGCCGCGCCCACGGAACCGCCGATCTGCCGGAAGAAGTTGTTGGCGCTGGTGGCGGTGCCCAGGTCGGCGGGGTGGACGGAGTTCTGCACGGCGAGGACCAGTACGGGCAGGGCCAGGCCGATGCCGACGCCGAGCACGGCCATCCAGAGGCTGTAGACCAGCCGGCCGGTCCCGGCGTCCAGGTGCGAGAGCAGGTACATGCCCTCGGCGGCGAGGGCGCAGCCGAGGACGGGCAGCAGCTTGTAGTGGCCGGTGCGGCTGACGAGTTGGCCGGCGACGAGCGAGGCCGCCACGACACCGCCCATCATCGGCAGCATCAGCAGCCCGGACTCGGTGGCGTCGGCGCCGTCGACCATCTGGAGGAAGGTCGGCAGGTAGGTGGCCGCGCCGAAGAGGCCGACCCCCACGACCGCGCCGATCAGTCCGGTGACGGTGAAGACGGAGTCGCGGAACAGGTGCGGCGGGATGATCGGTTCGGCCGCGTACTGCTCGACGACGAGGAACAGCAGGGCCGTGCCGAGCGCCCCGGCGGCGAGGCCGAGGGTGACGCGGGAGGTCCAGGCGTACTCGGTGCCGCCCCAACTGGTGAGCAGCACCAGGCAGGTGGCGGAGGTGCTGAGCAGCAGCGCCCCGAGCACGTCGAACCTGCCGCGGGCGGTGGGCCGGGGCAGGTCCAGGGCCTTGAGGACGACAGCGAGGGTGACCAGGCCGAAGGGGACGTTGGCGTAGAAGCACCAGCGCCAGGAGGCGTGGTCGGTCAGGTACCCGCCCAGCAGCGGCCCGGCGACGGAGGCGAGGCCGAAGGCGGCGCTGATGACGCCCATGAAGCGGCCGCGTTCGCGGGGCGGGACGATGTCGGCGATGATCGCCTGCACGCCGATCAGCAGTCCGCCGGCGCCGACGCCCTGGAGCGCGCGGAAGGCGATGAGCTGGTCCATCGTCCGCGACCAGCCCGCCAGCCCGGAGCCGAGGACGAAGACGACGATCGCGAAGACGAAGACGGTCTTGCGGCCGAGGAGGTCGCCGACCTTGCCGTAGAGCGGCAGCACGACGGTGGAGGTGAGCAGGTAGGCGGTGACGGCCCAGGACATGCGGTCCACGCCGTGCAGGTCGCCGACGATCCGCGGGAGGGCGGTGGCCACGATCGTCTGGTCGAGCGCCGCGAGGAGCAGGGTG
Organism: Streptomyces sp. NPDC052910; assembly: GCF_055585605.1. Classification (NCBI taxonomy): domain Bacteria; kingdom Bacillati; phylum Actinomycetota; class Actinomycetes; order Kitasatosporales; family Streptomycetaceae; genus Streptomyces; species Streptomyces sp. NPDC052910. Next base: position 1,125,763 of record NZ_JBVJJR010000002.1, read on the forward strand.
AGCATCAGCGCGGTGAAGACGACGCGGACCCGCCCCCGCCCGCGCCGGGAGACCCGGCCGGGGGGTCCGGCCGGGACGGGCCCGCTCGCGGGCAGGGCGGGTGGCCCGCTCGTCGCCACGATGGCCTCGGAGATGGACCCGCCCACGTGTGATCTCCCGTCGTCGCGCCTGGTCCGGCCGCCCTTTTTTCGCATTACGCGACAACGGGGAGCAAGCGCGACGTTTTACCCGGGAGTTCGCCCGTGCGGGCTTTCCGCCGGTCGGAGGCGTTGTGACAGTCCGGCACCCGGCCGGGAAAACCACTCGAACAGGTGAGGCCGCAGGTCAGCCCACGGCGGTGAACCGGCCCCTGGCGCGGCCCACGGCGGTGGACCGGCCGTGGCGCGGCCCGCGGTGGTGGGCCGGCCCCGGCTCGGCCCGCGTCCGCCGCCGGCCGTGGGAAAGGCGGGGTCAGCCCTTCTCCACCTCGCCGGCCAGCCGGGCGAGCACCGCGTCGTGGATCCGCGCCAGGCCCTTGGGCGCGAAGGCCCGCTCGAAGAAGCCGCCGATGCCGGTCGCGCCCGTCCACGTGGTGGTGACGACGACCTTCGCGCGGCCCTCACCGGCGGGGGTGACCGTCCAGGTGGTCACCATGCTGGAGTTGCGGTCCTTCTCCACCAGTTGCCCGGCGGACGGCTCGGTGACCTCCAGCAGGCAGTCCCGGACGCGCTTGCTGGTCGCCTGGAGCTTCCAGTGCACCAGCGTGCCCTCGCCGTCGCCGCCCTCCCGGACCTCGTACTCGCTGTACTGCTCGGGCAGGAGCTTGGGACGGGTGCCGCTGTAGTCGGCGAGCGCGTCGAACACCTCCTCCGGGTCCGCCGCGATGATCCGCTCGGTGGTGGCCTCGACCTGGCCCATGACTTGCCCTCCGGGATGACGATATGTGCAACAGCCCGCGTGTCCCGCGGGTGCGGGCAAAGCCAATCACCATCGCCACACCCGCCCAAATCGGAGTGCCCTCGTTCCGCGTACATACCGGCGTTTCCGTCTGCTCGCGTCCCGCGCCCGCTAACGTGCGTGCATGGTGCGCATACGAACGATGACCGACAACGATGTGGACACTGTGGCGGAAATCCGGGTCAGCGGGTGGCGGAAGGCGTACCGGGACCTCGTCCCCGCCTCCTACCTCGACGCCATGGACCCGGCGGCGGACGCCACCGCCCACCGGGCGCGCCGGACGGCGGCCGAGTTCCCGATGGTCGAGCTCGTGGCCGAGTCCCCCGACGGCTCCCTCACCGGCTGGGCCTGTCTCGGCCCCTGCCGCGACGACGATCTCCCGGCGCCCGCCGGTGAGCTGTACGCCCTCTATGTGCGCCCCGCGCTCATCGGCACCGGCGTGGGCCGCGCCCTGTGCGCCTCCGCACTGGAAAGCGCCCGGGAGCGCGGCGACGCGCGTCTGGGGCTGTGGGTGCTGCGCGACAACGCACGCGCCCGCCGCTTCTACGCGTGCGCCGGCTTCGCCCCGGACGGCGCGGAGCGCGTCGATCCGGTGGACGGCGAACCGCTGACGGAGGTGCGGTACGTGCGGGAGCTGTAGGGGGCGCCCCGGCCCCTCCCCCAGAGGCCGGCCGATTTCACCGCTTCTCGCGGGGGCAGGCCCCCGCGGTCCCGAAACCGCGCTTCGCGCGGATGTCCCCGAGCTCCCCCGGACGGGCCCCCGACGTCAACCACGCGGCCCGTTCCGGGCAGACCGCACCGCCTGAGCGCTCGGCAACGGCCTTCCGTTGAGCCGCGCCAGTGCCACCACCGCCGCCGACCGCAGCCGTTCGTGCTCCCGCGCGGCGACCAGAGTCGCCTCGGCCCGGCGGTCGCCGAGCAGTCCCAGCCCCTCGACGCAGGCGCGGGCGACGGGCCAGCAGTGGTCCCGCGCGGCCAGCAGCCGTTCGAGGGTGGAGAGGAGGGCGGGGACGGACTCGGGAGCGCGCAGTTCGGTCAGCAGCCGGACGGGGTGGAGGGCGTAGGCGGTGCGCAGCGGGTTGGTCGCGAGGGCGGCGGCGGCGCGCGCCGTGCGCGGGTCGCGGAGCCGGGCGAGGACATGGGCCGCGGTCGCGCACCGTACCGGTTCGCGGTAGTTGAGGAGCAGCACGAGCGTCTCGAAGGCCCGCCGGTCCCCTTGGACGCCGAGCGCGAAGGCGGCGATCTCCCGCGCCCAGAGCGGCTGTTCGGGGGCGACCAGCACCTCGGCGAGCGTGTCCCGGGCGGCCCGTCCGTCGGTGCCCGCCAGGGACACCAGCCGTTCGTACGCCGTGAACTCGGCCGGGGAGACCAGTTCGGCCCGTACCCGCTTCAGCAGTACGCGGAATTCCTCTTCCATTTCCTGCTCTCCTCCCCGAGTGGCCTGGACCACATGGTAAGTCGCGCCCGGGCCCCCTGGCGCTCCCGGTTACCGGTGAGTTAATCTCCCGGCACGAGCCGTACCCCGGCTCGGGCGGCCGGTGACGCGGCCGTCGTGGCACCGGTCCGCCCGGTGCCGCCCGCCGGTTCGGCACTCCAGTACGGCACGGCCCCGGGACAGGGCCGGCCGGTCGCACAACTCCCTTCCCGTGGACGCCCTTTACCCGTCCGCGGAAATCCTTAAGGCGCCGCGCCCGCGCAGGGACGTGCCGCGCACCCGTACCCGGCAGCGCCGCCGGGGCGGTTCCCCGCTCCCGTCGAGCTCCCCGTGCCCGGGAAACACCCTCTGGAGTCCCGTCATGGACCGTCAGTCCGCCGTCCCCCCTTCCCTGCCCTCCCTCACCCCCGGAACCCGGGCGACCCCCGACGCCGCCACCGCCCCCCTGAGGTCCGTCGCCGTGGTCGGCCTCGGCACGATGGGCACCGGCATCGCCGAGGTCCTGGTCCGAGCCGGCCGCGAGGTCGTCGGCATCGACGTCAGCCCCGGCGCGGCCGCCCGGGCCGTCGAGGCGCTCACCGCCGCCACGGCCCGCGCGGTGGCCCGCGGCAGGCTCACCGAGGACGAACGCCGGGCCGCACTGGGCCGGTTCCGCACCTCCGCCGATCTCGCCGACGCGGCCGGTGCCGACCTGGTGATCGAGGTCGTGCCCGAGGACTACGCGCTCAAGCACGACGTCTTCACCGCCCTCGACTCGATCGTGTCTCCCACGACGATCCTGGCCACCGGCACCAACGCGCTGTCCGTCACCCGGCTGGCAGCCGACTCCGCCCGTCCCGAACGGGTGCTCGGCCTGCACTTCTTCAACCCCGCCCCGGCCATGAAGCTCGTCGAGGTGGTGTCCTCGGTGCTCACCGCGCCCGCCGCGGTCGCCGCCGTCACCGAACTCGCCCGTGAACTGGGCAAGGAGCCGGTCGCGGTGGGCGACCGGCCCGGTTTCGTCGCCGACGGCCTGCTGTTCGGTTACCTCAACCAGGCCGCCGCCATGTACGAGTCGCGGTACGCGTCCCGGGAGGACATCGACGCCGCGATGAAGCTGGGCTGCGGCCTGCCCATGGGCCCGCTGGCCCTGCTGGACCTCATCGGCGTCGACACCGCCAGGACCGTCCTGGAGGCCATGTACGCGGACTCCCACGACCGGCTGCACGCGCCCGCGCCGATCCTCGGCCACCTGACGGCGGCCGGGCTGACCGGCCGCAAGGCGGGCCGCGGCTTCTACACGTACGCGGCCCCGGGCTCGTCCGAGACCGTCCCGGACGCCGAGACGCCCGCCGCGTCCGCCGCCGGAAGCACCGGCCGGCCGGTGCGCTCCGTCGGCGTCGTCGGCTCCGGGACGATGGCGAGCGGCATCGCCGAGGTCTTCGCCCGGGCGGGACTCCCGGTGGTGCTCACCGCCCGGACGCCGGCCAAGGCGGACGCCGCCCGGACCCGGGTCGCGAAGTCGCTGGCCCGCTCGGTGGACAAGGGCAGGATCACCGCCGGGCAGCGCGACGCGGCCCTGGAACTGATCACCCCGGCCGGCACCCTGGACGCCCTCGCCGAGGTGGACCTGGCCGTGGAGGCCGTCGCCGAGGACCTCACCGTCAAGCGGGACCTGTTCGCCGCGCTCGACAAGGTGTGCCGCCCCGGCGCCGTCCTCGCCACCACCACCTCCTCGCTGCCGGTGATCGCCTGCGCCCGGGCGACCTCCCGGCCGCAGGACGTCGTCGGCATGCACTTCTTCAACCCGGCGCCCGCCATGAAGCTGGTGGAGGTGGTGCGGACGGTCCTGACGGCCGACGACGCGCACGCCACCGTCCGCGAGGTCTGCGCGGCCGTCCGCAAGCACCCCGTGGACTGCGGCGACCGCGCCGGGTTCATCGTCAACGCGCTGCTGTTCCCGTACCTCAACAACGCGGTCAAGATGGTGCAGGAGCACTACGCCTCGCCGGACGACATCGACACCGCCATGAAGCTCGGCGGCGGCTACCCGATGGGCCCCTTCGAACTCCTCGACGTGGTCGGCCTCGACGTCTCGCTGGCCATCGAACGCGTCCTGCACCGCGAGTTCCGCGACCCCGGCCTGGCACCCGCGCCGCTCCTGGAACACCTCGTCGCGGCGGGCTGCCTCGGGCGCAAGACGGGACGTGGCTTCCGCGAGTATGCGCGGGCCTGAGGGATCGGGCGGGACCGGGGGAACGGGGAGGGCCGGGGCAACTGGCGGGGCCGGGGGAACGGGCAGGGCCGGAGGAACGGGCGGGGCCGGGGCAACCGGCGGCCGACGCGCCGCTGGAGGCCGGGGCGGCACCGCCGCTTCGGGCGGCAACGGAGTCCGGAGCGATACCGGGAGCCGGAGCGATACCGGGAGCCGGGAGGACTCCCGCGGCCCGGACGGTGCCGGAAGCCGGAACCGTACCGGCAGCCGGGACGGCTCAAGCTGGGGCGGCCTGCTGGAACCGGCCGCCGGTCCGTCCCGGCACGCCCGCGCGGGAGCGTGTTACGTTCCCCACATGTCCCAGCCCGCCAAGTCCGTCCGCTCCCCGCGCGGGACCGCCACCCGGGGCTCCGAGGAGCCCGGCCCACCCGGCCCGCGCCCGTCGCCGTCCTCCCCCGCCTCCGAGGCGTCAGGCTCCGGCCGCGCCGCCGCCCAGCGTCTGACCATGCGGCGCAAACTCGCCGCTGCGGCGATGGAGTTGTTCGCCACCAAGGGGTACGAGGCCACCACCGTCGACGAGATCGCGGCGGCGGCCGGTGTCGCCCGGCGGACCTTCTTCCGCCACTTCCGCTCCAAGGAAGAGGCCATCTTCCCCGATCACGACGACACCCTCGTCCGCGCGGCCGGGGTCCTGGACGCCGCGCCCGCGCACGAGAACCCGCTGGACACGGTGTGCCGCGGCATCAAGGAGGTCATGCGCATGTACGCGGCCTCCCCCGCCGTCTCCGTCGCCCGCTACCGCCTCACCCGCGAGGTCCCCACGCTCCGCGAGCGCGAGATCGCCTCGGTGGCCCGCTACGAACGCCTCTTCACCCGCTACCTCCTGGGCCATTTCGAGGAGGGCACCCACCACGACGACGACCCCCTGCTCGCCGAGGTGGCCGCCTCCGCCGTGGTCACCGCCCACAACCACGTCCTGCGCCGCTGGCTCCGCAGCGGCGGCGAGGGCGACGTCGAGGCCCAGCTCGACCACGCGTTCGCCATCGTCCGCGAGACCTTCGGGAAGGGCATCGGCGCGGGCCGCGCGCCCCTGCCGGCCGCCCCGGCGGTCACCGCGCAGACGGAGGGCGAGGTCCTGGTGACGGTGGCCCGGACGGACACTCCGCTGGGGGACGTGATGGCGGCGATCGAGAAGGTACTCAAGAGCCGTTGAGGGGGGCGGGGTGCAGGGTGCCCCGGCCCCGCTCCGGCCCCACCCCGCACTCGCCCGCTCCCTCGCCCGCCCGGCCGCCTCGGCAGCCGGTGGCGAACCGGCACCGGACGAGCGCGGCAGCTCCGCCTCACGATGCGGCTGCGCCCCTCGGTTCGGAGGCGCGCCGTCGGAGGACCTGATCGCGCGCTGCTCACCTCACGGGCGACGGCTCAGACGTGCTCAGACGTATCGGCTGAAAAGGGCTTCGATGTATCCCTCAAGCCTCTGCGTCAGGACTCCGGGCGTCAGGTCGGCGCGGCCCAGTTCACGCCAGGGGACAGCGACCTTCTCCGCGTCCGGAGCGAACCCCAGCGCGTCCAGCAGCCGCCAGTAAAGATGGGCGGTGCCGTCTTCGGCCAAGGCCCCTCCCGCCGCGACGTAGCGATCCGCGAAGCGCATGCCCGCCGGAACTCCGTGCAGCAGGGCGAGAGCCGTCGAGCAATGCGCCACGTCCAGGTCGGCCGGCCCCCAGGACGTCTCCACCCAGTCGACGACCCCACTGATCCGCGGATCGTCGTCGGGGCCTGTGAAGAGGACGTTGCCGGGATGGAAGTCCCGGTGGAGAAAGCAGCCCTGGTAGGCCGGGGGCTCGCGGCGGATGACGTCGACAGCCCGCTGCCAGAGCTCAGGCCGTCCGGTGGCCACGGGCGGAGTCACTCGCTCGGGAGAGGCCCAGGCCTGGTAGGTGCGAGGCCGTTGCCGCGCGGTCACCGGCAGCCGATGGATACGCACGAGTTGCCGGGCCAGCAGTTCGGCGCGGTCGTCAGCACCCCGGTCGTCCAGGCGCACGCTCCCCGGCAGTCGGGACATCAACAACGAGGGGTGATCGCAGTGGTGCGCCGCCGCGTCCACCGCCAGGAGCGTGGCCGCGGGTACGTCCGTGTCACCGAGCAGGCGCAGGATGGTCGCCTCACGGGTCAACAGACCCTCCGCGTGCCGAACGAAGAACGGCTTGACGAAGGACCGCAGGACGACTGAGCGCCGACCGTCCGGACCGCAGAGGTCCAGCCGGCGCATTTCCGACGTCCAGCCGCCGCGCAGTCGCTCGACCTTTTCGATGCGCTCCGCAGCGGGCAGCGCCTTCTCCACCCAGGAGCGCGTGGCACTCCAGCACTGACCGTCAGGATCCACGCCGATGTCCTCGGCCCCCTCACCCATGGGAGCAGCCTAAGCGGCCCCCGGCGACGGCATTCCACGAACCGCGTTCACCACGCGCGAGGGGCCGGCAGGGCCGGACGTCACCGACAGAGCAGGTCGCCCACCCTGAACGCGAGCGCCCACGCGACGGCCCGACGGTACGTCGCGTGCGTTCCGACGCCCGACACTCAAACACTCCGGGGGTGTCCCCGCCCCGTCCTTCCCGCCATAGGCGGTGATGCCCAACTGACGTCGCAGTTCGAGTAGACGAAAGAGAGCTCACCCTTCTTCGCCGAGCCGCCATCGCTGCCATCGCCGAGGTCACCGGGGGGACTTGGGGCCGCCGACGGCACCTCCCCCGCCCACCGCCATCTCCAGTGTCTCGTCGATTCGCCGTGGTGGGTTCCGCGGTCGCAATTGCCTAACCTGACCGCCACCTTGGTCTTCCGATGCAGCCTTCACGCCGGGCGCGGTGCCGGGTGCGGCCCGGAAGCGTCTCCGGGCCCGACGGCCGTTCGCCGCCCCCGGTCAGGCCCCCAATGTGCCGCGTACAGGTGCAGTCCGCGGGCCGCCATCACGCGCTCTCCCTCGTCACGGTCGCCGGTACGCAGCGCATGCGCGAACGCGGTCTTCGACCGGGCGCACTCGGGGCACCCCGCGCCTTGTCCCCCGACAGGCGTCACCACCTGCGTCCCTCCCGGTTCAGCTCGCTCACGCGGGCGCGGAGCTTGTCGGTGGCGGTGGCGCGACGGTAGCGCGCCGGCCGCCAGGTCCGCCCGCCGCCGGGAGGCCGGAGGGTGATCTGCCCGGTGTCGTGGTCCCAGCCGACGACGACGCCGACCCGGTCGAGTTCCACGTCGAGGACGGGTTCGAGCGGTTGAGGGATCCAGTCGTCAACCACGGTGCACCTCATCCCCGTGCCGCAGCCCCTCCCGCCGCAGCAACTCCACACGCTTCCACTCGCCGGCGCGCTCGGCGGCATGCCGCGCGTCGGTGATCCGCGCGCACGCGACGCACGGCACGCGCGGGTTGGGCACGAGCGCGGGCCGGGCCCCGACCCCGAACGACATGTGCGTCACGCGGCACCGCCCACGCGATACGTGAACTCGATCATTTGTGCACCTTCCTGCTTCCCACAGAGCGCAACTTCGGGCTCCACCAGCAGAGTTGCGCGGGTCACAGCGCGCACGCAACACTTCGTGTCGTGCCAGTGACGCACTGACACGACACGTGATCACGGTTGGAGGCGCATGTCCGCCCGCAACGCCGCCAGCGTCGCCCCGGGAGGGCGCCGCGCGTTCGGCCAACTGCTCGCCCACTACCGGAGAGCGGCCGGAGAAACACAGGAATCACTGGCACCGCAGATCCTCTGCGAGCGGTCGGTGCTGAGCCGCATCGAAACGGGCGACCGGGTCCCGAGCGAGCCCCTGGTGAAGAGATGCGACAAGAAGCTGAACACCGGCGGTGCGCTGTACAAGGTGTGGCGGGAGACGGACTGGTATCCGGATCAGGCGTACCCCGACTGGTTCCAGCGTCGGCTGAATCTGGAAGCCAAGGCGACATCCCTCCGTGTGTTTCAGGAAAATGTCATGCCCGGGCTCTTGCAGAGTGAGGCGTACGTGCATGCACTGTTCTCCAGGGATACGGACCCGGTGAGAAGGGAGCAGCGCATCCGCACTCGTTTGGGTAGGCAAGAGCGGTTCCTTCGTTCGGGCGGTCCGCTTCTGGCAGTCGTCTTGGACGAGAGCGCTCTCCGCAACGTGGTGGAGTCGGCGAGAGTGATGGCGGGGCAGTGCCAGTTTCTCCTGAATGTCGGGAAGCTCCCCAACATTCGCATTCAGGTAGCACCGGCGAGTAACAGCAAACTCATGCGCCCCAGGACGTCGATGACGATCCTCAAGCTTCCCGACGGGGAAGAATGGCTGTACTACGAATCGCTAGACAGGGGACACTTCAGTGACGATCCGGAAGTCGTCGCCCGCCATAACCACAGCTACGAGATCCTCAGAGCTGATTGCCTATCAGCCAGCGACTCCGCTGCATTCATCAAAGATGTACTGGAAGAGTACGGGAGGGATCATGGAGGTCACTACAAGCGCCGCGCGATGGGTGAAGAGCAGCTACAGCCACCCCGACGGCACCAACTGCGTGGAAATCGGCCAAGGTACCCCCGACTCCGCCCTCGTGCGGGACAGTAAAACGCCGACCGGCCCCGTCCTGTGGTTTCCCGCCGCCACTCTCGCGAAGTTCGTATCCTCCCTCAAGGAGGGAGACCTCATTTCCTGACGAGAAGGGCGAGAAATGGGTACCGACATGAATAAATGGGTCAAGAGCAGCTACAGCCACCCGGATGGCACCGACTGCGTCGAGTGGGCGCCCACCTCCACGACGTCCGGCCTCGTCCCCGTCCGTGACAGCAAGCGCCCCACCGGCCCCGTGCTGCACGTCCCCGTCGCCGCCTTCGCGGATCTCGTATCCGCCATAAAGACCGGCGCTTTCACCGCCTGAAGACCGAAGCATTCATCAGGCCGCGCCCGCGCCGGCTCCCACGCCCGGCGCGGGCGCCCTACGGGTGCCGAAGAGGGGGAGCTGACAGGTCCGCACCCTGTCGACCGGAGCCAGAGCAGGCCGAAGGCCCACCCGGACACCGAGCGCACCGGTCTGCCCCTGCCCCCGGGCGTCCCCGGCGCCAACCCGCGCGACGGTCAAGCGCTCAAGTCCCTGATACACGGCACCCTGATATGCGGCACCCAGCCGATCCGCACCCAGCCGATCCGCCCCCGGCGCGGGCCGCGCCGCCGACTGCGGAAACGCGGCATTACCCACCGCGTCGCCCGTCGGGGCACCGAGCCCTCCATCCGGCTCGGCTGCCACCGCCGGACCGTCAGGGGGCACCAGGTCCTGCCCGGCCGGATGCCGCCGCCCGCACGGCCGCTCCGAACGCAAACCCGGGCGCTTCCTCGCCCTGTCATCACCGCAGCCCTCGTCATCGGCGCAGCCCTCATCTGCAACCGCCGACTCACCAAATGCCCCCGCCCGACGTACGGTCGAAGAAGCCCGGTCCCTGGTCCGCGGAAAGCGAGCCGCGAATGAGCGCATGGGAGGAATTCCGCGGCGGCGTGAACGTCGTGCGCCGCCACGGTGGCCTCGTCCACCGCCCGGCGTCGCAAGCGGCGCCGGCGATCCACCGGCTGCTGCGGCACCTCCACGATCAGGGCTTCCACGGCGCACCGGAGCCACGGGGCTTCGACGACGACGGCAACGAACTGCTCACTTCCTCGACGGCGAGGTGCACGACGTGCTACGCCGGACCTGCGTACGCCCGAGCTCCTCGCCTCCGCGGCGACACTGCTGCGGGGCCTTCACGACGCCGGTACGACGTTCCGGCCGAGTCGCCACGACTCCTGGCTGTTACCGGCCCGGCAGCCGGCCGAGGTCATGTGCCACGGCGACGCCGCTCACTACAACTGCGTGGTGAAGGACGGCGTGGCGGTCGGTTTCATCGATTTCGACGCGGCGCATCCCGGGCCACGCGCCTGGGACGTCGCTTACGCCGTGTACCGGTTCGCGCCGTTGCAGGGGCCGGACAACCCGGAGAGCTTCGGCACCCCGCGGGAGCAGGGACGCCGGGTCGCCGCCTTCTGCCGGGCATACGGGCCGGGAGCGGGCGCCGACGTCATCGACATCGTCCCCGACCGGTTGCGGGCCCTCATCGACTTCATGCGCCACCAGGCCGCACAGGGCAACGAGGCGTTCCGGCAACACGTCGCGGACGGTCACACCGACCTGTACGAGGCCGACATCCGCTATGTGCGCGCCCATCGCGACACCCTGCGTTCCGCCTTCGAGGCGGGATGACCGTGCCGCACGTGTCACTGTGCCTGCCGGCCCCCTCATCCCCGCCGTCTTCCGGCAGTGCGGAGAGGCGCCACCGACGACGGTCACATCCGATCGCCGCACCGGGCCCCCGCACCGCGGCGTAGTGACGATCACACCAAATGCGTCCATGTTTACAGTGACGTCATGATCACGCCCGCCGACCGGTCGCCCCTCGACCTCCTCGACAGTCACCTGGAAGCGCTCTCGGACGCCCTGTGGAACAGCCAAGGCGCCCTCACGGACGCCCTCGCCCTCCCGGAGCTTCCCGCGTTCACCGGCACCGGCACCGGCACCGGCACCGGCACCGACGAGAGAGAAGCAGAGCTCCTCGCCTGGGCCCTCGATCGGCTCCGCCGCATCCCCCGCGAGCCGAACGACGCCTTCGGGCTTCAGGTCAACGGTCTGCTGCACGACCTCCGCGGCCGCCGCAGCCCCTGGAACGCGGCGGCGTTGCGGCTGCTCGACGATCACTACACCTTCATGGCCACCGGGCCCCGCCGTCACGAGGACTGGAAGCAGGACGCCATCGCCGTCATGCACCGGTCGGCTCCCGACCCCCGCGGCTTGATACGCCTGGACTGGGACCGCACCAACGCCGCCCGCGAGACACTGCCCGCCTACCCCTTCGCGCCACCGACCGCCGACGAAGTCGCCAAGTATGTGCACCCCGTGGAGAAAGAGACGGCGGTCGCCTCGCTCGCCGTCATGACCGAGGGGTGGTCGGCGGAACCCGCCCCCGTCCGTTCGCGCCCGGACCGGGCCGCCGTCCTGGCGGACGCCCGGACCCTGCTCGACCGCTACGGCCCCACGGCCCGCTTCTGGACCACCGCGTCGCCCACGGAGGAACCGGGCCACGACTTCCTCGCCTCGGGCCTCTCGGCGTACTTCTCCTTCAGCGGCTTCCTGAGCTGCGAGTACATCGACGGCATCGACTTGTGGGGCGATCTGGGGCTGATCGCGGTCAACGAGGACGAAGTGGGCCTCTTCTGGGCGATCGCCGCCTACTGAGCAGTGCCCGACAGGCCGTACAGCGGGCCGCTCCCCCGTCGATCCGGACGGCAGACGGCAGAGGGCACGGGACATGGTGCGCCCCACCGCGTCGGGACGACCGCCGGCGGGCGGCGCTTCCGGTCGACGGTGAGGTGACGGCGAGGTGGGTGGACCTTCTCTCTCCGTGCTCCGTGCCCTGGCCAGAGCCCGTCCGGGCCGTCATACGCGCTCAGTTCGCAGTGGCGCCTTCCCGGAGTTCCACGATCAGGAGTGTCCCCCGGCTGCCGGGGCGGACCGCGTGGGTCGTGCCCGCCGGAATCATGTACAGCTCGCCCGCACCGACCGGAACAGGCCGGCCCTCGACTTCGAGCCGGAGCTGCCCCTCGAGAACCAGCAGAGCCTCGGGGGCATCATGGCTCTCCGCCTCCACGGGCATCTCGTCCATCCTCAGCACCTTCACGCAGGCGGTGCCCACGTGCCCCAGCACCCGGGACCGCCACCCTTCCGGGAGGTCTACCGCGGTGTTCACCAGGTTGGTCAGGCTCACGACACACTCCTCCCACCGGGCGCACACGAATCCGCGCCCCGCCTTCGACAGTGAATGCCTGGACGCTATCCGACCTGCGCTGATGCTTGGTCGACCGAACGGCAAAGTTCTGCGGAGTACCAGGCGCCAGCCACTGGCACCGGGTCCGGTCGTTCCCGACGACGCCCTGGTCGCCGGAGCCGAACGTCGAGGCAGACCTGGTCCCGGGTGTCCGTGCGGCGGGCGCAGCCGCAGAACCCCTCGGCCGGCGAGCAGCCGTCCGGGAGGGCACTGGCTCCCCGCCCTCGCACCCACCGGGCCGGGGCGCCGTCACGCCCACAGAGCCGGAGCGCCGTCACGCCCCGGCTTCCGGGGCCCGGGCCCCCGCGATCTCCGCCGCTTCCTCCTCCGTCGCCACCGACGGCGGCGACCCCTCCAACGGCCGTCCGGCGGTCTCCTTCATGACGGCCACCGCGGCCAGGCCGACCAGTGCCGCCCCGGCGGCGTACCAGGCGGGGGCCAGGTCACTGCCGGTGGCGTGGATCAGGCCGGTGGTGATCAGCGGAGTGGTGCCGCCGAAGAGGGAGGTGGAGAGGTTGTAGCCGATGGAGAGGGAGCCGTAGCGGACGCGGGTGGGGAACAGGGCGGGGAGCGCGGCCGACATCGTGCCGAGCAGACAGACGAGGGACAGGCCGAGCATGAGCGTGCCGCCGAACACCGGGGCGAGGCCGCCCTGCCCGATCAGCAGGAAGGCGGGCACCGACAGGACGACGAACCCGCCCATGCCCGCCATCAGCAGCGGCTTCCGGCCCACGCGGTCGCTGAGCCGCCCCACGAAGGTGATGACGCACATCAGCAGCAGCATGGTGACGATCAGGACGACGACGCCGTGCGCCTCGTCGTAGCCGAGGCGGTCGGTGAGGTAGGTGGGCAGGTAGGAGAGCAGCATGTAGTCGGTGATGCCGTAGGCGCCGGCCAGGACGACGCACAGGGTCAGCCGGGGCCACTGGGTGGCGAAGATCTCCCGTAGCCCGGCCGCTTCCTCGCGGTGCCCGGTCCGGCTCGCCGAGTCCTCGGACAGCTTCCGGAAGGCCGGTGTGTCCTCCAGCTTCAGCCGCAGGTGGAGGCCGACGAGGCCGAGCGGCCCGGCGACGAGGAAGGGCACACGCCATCCCCATTCGCGCATGCCGTCGCCGCCGAGCCACGCGCTCATGACGGTGACGAGTCCGGCGGCGCCGACGTAGCCGGCGAGGGTGCCGAACTCCAGGAAACTGCCGTAGTGACCACGGCGTTTGTCGGGCGCGTACTCGGCGATGAAGGTGGACGCGCCGCCGTACTCGCCGCCGGTGGAGAAGCCCTGCACCATCCGGAAGGTGATCAGGAGGACCGGTGACCAGAAGCCGATGGCGGCGTAGGACGGGATCAGCCCGATGGCGAACGTGCCGGCGGCCATCAGCACCATCGTCAGCGCGAGCACCCGTTTGCGGCCGACGCGGTCGCCGAGCGGCCCGAAGAACAGCCCGCCGAGCGGCCGGACGAGGAACGCCACGGCGAAGGTCGCCAGGGACGACAGCAGCCGCACCGCGCCGTCGTCGGACGGGAAGAACACGTCGCCGATCGTCACGGCGAGGTAGCTGTAGATCCCGAAGTCGAACCACTCCATCGCGTTGCCGAGCGCCGCGGCCTTCACCGCCCGTCTGACCAGGCGTTCGTCCGTGACCGTGACGTCCGCGCGGGTGATGTCCGTGGCCGTGCCCTCCATGACCGTCCCGCCCGTGACCGTCCCGCCCGTGGCCGTGCCGTCCGCGGCCGTGCCTTCCGTGCGTCGCCGACCTGGTGTGCGACGCCCTCCGGCCGCCGTCCGATCACTGCCGTCGCGCCGGACGTCGACGCTGCCGCCTCCTGACAAGGCTCGGTTCCTTTCCCGCGGTGGCGCGGGCCCGGCAACAGGCGTTTCCCCGCACGGGGCCCGATGTCGCGGCGCGCCTTCACACCGGGCGGACCCGCGAAACGGCCGGTGGCCGAATCGCGACGCAGATCACGTCCGGTCCGGGAGCGGTGGTCACCGGAGCGGGGTGCGGAGGCGGCGGGACGCCCGGCCCGGGGTGGAGTCCGCCGCCCGGCAAGATCGACGAAGCCGACGCGGCCCTCCGCGGCAAGCGCGCCGGGCAGCCGCTCGTTCTCGGTGGTGAGGCGTACGGGGTCGCCGGCGGCCGCTGGGGACTCCGTGAACGGAGGGGACGTGCCGCGACCGGGGTCGCGCGTTCGTCCGGAGCGGGTGAGGGCCCTCTTGTCAGACCTGATGGTTGCCCGGACCCTGGTGGGGGCGGACAAAAAGGCTGAATCGAAGCTGAATCGAAAAAATGATCAGCCAGGGTGAATGTCGAGGACATGATGACATCGACCGACCTTCCCGGGTTCGACCTCCCGTTTCCCCCGCGATCCAGCCCTGACGTGAAGCGGGCCAGGGCTGCGAACCTGTCCCGCATGAAGGCCCACGGAATGCTGGCCACCCTCGAAGCCGAGGAGTGTTACCTGTCCTGGGACATGGCCCGGTTGGCCGGATACAGCTATCCGTCGGCCGTCGGTGACGAACTGGATCTCGCGGTGGACCTGATGGCGTTCTTCTTCGTCTTCGACGACCAGTTCGACGGCCCACTCGGGCATGACCCGGCGGGCGCGGCAGCCTTCACCGCCGAACTGATCGCCGTCCTGTACCGGTCGGCCGGGCAGCCGCTGCCCCGTCCCTGCTCGCCGTTGGTGTCCTTCTTCACCGACCTATGGGAACGCAGCAGGCAGGGCATGCCCGCCTGGTGGGCCGCCCGTGCCGCCTGCAACTGGGAGTACTACCTGGGCACTTACATCCCCGAAGCGATCGATCGCACCAGCGGCCGCGTTCCGTCCTGGCAGCACTACCTGGAGGTGCGACGCGGTATGTCCGGCACCCGCACCGTCGTCGACTACGGCGAGCGGACCGGCCGATTCACCGTTCCGCAGGTCGTCGCCCACACTCCCCAGTACCGCATGATGCGTCGCATCGCCGCCGATGTGCCCTTGCTCTGCAACGATGTGCACTCGGTGCACAAGGAGGCGCCCCGCGGCGATGTCGACAATGCCGTCCTCGTCGTCGAGCACGAGCGTGGGTGCAGCCGCGCCGAGGCACTGCGCGCGGTGCGGGACATGGTCGTCGATGACCGCATTCCTCGTTTCCGGAGCCTGGAACCGGAACTGATGCGAACCTGCGCGGCACTCGGCCTCGACGCCCGCGACCGCGCCGCCGTCGACAAGTCCGTCGCGGCCTTCAAGGCATGGATGGCCGGGTATCACCAGTGGGAGATCGAGACCGGACGCTACCGGCCGGAGCGCATCGTGTCACCCGACCGCCCGAACTACGTCGAGGATCTCGTCAACCGCTCGGCATGAGCGAGCCGCACCGCGTCGGTCGCCGGGTCCGGTCGCCCTCCGGCGGACGACCGCTCGGGGGCTTCACACCCGCCGCGCCCAGCGCTCAGCGCGCCGCGGGCGGCCGAAGCCGGCCGCCTGCCCGGTCCGCTCCGGTGCCCCGCCCTCGAACAGCACGGCGCCCTCGCGTGCCGGCGGCGGCGTGAGGCGTTGAGCGGGCGTGGTGCCCGGCCTGCGCGATCCGTTGCCGGGCGATGGAGGCGGCGCGCTGTCGCTCGATGGTCGGACAAACCGCATTCGAAAGATAATCACCGCTTCGAAGGAAGCTGCCGGGCTCTCCGGGCGAACCGACTCGGCCGGCCGTTACCGTGCTGTTGGCGGACGGATCACCGCAATCGTCCCTCCCTGCCTACCGGATCCTCCGCGTCTCCCGTATCGGCGCACCCGCGTGCGCCGGTCGCCCGGCCACGCAAGGAGCAGCCCACCCCGATGACCGTGGACAGCAGCCCGGGACCCGAGGCCGCACCGGCCGCACCTCAGCAGTCGCTGAGCACCTCCGCCGCACGCAACCTCACCACCACCACGAAGTCCGCCCCGCAGATGCAGGAGATCACCTCCCGCTGGTTGCTGCGGATGCTCCCTTGGGTCGAGACCAAGGGCGGCACCTACCGGGTCAACCGACGGTTGCGTCATACCGTCGGCGACGGGCGCGTCGAGTTCGTGCAGGAGGGTGCCACGGTCCGTGTCATCCCCCGCGAACTCGGCGAACTGGCCCTCCTGCGGGGTTTCGAGGACCTGACCGCCCTCACCGCTCTCGCCGGTCGCTGCGAACAGCGGGACTTCACCGCGGGTGAGGTCATCGTCGAACGCGGCAGCCCGGCGGACCGAATCCATCTGATCGCCCACGGCCGTGTCCGGCAGGTCGGTGAGGGACAGTACGGCGGAGAGACTTTCCTCGCGGTGCTCGCGGACGGTGGCCACTTCGGGGAGAACGCCCTTCTGGACCCCGACGCCCGCTACGACTACACGGCCACCGCCGAGACGTCCGGCACCCTTCTCACGCTCTCCCGTGCGGACTTCGCCGCCGTGCAGGACTCCGTGCCCGGTCTTCGCGCCCACGTCACCGAGTTCGCCGCCGCCGCGCAGCGACCGCAGAACAAGCACGGTGAGGCCGAGATCGCCATGTCGGCCGGGCACGTCGGCGAGGCCGACCTGCCGAAAGCCTTCGTCGACTACGAGCTCGAGCCGCGCGAGTACGAACTGTCGGTCGCCCAGACCGTCCTGAGGGTCCACACGCGGGTCTCCGACCTTTTCAACGGGCCGATGGACCAGACGGAGGAGCAGCTCCGGCTGACCATCGAGGCGCTGCGCGAACGCCAGGAGTACGAGCTGGTCAACAACCGTGAGTTCGGGCTGCTGCACAACGTCGACTTCAAGCAGCGCATCCAGCCCCACTCCGGCCCGCCGACCCCGGACGACATGGACGATCTGCTCTGTCGCCGCCGCGGCACCAAGTTCTTCCTCGCCCACCCGAGGACGATCGCCGCGATCGGGCGCGGCTTCAACGCCTACGGGCTCTATCCGGACCACGTCGACCTCGGCGGACAGTCCGTCCCGGCCTGGCGCGGGGTCCCGATCCTGCCCTGCAACAAGATCCCGATCAGCAAAGAGCAGACCAGCTCCATCATCGCCATGCGTACGGGCGAGAAGAGCCAAGGGGTCATCGGCCTGTGGCAGACAGGGCTGCCGGACGAGGTCGAGCCGGGCCTCTCGGCGCGCTTCATGGGCATCAACGAGCAGGCGGTCGTCTCGTACCTCGTCAGCACGTACTACTCCGCCGCGGTGCTCGTACCCGACGCCCTCGGGGTCATGGAGAACGTGCAGATCGCCCGCGGACGCGGCTGAGGGCACGTACGCCGCGCGGAGCGGGCCGGGCCGGCCCGTCCACGCCGCACGAGCGCTCACCCCACCGCGACGAGGAGCAGCAGAGGAGCAGCAGATGCCCGATCCCGGGCCCCGTGGACCAGCCGTCCCCGCGCAGCCGTCGAGGCCGGACGCCCCGGTGGCGGACGTCCCCACACCGGCGACGCCCGACCTTCCGATCCCGGCGGCGGCCCTCGGCCTCGCCGCGATGCCGCATCCGCCGATCGCTCTCCCCCCTGCTCCCCCTCTGCCGTCGGGCACCGGCACGCCGCCCGCACCGCCCTCCGCC
Source organism: Streptomyces sp. NPDC052910 (assembly GCF_055585605.1). NCBI lineage: Bacteria > Bacillati > Actinomycetota > Actinomycetes > Kitasatosporales > Streptomycetaceae > Streptomyces > Streptomyces sp. NPDC052910. The sequence goes on from NZ_JBVJJR010000002.1 coordinate 1,143,726, forward strand.
CCCGCCGCCGAACCCGCTGCCGAGCCCGCTGCCGAGCCCACCGTCCGGCAGCTCCTGGGAGGGCCCACCGGACTGGGCACGACCTCGCTGTCCCTGGCGGGCGGTCCGCGACCGGCCGGCGCGCCGTCGCCGCCTCCCGCTCCTCCGCCGGTCACCGGCGCGGGAGCGGTCACCCCCTCCGGACCGGTGGCCGAACCGGTGGCCGGCCCGGGTCCTCGACGGCTCCCGGGAGGGCCGAGCGGGCTGGGCACCGCCGCGCTGTCCCTCGCCCTCACCTCGCACCGGCCACCGCCGGAGCCCGACCCGGCCCCGCCCGCCGAAGGCCAGGCCGTACCCGGCCTGTACCACCATCCCGTTCCGGAGCCCGACCCCGTCCGTGTGGAGGAAGTGAGCCGCCGGATCAAGCGCTGGGCCGAGGACGAGGTCCGGCTCTACCCCGAGGAGTGGGAAGGGCAGTTCGACGGCTTGTCGGTCGGGCGGTACATGGTCGGCTGCCACCCCGACGCTCCCACGATCGATCACTTGATGATCGCCACCCGGATGATGGTCGCGGAGAACGCCGTCGACGACTGCTACTGCGAGGATCACGGCGGCTCGCCCGTCGGCCTCGGCGGACGCCTTCTCCTGGCACACACCGCACTGGACCCGCTCCACACGACCCCCGAGTACGCGGCGGCGTGGGGGGAGTCGCTCGGCTCGGACGCCCCGCGGCGCGCCTACCGCAGCGCGATGGACTACTTCGTCCGCATGGCCACGCCCTCCCAGGTCGACCGCTTCCGTCACGACATGGCCCGGTTGCACCTGGGTTATCTGGCCGAGGCCGCCTGGGCCGAGACCGACCATGATCCGGAGGTGTGGGAGTACCTGGCCATGCGCCAGTTCAACAACTTCCGCCCCTGTCCCACCATCACCGACACCGTCGGAGGCTACGAGCTCCCGGCGGACCTGCACGCACGCCCGGAGATGCAGCGGGTCATCGCGCTGGCCGGGAACGCGACCACCATCGTCAACGACCTGTACTCCTACACCAAGGAACTCGCCAGTCCCGGCAGGCACCTGAACCTGCCCGTGGTCCTCGCCGAACGCCAACAGCTCTCGGAGCGCGACGCCTACCTCAAGGCGATCGAGATCCACAACGACCTCATGCACGCCTTCGAGGCGGCGGCGGCCGAGCTCGCCGCGGACTGCCCGCTGCCCACCGTGCTGCGCTTCCTCAAGGGCGTGGCCACATGGGTCGACGGCAACCACGACTGGCACCGCACCAACACCTACCGCTACAGCCTGCCCGACTTCTGGTAAGGAACGGACACCTCGATGACCACAGAAATCATCCCCGCCGGCTCCGCGGCGATCCCGGCCCCGGCGACCCCCTACCAGAAGGACATCGCCCGGTACTGGAACAACGAGGCGCGGCCGGTGAACCTGCGCCTCGGTGACGTGGACGGGCTCTACCACCATCACTACGGCATCGGCGCCGTCAACCACGACGCCCTGGGCGACCCGGAGCACAGCGAGTACGAGAAGAAGCTGATCGCCGAGCTGCACCGGCTCGAGTCCGCTCAGGCCGACTTCCTCCTGGACCACCTCGGTCCCATCAAGACCGACGACCTGCTCGTCGACGCCGGCTGCGGGCGCGGCGGATGCATGGTCATGGCCCACCGGCGCTTCGGCTGCACCGTCGAGGGCGTCACCCTGTCCGCCGCCCAGGCCGACTTCGGCAACGGGCGGGCACGGGACCTGCGGATCCAGGACCACGTGCGCTCCCGCGTGTGCAACATGCTCGACACCCCCTTCGAGAAGGGCAGTGTGGCCGCCTCGTGGAACAACGAGTCGACCATGTACGTGGACCTGCACGACCTGTTCGCCGAGCACTCCCGCTTCCTCAGGGTGGGCGGCCGGTACGTGACCATCACCGGCTGCTGGAACCCCCGCTACGGCCAGCCGTCGAAGTGGGTCTCCCAGATCAACGCCCACTTCGAGTGCAACATCCACTCCCGCCGCGAGTACCTGCGGGCCATGGCCGACAACCGGCTCGTACCGCAGACCGTGATCGACCTGACCCCCGACACCCTGCCGTACTGGGAACTGCGGGCCACGTCCTCACTGGTCACCGGGATCGAGAAGGCGTTCATCGAGTCCTACCGGGACGGCTCCTTCCAGTACGTGCTGATCGCGGCCGACCGCGTCTGACCCGGCGGCACCATCCGCGGCCCCACCACGGCGCCTCACCCGCCGCTCAGGCCGGCCGGGCTCGCTCCCGGCGCCCCCCCCGGTCCGGGCGGGTCCCGTGACCGCGGCCTTGGGCGACGGACCGGGCACCGGCCCCGGCCCCGAGGTCAGCCGTTGCGGGTCGCCCAGACCTCGACGTACGGGCCCGGGTCCACGGCGTCGACCGTGAAACCCGCACCGGCCACCGCCGCGGCGAACTCGTCCGGGTCCCAGACGGTGTACCACCGCCGGCCGTCGGGTTCGTCGAGCCAGCCCGTGCGGCCGGCGGCCTTCAGGCACACGTACAGACGGCCCCCGGGACGCAGCAGCCCGGCGAACTGCCCGAGCACGTCCACCGCGTCCGCCGAGTCGAGGTGGACGAGCGAGGCGGAGGCCCAGATCCCGTCGAACGTTCCGGCCGGGAACCGCGTTCCGACCTCGCGCAGGTCGCACGCGGAGGCGGGCGCGTGAGCGTTGGCCATCTCCACGAACACCGGGTTGAGGTCGACGCCGCGCGCCACGTGCCCGTGGTCCCGGAATCGTGCGAGGTCACGACCGGGACCGCACCCCGCGTCGAGGATCAGCGAAGGCGCGGGCAGGGAGCCCGCGAACCGTTCGACACGATCGGCCATCTTGGGCGCGTGCTCGGCCGCGTACGCGTCGGCGTGGTCGCTGTAGACGGCGACGGATTCGGCCACCGGGTCCATCGGCTCTCCGTGAGATGTGGTGCTTGAGGTCATCCCCCCATCCTCGGCCGCTCCCGCGTCGCCGGCCGGCGGCCGGACCGAAACGGGACCAAGCTCATACGCTCTCGACCCGGGCCCCGTGGCGCCCGGATCCGCGCGAGCCGAGAACGACCTCGCGTCACTTGCGCCAGAACAAGTGGTGCGTCACGCCGCTCGGGCTGGGCACGACATCGAGGTGGAACCGGTCGAGGAGCTCGTCGGGGGACTCCCAGAGCCGCATTCCGGACCCGAGCTTCACCGGCGAGACCGCCACATGCATCGTGTCGACGAGGTCGGCGTCGAGGAACTGCCGGATGGTGGTGGCTCCGCCGCCGAGCCGGATGTCCTTCCCCCGCGCCGCCTCCCGCGCCCGCTCCAGGACCGTGGCCGGGTCGCCGGCGACGAAGTGGAACGTGGTGTCGGAGAGGGTGAACGAAGGGCGTTCGTGGTGGGTCATGACGAAGACCGGGGTGCGGAACGGGGGCTTGTCGCCCCACCAGCCGCGCCACTCGTGGTCCTGCCAAGGCCCGCGCTGGGGTCCGAACTTGTTGCGGCCCATGATCTCGGCGCCGATGTTGCGGGCGTAGTCCCGCGTGAAGTAGTCGTCGAGACCTCGGCTCCCGCCGGGGTCGGTGCGCATGGTCCAACTGGCGGTGGCGCCGGCCCAGGCGAACAGCCTCTCGGGCTCGACGTGGCCGAACGGACGCTCCAGGCTCTGGTCCTCGCCGGCGCCGATTCCGTCACTCGAGACGGTGAAGTTCTGCACTCTCAGCATCTGAGCCATGTGTTCCTCCCGTGCTGTCGACAACGGTGGCGGTACCCCCGGGCCGGGAGGACCGGTCGCCGCGTCCGGTGACCGGCCGGACGCCGGGCCACACGGACTCCTCCCGCGTCAACCTAGGCGGGGCGCCCTACGGCGATCAACGGATCGGCCGGGCCACTCCCCCGCGACCCGGCAAATCCACCCGTTCCACCGGCGATGCCCGCTCATCTGTGAACCCCCGGTGACAGATGTCTCAAATTCCTGGCACCGAGTGTCTTGTCGAGTGGCACGGCGTGCCATACCTTGATGGCGTCCGGGCGGCCGGCGCACCGACCACAGCGTCGTGTGCCGGCTGTCCCCACAAGCACCACTTGTGCGCCCGGACCGCCTGCGTCACCAGGCACACGTACCGCCTGCGCGGCCACCCCGCGCGCTCCCGCGCCACCCCACCGAACCGACGGCACCATCCCCCGACGTTCCCTCAAGCCGTTTCCCCGAGAACGCGCTTCGCCGGAGGCACTACCGTGAACCAGATACTCGACGCCATCCTCGCCGCGGACACCACGAGCGAGGACTTCGCCGCCCTGCCGATCCCCGAGTCCTACCGCGCGGTCACCGTGCACAAGGACGAGGCGGACATGTTCGCCGGACTGGCGACCCGGGAGAAGGACCCCCGCAAGTCCCTGCACGTCGAGGAGGTGCCGGTGCCCGAACTCGGGCCCGGCGAGGCGCTGGTGGCCGTGATGGCCAGCTCGGTGAACTACAACTCCGTGTGGACCTCGATCTTCGAGCCCGTCTCCACCTTCTCCTTCCTGGAGCGCTACGGCCGGCTCTCGCCGCTCGCCGCGCGCCACGACCTGCCGTATCACGTCATCGGGTCCGACCTCGCGGGCGTCGTGCTGCGCACGGGCCCGGGCGTCAACGCCTGGAAGCCGGGCGACGAGGTCGTCGCGCACTGCCTGTCCGTCGAGCTGGAGTCCGCCGACGGGCACAACGACACCATGCTGGACCCGCAGCAGCGCATCTGGGGCTTCGAGACCAACTTCGGCGGCCTGGCGGAGATCGCGCTGGTGAAGTCCAACCAGCTCATGCCCAAGCCGGACCACCTGAGCTGGGAGGAGGCCGCGGCCCCCGGCCTGGTCAACTCCACCGCGTACCGGCAGCTCGTCTCGCGCAACGGCGCGGGCATGAAGCAGGGCGACAACGTGCTGATCTGGGGCGCGAGCGGTGGACTCGGCTCGTACGCCACGCAGTTCGCGCTCGCCGGTGGTGCCAACCCGATCTGCGTCGTCTCCAGCGAGCAGAAGGCGGAGATCTGCCGGCGGATGGGCGCCGAGGCGATCATCGACCGGAACGCCGAGGACTACCGGTTCTGGAAGGACGAGCACAGCCAGGACCCGCGCGAGTGGAAGCGGTTCGGCAAGCGCATCCGTGAGCTGACCGGCGGTGAGGACGTGGACATCGTCTTCGAGCACCCGGGCCGCGAGACGTTCGGCGCCTCCGTCTACGTCACGCGCAAGGGCGGCACCATCGTCACCTGCGCCTCCACCTCCGGCTACGACCACCAGTACGACAACCGCTACCTGTGGATGTCGCTGAAGCGGATCGTCGGCTCGCACTTCGCCAACTACCGCGAGGCGTGGGAGGCCAACCGGCTGGTCGCCAAGGGCAAGATCCACCCGACGCTGTCGAAGACGTACCGGCTGGAGGAGACCGGCCAGGCCGCGTACGACGTCCACCGCAACCTCCACCAGGGCAAGGTCGGCGTGCTGGCGCTGGCTCCTGAGGAGGGCATGGGCGTGCGCGACGAGGAGATGCGGTCCCGGCACATCGACGCCATCAACCGCTTCCGGAACGTCTGATGGGCTCCGGCCGACAGAAGGACCGTCCCTGGCTGATGCGGACGTACGCCGGCCACTCCACCGCCGAGGCGTCCAACGAGCTCTACCGCCGCAACCTCGCCAAGGGCCAGACGGGCCTGTCCGTCGCGTTCGACCTGCCGACGCAGACCGGTTACGACCCGGACCACGTCCTGGCCCGCGGCGAGGTCGGCCGGGTCGGCGTCCCGGTGTCGCAACTGGGTGACATGCGGCGGCTGTTCGAGGGCATCCCGCTGGAGCGGATGAACACCTCCATGACCATCAACGCCACCGCCATGTGGCTGCTGGCGATGTACCAGGTGGTCGCGGAGGAGCAGGGCGCGGACGTCACCACGCTCCAGGGGACGACGCAGAACGACATCGTCAAGGAGTACCTGTCGCGCGGGACCCATGTGTTCCCGCCGGGCCCGTCCCTCCGGCTGACCACCGACATGATCGCGTACACGGTGGCGCACATGCCGAAGTGGAACCCGATCAACATCTGTAGCTACCACCTCCAGGAGGCGGGGGCCACCCCCGTCCAGGAGATCGCGTACGCCATGTCCACCGCCATCGCGGTGCTGGACGCGGTGCGCGACTCCGGGCAGGTGCCGGCCGAGCGGTTCGGGGACGTCGTCGCCCGCATCTCGTTCTTCGTGAACGCGGGCGTCCGCTTCGTCGAGGAAATGTGCAAGATGCGGGCGTTCGGCCGCATCTGGGACCGGGTCACCCGGGACCGGTACGGCATCCAGGACGCCAAGCAGCGCCGCTTCCGCTACGGCGTCCAGGTCAACTCCCTGGGCCTGACCGAGGCGCAGCCGGAGAACAACGTCCAGCGGATCGTCCTGGAGATGCTGGCCGTCACCCTCTCCAAGGACGCCCGCGCCCGCGCCGTCCAGTTGCCCGCCTGGAACGAGGCGCTGGGCCTGCCGCGCCCCTGGGACCAGCAGTGGTCGCTGCGCATCCAGCAGGTGCTGGCGCACGAGAGCGACCTGCTGGAGTACGAGGACATCTTCGCCGGGTCGCACGTGATCGAGGAGAAGGTGGCCGGGCTGGTCACCGACAGCCTGGCGGAAATCGACCGCATCCAGGAGATGGGCGGCGCGATGGCCGCCGTCGAGTCCGGCTACCTCAAGGCGCAGCTCGTCTCCTCGCACGCCGAGCGGCGGGCGCGGATCGAGTCGGGCGAGGAGAAGATCGTCGGGGTCAACTGCTTCGAGACCACCGAGCCCAACCCGCTCACCGCCGACCTGGACACCGCGATCATGACGGTGGACCCGGACAACGAGGCGCGGGTGGTCGCGGCGCTGCACCGGTGGCGGGACGACCGGGACGAGTTCCGGGCCCAGGAGGCCCTGTCGGTGCTGAAGAAGACCGCGGCCGGCTCAGAGAACCTGATGCCCGCCACCCTGGAGTGCGTCCGCGCCGGGGTGACGACCGGGGAGTGGGCCTGGGCGCTGCGCGACGTCTTCGGCGAGTTCCGCGCCCCGACGGGCGTCAGCGGCGCCCCGCTGGCCGTCACCGCCGAGGCGGGCACCCCGCTCGCCGCGGTCCGGGCGAAGGCCGCGAGGACCGCCGAGGAGCTCGGCGCGGGCCGGCTGCGGCTGCTGGTCGGCAAGCCCGGCCTGGACGGGCACTCCAACGGCGCCGAGCAGATCGCCGTCCGGGCCCGCGACGCCGGCTTCGAGGTGGTCTACCAGGGGATCCGGCTGACCCCCGAGCAGATCGTCGCGGCGGCCGTCGCGGAGGACGTGCACTGCGTCGGCCTGTCCATCCTCTCCGGCTCGCACGCCGAACTCGTCCCCGACGTGCTGGCCCGGATGCGGGCGGCCGGGGCGGGCGAGGTGCCCGTGATCGTGGGCGGGATCATCCCGTCCGCCGACGCCGCCGCGCTCCGGGAGGCCGGGGTGGCGGCCGTCTTCACCCCGAAGGACTTCGGTATCACCGAGATCATCGGCCGTATCGTCGATGAGATCCGCACAGCGAACGCGCTCGACCCCCTGGAGGTCTCCGCATGACCGGCATCCCCGCCACTCCGGTTAACCGGCTTCGTCCCCGCCGCTCCTGCCTCGCCGTCCCCGGCAGCAACCCCCGCTTCCTGGAGAAGGCCCAGGGCCTCCCGGCGGACCAGGTCTTCCTCGACCTGGAGGACGCCTGCGCGCCGATCGCCAAGGAGGGCGCCCGCCACACGATCGTGGACGCGCTCAACAACGGCGACTGGACGGGCAAGACCCGGGTCGTGCGCGTCAACGACTGGACCACCCACTGGACGTACCGGGACGTCGTCACGGTCGTCGAGGGCGCGGGCCCGAACCTGGACTGCATCATGCTGCCCAAGGTGCAGGACGCCCAGCAGATCGCCGCCCTGGACCTGCTGCTGACGCAGATCGAGAAGACCATGGGCTTCGAGGTCGGCCGGATCGGCATCGAGGCGCAGATCGAGAACGCCAAGGGCCTGGTGAACGTGGACGCCATCGCCGCCGCGTCGCCGCGCATGGAGACCATCGTCTTCGGCCCGGCCGACTTCATGGCGTCGATCAACATGAAGTCCCTGGTCGTCGGCGAGCAGCCGCCCGGCTACGGCGCCGACGCCTACCACTACATCCTGATGCGCATCCTGATGGCGGCCCGCGCCCACGACCTCCAGGCGATCGACGGCCCCTACCTCCAGATCCGCAACGCCGACGGCTACCGCGAGGTCGCCGGGCGCTCGGCGGCGCTGGGCTTCGACGGCAAGTGGGTACTCCACCCGGATCAGGTGGCACTCGCCAACGAGATCTTCTCGCCGTCGCAGGAGGACTACGACCACGCCGAGCTGATCCTGGACGCCTACGCGTACTACACGTCCGAGGCGGGCGGCGCCAAGGGTTCGGCGATGCTCGGCGACGAGATGATCGACGAGGCCAGCCGGAAGATGGCGCTGGTGATCGCGGGCAAGGGCCGGGCGGCCGGCATGTCGCGTACGTCCAAGTTCGAGATCCCGGAGGCGTGACCGTCATGCAGTTCGGCCGGACCTACGAAGAGTTCACCGTCGGCGACGTCTACAAGCACTGGCCCGGAAAGACGGTCACCGAATACGACGACCACCTCTTCTGCCTGCTCACGATGAATCACCACCCGCTGCACATGGACGCCAACTACGCGGAGCGGACGACGGATTTCGGAAAGAACGTCGTCGTCGGCAATTACGTCTACTCGCTGCTGCTGGGAATGTCCGTACCGGACGTGTCGGGGAAGGCGATCGCCAACCTGGAGGTCGAGTCGCTGAAGCACGTGGCGCCGACGTTCCACGGCGACACGATCTACGGCGAGACGACCGTGCTGGACAAGACGCCGTCGAAGTCGAAGAGCGACCGCGGGATCGTGTACGTCGAGACCCGCGGATACAAGCAGGACGGCACCGTCGTCTGCGTCTTCCGGCGCAAGGTGATGGTGCCCACCGCCACGTACATCAAGGAGCGCGGCGGCGAGCAGCCCGGCCGCCCCGAGCCGATCGTCCGGGAGAAGTGAGATGGGCATGGGCCGCCTCGCACAGACCGAGGGACTGACGGACGTCCAGCGGGAGATCCTCGCCACGGTCCGGGACTTCGTCGACAAGGAGATCATTCCGGTCGCGACGGACCTGGAGCACCGCGACGAATACCCGACCGAGATAGTCGAGGGCCTCAAGGAACTCGGCCTGTTCGGGCTGATGATCCCGGAGGAGTACGGAGGGCTCGGTGAGTCGCTTCTCACATACGCGCTCTGCGTGGAGGAGATCGCCCGCGGCTGGATGAGCGTGTCGGGGATCATCAACACCCACTTCATCGTCGCCTACATGCTCAAGCAGCACGGCACCCAGGAGCAGCGCGAGCACTTCCTGCCGCGGATGGCGACGGGTGAGGTGCGGGGCGCGTTCTCGATGTCCGAGCCGGGGCTGGGCTCCGATGTGTCGGCCATCACGTCGAAGGGCGTCCGGGACGGGGACGACTACGTCCTCACCGGCCAGAAGATGTGGCTGACCAACGGCGGCTCGTCGACGCTGGTGGCGGTGCTCTGCCGGACGGACGAGGGGCTGCCGGAGGGGTCGGCGCCGCACAAGTCGATGACCACGTTCCTGGTGGAGAAGGAGCCCGGGTTCGGGCAGGTCAAGCCGGGTCTCACCATTCCCGGCAAGATCGACAAAATGGGTTACAAGGGCGTCGACACCACCGAACTGATCATGGACGGGCTGCGGGTGCCGGCCGACCGCGTCCTGGGCGGCACCACCGGGCGCGGCTTCTACCAGATGATGGACGGCGTCGAGGTCGGCCGCGTGAACGTCGCGGCGCGTGGTTGCGGCGTCGCACAGCGTGCGTTCGAACTGGGCGTCGCCTACGCGCAGCAGCGTCACACGTTCGGGAAGGCCATCGCTCAGCATCAGGCCATTCAGTTCAAGTTGGCCGAAATGGGGACAAAGGTCGAAGCGGCCCATGCGATGATGGTGAGAGCCGCCCGCACCAAGGACTCCGGTCAGCGCAACGACCTGGAGGCCGGGATGGCCAAATACCTCGCCTCCGAGTTCTGCAAGGAGGTCGTGGAGGACGCCTTCCGCATCCACGGGGGCTACGGCTTCTCCAAGGAGTACGAGATCGAGCGCCTCTACCGCGAGGCTCCGATGCTCCTGATCGGTGAGGGGACGGCCGAGATCCAGAAAATGATCATCGGTCGCCGGCTTCTGGAGGAGTACCGGATCCAGGGGTAAAGCGAGGGGAATTGTCCGAAATGAAGGGCTTTCGTAGAGGATTTGTCGAGAAGTAGATCACACTCTGTCATCGATGTCCGGCCACGTACTGGCCCTGGCGCTTAGCCAGTTGTCGGTCGCAACCGATAGCATCGCCGGAAAGCCGCCGTCCCCCGATCGTTGATGCGGCACCCTCCGCTACGAAGGTCACCCATGCCCCACAGCTCTACCTCTGCACCACGCGACAGCCTCCTCGGTGTACGCCTCGCGCGCGGAGCATCGCCGTGGCTCCTCCCCACCGTCGCCACGGCGGCGGTCAGCCTCACCCGCGCCCGCCGCTCCGGGCGCTGGGCCGCGGTCGCCGTGCCGACGACCGCGCTGGCCGCCGGCATGCTGTGGTTCTTCCGCGACCCGGAACGCGAGATCGCCCAGGGCCGGGTGATCTCCCCGGCCGACGGCGTGGTGCAGAGCATCATGCCCTGGAAGGACGGCCGCACCCGCGTCGCGATCTTCATGAGCCCGCTCAACGTCCACGTCAACCGCGCGCCGCTGGCCGGCACCGTGACGTCGGTCGAGCACATCCCCGGCGGGTTCGTTCCGGCGTTCAACAAGGAGAGCGAGAACAACGAGCGCGTCGTCTGGCACTTCGACACCGAGCTCGGCGACATCGAGATGGTGCAGATCGCCGGTGCCGTGGCCCGGCGCATCGTCCCCTACGTGCCCCAGGGCACCAAGGTGGAGCAGGGTGAGCGCATCGGCCTGATCCGCTTCGGCTCGCGCGTCGACGTCTACCTGCCGGAGGGCGTCGAGGCGGCCGTCGAGGTGGGGCAGGCCACGACAGCAGGAGTGACCCGCCTTGACCGTGATTGATCCCGACACCCAAGCGACCTGGGTCCCGGAGGCGGAGCCCGAGGACGACGTCGACGACATGCCGCTCTCCACGCGGCTGTCGATAGCGGACACCCTCACTCTGGGCAACGCGATCTGCGGCTTCATGGCGGTGTACTTCACCACCACCGGCATCCTCATCCCGCACCTCACCAACAACGAGGACGGCGGCATGGCGCGCAACAACGCCGCCACCGCGGTGATGCTGATGCTGCTCGCCTCCGTCTTCGACCTGTTCGACGGCCTGGTGGCGCGGAAGCTGCGCAGCTCGGCGATGGGCGCGGAGCTGGACAACCTCTCCGACCTGATCAGCTTCGGCCTCGCCCCCGCCTACTTCGTGGTGGTCTGGGGCGTCGTCGCCCAGGGCGCCCACCAGAAGGTCTCCGCGGTGGCCGCGGTGGTGGTGCTGCTGGCGGTCGTCCTACGGCTCGCCCGCTTCTCGTGCGTGACGCTGCGGGACGGGATCTTCCAGGGCATGCCGAGTCCGTTCGGCGCGCTGACGGTCGTCTCCGTGGTGCTCCTGGAGCTGCCGTTCGTGCCGACCCTGCTGGCGATCGTGGGTGTCGCGTGGCTGATGGTGAGCCGCGTCGAGTACCCGAAGCCGCGGGGACGGCTGGCCGTCGCGATGCTGAGCTGGATCGTGCTCAGCATGGGGCTGCTGGCGGCCTGGGCGTTCGACGCGCCCGGTGGGGAGCTGCTGCTTCAGACGGGGTGCGCTCTGCAGGTGGTGCTCGGGGCGGTGATTCCGCTGTTCGCCACTGCGCGGCGGGTGAATACCTTCCGTGACAATCGGCGGGAAGCGCGGGCGGCGCAGCTTCCGTAGTCTGTTTTTCGTTTGAGGCCCCGGGCGGAAGCCCGGGGCCTTTTTCGTGCCTCCGGCGCGGGGGGTGCCCCTGTCCCGCCCGTTCACCGTTTCTTCCAGGGCTCCGCCCCGGACCCCGTGAAAGCGGCTTCGCCGCTTGTCCTCAAACGCCGGACGGGCTGAATAGCCCGTCCGGCGTTTGAGGACAGCGCGCGCAGCGCGCTTCGGGGGTGCGGGGGCGTAGCCCCCGCAAGAAACGGTGAACGGGCGGGACAGGGGCACACCCCCCTCGGCTCAGCCGAGCGCCTCGCGAGCGATCCGCTCCCCCACCCGTTCCAGAAGCGGACCGGCGTCGGCCATGGACCGAGCCGGATCCGGCTCCAGCGCGGACAGCGCATAAGCCCGCTCGACGCCGAGCCCCACGAGAGCGTCGTGCGACAACGCGAGCCGCCCGCAGACGGCGACAACCCGCACCCCCCGCGCTCGCGCCGCCGTGGCGACCCCCTGAACCGCCTTCCCGTACAGCGTCTGCGCGTCGAGCGACCCCTCCCCCGTAATCACGACATCCGCATAGGCCAGCGCCTCCTCGAACCCGACGACGTCAAGCAGCACCTCGATCCCGGGCCGGAAACCGGCCCCGAGCCCGACGAGGGCGCCGTACCCCAGCCCCCCGGCGGCGCCGGCCCCCGGGGCGGAGGCCCGGGCGGGATCCAGGACGCCCGCGAGCCGCCCGAGAGCGGCGTCCAGCACGGCGACATCCTCCGGAGAGGCCCCCTTCTGCGGACCGTAGACAGCCGCCGCCCCCGCCGCCCCGGTCAGCGGATTGTCGACGTCGGAGGCGAGGACGACGTCCGTCCGCGCCAGCCGCCCGTCCAGCCCGGACAGGTCCGCCCGCGAAAGCGAGGCGAGCGCCCCGCCCCCGGGCCCGAGGGGCCGCCCGGACCCGTCGAGGAACCGCGCGCCCAGCGCGGCGAGCATGCCGGTCCCGCCGTCGGTGGTGGCGCTGCCGCCCACGCCGAGCACGATCCGCCGGGCGCCCGCGTCGAGGGCGGCCCGCAGCAGCTCGCCGGTGCCGTACGTGGTGGCGGTCAGGGGCGCGTGCCGCCCGGGCGGTACGTGGCGGAGGCCGGACGCCTCCGCCATCTCGACCACGGCCGTGTCACCCCTCAGCGCCCACGCCGCCTCGACGGGCTCGCCGAGCGGCCCGGTCACCCGGGCCGTGTGCCGGCCGAATCCCGCGGCCACCACCGCGTCCACCGTCCCGTCGCCCCCGTCGGCGACCGGCAGCGCCGTGACGTCGAGGCCGGGCGCCGCCCGGCGCAGCCCGGCCGTGAGGTGGGCGGCGACCTCGACGGCCGTCAGCGAGCCCTTGAACTTGTCCGCGGCGATGAGCACCTGTGCGTCGTTCATCCGCTGCCCCTCAATCTCCGGGTGTGGTCCGGCGCCGCGCCGCGCCCGCGCACCCTATCGGGGCGGCCGGGGCGGTGCCCATCCCCTCGCCCATCCCCCCGCCCGTGCCCTCGCCCATCCCCCGCCCGTCCCCCGGGCGGCGTGCCAGCCCGGGGAATGCGCCCCAATCCGGCCATAGTGGGGCGTCATGAGCACCGAGACCACCGACGCGTCCCCTTCGTCTTCGTCGCGGGACGACCGCCCGGACCCGCCCCTGGTCGCCATCGGCGCCGTCGCCGTCCTGGCGGTGGTCGCCTGGGCGGCGCTCGGCAAGCGCTCCTTCGACCGGGTCTCCACCGCCGCCCTCGGCTGGGTGCTGTCCAACTTCGCCTGGTTGTTCGTCATCGCGGCCGACGCGTTCCTCGTGCTGTGCGTGGTCATCGCGCTCAGCCGGTTCGGCCGGATCCGGCTCGGCGCGGACGACGACCGGCCCGAGTTCGGCAACCTGGCGTGGATCGCGATGATGTTCAGCGCCGGCATGGGCATCGGACTGATGTTCTACGGCGTGGGCGAGCCGCTCCAGCACTTCGTCGCGCCCCCGCCGGGCAGCGGCGTCACCGCGAACTCGCCGGCCGCCGCCCGCACCGCGCTGGAGTACTCGTTCTTCCACTGGACACTGCACCCCTGGGCCATCTACGGCATGGCCGGCCTGGCCCTCGCCTACGCCGGGTTCCGCAAAGGCCGCGGCAACCGGCTGAGCTCCGTCTTCGTGCCACTGCTGGGCCAGGAGCGGGCGGACGGCTGGCCGGGCCGGATCATCGACCTGCTGGCCGTGTTCGCGACGGTCTTCGGCACCGCCACCAGCCTGGGTCTCGGCGCCCTCCAGGTGGCCAAGGGGCTGAACATCACCACCGGGATCAAGGACTCGACGTCCGTGGAGCTCATCGTCATCGGCGCCCTCTCCGCCGCGTTCGTCCTCTCCGCCTTCTCCGGCCTGCACAAGGGCGTCAAGTGGCTGAGCACGCTCAACATCGCGCTGGCCGCCTGCCTGATGCTCTTCGTCTTCCTCCTGGGCCCCACGGTCTTCGTCCTGAACACCGTTCCCGCCGCCACCGGCGCCTACCTGCACGACCTCGTCACCCTCGCCACCCGGACCGGCGCCTTCACCGACTCCGCGTGGCTGGGCGCCTGGACGGTCTTCTACTGGGCGTGGTGGCTCTCCTGGGCGCCGTTCGTCGGCACGTTCATCGCCCGCATCTCGCACGGCCGGACCATCCGCGAGTTCCTGATCGGCGTCCTGCTCGTGCCCAGCGGCGCCACGATCGTCTGGTTCTGCGTCATGGGCGGCAGCGCCCTGCGGCTCGACATGACCGGTGCCGCCGACATGGCCGGGACGGTCGCCCAGGGCGCGGAGGCCTCGCTGTTCGCCCTGCTCGACACGCTGCCGCTGGCCACCCTCGTCTCGTGGATCGCCATGTTGCTGGTGATGACGTACTTCATCACCAGCGCCGACTCCGCCTCCCTGGTGATGGGCTCCCTCACCAGCCGCGGCGCCCTGCACCCGAAGAACTGGCTGGTGGTCACGTGGGGCGTGCTGATGGCCGCCGTGGCGGCGGTGCTGCTGGTGGCCGGCGGGCTGAAGTCGCTGCAGTCCGCGACGATCCTCGTCGCCCTGCCGTTCGTGCTGGTGATGCTGGCCCTGTGCTGGTCGCTGCTGACCGAGCTGCGCGCGGACCCGGGCGCGGGTCCCGCCCGGCACCACGCGCTGCACGGGTTGCGGGACGCCCTGCGGACGATGGTCGGTGAGGCGATGACCGAACAGGGACCGGGCCCCGTCCGGCACCCCCGACTGCGGCGGGTCGCGGAGAGCGCCCGGGAGCGCGGCGACGGGGAGGACGGCCCGTCGTCCTGACGGGCCCCCGAACGGGCCGGGTCACGGGCTCGGTGTTCTCCGAGCCCGCCGGACGCGGCGGCCGGCGGCCGAACCGGCCGCGGTGATCGCCGGGCGGCGCGGCTGCCGAGTCTCCCGCTCGGCGCCGGTCAGGCGCGCCGGACGTGGAAGTAGTCGGTCTTGTCGTTCCAGTTGCCGCCACCCGGGTAGCCGAGCCGCTTGAAGTTGGGGTAAGCGCCCGCCCTGGTGTCGCTTCCGGCGTCGAGCCTCCTGACGCGGTCCGCCACGGGCCACGAGCGCGAGTCGATGATCGTCGCGTCGCCGTAGTTGAGCGGCCAGGTCCTGACCCGGTAGTACACGGAGCTCAGCTTGTCGCCCATGCCCCAGTTCGAGAGCTTCTTCTTGCCGCTTTCGGAGAAGCGGAGGATCTTGCCCTTGTAATCGGCGTGCTGGTACAGGCACCAGTAGTCGGTGACGCACCGGCTCGGCATTCTGAACGTCGCGTCGGGGGAGGCGTCGGCCTGACGCGTCGCCTCGCGGGTCGCGGCCGGGAGGGCGGGGTCGGTCAGCGCTTCCTCGTCCGTGTCGTAGCAGTGGACCTTCCCGCCGGGAAGCTCCGTGCAACTGGTCGCGCCCTCCCAGGACTCGGCGAGGTTGATCTTGCGGCCCTTGTAGTCGGCTATGACCGGGCCGCCGGACTCGGTTCCGGGTCTGCCGTCCGGCGGCACCTTCGACGGGTCGCCGGGCTTGCCCGTCGTCTCGTCGGTGGGCTCCGTCGAAGGCTCCTCGGACGGCTCGTCCGTCGGGTCGTCCGCCCCTTCCCCGGGCGGTTCCTCGGACGGCGGCTGCGTGGCGGTGGCCGTCGGTGCGGGGGTGGGGCCGTCGGCGTGCGCCACCGCGCCGCTGGTGAGCAGCAGAGCCGTGGTCGACGTGCCGACGACGAGGAGGGAGAGCAGTCGTGTGCGTATCAAGGAGGTTCTCCGGAGTGTGGTGTCGTGGGTGGGCGACCGCGCGACCGGCCCCGGCGACCGTGCGACGGCACGTCGATGCGATCGCTTGTGGCGCTGCGCGGAGAACTTGCCGAGCTTGTGGTCACAGTGTGAATTTGTTGCGTCTGTGTCGAGTGCCTTGAGGGGACTGACCTGAAGTCGCCCGCCACCCGGAATGCGGCTTTCCCCAGCCGTCGCGTGAGCAGGGTGATGGGCGGCTGGTACGGCGACGACGAAACGGAACGGCGCAGAGCCGGATCCGCTCGTGAGAATGGCCGGTTCCCCCTGCCCGTGGGGCCGCTTCGACGCCGTCTGACGCCCCCCGTCGCCGCCCCGCGCGACGACCGCCGACGAAGCGTCCGGCATCCGCCCGCGGACCTGGGTCCCCGGCGTCCCCTACCCGCGCGTTAGCATCGGCGGCGTGCCGTCCGGGCGCCGTTGGTTCCGTCCGGGGGTGCCCCGGGGGCACAACCGCCGTCCCGGCGCACACCGTTGCGCGTCGTTGCCCGCGCCGGGGCGGCGGCTTCCCGGCCGGGCCGGGCGGTGCGTGACGAGGCGGGACGCCGCGACGCCGGAGGCGTCAGGGGGCGCCAGGGACATGAGGGACGGGGAGGAAGCGGTCATGGGACGCAGCCGTACGGAAGAGGTCGAGGACCTGATGGGCCGCTTCCCCGGGGTGCCGCGGGAAGCCGTCATCAAGGAGGACCTGCTGCGCGGCGGCGTGGCCTTCGACGAGTCCGCGCTCACCGGGGAGGAGGGCGGCGACGTCAAACCGAAGTCCTACTTCATCTTCTCCTTCGACCACCGCACCCTCCCCGAACTCGGCGCCGCCGCCCTGCGCCGCCCGCCGGAGGAGATCGTGCTGACCGGCGGCCCCTACGGGCTCCGGCGCACCGTCGTCTCCGTACGGGTCAACCCGCAGTCCCCGTACCGGGTCGGGGTCACCCCCGACGGGGCACTCGGCCTGATGCTGGACGGCCGGCACATCGCCGACGTGGGGCTGCCGCCGATGCCGGACTACTACCGGCACACCCTGGCCAACGGGAAGTCGGTGATGGAGGTCGCCCCGACCATCCAGTGGGGGTACCTGATCTACCTGACGGTCTTCCGGGTCTGCCAGTACTTCGGCGCCAAGGAGGAGTGCCAATACTGCGACATCAACCACAACTGGCGGCAGCACAAGGCGGCCGGACGGCCGTACACGGGCGTGAAGTCGGTCGAGGAGGTGCTGGAGGCGCTGGCGATCATCGACCGGCACGACACGGCCGGCGCCTCCCGCGCGTACACCCTCACCGGCGGCTCCATCACCTCGCGGGTGGACGGCCTCGGCGAGGCGGACTTCTACGGCCGTTACGCGCAGGCCATCGAGGAGCGCTTCCCCGGACGCTGGACCGGCAAGGTCGTCGCGCAGGCGCTGCCCAAGGCCGACGTCCAGCGGTTCCACGACTACGGGATACGCATCTACCACCCCAACTACGAGGTGTGGGACCGGCGGTTGTTCGAGCTCTACTGCCCGGGCAAGGAGCGCTACGTCGGCCGGGACGAGTGGCACCGCCGCATCCTGGACTCGGCCGAGGTCTTCGGCCCGCGGAACGTCATCCCCAACTTCGTGGCGGGCGTGGAGATGGCCGCGCCGGCCGGGTTCACCACGGTCGACGAGGCCATCGCCTCCACGGCGGAGGGGCTGCGGTTCTTCATGTCGCGCGGCATCACGCCGCGGTTCACCACCTGGTGCCCGGAGCCCACGACGCCGCTCGGCCGCGCCAACCCGGAGGGCGCGCCGTTGGAGTACCACATCCGGCTGCTGGAGACCTACCGGGCGACGATGGACGAGTTCGGGCTGTCGTCGCCGCCTGGGTACGGGCCGGCGGGGCCGGGGCGGGCGGTGTTCTCGGTGAGCTCGTTCATGGACAGCCTGCTCCCTGACAGCCCGTCCGGCGTTTGAGGACAACCGCGCGGAGCGCGGTTTCGGGGGTGCGGGGGCGCAGCCCATGCAAGAGACGGAGAAAGGGCGGGACAGGGGCCGCCCCCACGGGCGCGCGCGGCGCGCCCGGCGATTTCCGCTCGCCCGGCGAGACGCCGCTGCGTACCCTCGCCGCATGGCGAAGAACCCCCTGGTGGCGATCCTCACCGGCGCAGGCGTCTCCACGGACTCCGGCATCCCCGACTACCGCGGCCCCAACGGCCTGTGGCGGCGCGACCCGGAGGCGGAGAAGCTCGTCACCTACGGGTACTACATGAACGACCCGGAGATCCGCCGCCGCTCCTGGCTGATGCGCCGCGACGCCCCCACCCTCCGGGCCCGCCCGAACGCCGCGCACGAGGCGATCGTCCGCCTCGAACGCTCGGGGATCCCCCTACGGGTCATCACCCAGAACGTGGACGGGCTCCACCAGGCGGCCGGCCTGCCCGACCGCAAGGTGCTCGAACTGCACGGCTCCGCCCGCTCGGTGGTGTGCACGGAGTGCGGGACGCGGTCGGCGATGGAGGCCGCGCTGGAGCGGGTCACGGCGGGCGACCCCGACCCGGCGTGCGAGGCGTGCGGCGGCATCCTGAAGTCGGCGACCGTCATGTTCGGCCAGCCGCTGGACCCGGCCGTGCTCGGCGACGCGCTGACGGTGGCCAAGGCGTGCGACGTCTTCCTCGCGGTGGGCACCAGCCTGACGGTCAACCCGGCGGCGGCGCTCGCGGGGGTGGCGGCCGACCACGGCGCCCGGCTCATCATCGTCAACGCCGAGCCGACGCCGTACGACGAGCGCGCGGACGAGGTGATCCGCGAGCCGATCGGAACGGCGCTGCCGGAACTGCTGCGGCGGTGGGAGGGGCGCCCGGAGAGCTGAGGGCGGCCGGTCGCCCCGGGCCGGCGCGGCGGCAGGTGACGGCCGCCGTCAGAACAGGGCGTCCTGCCGGTCCGCCGACGGCAGCGCGCCCTCCAGTTCCAGCAGCCGCCGCTTCCGCTCCACGCCGCCGCCGTAGCCCGTGAGGCTGCCGTCTGCGCCGATCACCCGATGGCAGGGCACGATGATCGACACGGGGTTCTTCCCGTTCGCCAGTCCGACCGCGCGCGACGCGTTGGGCGCGCCGATGTGCCGCGCCAGTTCCCCGTAGGACAGCGTCTCCCCGTAGGGGATCTCCAGGAGCCCGGCCCAGACCCGGCGCTGGAACGGGGTTCCGCGCAGGTCCAGTGGGACGTCGAAACGGGTGAGCTTCCCCTCGAAGTACGCCGCCATCTGGCGCGCGACCTCGGTGAACGGCGTGGGGTCGGGGTGCCCGAACCCCTCGTCCCCCGGCCGGTGGCGCTGGTCGAGGACGTAGAGGCCGGAGAGCGTGATGCCGTCGGCGGCCACCAGGGTGAGGGGCCCGTAGGGGCTGTCGATGACGGTGTGTACGGCGGACATGGGGGATCCGTTCGCTTCCGTTCGGTGTCGGGGACAGTCGGTCGGTGGGCGGGGTGACTTGCGGGGCCTTGGGGGCGGCTGAGGCTCGTACTCGTACTGCCGGAGGGTACGCCGTCGGGGCCGACGGCGGCCGCCGGATGCCGCTCTTCTTGAGCTCGCGATCGGGCCGGGGACGGAGGGCGACCGGAGCGCCGCCGCCGTCCTGCTCCCGCCGCCGTTGTGCGCCCACGCCGTGAGCCGCCGGAAGGGATGCAACGGCGGCGCGGGCCCCGGCCCCCGCCCCGGCGCCCGTTCGGCGAGGGCGGCGGCCGGCCCGTCACAAGAAGCCTCGGCATCGTCGGTGACACGGGCCCTGACGCGGCCGGGGCCCCGCCGCGGCTCCCGCCCGGAGCGGGGAGCGCCGCAGACGGCGTTCGGGAAGGAGGCCCCAGCCGACGCTGCGGCGCGAGCGGCGCGGGCGGCCGGGGGGGGGACGGGCGTCGCGAGCGGCCGGAGAGACGGGCCGGCCGAGGTCCCGCTCCGCCCGGCGCCCGGCACCCGACACCGAGTGCCGAGTGCCGAGCGCCGAGTCCCCGCGAGCGTCCCGGACACCCCGGTCACCCGCGCCCCTCCCCCGGGCGCGACGGCATCCGGGCCGCCGGATGGTCGTCCGCGGACCACAGGTACTGGACCGCGTAGGCCCGCCACGGCCGCCAGAACGCCGCGTGGCGGGTGAGGGCGCCGGGGGTCGCGGGCAGGCCGAGGGCGGTCGCCGCGCGGCGGACGCCCAGGTCCGTCGGCAGGAAGGCGTCGGGGTCGCCGAGGCCGCGCATGGCGATGAGGTCGGCGGTCCAGGGGCCGATGCCGGGTATCCCGGCGAGCCGGGCTCGGGCCAGGTTCCAGTCGCTGCCCACGCCGAGGTCGAGGTCGCCCTCGGCGAGGGCGGTGACGAGGCGGGTGAAGGCGGTGCGGCGGCCGGCCGGCATGGCCAGGGAGGCGGGGTCGAGGGCAGCCAGGGCCTCGGCGCTCGGGAACAGATGGGTGAGCCCTCCGGAGACTCCACGAGACGTGCCGACGGACGCCCCGACGAACGTCCCGGCGGACGCCCCTCCGGACGCCCCTCCGGACGCCCCGACGAACGTCCCGGCGGACGCCCCTCCGGACGCCCCGACGGACGTCCCGACGGTCGCCCCTCCGGACGGCTCGCCGGACGTCCCTCCGGACAGCTCGCCGGACGCCTCGCCGGACGCCTCGACAGGTGTGCCGTGGGCGGTGACCAGCCGGGCGGCCAGGGTGCGGGCGGCCGCGGTGGACACCTGCTGTCCGAGGACGGCCCGCAGGGCGAGCTCCTCGGCGTCCACCGTGCGCGGCACCCTGCGGCCCGGCGCCTTGTCGATCAGCGGGGCCAGGTGCGGGTCGGTCCGCAGCAGCGCGTCGACGGCCTCGGGGTCGGCGTCCAGGTCGAGCAGGCGCCGGCAGCGGCTGATGGCCCCGGCGAGGTCCCGCTGGTCGGAGAGGGCGAGGCGGCAGACGATGTGGTCGGGCAGGGGGCGCAGGCTGACGCTGCCGTGCCCGTACGGCAGGCGCAGGGTGCGGTGGTACGCGCCGTCGCGCCATTCCTCCACGCCGGGGACGGCGGTGGCGGCGAGGTGGCCGAAGAGGTTGTCGGGGGTGAACGGGGTGCGGAACGGCAGGCGCAGGGTGAGGGCGCCGGGCGTGGCCGGCGGCCGGCCGCGCCCGGCGCGGGCCCGGAGTTCGGTGGGGGTCAGTGCGAAGACGGCCCGCACGGTCTCGTTGAAGGCGCGGACCGAGGCGAAGCCGGCGGCGAACGCGACGTCGGTCATCGGCAGTTCGCCGGCCTCGATGAGGACGCGGGCGGTCTGCGCGCGCTGGGCGCGGGCGAGGGCGAGCGGCCCGGCGCCGAGTTCGGCGAGGAGCTGGCGCTCGATCTGGCGGGCGCTGTAGCCGAGCCGGGCGGCGAGGCCGGGCACGCCCTCGCGGTCGACCGTGCCGTCGGCGATGAGCCGCATGGCGCGGGCGACCACGTCGGCCCGCTCGTTCCACCGCGGCGAGCCGGGGCTCGCGTCGGGCCGGCAGCGTTTGCAGGCCCGGAAGCCGGCCTGCTGCGCGGCGGCGGCACTCGGGTAGAAGCTCATGTTCCGGTCCTTGGGCAGGACGGCGGGACAACTGGGCCGGCAGTAGATGCGGGTGGTGAGGACGGCGGTGAAGAACCAGCCGTCGAACCGTGGGTCCTTGGACCGCGCGGCCCGGACGCAACGGTCGAAGTCGGTGTGCATGGAGACAAGGATCGACGTCGCGGGCGTCCGGGGCTGGCGGAAATCCGACATGAGCGTCAACCGGGGCGTCGTCAACGGAGGTTGACACGCCGCGAGGGTGTCATCCATGGTTGACGCATGGCCGGAACAGACGCGAAAGACGCGGTCGGCACCACCGAGGCCGCCATGGACACCGACCCCCGCGTGGGGCTCCGCGCCGTCGCCGCACTGCGGCGGCTGGTCGAACGCCTTGAGGCACTCCAGGTCGACAACGCCCGCAGGATGGGCTGGTCGTGGGAGGAGATCGGCACCCAACTGGGTGTGAGCAGGCAGGCCGTCCACAAGAAGCACGCCCGGAGGTAGGCGACGATGTTCGAAAGGTTCACCAGGGAAGCCCGGTTCGTGGTGATCGGCGCCCAGGAGGAGGCACGCGTCCTGCGCCACTCCCGGATCGGTGCGGAACACCTCCTCGCCGCCGCGGCGGGCCACCCGGAGTCGCCGGGCGGGGCCGCCCTCGCCCGACTCGGCATCACCCCCGAGGCGTGCCGGGAGGCGATCCGGTCGGCGGCCGGGCTGGACGAGAACGACGCGGAGGCGCTGCGCTCGCTGGGCATCGACCTCTCGGCCGTACGGGCCCGCGCGGAACGGGCCTTCGGGCCGGGGGCGCTGGACGGGGACGGCGCGACGGAGGCGACCGACGAACCGCCGTCCCGCCGGTGGCCGTTCCGCTCCGTGAAGGGACCCCGGCAGCACCACATCCCGTTCACCCGGGAGGCCAAGCGGGCCCTGGAACAGTCCCTGCGGGAGGCGCTCACCCGCAAGGAGAACCGGATCGGCACCGAACACGTCGTCCTCGGCGTCCTGGCCCTCGACCACCCGCCGGTGGTACGGGCCCTCCGGACCCTCGGTACCGACCCGCAGACGCTGCGCGCCGACCTGCTGGCCCACCTGCGGCCGGCGGCCTGAGGAGGAATCCGTCCGTTGGGGGCGCCCCCTCTGCGAGGGTGCCCCTTCCAGGGAGAGGGTGCCCCTTCCGGGGAAGGTGCCGGGGCACACCACCGCGCCGAAGGCGCGAAGGGCCCCGGCCCCGCCGAATCGACAAGCCGGTCTCAGACCTGCGTGGTGTACCAGTGTTGCCACGACCCCCCATTGGGATCGCGCATGTTGATCCCCGCGCCGTCCCAGGTGTCGTCCGCCCGCTGGACCTGGGCGATCTGCCCGTTCAGGTCGGTGTGGAGCTCGCGGTTCCAGAAGAACCAGCGCTGGTTGGCGTTGCCGTGACAGTCCCCGACCGCCTGGACGGCCTCGTTGATGCCGCCGTTGCGGACGTCGAGGCAGTGCATGTTCGCGAGGCTGCGGAGCTTCTTGCCGTCCCACATCCACCACTGCGACGAACCGTTTCCGCAGGTGCGGATCTCGACGTTGTCGCCGTTCACGGTCAGGCACTTGCCGCTGCGGTCGTTGCGGATCTCGAAGGCGTCCAGAGCGGAAGCGGGGGTGGCGGCCAGGACCGGCACGGCCGCGGCCAGTCCCAGCGCCAGCGTCCCCGCCACGAGTGCTCGTCTCATCACGGACCCGTTTCTCTCGTGTGCCCTAGGGGGAACGCCGGGGCGGCTGCTCCCCCGGGCGGCTCCGCGGCCCCGCCGGAAACCGGCGCGCATGCGGCACCACCCGACGCAGCATTGCCCGGGCGCCCCGAGATCACTCGGCCCGTCGCCATAGTGGCGGCAAGGCGCCGCTCACCCCAGAGCCCCCACAGCCCCGCCCTGAAACCCCCGCAACCTCCGCCACACCGCCCGTGCCGCGTGATGCCCCGACATCCCGTGCACCCCCGGCCCCGGCGGCGTCGCGGAGGAGCAGAGGAAGACGGCGGGGTGGGCGGTCGCGTAGGGCACGCGGGCCAGCTTGGGCCGGACGAGCAACCGCAGGCCGGCGACCGAACCGCAGGCGATGTCGCCGCCCACGTAGTTGGCGTTCCGGGCGGCGAGCGCGGGCGGCCCCGCGACGGCCCGGGCCAGCACCAGGTCACGGAAGCCCGGGGCGAAGCGCTCGATCTGGCGCTCGATCACCTCCGTCGCGTCGCCGCGCCAGCCGTTGGGGACGTGCCCGTACACCCAGAACGTGTGCTTGCCCTCCGGCGCACGGCTGGGGTCGACGATGCTGGGCTGGGCGGTGATGAGGAAGGGGACGGAGGGGTCCCGGCCGTGGACGGCGGCGCCGAGCGCCTCGCGGATCTCCCCGTACGTCGGCCCGACGTGGACGGTCCCGGCCCGGCGCGCGGCCTCGGACCGCCAGGGCACCGGCCCGGACAGCGCATAGTCGATCTTGAAGACGGAGGGGCCGTAGCGGAAGCCCCGGTAGGCGTCGCCGAGGCCGGCGATGCGGGCGAGGGCGGTCGGCGAGGTGTCGAAGAGGTAGGCGCGGGCGGGCGGCAGCTCGTCGAGCCGCCGGACCTCGTAGCCGGTGTGGATCGCGCCGCCGCAGGCGCGCAGGTACGAGCCGAGGGCGTCGGCGACGGCCTGCGAACCGCCGCGCGGCACGGGCCAGCCGCGTTCGTGCGCGGCCAGGGCGAAGATCAGGGCCATGCCGGCCGTGCCGATGCCGGTGAGCGGGGCGATGCCGTGCGCGGCCAGCCCCGCGAACAGGGCCCGGGCCTTCGCGTCGCGGAACCGGCGTACGTAGACGGCCGCGGGCAGCCCGGCCGACAGCCCGAAGCGGGCGTAACCCACCGGGTCGCCGGGCAGCCCGTCCCACTGCGTGCGCAAAAAGTCCCGGGCGAGGGCGTCCCACTTCCCGTGGAAGGGCTCGACCGCGCGGCGGTACGCTCCCGCGTCGTGCTCCCCGAGGGAGGCGGCCGTCTCGCCCACCCGTCGGGAGAGCACGGCGGCCGACCCGTCGGGGAAGGGGTGCGCCATCGGCAGCTCGGGGTGGAGCCACTCCAGACCGTGCCGGGCGAGCGGCATGGCCTCGAACGCCGGGGAGCCGATGCCGAGCGGGTGGACGGCGGAGCACGGGTCGTGGCGGAACCCGGGGAGGGTCAGCTCCTCGGTGCGGGCGCCGCCGCCGATGCCGTCGGCCGCCTCGAAGACCTCGACGGACAGGCCGCGGCGGGCCAGTTCCACGGCGGCCGTCAGCCCGTTGGGACCGGCCCCTACGACGACGGCGTCGAGCATGGTGGGCACCGGCGGACTCCTTCTCGTGCGCATCGGCCGGCCGGACGGACCCGGCGGCCCCGGTCGGGACGGGCCGGAGCCGAGGGCGCTCCCGGCGGGGACGCCCTGAACGGTGGGGCGGCCCTGACCGGCGCGACGCCCCTGAGCGGCATGACGGCCCGGGGGGTGTGACGGTTCTGGGCGGGGGTGACGGTTCTGGGTGGAAGCGACGATTCTGGGGGACGTGACGGTTTTTTCGGAGCGGTGAATGTGACGGCCTTGAGGGGCGTGCGGGCGCGCCCCGGCCGGAACGGGGACGGGCCCCGCGTCCACGTCCGGGACGCCACACACCCGATCAGGCCGCCAGAAGCCCCAGGATACGGGCGAGCGTTCCCGCGTCCCGCGCGGCGGAGAACGGCATCGTGTTGCCGCCCGCGATCCGGAAGGGCTCGCCCGCCACCGTCGCGCTCGCCCCACCCGCCTCGGCGACCAGCAGCAACCCGGCGGCGTGGTCCCAGGCATTGGGCCAGGAGAAGGCGACCGCGTCGATCTCGCCCCGCGCCACGTTCAGGTACTCCAGGCCGGCCGAGCCGCAGGGCCGCGTCGCGACGCCGGGCGTGTCGAGCCGCGCGAGCAGCCGCTTCTCGTCGTCGGTGGTGAAGTCGTAGTGCGATATCGCCACCCGCAGCGCCGCGCCGGGCGCGGCGGGCCCGAGCCGGAGCGGCTCCCCGCCGAGGAACGCCCCCGCGCCCCGCCGGGCGGTCGCCATCTCGTCCAGCGCGGGCGCGTACGTCCAGGAGGCGAGCAGCTCGCCGCGGTGCGCGAGGCAGACGAGGGTGGCGAAGCCGGGGTCGCCGTGGACGAACTGCCGGGTGCCGTCCACCGGGTCCACGATCCACACCGGATCGTCACCACGCAGCGCGTCGAGCACCGCCGCGTCCGCGTGCACGGCCTCCTCGCCGACCACCCGCGACCCGGGCAGCAGCGCGGTGAGCGACGCCGTCAGGTGCTCCTCGGCGAGCCGGTCGGCGACCGTCACCAGATCGTGCGGCCCCTTCTTCTCGACGATCTCGTGCGCGGCGAGCTGGCGGAAGCGCGGCATGATCTCGGCCGCGGCGGCCTTGCGCACCGCTTCCTCGACGTCAGTCAGGTCCCCTGCGAGAAAGTCTTCGATCGTACGGCTCATACGGCCATCGAATCATGCCCCACCGACAACCGGGGCCGGGGAGGTGACCGTGGGGCGGCCAAGAGGTGAACGCACCGCCGAGCGGCCTCGCAGGATGCCGCACCATGCGGAACGAGCCGAGAGAACCGACCGAAGCGGACTGTCGGCTGGGCGACGTTCCGGAAATCACCTGCCCGATCACGCCGGCTCGAGTGAGCCATGGCCCGGAGCCCAGCCGCGTGGGAGTGGAGTGGCCGTGGTGGCGTCCCGACCCGGCCGCCGTGTTCCACTGGAACGGCGTCGTAGCTCTGGGGACGGACGCGGGCACCCGCGCCGACACCACACCGGAACTGTTCCGGACCGACCCGGCACCGGAAGACCTGACCCCGGGGCGGCACGCGCCGCGTCGGCCTACCGCCCACGGTGGTGCACGTCACCGCCGTCGACCACTACGCCCCGCCCCTGAAGACCGACCGGCTGCCGCGCCCGCGCCGCGGCGTCACGGTGCTCCCCCGGGGCCGCTCGCACCCCGAGGTCCCCACGGACCACGCCGACGGCACGGGCCACGAACTCCACCCCGCCGACGGCACGCCGTTCACCTTCGGCCTCCTCGTCAGGCCGTACGCGTTCCTACGCCCGGGCGACGAGGTGGCGGACGCGGCGGGGCGGGCGTGGCACTTCGAAGCCCCGTGGGCCTGGCACGCGCTCGACGGCGCAGAACCTCCCTGCGTTCCCGAGCGGCCGCTGACCCTCCTCACCCGCGCCGGGACGCCGTGCATACCGGACGAGGCCGCCGAGGTGACGAAGGCCACGACCACCGGTTCGCACCACGCCACCACCGCCCACGGGACCGCCCTGACCGACGCCACTCCCACCCCACCGGACACCATCACCCCACGACACCACCGACCGGGCACGACGGCCGCGGCATTACCGTTGACGGGGCGACCGGCCGAGGGGCCGGCCGGAGACCTGGGTGAGCACCCGCTCGGCGTCGTCGCCCCCGTGGGAACCGGGAGGCCGGGGGCTCAGGTGTGGACCGCTCTCACGCGGTGGGGGCCGTCAGACTGCGGTCAGGGTGTACGTACCCGTACCGTCCTGCCTGCCGCTGGAGTACTGGCGGATCAACTCCCCGTCGGCGTACCGGTCGTGGCCCAGCATGGAGCCGGTGTACTTGTTCTGCAGACCGATCTTCGAGCTGCCGGGTACGTCGCGGTAGACGTAGAACCTCTGGAGGTCGTCCTCCCCGCAGGTGGCCGTCGTCAGGTAGGCCTGTTCCCGGTTGGCGATGTCCGCCGGGATGGTCGCGCATTCGCCGTTGCCCCAGTTCCACAGGGACGCCTCGATGACCCCGTTGCGCTCCGTCACGTTGCACAGGCGCCAGTTGTCCAGGTGGGCGCTGGTCCAGTTCGATTCGCGCAGGCGGATGCCGTCGTTGGCCAGGAGCGGTGCGCTCCAGTTCAGGGGCTTGCCGGGGACATCGATCCTGTAGACGCCGGGTTGGCAGTCAAGGGCGACCGGCTTGGCGGAGGCCGGGCTCCCGGTCGCCTTCTCCTTCTTCCCGGCCTGGGCGGTCTTTTCAGCCCTGGCGGTCTTCTCGGCCCTGGCGGTCTTCTCGGCCCTGGCGGTCTTCTCGGCTTCCTGCCTGGCCTGGGCGGCCTTCGCCGAGGGGACCGGCCCGGCCGGATGCTTCGCGGTGGCCATGGCTGAGCCGCAGTCGAGGAGGATCTGCGCCTTGCGCATGATGCTGTTGGCGGGAACCTTGTCCTCGCAGCGCACCGCACCTTCTTCGAGGGTGGTGTAGGTGGTGTAGCTACCGGTGTCGGTCCCTTCGATCCACTTCAGCGCCCAATTGCCGTCACCCTGCCGGACGCGGTTGCAGTTGAGACTGCCATACGTACCGGTGACCTTCTTGGTGCCCTTGTACAGGCCGTAATAGCCGGGGTTGCGGAAGTCCCACGTGACGGACGTCGATTCGCTGCTGGTGGAGGTGTAGCTCACCTGCACGTTCAGGCCCAGGCTCGTGCCGACCTTGCCGAGGGTCTCGACGCCGAAGCCACCTTCGATGTTTTCGGTGAGGCCGACGGTCACCGAGATGGTCGTCTGGACGCTGGTGTTGACGGTCTGGGTACCGGTCGAGCCGGCGGTGACGAACCAGCCTTTGAAATGGGTGATCGTCGGGATCACCTCGGAGGTCTTGATGTACGGGTGCCGTTTGCCGAGGTCGGCCGCCGTGCAGGCGGCACCGGGCTCGGCCTGCGTGGTGGTGGCGGGCGTGGCGGGTGCGGCGGCGGCCGGTGAGACGGCAAGTCCCACAGTGGCTAAAGCGGCCGAGGCGGCACAGGCCATGAGCGGTCTGCCTATGCGGCTGACGGGTCTGATGGGGCGCATCGTTACCCTTTCTCCCTGGTTGTGCGTGTTCGGTCAAGGGGGGAACTTAGCGGCCACGGAGTTGGCGAGGTGAGCCCGCAACGGGCCAAAAAGTGATCATGGAGGGGCGCATTCCGCCCCCCTGTGCGCATGGGCGCCGGTCCGGTGGGACACGGGGACGGGGTGACCTCGGCCGAGCCGTCGTCGCGGACCGCATCCTGAAGAGGGCGCGGTAAGAGGTGATCACCAGCCCCGACCCCTGAGCCCCGGTGCCGCGGGCGAAGGCCGACCGGTCATCCGCGGGGCTCCTGCCCGATCCGGCGCCCTCGCCCTGCGCGGAGACTTCCTCCGCCGGCGCTTCCGTGACCTGTCGATGACGGTCGGCGAAGAGAAGCCGACCCCAACACGTACCGTGGCTGTAGCTGCCGCTGGGACCGGCCCAGGGGCGTGTTTCAGGAGGGTACGCCGTGCACGGTGAGTACAAGGTGCCGGGCGGCAAGCTCGTCGTCGTGGACCTGGAGGTCCGGGACGGGGTGCTGCGCGACGTCCGGGTGGCCGGGGACTTCTTCCTCGAACCCGACGAGGCGCTGTTCGACATCAACCGGGCGCTGGAGGGCGCGAGCGCAGAGCTGTCCGCGCAGGAACTCGCCGGGCGCGTCGACGCGGCGCTCCCGGAGGGGACGGTGATGTTCGGCCTCACCTCCGAGGCGGTGGGCGTCGCCGTGCGGCGGGCGCTGGCCAACGCCACCGACTGGCACGACTACGACTGGCAGCTCATCCACGACGGCCCTCAGTCCCCGGCCCTGCACATGGCCCTTGACGAGGTCCTGACCGCCGAGGTCGCCGCAGGCCGTCGCCCGCCGACGCTGCGGGTCTGGGAATGGGAATCGCCGGCCGTGATCATCGGCAGCTTCCAGTCCCTTCGCAATGAGGTGGACACGGAATCCGCCGCGCGTCATGGCATGACGGTCGTCCGGCGCATCAGCGGTGGCGGGGCCATGTTCGTAGAGCCTCAGAGCACGATCACGTACTCCCTTTACGTACCGGACTCCCTCGTGCAGGGACTGTCCTTCGCGGACAGCTACGCCTACCTGGACGACTGGGTCCTCGGCGCCCTCGGGGACATGGGCATCAAGGCGTGGTACCAGCCGCTGAACGACATCGCCACCGAAGCCGGGAAGATCGCCGGTGCTGCGCAGAAGCGCATGGTCGGCGGGAACGGGGCGGTCCTCCACCACGTGACGATGGCCTACGACATCGACGCCGACAAGATGCTCGACGTCCTCCGCATCGGCCGCGAGAAGCTCTCCGACAAGGGCACCAAGAGTGCCAAGAAGCGCGTGGACCCGCTCCGCCGCCAGACCGGCCTCCCCCGCGCCGCCGTCATCGACCGCATGGTCGACTCCTTCCGGGGACGGTACGGGTCGACGGCGGGAGCGGTCACAGAGGAGGAGATGGCGCGGGCTGTGGAGCTGGCGGAGAAGAAGTTCTCGTCGGTGGAGTGGACGGCGCGGGTGCCGTAGGGGCCGGCCGCACCGCCGTGGCCGGTTGCCGCCCATCGCCCTCCCGGACCCGCGGTCCGGGGCTCGGTCGGGGGCTCACCGTTCGGGCTCGGCCCGGGACTTGGTGGCTCATCACCGGCGCGGGCGCGGGCCGTGCGGCCTCAGTGGATGACAAGCGCGCCTACGTCTTCACCGGCACCGTGGTCCTGGTCTCGATCCGCCTCTGGCTCAGAAGCTGATCCGACGCCAGGATCAGGCACGATCGATCGCCACCTGGATCGCGGTCCCGGACAGGTTGACGACCTCCGCGTCAGACCGAAGGTTCTCCGGCAAATCCTCCAAGCGCCCGCTCGTATCGACGAGGGCGACGCCTTCCTGAAGCACGACCGCAGCCTCAAGCCGTTGTGCCAGGCGCGCGATCACGTCTAGGACCAGCCCGGGACTGAAGTGGCTGATCGTCACGCCGGTCAGGCCTGACTCAATTCCGGACGTCCTCGCGTAGATGTCGGCCTCGCCCCCATCCTCCGCCCGGACGAGTACAAAGCCGTGCTCCGGCTCACGCTTGACGACGCACGGCCCGATCACCTCGTCGAAGAGCGCACCATCCATGACAGATGCTTCGCCATGCTCGAACCGAATCAGGAAGAGGCTGTAACTCACACAACCACCATGGCATCAACCACCATGGCATCAACCATGATCCGCCGGACGGACCCTAGTGCGGTACTGGGGTGGGCGGGGCGAGAAGCCGCGCGCCCGGCCGGCCGGTGACGGTCAGGTGAACGCATCGGTCGTGGCCCTTGTCACCGGTGGGGTGGAAGAGGTCGGCGCGTCGATGGAGTCCGCCCGCTCGTGACGGCTGTGCGGGGAACCATGGGCTCGGCACTTCGTACGGCGGGCGGCGGGCGGCGGCCACGACTTCGCGCGTCCGAGAGGGTGAGGGCCATCGCCTTGGCCGGCCTTTTCGAGACAAGGCCGGATGCGATACAAGGCCGGATGCGAGACAGGGGCGGAGCAGGACAGGACCGGAGCAGGACAGTCGTTGATCACCTGGCCGCGTCCACACCCGCGACCAGGCGCGCTCTTGTGCGCGGGGCGCCGGTCAGGCGCTGTCGGCGTCCGGGACGGGGAGGTCGCGGTCGGCGGCTTCCTTGATGACCAGGTCGAGCAGGCCGGGGAAGCGACGGTCGAGTTCTTCCTTGCGCAGGGTGTTCATGCGACGGGTGCCGATGTCGTGCTGCCTGATCAGGCCGGCCTCGCGCAGGATGCGCAGGTGGCGGGTGAGGGACGATTTGTGGATTTCCTGGTAGAAGCCGCTGCAGGCCAGGCCCGGGCTGGCGGAGAGGGTCACCACGACGCCGAGCCGGACGGGGTCGGCCAACGCGCTCATGATCTTGAACAGATCGAGGTCTTCCTCGTCGGGGTGGACGAGCGGGGAGGAGGTGCGGCTGGCCATGGGGCCAGGATACCGCCCCACCCCCACCCATGTTCGTGAAGTTGCGTACATCTATGTTCACGAAGCTGCGTACATGCGTTACGGTGGCACAGCGGGAACGCTCATATCCCGCTACACCCCCTTTTCACAGTAGGTAGCAATGTCTGTCACGCCTTCGCCGGTTTCTGCCGGTCTCTCTGGTTCCTCCATATTCGCGCCGGTCGCCCTCGGGGACATCGAGCTCGCCAACCGCGTCGTCATGGCGCCCCTGACCCGCTCCCGCTCCGGCGCCTCAGGTGTCCCCGGGGAGCTGCTGGCGGAGTACTACCGGCAGCGGGCGAGCGCCGGGCTGATCATCACGGAGGGCACCTACCCCAGCCACGAATCCCAGGCGTTCGTCGGGCAGCCGGGGATCGTCACCGACGAGCAGGCGGCCGGCTGGCGGCGGGTGGCCGAGGCCGTGCACGCCCGTGGCGGCCGCATCGTCATGCAGATCATGCACGGCGGCCGCGCCGGCCACCCCGACCTCAACGGAGGCCGCCGGGTGCTGGCCCCCAGCGCGATCGCCATCGACGCCGAGGCCCACACCTACAAGGGCAAGCAGCCCTACCCCCTCCCGCAGGCCATGACCGCCGAAGAGGCGCGCGAGGCCCTGGAGGACTTCGTCACCGCGGCCCGCCGGGCGATGGAAGCCGGAATGGACGGCGTGGAGATCCACGGCGCCAACGGCTACCTGCTCCACGAGTTCCTCTCCCCGGCCTCCAACCGGCGCACCGACCACTACGGCGGCTCGCCGGAGAACCGGGCACGCTTCGTCGCCGAGGTCGTCACGGCGGTCGCCGAGGCCGTGGGCCCCGGGCGGGTCGGACTGCGCATCTCCCCCGAGCACAACATCCAAGACGCCTACGAGAACGACCGGGACGACGTCCTGGCCACCTACGGCGCCCTCCTCGACCGGCTCCGCCCGCTGGGCCTGGCCTACCTGTCGGTCCTGCACAAGGAGCCCGCCGGCGAACTGGTCCAGGAGCTGCGCCGGCGCTTCGGCGGCAAGCTGATCGCCAACAACGGCTTCGGCACCGTCACCACCCGCGCGGAAGCGGTCCAGTTGATCGAAGCCGCACACGCCGACGCCGTGGCCGTGGGCCGCCCGCTCATCGCCAACCCCGACCTGGTCGAGCGCTGGCAGGGCCGGCACCCGGAGAACGCACCGCGCCCCGACCTGTTCTACACACCCGGTGCCCAGGGCTACACCGACTACCCCTTCCTCCCCACCACCTGAACCCGTGCCCGCGCCTGTCCGGACGGCCACCCCGCCCGGCCCACGGACAGGCGTACGCGGAACGGGCCGACGCCGCCGCGGGTCGGCGAGACATCTCGAGCGGCGGCCGGTCATCACAACTCCCGGTCCTGCCGCACGCTTTCCCCCCCACCGTCTACCAGGCGACCTCCGTGACAACCCAGGCACGGTGACAGACCACCGGCTTCGTCGGCACGGCCGGCTCAGGACTTCCCGAGATCCCGGCAGCGCCACCCGCCGAGAGCCCTGCGCACACGCGCGGGTCTCCGGCGGTGCGGTGCGCGCCCCGGAGGTGCGGTGTCCTTCGGGGCACGCGGGAGGGGTTACGGTTCAGGCGTTGTAGCCGCCGTGGGCGTCCAGCACCGCGCCTGTGACGTACGAGGCGGCGGGGCTCGCGAGAAAGGCGATCGCCGCGGCTATTTCGTCGGGGTGGCCCATGCGTTGCAGGGACAGCGAGCCGACCAGGGCCTTGAGGGTCTCGGGGTCCGGCCCTTCCATGCCGCCCTCCATCAGTCCGGCTTCCACGACGTTGGCCGTGATGTTCCGGGGCCCGAGGTCCCGTGCGACCCCCATGGTGTACCTCTCGATCCCCGACTTGGTCGCCGAATAGTCGGCAAGGCCCGGGGCGCCGACCCGGGAGCCCAGTCCGGAGCTGACCGTGATGATGCGGCCGCCCGCGCGCAGCACCCGGGAGGCGGCCCGGATGACGGCGATCACGCCGAGGTAGTTGGTGGCGTGCATGCGGTCCAGTGCGGCGGTGTCGGCGTCCGGGTCGTCCACCCGGCGGCCCTGCTCCACCGAGATCGCCGCGTTGTTGACGAGGATGTCCAGGCCGCCGAAGTGTGCGACCACGTCGTCGATCAGTGCCGGCGCCCGGCTCGTGTCCGCCTGGTCGGATTGGATGGCGACGGCCTTGGCTCCCTTTCCGTGTAGCTCGTCGACGACGGCCTGCGCCCGCTTCGCGGAGCTGACGTAGGTGAAGGCGACGTCGGCGCCCTGTTCGGCCAGCAGCCGTACGGTCGCGGCTCCCAGTCCACGCGATCCCCCGGTGACCAGGGCGACCTTGCCCATGAGTGGCTTGTTCATCCGTCTCACCTCGTTGGTTGACCCTTCCGGTGAGACGTAACGCTAATGGTTACGACAACCCTGTCGCAACCACCACTGTTACGACGGGGCTGTCGTACCATGGGCGTCGCGGCCGGGAGGAGGGTGCGTGAGCGCCAACAGCAGGTTGACCCTTGCCGCCCACGCCCTGACCTGGATCGGTCTCTACCAGCGCCAAGGCCATGAGGTCGCCACCTCCGAGCAGATCGCGACCAGCGCCAACACGAACCCCGTGGTGATCAGGCGGCTGCTCGGCGAGCTGCGCAGGGCCGGACTCGTGGAGTCCCGGCGGGGCGTGGGCGCGGGCTGGTCGCTGACGCGCGAGCTGGAGGCGACGACCCTGCTCGACGTGTACGAGGCGGTGGAGCCCGGCCCGCTGTTCGCCATGCACCGGACCACCCCGGACCAGGAGTGCGTGGTGGGTTACGGCATCCAGCCGGCGATGCGGGGCATCTACGAGGGCATCGAGGAGACGCTGCGACGCGAACTGGCCCGCGTCACGCTCGCGGACGTCCTCCGGGACATCCTCGCGGCGCCTCGCTAGGGCCTGTCCGGCGGATCATGTGACCTCTTGATCCTCTACTCGTTGACGTGTTCATGGGGCGGGGAGACCTCACGCAAGAGGAATGGGCGCGGCTGAAGCCGCATCTGCCGAAGTCCGGTAAGCGGGGCGGCCGTTGGGCGGGCCATCGCAGGTTCATCAACGGGATCCTGTACCGCAACCGGACGGGGGTGCCATGGCGGGACCTGCCTGCGCGATTCGGGAAGTGGAAAACCGTGTACAAGCGGCATCGGCGCTGGTCGGCGGACGGCACATGGGACAGGCTCTTTGCGCACGTCCTGGCCGACGCCGAAGCGGAAGGCCGGATCGACTGGTCCATGGTGAGTGTGGACTCCACCACCGCGCGGGCCCACCAGCATGCGGCCGGAGCACGCAAGAAGCGGCCGCGGGTGCCGGGAAAAGAACCACGCCCCGGCAGCACCGTCCCGACGAGGGACTCGGACGCTCCCGGGGCGGCTGCACCAGCAAGATCCACCTCGCGGGCGAGGGCGGATGCCGCCCACTGGCCCTGCTGATCACTCCGGGCCAGTGGGCTGCCGCCCCGCGGCTCATCCCGGTCATGGACCGTATCCGCGTCGGCCGGCCCGGTGGCGGACGTCCCCGCACCCGACCGGGCCATTTCGGCGGCGACAAGACATCCCACGCGGATAAGCGTCATACTCCTCCCGCCGCAACCGCTCCTATCTGCGTAGACGGCAGATCAAGCACACCATCCCCGAGCCGAAGAACCAGCGGGCCAACCGCCAACGGTGTGGCAGCAAGGGCGGCCGGCCTGCCGGTTTCGACAAGACGATCTACAAGCGCAGGAACGATGTAGAGCGGACGATCAACGCCCTAAAAAAACTTCCGGGCCGTGGCCACGAGGTTCGACAAACGCGCCTACATCTTCCACGGCACCATGACCGTCGCCTCGATCGGCCTCTGGCTTCGCTGATGACCGGGTGAATGGGTGTCAGGTCCAGGTGTGGGAGCACAGGACCAGGCGGTAGCCGTCCGGATCGGCGACCGTTGCCCCGTGCTCGTCCCAGTACGGGTTGTGTGCCGGTACGCGGGTTCCGCCGGCCGCGACGAGGCGATCGATCAGGGGCTGGTCGACCGGCTTGCCCAGGTAGACCACGAACAGGTCATCCACCGTGGGGGTGGGCTCCAGCGGGTGCTCTGGGTCATGGGTGAGCTCGAAGTGCCAGACGCCGCCTTTGGGGCCGACCATCAGCAGATCGTGCTCGCCCGGGACGCGCTCGGTGGTGCGCCACAGAACGTCCAGGCCAAGGCCATCCACGTAGAAGCGTTCGGCGGCAGCGAGGTCGCGCGAGGGGCGGGCCACCCGGACGCGGGCGTTGGAGTCGATCATGCGGATGCTTCCAGGGCCGCGCGCCAGAGCGGGCTGTCGACGTAGTGGTTGTCGAAACGCTCCGCCGACTCTGCGATCTCCTTCGCGTCGGCCTCACCGCGCATGACTCGGCCGAGCAGGCGCAGGTAGTCGAAGCGGCCCATGCCGGGGGTGAACACGAACAGGACGTCCGCCTCGCAGCCGGGCGCCGCGGCGAAGGCGTGCGGGGTGTGCGGCGGCACCGCCAGGAAGTCGCCCGTGTTGAGCAGGGTGATCTCTTCGCCTACCAGCACTTGGAGGGAGCCGCTGATCACGAAGAACAGCTCGGTCGCCTTGGTGTGGAAGTGCGCGGGTGCCCCCACGGCTCCCTCGGCGAACGTGGATCGGTAGCAGGTGAAGCCGTCGGCCGTGCGGTCGGAGTCGGCGAGCAGCTTCATCACGCTGCTGGGGTCGGCGCAGGTCTCGGCGTCGGCGTGACGGGTCAGTACCGGCTGGAACGGCGCGGCTGGCTCGATGGTGGTGGGCGTTTCCTGGATCATGACCGGACCTTAAGGCCTGGAATACCGCTCTGACCAGGCCCTTTCGGTATCCGTCACGGGATCCTGGAGCACGGCTCACAGCGGAGAAGGCCGCCATCGGACTATGCCCCATGGCCAGTCATGCCAATGAACAGGCCCCGAGGCGATCCAAGATCCGCCGGACAGGCCCTAGCCTCCCCGCCGACCGGCGCGTACCCGTCGGACCCGGCTTCGCCCGCCCTGAAAACCGGCGGGTCCTCACGGCTCCGCATCGATCCCGCTCACGCCACCCGGCTCCTGCCCGGCCCTCGCCGATGTGACCGGAGGCGCCGCTGCGCCGGGCCGCCTGCGCCGGGAGCGCCGGGGCCGCGTACCCGGCGGCCCGTGCCGCACTCGGCGAGGAAGCTCTCCTCTCCGACGAGGCGGAGGGTTCAGGCGCCTCGCTCGGCCGGGCGCGCGACCTCGCCCGTGTGCGCGTCCCGCGCGACCGTCCTGGTGGACCGGGTGTCACCGCGATGGACGATGACCACTGCCGCGAGGCCGACGGCCAGGCCGAGAGCGGTCAGCGGACCGAACGGTTCACCGAACATGAGGGCTCCCCAGACCGCCGTCACCGGAGCCATGAGGAACATGAGCGTATTGACCTTGGTGACTCCGGAGCGCCTCAGGATGAGCCAGTACAGCCCGTATCCGCCGAAGGTCGACAAGGCCACGAGCCAGGCGATCGCGGCCCAGAACGCGAGCTCGGCGGGCGGCTTGGCGGCTCCGGCGCCCAGGGCGAAGGCGGTGAAGACGACGGCACTGGTGGCACAGTGGACGGTCATCGACACGGCGGGAGTGACCCGCGCGCGGGAACGGCTTTCGAGGAACGTGGCCGCCACCAGCGAGAACATGCCGAGGAAGGGGATGAGGTAGGCCCACCAGGCCGCACCGGAGCCGGCCGCGGCATCGGCCATCGTGACGATGGCGGCGCCCCCCACCCCCAGACACAGTCCGAACCACTGTGTGCGCGAGACGTATTGGCGCAACAGCGGTCCGGCAAGTCCTCCGACGACGAGGGGCTGGACACCGTCGATCAGGGCTGTGGTGCCGCTGGAGACCCCGAGTTGGATCGCGTAGTAGACGGTGAGCAGATAACCGCTTTGCGAGAGCACGCCGATCAGGGCCTGCCGGGCCACGTCCCGCACCCTGAGGCCCCGCCACAACGTTCCGGAAACGGCGGCGACGACGGTCAGCACGATGGCCGGCGGCAGGAACCGCCACATCAGGATCGTGACCGCGGACGCACTGCCCGCGCCGAGCTTCGCCCCGATGAACCCGGAACTCCAGCAGAGCACGAAAGCGAGCGAAAGCAGGAAGTTCATGCCTCCCCCTTCACTATACAGATCGGTATACCCATCGCTCACTATACAGATCGGTATACTGTTGAGCATGGGAACCACCGAAGGGCCGCGACGGATCACGATGACGCCTGCCGCACGGCGCGTCCTGGAGGCCGCCGCGCGGCTGTTCTACGAGCGCGGCATCCATGCCGTCGGGGTGGACCTGATCGCCTCCGAGGCCGGGGTGACGAAGAAGACCCTCTACGACCGGTTCGGCTCCAAAGAGCAGATCGTCGTCGAATACCTCGCGGACCGCGATGAACGCTGGCGCGCCTTCCTCACCCGGTACCTCGACGCCGCGCAGCCGGCGTCGGCGGCGCGCGTCCTGGCCGTCTTCGACGCCTCACGCGCATGGTCGGTGGAGAACAATGCCAAGGGGTGCGGCATGGTCAACGCCCACGCCGAGATCAGCGATCCGTCCCACCCGGCGTACCCGGTCATCACCGGGCAGAAGCGGTGGATGCTCGCCCTGTTCACCGACCTCGCCAGGGACGTCACCCCGGACAGGGCCGATCGCCTGGGCCGGACGCTGACACTGCTTCACGAAGGAGCGCTCGTCGCCCACGGCCTGAACATCATCGCGGACCCCATCGGCCATGCCCGTGAACAGGCACGAGATCTCCTTGCCGCCACCCGGGACTCCGCGGCGAAGAGGTGAGGCGACACCCTCGGATCGGTCACCTTCATGTTCCACCGGGGCCATCACACCGCACACTTGACCGGTTTGACGGGCGTTACTCCCCAAGGCCGGACAGAGGGCCACTGTTCTGACTCCGGGCAAGGCAGGTGATGGCCGCTCGTGGCTCAAGGCGCGGTCGGGCGGCCGGGATTCAGAGCCACCGCCGTGCCGCCTCGACGCTGTCCCCGCCGCTGGTGTTGAAGGCGATGGCGGCTTGCGGCGCATGGCGGCGGATCAGGTTCACGATCAGTTCGAACAGCGGAAGCAACTGCTCGGTCTTGCGGATTCCGCCGCCGACGATCACGACATCCAACGGCTGCTTGGTCAACGAGGCGACGAGGATGGACTCGGCCGCTGCGTCGAACTGGATCAGCGTCAGGGCCGCGTCGATGCCGTGCTCACCGAACCGGGCCATCTCCCCGTCGAGCGCCGCGCGGAGAGCCTCCCCGTCGACGCCGGGAATCGCTTGCGGGTCGTACCCGACAACAAGTGCAGAAGGCATGGACCCAACCTACCGAGGTGTGCCCAACCTACCGAGGTGTGCTCAACCTACCGAGCCCTGCTTGCACATGATCCACCAGACGGCGCCCCACTCACATGGGCGGCGACGGCCACGCCACCGACCCGGCGCCTGCCCCGCCCGCACGGCCCGGCAGGGCAGGGCAAGGCAAGGCAAGGCAAGGCAAGGCAACCTGCGGATCCGCACCCCCGCCGCACATGCCCCGTGCGGGTGGTTTTGCACGGACGCGCGGCCAATTGTCCCCCGGTCAGGGGACTCTGGGGCTCCAGATCTGTTTCCTTCAGACCGCAAGGAGTGCCGGGATGAAGAAACGCCGCATCACCGCACTGGCAGCCTGCGTGATTCTCGCCGCCGCAGTCCCGGTCGCGCAGGCCGAAGGGGACGCCGCCCGCGCCGCGTCCGCGCTTGTCCGGCAAGTGGAAGGCCCTTCCGTAACCCTGCAGGCGAACGAGAGGCGAAGTCTGCCCAGAGTTTTCTGCCCGGAGGGTCAGACATCCACCGGTGGCGGGATCAGACTCAATCCCGACAACGGAGTCTTCCTCAGCGAGTCCACCCCCGGTGGGACCGGCTGGGACGTCACCGTCGACAACCAAAGCGACGAGCCACGCACGGTGACGCCTCTGGTGGTCTGCGCGGCGGATCCGTCCATCACCCATCAGGTCGGCACCACGGTGAGTGGTCCTACGGCAGAGAGCGCGGCGACGTGTCCCGCGGGCCGGTTCGTGGCCGGCGGCGGGGTGATTGCCGGGGCGAGGAACTACCTCAGCCTGGCCGTCTCCGACGCCTCCCACTGGTTCGGCCGGGCAAAGAACGTCAACACGCCCTTTTCCCAAACGGTCGCGTTCGCGCGATGCTCCGACAGGCCGCACTCCGCCGCGAACGGCGATCCCGTGAATCTCCAGCCGGGACAGACCGGAACGTCCACGGCGTCGTGCCCCAGTGGACAGGTGCCGACCGCGGGCGGGGGAGCCGGTCATCCCAATGTTCTCCACAACGCGTCGGCCCCCACGGCGACCGGCTGGTCTCTGCGCGCCACGAACACCGACAACGTCCCGCGCCTGGCGGTCGCCCATGTGGTGTGCACCGCGCCCTGACCGAGGGGGAAGGCGTCACCGGCCGTAGCCGCGGCCGTCGAGCCGGGCGGGCCGCCACGTCGGGCGGCCGTGCTCGGCGCGGGTGGGTGCCTGGTGTATCGCCTCGGCGTACGGCCGGGCCGCCGTCGCCGGGCCGCCGTCGCGCTCGTGGACGTACGCCGCCACCGCGGTGTGGCGCGGCGTCCGCCGCGGGCTCGACGGTTTCCGCGAGGACCGGACGGGACGTACGAGAAGGAGCGGCGGGGCGTCGGGTGACGAGGGTCAGGCCGCTCCGGCCAGCGCCGGGATCACCCGCTCGCCGTACGCGTCGACCGTCGTCTCCTTCGCGTCGTGCATCGCGTACACCGCGAACTGGTCCACGCCCAGCGCCCGCAGCTCCTCCAGCCGCGCCACATGTGCCTCCGCCGGCCCGATGAGGCAGAAGCGGTCCACGATCCCGTCAGGGACGAAGTCCGCCGACGGGTTGCCCGCCCGGCCGTGGTGGCTGTAGTCGTAGCCCTGCCGCTGTTCGATGTACGAGGTGAGGTCCTCGGGAACCAGGTCCGAGTGGGCGCCGTAGCGGGTGACGAGGTCGGCGACGTGGTTGCCGACCATGCCGCCGAACCAGCGGCACTGTTCCCGCGCGTGGGCGAGGTCGTCGCCGACGTAGGCGGGGGCGGCGACGCAGACGGTGACGGACGACGGGTCGCGGCCGGCCTCCTCCGCCGCCCCGCGGACCGCCTTGACCATCCACTCGGTCAGGAAGGGATCGGCGAGCTGGAGGATGAAACCGTCGGCCTCGCGGCCGGCCAGGGCGAGTGCCTTCGGGCCGTAGGCCGCCATCCAGACCGGGAGCCGGCCGTCACGCACCCATGGCAGCCGCAGCGGTGTGCCGCCGACGTCGGTCTCGCGGCCCTCGGCGAGGTCGCGGATGATCCGCATGGACTCGCTCAGCGCGGCGAGGGTGTTGGGGCGGCGGCCGGCCACCCGCATCGCCGAGTCGCCGCGTCCGATGCCGCAGACCGTGCGGTTGCCGTACATGTCGTTGAGCGTGGCGAAGGTGGAGGCGGTCACCTCCGGGGTGCGGGTGGACGGGTTGGTGACCATCGGCCCCACGACGAGCCGTTCCGTGTGTTCGAGGATGCGGCTGTGGATCACGAACGGTTCCTGCCACAGCACGGCGGAGTCGAACGTCCACCCGTACCGGAAGCCCTGCCGCTCGGCGCGGCGCATCAGGTCGACGACGGCGGTGGCGGGCGGATCGGTCTGGAGGACGAGGCCGAAGTCCAAGGGTGGTGCTCCTTACGGGAAGCTGCGGGGTGTACGGGGTGTAGGGGTGTACGGGACGTCCGGGGCGTACGGGGCCGCGGGCGGTCCCCGGTGCGGGGTGCCGGCGCGTCCGTTACGTGAGGTACTGGCACGTCGAGCGCGGCACGTACCGGCCGTGCCCGGTCCGGCCGGTGAACCGACGCTCGTGGATGACGAGTTCGCCACGGGACAGGACGGTCTCGACGCGGCCGGTGACCTCCCTCCCCTCGTACGCCGAGTAGTCGACGTTCATGTGGTGGGTGGTGGCGGAGAGAACCTGTGTGGCGTGCGGGTCGTAGACGACGAGGTCGGCGTCGGCGCCGGGGCTGATCGTGCCCTTGTGCGGGGTGAGGCCGACCATCCGGGCCGGGGCAGCGCAGGCAAGCTCGATCCAGCGGCGGCGGGAGATGCGGCCGTCGACGACCGCCTGGTGGAGGAGGTCCATCCGGTGCTCCACGCCCGGCAGGCCGTTGGGGATCTTCGAGAAGTCGCCCCGGCCCAGTTCCTTCTGGCCGGAGAAGCAGAACGGGCAGTGGTCGGTGGAGACGACCTGGAGGTCGTCCGTGCGCAGCCCGCGCCAGAGGGCCGCCTGGTGCTCACGGGGCCGCAGCGGCGTCGAGCAGACGTACTTCGCGCCCTCGAAGCCGGGTTCCGCCAGGTTGTCGGTCGACAGGAAGAGGTACTGGGGGCAGGTCTCGCCGAAGACCGGCAGCCCCTTGTCGCGGGCCGAGGCGAGCTCCGCGACCGCCTCCTCCGCCGAGACGTGGACGACGTACAGCGGGCTGCCGGCGACCCGGGCCAACTGGATCGCGCGGTGGGTGGCCTCGGCCTCCAGCAGGGCCCTGCGCACCTCGCCGTGGTAGCGGGGCGCCGTCTTGCCCGCCGCGAGCGCCTGTCGGACGAGGACGTCGATCGCGATGCCGTTCTCGGCGTGCATCATGATCAGCCCGCCGTTCCCGGCGGCCCGCTGCATGGCCCGCAGGATCTGCCCGTCGTCGCTGTAGAACACCCCCGGGTACGCCATGAAGAGTTTGAACGAGGTCACCCCCTCCCCCACCAACCGGTCCATCTCCTTCAGCGACTCCTCGGTCACATCGGAGAGGATCACGTGGAAGGCGTAGTCGACCGCGCACCGGCCCTCCGCCTTGGCGTGCCAGGTGTCGAGTCCCTCGCGCAGCGCCCGGCCCCTGGTCTGCACCGCGAAGTCGACGACGGTCGTGGTGCCGCCCCAGGCGGCGGCCCGGGTGCCGGTCTCGAAGGTGTCGGAGGAGGAGGTGCCGCCGAAGGGGAAGTCGAAGTGGGTGTGGGCGTCCACGCCGCCCGGGACGACGTACTTGCCGGTCGCGTCGATCGTCCGGTCGGCCGTCCAGCCCCGGGCGACCGAGCCTCCGGCCGCCGCCAGCGCGGCCACCTTCCCGTCCTCGACGAGGACGTCGGCGTACGTCTCCTCGGCGGCGGTGATGACGAGACCGCCCTTGACGAGGGTCCTGGTCACGAGCTCCCTCCCGCGTGCCCGACCCGGCGCAGCGCCCGTTCCAGCGCCGCCGCGCCCTCCTCCGCCTCGGCGACGGTCAGGGTCAGCGGCGGGGCGATGCGCAGGACGGTGCCGTCCCGGCCGCCCTTGCCGATCAACAGGCCTTCCTCACGGGCCCGTTCGAGTGCCTGGTTCGCCGCCTCGGACGAGGTCAGCTCGACGCCGATCATCAGACCCCGGCCGCGGACCTCACGGACGGCCGGCAGGCCGGCGGTGACGGCCCGGAGCCGTTCGGTCAGCAGGCCGCCGACGCGCCGGGCGTTGCCCTGGAGGTCGTGTTCGAGCAGGTAGGTGAGGTTGGCGAGGCCGGCCGCCATGGTGACCGGGCTGCCGCCGAAGGTGGAGATGGAGTTGGCCCC
Source organism: Streptomyces sp. NPDC052910 (assembly GCF_055585605.1). Taxonomy (NCBI): domain Bacteria; kingdom Bacillati; phylum Actinomycetota; class Actinomycetes; order Kitasatosporales; family Streptomycetaceae; genus Streptomyces; species Streptomyces sp. NPDC052910. The sequence goes on from NZ_JBVJJR010000002.1 coordinate 1,186,885, forward strand.
CAGGCAGTCCATCACCTCGGCGCGGGCGACGACGCCGCCGACGGACATGCCGTTGGCGATGCCCTTGGCGAAGGTGAGGAGGTCGGGCGGGCCGTTCTCGGCGTGGGCCTGCCAGCCCCAGAAGTGGTCGCCGGTGCGGCCCCAGCCGGTCTGCACCTCGTCGCTGATCCAGAGGATGCCGTGCCGGTCGAGGACCTCGCGGAAGGCCGCGTAGAGCCCGTCGGGCGGCGCGGTGAACCCGCCGACGCCCTGCACCGGTTCGGCGATCAGCGCGGCCACCGTCCCGTGCGCCTGGCCGAGCATGTCCTCCAGGTCACGGACGCAGGCGGCGGTGAACGCCGCGTCCGAGAGATGCGCGTACGGGCCCTGGGAGCGGACGGCACCGTGGACGTAGAGCGTCTGGAGCGGCGAGAGGCTGGTGGGCGACCAGGCCGAGTTGCCCGTGATCCCCACGGTGGAGAAGGAACGGCCGTGGTAGCCGTTGCGCATGGCCAGGATCTGGTTGGACCGCCGGTACGTCGTGGCCAGCAGCAGCGCGGCGTCGTTGGCCTCGGTGCCGGAGGTGGTGAAGAAGACGCGGGCGTCGGGGATGCCGCTCAGCGCGGCGATCCGTTCGGCCAGTTCGACCATGTGCCGGTCGAGGTAGAGGGTGGACGTGTGGAGGATCCGCCCGGCCTGCTCGGCGACGGCCTTGGTGACCTCGGGCAGCGCGTGGGCGGTCATGGTGGTGAGGATGCCGCCGAAGAAGTCGAGGTAGCGGCGGCCCTCGGCGTCCCAGACGTACCGGCCCTCGCCGTGGGTGAGTTCGAGGGGCTCCGCGTAGTAGAGGGACAGCCAGGCGGGGAGGACGGCCCGGTGGCGGGCGTGCAGTCCTGGGGCGACGGCCGGGCCGGGGGCGCTCACGGCCGCACCAGCCCCTCGTACGCGTCGGGGCGCCTGTCGCGGTAGAACGCCCACTGCGTCCGCACCTCGTCGATCAGCGAGAAGTCCAGGTCCCGGACGACCAGTTCCTCCTTGGTGTCGCTGGCGACGTCGCCGACGAACTGCCCGCGCGGGTCGACGAAGTAGGAGGTGCCGTAGAAGTCGTTGTCGCCGTACTCCTCCCGGCCCACGCGGTTGATCGCCGCGACGAAGTACTCGTTGGCGACGGCGGCGGCGGGCTGTTCGAGCTTCCAGAGGTGCGCGGAGAGGCCGCGGGAGGTGGCGGAGGGGTTGTAGACGAGCTGGGCACCGGCCAGGCCGAGCTGCCGCCAGCCCTCCGGGAAGTGGCGGTCGTAGCAGATGTAGACGCCGACCCGGCCCACGGCGGTGTCGAAGACGGGCCAGCCGAGGTTGCCGGGCTTGAAGTAGTACTTCTCCCAGAAGCCCTTCACCTGCGGGATGTGGTGCTTGCGGTACTTGCCGAGGTACCCGCCGTCGGCGTCGATGACAGCGGCGGTGTTGTAGTAGAAGCCGGACTGCTCGACCTCGAAGACCGGCACCACGATCACCATGCCCGTCTCGCGGGCGAGATCGCGCATCCGGCGCACGGTCGGCCCGTCGGGGACCGGCTCGGCCCAGCGGTAGTGCTCGCTCTCCTGGACCTGGCAGAAGTAGGGGGCGTTGAAGACTTCCTGGAAGCCGATCACCCGGGCGCCCTGCGCGGCGGCGGCGCGGGCGTGTTCCTCGTGTTTGGCGATCATCGACTCGGTGTCACCGGTCCAGCCGGCCTGGACCAGTGCGGCGCGCACAACATTGGGCATGAGCTGCTCCTCCGCCGGGGCGTGTGCCGGGCTAGGCACGAAGATCCGCGTGCCTGCGACCGTAGGCCCCGGCACCGGCCGAGGCAAGACCGGCGCGACCCGCCCCGGAATCCGCTCGGCGACGAGGACGCCGGCGCCGCCTTCCACGGCCCGGGCCGCGCGGAAGCACGGGGGCCACACGGGACGGCGGTGGCGGACGCGGCCGCGGACGTCGCCCCGGAGCGGCACCGGAACGGCGTGACGGGGCATGGGTTCCCGCCGCCGGACGAGACCGGCGTGGCGACGGACGTCCTCCGGCCGTGCGGCCGGGGCGCGGGTCGGACGCCTCCCGCTACACCACCGCTCGGCCGGAGCGCGCGGCCCGGCCCCGCACCTTCCGGCACACCGCCCGCACGGCTGGAGCGCACGGCCCGGGCCCCCCCGGCACACCACCGCTCCACCGGAGCGCGCGGCCCGTACCTCCCGGTACACCGCCGCGCGCCCCGGGGCTCATCGGCCCGGCCGCACCACCATCGCGGACCCGCCGCCGCGCCGGACCTTCTCGGCGGCGGCCAGCCACCGGCCGTCCGGCAGTCGTTCGACGCCGGTCGCCGCGCCGATGAAGGACGGGTTGAGCTTGAACACGTGCCCCTTCGCCTCCAGCTTGCGGCGGACGGAGTCGTCCCACAGCGCCTGTTCGACGTCCGTCGTCGCGGCGTTGCGCTGGCTGGCGCGCGGCGCGGCGATGGCGTCGACCAGCGGCATCCCGCGGTCCACGTGGTTGAGCAGGGTTTGCAGGACGGTCGTGATGATCGTCGCCCCGCCCGGCGAACCGAGCGCGAACCGGAGCTTCCCGTGGTCGAGGACGATCGTCGGCGAGATCGACGAGCGCGGGCGCTTGCCCGGTCCCGGCAGGTTCGGGTCGTGGACGCCCGGGCTGATGGGGGTGAACGAGAAGTCGGTCAGCTCGTTGTTGAGCAGGAAGCCCCGGCCGGGCACGGTGATGCCGCTGCCGCCGGTCTGCTCGATGGTGAAGGTGTACGAGACGACGTTGCCCCACTTGTCGGCCGTCGTCAGGTGGGTGGTCTGCTGCCCCTCGTACGGGGTGGGGGCGGCGCGGCCCGCCGTGCCACAGGGCTTGGGGTGCCGGGGGTCGCCGGGGGCGAGCGGGCTGGTCAGCGCCCGGCCGTCCTTGATCAGGCAGGCCCGCGAGGCGGCGAACCGCTTGGAGGTCAGCGCCGCGGTCGGCACGTTCTCCTGCGCGGGGTCGCCGATCCACCGGTTGCGGTCGGCGAACGCGATCCGGCTCGCCTCGAGGTAGCGGTGGAGGTAGGCCGTGCGGTCGAGCTTGCGGAGGTCGCTTTTCTCCAGGATGTTCAGCGCCTCGGCGACGGCGATCCCGCCGGAGGCGGAGGGGGCCATCCCGTAGACGTCGAGCCCCCGGTAGGTGCTGTGCGTCGGGCCCGGCCGATTGACCGCGTACGCGCGCAGGTCGCGCTCGGTGAGGTCGCCGGAGCGTACGACGCGGTGCGCGGTCCGGGCGACGGGCGGCTTGCGGACGGTACGGACCACGTCCCGTCCCACCTCGCCGCCGTACATCGCGCCGATGCCGCGCTTGCCCACCAGGGCGTAGGTGCGGGCGAGGTCGGGGTTCTTCAGGGTGGAGCCGACGGCCGGCAGCCTGCCGCCCGGCAAGTACAGCTTGGCGGTGGCGGGGAAGTCGCGGAAGCGCTTCTCGTTGTCGGCGGTCTGCTGCCGGAAGGTGGCGTCGACGGTAAAGCCCTGGCGGGCCAGGCGCTCGGCGGGCTTCAGCACCTGGCCGAGCGATCTGCGGCCCCAGGAGCGCAGCGCCGCGTCCCAGGTGGCGGGGGCGCCGGGGACGCCGACGCTCCGGCCGCTGGTCATGGCCTCGTCGAAGGGGATCGCGTGTCCCTTCTCGACGAACAGGTTCCGGTCGGCGCTGAGCGGCGCCCGCTCCCGGCCGTCGATGGTGAAGACCTTGCGGGCCTTCGCGTCGTAGTAGACGAAGTAGCCGCCACCACCGATGCCGCCGGAGTACGGCTCGGTGACGCCGAGGGCGGCGGCGGTGGCCACCGCCGCGTCGACGGCGTTGCCGCCGCCCTTGAGCACCTCGATGCCGGCGGCCGAGGCGTCGGCGTCGACGCTCGCCACGGCCCCGCCGCGGCCCACGGCCAGCGGGGTCTTGGCGGGGGTGCGGCCCGACGCGGCCGTGGAACCGGGTGTGCCGGCCGCCCCCTGAGCGGCGGCCGGCACGATTCCGAGTCCGGCCACGAGTGCGGCCGTCGCGCAGAGCACGGTCGTTCGCCGGCGCGCTGGCGGTCTTGCCATGGGTACCTCCCTGTCGGCTGAGAGGCACCGGACCCTACTCGCCGGACCCCTCCCCCGACAGGGCGCGACACGGCTCGCGTTCGCCCTTTCGTGCGGGCTTTCGTGCGGGCTTTCGCTCAGCGGCCCCGGGCCTGGGTGAGCACCGGCTTGGCCATCGCCCGCTCGCCGTCGGCGTTCGGGTGGAAGGGCGCGGCGGGACGGGTGGGCTGGGCGCCCTCGATCCAGCGGTCCTTCTCCGGGCGGCAGACGTCGTGGCCGACGGTGGCGCGGTAGGTGTCGGCGTACCGGACGTGCGCCTTGCGGGCCTGCGCGCGCAGCATCGTGTTGAGCTTCTTCTCGGTGTCGCGCAGGTACGGCGTGTCGCCGGCCGCGATCGGCACGTTCGGGAAGCAGCCGACACCGCTGTCCGGCATGATCGACGGGTAGCCGACCAGGACGACGCGGGCGTGCGGGGCGCGCTGGTGCACGGCCTTGAGGACGCGGGCGACCTTGGGCGCGGCGCCGGCGATGCGCTTGTTCAGCAGGTCGGAGCCGTCGGCCGCGGTGTACTTCTTGCGGCAGGGGGCGCCGGCCGGGTCGGAGACGGAGAGCTGGGCACAGGTGCCGATGATCTCGCCGAAGCCGATGTCGTTGCCGCCGATGCCCACGGTGACGAGGCGGGTGTTCTTGCCGAGGGCGTTCAACTGGGGGGCGTTGGCGCCCTGCGCGCGCCACATGTCGTCGGTCTTGGCGCCGCTGCAACTGACGTCCTTGAAGGACTTCACGTGCAGCGCCTTCGCGGTCAGCGAGGGGTAGTTGACGCTGGACCGCGCGCAGTCGCCGCCGCTCTGGGCGGGCACGCCGGGTGCGGAGGTGTACGAGTCGCCGAGGGCGACGTAGCGCTCGCCGCCGTGGACCGGGGTGCCGGCGGCGGCGGGGGCGGCGGCACCCGCCGCCAGGGCCGTGGCCGCGCCGACCGCCGCCAGCGCCTTGCCGTACCGCCCGCCGTGTGCGCGTGCGTCTGCCACTACTGCCTCCGGAGAATCGGTGATGGTTCCAGGCCGACCGCGCCCCGGGACAGGTCGCCGGGGGCCGTCGAACACGGCAGTCAGACTCGCCTCGTGTTGACCGTCTGTCAATCTCACAAGGCTCTGTGCGCACCACTGGTACCGGCCGTCACTCGGCCGCAGGCATCGAACGAGGGCCGTCCGGGCGGCCGTTCCGTCGGCCGCCGCGTCAGGCGAGGCGCCGGGCGCCACGCCGGACGGGGTGTCGGGCGCCACGCCCGACGGGGTGTCGGGCGCCACGCCCGACGGGGTGTCGGGCGCCACGCCCGACGGGGTGTCGGGCGCCACGCCCGACGGGGTGTCGGGCGCCACGCC
>NZ_JBVJJR010000002.1:1192413-1250008 GCF_055585605.1 Streptomyces sp. NPDC052910
CCCGACGGAGGACGCGGGCGGAGAACGTGGCGGACGGCGGCGATCCGGCGCGGAGGCGGACGCGGACGCAGAGGCCGGCGCGGACGCGGAGGCCGGCGCGGACGCGGAGGCCGGCGCGGAGGCCGACGCGCGGGCCGGCGGAACGGACGGCCGGACGTGACGCCGGATCAGCGGCCGTCCGCGGGCGACGGCGCCCTTCCTGCCGCGCCAGACCGCGCCCCACACCGGGCCGCGCCACGCCACGTCCCACACCCGGCCGCGCCACGCCACGTCCCACACCGGGCCAAGCCGGGCTGGACCAAGCCGGGCCGAGCCGGGCCGGGCCGGGCGCCGGGCGCCGCCGAACCGGCCGGGCGACGGGCGCCGGGCCGGCCGGTTCACCACGACCAGCCGTCACGAGCCGACGCGGCGGTGTGCGCCGGCGGCGAGCGCCGGCTCCCCTTCGCGAGCCGGACCGCCCGGAGCAGGCCGAAGCGGGCCGAAGCAGGCCGAAGCGGGCCGAAGCAGCCCGGACCGGTCCGCCGCGAGAGACCGCCCCCTAATACGACTCCGAAAGTCCGATTAGATAAAGTACATCCGTGCGACTGACCAAAAGCACGGACATCGCCCTGCGCATCGCCATGCGCCTGGCCGTGACATCCGGCGGGCCCGAGGCCGCCGCGCCCACCACCCGCGAGGTGGCGGCCGCGGTGGGGGTGCCGTACACGCACGCGGCCAAGGTGGTCAGCCGTATGACGCACCTGGGGGTCGTGGAGACCCGGCGGGGCCGGGGCGGCGGGCTGACGCTCACCTCCCTGGGGCTGACGGGCTCGGTCGGCCGGCTGGTGCGCGCCCTGGAGGGCACGGGAGACGTCGTCGGCTGTGAGGACGAGACGCCGTGCCCGCTGCGCGGGGCGTGCCGGCTGCGGGGGGCGCTGCGCGACGCGCAGGAGGCCTTCTACGCCGCGCTCGACCCGCTCACCGTGGAGGACCTGGTCCGGCAGCCCACCGGGCCGGTCCTGCTGAGTCTGACCGCCGGACCCGACCCACTCGACTGACCCGAAGCAAAACGGCGCCGTCCGCCACGCGGCGCCCGCACACCCTGAAATACGAGTCTCGGATGCGCATTATCCGTCCGGGGCGCGAACCGCGAGGAGCCGCCGTGCTGTCCCCGAAGTCGACCGAGATCGTCCGCGCGACCCTGCCCGCCGTCGGCGGGGCCATCGGCGAGATCACCCCGCTCTTCTACGACAGGCTGTTCGCCGACCGTCCGGACCTGCTGCGGGACCTCTTCAACCGCGGCAACCAGGCCAACGGATCGCAGCGCCAGGCCCTCGCGGGGGCCATCGCCGCGTTCGCCACGGCGCTGGTGGAGCACCCGGACGTCCGCCCGGACGCGATGCTGTCCCGCATCGCGCACAAGCACGCGGCGCTCGGTGTCACGGCGGAACAGTACGAGCTGGTCCGGCGGCACCTCTTCGCCGCGATAGCCGAGGTGCTGGGCGAGGCGATCACTCCCGAGGTGGCGGCGGCCTGGGACGAGGTCTACTGGCTGATGGCGAACGCGCTGATCGCCCTGGAGTCCCGGCTGTACGAGGGCGCGGGCGTCCCGGCCGGCGAGGTGTTCCTGCCCTGCCGCGTCGTGGGCCGCCACCGGGAGACCGCGGACGTCGTCACGTTCGAGGTCCGGCCGGCCGACGGCCGGGAGCTGCCCGCCGGGCGCCCCGGCCAGTACGTGTCGGTCCGCGTCGAACTGCCCGACGGCGCCCGGCAGATCCGTCAGTACAGCCTCTCCGGTTGGCCGGACGACGCCCTCCGCTTCTCCGTCAAGCGCGTCCCGGGCGACCCGGCGGGCGAGGTCTCGAACCACCTCCACGACCATGTGGGCGTCGGAGCGGAGCTTCGGGTGAGCCTCCCGTTCGGCGACGTGGTGCTGGACGAGGTGGACGGCCGGCCCGTCGTCCTCGTGTCCGCGGGCATCGGCTGCACCCCGATGACCGGCATGCTCGCCCACCTGGCCGCGACCGGTTCGGCCCGCCGCGTCATCGTCGTCCACGCCGACCGCGGCGAGGCCGAGCACGCCTTCCGCGAGGAGACGCGCCGGCTCGTCGCCAAGCTGCCGGACGCGGAGGCGCACGTCTGGTACGAGCGGCCGGAGGGCGAGTGGCCCGCCGACCGCACCGGCTACGCGGACCTGTCGGCGATCGGCGTCCCGGCCGGCGCCGTGGCGTACCTCTGCGGGCCGCTCCCCTTCATGCGGGCGGCGCGGGCGCAGTTGCTGGCGGCGGGCGTCGCCCCGGCGGACCTGCACTACGAGGTGTTCGGCCCCGACCTGTGGCTGGGCGCGGACGCCTGATCCCTTCGACGGGGCTACGGCCGCGCGCGCCCATGCGCTACGGCTGCGTGTGGTGCCCCGCCGGGCCGGGGAGCAGCGTCCCCGGCTCGGCCGGCGCCACCTCCACCGCCTCCGTCTTGACGCTGCGCCGCTGCCGCTTGGCGACCCAGGTGGCCAGCCAGGACAGCAGCATGCACATCCCGATGTACACCGGCGAGATGATCATGACGACGGGGATGAACGGCAGCCCGTAGTCCAGGTTCCCCGCGATCAGCTTGCCGGCGTGCAGGAACTCCTCGTAGGTGATGAGGAAGCCGAGCGAGGTGTCCTTCAGCGCGACGACGAGCTGACTGATGATCGTCGGCAGCATCGCCCGGACCGCCTGCGGCACCAGGACGTACGTCATGACCTGCGTTTTGCGCATCCCCAGCGCGTAGGCGGCCTCCCGCTGCCCGCGCTCGACGGAGTCGACGCCGGTGCGGAAGACCTCGGCGAGCACCGACCCGTTGTAGAGGGTGAGGCCGGTGACGAGGGCGGGCAGCGGCTGGACCTTGAGGGCGACGAAGACGAAGAAGATCATCACCAGCACGGGCATGGCCCGGAAGAACTCCACGACCACCGTGGCCGCCCAGCGGAGCGGCCGGTGGTCGGAGAGCCGCCCGGCCGCCAGCAGCCCGCCGAGGACGAGCGAGAACGCGGCGGCGTAGCCGAAGGCGCGGAGGGTGTTGGCGAGGCCGCGCAGCAGCATCTCCTGGATGCCGACGTACTCGAACGGCGTCCACTTCCGCGCGGTGAACTGGTCGGTGTCGAAGAGGAGGTACACCACCCAGCCGACGAGGGCCGCGATCGCGACGCTCGCGATCAGGCCGTAGAGGCGGTGCCGCCGGCGGGTGTGCGGGCCGGGGATGTCGTACAGGGCGGTTCCGGTCACCGGGCCACTCCCCACCGCTTCTCCAGCACGTTGAAGACCGCGCTGATGGTCAGGGTCACGATCAGGTAGCCGACGGCGATCCAGACGAAGGTCCAGATGATGTCGTAGCCCAGCTCGTTGAGCGTCTTGTAGGTGCCCAGCAGCTCGGTGACGCTGAACGAGCCGGCGATGGCCGAGTTCTTGGCGAGGGCGATGAGCGTGGAGCCGACCGGCGGGATCACCGACCGGAACGCCTGCGGCAGGATCACCGTGCCGAGCGTCTGCCCGAAGGTCATGCCGAGGCTGCGGGCGGCCTCGCCCTGGCCGACGGGGACGGTGTTGATGCCGGAGCGGACCGCCTCGCAGATGAACGCCGAGGTGTAGCAGCCGAGCGCGAGCACCGCGAACAGCCGGAACGGCAGCACCACGCCGAACCTCGGCAGGCCCAGCACCACCGCGAAGAACAGCAGCGTCAACGGGGTGTTGCGCAGGACCGTCACCCATACGGTGCCGAAGGCCCGCAGCGCGGCGACGGGCGCGACGCGGAACGAAGCCATCAGGAAGCCGAGGACGAGGGCCAGCAGCGAGCCGTAGACGGTGAGTTCGACGGTGCCGAGCAGACCCTCCCCGTAGCGGGAGAGGTTGTCGGTCAGGACGTTCACGGCGTGGCCCTCCCGGTGCCGTAGCGGTCGACGGCCGGCGGATTCGGCGCGGGGACGCCGGACCGGCCGAGCGTCGCGTCGTACGCCTTCTTCCAGTCGCCGTTCCGCTCGTGCTCCTCGATGGCGTCGTCCAGGGCCAGGCGCAGCGCGGTGTCGCCGCGCGGGACGCCGATGCCGTACGGCTCCTTCGAGAACGGCTTCCCGGCCAGTCTCAGCTCGTCCGGGGCCTTGGCGGCGAAGCCCATAAGGATGGTGTCGTCGGTGGTGACGGCGGAAACCTGGAGGCTGAGCAGGTTGTCGACGCAGATGGAGTACGTGTCGTAGGCGACGGCCTGGGCCTTGGGGAACTCGCGCCGGATGCGCTGCAACGGGGTGGACCCGGCGACCGAGCAGACCCGCTTGCCGTCCAGGTCCTGAGGGCCCTCGACGGCCTTCTCGTCCTTGCGCACCAGCAGCCCCTGCCCCGCGACGTAGTACGGCCCGGCGAAGCCGACCTGGCGTTTGCGCAGGTCGTTGATGGTGTAGGTGCCGACGTAGTAGTCGATCTGGCCGTTCTGCAGGGCCGTCTCGCGGTTGGCGGACGCGATGGTGCGGAAGGCGAGGGTCTTGGGGTCGAAGCCGAGGGAGGCGGACATCATCCGGGCGATCTCGATGTCGAAGCCGGAGTAGTGACCGGTGGCGGGGTCCTTCTCGCCCAGGTAGGGCTGGTCCTCCTTGACGCCCACGGTGAGGTGACCGCGGCCCCTGGCCGCCCGCCAGCCGGCCGACTCCGGCAGCGTGAAGCCGGTGGCGACGCGGTACGCGGGGAGGTCGCCGGGGGCCGGTCCCTTGACGGGCGGGCTGCCCTCCTTGCCGCAGGCGGCGGCGAGCAGGGCGAGGACGGTGAGAGCGACGAGGGCGCCGAGGGCCCGGCCCGCGGTGCGGTGTGCCATGTGCGTCACCCGCTCAGTGCTTGAGGATCTTGGAGAGGAAGTCCTTGGCCCGGTCGCTCTCGGGGGCCGTGAAGAACTCCTCGGGGACGCGGTCCTCGACGATACGGCCGTCGGCCATGAAGACCACGCGGTTGGCGGCGGAGCGGGCGAAGCCCATCTCGTGGGTGACGACGACCATCGTCATGCCCTCCCGGGCGAGTTGCTGCATGACCTCCAGCACCTCGTTGATCATCTCCGGGTCGAGGGCGGAGGTCGGCTCGTCGAAGAGGAGCGCCTTGGGGTCCATGGCGAGGGCGCGGGCGATGGCCACGCGCTGCTGCTGGCCGCCGGAGAGCTGGGCCGGGTACTTCTCCGCGTGGGCCAGGAGCCCCACCCGTTCCAGCAGCTCGCGCGAGCGCCGGTCGGCCTCCTCCCTGCCCCGGCCCCGGACCTTCACCTGGGCCAGTGAGACGTTGGCGAGGACGGTCTTGTGCGCGAAGAGGTTGAAGGACTGGAAGACCATCCCCACCTCGGCCCGCAGCCGGGCCAGGGCCCGGCCCTCCGCCGGGAGCGGCTGCCCGGCCAGGGTGATGGTTCCGGAGTCGACCGGTTCCAGCCGGTTGATCGTCCGGCACAGCGTGGACTTCCCGGAACCCGACGGACCGATGATCACCACCACCTCCCCCCGGCCGACCGTGAGGTCGATGTCCTGGAGGACGTGCAGCTTCCCGTAATGCTTGTTGACGCCACGCAGTTCGATCAGCGGATCGACGGCCATGCTCTGCCCAACTCACTCTCGCCCTGTCCGGACCGGCCGGTCGCAGCAACCTATCCAGGGGCGTTCCGGGACGTCACCGCCGACACGCGTACAGAGGGGTACCAGCCCGACATTCGCCCCTCCCGCACGTCGCCCTCCCCCGCCGTCCGCCGGTGACCACCAGGGCTTTCCTAGGTACACAGACCCAGCCTGGGTACCTAGCCTGTGGTCCGGATGGGGGAACCGGCGGACCGTGGCACGTCCGGGGCACGTCCGGGGCAGGACTCGGGGTCGGCCAGGGCGGACTCGGGGTCGGCCAGGGCGGGACTCGGGGTCGGCCAGGGGAGGACTCGGGGTCGGCCAGGGCAGGGCAGGGGACGGCCTGGGCAGAACCAGGGGACGGCAAGGTCAGGGCAGGACCAGGCAGGGGACAGTCAAGGGACGGCCGGTCGGCGGCCGACCGGTCGGCGGACGGCGGACGGCGGCCGGCGGTCGGCGCGGCTGATCGAGGCCGGTCGACGGCCAGGGGGAAGGGAGCCCGGAGTGGGCGACAGCAGGCCCGTATATCTGCGCATCGCGGACGACCTGCGGCGGCGCATCGACGACGGTTCGCTGACCGTCGGCGCCCGGATCCCCTCCCGTTCCGAGCTCAAACGCGCCTACGCGGCCAGCGACCAGACCGTCGACCGGGCGGTCCGGGTGCTCAAGGCCGCCGGGTACGCGGAGGGGCAGTTCGGGCGCGGGGTGTTCGTCGCCGACCGGGCGCCGCTGGGCACCCTGCTGCGCACCACGGGCGCGGTCGACACCCCGTTCGCGGCGGAGATCCACACCGTCCGCGACAAGGGCCTGCCGTCCGGCCGGCCGCCCGGGGGGACCGCGCTGACCTGGGAGGCGTCCTCCGCCGAGGCGCCCGCCCCGGCACGGATCGCCGAGCGTCTGGGCATCGCCCCGGGCGATCCGGTGCTGTGCACGGAGTACGAGTACCTGGCCGACCACAGGCCCGTGCAGCTCGCCACCAGTTGGGAGCCGCTGTCCGTCACCGCCGGCACCGACGTCGTCCACCCCGAGCGCGGGCCGTACGCCCGGCGGGGTGTGCGCGGCCGGCTGGCGGCCATCGGCGTACGGGTCGTCCGGGCCCACGAGCTCGTCGGCTCCCGGCCGGCCACCACGCCGGAGGCGGAGGCGCTGGGCTGCGCGGCCGGGCAGTGCGTGACGGTCGTCGAGCGGACGCACTTCGACGGGGACGAGCGGGCGGTGGAGACGTCCGACATCGTGGTGCGGGCGGACCGGTGGCGGCTGGAGTACGTGATTCCGTTCACGGGGTGAGGGGCCGGTCCCCGGCGAGCCGAGTACGGAGGGGGCGGGCGCGCGGGGGCAGGGGGCCGCGGGATGTGCGTCCGGTGCGGGGGGTGGCTCGGTCCCGGCCTCAAACCCGGGGCGCCCGGTGCGGGAGCGCGGGGCCAGAGGGCGCGGGGTGTGGGCCCGGTGCGGGGGCCCTGGAAGGGGTCCGGTGCGGGGGTTGCTCGGTCCCGGCCTTAAACCCGGTGGCGCCCGGTGCGGGGACCCGGAAGGGGTCCGATGCGGGGGCCCGGGGTCAGGGGCGCGAGGTGTGGGCCCGGTGCGGGGGGGGTGGCTTGGTCCCGGCCCAGAGCCGGGGGCGCCCGGTGCGGGGCCCCGGAAGGGGTCCGATGCGGGGGCCCGGAGTCAGGGGTCGCGGGGTGTGAGCCCGGTGCGGGGGGGGCGGCTCGGTCTCGGCCCACCCGGGGCGCCCGGTGTGGGGGCCGGCAGGGGCCCGGTGTGGGGTCCGACCGGGTACCCCGTCCGGGGTCCGGCCCGGGGCCGGCGGGGCACCCCTGCGGGGCCCGGCCTCCCGCCGTCAGTTCTCGGACAGCTCGGCGTACACCTGCGAGAGCTCCGGAGCGCCGTCCTCCGCCCAGGCGTGCCCGGTCTCCACCACGTCCACCTCACGGCCCCCGGCGAGCCGGACCACCGGCTGGCCGTCGGACCGGATGTGCCAGGCCGCGCCGCCGACGGTGCGGACCAGCACCGTCCCCAGGTACAGCCCCGCGTCGTTGCCCAGCCAGGACTGAAGCTCCTCGTCGCCGCGCCAGCGCGGCTGCAACTGGTCGAGGGCGTCCAGGGAGGACGGCCCGTCGTCGAGCGTCACGCCCGCCGACTCCGCCTGCGCGCGCAGCAGTTCGCACTCCGACAGCAGCTCGGCCAGGCCCTCCGGGTCCCAGTCGGCCGTGCCGTGCGCGGCGCCCCCGCGTGCCGCGTCGTGCCGCCTGCGCCAGCCGTCCAAAAAGGGAATGTTCATACCGGCAAGGATCGCACTCGCGCAGATGGCCCCACCACCCGCACGCGGCGGGAGGACCGGCGGGACGATGCCCGGCGGCCTCCTTGACGCGGTCCGGTGGTCTCCCTAACTTCATCCCGCCACATTCAGCGTGGGGAATCACGGGAGGCATGAGCAGCATGCTCCGGACAGCGCACGGCACGGCACTCACGAAGCGGCGGCACAGACGGCGGGGGGCGGCGGGAGCCGTGGTGGCGGGGGCGGTCTGCGCCGTCGCCTTCGCGAACGCCCCGGCCCTCGCCCGCCCCGGCGCGCCGGCCGAACCGGCGAAGGAGCCGCTCCCCCTGGAGCGGCTCTTCGACAACAAGGCGGTGAGCGACGACGCCCGGCCCAGGGAGGCGGACTTCGACGGGGCGGGCGGCTCCTTCTCCGCCCAGGACCTCGCCGCGGCGGGCTGGACCCCCGGCCGGGAGCTGCCGGTGGACGGCGCCCCCCTGCGCTGGCCGGACGCGGCGCCGGGGACACCGGACAACGTCCGCGCGGCCGGCCAGACCGTCCGGCTGCGGGGCAGCGGCGAGGCGCTCACCTTCCTCGTCGCGGGGAGCGCGGCGTCCGGGCCGGGCGGCGACGTCAGCGGCACCGGGACCGTCCGCTACCGCGACGGGTCCCGCACCACGTACCGGCTGACCGCCCCGGACTGGCGGCGGGGCCCGCTGACCACCAAGGCCGTCGGCCTCCCCCACCTCAACACCCCCGGCGGGCGGCGGACGGAGACCACACGCCTGCACGCGGTCACCGTGCCGGTGGCCCGCGGGCGCGAGGTGGAGTCGGTCGTCCTGCCGCAGGCCCCCCGCGCGTCGGCCGGACTGCACGTCTTCTCGATGGCGCTGCGCGCTCCCTCGAACGGGTGGACCGGCAGTTGGGCCGCTCCCACGTCCGGGTACGCGGCCGTCGGTCCGTGGAAGGACCGGACGCTGCGGCTGGTGGTGCACGGCAGCGCGGGCGGGACGACGACGCGCGTCCGGCTGGAGAACACGTTCGCCGCGGAACCGGTGCGGATCGGCCATGTGACGGTGGCCCTCCGGGGCAAGGGCGCGGCAGCGGCGGCCGCTCCCCGGACGCTCACGTTCGGGGGAAAACAGGCGGTCGTCCTGCCGGCCGGGACACAGCGCTTCAGCGATCCGCTCGGCTTCCGGGTGCCGCCCGACACCAGTCTGCTGGTGAGCGTCCATCTCCCCGGCACCGTACGGGCGTTGCCTGTGCACTACTACACCAACCAGCAGTCGTACCTGACCGGTGACGGCGGCGGCGACCGCACGGCCGACCGGGACGCGGGCGCGTACACCGGGACGCTGACCAACTGGCCGCTGCTCACCGGCGTGGACGTCGGCGGCGGCCCGGGGTCGGTGGTCGCGCTCGGCGACTCGATCACCGACGGCGAACGGTCCACCCCCGAGGCCAACGGCCGCTGGCCCGACCTGCTGGCCCGGCGCCTGCGCGCCCAGCACGCGGTACCGGCGTACGGCGTGCTCAACAGCGGGATCTCCGGCAACCGGGTGGTCGACGACCGTTACCAGGGCAGCGGGCCGAGCACCACGCTCAGCGGCGTCAGCGCGGGCCACCGGCTCGAACGCGACGTACTGGCGCAGACCCAGGCCCGGACGGTGATCGTCTTCGAAGGAGTCAACGACATCCGCGCCGGCACCACGGCCACCCAGGTCATCACCGCACTGCGGTCGATCGCGGAACGGGCACACGAGCGCGGCCTGCGCGTCATCGCGGCGACCATCGCACCATGCGGCGGCTTCCACGACTGCACGGCGGCGGCCGACGCCCAGCGCACGGCGATCAACCGGCACATCAGGGCGAACGGCGGGATCTACGACGCGGTCTTCGACTTCGACGCGGCCATCCGGGACCCGCAGCGCCCGGACCGGATGCTGCCGCGCTTCGACGGCGGAGACCACCTGCACCCCAACGACGCGGGCATGAAGGCGTTCGCGGACGCGGTGGATCTGCGGCGGCTGGTGGGATGAGGGCGAGAGGTGAGGGGTGAGGGTTGAGGGGTGAGGGTTGAGGGGTGAGGTGGGCTCGGTGCGGCCGGGTGCCGTAGGGGGCCTGTTCCGTGGGAGCCCGGTTTCGTAAGGGCCCGGTCGTAGAGGCCCGGCCGTAAGGAAGGACTGAGATTCTCCGTAACGGCTGGGACCCTCCATAGGGGCACCGGGCGCGAAACCGACGGACTCGGGCCGACCGGACTCTGGTCGGCTGGGCTCGGGTCGGCTGGGCCCGGCCGTAAGGGTCCGGCCGTAAGGGCTGAGATCCTCCGTAGCGGCTGGGACCCTCCGCAGGGGCACCGAGCGCGGGACCGACGGACTCGGGTCGGCCGGGCACGGATCGGTGGTTCAGTCGTCGGCGTGGGCCGCGGCGGTTCCGAGGTTCTCGACGTTGCGGGTCATGCGCTCCAGGACGAGGACGGCCGTGCGGTACTCGTCCCGGGAGATGCCGGTGGCGGAGACGGAGCGGAACGCGTCGACGCGTTCCGCGGCCGCCACCAGCCGCCGGTTCCCCTCCGGGGTGAGGGTGAGCCGCCCCGGCGCGGGGCGGCTCACCCAGCCGTCGTCGAGCAGGACGCGGACGGTGGCACGCAGCGCGGAAGCGTCGGCGTTGGCGGCGAGGACCGACAGGATCTCGTCCTCGGCGACGCTCTCACTCCCGGCGCGGACGACGTTGAGGGCCTGCCAGGCGGTCCTGGTGAGGCCGTGTTCCGCCAGGATGCCGTCCATGGCGCGGGTGAGGGCCCGGTCGGTGCGGTTGAGCCAGTAGCCGATGGGCTTCATGCCACCGGGCTTCACGCTGTCGGGTTTCACGCTGTCGGGTTTCATGCGGGGGTTCTTCCTCATCGGTGCGGCGGTCGTCAGGGGCTCAGTGGCGGTGCGCCGAGGCGGGGTCGGCGGCCAGGTGGGCCGCCCAGTCCTGGCCGTCGGCCCAGTCGGCGAAGCCGTGCCAGCCGACCTCGGGGTGGGCGCGGCGCAGCCCGGCGACGTCGACGTCGAGGCCGGCGGTGGTGAAGTACGCGAACATGGCCGCCAGGTCGGCGGACCACTCCCGGACCCGGTCCAGCGGCACTTCCCGGTGGACGACCGGGCGGCCGGCGGCCGCGGCGAGGGTCTCCGCGATGCGGGCGGGGGTGAGCTCGTCGGAGGCGATGTCGATGCGGTGGCCGGCGAACTCGTCGCGCCGCGCGAGGACCAGCGCGGCGAAGGCGCCGATGTCGGCGGCGGGGATGAGGGTGAGCGGCCGGTCGGCGGGCATCGGCCAGGCGAAGACGCCGTCCCGCAGCCCGTCGAGGGTCCAGCCACCGGCGTAGTTGTCCATGAAGGCCGCCGGGGCGATCACGGTCCAGGGCAGACCGGACGCACGCAGGTGCCGCTCGATCAGGTGTTTGCTCTCGTAGTGCGGGATCCCGGTGCCGCGGTCGGCGTGCGCGGCGGAGGTGAACACGACGTGCCCGAGGCGGGCGGCGGCCGCGGCGTCGACGAGGGTTCCACCCTGCCGGGTCTCGGTGTCCGTGTCGGTGCCGAACGGGGTGGTGACCGCGAAGAGGGAGTCGGCGCCGGCGAGGGCGGTGTCGAGGGAGGCGCGGTCGTCGAAGTCGGCGTGGCGGACGTCGGCGCCGAGGCGTCGGAGTGCTTCGGCGGCGGACGATGCGGGGCGGCGGGTGAGGGCGCGCACGCGGTGACCGGCGGCGAGCAGGGCTCGGGCGGTGGCTCCGCCCTGGGCTCCGGTGGCTCCGGTGACGGCGATGGTGAGCACGGGGTTCTCCTGGCAGGGGGGGCGGGCTGGGGATCACGTAAACTTGCTGCGCGGCGCAGTCGCTGCGCCACGCAGGAGATTACGGGATATTGCTGCGCCACGCAGCGATTGGGAGTGTGATCCAGGTGACAGACCCGCGTCGGGCCCGGTTGTACGAGGAGTTGTCGACGGAGTCCCGCCGCTACATGGCGGCATACGTGCTGTTCAACCAGGCCGTCGCCGACCACCTCGGCCTGCACCCGACGGACGTGCAGTGCCTTAGCCTGCTGACGGCCGGGGACGAGCCGCTCACCGTCCGGCAGATCGCCGACATGACGGGGTTGACCACGGGATCGGCCACCCGGCTGGTGGACCGGCTCGAACGGGAGGGCTACGTGGCCCGGACCCCGGACCCGAAGGACCGCCGCAAGGTGCTGGTCACTCCGGTGCCGGAGCGGGTCGCCCGCGTCGCCGCGGTGTGGGACGACCTCGGCGGGGCCTGGCGGGCACTGCTCGACGAGCACACGGAGGAGGAGCTGGAGGTGATCACCCGCCACATGCGGAAGACGCACGATCTCAGCCAGGCGCAGATGCGGTACCTGCGGTCGCGGCCGAAGCCGGAGTGAGGCGAGGCGCGGGAGGCCGGGCGGGGCTTGCCCGCAACCGCCTTCGAGTTCCTGGCTTCGTCATCACGACGAACGTGAACACCTCCGTGAACAGCTCGCGGAACGGCATCGCCGCACCCGCCCAGCCGCCCATTGCCCGCGTCACCCGGCGGGCATCGACCTGACCCGGCTCAGTGGTGGGCGTTCGACCACGTCGTCCGGGCCGAGCACGGCCTGACCAGGGACGGCACCCGTGCCGTGGACGTGCCCTACGGCGTGGGCGCCGAGGTGACGGCCCACGCCGCCGACGCGCTCGTGCACCGGGGCCGGTTGTCGCCGACGCCGACGGCCGGCCGCCCTCACGGACCGGGGCCGCGCCGGTCTCGCGACGGCGAAGGAGCGCATGGCCCGGGTGCGCACGGAACTTGTCGGCGACATCACGGAGAAGGAACACGCGACGACGGCCATCGCGCTTCGGCGCGTCACCGGCCACCTCGCCTGAGCGAGCCGGGCCCGGCCGGCGGCGCGGCGGGCTGCGGCGCGGGCGGGAGATGGCAGGGCACCCGGCAGGACGCAGGATGCCCGGCCGTCCTCGCGCTCGTCCCGCTCCGGTCGCCGTCGGAACGGCCGGAGCGGACAGAGTGGCCGGAGCAGCCGGACCTAGACGTCCAGGTCGACGACGACCGGCGCGTGGTCCGAAGCACCCTTGCCCTTGCGCTCCTCGCGGTCGACGTACGCGTCCTTGACTGCGCCGGAGAACGCCGCGTTGCCGTAGACGAGGTCGATGCGCATGCCCCGGTTCTTCGGGAAACACAACTGCCGGTAGTCCCAGTAGGTGTACGGGCGGTCGTACTTCAGCGGGCGGGGAACGACGTCGGACAGGCCGGTGTCGCGCAGGGCGGCGAGGGCGGCGCGCTCGGCCGGGGTGACGTGCGTGGCGCCCTCGAAGACGGCCGGGTCGAAGACGTCGTCGTCGGTCGGCGCCACGTTGTAGTCGCCGAGGACGGCGAACGGGCGGTCGCCCGAGGCGTCGGCGGCCACGGCGTCGCGCAGCGCCTCGAACCAGCGGAGCTTGTAGCCGTAGTGGTCGTGCTCGACGTCCCGGCCGTTCGGGACGTAGACCGACCAGACGCGGGCGGCCCCGCAGGTGGCCGAGATGGCCCGGGGCTCCTGGGCGCCCTCGAAGTCGGGGCCGCCCGGGAGGCCCGTCACCACGTCGGTGATGCCGACGCGGGAGAGGACGGCCACACCGTTCCACCGGCCGGTGGCGTTGACCGCGGCCTCGTAACCGAGGCCGCGCAGCACCTCGTAGGGGAACGCGTCCGCGGCGCACTTGACCTCCTGGAGGCACAGCACGTCCGGACGGCTGCTCTCCAGCCAGGCCAGCAGCCGGGGCAGGCGGGCGGTGATCGAGTTCACGTTCCAGGTGGCGATGCGCATGCGGCCACCCTAACGGGAGGGTCTGACAACGCCCGTTTCCGCAGGTGGGGGGTGGGAGGTGGGAGGTGCGAGATGTGGCCTGACGAGGGGTGGCCCGAGGGCCGGGACGTCAGATTTCGACGCTCTCCCCCACCGCCAGCCGGGAGTGCTCCGCCCCTCCGACGCCGGGGCCGTCCGGGCCGAGCATCCGGTCGTAGACGGGCCGCGCGAGGTCGGTGAGCAGCGCGTCGTGGACGTCGATCGCGCGGCGCGGCGCGACCTCCCGGAGGTAGTCGATGACGTCGCCGACCCTGCTCCACGGAGCCATCACCGGCACCATCAGCGTGTCGACCGGCCGGCCGGGGACGGTGAGGGCGTCGCCGGGGTGGAAGAGGGTGCCGTCCACGAGGTAGCCGACGTTGGTGATCCGCTCGATGTCCGGGTGGATCACGGCGTGCAACTGCCCGTGGACCTCGACGTCGAACCCCGCGGCCGTGAACGCGTCGCCCTCGCCGACGGTGTGCACCCGCCCCGGGAACGCGGCCGAGAGCTGCTCGGCGACACTGCGCAGCGTCCACAGCTCGGTGGCCGGGTCGGCCTCCAGGGCGGCCCGCAGCCGGCCCGCGTCGAAGTGGTCCGGATGCTCGTGGGTGACCAGCAGGGCATCCGCCCCGACGGCCGCGTCCTCCTCGGTGAACCCGCCGGGGTCGATGACGAGGGCGCGGCCTTCCTTCTCCAGACGGACGCAGGCGTGGCCGTACTTGGTGAGTCTCATGTCCTCATGATGGCGTTAGCGGTGCGGGTCGGGACGGCCGGGCGCGCCCCGCTCGCCGTCCTCAGGGGACCCGACGGGCCGGTCGGCCACGACCGGCCGGACCGCGTCGAGCGCTGCCCGGGCGGCGGGCAGCCCGGCGTACAGGGCCGTATGCCGCAGCGCCTCCTGGATCTCGCCCGGCGTCACCCCCAGCCGGAGCGCGGCCCGGGCGTGGCCGGGGAGCTCCCTCAGGTGACCGCCCACGGTGAGCGCGGTCAGGGTGAGCAGCGCCCTCGTCCTCGGGTCGAGGCCCGGGCGCGACCAGCTCTCGTCCCAGGTGACACGGGCCGCGAAGTCCTCGAACTCGCGCGTGAACGGATCCGCCGCGCCGGCCGTCTCACCGTGCGCCTCCCCGAGCGCCCGCCGCCGCACGTCGAGCGCCCCACCCGGGCCGGGAGCGGCCCCGGCGTCCGCACCCGGCCCCACGACGGTCAGGGCGTCCGCCGAGCAGGCGTCCCGGGCCCGGTGCCGGGCACGGCGGGGGCGGCCGTCGGGTGTGGCGGGGGCGTCGGTGCCGGGGGCGTCCGCGCCGGGCTGTTCCGCGCCGGGGGCGGGGGCCTCTCGGCGGGCGAGTTCGGTGTGGCTGTGGGGGGTGGCGGTCGGTGTGGTGCGGGGGTTGGTGGCTGCGGTCTTGGTGGTGGCGGTGTCGGTGCCGGGCGCGGTGGGGATTTCAGGTGCGGTGGGGGTGCCAGGTGTGGTGGGGGTGTTAGGCGCCGTGGGGGTGCCAGGCGCGGTGAGGGCGCCAGGCGCGGTGAGGGCGCCAGGCGCCGTGGAGGTGCCAGGCGCCGCGGGGGTGCCAGGCGCCGTGGAGGTGCCAGGCGCCGCGGGGGTGCGAGGCGCGGTGAGGGCGCCAGGCGCCGTGGAGGTGCCAGGCGCGGTGA
The DNA here is from genome assembly GCF_055585605.1 of Streptomyces sp. NPDC052910. NCBI lineage: Bacteria > Bacillati > Actinomycetota > Actinomycetes > Kitasatosporales > Streptomycetaceae > Streptomyces > Streptomyces sp. NPDC052910. Next base: position 1,207,775 of record NZ_JBVJJR010000002.1, read on the forward strand.
GGGCGCCAGGTGGGGTGGAGGTGCCAGGTGCGGTGGGGGCTGTGGTCCCGCCGGTGCTACCGCCCGGCTCCGTGGCGGTAGCACCGGCGACATGGGTGCGGCTGCCGGGCACGTCGGATACACCGGATGACGCACAGCGCACATCGGTCGCGGCGGACGCGGCGGACGTATCCGGCCGGCTCCCCGCCGACCCGTCCGTCTCCCGCCGCCCGCCTTGCGCACCGAAGGCGACCTGCCGGCCCACACCCACCCCGACGCCCGTCCTCCCGGCCGCCGCCCGGCCGGAGTCCGGCCGGGCGACGGCGGAGACCGGGGACATCTCTGTGGTGGGCACGTCCACGCGGGCCCGTTCGACGGCGGGTGTTGTTCCGGCCCCGGAACGGGCCGCCGTGCCAGGTGCGGACACCGGGGACATGTCGGTGGTCGGCACGTCCGCCCGGGCGGAGCCGGAGGCAGTGCCGCCCGGGACCGAAGGTGCCACGGAGAGGGGGGACATGTCGGTGGTCGGCACGTCCACACGAGCCGAGCCCGCGGCCACCGGCCCACCCGCACGCGACACGTCCGCACCGCCTGCCTCCGCGTCGGTATCCGCCCCACCACGGCCGGCCGAACCCGGCGCGGGCAGCGGGGACATGTCCGTCGTCGGCACGTCCACCCGGGCGGGGCCGGTGACCGGGCCGCCCACGCCCCCTACACCGGCGGTGGAGGAAACGGACGGAGCCGCCGATGACTTCTCGGCGTCCGGCACACGGGCGGGGGCCGGGGCGTCCGTCGCGGACCGCGACGCCTCCTGGAGGGAAGCGGTCACGGGGGACATGTCGGTGGTCGGCACGTCGATCCGCGCGGGGTCTCCCTGCGGGGACGGGCCCACCGCGGAGCCCGCGGCGCCCGTATCGCGCGCCCCGGGATTGGCGGCGGGTACTCCCCCCGCCGGGGCGGCGGAGGCGGACGACAGGCCACCGGACGTAGCATCCAATCTCCCTACCGCGTCCGGCTGTTGGGCGCCGGACAGCGGACGGTCGGCGTCGGCGCCGTGGCCGAGTCCACCGGCACCGGGTCCGGCCGGAGAGGGGAACGCACCCTGGGCCAGCCCGAAGGCTCCCTCGACGACAGGCGAGCGGAGAGGGCCGGGCACGGCGGCGGAACCCGCCTGGCCGGCTTCTCCGGCGGGAGAGCCGTACGGCGTCGGGACACCGTAACGCGCAATGCCGGCCGGTTCTCCGTCCGCCGGGGGGCCGGGCACGGCGGCGGAACCCGCCTGGCCGGCTTCTCCGGCGGGAGAGCCGTACGGCGTCGGGACACCGTGACGCGCGCTGCCGGCCGGTTCTCCGTCCGCCGGGGGGCCGGGGACGGGCGCGGGACCCGCCGTGGCGTAGGGACTGCCGACCGGCGCGCCCACCGGGCCGAAGACGTCCGCCCGCACCGTTCCGTTGTGCAGCATGGCTTCCGGTCCATGCGCCGGAACGGCCGCGCCCGGCCGGGAACCGCCCACGGGACCGAAAGGCCCGGGCGCAGCGCCGAAAGGGGCCGGACCAGGGGCGGCGCCCGATATGCCGTCCACCAGGGGCGGCCCGAACACGCCCTGCGGCGCGCCCGCGACGCGCGGCGGCCGGCCCCCGGACGGCCCTTCGCCGGGACCGGCGGAAGCCACCGGGCCGTCCCCCAGGACGATCGGCGGCATCAACGCCGTCGGCGCCTCGCCGGCGGCGAAGTCGGCCGGCGAGGGCGGGGAAGCGGCAACCGGCCCGGCGGCGGCGAAGGCGACAGCGGCCCGGCCGGCCGAGGCCGACGGCTGGGCGCCGCCCGGGCCGGTGGCCCCCACGGGTCCGGACGGGTCAGGGTGACCATCCGCCGGTACGACCGAGGACGGGCCGACGGGTGCCTGCGGGCCGAAGGGCGCGGCGGCCGCGGCGGCAGCGGTGGGCGCGGCGGCAGCGGTGGGCGCGGCGGCAGCGGTGGGCGCGGTGGCTGCGGTGGCCGTGGCCGCAAACGGGCCGACGGGGGCGACCGGGCCGACCGGGGCCGAACCGGCGGACCCCGACGCGCCGGCGGGCACACCCGAAGCGGCCGGGGCACTCGGGGGCGGCCCGGCGGGCATCGACAAGCCGGCGGGCGCGGCGGAAGCGGCCGGGGCGCCCTGGGAGGGGCCAGCAGGCATCGACGAGCCGGCGGGCGCGCCCGGCGCCGTCACCGAAAGATCGGTGGGCGCTGCCGGGGTAGCCGAGGGCGAGCTTGCGGGGGCGGCCGGACCGGCAGGCGCGGCCGGACCGGCGGGTGCGGCCGGACCGGCGGGTGCGGCCGGACCGGCGGGTGCGGCCGGACCGATGGACTCGGCCGGACCTATGGGCGCCGAAAGACCGTCGGCCGTATCCCGGTCGGTCGGGAACGCGTCTACGGACAGGCCCGGACCGGCAGACCCGCCCGCGGCGAAGGACGCACCCGGAGCGACGTGCGCCTCCGGCCCGGTGGGCGTCGCAAGGCCGCCGGTCGCTCCGGCAACGGCGGACGCCAGCGCGCCACCAAGCGCCCCGGCCCCCGTAGGCGCGGCCGGCGCGGCCGGACCGCCCACCCCGCCCACGCTCGGACCCGAACCCGCGCTCACACCTACACCCACATCTACACCCACACCCGACCCGGCGGACGCACTTGCCGCACCGAGCGCACCGGGCGTCGGAAGGCCCGGAGACGCCTCGCCCGCCCCACCCGTCGGCGTACCGGAAGCGCGCCGCCGCCCGCCGGTGCCCTGCGGTCGCGGCGCGCGCCAGTCCGCAGAGAAGTGGCCGACCAACAGGTCGGTGACGGCGGCGGGTTGCTCGACGGGAGCCAGGTGCCGCGTGGCGGGGACGACGGCGAGCCGGGCGTCGTGGATGCCGGCGACCAGGACACGTGCGTCCGCGGGTGGCGTCACCCGGTCCTCGGCGCCGACGAGCACGAGCGTGGGCACGCCGACCCGGTCGAGGCCGGACCGGACGTCGAAGGCGGCCAGCGCCTCGCAGGCGGCGGAGTAGCAGGGGACATCGGTGGTGCGCACCATGTGGACGGCCCAGTCCACTATGGCGGGCTGGGCCGCGGCGAAGCCGGGGGTGAACCAGTTCTCGGGCGCGGACCGCGCCGCGGGGTCGAGACCGTGCGAGCGTGCCTCGGAGGCCCGTACGCCCCAGGCGTCCGCCGTGCCGAAGCGGGCGGCCGACCCGATCAGGGCGAGCGACCCGAGCCGCTCCGGGTCGCGCAGGGCGAGATCGGCCCCGATCGCGCCGCCGATGCAGCAGCCCGCGTACCCGAAGCGTTCGACGCCGAGCGCGTCGAGAGTGGCCAGCAGCCGGTCGGCGAGTTCGCCGACCGTCACCGCGGGACGCGCGGGCGCGCCGCCGTGGCCCGGCAGGTCGTACCGTACGACGCGCCACTGGCGGGCCAGTTCGGGTACCTGCCGGTCCCACATGTGCCATGTGGTACCGAGGGCCGGGCCCAGGACCAGGACCGGGGCGTCTTCTGGCCCGTCAAAGCGGTATTGCAGGGTGTTCGGCGTACTCTCGCTCACCCGCTCACGCTCCCACATCTCACAAAATCTCACGGAAGGGGGTACTGGCCTCCACCAAGCCGCCCCAGGCTTCCGCCGCGGGACGGAGGTCATCCACGCCCGGCTTCACGTACCACTTCTTCGTCGTCTTGACGTTCGTGTGGCCGGCCCACCGGGCAAGGGTGTGATCCGACACGCCCTTGTTCGCCAGGTACGTGAGGCACGCGGCGCGGGCATCGTACAGGCGTACGCGACGGAGACCACTCTGGTCCGTGATCAGGTATGCGCGAACGCGAAGCTGCCTACCATTCAGCGCGGTGCCGAGCTCATCCACGAGAACGTAGCCCGTGTAAACGTACGCCTCCCCGGCTACCAAGCGATCCGCTGCCTGAATCGCAAGCAGCGCCCGCAGGGCGTCGCGCACCATCGGCGGGAGGGGTAGCAGCCGCTCCCCCGCCATCGACTTCGTGTCTTTTTCAATGATCTTCTTGTTCCCAGACAGCGTCCGCGTGTTGGCAACGTTCAACGTCTCCGCTTCCAGGTCTACGTCCTCCCAGCGCAGGCCGCATACCTCGGCAGGACGGAGCCCCATGAGCGAGAGCAGCAGGGCCGCAAAGAACCGCCTGTGGTCGTCCCCTCTGGCCGCCGCGAGGAAAGCCTGGACTTCAGCAGGGGCCCAGGGGAGCACGGATGCCTTCGTCTTCCGTTCCGCCTTGCGTACTCTCCGTGGAATTGTGACCTCTTGCGCAACGTTCACTGCAACCAGACGACGAGTCACCGCCCTGTTGAGCGCCTCCTGCAAACGCGCGAGGGACGTATCAACCGAGGTCACGCCCAGCCCGGGACCTGCCTTGGTTTCACGGACGCGCCCCTCTCGGAGTGCCCACGTCATCCACGCTTCGACATCATCTTCGGTGAGTTCCTGAAGCCGAATGTGTCCAAGCTTCCCCCCGACGCGGTCCAGGGTTACTGCGTAGTTGTAGATCGTGGTCTCTTCGAGGTCTTCCGCTTTCTTGGCGAGCCACTGGTCAAGCCATTCGTTCAAAGTGATCTTATTTGGCGGGACGAAGGTTCCCTCGTGGCGACGGTGAGTGATGCGCGCGTACTCCGCCTTCGCCTCTTTTAGCGTGTCGAACGTACGGGTCAGCTGCTTACGCTTCCCAGTGGCAGGGCCGGTCCCTGTATCCACAACGAAGCGGTATCGGACCTGCCCCTTGGCGTTCGGGGCAAGCTTCTTTATCGGAGCGTACAGGACAACTCGCTTTCCTTGAGGGCATGGGAATGCCCCATTGATGGATGGGGCGCTACACCTCAGCGACACCCTCTCCTGCAACCACGAGGGCAACAGCAGAAGATGCCGCTTGCCGCCTCCTTCGAGGTTTACGGCGCCGTCTATAACGTCTGCAACGACTCCACCGCCAAGCGCAGCCGAGCATGAACAGAGTTAATGGTCTGCAGGATCCTCGGTTTCGCCAACCGGGGATCGCCTGCTATGAATCGCCCTGCGCGACGAGAGTCGATATTGCGCCCATCCACTCCTGTTCGATCTCGAAGCTGGTCAGAACCACTCATCGGGCAGGCGCCGCACCTTCGGTGAGAACCACCAACGCTCCGCACTTGGCGCGGCGGGCCAGGAAGGCGGCGAGGTCTCCGGCTCAGTTGCGGACGGAGTCGACGACCCGTGTGGAGTCCAGGACCTGATGGCCGAGGGCTACCGCGTCGTCGCGGTCGTCGAGTTGAGCATGGGCGAGGGCGAGGTCGATGCGGGCGATGGCCTCCCGCTGGGGGACCGGGACGCCGCGGGGGCAGCCTCATAAGTCGCGAGCGCGCGTTCGGCGTGTCGGCGGGCCTGTTCGGCTTGGCCGAGCCAGATGAACGAGGTGACCGGATACGAGGTGAGCGCATAGTCCGCGAGCGGCAGGACGTCCATGCCGAAGCGGCGGGGAGAGCGGGCTACAGGAGCCGATGGGCGTCCTCGGCGGCGGGGAAGGCGGTGGTGAAGCCCTCAGCATCGCCGTCGGCGGCGGCGCGGGCGGCCTGGGCATGCAGCCGCACGGTCAGCGGGTGACCGGCCGGCGCTTCGGCCAGGCCCTTGAGGGCGGCTTCACGGGCCATGGTGGGCCGTTGTTCATACAGGTTGATGGATGCAGCGGCTTCCATGGTCCACGCGCACAGTTCGCCGCGCCCGGCCTGCCGACCCTGGACGAACGCGTCGGTGGCGAACGCCAGGCCGGTGCGCGCGTTTCCAAGGTCGTGGGCGAGCCACGCTAAGAGCTCGGACAGCCAGCCGGCGAACGCCCGCAGCTCGCGTTCCTGACGGTGGGTGTGGTCATCCTTCAGGAAGCGGTCGACTTTGCGGCGGTAGTCCAGCACGGCGTCGAAGACTGCCTTGGGCGGCTTGAGGGAGTAGACGTGGTTGAACTCGGTGACCACGAGGTCGAGATGGTCGAGGGTGCCGGAGCCGAGTGAGGTGGCCTCGGCCTGCCGGGTGAACTCCATGGCTTTGGCGGCGGCCTGTTCCAGGAACTGGGTGGCGGCGGTCGGAGCCGCCAAGGCCAGTCCGGCGAGTTTGATCGCGTTGCGACGCTTCGTTTCCGCCACCTCCGTCCCGTCGTCCGGGTTAGTTTTTCTGGTGCATGCCTGCCTTGCGGGGAGTATCGCATCCGCGGCGGTCCCGTTCCGAAGTGGATCAGGGTTCTGTGGCGAGTAGTCGTGGGCGAAGCCCAACGAGACCGGGGTGGTGGCGAACAGGCGGCACAAGAAATCCTGGTAGTCGGGGCTCGGCGGGTGGCCGGCTTCCCAGTCCTTCCACGAGCGTTCGGTCAGCCCGACCTTGGAAGGCCCGCCTCCTGGATGAGTCGGTGAGCGGCGGCCACGGCTTGGGCCACGGTCCAGCCCATCGCGAGACGGCGGCACTTGAGCATACGGTGACCGCAGTGGCCATGGATTTCGGCGGCGATCATCGAGACCACGAGGGTCAGCACGGGGTCGGGGGATCCGGCCTCGCCGAGTAAGCGTTCGCGCAGGGCCCGGCCGCAGGCTGGGCCTCGGGTCTGGGCCATGGCCACTGGACGTCGCCTCGCTTCAGGTAGGACTGAAGCTGAACACCCACCGCCCGATCACAGGTGGGACCTTCCTGTGGCTGAACCCGTTACCGCGACCGTCCGCAACGCGGCCAGGGCCGTCGTCCTCTACGATGACCGCATCCTGCTCCAGCGCGCCCACTGGGAGGGCCAGGACTGCTACTTCCTGCCCGGCGGCGGCCAGCATCCCGGCGAGACCCTCGGCGCCACGGTACGCCGCGAAATCCACGAGGAGGCCGGCCTGGACATCACACCCGCGCGTCTGCTGTGGCTGCGCGAATACATCGGCGCCAACCACGGCGGTGCCCCGGAAGACCACCGGGTCGAAGCGATCTTCCTGTGCCAGCCCGAGGGCAACCCGGACAAGCTCGGCGGCCACGCCGAAGACGATGTTCAGACCGGCCTGGAATGGGTGGAGCTGAAGAAGGTGCCCGGCCTCAACTTGCTACCCCACGGCCTGCGCACCTTGATCGCCGAACTCACCCACGGCGAGTCCCCCGCCCGCTACCTCGGCGACATCGTCTGACGCCGTGGTCAAGATCGACGGCCGCGTCCCCGACGGCGCCACCGAAATCACCACCGGCCAGGCCAACCACGTCTGGTACATCGGCGGGCGCGAGCCGTACGCCTCGCCGGCCCCGCACCTCGCGTACTGGGATGCCCCCGCCGAGCACCGTTGGAGTGCCGCGTGCTCCCGCCATGCGGCACCTTCTTGGCGTGGAAACCCGTCTGCTTCCCGACTCGAAAGAAGGACCGGGACGTCATGAGGGAGGCGTGGTCAGTCCTTCAACATCGCTTCGCGTACCGGGATCCAGTCCAGCGAGGACCGGATCCCCTCCTCCAAGGAGAGCTGTGGTGCCCACCCCAGGAGCCTTTTGGCTCGGTCGCTCTTAGTGTAGCCGCCGGCAACGTCACCGGGGCGCGGCTGCGCATCGACGGTGGCGAGCGGCGTATCGACGACCTGGTTGAAGGCGGCACACAGCTCCCTGACGGTGGTGCCCGAGCCGGTGCCCAGGTTGATGGCCATCGACGGCTCCGCTTCGGTGCCAGACACACGGCATCAACGCGGCGACGCTCACGATGCAACTCAAGCGTCTGGAGGAGGACGTCCGCAGCCCGCTGCTCATCCGCGCGAGCCGAGGCCGGCATCTGGAACTCACGCCGTTGGGCCAGGAAGTCGTCCAAGCGGTCGAGCTGTGGGCACGCACCTTGGCTGACCGGCCACGAGAGACCTGGGACCGCGCGACCATGCGCCGCACGCCCAAGAAGAAGCGCAAGCCTCGACGCCCCGCTGACGCTCCAGGCGTCGACCGCTTCCCCGTCCTTCTGCAGCCCGCCGTGCGTACCGTCGACGGGCGCCGTCGGCTCCTGCGGTTCGTGCAAACCGTGGGCTATCCCTCGCTCGCGGCCTGCTGCCGCACCACGGGCATGTCACCGTCGTCGATGACCGTCCAGCTACAGCACCTGGAGCGCGACCTGCGGGGGCAGCTCTTGATCCGCGGACAGTGCGGACACCGCATGCACCTGACCGATTTCGGAGCCGAGGTCCTGGCCGCGGACCGCCCGGTCGCTGAGCTCCTCGGTACCTGTCCACGCGGCGCCGAGGAGGAGTGAGCGGCTTTCAGCGCAGGACGGCGTCCACGTCGCCGGTGTAGACGAGGGCGTCCTCGGCGGGGTCCGGCGGCTCGCAGCGGGCGAAGAAGTCGTACGCCGACATCGAGTACCTCGGGGTGACGGTGAGCGCGTTGGCGTCCTCGCGCTGGTTGCGCTGCTCGATTGCGCCGCAGCAGTTCCGATCTCGCAACGGGGAGGTACACCAGGCGTGGGCACCCGCTGGCAGACTCCACCAGCTTCTTCGACGCTTCACGGCCTTCCTGGAGCGGGGCGGGCTGGCGATCTCGCAGGAGATCCGCTCCCGGCTGTCCCCGCTGATACACGAGCACATCTTCCACGGCCGTTATCCCATCGTCCGCAGCCACGGAGAGGGGGCCGCCCTGCTGCGCGCGCTGCGTAATCCGGCTGCCGGGGAGGGGTAGCTCGCGCGTCCTGCGCAAGGCTCCAACGGTTGGTGATCAAGGGCTGCGTCAGGTTGCACCAGGGCCACGTTGCGTGGAAGCGGAATGCGCTCTCCCGCTCACGAAGGGCCTCTCCTACGCCGCGAGTTGGGGAGTGATGACTCCTTCGAGCGGCGGCCCTGCCCCGTCTGGCCGTCCGCTCGCAGCTTTGCGTCCCGCCGGGGCGGGCTCTCCTCCCCGCCCTCCCGGGAACGCCCCCTTCATGGGGCCTCAGGCCGGGGCATTCGTAGGCTTCGAGGGACCGACGCTCCCACCGCTTTTAAAGTCCGCAGAACCGGAGCTGTCTCCAAGGCACGGATAGCCTTCACTGAGCCGAGACCGTGGGTGAGGTAGTGGTAGAAGGCGGCGGTGTCCTTGCACAGTGCGTGCGCCACCAGGTTGGTGGGGCCGGTGGTGTGGGCCACGAAAGCGAGTTCGTCGTGGCGGGACAATGTGGTGGCGACCTCGTCGACGTGGGCCGGCGCGACCGCCATCCACAGCAGGACTCTGGTACTGCCTCCCAGAAGTGCGGAGTCGATCTCGACGTCGAAGAAGATTGCTCCGCAGTCGCGGAGGCTGTCCAGGCGCCGCGAAACCGTGGCCGGCGACCAGCCCGTGGCGGCGGCAAGGTCGCTTACGCCGGTGCGGCCATCTTGCCGCAGGGCGTCCATCAGGGCGTGGTCCGCGGGGGAAAGCCGCATTTGCCGGTACTGTTCGGCGGCGGTGGACTCCAGGCGGCCGGTGAACTTCGTTCCGCCCAGCAAGCGTTGTTGCCGGGATGTGAGGGCCTTGGCGCTCATCCGCCAGGGGGTGCGCCAGCCGACGTAGGTGTGCAGCAGGTGGTGGGCGGAGACCGCGGTCAGCCCGATGCTGGGCGGCAGCTCGTGCAACAGCAGGGAGTGACCGTGCGCTGTGCCCAGCGGCGTTTCGAGCACTGCGACGATCTCGGTACCGCCTCCGGTGAGATAGACCCAGGAGGTGTCCTGGCGCCGGACCAGTGCGTGAGCGAGATCCACTGCTGCCTCTGGCGCGGCGGTCAGGCGGAGCAGCCACTGCTCGTGGCCTGTCAAGTGCGGGTCGGGGACCCCGACGACGCGGAGCGCGGCGTGGTCGCGCAGTCTCTCATAGCGGCGGGAGATCGTCTGTGGGGATACGGCCAGCGCGTTGGCTATGTGTGTGAAGGAGGCGCGTCCGTCGATGTGCAGCGCGTGAATCAAAGCGCGGTCGAGGTTGTCGAGCATGTGCGCACCATCCTTCACGCACCACGTGGCCTGGCGCGGCACATCGCCGGAGGCGGCGCCTGTGCACGTCGGTGCTCCGCTCGGTATTGACCGGGTCCGGCGGGCCCGGAACGCAGAGGGGGCCCATCCCCCCTCGGCTGCGTGGCGGCGGGTGTCTGCCGCCACGCAGAACGGGTCACTCCCTGATCACAGACTTGCACCGCATCAGGAACTCGGCGAGATAGCCGTCGTGTGGCATACCGGAATCCATCCAGAACGTTCGGTGGTCCCCTACGTAGACGTTGCTGATCGACGGTTCGTCCAGCAGCTGCTCAACGAGCCGGGCATCGTGTGTCATCGCGGTCAGGACCAGGCTGTTCCTCAAGGGTGCGAGGCCCGCTTCACGCGACCAGGGAGCCACCCACACGCAAGGGAAGGGGAGCTCGAAGGAAGCCTGTGGCGCGTCAGGCCGGTCGAGTTGATGGAGGGCGGGCCGCAGCACGGCGCTGCCGTCCCCCAGTTCGTCAGCGACGCCGTCGCCGCCGAGCCACGGCTTGGTGCCCTCGGCCCTGCGTGACACGTGCGCATCGAGTGCCTTAGCCGTGGCGAGCGGCTGCACGGGGAAGATCGCCTTGGGATCCTCCGGCGGGAGGCTGGGCACGGATGACAGGCGCTCGGCCAGCGCCTCACAGAGCGGGGTCGGGTCCCCCTCCACGAACACGGCGGTTGTGTTGACACAGCCAGTGCCGCCATGACCGCTGACGGAGTCGACGATGGTGTCGACGTGGTCCCGCCAGTCCACTTCCGCGGTCAGAAGGATCTTTGAGCGCCCTGGGCCCTGCGGGAGGATCGATGGGTCTGCGGCGTACTTGCGGACGACCTCCTCACCTCCGTAGACCAGTCCGAGATCGGCCCCTCGCAGCAGGGCATCCGCGGTGGAGTGGTCGGTCGGCAACAGGGCCACCTGGTCGTTGCCGAAGCCTGCAGCGCGCAGTGCGGTGACCAGCCGGTGGGGCGTGAACGGCTCGCGCCGGGAGGGGCGGATCGCGACGCGATAGCCCAGCGCCAGGGCCTCCGGCCAGAGACTGTGCGGGCCGGGGTGGTTGCCGGCCGCGTGCACGGCGAAGACGCTCCCACGCCGTGTCCACACCGCACGGCCGGTGCGGGTCAGCGGGTCGTCCCATCGACGCACCGCTCCGGACGGCCGGGCGTGCTCCACGCTGTAGTGGGCCTTCTTCATCCGGCTCGCAATGGCCCGGGTGGTGGCACGCACCACGGAGATCGGTATCCCGCCGACCCGACTGACCTGGTGCTCGTACGTTTCGGCCGACTGGTCACCCAATGTGGCCGTCGCGAAGAGCTCGGCAGCACGGCTGATCATGCCCATCCGGTCATCGAGTGCGGGAGTCGCGGCCCGGTGCAGGGCCTTCATCGTGCGCTCGACGAACAGGGAAGGCACCAGGCTCAGGCTGGCGACCTCTTGGCCCGCCACGTCGTGGACGGCCATGTGGTTGCGGGCCCGGAACGCGCCTTGAGTCCCCAGGGCGTCAAGCTGCAGGACATCGGAGGAGGCGTTCGCCATCAGTAGACCCCCTCGATCACAGCCTCGTTCTCGAAAGTTGCGACCGGAGCGATGTCCGCCACCGCATCGCCGACCTGACCGGCCAGCGGCTCGATGCGGGTTGCTGTGTCCCTCTCCAAGTTGTTGGGCAGGAAGAACGACTTGCTGACGTGGTTGACCAGGACGCGGCCGCGATCACCGTAGGTGACGGGCTCCAGCGTTTCGGGGTCGACGACGGAGAACGTCACGTACGGGCTGTAGGAATCGAAGACACAGCCGGAGTCCTGCGGGAGGTCCGGGCGCTCGCCCGCGAACCCGAGGATCATCGTGCTGCCGTAGTTGCCGCACAGGACCGTCTTCGGGAAGACCTCGGTCTTGTAGAGGTAGCGGGAGTCGGGATCCAGCTGTGTGCCGCCCCAGCGGATAGCCTTGACCTTCTCGTTGACCAGTTCGGTCAGGTCGTCGCGCCGTGCGAGGCGTTCGAGCAGCGGGGGCGTGATGGTCATGACGCCGACGTCCTGGGTGCGCAGCACGAACGCAGCCTGGTCGATGACGTGTTCCGCGTAGGCGTCGGCATCCTGCCGCCGTCCGCTGGAGATCATCTTCTTCACCCAGCGGGGGTCGAGGTCGATGGTGAAGCCGCGGCGCCCGTGGCTTGTCGCGGACCTTCGGAAGTACTCACCCACGATGTGCGGGCCCGTCGGGACGAGCCCGAGCCAGTCGGCGCCGCCGGGAAATCCGTGCGCGTCGAGGTTGGCGTTGCTCCAGTGGAGCATGCGCTGCAGCCAGTCGCGGAGTAGGACGACCCGCTTGGGTGCCCCTGTGGTCCCGCCGCTCTCGAACACGCCGATGACATCGGGGTGTTGACCGTAACCCCGCGGGATCAGGTCCTCGGCACGGGTGTCGCGCAGTTCGGCCGTCATGTTGGGGAACAGTCGGAGGTCTTCGTGCGTGCGGATGTCGCTGCGGGGGTCGAAGGGCAGGGTCTTCGCCCGATCCAGCCAGAACCTGGACCCTGTGTCAGGATTGAAGTGCCAGTCCATGGCTGCCTGTATCAGCTCGTCCGGCTCGGGACGGGAATCGAAGGGGAGGTCGAGGACGTGTGCGGTGGCTCGCGGCACCGGGACTCCTTCTCGGCGTATGAGGTGCGGGTGGGGATGCCTGTCGGGCGAAGGCGCACAACCTCCGCCCGACTCAACGGAGTTGTGTACACCGGGAAAGCGGGCTACAGCTCGATGATGACGGCGCCGACGTGCTGCCCCCCGATCACATCCAGCAGGGCCTGTGGGGCGTGCTCGATGCCCTTGATCCGAGCGTGGGGGAACACCGTCTCCCCTGCTCGGAGCCAGGCACCGAACTTCTCGGTCCACTCGGCTTCGTCGTCGAAGTCGTCCGAGCTGAAGCCGCGCATCACGATCCGCTTGCGGATCAGGGGCATGGAGTCCAGCTGGACGGGTGCTGCGGTGCCGGTGCCGTGTTCGGAGAGCTGGCCGGACAGGGCGCCGATCAAGACGAAGCGGGCGCCCGGACGTGCGGCTTCCACGGCGGCCTGTAGCTGTTCGCCTCCCACGTTGTCGAAGAAGACGTCGATGCCCTCCGGCGCGACCTTCGCCAACTGTTCGGCGAGGGGTGCGGCACCGCGGACGACGGCCGCGTCGTAACCGAGCTCGTTCACGAGGCGGTCGGCCTTCTGCCGCGAGCTGGTGCTGGCGATGACGCGGCCAGCGCCCAGCCGTTTCGCGATCACCCCGGCCATCGCGCCGATTCCGCTGCCGCCCGAGGAGACGAACACGGTGTCCCCGGGGCGGAGTTCGACGCCCCGCGTCAACGCTGCGTAGGCCGTCCAGCCGCGCTGAAGGTGCGCGATCGGGTCGGGGAAAGCCTCGTCGTCCAGGCGGGCGCACTCGCCGGCGGGGACGACGGCGTACTCGCGCCAGCCCCGCCCGTGCGAGACGAGATCGCCGGGCTGCAGAGCGCTGCCCTCCGGCGCGCGGACGACCTCACCGATCGCTGCCCCGAGCAGGGTGTCGCCGGGACTGAGCACGGGAAACGGAGTGTCCTGCCTTACGCCCGTGATGAGCAGGCGCAGCGTGGCGAAGACCTGGAAGAAGAGATTTCGGACCAGCGCTTCGTCGTGCCCCGGTACGGCCAGGGGCGTCTCGACGACCGTGAAGTGCTCCAGCTGCGGCAGTCCGTCGGGCCGGGCGACGAGGCGGACTTCTCTTTGGGTAGCGGGCAGGGCTGCCATGCACCCTCCTGAACAGGAAGAACGTAGGGATATGAAGCCCTGGTGCACGCGGGGTGACCAAGGGATCCCAGGGTGGAGTGATCACACCCATCGACTCCAGTTACGCCGCTGTACTGGAACATTTCTTCCATCCCAAGCGGCTGGCTGAAGGAAGCTCACACCGTCACGTGAGCGGACGTCCGCCGCGGCGGCCTCGATGGCCGCGTGGGCGCAGGGGAGTGTGGCGTGGGAAATCACCACCGCAGGCGCCCTGGACGGAAGGAATCTTCTATTTGTGCGCTCCGGCTGGATGCCGCCGGCCCCGCCCTTCCACTCTGAGGGTGGTCGAGCTCGCTGCCTTGACCTCAGGTGGGCGAGTCGACGTATCGACAACGCTGGAGAGGAACTCCGATGACTGCTGAGCGCGTGATCGCGCCGACCCCCACAGCGGCGTACCGATGGCGGTGGCTGGCGCTCACCGCACTGCTGCTCGGTGAGGCCATGAACCTGTTGGACGCGACCATCGTGCAGGTCGCCGCGCCCGCGATCCACGCCGACCTGGGTGGATCGGCGTCCGATATCCAGTGGTTCACGACCGCCTACACCCTCCCGTTCGCCGTTCTGCTGATCACGGGCGGCCGGTTGGGTGACATCGTCGGCCGACGGCGGATGTTCACCATCGGCGTCACCGGATTCATGCTCGCCTCCATCGCCTGTGCCCTGGCGCCCACGGTGGGTCTCCTGATTGGCTTCCGTGTGGTGCAGGGAGCGGCCGCGGCCGTGGTCATTCCCCAGACCATCGGGCTGATCAAAACCATGTTCTCCGGCGACGAGATGTCCAAGGCCCTGGGCAGCATCGGCCCCGTGATGGGACTGGCCGCCGTCTGCGGCCCGGTCCTCGGCGGCGTCCTGACCCACGCCGACCTGTTCGGCTCGTCGTGGCGAGCGACGTTCCTGGTCAACGTCCCCTTGTCCGTGATCGTGCTGGCCATTACGCCCAAGATGCTGGAGGACCGGGCGCCGAGGCCGCCCGCACTCGACGTGATCGGGACGCTCTTGGCGGTGATCGGTACCGGACTCATCGTCTACCCCCTCATCGGAGGCGACATCGCCGCGATGTCCGGGGGGAGCTGGGGGGCGATCGCAGCCGGGCTGATCGTCATGGTCGGGTTCGCTCTGTACCAGCGCCGTGCGGCCGCAGGCGGCAGTAGCCCGCTGGTGGAACCGAGCCTGTTTGCGCACCGGAGGTTTCCGGCCGCTCTGATGACGTCGGCAACGTTCTTCGCCGTGACAAACGGCCTGATGATGGTCATAGTGGTGCACCTCCAGCTGGGGGTCGGCACCGACGTGCTCGCCGCAGGGCTGACGCTCGCTCCGTGGTCGGTCGGCCTGGCCATCGCCTCGTGGATCGCCGGCGCCCACCTGGTGCGGCGCCTCGGACACCACACGATGACCATCGGTCTCGCCGTGCTCCTGGTCGGAGCGCTGGCCTCCATCGCCGTGTACCACGCCGCGGATCCGACGACCTACCCCAAGCCGCTGCTGATCGCACTGGGCGTCATCGGCCTGGGAGCCGGCCTCTTCGGCCCTGCCTTCTTCACCATCGCCCTGAAGCCGCTGCAGCCCCAGGAGATCGGGTCGGCCGCCGGACTGCTGAACGCCGTCCAGCAGCTGGGCGCCACGCTCGGGGTCGCCATCCTGGGAAGCGTCTACCTCAACCGTGCGGAGCCCGGCGGCCCCTCGACCGCGCTGGACGCAGTCCAGGTCGCCTTCTGGGTTGCCGTCGCGTTGATCGTGGTGAGCTTTGCCGCCAGCCGGCTGATGACCGAGAAGGAGGCTTTGGACACCGCCGGAGCACAGCACTGATCGAGCCTTGCACATGAGCAGTCCGTGCGGCGGCCTGTCGGCCGCCGCATCGCCGTGTAACGGGACGCTGACCTTCACGACCGTACGCGCGTGTTCGACCCCGGCCGTCGGCTACGAGCGAGATCCGTGATCATCGGACTCGCCGCCTTCACGTTCTGCAGCACCGGGCTCGTTTCCAGAGTCTGGATCGCGTCGAGCGAGCCGAGCCTCCGGGCAAGGTAGTGGTGCAGGTCGGCGGGGTCACTGCACAGCGCCTGGGCCACGAGGTTGGTCGGGCCGGTGGTAGCGGCGACAAACGCGAGTTCGTCGTGGCCCGCCAAGGTCGTCGCCACGTGCTCCAGATGCGCGGGGCTCACCGACATCCACAGCAGTGCCCGGGTATTCGCGCCGAACTGCCCTGTGTTGACTTCGACATCGAAGAAGATCGCTCCCCCCGCCTGCAGGTCGGCCAGACGGCGTGCAACGGTGACCGGGGACCAGCCGGTCGCCTGAGCAAGTTCCGCATGGCTGGCCCGCCCGTCCTTCTGCAGCGCGACCAGCAACTCCCCGTCTGCGTCGCTCAGTTGACGAGGCACGGGGATATATGCGCCGTCGGCCGATTCATGTGACCCCAGAGCGCGCTGCTGCTCCTTGCTCAGAGTGTCGGCGCTCCGCCGCCAGTTGGTGGGACCGCCGAGGTACATGTGCAGCAGGCAGTGGGCGGACACCGCCGTGATGTTGTTGGTGCGAGGGATGTCGCGCAGCAGCAAGGAGTTGCCCACGGCATCGTCGGTGGGCGTGTGGATGACCGACACGATCTCCGTGCCGCCAGAGGTGAGTTTGACCCACGATGTGTCCGGTCGCCGGGCCAAGGCGTGCGCGAGGTCCTGCGCGGAACTCGCCGCGGCAGTGAGCCTGACGAGCCATTGGGTCTGACCGGCTCGGTGAGGATCCGCGAGCCCGACGACACGGAGCGATGCCTCGTCGCGCAGTCGGCGGTAGCGGCGGGCGATGGTCTGCGGTGAGACGTCGAGGACAGCAGCGATCTGGCTGAAGGGCGCGCGGCCGTCTATGTGCAGCGCGTGGATCAGGGCACGGTC
Organism: Streptomyces sp. NPDC052910; assembly: GCF_055585605.1. NCBI lineage: Bacteria > Bacillati > Actinomycetota > Actinomycetes > Kitasatosporales > Streptomycetaceae > Streptomyces > Streptomyces sp. NPDC052910. The sequence continues at coordinate 1,224,382 of NZ_JBVJJR010000002.1, forward strand.
CAAGGTGTCGAGCATGCACACATCCTTCAGTGGGGGCTTGCTCTGTGGAATAAAGTTGAATGTGACCCGTTGCACGCTACCACTGCAGCCGTAGCTGCACGCAAAATTCCATCAGCTCTCACCGACAAGGCATGAGAGTTCGTGCATAGTTGGTACGCACAGCGGACGGGGGTGCGCACCCTTACCCCTCTTTCAAGTGTCACTCGTTAGGAAAACATCAAGCCATTTCGATAGATGTTTCGGGCGCCGATTCTGGCGTAGAATCGAGCCTTATTTGCGCCGAATTGAGCTCGCCTTTGGGAGGATTTTATGGTCGAGTTGAAGACGCCCTCGGTCGGTGTCGGGCAGACGGCACTCTTTGTCGCATGGATGCGACAACTGGAAAGCGACCGTCCGGACGCGCTGTTCCGGGATCCGCTCGCAGCCACGATGCTCTCGGCGCTCGCGGAGGATCCGGTACTCGCGGACGTGGCCGAGGTGATCAAGCAGACCCACAACAGCGCGCGCGGCTTCCCCACGTACTTCGCGGTGCGCACGCGGTTCTTCGACGACGAGGTGATCTCCGCGACCCAGCGCGGGATCCGCCAGGTCGTCACGCTGGCCGCGGGCGTGGACGGGCGCACCGTCAGGCTAGATCTACCGGCCGGGACGCGCTGGTTCGAGGTAGAGCTGCCGGAGATGACGGCGTTCAAGGACGCTCTGATCGAACGGTCCGGCCTGTCTCTCGCGTGCGAGCGCCACGGGGTGGCCGCTGATCTGAGGGAGGACTGGCAGTCGGCGCTGCTGGCTGCGGGTTTCGATCCGGCGCAGCCCACGGTCTGGCTGATCGAGGGCCTCTTGATGTATCTGACGGACACCGCCGGAGACGCGATCCTGGCTGGCCTCACCGAACTGTCCGCCCCTGGAAGCCAGCTCATGCTGGAGCATCTCAAGGCGGCCATGCTAGGGGAAGAGGGTCGGCCCGTGCGTGAACGGGTCGAGGAGCAGGGGGCCTCCTGGCTCTCCGCTCGCGATGACCTGAAGTCCTGGATGGGCGGCCACGGCTGGCGGCCGGAGGTGTACGCGGGCGACGATCCCCGTATCGGGTACGGGCGCGCGGTGGCGCCGCTGCCGGCGTGTTGGCTGGCCACGGGAACGCTCACTCACCCCACCGACATTTCAGCCGCCTGACGCGAAGATTCCGGCCCGGCAAGAAACAGAATTCGGAATCGGCAATTCCGGTGGCGGTGTCTCACTCTCTGCCACCGGGCGGTCCTGGTTGAATTCAGACGGGGTGGCATTCCGACATCCCGCCGGTTCGCCCAGCCTGCCACAATCGCGAGCCCGCTCTCGCTTGTGTACGCGCGGCATCCCCAAGGTTACGAGTCGGGTTTACTGGCGCGACCGGAATTTGTCTGGATTTCAGTCGGTCATCTCGATGTGCGGCAAAGAGACCGAATTGCTACGTCGCCACGCCGTATCCCCCTCAAGCGCAGCGGAGGAATCGCATGTCAGAAGACACCGCACTCCCGCACGACCCGCAGGAGCATCGGGTACGAAGGAGCAGCAGCGCCAGCGGATCCGCGTCGCGGGTGCCGGGCAGCCACTGTGTGGTGCTGGGAGCCAGCATCGGCGGGCTCTTCGCCGCGCGAGTGCTGTCCGAAGAGTTCGACCGGGTGACACTGATCGACCGGGACACGCTGCCGGAGACGGACGAGAACCGGCGTGGGGTCCCGCAGGGCCGCCACGCGCACGCGATACTGCCCGCTGGCACGAAGTGGCTCCAGGAGATGTTCCCTGGTCTGCTCGAGAAGTTCGAAGCGGACGGCGTGCCGGTGGTCCGAAAGCCCGCCGAGATGCACTTCGCGCCGGGAGGCCACCTCCTGAGCCAGGACGGCCGCCATGCGGATCCCATCCCCACCTACCAGCCAAGCCGTCCCCTGCTGGAAGGCCAAGTGCGGTCCATGCTGCGGGCGTTGAGGAACGTCGAGGTGATCGACCGCTGCGAAGCCACCGGACTCGTCAGCTCCCCGGACGGCCGACAGGTTGTCGGCGCCCGCGTCGTGCACCGCGACGGTGGCGCGGAGCAGGACATCGCCGCGGACCTCGTGGTCGACGCGACGGGCCGTGGCGGGCGTACGACGCGATGGCTCACGGACCTGGGCTACGACCAGCCACAGGAAGTCCGACTTGCGATCGACATCAAGTACGTCAGCCGGAACCTGAGGGTGACGCCGGGCGCCATGGGCCGCAGGAAGGTCGTCATCGTCGGGGCCTGCCCAGGGCGACCGACCGGCGTCAACTTCCTTCAGCATGGCGAAGACCACTGGATGCTGACACTGATCGGCTACGGAGGCCACCACCCGCCCACCGATCCGAGCGAGTTCCTGGACTTCGCCAAGCCCATCGTCCCGGTGGATGTCTTCGAGGTCCTCTGCGGCGCCGAGCCTCTCGACGACCCCGTCGCGCATCGCTACCCGGCGAGCGTGCGCCGGCGCTACGAGCGGCTGGAACGTTTCCCCGACGGGCTTCTCGTCTTCGGCGACGCGATCTGCAGCTTCAACCCGGTGTACGGGCAGGGGATGTCCACAGCGGCACTGCAGGCCGGGGCGCTGAAGGAAGTGCTCGCCCAGGGTAGGGATCAGCTGCCACGCCGCTTCTTCAAGGCGGCCGCACGGCGCATCGAGGTCGCCTGGCAGATGGCGGTCGGGAGCGATCTCTCGCTTCCTGAGGTCGCCGGCCCGCGGCCGCTTCCAGTGCGCATCAGCAACGCGTGCTTCGGCTGGCTCATGAGCGCCGCGGAACACGACTCGGCCCTGACCCAGGAGTTCGTGAAGGTCAGTTCCCTGCTCTCTCCACCCACAATTCTCCTCAACCCGGCCACGATCGGGCGGGTTGTCGTCGGAAACCTGCGCCAGCGGTGGAATACGGGGCCGAGGCGCCGAGCGTAACCCGTTTCACCACACACCGAATACCCGAAATCACGAACACGGGCCGAGAAGTCACCGTACAGATGAGGCGCGCCCATGTCGCGGAGAATTGAATTACCTGTGAAGTGAAGTATTCCCTTGACCCTGGGGTTTTCGGGGTCCTAACGTTCCAGAGGCGAGAAACCCGAAGGGATTGATTCGGAATGTCAAATCAGGTGGTTACGGTAGCCGCGCAGACTCCTGACCGCGTCGAGCTCGTGAAGCGGGCCGAGGCTTTGCGGGAACTGCTGCAGGAAGACGCCGTCGAATGCGACCGCGAGCGCCGTGTTTCTGCACGGGTCGTTGAGGCGATGACCGACTCGGGCCTGCTGCGGTTGATGACGCCGCGGCGGCACGGCGGCTACGAGACGGACATGCGCACCCTGCTCGAGGTTGCCATCGCGCTTGGCCGTGGCTGCTGCTCCGCCGCGTGGATCGCCGGTGTTCTGAACGCCGGCAACTTCGTGGCGTCCTTGTTCCCCCTGGCCGCGGTCGACGAGGTGTGGGGAGAGGACCCGGACGCCCGGTGCGCTCTGGTGCTGGGGATGCCCGCCCAGAACGTCGAGCGGGCCGACGGCGGCGTCGTCGTCAGCGGTGAGTGGGCCTACGTCTCGGGTTGCCTGCACGCTCAGTGGATCAGCGCCCTCATCGCCGTCCCCAGCGATGAGGGAGGGCCCGACATCCAGTTCGCCCTGATGCGGGCCGACGAGGTCAGCATCAAGGACACCTGGCACTTCGCCGGGATGCGCGGCACCGGCAGCAACACCGTCGTCGCCGACCGGCTCTTCGTACCAAGCCACCGGTTGGTGGCCTACGTGCCCATCCTCAACGGTGAGACCGACGGTGTGGTCGCCCCCGACTTGCCCTACCGCAACAGCCTGACCGGCCTGTTCGCCATCGGACTGACCGGCTCGCTGATCGGCGGCGCCGAGGCGACCCTCGCCTACGTCCGCGACAAGGGCCCCACCCGCCCGGTCGCGGGCTCCACCTACCGTGACCAGACGCAGTCGCCCACCTTCCAGCTCGACCTCGCCGACGCCACCTCGAAGATCGACATGGCCAAGCTGGTCGCCACCCGCATCGCCGACACCGTCGATCAGTACGCCCGGGCCGGCACCAACACGGACCTAACCGTACGGGCCCGCAACCGGCTGGAGTCAACCCAAGTCGGTCGCCTGTGCCGGGAAGCCGTCGACACCCTGATGACCGCTCACGGCTCCTCCGCCTTCAACGAGGCCAATCCGCTCCAGCGGCTCTGGCGCGACATCAACGTCGGCAGCCGCCACGCCGGCTTCGGTATGGGCATCCCGGAGCAGGTCTACGGCCGCGCCCTCGTCGGCCAGGACCCCCGCGACATCAGCTTCATGGTCTGACCCCAGACGCGAATCCGCCCCCCCTTCCCCCCTCAGCAGAGGACAGTCATGGCAGAGCCCCGAATACCCACCGACGAGACCGATCTGCGCGCCCACAACCGCGCCATCGTCGAGCAGTACATGAACACCCGTGGCGAAGACCGGCTCCGTCGGCACCTTCTCTTCACCGAGGACGGTATCGGTGGACTGTGGACCACGGAGACCGGCGAACCGCTCGTGATCCGAGGCCGCGACAGGCTGGGGGAACACGCCGTCTGGTCGCTGAAGTGCTTCCCCGACTGGGCGTGGATCAACATCGAGGTCTTCGACACCCAGGACCCCAACCGCTTCTGGGTCGAATGCGACGGCGAGGGAAAGATCCGGTACCCGGGGTATCCCGAAGGCGACTACCGCAATCATTTCCTTCACTCCTTCCTGTTCGAGAACGGGAAGATAAAGCAGCAGCGCGAGTTCATGAACCCGTGCCAGCAGTTCCGCTCCCTGGGAATCGACGTCCCGCACGTCAACCGTGAGGGAATCCCCACCTGAAAAGTTGTCCGCACGTATGCGAGACCCATCACGATCAGGCCGTAAATCCTTTCTGCCTCACGGGGGGCACAGTCGTGGGACATGCAGTAACTGAAATTCAGAGGGCCAAAGCCCTGCAGCAACCCGAATGGAACGATCCTTCACAGGTCCAGCGTGTGAGGGAAATTCTCAGCTCCCGCCCGCCCTTGGTCCGTGTGGACGACGTACACACGCTCAGGTCGCTGCTCGCGTCCGTCGCGGCGGGTGACGCACACGTGGTGCAGGCGGGAGACTGCGCGGAGGACCCGGAGGAGTGCACCGCCGAGCACGTCCGGCGAAAGTCCGCCGTGCTCGACCTCCTGGCCACCACGCTGAAGATGGTCACGGGTAAGCCCGTGCTCCGCGTCGGGCGCATCGCGGGACAGTTCGCCAAGCCGCGCTCGAACTCCTTCGAGCAGATCGGCGATCAGGTCCTGCCGGTGTACCGCGGGCACATGGTCAACAGTCCGGAACCCGACCTGGAGAGCAGGCAACCGGACCCCCTGCGCATTCTCACCGGGTACATGTCGGCGGGCGACATCGTGGAGCACCTGGGATGGCGCGCGCCGGCTCTCCGCGCATGGCCGAGCATCGAGCCCCTGGTGTGGACAAGCCACGAGGCGCTCCTCCTGGACTACGAAGTCCCGATGATCCGTGAGGTCGGCGACGGCAGGCGCTGGCTCGGGTCCACGCACTGGCCGTGGATCGGGGAACGGACCAGGCAGCTGGACGGCGCCCATGTCAAGTTGCTCGCCGACGTGGTCAACCCCGTGGCCTGCAAGGTCGGCCCGACGATGACCACCGAAGAGATCACGCCCCTGTGCGAGCGTCTCGACCCGCTCCGGGAACCGGGCCGCCTCACCCTGATCGCACGCATGGGCGCCGACGCCGTCGGCGAGCGCCTGCCGGCCCTGGTGGCGGCGGTCCGTTCCACGGGCCATCCCGTGATCTGGCTGTGCGACCCCATGCACGGCAACACCGTCACCGGCCGGGGTGGCAGGAAGACCCGCCTGTTGACCACCCTGGCCCGCGAGGTCGTCGAGTTCCGACGCGCGGTGGCAGCAGCCGGCGGAGTGGCCGGCGGACTCCACCTGGAGACCACGCCGGACGATGTGACCGAGTGCGTCGCCGATGCCGCCGCACTCGGTTCGGCCAGCGGTCGGCACACCACCTTCTGCGACCCCCGCCTCAACTCCCGGCAGGCCGTCTCCCTGGTCACGGCCTGGTCCGACGCTCTGTGAACACCACCGTCGTTCGGCCACATCGACCGAAAGGAGCCCTTTGATGGCCGGCTTGCCCCCTATCGCGTCGTACCCCCTGCCCGCCGCTGAGAGCCTGCCCGAGAATGTGACACGATGGACGCCGCGCCCGGAGCGTGCCGTCCTCCTCGTACACGACATGCAGCGCTATTTCCTTAACGCCTTGCCGGACCCCCTGCGTTCCGAACTCGTTCACAACGCCGCCACGCTGCGCAAGCGCTGCACCGCGGCCGGAGTGCCGGTGGCTTACACCGCGCAGCCCGGCCGGATGACCGACGAGCAGCGAGGACTGCTGAAGGACTTCTGGGGCCCGGGGATGCGCACCGACCCGGCCGACCGGGAAGTGACGCCGGAGCTGGCCCCAACCGAGGGCGACTGGACGTTCACGAAATGGCGGTACAGCGCGTTCTTCCGCTCGGACCTGTTGGAGCGCATGAAGACCGCAGGCCGCGACCAGCTCATCCTGTGCGGCGTCTACGCGCACGTCGGCGTCCTGGCAACAGCGCTGGAGGCTTTCACCAACGACATCCAGCCGTTCCTGGCCGCCGACGCGCTCGGCGACTTCTCCGAGAACCACCACCGCCTCGCACTGAGCTACGCGGCGCAGCGTTGCGCGATGGTCGTCCCGTCCGCAGAGGTGTTCGCATGAGTGGCAGAGAACGCGGCAGTGTGCTCGACAGCGTGCTGAACCTGGAGGCGGCCGCCTTCGCTCTGCTGCACAGGCCGGAGCACGGACTCCCGGACGCCGTAGACGTCCTGGTCGGCGACATCACTCTGCCCGAGACGCTGGCGGACATCCCCTTCACCGACACGGAGGCCGACCCGTCACGGGGAGAGCACGATGTCCTCGTCGTGGTGCCGTACCGACAGATCACCGAGCGGGGCTTCACGGCGTCCGACGACGGTTCACCCATCATCGCTCTGTCAATCACGGACCAGGCCAGGGTGCCCGCGCCCGAACTCCTCGTGCGGCTCCCGGAGACTCCGACACACGTGACGGCCCATGGCTTCGACGCGGACGACGATCGGTACGCCGAGACCGTGCGACGTGTGGTCACGGACGAGATCGGCACGGGCGAAGGCGCCAACTTCGTCATCAAGCGCTCCTTCGTGGCCGACATCAGCGACTACTCGCTCCACAGCGCACTGGCCTTCTTCCGCCGTCTGCTTGAGCGGGAGCAGGGAGCGTACTGGACCTTCCTCATCCACACGGGACAGCGCACCTTCGTCGGCGCCACGCCCGAGCGCCACATCTCCGTGAGCGGCGGGACCGCCGTGATGAACCCCATCAGCGGTACCTACCGATACCCGCCCGCCGGCCCCACGCTGCAAGGCGTCACCGAGTTCCTCGCGGACCGCAAGGAGACAGACGAGCTGTACATGGTCGTCGACGAGGAACTGAAGATGATGGCCCGCATCTGCCAGAGCGGCGGCCGGGTCCTGGGCCCGTACCTCAAGGAGATGGCCCGGCTGGCCCACACCGAGTACTTCATCGAGGGGCACACCGACCGTGACGTGCGCGAGATCCTGCGCGAGACGATGTTCGCCCCCACCGTCACGGGCAGTCCGTTGGAGAGCGCGGCACGCGTCATCCAGAAGTACGAACCCGAAGGCCGCGGCTACTACAGCGGCGTGGCCGCGCTGATCGGCCGGGACGTCAACGGCGAGCGCTCACTCGACTCGGCCATCCTCATCCGTACCGCAGACATCGACACACACGGCCGCGTACGCATCGGTGTGGGCGCCACGCTGGTGCGGCACTCCGATCCGGTCTCGGAAGTCGAGGAAACACGCGCCAAGGCATCCGGGCTACTCGCCGCTTTGGAGGCTGGACACGCTCGCCGCCTGGGAGCGCACCCGGATGTCCGCGCCGCCCTCAGCCGTCGCAACACCGACATCGCCCAGTTCTGGCTGCAGGACTCCGCCAGTCGCCGACGCTCTGCCACCGGGCTGGAGGGACTGAAAGCGCTGGTCATCGATGCGGAGGACACCTTCACTGCAATGATTGGGCATCAGCTCCGCGCGCAAGGCGTGAAGGTAACGGTCTGCCGATTCGACGAGCCGTACGGGTTCGACGGCTACGACCTCGTGGTGATGGGCCCCGGCCCCGGCGATCCACGAGTCGCCGACGACCCCAAGATCCGTCATCTCCGTTCGGCGACCGACAGCCTCCTGGCGCAGCGTCGGCCCTTCATCGCCGTGTGCCTGAGCCACCAGGTGCTCAGCCTGACTCTCGGTCTCGGCCTCGTCCGCAGGGACGTCCCCAACCAGGGAGTGCAGCGGGAGATCGAACTGTTCGGCTCCCGCGAGCGCGTGGGCTTCTACAACACCTTCGCCGCTCGCAGCGCCGAGGACAAGCTGGACATCGAGGGGATCGGGCTGGTGGAAGTGAGCCGTGACCCGGGAACCGGCCATGTGCACGCCCTCCGCGGCCCCGGGTTCGCCTCGATGCAGTTCCACGCCGAATCGGTCCTGACCATCGACGGACCGCGCATCGTCGGGCAGACGATCCGGGAGGTACTCGACCGTGCGGGTTGATATCGCCTGGTGGGAACTCGACGGGTCCCCGCAGACCATCGACTCCCTGCGCGAACACCTGCGGGACGGCGCCGTCGACGTCTGGCGCGACGTCCCGGGCCTGCGGCTGAAGTTCTGGATGGCCGACCGGCAGCACAACCGCTGGGGCGCGGTCATGCTCTGGGAGGCGGACCGTCCTGCCTCCCTCCCGCCGAACCGTGCCGGGGAACTGATCGGCCGTCCGCCGGACCACCGGAGCAGATTCGACATCGAAGCCACGGTCGAGGGCGCGCACGCCCTCCACGAGCTGCAGGGCCTTGGGCCCGTGTTCGCATCAGCGGCGCCATCAACCACATCCGCCCAAGGGGGAGCAGCACCGTGCACGAATACATAGTCGTGGACGCTTTCGCGCGCCGTCCTCTCGAAGGCAATCCCGTTGCCGTCTTCTTCGACGCATGTGACCTGACCGCCGAGTCGATGCAGCGCATCGCCCGGGAGATGAACCTCTCCGAGGTCACCTTCGTCCTGCCGCCGGAGCAGGGCGGTGACGCGCGGATCCGCATCTTCACTCCGGTCAACGAGCTGCCGTTCGCGGGGCACCCCATGCTCGGCACTGCGGTGGCCCTGAGCCACACTCTCAAGGAGGAGCGGCTCCATCTGGAGACCGCTATGGGGATCATCCCGTTCCAGATCCACGAGGACGAGGGCATCCCGACGGTGTGGATGGAGCAGCCGATCCCCACCTGGGAACCGTACGAGCACACCACGGAATTCCTGGAGGCACTCGGCGTCCCGAAGTCAACGGCGCCGGTCGAGATCTACCGCAACGGCCCCCGGCACGTCTTCGTGGGGCTCGAGAGCATCGCAGCCCTGTCGGCCCTCACACCGGACCACCGGGCCCTGAGCCGGTTCCCGGACATGGCGGCCAACTGCTTCGCCGGCGACGGCACCCAGTGGCGGGCACGCATGTTCTCGCCCGCCTATGGGGTGGTCGAGGACGCGGCGACCGGCTCGGCCGCCGGCCCCCTCGCCATCCACCTGGCCCGGCACGGACTCAGCACGTACGGCGAAGGGCTCCAGATCCTCCAGGGGGTCGAGATGGGCCGATCCTCACTCATGCTGGCGACCGCGCAAGGCACAGGCGAGCAGGTCCGGAGCGTGCAGGTCGGCGGGCACGGAGCCATCGCGGCCCGCGGCACCATCTACGTCTAGCGAGGTCCACGTGAACACCAGTCAGTTCGAAAGCCTCACCGGTGCGGTCGACCTCGAATTCCCCGAGTACGACAAGCCACCGTCCGACCCCATGCCGCTCATCCACCAGTGGATCAGCGAGGCGACCGTGCGGGGTGTGCGGGAACCCCGCGCGCTCGCCCTGGCCACCGCCGACAGCCGGGGACGAGCCTCCAACCGCATCGTCGCCATCATTGATGTCGGTGACAGCGGCCTGGTCTTCGCCAGCCACAGCACCAGCCAGAAGGGCGTCGAGCTGGCCGCCACCGGATGGGCCTCCGGCCTGCTCTACTGGCGGGAGACCGGGCAGCAGCTCATCCTCTCCGGCCCGGTCTCACAGCTCAGCGACGCCGAGTCCGACGCCCTCTGGTTCGGCAGGCCGATCCCCATGCACTCCATGTCCACGGTCTCCCGGCAGAGCGAGCCGTTCGATGACGAGGCCGCCGTATCGGCACTGCGCACCGAAGCGGCCCGTCTGGGAGCTCCCGGCATCCCCCTGCCCCGCCCCGCCCACTTCGTCGGATACCAACTGGTCCCGGCCGCAGTGGAGTTCTGGTCCGCAGACTCCGAGCGACTGCACCGCAGACTGCGCTACGACCGCCAGGATCACGGATGGCGTGCGAGCCGGCTTCAGCCCTGACTCACGACGAACCCGGAGGTGACACGATGGAACGCACAGCCCTGACGCACGCGATGGCCAGGGTTCCCGGACCGGTGACCGTGGTGACCACAATCGACGGCACGGGAAAACGCTGGGGATTCACCGCCAACTCGTTCAGTTCCGTCTCCTTGGACCCACCCCTCGTCCTGGTCTGCCTGAACAGGACCGCCAGCACACACGAGGCGTTCACGTCCACCGACCGCTTCCTGATCAACGTCCTCGCACACGGCCAGGACGCGGTCGCGCGACGCTTCGCCCAGTCTGGGGTCGACCGGTTCGCCGCGGGCGACATGGAAGTCTGTGAACTGGGACTGCCCGGTTCACCCAGCGCCTGTGCTCGGGTCGCCTGCACGATGCACGCCGTTGTCGACGCCGGCGATCACAGCATCCTCATCGGCCGCGTCGTGGACACCTACGCGGACGACCGGACACCGCTCGTGTACTACAACCGGGCGTTCTTCCACCTCGCCAGCGGCGTCCTCGAGACACGCGACGAGGAGCCGGTGAAGGTCCTCCACCTGGCGGACTGGTGAGCGTCATCGTGAAGAACACCGTGAAGGTCGCTGTCGTCTACTACTCCGCCACCGGCCATGTCGCCGACATCGCCCGAGAGATCGCTGAGACCGCCGAGAAGGCGGGCGCCGACGTCCGGCTGCGCAAGGTCCAAGAACTGGCCCCGCGGGACACCGTCGAATCCCAGCCGGCCTGGGCCGCCAACGCCGCGGCAACCGCCGAGATCCCCGTGGCCGACGTCGAGGACGTCCTGTGGGCAGATGCCGTCCTCATGGGGTCACCGACACGGTTCGGCAACGTCTCCGCCCAGCTCAAACAGTTCATGGACACCCTGGGCGGTGCGTGGCGCAGGGGCGAACTGGCCGACAAGGTCTACAGCGGCTTCACATCCACCGGCAGCCCGCACGGAGGCAACGAGTCCACCCTGCTAGCGCTGATGCACTCCTTCCATCACTTCGGCGGGATCGTCGTGGCACCGGGGTTCACCCACCCGGACAAGTTCGTCGACGGCAACCCCTACGGAACGGCGCATCACGACATGGGCAGCACCGCACCGGTCGGCGACATCACCCGCAACGCGGCCCGCGTCCAGGCCGAACGCGTGGTGAAACTCGCCCGAGCCGTCGCCGCCGCGTCCGACGGAAGCCGATAACGGTCTCCGCCCCTGTGCGGGACGCGGAGGGCAGCCCCTTGATGCCGCTGCCCGCCGGCGGACCCGGGCCATAGGCCCATGTCGGCCCCGTCCGCGTTCCTTCCGGCCGGAGAGCTTCTACATCCCCCGAGGAGCTCTCCGGCCCGGCACCCCGATCCAACATCGATCAACCAACAGTCAGCAGCCGCTGCGACCACAGGAGAGCCATGTCTCGCCGCCTGTTCACATCCGAGTCCGTGACCGAGGGCCACCCCGACAAGATCGCAGACCGCATCAGCGACACGGTCCTCGACGCCCTCCTCAAGGAGGACCCGCAGGCGCGGGTCGCCGTGGAGACCCTGATCACCACCGGCCAGGTCCACGTCGCCGGGGAGGTGACCACCGCGTCGTACGCGGACATCGCCGGTCTCGTTCGCGAGGTGGTGCTCGACATCGGCTACGACGCGTCGAAGAAGGGCTTCGACGGGCATTCGTGCGGGATCTCCGTATCGATCGGCGCCCAGTCCCCGGACATCGCGCTGGGCGTGGATCCCGCCGGTGAGGACGGTGACGCGCTGGAGACGCAAGGAGCGGGCGACCAGGGGTTGATGTTCGGGTACGCCTGCGACGAGACACCGGAACTGATGCCCCTGCCCATCCAGTTGGCGCACCGGCTCTCGTACCGGCTCTCCCAGGTCCGCAAGGACGGCGTCGCACCGTATCTGCGCCCGGACGGCAAGACGCAGGTCACCATCGAGTACCTGGGAAGCCGTGCGGCCCGTCTGGACACCGTGGTCGTCTCCGCGCAGCACGCCGCCGATGTCGATCTGGACGCGCTGCTGGCCCCCGACATCCGCACGCATGTCGTCGAGCACGAACTCGCCCGGCTGGCGGACGACGGAATCAAGCTGGACACTGACGGGTACCGGCTGCTCGTCAATCCCACCGGTCGCTTCGAGATCGGCGGCCCCATGGGCGACGCCGGCCTGACCGGACGCAAGATCATCATTGACACCTACGGCGGCATGGCCCGCCACGGCGGCGGCGCCTTCTCCGGCAAGGACCCGTCCAAGGTCGACCGCTCCGCCGCGTACGCGATGCGCTGGGTCGCCAAGAACGTCGTCGCCGCGGGCCTCGCCCGCCGCTGCGAGGTCCAGGTTGCCTACGCCATTGGCAAGGCCGACCCGGTCGGCCTGTTCGTCGAGACCTTCGGCACCGCCACCGTCCCGCAGGCCGCCATCGAGCGGGCCATCTCGGAGGTTTTCGACCTGCGCCCGGCGGCCATCATCCGCGACCTCGACCTGCTCCGCCCGATCTACGCGCAGACCGCCGCCTACGGCCACTTCGGCCGCGAACTACCGAACTTCACCTGGGAACGGGCCGACCGCGTGGACGCTCTGCGCCGTGCGGCGGGGTGCTGACATGAGGATCGCCGTCACCGGCTCCATCGCCACCGATCACCTCATGACGTTCCCCGGCAGGATCACCGACCAACTGCTGGCCGACCGACTGGACCACGTTTCGCTCTCGTTCCTGGTCGACACGCTGGAGATCCGGGACGGAGGGGTGGCCGCCAACATCGCCTACGGACTGGCCGTCCTGGGGCACCGCCCTCTTCTGGTGGGAGCGGTGGGTGCTGACTTCACTTCGTACGGCCGGCGGCTGGCCGACCAGGGCGTGGACATCTCGGTCGTCCACCATTCCCTCACCCGTCATACCGCCCGTTTTCTGTGCACCACCGACCAGGACGACAACCAGATCGCCTCCTTCTACGCGGGCGCGATGGCCGAAGCCTCCGCCATCGACCTGTCCGACGTCGCCCGTGACCACGGCGGTCTCGACCTCGTCCACATCGGCGCTGACGAACCCGCCGCGATGCTCCGTCATACCCGCACATGCCGTTCTCTCGGTCTTCGCTTCATCGCCGACCCGTCCCAACAGCTCGCCCGGCTCGACGGCGAGCAGATCCGCGAACTGGTCTACGGCGCCGACCACTTGTTCACCAACGAATATGAACACGGACTACTGCTCGCCAAGACGGGCTGGACGCAGACCGACGTTCTGCGGCGGGTCGGCACGTGGGTGACCACCCTCGGCGAGAAGGGCAGCCGGGTCGAACGCAACGATGAGCCCCCGCTCGGCATCCCCGCCGCCCCTGCAGCGACAGTCGTCGATCCGACCGGTGTCGGCGACGCCTTCCGGGCCGGTTACCTGGCCTCGCTCAGTGCTGGTGAGAACGCCGCGGCCTGTGCACAGGTGGGATCCGCCCTGGCGGCACTCGCCCTGTCCTGTGTGGGCACCCAGAACTACGCCGCCACCCCTGCCACCCTGCGCCCTCTGCTGGCCACGGCGTACGAGACCGATGTCCGCTCCGTGACCGGAATGCCGCCGGGAGGTGACCGATCATGACCGCGCCTGCCCTCGCCCCCATGCCTGTCACGACGGTCCGGCCCAGTCCTGCCGAGCTGATCGAGTCCGGCCACCGGTCGTACTCCTTCGAGTTCTTCCCGCCCAAGTCCGTCAAAGGGGAACGGTCTCTGTGGAGTGCGCTGCGCCGCGTCGAAGCCCTCAACCCGGCCTTCGTCTCGGTGACGTACGGGGCGGGCGGCTCGTCCAGAGAGCGAACCGCGGCCCTCACCGAACGAATCGCGGAAGACACGACCCTGCGCCCGGTGGCGCATCTCACGGCGGTCGGCCACTCCAAGGCCGAACTGCGCACGATCATCGGCCGCTACGCCGATGCCGGCATCCGTGATGTGCTCGCCCTGCGGGGAGACCCACCCGGAGATCCGAACGGGCCGTGGACTCCCCATCCGAACGGACTGAACCACGCTTCCGAACTCGTGCAACTCGTCCGCGACTGCGGCAACTTCAGCATCGGCGTGGCCGCCTTCCCTGAGCGGCATCCGCGCTCGCCCGACTGGGACAGCGACCTTCGCCATTTCGTGGCCAAATGCCGGGCAGGCGCAGACTATGCCATCACTCAGATGTTCTTCCGGGCCGAGGACTATCTGAGACTGCGCGACCGGCTCACGGCCGCCGGCTGCGGCACGCCCGTCATCCCCGAGATCATGCCTGCGACCCGCTACGACCAGATCAGTCGATTCACCCGCCTCAGCAACGCCACCTTCCCCGACGACCTCGCGATGCGTCTGCGGACCGCGCAGTACGATCCCCATGAATCGCACCGCATCGGCGTGGACCACGCAACTGAACTAGCCCAGCGTCTCCTCGACGAGGGGGCCCCGGGCCTGCACTACATCACGCTCAACAGTTCGTCCGCCGCCGTGGACATCCACCGAGGGCTGCGTCTGCCCACCCCGCCCGGTCATCGGCAGCCAGAGGAGACGCCGTGATGACGACCGTCACAACCGGCCCTTCGGAAGGAGGGAACAGGCTCACACCTCGCGAACGTATCGAACTGCTCCTCGACACCGAATCGTTCAACGAGCTGGGAGCATCGAGCCGTACCGGCGCGTCGGGTCTCGCGCCAGATGAGAGTCCGTATACGGGTGAAGTCATCACCGGCTGGGGCGAGGTGGAAGGTCGGCGCATCTTCTTGTACGCACATGAGTTTCCCGACAGCGGCGGTGTCCTGGGCGAGGCCCATCTCGTGAAGATGAAGCAGATCATGGACGTGGCCCTGGCGTCCGGAGGCCCTCTGGTATCACTGAACGACGGTGTGGGAGGCCGTGTCCAGGAGGCCGTTCTGCCCTCCGCATACGGAGGCATCTTCCGGCGCGTTGCCCAGGCATCGGGGATCATCCCGCAGATCAGCGTCCTGTTCGGCCCCTGCGCCGGCGGCGCAGGCACGGCGTCGGCCATGGCGGATTTCACCCTGCGGGTCCGCGCTGCGTCCGAAGCGGAGTCCGAGCCGTCGATTCGAGCCGACTTCTCGTATGACGACGAGAAAACTTGCATCACCGGAGTGCGCCACCTCTTGTCGATGCTTCCCCTGAACCATCGTGAAGGCCCGGTCGTCCTTCCGTGCTTCGACGTCCCGACGGCTTCCGAGTCGATGCGGAAACTCGCCTCGGCGGAGGGAGCGGACACGTACGACATGGACGCCATCATCAGTGAACTCGCTGACGACAGTGGCTATTTGGCCATCCGAACGCGGTCGCGACACAAGGTCATCTGCGCACTCGCGCGCCTGGACGGCCACGTCGTTGGGTTGGTGGTCAATCAGCCCCGGCTCCTTCAGGACCCTCTCAACACCGAGGTCTGTGGCGCGGCGACGAGGTTCGTACGGTTCTGCGACGCCTTCGACGTACCCGTTGTCACCTTGGTCGACAGGCCCGGCGAAGTTGTCGGCGCCTCGCTGCCGCCTGGCGATCTCCGGCATGCCGCCGAGCTGCTGTTCGCCTACTGCAACGCGACCATGCCCCGAATCTCCCTCGTTATGCGCCGAGCTTCTGCTGACGCATCGCCTCCATTCATCGACGATCGTTCCGTCGGCGCCGACTTCGTCTACGCATGGTCCGCCAACCAACAAGGTCTCGTCGACGACATCATCGATCCCGCCGACACTCGCGATGTACTCATCCGTTCTTTGACGGTGCTCCGTGAGAAGAACGCCAGCTCGCGGTACCGAGAAGCGGACTCACTCGCCGCCGTAGCGCAGAGAGCGCATGTCGCGAGACTGACCTGCTTCTGACAGGGCTTCTCCGCGCGTCGGTGCCTGACGGCATCTGCCGCTCTGTCGTATGAACTAACCGATTTTTAAAGGAATTACTCATGGAGGGTGCCCGTTGAGCAAGTTGCGCTGGCTGACCGCGGGGGAGTCGCACGGACCCGCACTCGTGGCGACGCTGGAGGGGCTACCCGCCGGCGTTCCGGCCACCACGGAGATGGTGGCGGACCACCTGGCTCGGCGGCGTCAGGGCTACGGCCGCGGGGCGCGGATGAAGTTCGAGCGGGACGAGGTCACGTTCCTGGGTGGTGTCCGGCACGGGGCTGACGCTGGGTTCTCCAGTCGCGGTCATGGTGGGCAACACTGAGTGGCCCAGGTGGGAGCAGGTCATGGCCACCGACCCGGTCGCCCCGGAGATCCTCAAGGACCTCGCCCGCAATGCCCCGTTGACCCGGCCGAGGCCCGGTCACGCCGACCTCGCGGGGATGCAGAAGTACGGCTTCGACGAGGCACGGCCGGTCCTGGAGCGCGCTTCGGCGCGCGAGACTGCGGCCCGGGTCGCGCTGGGCGCCATCGCCCGCTCGTACCTCAAGGAGACGGCCGGGATCGAGATCGTCAGCCATGTCGTCGAGCTGTGCTCCGTGAAGGCCCCGCAGGGCGTGTACCCGACCCCCGCCGACGTGGAGCAGCTGGACGCCGATCCGCTGCGCTGCCTGGACGCGCACACGTCGAAGGCGATGGTGGCCGAGGTCGACCAGGCGCACAAGGACGGCGACACCCTCGGCGGTGTAGCCGAGGTGCTGGCCTACGGGGTGCCGGTGGGGCTCGGCTCGCACGTGCACTGGGACCGCAAGCTGGACGCCCGCCTCGCCGGTGCCCTCATGGGCATCCAGGCCATCAAGGGCGTCGAGATCGGTGATGGCTTCGAGACGGCCCGGGTGCCGGGTTCGAAGGCACACGACGAGATCGTGAACACGTTGGAGGGGATCCGCCGTGTCTCGGGGCGTGCGGGAGGCATCGAGGGCGGCCTGTCCACCGGGGAGCTGCTGCGCGTGCGGACCGCGATGAAGCCGATCGCGACCGTGCCGCGCGCCCTGAAGACCGTAGACGTCGCCACAGGCGAGGCCGCGCAGGCCCACCATCAGCGCTCCGATGTCTCCGCGGTCCCGGCGGCGGGCATCGTCGCCGAGGCCATGGTGGCGCTCGTCCTCGCGGACGCGGTCGCGGAGAAGTTCGGCGGCGACAGCCTGGCCGAGACCCACCGCAACGCGCAGTCCTACCTCGACAACCTCCACATCCGGTGACCGGGCCACAGGTCGCCCTGGTCGGCCCGATGGGCGTCGGCAAGTCGCCGGTGGGCGCCATGGAGACTTTGGACGCGACTCACGCGCCCTATGAATGAGCGAAGTTGCCAAGGCCAGCCCGCCCAATGGAAGGAATCTACGAATTGCGGGCGCTCACTGGAGCGCCGCTGCAGTAGGGCGTCACGCTGATCGAGCTGAGCCTCGAGCAGGGCCGGCCCACCGCGATAATGAACGATCGCTGCAGTATGAGGAGAGAACCATGAAGATCACTCGACACCTTCCGGGTGCACCGTGCTGGGCGGATCTCGACACTCCCGATGTTGCCTCCGCGCGCACCTTCTACAGCTCCCTCTTCGGATGGGAGTCCTTTGAACTCCCGGGCGGCTACGTGAACTTCACGCTGCGCGAAGAGAAGATCGTCGGTGCGATTAAGCTCAAGGAGAGCGAGGAGCACTCGGCCGGGTGGAGCGTCTACTTCATGACGGGCGATCTGACCGAGACGACGAGGACGGTGGAGGCGACCGGAGGCAGCGTGGTCAGCCCTCCGAGGAAGGTGTCGGTCGCAGGCAGCGCCGCCGTCTACAAGGCCCCCGACGGGGCGATCTTCGGCGCTTGGGAGCCGGACAAGCACCCTGGGTCCGGCCTGGTCCGCGAATCCGGCACGCCGTCCTGGTTCGGGCTGAGCACCCCGGACATCGGTGGCTCCGGGGCGTTCTATGCCCAGGTCTTCGGCTGGACCATCGTGCCCTCGGCATCAGGCGACATCGTTCGCGTCACAGCAGCCGGTGACGCGGCGGAGTTCGGCGGCTTCGTGACCGGGCCCGTGAACGCGACGGCCTGGACCCTCCACTTCGGCGTCGAGGACGCCGACGCAGCGTCGGCGAAGGCCGTTTCGCTGGGCGGCGCGGTCATCTCCGCGCCCACCGACGTGCCCGGCGTGGGCCGTGTCGCCGTACTGAAGGACCCCTCCGACGTGACCTTCGCACTGGTCAATCGAGCCTGATATCGACCGAATGGCTCCGGTGGTTCGGTTCAAGGTGGAGCCTTCCGCCGGGGCCTGCCGCTCTCGCCGCGTGGACCTATCCTTCAGCCGCCGGGCTAAGCGTGGAAGAAACCCCACGAAATGGCGGCACAGCTGGCTCCCGTCTTCAGGTCGCGGGACGATCTGATCTGTCGACACAGCCCCGCCCAGGGGATCGTCGACAGCTCTCCGGCATCACAGCGCTGTCATGGCACACGGACGTGCCCACACGAGGAGGAGAGGGGAGGTGGTTCGCCATGCGGAGCGAACCCCCCAGTCGAACCTCGCGTACCGGTGCCCTCCAGCTGACCCTGCTGTGAGTCAGGGCTGCTGATCCACTCAGGAGCCGGCGGCGTCGGTACGCGCCCTCGCGTAGTAGAGGATCCCGTCCCACCGCTTGCCGAGGTGACTCCTCCCATGACGCATACTCAGCTGCCCGACGGCCAGATGCCCACCGAACTCCAGGACGCGCTGGAACGTCACGACCTGCGTGACGCACAATTCCTGCTCGGCCAACGCCCACCCCACGTCATCGCCGACGAGCTGGCCCGTATGGACACAGTCGACGCGGTCGTCGCGTTCCGGCTGCTGGACAAGGACGAAGCCATCAAGGTCTTCGAGGAGTTGGAACCCGTCGACCAGCAGGCCATCCTGATGGGACTGCGAGACGTGGCCTTCCGCGAACTGGTGGAAGAGCTTGAGCCCGACGACCGCGTGCGCATGCTCCGTGAGGCCCCGGCCAAGGTGGTCCAGAGGGTCCTGGCGGGACTCAGCCCGCATGAGCGCCAGGTGACCGCTGCCCTTCTGGGATACCCGGAAGGCTCTGTGGGGCGTTACATGACGCCCGAGGTGGTCGTCCTGGACCAGCGGTTGACCGTGCGACAGGCGCTGGAAGACGTCCGCGCCAAGGGAGCGGATGCCGAGACCATCTACACACTGCCCGTGGTGGACGCAGGGCGCCGCCTGACCGGCGTCGTCGAGCTGCGTGAGCTCGTGCTCAGCCCGCCCGGGCGCAACGTTCTTGACCTTGTCGTCCCTGACGTCCCCCGCGCACGCCGCGGACTCCGCGGAGAACGCGGCACGTCTGATGCGTGAGACGAACACCTTGGACCTGCCGGTCGTCGACAGTGAGGACAGACTCGTCGGGCTGCTCACCATCGACGACGCGGTCGAGGTGATCGAGGAGGCGGACACAGAGGACGTCGCACGGCAGTCAGGATCGGCGCCATGGAGCGGCCACTACATGGCGGCGACCGTGTGGCAGCTGGCACGCTACAGGGTCGTATGGCTCCTGCTCCTGCTGCTGGCCGCGACGCTCACCGTGACGGTGACGCAGGCATTCGAGAGCACCCTCGAAAGGGTCACCCAACTCGCCATGTTCATTCCGATGTTGATCGGCACAGGCGGAAACGCCGGGGCACAGGCAGCGACCACCGCCGTGCGCGCGCTCGCCGTGAGTGAGGTACGCGGTTCCGACCTGCCTGCGATCATCTGGCGGGAGTGTCGGGTAGGGGTGGTACTCGGAACGATGCTGGCAGCCCTCGGGATGGCGCTCGGCACGGTGTTCGTGGGCGCGCACATTGCTCTTGTGGTCGGCATCGCACTGGTGATCATCTGCGGATGGGCTGCGACAGTCGGCGGAGCCATGCCCCTCCTGGCCAAACGTCTCCACATTGATCCCGCTGTGGTCTCGGCTCCCATGGTCACGACGCTGGTGGACGCCACAGGACTGGTGATCTACTTCCTCACCGCCCGGGCGGTTCTGGGAATCTGAGCATGCGCTCGCGTGTGCCGGCGGAGGATCACGCGGTGCTCGTCATCACCCGCGAGGATGAGCCTGACGAGCGGCGAAACTGCAGAAGCTGGGCCTCCTGGAGCTCGAGTGATCCTGCAAACTCCCGAGCTACAAGAGGCCCAGCCTCATGGATCAACCCCCGCTATGCCACCCGAGCCAGAACCCGCAGGCAAGCGTGTCGGCCTGATGACCCCTCAGCCAAGCCCTCTCGACCTCGCCTGCCTCAGTCGGCCACGGCCACGATGACACTCGAAGGTGCCGAAAGGGCCACCGTTTCCGAGTGGCGCAGCCCGGCCGCCTGGAACAGGCTGACGAACTCGGCCTCCGTGCGTTCCCGTCCCGGGGTGAGCGCCATCATCACGATGTCCAGGAACTTGCCGGGGTGCGGGACGTCGCCCTCCGGGATCACGGGATCGAGGATGACGATCCGGCCGGCCGGATCCATGACCTCGCGGATGTTCTTCAGCACAGTGATCGCTTCTGCGTCGCTCAGCTGGTGTATCACGTGGGAGATCACGTAGGCGTCGGCGCCGACGGGCGCAGAGGTCAGATAGTCCCCGCTGACCGTCTCGCTGCGGTCGATGACACCGGCTTCGGTGAGTACATCCTTGGCTCCCGGAACGACCTTGGGCAGGTCGAACACCACACCCCGCATTTCCGGATAGCGCTGAAGGATTCGGGCCACCAGATATCCATGGCCGCCACCAATGTCCACAATCTGCCGAATCCCGGACAGGTCGTAAGCCTCGACCGCGACGCTCTGGAGATGACTGACGATCTCGCCCATCGCGTTGTTGAATATCTGTCCCAGCTCGGGACGAGCGGTCAGATACGAGAACAGGTCGGTACCGTGCACGTGCTCGAAGGCACACTCCCCGGTCCGGATGCTGTGCCCGAGCGCGGCGTACGCCTGCTGCAGTGCCGGCTGCCCCTCGTACCGGAAGTGATCCCGCAGGGAACCCGGCACGTCCGAGCGCAGCGTCTCAGCCATAGTGTTGAGCGCAAAGGTGCTCGGCGTGACTTCGGTGAACACTCCGCGGCTGGCGATGGCTCGCATCGCCCGGTACAGCGTGTTGGGATGCGCTTCAACGCGCTTGGCGATCTCGTCCACCGGAAGCGGACCCTCGGTGAGTTGATCGGCCACGCCCAACTCGGCCACGGCGTACAGCAGATGCGCCAACCTCAGGCCATTCTGGAAGTCCAGCATGCGACCCTTTGCGGCATCCATGCTCAGGTCGTTGTTGGCGGCAATATCGGCGGTCACCCTCGATCACTTCCATTCGTGTTCGTCGCGGTCGTCGTACCTGCCCGGCGCTCCCCGTGCCCTCCTGAATGGCGAGCGAACTGAGACGGAGGAACGAGTCTCCGTTCGACGTGCATTCGTCAGCTACGTGCGGGCGCCTGCGGGTCGAGCGGTGAACTGATGCGATTCTGTGGGTCTATCCGGCCGCATCGGTAGCGCGCGCCGAGGAACCTTCAATTTTGTTCCAGGCAGCAGGGAGTCATTGAAGGATGCGTCCATAATGGAGGGTGTGGGCCATGCCTTTCGTCGGCCCGTTCCGGCTTGCCGCAGCACGTACGAACGCTTGCCCGCACGGTCGCGAGGCATCCTCGTTCTCGCTCTTGCGTATCTGCCGGTCGATAGCCGCGCAAGATCAACTTCGCGGCTTGATGCGCCTGGAGCGGTCTGGACCATGCTCATGAAGGGGCGTCAACGATCAACGGTGTTCCTGCCAACTTCTCCTGGCCAAACGGTCCACTCGGCACGGACGCAGCGTCCGAAGTCGCCGACGGACTCCCCACTCTCGGCAAGCACAGCCGATCGGAGGGACGAACTGCGCCAGCGCTCCGGGCACTCCGAGAGTTCCAATATCCGACGCTACCGTCAACCGTCGAGGTCGGCCTGGACCATCACCAGATCCACCGCCGGCTCCGCCGGGTTCGTCCCGGTCACGCGCCCCTACGGCTCGAAACCGTCGCGCTGGTCGACGTCGTCGCCAACGGCGCCGAGTAGACCCTCACTTGGGAAACCCTGGCGACGATCCCGCTCGTCGGCGCCTCGGCGCAGTCCGGGCCGTCCCTCTAGGGCCTGATGGGCCAAGATCGTGAGACAGAATGGCGGGCCATCCGATTGAGACATCGCGGGAACATGCAGGTCGACACGACGGAACGGGACATTCCAATTGCGTACCTACACTTCGGTGTGGTCGGCTTCGTCAAGGATCCGGTCAGTCCACACCTTCTGGGCGCCTCCGGCACGCTGGAAGTAGCGGATCACGCACCTGTGAGTCGGCGGGGCGTCGGCGTGCAGCGACGGCCGCGACGCCCCCCTGAAACCTTGCGCAGCCCCTGCGCGATTAGCGTCAGATCTCGTCGACCGGATCCCAGATGTAGGGAAGCGATCGGTCTGCCTCCCAGAGGTCCCGGCGAAGCTCTCGCAGTACCTCGATTCGTCGGCCTGCCCGCTTCCTCCTCGCAGCGCGTCACCCGATGACCCCACCGCCCGGCCGGCCGGCCGGGCCTCGCGAATCGAGCACCCATGCCAGACCCCACCCTCGAGGCCCACGTCCGGCTCGGGCGGCACCCCGAACACCCCGCCGCAGTGACCGCCACCATCACCGGGATCGACACGTACGCGGCCCGGGCCCTGCTCAGCGTCCACGGCTTTCGCCCCACCAGCGACCAGGCGATGATCTTGGCCCGCATCGGCCACGAGGAGCCTCACTACGCCGACCGGGCCGCCCACGCTCTGCGGGAAGCAGGCGTCACGGTCGAGGTCACGCCCCGCCTGCAGGAGGACATCGACACCGAGTGGACCTGGACCGACTACCCCATGCACTGGCTGAACCGGGAGGAGATCCGCGAAGTCTCCGACGCGGCCCAGGAGATCCACGACGACATCGTCTCCGACCGCCTCATCATCCACGCCCACGCCCACGACGGCTGGACCCACGTCGCGGTCGGCACCTACCGAGGCGGTGACAGCATCCACCTCCACGGCGAAGCCCACCTGCGGCAGGTCGCCCTCACCTACGACACCCCCACCGAAGCCATCGCGGAGTTCCAGCGGCTGTACGGCGACGCCGTCCGCCCCGGCCACGCACCCGCCACCGACACCGAGCTCCGCGCTGCCAGGGCCCTGGCCACCACCACGATGACACCCCCGTCATCCCTGCCCGAGGCGACATCCGAGCCCGAACGGCCGGCGCCGGAGAGAGTCCCGGTGTACGCCGCCGAAGCCGGCGACCACGAAGCCCTCCTGCGCGACTTCCTCGCCTCGCGCGCCGACTGGGAGAAGGTCAGGACCTGGGACGAGAACACCACCGTCGCCAGCCACAAATCCCTGACTCTGCGCGCCCTCTTCGACCACGACGCTGACGGCCGCGACATCAAGAGGACCTTCGCCGCCTACGAAACACCCGTCAGCGACCTCTTGGGGCACGGCACGGCCACAGCCCCAACCGCGGCCCAAATCGTCGGCACCCTGCTGAACAGCATCGCCACCGAGGACGCCTGGGGCCGCGGGCCGTCCACCAGCAGCACCGAGACCGCCATCGCCAAGGCGACCCGGCCACTCACCGACGCGGGCTGGAAGCACACCATCGACGGCCGCTACGTCACCTGGCAGGCCCCGGCACTCACGCCGCCGGCGTACAGTTCGACGCCTTCGCCGCCCAGAAGACCAACGGCTCCCTCCCCACCTGGACCATCTGGGGCGGCCACGCAGCCCACCAGCCGCACTGGGCACTCCACCTGTCGCGAAGGCCCCCGCAGCCCTCCTGGTGGACCTCACCTTCGAAATGGCCCACGGACAGGAACTCCCGGCCTCCCTCCCGGTCAACACGCCCTGCCCTGTCCGCCGCAGCTCCCCTTCCCCCATCCATCCCTTCGCCGAGCAACGCCGTACGCGCCCGCTGACGAACGGGGCGGAAGGCAGAGCCAGCTCATCTGGTAGATCATTACAGCGGCGACTTCCCGGATTTACACCTCGTCCTTTCTGGATCACCGGTTGCCCTAGTACTCCAGTTGCAGTTCGCTATCGCCGCTGGTCAGGGGCCTGTTTTTGAGTGTAGTCGGCTGACTGGCCGTCATGTCGCGGAAGTTCGTGACCGGCGGTGCGGCGTTTGTAGTGGCAGCGCATGGCGGTGGCCTGATGGCGTCGGCGCCAGCAGGACCACCTCAGTGCCCGATCGACATGGCGACGTTGGTGGTGGGCTGTCCGAGAGAGGCCAACTGCCATGAGCCGCCTGATTTCCGCCAGGCTGAGCGGGGCGAGGGGTGATCCGTTTCTGCGGCCCCCCTTTCGCTTCTGGCCTGGGCAGTCATGGCGGCCAGGAAAGCGTGGGCGAGCATCACCAGGGTGATGTGCCGGTACCAGGCGGGGTAGCGGCGGACTTCGTACTGGTCCAGGCCGCACTCGTTCTTCGCGCTCTGGAAGCACGACTCGATGGCCCAGCGGCTGCCGGCAACCTTGACCAGCTGGTCAACAGTAGTGCCGGTGGGAGCGTGGGCCAGGTAGTAGGCGATCTCGTCGGGCCGGGAGATGCTGCGGCGGGCCATCACCCACCGGCGGTGGGAGGGCTCACCGCCGTCGAAGAACGGGACGGCGGGCAGCTGGGCGGCCGCCCAGTCGTAGACGCGTGGGCCCTTGGCGCCGTCACCGCACGAGAGCCGTTCCCAGGCGTCGTCCGGGGCATCGCCGATGAGATGGTCGATGCGCCAGCACCCGGCGAGGGACTTGACCTGCTGTGACTTCGGGACGGCGACGACATATCCGAGGCCGGCTTCCTCGATCATGCGGCGGAAGTGCCAGTCCTGGCCGTAGAGCGCGTCCGCGGTCACCCAGGAGACGGGCAGCGGCGAGGACAGGGCCCGGGTCACCAGGACGCGAGCCAGCTCGGTCTTGGTCGCGAAACCACGGCCGTCGGGCACCTTCGCAGCCCGGCACCGTTCCCGGTCCGACGTCCAGGACTTGGGAAGGTAGAGCTCCCGGTCCACCAGGGTCCGGCCCTTCGACGAGGTGTAGGCGGCAAACACCGCGACCTGGCAATTTTCGGTACGGCCCGCTATGCCCGAGTACTGCCTCTGTACCCCTGCCGAGGTGTCGCCCTTCTTGAGGAAACCCGTCTCGTCGATGACAAGGACGCCGCCGTCCTCACCGAGCCGCTCGGCGACGTACGCCTGAACGTCGTCGCG
>NZ_JBVJJR010000003.1:0-1205519 GCF_055585605.1 Streptomyces sp. NPDC052910
GGCCGGCTACCCGTCGTCGCCTTGGTAGGCCATCACCCCACCAACAAGCTGATAGGCCGCGGGCTCATCCTGCACCGCCGGAGCTTTCCACCACCGACCATGCGGTCAGCGGTCGTATCCGGTATTAGACCCCGTTTCCAGGGCTTGTCCCAGAGTGCAGGGCAGATTGCCCACGTGTTACTCACCCGTTCGCCACTAATCCCCTCCCGAAGGAGGTTCATCGTTCGACTTGCATGTGTTAAGCACGCCGCCAGCGTTCGTCCTGAGCCAGGATCAAACTCTCCGTGAATGTTTACCGGTCATCCGGTGCACACATCACGAGAGCGGAACGACCAGGCGGAATAAGCCCGGCCGTTCACAGCGTCCTCGCTGTGTATTTCAAAGGAACCTCATCCAGGACCACAAAGATCCGTGGACGGGGTTGTTTTATAGTCTGGCGTTGACTTTTGGCACGCTGTTGAGTTCTCAAGGAACGGACGCTTCCTTTGTACTCACCCGAGAGACTCTCTCAGGCTTTCCTCCGGGCGCTTCCCTTCGGTGTTTCCAACCTTACCAGATCCGTTTTCCGTTCCGTTTCCGGCCCGGATTCGAAATCCGATCCCCTGTTGGCGGGGTGTCCACCACTTTAGCGGAATTTCCCGCCGGCTCTCAAATCGAGCCGTGAAGTCCGAATCCGGCACGCAAAAGCGCAACGGAAACAAGACCCCTTCGGGGATCCCTCGTCAGTAGTGGTTGTGCCGCTCACCGGTGCAGACGCCCATGGCGCTGCCCCCGTCTCCAGCGGCTCGGGCTACGTTAGGCGCTCGGCTGCCAGGAGTCAAGCACCGGCTCCCGGTTCGTCAGACGTCGCTGGTGGCGCGGTTCTTGCCGCGGTTGCGCGGCACGTGGGCCCGGTAGGGGCTCACGGTCGGGTCGCCGTCGATCCAGAAACGCCAGGGGTGGAGGGCGCCCTCGCCGCCGACGCCCGTCCGGGGGCCGTTGCGGATGTGGTCGGTGAGGGCGGGGGTGCCCTGGAGTACGGAGAGGGGGGACGCGGGGCCGGCGCAGAGGTCGGTGCCGTTCAGGGTGCGGTCCACGTCCAGGGCGGTCGCGAGGCGGGCCGGGCCCTGGGCGAGGTCGCGATCGTTGCGGGATTTCGGGCGGCGGGCCCGGGCCAGGTCGTGGCCGGTGAGGATCTCGCCGGCGCGCAGCAGCACACCACTGGCCGTTCCCTCGGGGCCGCAGACCAGGTTGAGGCTGAACCACATGCCGTAGATGAAGTACACGTACGCGTGGCCGGGCGGGCCGAACATGGACGCGTTGCGCTCCGTCCGCCCCCGGTAGGCGTGCGAGCCGGGGTCCAGCTCGCCCGCGTAGGCCTCCACCTCGGTGATGCGGAGCTCGATCGGACCGTCGGGGCTCGTGCGGACCAGGGTGCGTCCGAGCAGGTCGGGCGCCACCTCCAGCACGGGGCGGTCGAAGAAGGTGCGGGCAAGCGGGGTGCGGTGGTCGGAGGAGGACATGCGGGCCGAGGGTACTGGACCGGACGGCGAAGTGCGGGGGCGCCGATGCCCTCCGGCCGGGTCGGGTAGGGGTGGAAGAGGCGGGTCGGGAAGGGGTGGAAGAGGGGGGTGAAGGGAGAGCGGACGCGCCGGGAGTGAGTGGGAGCGGCTCGGGAGCCTGCCGGCGGCGGAGTCGCGGGACCCCGCCCCCGGCTCCCGTCTCCCGGCGGCGTCCCCGGGCGGTCACGTCAGCAGGACCGCCAGCGGGCTCTCCCGGTCGCGCCAGAAGCCGACCGCGTCGTCGAGGATCGTCGCCGCCGTCGCCGCCGTGTCCGGGGCGGCCCTCCGGAAGGCGTCCCAGTCCTCCGCCAGGAGCAGGTAGCCGCGGGGGTCGCCGTCCTTGCGCCACCAGGACAGGTCCGTGAGGCAGTCGGCGAGGGCGTCCCAGTTGTGGCCGAACCAGCCAGGGAAGGCCAGGTCGGCGGCGCAGCGGTCGAGGAAGGCCGCCTTGCCGTCGACGTCCCTCAGGCGGAGCCGGGCGGTGTGCCAGCCGGCTTCGGCGGCGAGCTTCGCCGCGTGGGAGGGCGATTCGGTGACGGGCAGCCGGTAGACGCCCGGCGGGAGGGTGCCGTCGAGGAGTCCGGGCACGCCGGGAGCGGGGAGGTCGCTGGTCGTACCGGTCGTCATGGTTGCACCACCGCTTCGAATGTCTTGTAGTGATCGCCGGTGTAGTAGCGCTCGGAGTGGCTGCCGGTGACGATGCGGCGTGCGCCGCGGTTGCGCGCGTCCGGGGTCGGGACGGTGTACTCGTGGTAATACCCGCGCGGTTGCCTGGGCAGGCGGTTCTCGTAGTTGCCGAAGACCGTGCCGTCCTTGGGGTAGGGGAACGGTCCTCCCTTCGCGATGAGTTCGAGGGTGCGCCGGGCTTCGGGGGGAAGTCTGTCCGGGGTGACGGTCTTCATGCCCTTGGCCCAGGAGGGCGTCGGGCCTGTGCCCCGGGAGCCGCCGTCGGCGGAGCCGTGGGGTGATGTCGTCGTCTTCCCGGTTTTGCCGTGGCCGCCGGACGAGCAGGCGGGGAGGAGGAACAGGGGCAGGGCGGTGAGGAGGACCGTCAGGGTGCGCAGGGCACGGCCGGAGGGTCGTCGTCCGCGTCGTCGTGACACGTGTCGGGACACCTGTCGAAGCACACGTCGAAGCACGCGCCTTATGGTCGCAGGCCGAGCCGTCCCGGCCTCGTTAGGCTGGCGCTTTCACAGGTCCGCTTCACATGTCCGTACGTTTCCGGAGGTGTCACCGTGTCATCCGTGTCCGATGAGCAGGGCCGTCCGCCGCTCCCCCACGACTTCCTGCCGCCCGTGCCCGCGTTCACCGTGGTGAGCGACGACGTCCGGCCGGGTGGCCGGCTCGCCGACGCGCAGACGCACGGCGGCGCCAACCGTTCTCCGCACCTGCGGTGGGAGGGCTTCCCGGCGGAGACCCGGAGTTTCGCCGTCACGTGTTTCGACCCGGACGCCCCGACGGGCAGCGGGTTCTGGCACTGGGTGCTGTTCGACATCCCGGCGGACGTCACCGAGCTGCCCGCCGGTGCGGGCGGCGGCGAGATGAAGGGGCTGCCCGCGGGCGCGGTGCACGTCAGGAACGACTACGGGACGCGTGACTTCGGCGGTGCCGCGCCGCCGCCGGGGGACGGCCCGCACCGCTATGTGTTCACCGTGTACGCGGTGGACCAGGAGAAGCTGGGGCCCGACGCGGACGTCTCGCCCGCCGTCGTCGGCTTCAACCTGCGCTTCCACACGCTGGCCCGGGCGCAACTGATCGGCGAGTACGAGATCCCGGCGAACGGCTGATCCGGCGCCGCGGCCGGGTGGCCGGGCCGTCCGGCCACCCGGTCGCGATGGTCAGGGCGACCAGGGGCGACCAGGGCGGCCGGTTCCGGCCACCGGCCCGGCATCCCCCCGGGCGGCCGGATAATCCGTTGCGCCGCCTCGCCTCCGGCCCGCACAGTGGTGGAGGCCGACGGTTTCGCATGCGGCCGTCGGGCAGCGGATACCGCAGGGCGGGGACGGTTCGGCGCGTCGCGCGCCGGTCGTCTGCCGGAGTCCCGGGCGTGGGCCCGGGGTGGCCGCGTCCGCTGCCGTACGCTCCGGGCCCGGTTTCGACACGGGGGAAGGGCCCGGAGCGTCCCCGGCCAGCGCTGCCGACTTCCGGGCTCTCGCGTCACCTCACTTGTCCCGCTGCCCTCGTCCGTTTCAACTCCCTTTCGCACAGCGAAAATTGCGTTGTCGCCTTCCGGCCCTCCCGGCACAGTTGAGCCATCTCCGCCGCCACCGGGGCGCGGGGACGGCCGGGAGGTGGAACGGAAATGCGGGAGACGCTGGTCCTGAACGCGAGCTTCGAGCCGCTGGCGACGGTCTCGCCGCGGCGCGCCGTGGTGCTCGTGATGCAGGACAAGGCCGTCGTGGAACAGGCCCGCCCCGGGCCTCGCCTCCGCGCCTCCACGGTGGAGGTACCGGTGCCCCAAGTGATCAGGTTGCGCCGGTACGTCCGGGTGCCGTTCCGAAGACGCGCGCCGTGGTCCCGTCGGGGGGTGCTGGTGCGCGACCGGCACCGGTGCGCGTACTGCGGACGGCGCGCCACGACGGTGGACCACGTGGTGCCGCGGTCCCGCGGCGGCGGGAACACCTGGCTGAACACCGTCGCCGCCTGCGCGGAGGACAACCACCGCAAGGCGGACCGGACGCCGGAGCAGGCGGGGATGCGGCTGCTGCGGCGGCCGTTCGAGCCGACGCCCTCCGACGCGCTGTTGCTGGCGGTGGGTGCGTACGACGGGGGGCGGCTGCCGGGGTGGCCGGCGGTCCCCGCCGCGTGAGGCGTGCGCGTGAAGCGTGCGCGGAAGGGGCAGGGGTGCGGGGCTTCTCGTGGGCGGCCCGCACCCCCTGCCGTGCTACCCGCGCAGCAGCATTTGCGTGATGGCGACGACGCCCACCACCACGATGACGCCGCGCAGGACCTGTGGTCGCAGGCGGCGTGCGACGCGGGCGCCCAGTTGGCCGCCCAGTGTGGAGCCGGCGGCGATCAGCAGGACGGCCGTCCAGTCGATGTGGGCGACGAAGAGGAAGAAGAGGGCGGCGACGCCGTTGACGACGACACCGAGCACGTTCTTGAGCGCGTTGACGCGCTGGAGGTCGTCGTCGAGGAGCAGGCCCATCAGGGAGAGGTACAGGACGCCCTGGGCCGCGCCGAAGTAGCCGCCGTAGGCGCTGGCGAGGAGCAGGCCGAGGAGGAGGGCCACGCCGCCGTCGGTGTGCGGCCGGGTTCCGGTGCGTTCCCGGCGCCGGGCGAGGGCGCGGGCGAGGCGGGGCTGGAGGACGACGAGGACCAGGGCCAGGGCGATGAGGGCGGGGACGATCGCGTCGAACGCCTTGGACGGCAGGGTGAGCAGCAGGGCCGCTCCGGTGAGGCCGCCGGCCAGAGCGACGAGACCGAAGCGGATGATGCGCCCTCGCTGGCCGCGTAGTTCGCGGCGGTAGCCGACGACGCCGCTGATGTTGCCGGTGACGAGGCCGAGGGTGTTGGAGACGTTGGCGGTGACCGGTGGCAGTCCGGTGGCGAGGAGCACCGGGAAGGTGAAGAGGGTTCCGGAGCCGACGACGACGTTGATGGTGCCGGCCCCGATGCCGGCCACGAAGACCGCGAGTGCTTCCCAGATGGACAAGGCCATCTCCTTAGGATCGGTACGACGCCTCCCCGCCGTGAGAGGTCGGGGGGCCGCACCGATCATGCACGAGAACCGCCGGTAAAGCGATGACCTGGGGAAGCCGTTCGCCGCGTGGGGAGTTGGGCTCGTGCGGGGCTTCCGGTCAGTCGATCGGCGGGCGTTCGCGGCGCGGGTTCTCCTTGGTGCCGGCGGACTTGCCGCCGCCGCCCATGGGGCCGAAGTTGCCGACGGCTCCGCTGAGGCCCTTGAGGGCGTCGCCGATCTCGCTGGGCACGATCCAGAGCTTGTTGGCGTCGCCTTCGGCGATCTTCGGGAGCATCTGGAGGTACTGGTAGGAGAGCAGCTTCTCGTCGGGGTCGCCGGCGTGGATGGACTCGAAGACCGTGCGGATGGCCTGGGCCTCGCCCTCGGCGCGGAGCGCGGCGGCCTTGGCCTCGCCCTCGGCGCGGAGGATCGCGGACTGCTTCTCGCCCTCGGCGGTGAGGATCTGGGACTGGCGGATGCCCTCGGCGGTGAGGATGGCGGCGCGCTTGTCCCGGTCGGCGCGCATCTGCTTCTCCATCGAGTCCTGGATGGAGGTGGGCGGTTCGATCGCCTTGAGCTCGACGCGGTTGACGCGGATGCCCCACTTGCCGGTCGCCTCGTCGAGGACGCCGCGCAGCGCCGCGTTGATCTCCTCGCGGGAGGTGAGGGTCCGCTCCAGGTCCATGCCGCCGATGATGTTGCGGAGGGTGGTGACGGTGAGCTGCTCGATGGCCTGGATGAAGCTGGACACCTCGTAGGTCGCGGCACGCGCGTCGGTCACCTGGTAGTAGATGACGGTGTCGATGTTGACGACGAGGTTGTCCTGGGTGATGACCGGCTGCGGCGGGAAGGGCACGACCTGTTCGCGGAGGTCGATGCGGTTGCGGATGGAGTCGATGAACGGGACGACGATGTTGAGGCCGGCGTTGAGCGTGCGGGTGTAGCGGCCGAAGCGCTCGACGATGGCGGCGCTGGCCTGTGGGATGACCTGCACTGTCTTCATGAGGGCGATGAAGACGAGCACCACCAGGATGATCAGGACGATGATGATCGCCATGTCGTGGCTCCTCGTGCCTTTCTCGTGGGTCGGCCGGCCGTCGCTCGGACGGGATCCGCGTGTTGAGGGAGTCTGTCAGAACCGGCGGTGCCGCGCAGGTGCCGGACCGGGATCCGTCACATCGCCGCTCCCCCTCCGCCGTGGACGGCCGTCCGTCGTACGGCCCCTGTGCGTACGCCCGTTGCCGACGCGGCGTCCACTCCGGGCGGGCGCCTCACATCACCACCGCCGTCGCGCCGTCGATGTCGACGACGTCCACCTGCTCCCCCACCTCGTAGGTCCGCTCACCGTCGAGGGAGCGCGCCGACCAGATCTCGCCCGCCAGCTTGATGCGTCCGCCCTGGCCGTCGACCCGTTCCAGGACGACGGCCTGGCGGCCCTTCAGGGCCTCGACACCCGAGGTGTGCGTGGGCCGGCCGGAGCGCTGCCGGTTGGCGATCGGCCGCACCACGGCGATCAGGGCGACGGAGACGACGGCGAAGACGACGAACTGCAGCACCATGCCGCCCCCGAGGGCGGTCGTGACGGAGGCGGCGACGGCCCCGATCGCCAGCATGCCGAACTCCGGCATCGCGGTGACGACCAGGGGAATGCCCAGACCGACGGCGGCCACGAGCCACCACGCCCATGTGTTCACGTGGTCATGGTAGGCGCGGGGACCCGGTCACCGACAGGGCTCCTCGGTCCCCCGGGAGGAGGGGCCGCGGAGCCCGGCGGGGTCAGGAGAGCGGCAGGCCGTGGGCGGTCCAGCGGTCGCCGCGGCTCTCGACGACCAGCGGGAGGCCGAAGCACTTCGACAGGTTGCGGGAGGTGAGTTCGAGCTCGATGGGGCCGGCGGCGAGCACCTTGCCCTGACGGATCATCAGGACGTGGGTGAAGCCGGGGGCGATCTCCTCGACGTGGTGGGTGACCATGATCATGGACGGCGCGAGCGGGTCGCGGGCGAGCCGGCCGAGGCGGCGCACCAGGTCCTCGCGGCCGCCGAGGTCGAGGCCCGCGGCGGGCTCGTCCAGCATCAGCAGCTCGGGGTCGATCATCATCGCGCGGGCGATGAGGGTGCGCTTGCGCTCGCCCTCGGAGAGGGTGCCGAACTTGCGGTCCAGGTACTCGGTCATGCCGAGGACGTCGAGGAACGCGCGGGCGCGCTGCTCGTCCACCGCCTCGTAGTCCTCGCGCCAGGTGGCCGTCATGCCGTAGGCGGCGGTGAGCACCGTCTGCAGGACGGTCTGGCTGCGCGGCAGCTTGTCGGCCAGGCCGATGCCGGCGATGCCGATGCGCGGGCGCAGCTCGAAGACGTCCACGGCGCCGAGCTTCTCGCCGAGGATGCGCGCGGTGCCCTTGGTCGGGAACAGGTAGCTGGAGGCGACATTCAGGAGGGTGGTCTTGCCCGCGCCGTTGGGGCCGAGGATGACCCAGCGCTCCCCCTCCTTGACCGACCAGGAGACCTGGTCCACCAGAGCCCGGCCCTCGCGGACCACGGATACGTCCACCAGTTCCAGCACATCGCTCATGAGCGCGTTGTCTCCCATTGCAGTTCGTCGTCGCTGGCGCCTGTCGGCGCAGCCCCCAGGGAAAACCTACGCCACCGGCCGTCATCGCCGGTCCCTAGGCTGGGGCCCATGCTCGACGAACATCGATCGGGGCGCCTCACCGCGTGGGGAAACGCCCTTCTTGCCGGTTATGTCTCACCTGATGACGCTGCGCACCACATCACGGGGAGTGACGCGATCCACCGGGTGACCGGCCTGCCGGGCGAGTCCGGCCCGGTGGGGCTGACCCTCGCCCTGGGCCGGCTGCGCGCGCTGGGGGCCACCGGGCTGCGGCTGGCGCTGCCGGTGCCGGGCCATCCGCTGGGGCTGAGCGGACCGCCGGAGTTCAACGCGCTCGCCATCGAGGCGGAGGAGGCGGTCCTGGCCCCCGAGGCGGGAGTGGGGCTGGTGCCCGAGGTGCGGACGGCGGGTTCCGGGTCGGACGCCGCCGACCTGCACGTGGAGGTCGTCTGGCGGTGCGCGCCGGTGCGCGACGCGCCGCCCGCGGACGTGCCGTCGCTCGGCGAGGCGGAGCGGGAGCTGGCCGAGGCGCTGCGCGAGGCGACGGAGGTGCTGACACGGCTCGACGTGGCGGGATCGGGCCCGGTGGCCCGGGCCGCGCTGGAGGCCTACCGGGCGCGGGCCGAACGGGACCGCGCGATCCTGGCCCCCGGATACCCGCAGCGCGCGGCGCGGGTACTGGAGCTGGCGCAGCGGGTGGGCGCGCTGGTCGACCTGGCGTACGGGACGGGGGACGGCGGTGGCCGGGAGCACGGCGGCGCGATGAGCGCGTCGGAGATCGCGGCCCGGGCGGCGGCCCTGCGGCCGGTGGAACGGACGGCCCGGCGGGCCCGGGTGGCGGCGTACAACGCGCCGGTGGAGCGACGGGAGCGGGACCGGCCGTAGCCCGGGCGGGACCGGCCGCGGGCCGGTGCGGGCCGGTCGTGGCCCGGAAGGGATCGGCTGCCGTCCGGTGCGGACCGGCCGGGGTCCGGAAGGGACCGGCCGTAGCCCGGAGAGGACCGGTCGGGGTCCGGACAGGGGGAGGCCCCGCGAGCCGTGTGGTCCGCGGGGCCTTCCTGAGTGTCACTTGACGACGCAGACGTTCCCGAACGTCGGGTTCAGGATCCCGAGCAGGATGTCGACCGTGTTGCCGCAGGCGTTGATCGGGACGTCCAGGGGGATCTGGATGACGTTGCCCGAGATGACGCCGGGCGAGCCCTTGGTGACACCGTGGGCGGTGGCACCGTCGCTGTCGTGCGCGGCTGCGGTGCCGACGGAAGCGCCGACGGCTACGCCTGCCGCGGCCAGGACGAGGGCGGCCTTTTTGGCACTGTTCATGGGTGTCTTCCTTTGCTGGTGACCTCGCGGCCCCGGTGACGGAGTCGCGCCCTGATGAACGCCATCACTCCGCCGACGGCACGCCGATCGCGGAGTTTGCCCTCATTCGGACGATTGATCACCCTCGAAGCCGGCCCCGCCGAAGCGGGGCCGACCGTCCGGAAGCGCCTGCCGAACGCCGCCGTTACGCGTCGGTTACTCGTTGACGCACACGTTGCCGTGGGTCGGGTTCATCGAACCGATCACGCTGACGGTGTTGTTGCAGAGGTTCACCGGGATGGTGACCGGCACCTGGACGACGTTGCCGGAGACGACGCCGGGGCTGTTCTTGGCGATGGCACCGGCGGCCGGGGCTCCCCCGTGGGCCGACGCGATGCCGGCACCGGCGAGGGCGAGACCGCCGGCCGCGATCGTGACGGCAGCGGCCTTCTTCATGTTCTTCACTCTTCCTCTGACCTTCCTGGAACGTTGCCGCGGCCAGCCGCCGCGGCTACGTCATGGAGAACGGGCCACCGCCGATCGGGTTTCTGGGGTCTCCCGACAATCACACGACCGCATGAATCAATCGCCGGAATGAGACGTTCCGGTGACGGCTCGGTCCGTCGCGCGGCCGGCCGGGCGGTCAGTCGCCGATGCCGTGCCGGACGGCCCACAGGGCCGCCTGGGTGCGGTCGGCGAGGTCGAGCTTCATCAGGATGTTGGAGACGTGCGTCTTGACCGTCTTCTCCGACAGCACCAGCGCCCGCGCGATCTCCCGGTTGGACCGGCCGTCCGCGATCAGCGCGAGGACCTCCCGCTCCCGCTCGGTCAGCGCGTTGCCCCGGCCCTGCGAGCCGCCCGTGTCGTCCTGCGCCAGCAGCGCGCCGGCCACCTCGGACTGGAGGAGCACGTGCCCGGCGTGTACCGAGCGGATGGCGCCGGCGAGCGCGTCGGGGTCGACGTCCTTGTACACGTAGCCCGCCGCGCCGGCCTTCAGGGCCGGGATCACCGTGCGCTGCTCGGTGAAGCTGGTGACGACCAGCACCCGGGCCGGGCTGTCCAGGGCGCGCAGTCTGCGCAGCGCCTCGATGCCGTCCGTGCCGGGCATCTTCACGTCCATGAGGATCACGTCGGGCGACAGCTCCTCGGCCCGTGCCACGCCCTCGGCGCCGTCGCCGGCCTCCCCGACGACCTCGATGTCGTCCTGGATCTCCAGGAAGGTGCGCAGCCCCTTGCGGACCACCTGGTGGTCGTCGACCAGCAGCACCCGGATCGTCCGGTCGCTCGCGGCCCCCTGTTTCCCCTGTGCGTTCTCTTCAGCCACCGGGCACCTCCATCTCGATCGCGGTGCCCTCGCCGGGCTCCGATTCCACCGTCAGCCTGCCGCCGACCCCGTTGGCCCGGTCGCGCATGGAGACCAGGCCGAGGTGCCGGCCGGCCCGCCGGACCGCGGAGGGGTCGAATCCGCTTCCGTCGTCGGCCACCCGCAGCACGGCGCCCTGCCCGCGCCGGGCGAGGGTGACGTCGACGTGCGCGGCGCCGGAGTGGCGCAGCGCGTTGTGCAGCGCCTCCTGGGCCACCCGCAGCAGTGCCTCCTCCTGGGCGGACGGCAGGGCCCGCATGCCGTGCGAGGAGAAGGAGACGTGCGCGGCGTGCGCCCGGTCGAGCACCTTGACCTGGGTGCGCAGGGTGGCGACGAGCCCGTCCTCGTCCAGTCCGGCCGGGCGCAGCTCGACGACGGCGGCGCGCAGCTCGTCGGTGGCCTCGGCGGCGAGCCGGGTGACCTGGTGGAGCTCGTCCTTGGCGCGGGCCGGGTCGCGGTCCACCAGGGCGGTGGCGGCCTGGGCGGTCAGGCGCAGGGAGAACAGCTTCTGCGCCACGGCGTCGTGCAGCTCGTGGGCCAGGCGGGCGCGCTCCCCGGCGATGGTCAGCTCGCGGCTGCGCTCGTAGAGGCGGGCGTTGGTCAGGGCGATGGCGGCGTGCTGGGCGAGGACGGAGAGGAGCTCCTCGTCCTCCTCGGTGAAGGCGCAGCCGCCCGGGGGGCACTTCCGCGTCCCCTCCTCCCCCGCCCGGTTGGCGAGGAAGAGGACGCCGAGGTTCTCGTCGCCGTCGGCGATCGGCATGCCGATGAAATCGGACATGTCGGGGTGGGCGTCGGGCCAGCCGCCGAAGCGCGGGTCCTCACGGACGTCGGGCAGCCGCTGCGGCGCCTTCTCCTGGAGCATCGCGGCGAGGATGCCGTGCTGGCGGGGCAGCGGGCCGATGGCCTTCCACTCCTCCTCGCTGACGCCGTCGACGACGAACTGGGCGAAGCCGCCGTGGTCGTCGGGGACCCCGAGGGCGGCGTACCGGGCCCCGAGGAGTTCGCGGGCGGAGACGACGATGGTCTTGAGGACGTCGCGGACTTCCAGGTGTCTGCTCATGGCGAGGATCGCGGTGCTCACGGCGGGCAGGCCGGAGCGGGGGCCTTGGCTCATGCGGCCACCGTAACCGGCGGTGATCCACCGGCGGATCGGGCCGCGGGTGGCCGGAGGTTGGGCCACGCGCCCTAGGCCGAAGGGCCCTGCCGGCGCCAGACTCGGTCCATGTCGACCTCTGTGCAGTGGACACCCACCCATGGCGAGCCCTACCGGCCGGTGCCCTACCGGCCCGCGCGGATGCCCGCCGAGGAGTCGCTCGCCCGCGCCGCCGAGCTGCGGGAGCGGATGGCGGGCCGCAGGACCGTGCGCCGGTTCTCCACCGATCCCGTACCGGAGCGCGTGGTGCGGGACGCGATAGCGTGCGCCGCCACCGCGCCGTCCGGGGCGCACCAGCAGCCGTGGACGTTCGTCCTGGTGAAGGACCCCGAGGTCCGGGCGCGGATCCGGGCGGCGGCTGAGGAGGAGGAGCGCGTCTCGTACGCCGGGCGGCTCGGCGAGGAGTGGCTGGCGGCGCTGCGGCCGCTGGGCACGGACGAGGTGAAGCCGCACCTGACGGACGCGCCGGCGCTGATCGTGGTCTTTCAGCAGCGGTACTGGCTGGGGCCGGACGGGGAGCGGCGCAAGCACTACTACGTGGACGAGTCGGTGGGCATCGCCGTCGGGATGCTGCTGTCGGCACTGCACCTGGCCGGACTGGCGGCACTGGTGCACACGCCGAGTCCGATGCGGTTCCTCGGGGAGGTGCTGGGGCGGCCGGTGAACGAGAAGGCGTTCGCGGTGATCCCGGTGGGGTATCCGGCGGACGACTGCCGGGTGCCAGATCTGGTGCGGAAGAGTCTGGACCAGGTGCTGGTCGAGGTGTGATCCGCCGGGTCCGGGGAAGGGTCCGGCGCGAGCCCCGGGAAGACCCCGGGTGACGGCTCCCGGAACGCCTCGGGGCCGGTCCGGAGACCGGTCTCGGGCCTGCCCCCGCACCGGTCCGCGAGCCGGCCCTGGGGAGCGTCCGAAAACACGGTACACACGGTGCGGAGGCGGTCACACCGAGTGCGACGGAGCGCTGCTCGGTGTGACGCCGCGCATAGGACGCACATCACCTACGACACGCGGTAGTGGAAGCGTAAAACCGCCATAAGAGGGGTGCTGAGCGGGTGCGGGACCCGGCCGGGGGTGCCGCACCGAAAGCGCCGACAACGAAGTCGGATAGTACGTCACACCTTTGCCAGCGCATTTTGCAGCCGCTAACAATTGCCCCGTCGCAGGGCGCCGTAGATCGAGAAACGGCGCTTCATCCGCGCCGATCCGGGCCACTGCGACTCACGCGATTGGAAGAGGTTCAGCACAGTCATGCGCTCCACCGTCTCCGGCTATAGCCGTCTCACCAAGGTCCACAAGTTCTCCGCCGCGGGCATCGCCGCGGCCGGCGTGGCGGCACTGGCGCTCGCCGTCGTCCCGAGCGGCTCCTCCGAAGGTGAGCAGCAGGCCGCGATCGGCGTGAAGCCCGTCGCGTGGAACGCCAAGGCGTTCGACACCGCGGCCCAGCGTGACGAGCTGGTGAAGCAGTCGGACACCGCCGCGGGCAAGGCCCGTGCGGAGGCCGAGGCCAAGAAGAAGGCCGCCGCCGAGGCGAAGGCCAAGGCCGACAAGGAGCGCGCCGAGAAGGAGGCCGCGAGCCGGTCCGCCGCGCGCCGGCCGGTCCAGGCCGCGCCCGCCGCGCCGGCCAAGCCCGCCGCCCCGGCCCCGAAGGCCTACGCGAACAACCTCGACGGCTGGATCCGCGAGGCCCTGGACATCATGAAGGCCAAGGGCATCCCGGGCAGCTACGACGGCATCTACCGCAACATCATGCGGGAGTCGACGGGCAACCCGCAGGCCATCAACAACTGGGACTCGAACGCCGCCGCGGGCATCCCCTCCAAGGGCCTGCTCCAGGTGATCGACCCGACCTTCAAGGCGTACCACGTCGAGGGCACCTCCTGGGACATCTACGACCCGGTCGCCAACATCACCGCCGCCTGCAACTACGCGGCCGCGGTCTACGGCTCGATGGACAACGTCAACTCGGCCTACTGAGCCGACCGAAGACGCCATACGAAAAGGGCGGTGACACCCGGTTTCCCGGGTGCCACCGCCCTTTTTGCCGTCGCAATTCCCATCGGGGATTCCCGCTTTTCCCGATGGCCTTTCGCGTTACTTCCGCATGACCTCGGGTTCGTGCCGGCGCAGCAGTCGGGCGACCGCGAAGCCGCAGGCGACGCCGAGCGCGAGGAGGACGAACAGGTCGATGCCCCACTGGGCGACGCTGTGCTCCCAGAGCGGGTCGAGGTTGGTCGGGTCGTTCTTGTCGAAGGGCGCCATGAGGTGGGAGAGGTCCAGCGTGGCGCCGGCGGCGCCGATGGCCCAGCGGGAGGGCATCAGCCAGGCGACCTGCTCGACACCGGGGGCGTCGTAGACCTTGAACATGATGCCGGTGAAGACGACCTGGACGATCGCGAACATCACCAGCAGCGGCATGGTCTTCTCCGCGGTCTTCACCAGGGAGGAGATGACGAGGCCGATCATCATCGAGGTGAAGCCCAGCCCGATGATCACCAGGCAGAGCTCGGCGGCCGGGAGCGCCTTGAGGATCAGGCCCTCCGCGGGCAGCTTCCGGACGGAGAAGCCGATGGCACAGATGATCACGCCCTGCACCGCGGTGATCGCGCCCAACACGATGACCTTGGACATCAGGTAGGCGGACCGGGAGAGGCCGACCGCCCGTTCCCGCTCGTAGATCACCCGTTCCTTGATGAGCTCACGGACGGAGTTGGCGGCTCCGGAGAAGCACATGCCGACCGCGAGGATCAGCATGATCGTGCCGGCGTCCTGGTTGTGGCCCTTGGGGGGCGCCGAGAGCCCGAAGTCGGACGGGATCACACAGCTCACGCCGCCGAGGACGGCGGGCAGGATGAGCATCAGGCCCATGAAGCCGCGGTCGGAGGCGATGACCGAGACGTAGCGGCGCATCAGCGTCCACAACTGGGAGCCCCAGCTCTGGGCCTTGTGCGGCCGGACCATCTGCGGCTGGACGTGGACCGACTGCGGGGCGACGGCGTCGATGTCCGCGGCGTACATCTGGTAGTGCTGTGAGCCCTTCCAGCGGCCCGCCCAGTCGTAGTCGCGGTAGTTCTCGAACGCCGAGAAGACGTCGGCCCAGGTCTCGTAGCCGAAGAAGTTGAGCGCCTCCTCGGGCGGGCCGAAGTAGGCGACGGAGCCGCCGGGGGCCATGACCAGCAGCTTGTCGCAGAGGGCCAGCTCGGCGACGGAGTGGGTGACGACCAGGACCGTGCGGCCGTCGTCGGCGAGGCCGCGCAGCAACTGCATCACGTCGCGGTCCATGCCCGGGTCCAGGCCCGAGGTCGGCTCGTCCAGGAAGATCAGCGACGGCTTGGTCAGCAGCTCCAGGGCGACGGAGACGCGCTTGCGCTGGCCGCCGGAGAGCGAGGTGACCTTCTTGTCCTTGTGGACGTCGAGCTTGAGCTCGCGGAGCACCTCGTCGATGCGGGCCTCGCGCTCGGCGGGCGCGGTGTCGCCGGGGAAGCGGAGCTTGGCGGCGTAGCGGAGCGCCTTCCGGACGGTGAGCTCCTTGTGCAGGATGTCGTCCTGCGGAACCAGACCGATGCGCTGCCGGAGCTCGGCGAACTGCTTGTACAGGTTCCGGTTGTCGTAGAGGACGTCACCCTGGTTGGCGGGCCGGTAGCCGGTCAGCGCCTTGAGCAGGGTGGACTTGCCGGATCCCGACGGGCCGATGACGGCGATCAGCGACTTCTCGGGGACGCCGAAGGAGACGTCCTTGAGGATCTGCTTGCCGCCGTCCACGGTGACGGTCAGGTGGCGGGCCGAGAAGGAGACGTCGCCGGTGTCGACGAACTCCTCCAGCCGGTCGCCGACGAGCCGGAACGTGGAGTGACCGACGCCGACGATGTCCTGCGGGCCGATGATCTGCTGCCGGACCGGCTGGCCGTTGACGTAGGTGCCGTTGTGGCTGCCCAGGTCGACGATCTCGAAACGGCCGTCGGAGGTGGCCCGGAACTCGGCGTGGTAGCGGGAGACCTGGAGGTCGGCGACGACCAGCTCGTTCTCCAGCGCACGACCGATGCGCATCACCCGGCCCTGGGCGAGCTGGTGGAACGTCGTCGGGCTGCGGTCGCCGTAGACGGGCGGAGCACCGGCTCCCGCGCCCTGGCCCGGCCGGTCCTGCTCCGGCGAGGACGCCTGGTGCGGGATGTGGGGCTGGGGCTGCTGCGCCTGCTGGGGCTGCTGCCACGGCGCCTGGGCGGCGGCCTGCGGCTGCTGCCAGCCCCCGTGGGGTTGCTGGTACTGCGGCTGCTGCGGGTACTGCTGGGGTCCGCCGTGCGGGGGCTGCTGCCACATGCCCGGGGCCGGCTGCTGCGGCGCGGGCGCCGCGTGGCCCGGCTGGGCCGCCAGCGCGGTCTGCGCGCTGTACAGGTCACCGGCGGCGGGCGCCGCGGCGGCACCGGCGGCGCTCAGCCGCGGACCGTCGGTCGCGTTGCCCAGGTGGACGACCGAGCCGGGGCCGATCTCCACCTGGTGGACCCGCTGCCCCTGCGCATAGGTGCCGTTGGTGCTGCCCTGATCCTCGAGCACCCAACTGCGCCCGTTCCAGCGGACGATGGCGTGCCGCCACGAGACCCTGGCGTCCTCCAGCACCATGTCGCCCTGCGGATCGCGTCCGAGGGTGTACGACCGGGACGGATCGAGCGTCCAGGTCTGTCCATTCAATTCCAGTACGAGTTCAGGCACTCCATGCCCCACTACTTGTCCCCCGATGTACCCCCTGCACAGGGAGTCTAGGGATGGCGAACATCGGGAGGAACTATTTCAGGCACAGTCCCCGATCGAAAGTCGGGGACGGGCGCCCCCCGCCTCCCGGGCGCCGTTGACGTGCCGGAAACACCACCGGAGAGTGGTAATCACCCACGGCCGCGCGGGAGTCACTCACTCCGCGGGCATGGGGCCGGGGCGGAGGCGGACCGGGGGGCCGTGATGACCATCACCAGCGGACGGCGTCCCGCGCGGGGGATCCACATGATCGTCTTCGCGGTGGCGGGAGTGGGCTGGGCCTTCCTCGCCATGGCGGGGGTCGCGGCCCTGGGGCTGCACCTCCTGGGCGCGGACGCGGCCGGGGAGCTCGGGCCGATGACGGCCGCGGTGACCGTCCTCGCGGTCGGCGGGTCCGTCGCACCCTCGGGGGCCCTGGACGCGTTCGGGATCCGGGGCGCCGACGCGCACACCACCATCGAGCTGATGCCCCTCGGGGTGAGCCTGGTGGGCGCGCTGGTGCTCGGCTGGTCGTTCGCCCGGTCGCTGCGGGCGGCGGGGCCGGTGATCGGCGGGCGTGAACTCGCGCTGCGTGCCGGGTCGGTGGTCGCGGTGTTCCTGCTGCTGGTCGGCGGGCTGGCGTGGGCCGGCTCCTCCATTCTCACCTTTCAGGGCGAAGGGCTCGGCCTCGGTGACGCGGCGCGACACGGCCCGAAACTGGAGATCCCCGGCGTCGGGGACATCGGCGACATCGGGGACATCGGAGGCGGCCTCGCCGACCGGCTGGCCGACCTCGCCCGGGCCAAGGCGGACATCGGCTTCTCGGTGCGGACCGGGCCCTCCCTGCTGGGCGGCGCGGTCTGGGTGGCGGCGGTACTGCTGGTCGCCGTACTCGCCGCGCGCCGGGCCCCGCTGCCCCCCGGAGCCGGCGCCCTGCACCGGACGGTACGGCCGGCGGCCTCGGCGCTGTGCTCCGTCCTCGTGCTGACCGTCGCCGCCGGCTGGGCCGCGGCGCTGGTCGCGGCGGCCGGCGACGACCACCCCCGGCGGGTCCTGGGCGGCGCGCTGCTCGGGGCGCCGAACGGGGTGTGGCTCGGACTGCCCCTCGGCCTCTTCGTGCCCTGGCACGGCCGGGCCGCCGGGTCCCTGACGAAAGTGCTCCCCGACCCGCTGGACGACCTGCTGGCCGGAGGCACCGACCGGCCGGTCACGGTGGCCCGGCTCGCGGAGTACGACGGGCGGGTGTGGCTGCTGGCGGTCGCCTGCGCGGTGGCCGTACTCCTGGCCGGAGTGCTCACCGCGGTGCGGACGCCCCGGGGGGTGCGGGCGGCGCGGGGCGCGGGGCGCGCGCGGGGGGCGGGGCGCGCGCGGGGTGCGGTGGCTGCGGCTGCGGCGTACGCGGGCCGGTGCGGCCTCGCGCTGGGCGCGGCGACGGCCGTGGCACTGCCCCTGCTCGTCCTGGCGACGCGGGTGAAGGCGGACGCGGCGCTTTCGGTACTGGGCGTCGACGCGGTGGGCGCCGGGCTCGACCTGCGCGGCAACGCGCTCCTCGCGGTGCTCCTGGGAGCGGCATGGGGCCTCACGGCCGGGACGATGGGCGGGCTGCTCGCCTGCGCCACGGGAGCCGCGGGGCGAGGGGCGGCGGCGTACGCGCGGCGGGAAGAGGAGAGGAAGGAAAAGAGGACGGAGGAGAAGGCGGAGGAGAGGGAAGGCGGGTGGGGGCGGGAGGCATGGGAGCCACGGGAGAATTGGGAGACAGGGGAGGCGGGAACCGGGCGGGCCGATGAGTGGAACGGCTCCGGCCACGGTGAGGCCGGGTACGGGTGGGCGAAGGGGGCCGGCGGGGAGCCGGGGGATCCGAGCGGCGGGACGCTGGGGAATGCGGCCGGCGGGACGACGGGGCATCCGCCCGGCGGGACGCCAGGGGGCT
Source organism: Streptomyces sp. NPDC052910 (assembly GCF_055585605.1). NCBI lineage: Bacteria > Bacillati > Actinomycetota > Actinomycetes > Kitasatosporales > Streptomycetaceae > Streptomyces > Streptomyces sp. NPDC052910. The sequence continues at coordinate 18,298 of NZ_JBVJJR010000003.1, forward strand.
CATCCGGCGGGAGGCTGGAGAATCCGAGCGGCGGGAGGCCGGGGAGCCCAGCCGGCGGGACGCAGGGGAATCCGAGCGGCGGGACGCAGGGAGGCCCTTCCGGCGGGGCGCCGGGGGGCCCATCCGGCAGGGCGCCGGGGGACGTGCCCGGGCCGCACCGGCCGTCGCCCGGCTATCGGCCGGCGCGGGACGAGACCAACCCTTACCTGCGTCCGCGGCCCGGCTCCCGGGCTGGTTCCGAATCTGAGGCTGCGGCTGGGGCTGGGTCTAGGTATGGGTCCGGGCCTGAGCCCGGGCCCAGGCCCGGATCTGAGTCCGGGTCCAGGTCTCGGTCTGGGCTCGGGCCTAGGTCCGGGCCCGGGTCCAGGCCCGGGTCTGAGTCTGGGTCCGGGTCTGGGCCCGAATCCGGGTCCAGGCCTGAGTCTGGGTCCGGGTCTGGGCCCGGGCCTGAGTCCAAGTCTGGGTCCGAGTCCAAGCCCGAATCCGGGTCCAGGTCCGAGTCTGAGTCTGGGTCCGGGTCTGGGTCCGAGCCCGGGCCTGAGTCCGGAGCTAGGTCTCGGACCGGATCTGGATCTGGGCCAGGGACAGGGTCTGGGTCAGGGAACGGACCTGAGTCCGGGTCCCCGTCCGGGGCCGAGTCCAGGTCCGGACCCGGGGCAAAACCCGGTGCTTCGGCGGGGGCGGGGGCGGGGCATCCGGTCGATCCTTGGTCCGTCACCGCGCCGGGTGGTCCTTCCGGTGGTCCTTCCGGTCCCTCTTCCGGCTCGTCGCGGGGGCGTCCGCGCCGTCCGTATGGGAGTCCGCCCCCGCCGCCGCCTCCTCCGCCACCGGCACCCCGGAGGTGGCCGGGCCCGGACGGGCGGCCGCCGCGCCGGTAGCCGCGCGGTGAACAGTCGTCCCGCCGCACGCCTCCCCCTGCGACCGCCTCTCGGGCACCGGATACGGTAGAAGGACCATGAGCGCACCGTTGCCCCCGCCCGTCACCCCCGCCGCCGGTGACGACGTGCCCACCCTCCTCGTCAAGATCTTCGGAAAGGACCGGCCGGGCATCACCGCCGGCCTTTTCGACACGCTCGCCGCCTACGCGGTCGACGTCGTGGACATCGAACAGGTCGTCACCCGGGGCCGGATCACCCTGTGCGCGCTCGTCACCGCGCCCGCCGGAGGCCCCGCGGCCGAGGGCGGCCTGCGGGCGACCGTGCATAGCTGGGCCGAGTCCATGCACCTCCAGACGGAGATCATCTCGGGCCGGGGTGACAACAGGCCGCGTGGCACGGGCCGTTCCCACGTCACCGTGCTGGGGCACCCGCTCACCGCGGAGTCCACGGCCGCCATCGCGGCCCGTATCACCGGCACCGGCGGCAACATCGACCGTATCTTCCGCCTCGCCAAATACCCCGTGACAGCGGTGGAGTTCGCGGTCTCCGGTGCCGGGACGGAGGAGCTGCGTACCGCGCTGGCGATCGAGGCGGCGAGGCTCGGGGTGGACGTGGCCGTCGTGGCGGCCGGGTTGCAGCGGCGGGCGCAGCGCCTGGTGGTGATGGACGTCGACTCGACGCTGATCCAGGACGAGGTCATCGAACTGTTCGCGGCCCACGCGGGCTGTGAGGCCGAGGTGGCCGAGGTGACCGCCCGCGCGATGCGCGGCGAGCTGGACTTCGAACAGTCGTTGCACGCGCGGGTGGCGCTCCTGGAGGGGCTGCCCGAGTCGGTGGTGGACAAGGTGCGCGCGGAGGTGCAGCTCACGCCGGGGGCGCGGACCCTGATCCGCACCCTGAAGCGGCTGGGCTTCCAGGTGGGCGTGGTCTCCGGCGGTTTCACGCAGGTCACGGACGATCTGCGGGAGCGGCTGGGCCTGGACTTCGCCTCGGCCAACACGCTGGAGATCGTGGACGGCCGGCTGACCGGCCGGGTCACCGGCGAGATCGTGGACCGGGCGGGCAAGGCACGGCTGCTCCGCCGGTTCGCCGCCGAGGCCGGAGTGCCGCTCTCCCAGACCGTGGCGATCGGCGACGGCGCGAACGACCTCGACATGCTCAACGCGGCCGGCCTGGGTGTGGCCTTCAACGCCAAGCCGGTGGTGCGGGAGGCGGCGCACACGGCGGTGAACGTGCCGTTCCTGGACACGGTGCTGTATCTGCTGGGCGTCACCCGCGAAGAGGTGGAGGCGGCCAACACGCACGAGTGACACCGGGGTGTCACTCGTCCGCTTCCCCGCTCCCCCACTCCCTCGCTTCCCCGCCGCCGGTGCCGCTGATGCCGCTCCGTCGGCCGGCGCCGGGTGGACGGCGGACACCCGCATGGGTGCCGGCCTCCGTCTCCGGCCCCGCCTGGGGTTCCTTACGGGTCCACGGGGTTACGTCAGGCGTGCGGCGTCCAGAAGGCGGCCAGGCGGCCGACCCCGTGCTCGACGCTCTTCCACGAACCGGTGAAAGTGATCACCGCCATGGCCGAGGTGGGGTACCCCGAACGGTTCATTCGGGCCAGCAGGTCCCCCTCGGCCTCGCCCGAGAGGGCGTCCGCCAGGGCGTGCATACCCGGGTTGTGCCCCACGACGATGAGGTCGCCCACTTCGTCGGACACCTCGTTGAGCAGGGCGATCAGCTCGCCGAGCGACGCCTCGTACAGCCGCTCCTCGTACACCGTCCGGGGGCGCTGGGGGAGCTCGGAGACGGCGAGCTTCCAGGTTTCGCGGGTGCGGGCCGCCGTCGAACACAGGGCCAGGTCGGGCGCGACACCCGAGCCGGCGAGCCAGCGGCCCGCGACGGGAGCGTCCTTGCGCCCGCGGTCGGCGAGCGGTCGCTCGTGGTCGTCGACGTCGGACCATTCGGCCTTGGCGTGGCGGAAGAGGACGATCCTGCGGGTGATGTCGGCGCTCATGCCGTCCAGCTTCGCATGAAACCAGCCGTGAGGCGCGGGGTGTTGGGAGGCTTGCCCTCCTCGGGGTAACGCTTCACGATATCCAGTGCTCCAGGGTGTCCCGGGCGACGCGGACGACCTGCGCGACGGGGCTCGGCGCCGCGGCACGGTCGCTCTCCGCCGCCTGGGCCGCGGAGGCCTCCGGAACGGGGACGGCCAGCAGGAGGAAGAGCGCGGTGAAGGCCAGGGCGGGCAGCACCGCGGCCCACCACGGCAGGCGGGTCCGCGCGGTGTCTCGGGTGGGGGCGTGCCTGCCGGCGAGCATGATCTCCTCCGTGGGTCCGGTGCACCGCCGCGTCGCGGTGCACTACGAATCTACGGAGCGGGACCCCTGATATCCCATCCGGAAAGCCACCCACTTACCCCGGAGATACACCCCCTAGGGGACGGGGGTTAACCCCACCCCCCGGGGGGTGGGGGGAGCGTGCGTCGGCCGATCGTCGCTCGATCAGCCGGCGGCGATGGTCGCGATGATGCCGATGACGATGGTGATGCCGAGCATCGCGCCGAGGATGGTCAGAAGCGTCTTCTGACCGTTCTGGGGGTTGGGTTCGAGAACGGGCATGGAACCCAGTGTCGCAGCCCCGGTCCTCGGCCGGGCACCGGGGTCGGCGCGACCCGCCGCCCGGAACGGCGTCGGGCTCGCGGCGGGGGTGCCGGGAAGCCGTGGCGCCGGATCGGGCGGCGGGTCGAGGCAGGCCAGGTCGGGACGGGTCAGGTCAGGTCGGGACGGGTCAGGTCAGGTCGGGTCGGGTCAGGGCGCGTCGGGTCAGGACGGATCGAGGCGGGTCAAGGGAGCCGGAGCTCGTCCTCGACGCTCCGGTTCCGCCCGGCCAGCACGCCGGCGACGGCCTGAGGGACCAGCAGCGCGGCCAGCAGGGCGATCGGCAGGCCCCAGCCGCCGGTCTGCTGGTAGAGCCGGCCCACCAGCAGCGGCCCGGGAATGGAGATGAGGTACCCGACGCTCTGGGCGAACGCGGACAGTCGGACGACACCGCCGCCGGTCCGCGCACGCATCCCGATCATCGTCAGGGCCAGCGGGAACGAGCCGTTGGCGATGCCGAGCAGCACCGCCCAGGCCCAGGCGCCGCCCACCGGTGCGAGCCACAGCCCCGCGTACCCCACCAGACCGCAGGCGACCAGGGCCACGACCAGCGCCCCCTGGTTCCGCATCCGGGCCGCGAAGCGGGGCAGCAGGAAGGAGAACGGGACGCCCATCAGCATCGTCACCGCCGCCAGCAGCCCGGCGGTCGAGGCCGGGACGCCCGCGTCGCGGAAGATCTGGGGCATCCAGCCCATGGCGACGTAGGCGCCGGTGGCCTGGAGGCCGAAGAAGACCGCCAGGGCCCAGGCGGTGGGGCTGCTGGTGATACGCGGAGCGCGTACGGCGGGCGTGTCCGCGGTGGCGTCGGCGCTCTGAGGGGCCTGTGGGACGGGGGCGGCTCCTCGCTCCGCGCTCTCCCCTCGCGCGCCGGTCCCGCCCGGCCGCCCCTCCGCGTCGTGCCCCGGACGTTCGTCCGGCCGGCGGGCGATGACCGCCCACGGCAGCGCGGCGGCGACGGCGAGCAGGGCCCAGACGGCGAGGCCCGGGCGCCAGCCGCCGCCCATCGCGTCCGTCAGCGGCACGGTACTGGCGACGGTGACGGCCGCGCCGCCGGTGAGCGCCATGGAGTACAGGCCGGTCAGCGGGCCGACGCGGTCCGGGAACCAGCGCTTCACCACCACCGGCATGAGCACGTTGCCCACTGCGATACCGGCCAGTGCCAACGCGCTGAGCAGCAGGAACCCCACGACGCCGCCCGCGAACGGGCGCAGCGCCAGCCCGGTGGCGATGGCCGCCAGGCCGGCGCAGACGACGGCCGCCGGGCCCCAGCGGCGGGCCAGCCGGGGGGCGGCGGGGCCGAGGACCGCGAAGCAGAGGGACGGGATGGAGGTGAGCAGTCCGGCGACGGTGCCGTTCATGCCGAGCCCGTCGCGTACCTCCTCCATGAGGGAACCGAGACCGGTGACGGCGGGTCGGAGGTTGAGGGCCGCCAGCACCAGGCCGAGGGCGAGGAACCGCCGTCGCCGGGGTGGAGCGGGCCGCCGCGCGGCTCCTGTCACGATGCGGGGGGACGTTCCGCCGGGGGTCGTGGCCGTCGTGGGCTCCTTGCCCGCTGCACCTGTCATACAGCCAATCATAGAATCATGGGATGAATGGAGTGCCATGCCGCTGACTTCGCCTCACAAGGCACCCTTGGTCGACCAGGTGATCGCTCAACTGCGGACCCAGATCGCTTCCGGCGAGTGGCCGGTCGGCTCCCGCATCCCCACCGAGCCCGAGCTGGTCGAACGGCTCGGTGTCGCGCGCAACACCGTGCGCGAGGCCGTGCGCGCCCTCGCGCACAACGGGCTGCTCGCGATCCGGCAGGGCTCCGGTACGTACGTCGTCGCCACCAGCGAACTGGCCGGGGTGATGAGCCGGCGCTTCGCCCGGGCCGACCCGCGGCACGTCGCGGAACTGCGCAGCGCTCTGGAGACGAAGGCCGCGGCCCTGGCGGCGGAGCGGCGTACGGCCGCGGATCTGGACGCACTGGACCTCCTGCTGCGGCGGCGCTCGGAAGCGTGGCGGTCCGGTGATCTGGAACGGTTCGTCGAGGCCGACGCGACGTTCCACACCGCTGTCGTCGCCGCGGCGCACAACGAGGTACTGGCCGCGCTCTACGCCGATCTCGGCGTCGTCGTGCGGGAGTTCCTGCGTGCGGACGTCGGCGCCGAGCCGCGGCCCCGGACGCTGACCGACCACGGCCGGCTGGTCGAGGCCATCCGGGCCGGGGACGCGGCGACCGCCGCCGCGGAGGCCGGTGAGCATCCGTACGTGCTGCGGGAGAGGGCGCGGGACGGGGGTGCGCACGGCGGTCATCCCGCGGTGTGACTCACCCATGCCTCCCTTATGCGCAGCCAGCAGCGCTGGGAGAGGGTGACGTGGCGGGTGGGATCGACGGCCGCCGGGGCCGTGTCCATGGCCGGGTCCCACCAGTGGGCACAGCGGAGGTGGAGCTGGACGCGGTCGGGGGTGGCGTTGCCGTTGTAGCAGTCCGCTGTGGCGTGGGAGCCGCGGACGTGGGTGTGGCACTCGGCTTGCGCGGGGGCCGGCTGTGCGAGGGCCGACTGCGCGGGGGCCGGGGTGGCGGGGGCCGCCAGGGCTGTGGCCAGCAGCAGGAGGGTGGCGGTTCTGGCCGTGAGGCGGCGGTGGGTGTGGGTGTGATGGGTGTGGTGTGCGGGGGTGCGTATCACTGCCGTACCTCCTCCCACGGTGGTGCGGTTCTCTCAGTGTGGGGGTGGACGGCTCGCTTCACGAGTCGGGCCTGCGGCCCGTGCGGTGTGCCCCTGTCCCTCCCTCTCACCGTTTCTCGCGGGGGCCGGCCCCCGCACCCCCGAAACCGCGGCTCCGCGCGGTTGTCCTCCAACGCCGGACGGGCTGGGTGGAGCCGGGGACGCGCGAGGGCCGCGGTCTCCGACCGCGGCCCTCTGCTGCGTCCCTCAGAACGTCGTGCGCGTCACGCGCCCATCATGTGCACGCCACCGTCGACGTGCACGATCTCGCCCGTGGTGCGGGGGAAGAAGTCGGACAGCATGCCGACGACGCCGCGGCCGGCCGGCTCCGGGTCGGCCAGATCCCAGCCGATCGGGGCGCGGTGGTTCCAGACGTCCGCGAGCTCCTCGAAGCCCGGGATGGACTTGGCGGCCATGGACTTGATCGGGCCGGCCGAGACCAGGTTGCAGCGGATGCCCTTGGGGCCCAGGTCACGGGCGAGGTAGCGGTTGGTGCTCTCCAGCGCGGCCTTGGCGACGCCCATCCAGTCGTACTTCGGCCAGGCGATCTGGGCGTCGAAGGTGAGGCCGACGATGGAGCCGCCCTCGCGCATCAGCGGCAGCAGCGCCATGGCCAGCGACTTGTAGGAGTACGCCGAGACCTGGACGGCCGTGGAGACGTCCTCCCAGGTGGCGTCCAGGAAGGTGAAGGCACCCTGGGGGCCGAAGGCGATCGAGTGCACGATGCCGTCGAGCGGCACCTCGTCGCCGATGTGCTCGCGCACCTTGCCGGCGAGGCCGTCGAGGTGCTCCTGGTTGGTGACGTCCATCTCGATCACCGGCGCGGGCTTCGGGAGCCGCTTGGCGATGCGCTCGACCAGGGAGAGCCGGCCGAAGCCGGTCAGGACGACCTCGGCGCCCTCGTTCTGGGCCACCTTGGCGGCCTGGAAGGCGATCGACTGCTCGGTGAGGACACCCGTGACCAGGATGCGCTTGCCTGCGAGGATTCCACTCATGGTGTTCAGTGACCCATGCCCAATCCGCCGTCGACAGGAATGACGGCTCCGGTGATGTATGCGGCCTCTTCGGAGGCGAGGAAGCGGACCGAGGCGGCGATCTCCTCGGGCTGCGCGTAGCGGCCCAGCGGAACGTTGGCCACGATCCCCGCGCGCTGCTCGTCGCTGAGCACGCGCGTCATGTCGGTGTCCACGAACCCGGGCGCGACGACGTTGACGGTGATGTTCCGGGAGCCCAGCTCGCGGGCGACGGAGCGGGCGAAGCCGACGAGGCCGGCCTTGGACGCCGCGTAGTTCGCCTGGCCGGCCGAGCCCAGCAGGCCCACCACGGAGGAGATCAGCACCACGCGGCCCTTGCGGGCGCGCAGCATGGGCCGGGTGGCGCGCTTGACGACGCGGAAGGTCCCGGTGAGGTTGGTCTCCACGACCGAGGTGAAGTCCTCCTCGGACATGCGGAGCAGCAGTTGGTCGCGGGTGACGCCGGCGTTGGCCACCAGCACCTCGACCGCGCCCTGCTTCTCCTCGATCTCCTTGAACGCCTGCTCGACCTGCTCCGGGTCCGTGATGTCGCACTTCACCGCCAGGAAGTCCGCCGGCGGCTCGCCCGAGCGGTAGGTGACGGCGACCTTGTCGCCCGCGTCGGCGAACGCGCGTGCGATGGCGAGGCCGATGCCCCGGTTTCCTCCGGTGACGAGAACCGAGCGGCTCAAAGGATCACCCTTCCCTCGATGAATCCGTGCAGAGACGGAGCTGGACTGTACGAACGTATCGGTAGAGGTCGCCGGGGCGACAATCGGGCACTGACAGGTGGTGTGGCCGGTACCTGTTGGATCTCTACAGAATCTCCTGCGGAACCGGGCCGGGAGATGGGCATGATGCTCGGCGACGACCCCGGGAGGTTCCGTGCCGCACGCCATCGACGCGTCATTCCTCGCACTGCCCCTGCGCCCGCTCGCCGACGCCGCCCTCGCCCGCGCCCGCGCGCTGGGCGCCGACCACGCCGACTTCCGGCTGGAACGGGTGCGCAACGCCACCTGGCGGCTGCGCGACGCACGGCTCGCCGGGTCCGCGGACACCACGGACCTGGGGTACGCGGTGCGGGTGGTGCACGGCGGAGCCTGGGGTTTCGCCGCCGGCACGGAGCTGACGATGGACGCCGCCGCCCGGGTGGCCGGCCAGGCCGTGGCCATGGCCCGACTGGCGGGGAAGGTGACGGCCTCGGCCGGTTCGGACGAGCGGGTGGAGCTGGCGGACGAGCCGGTGCACGCGGAGCGGACCTGGGTGTCGTCCTACGAACAGGACCCGTTCGGCGTACCGGCCGCGGAGCGCACCGCGCTGCTGGCCGACTTCAGCGCGCGGCTGCTGGCCGCCGACGGGGTGGCGCACGCCGACGCGTCGCTGGTCGCCGTCCACGAGAACAAGTTCTACGCGGACACGGCGGGCACGGTCACCACGCAGCAGCGCGTCCGGGTGCACCCGCAGCTCACGGCGCTGGCCGTGGACCCGGCGGGCGGCGTGGAGTCGATGCGCACCCTGGCCCCGCCGACGGCCCGCGGCTGGGAGTACCTGACGGGCACCGGCTGGGACTGGGACGCGGAGCTGGCCGAGCTGCCGGAGCTGCTGGCGGAGAAGGTCCGCGCGCCGAGCGTGCGGCCGGGCGCGTACGACCTGGTGATCGACCCGTCCAACCTGTGGCTGACCATTCACGAGTCGATCGGGCACGCCACCGAGCTGGACCGGGCGCTCGGCTACGAGGCGGCGTACGCGGGCACCTCGTTCGCCACCCCGGACCTGCTGGGCAAGCTGGTCTACGGCTCGCCGCTGATGAACGTCACCGGCGACCGGACGGCCGAGCACGGGCTGGCGACCGTCGGCTACGACGACGAGGGAGTGGCCGCCCAGGCCTGGGACATCGTCAAGGACGGGATCCTGGTCGGCTGGCAGCTCGACCGCCGGATCGCCCGGCTGCACGGCCTCGGCCGGTCCAACGGCTGCGCCTACGCCGACTCGCCGTCGCACATCCCGGTGCAGCGGATGGCCAACGTCTCGCTGCGGCCCGCGCCGGACGGGCCGTCCACCGAGGAGCTGATCGCGGGCGTGGACCGCGGGATTTACGTCGTCGGCAACCGGTCCTGGTCGATCGACCAGCAGCGGTACAACTTCCAGTTCACGGGCCAGCGCTTCTTCCGGATCGAGCGCGGGCGGCTCGCGGGCCAGGTGCGGGACGTGGCGTACCAGGCGACCACCACGGACTTCTGGGGTTCGATGACCGCCGTGGGCGGGCCGGAGACCTATGTGCTGGGCGGGGCGTTCAACTGCGGCAAGGCGCAGCCGGGGCAGATCGCGGCGGTGTCGCACGGCTGCCCGTCGGCGCTGTTCCGCGGGGTGAACGTGCTCAACACGGTGCGGGAGGCGGGCCGGTGAGGCGCGTCGGGGAAGCGTACGGAACCGGGACGACGAGGGGAGCCCACACGTGACAGCACGTCGGAGCAGGCCGCAGGAGATCGTGGAGCGGGCCCTCTCGCTCTCCCGTGCCGACGCGTGCGCGGTGATCGTCGCCGAGCGCTCGTCGGCCGATCTGCGCTGGGCGCGCAACGCGCTGACCACCAACGGCACCGCCCGCGGGCGTGCGGTGACCGTGATCGCGACCGTGGCCGGGGCGCGGGGCACGGCCGCCGGGGTGGTGTCGGGTTCGTCGGTGACGGTCGCCGACGTGGAGTCGCTGGTGCGGGCCGCCGAGGAGGCGGCGCGCGGGGCGGGGCCGGCCGACGACGCGCGGCCCCTGGTGACGGGCGTGCCGCACTCCCCCGCGTTCGGGGAGCCGCCGGCCGAGACGTCCGCCGCCGTGTTCGACGGGTTCGCCCCGGCGCTCGGCGAGTCCTTCGCCCGGGCCCGGGCCGAGGGCCGCGAGCTGTACGGCTACGCCCGGCACCAGATGGTCACCTCCTACCTGGGGACCTCCACGGGGCTGCGGTTGCGGCACGACCAGCCGACGGGCCGGGTCGAGCTGAACGCCAAGGACGTGCGCGGCCCCGGTTCGACGTGGCTGGCGCGGGCCACCGACGACTTCGCCGGCGTCGACCCGCGGCACCTGGACGGGGAGCTGGCGCGGCGGCTGGCCTGGGCGGCCCGGGGCCGGAGCGAGCTGCCCGCCGGGCGGTACCCGACGCTGCTGCCGCCGACGGCCGTCGCGGACCTGGTGTGCTACCAGCAGTTGCGGGCGGACGCGCGGGACGCGGCGGAGGGCCGGACGGTGTTCGCGCGCCGGGGCGGCGGGACGCGGGTGGGCGAGAAGCTGTCCGGGCTGCCGCTGACCCTGCGCAGCGACCCGTCCGCCCCGGGCCTGGAGTGCGCGCCGTTCGTGCTGACGGACGGTTCGGACACCCGGTTGTCGGTCTTCGACAGCGGGCTGCCGCTGGCCGCGACGGACTGGATCCGCGACGGGGTGCTGGAACGGCTGACCGCCGGCCGGCACGCCGCCGCGCTGACGGGCCTGCCCGTCGCCCCGTACACGGACAACCTGATCCTGGAGGCGGGCGGCGCCCGGTCGCTGGAGGAGATGGTCGCCGCGAGCGGGCACGACGGGCCGGAGCTGCTGCTCACCTCGCTCTGGTACATCCGCGAGGTGGACCCGGCGTCGCTGTTGGTCACCGGGTTGACACGGGACGGTGTGCTGCTGGTGCGGGACGGTGAGGCGGTGGGCGAGGTGAACAACTTCCGGTTCAACGAGTCGCCGGTGGACCTGCTGTCCCGGGCGGTGGAGGCGGGCCGCACCGAGCGCACGCTGCCGCGTGACCTGGTCAAGGTGTGCCCGCGGGCGGCGATGCCGGCGCTGCGGGTGCCCGACTTCCACATGAGCTCCGTGAGCAAGGGGGTGTGAGAGCGAGGGGCGGTACGGGAGGGGTGCCGCGCGCACGGCCGAATAGACTGGCGCCCGACCGACCTGTTCCGCCCCCGTGCCCGCAGGGCGCCGGGGACAACCGTCCGCTACAGATCACAGGAACGCCATGACACGCCTCGGCGAATCCGTCGCCCGCGCCAGTGAGCTCCTCGCACAGGACCTCTCCCTCGACTCGACCGTGGAGCGGTTGCTCACCGAGACCAAGGCGCGGCGTTATCTGGACCTGTCGGACCTCTCGGCGCGGGAGCAGGCCGAGCTGATCGCCGGCCGTGCGGTGGAGGTGCTGCCCGGCACGGACAAGCTGGCCGAGCGGATCGACGAGCGCCGGGCCGCCGGCGAGCGGCTGCACATCAAGCTGGGCATCGACCCGACGGCGGCCGACGTGCACCTCGGCCACACCGTGCCGATGATCGTCCTCAACCGCTTCCAGCGGATGGGTCACGACGTCACGCTGCTGATCGGTGACTTCACCGCCAAGATCGGCGACCCGACGGGCCGGACGGCCGAGCGCCCGCCGCTGACCGACGAGGACATCGAGAAGAACCTCGCGGGCTACCGCGAGCAGGTGCGGCCCTTCTTCGACTTCGAGAAGGTCCGCTTCCGGCAGAACAGCGAGTGGCTGGCCCCCTTCACCTTCCCGGAGCTGCTGGGCCTGCTCAACCAGGTGCCGGTCTCGCAACTGCTGCAGCGCGAGGACTTCCGCAACCGCCTCGCCGCGGGCTCGGGCCTGACCATGTCGGAGCTGATGTACCCGATCGCGCAGGGCCTGGACTCGGTGGCGCTGGACTGCGACGTGGAGCTGGGCGGTGCCGACCAACTGCTCAACCTCCAGATGGGCCGCAAGCTGATGGAGCTGCGCGGGCAGCGTCCGCAGCTCGTGGTGACCATGCCGCTGATCGAGGGCACCGACGGCACCGGCGCGAAGATGTCCAAGTCCAAGGGCAACTACGTCGGTCTGACCGCCCCCGCCGACGACGTCTTCGGCAAGATCATGTCGGTCCCGGACCGGCTGATGGAGCCGTACCTGAAGGCGTGGACGGAGTGGACGGACGCCGAGATCAAGCAGGCGCTCTCCCGGATCGAGGAGCGCTCGCTGCACCCGATGGACCTGAAGAAGGTCCTCGCGGGTGAGGTCGTGGCCGCGCTCTACGGGGTCGAGGCCGCGATGGCCGCCCGGGCCGGTTTCGTCGCCCAGTTCTCGAAGAAGTCCTTCACCGACGTGGGCGACCTGCCGGTGGTCGAGGTGGCCGAGCACGGTGCCGAGCCGGTCACGGCCGTGCTGAGCAAGGTGCTGGGCTTCCAGCCGAGCGCCTCGGCCGCGCGCCGGGTCGCCAAGCAGAACGGTCTGCGGCTGGTCGTGGAGGCCGACGGCGGGCAGCAGGCGATCGTGCTGGCCGAGGCGGACGCGATCCGTCCGCTGGCCGAGGTGGTGCCCGAGCTGCTGTCGGGCGCGGGGCTTTCGGCGGCGGGCACCGTCTACCTCAAGACGGGCCGGCGGATCGCGGAGCTGCGCGGGCTGTAGCCGTCCCCGCGAGTCGTCCCCCGCCGGGGGTCCGCCTCGCGAAACGTCCCTCGCGCGGGCGGGCGGGCCGGGTCTCCGGTCCGCCCGCCCGCGTTCGAGGGGACGGTGGCCTCGCGCGGATCCGTCGGGGTGTACGGCGGTCTCCCGCCGGAAGCCCCCTAGGTCCGCGCTCCCCGCCTGCCCCGCACCCCGGCCCAGAGCCGGTCTCCGATGGCGACCACGATGACGGCGCCGATCAGTTGGAGCAGGTGCCGGATCCAGTCCACGCCATGGGTGTGGTGGACCCCCAGTCCGGTGGCGGCCCAGTTGCCCAGGACGGCGCCGATCATGCCGCAGATGATCGTCAGCCAGATGGGGATCGCTTGCTTGCCCGGCAGGATCGCCTTGGCGATCAGGCCGAGAACGAGACCGACGATGATGGCCCACAACCAGTTCATGCCGCCTCCTCGTGCGACGCTGCGGAGCGTGCTCACGCCAGTGTCGGCCCGCCACCCGTCCGGCGCACGCCGAAGCCCTCCGTACGCCGTCCCGTGCACGTCGAGCGCCCTCCCGGCGGCGAATCCGGAGGTGCCCCGCCCTCGTCCCGTCGCGGGCCGCGGCGTAACGTTGAGTACACACCGGTGCGGGGAACGGACCGCGCCGGAGGGCAGTGAGGCGAATCGGGTGGTGGACGTGATACGGAAGCGCGGACAGGCGGAGGCCTTCCGGATCACCGGGGCCCGCCAGGGGCTGGCCGAGGACGTACGAGGCCGGCAGCGCCGTTACGTGATCTCGATGGGGGTCCGCACGGTCTCCGTCATCCTGACCGTGGTGCTCTGGAACGTGGAGCGTTACGTGGCGGTCGGCACGCTGGTGCTCGGCCTGCTGCTGCCCTACGTCGCGGTCGTCATCGCCAACGCGGGCCGGGAGAACGTCCCTTCGCTCCCCCAGACGTTCATTCCCGCGCCGACGCGGCCCGCGCTGCCGCACGGGGCCGGTGGAGCGGAAGAGTCCGCTGATGGGAGCGGTCGCGAGGGTCAACAGGGCGGCCAGGACTGAGCCTTGGCGTAAGCGCCCGATAAGGGCAAGCTCAGGAAAAGCTCAAATCAATCATGTCTTTCGGTGCCCTTCGCGGGGCTCTCCGTGACATACTTCGTAGGCGCTCCGCATCCCCCGTCGGAGCGAATGATCGACGCCGGGCGGCTTCCCCCGTGGCTGCCCGGCGTCGTCGTGTCCGGACGCCGGCAGGGCGTGCCGAGGCCGGAGGGGGCCGCGAGTGCCAGGGGTACGCGGTTACGTAGAGTTGACGCGTGAACTTCCCTGAGACCGCCCCGATCTGCTCCGCCAAGGGCTGCCGCGCCCCCGCGGTGTGGGTGCTGGCGTGGAACAACCCCAAGCTGCACACCCCCGAGCGCCGCAAGACCTGGCTGGCCTGCGAGGAGCACCGCGAGCACCTGTCGAACTTCCTGGGGCTGCGCGGCTTCCTCAAGGACGTGGTGCGGTTCGAGGAGTGGGAGGCGCGGGAGCGCTGATCCCCCGGCCGTCGGCCGTCTCAGCCCCCGGCCGTCCCGCCGCCGGTCCCCGCCTCAGCCGCCGATCGCGGACATCGGGCGGCGCGGCTGGAGGAACGTCGGGTCGTCGAGGCCCGAGCCCGCCTTCTTGCCCCGCATGGCCCGCCGCCAGAGCTCGGCGATCTCCTCGTCGCCGGCCCCCGAGCGCAGGGCGCCCCGCAGGTCCGTCTCCTCGGTGGCGAACAGGCAGGTGCGCACCTGCCCGTCGGCGGTGAGCCGGGTGCGGTCGCAGGCCGCGCAGAACGGACGGGTGACGGAGCCGATGACGCCGACCCGGGCCGGGCCGCCGTCGACCAGCCAGCGCTCGGCGGGCGCGGAGCCGCGCTCCGGGCCAGGCTCGGGGGTGAGGTCGAAGCGGGTGCGCAGGCTCGTCAGGATGTCCCCCGCGGTGATCATCCGCTCGCGGCGCCAGCCGTGCTGGGCGTCCAGCGGCATCTGCTCGATGAAGCGCAGCTCGTAGCCGTTCTCGACGGCCCAGGCGAGCAGGTCGGGGGCCTCGTCCTCGTTGATGCCCGGCATCAGCACGGTGTTGACCTTGACGGGTTCGAGGCCGGCGGCGCGGGCCGCGGCGAGGCCGTCGAGGACGTCGTGGTGGCGCCGGCGCCGGGTGAGGGTGGCGAAGACGTCGGGCCGCAGGGTGTCGAGGGAGACGTTCACCCGGTCCAGGCCGGCGGCCTTCAGGGCGTCGGCGGTGCGGGCCAGGCCGATGCCGTTGGTGGTGAGCGACAGCCGGGGGCGGACCCCGTCGGCCCGGAGGGCCGAGCACCGCGCGACGATGTCCGTCAGGCCGGGGCGGAGCAGCGGTTCGCCGCCGGTGAAGCGGACCTCGGTGACGCCGAGGAGGGTGACGGCGATCCGCACCAGGCGGACGGTCTCGTCGTCGGTGAGCAGCTCGGGCTTGGGGAGCCAGGCGAGGCCCTCTTCGGGCATGCAGTAGGTGCAGCGGAGGTTGCACCGGTCGGTCAGGGAGACGCGCAGGTCGGTGGCGACGCGGCCGTAGGTGTCGATGAGCACGGCGCTGCCCCTCCCACTGATCGCCGATGTGCCGATGCCCGCAGCGTACGCGATGCCCCGGAGCGCCGACAGCTCGTCGGAGCGCCGGTGTTCCGGGGCGTGGGGGTCACGCGGGGCGTACGGTCAGTGGGCGCCGTAGCCGGTGAGCGAGCGGACCTCCAGCTCGGCGTACTTCTTCGGGTCGGCGGCCTCGCGGGAGAGCAGCGAGCCCAGCCAGCCGAGCAGGAAGCCCAGCGGGATGGAGACCAGGCCGGGGTTGCCGAGCGGGAACCAGTCGAAGCTCATGCCGGGGAAGAGCGCCTTCTCGTTGCCGGAGACGACCGGCGAGAAGATCACCAGGGTGACGGAGCTGACGAGTCCGCCGTAGATCGACCACAGGGCGCCCTGGGTGGTGAAGCGCTTCCAGAACAGGCTGTAGAGGACCGTCGGCAGGTTGGCCGAGGCGGCGACGGCGAAGGCGAGGGCGACCAGGGCGGCGGCGTTGAGCCGGTGGGCGAAGATGCCCAGTGCGATGGAGATCCCGCCGATCACCACGGCCGCGATCTTGGCGGTGAGCAGCTCCTCCTTCTCGCCGGTCCGGCCCTTGCGGATCACGTTGGCCCACAGGTCGTGGGCGAACGACGCGGAGGAGGCGAGGGTGAGTCCCGCGACCACCGCGAGGATGGTGGCGAAGGCGACGGCCGAGATCACCGCGAGCAGGATGGCGCCGCCGGTGGAGCCGGCGCCGCCGCCGACCTCCTCGGCGAGCAGCGGTGCGGCGGTGTTGCCGGACTCGTTGGAGTGGGTGATCGCCTCCGAGCCGACCAGGGCGGCGGCGCCGAAGCCCAGCGCGATGGTCATCAGGTAGAACGCGCCGATGATGCCGATGGCCCAGTTCACCGACTTCCGGGCGGCCTTGGCGGTGGGCACGGTGTAGAAGCGGATCAGGATGTGCGGCAGGCCGGCCGTGCCCAGGACGAGCGCGATGCCCAGGGAGACGAAGTTGAGCTTGGACGTGCCGTCCTTGCCGTACTGGAGTCCGGGTTCCAGGAACTTCTTGCCCTTGCCGCTCTTGTCGGCCGCGGCGCCGAGCAGCTCGGAGAGGTTCCAGTGGAACTTGTTGAGCACGAGGATGGTGATCAGCAGGGTGCCCGCGATGAGCAGGACCGCCTTGACGATCTGCACCCAGGTGGTGCCCTTCATCCCGCCGATCGTCACGTACAGCACCATCACCAGCCCGACCAGGGCGATGATCCAGCGCCGCGATCCCTCGCCGCTCGCGCCCAGCAGCAGGGCCACGAGGGCGCCGGCGCCGACCATCTGGGCCAGCAGGTAGAAGATCGAGACGACGATGGTGGAGGTGCCGGCGGCGGTGCGCACCGGCCGCTGCTTCAGCCGGTGGGCGAGGACGTCGGCCATGGTGAAGCGGCCGGAGTTGCGCAGCGGCTCGGCGACGAGCAGCAGGGCGACCAGCCAGGCGACGAGGAAGCCGATGGAGTAGAGGAAGCCGTCGTAGCCGAAGAGGGCGATGGCGCCGGCGATGCCGAGGAACGAGGCGGCGGACATGTAGTCGCCGGAGATGGCGAGCCCGTTCTGGAAGCCGGTGAAGGAGCGGCCGCCCGCGTAGAAGTCGTCGGTGCCCTTGGTCTGCCGGCCGGCCCAGACGGTGATGCCCAGGGTGATGGCGACGAAGACGGAGAACAGGGTGATGATCAGAGTGCGGTGCTCCCCGGCGCCGCCCGCGGCGGCGAGCGCGTGGACGGCGGTCGGGGCGGCGGTGGGTGCGCCGGTCATTCGGCGGCCTCCATACGGGCCTTGAGGGCTTCCGCCTTGGGGTCGATGCGGGCCGCGGCGTGCCGCGCGTACCACCAGGCGATGAGGAACGTGGTGAGGAACTGGGCCAGCCCGAGGACGAGGGCGACGTTGACGTGCCCGGCCACGGTGGTGCCCATGAAGTCGCCCGCGTAGTTCGACAGCAGGACGTAGAGCAGGTACCAGCCGATGAAGGCGACGGTCAGCGGGAAGGCGAAGGAGCGGTGCGCCCGGCGCAGTTCGCCGAACTCGGCGCTCTCCTGGACGGCGGTGAAGCGGTCGGGCTGACCGGGGATGCCGGGACGGGCGGACGCGCCCTGCGGGTGTGCTGTGGTGGGTGGGGTCTCCGCGACCTCTTCTGAGTCCACGGCCTCTCCTGACGGTGGGGTTGGGGGGTGCGAGTGGTGACCGATGTGCGAGGTACTGTGATTCGGATCACGCATCGTAGAGGGACACCGCAGTATGCGACAGGGGGAGGACGCCGCATGACGCAGCGCGGCCGGACGGCGCAATACCCGGCGCGCGCCGCCTCGTTGACCTGGTGTGAGCACCGAGTCGCCGCCTCAGCCGCAGTCCCCCGGTCGACGCCCGTTCGGAATCATCAGGTTGACGTCCCCCATAGCGGCCGTCCCCGCCGCCCGGCCCGCCGCCCTCCCCACCGCGGGCCGCTGGTACGGGCCGCGGGTGCCGCTGCCGGTGCTGAGCATCGACGCCCTGCGCGGGGGCGGCGCCGACTGAGCCCTCATGCCCCTAGGCGCCGAGCCGCTCCCGCCGCGCACCCCGTCGGCCCGTCCGCGCGGGGTGTACGGCGAAGTGTCCGCCCCCGGGCGGAGAGCGGACGGACTGTCCCGTTCCCCCTGGCTTGCGGCGGGCATGCGCCGTTTTTTTCTTGGGGAATTCATTGCTCACGGCCCATGATCGGCGCTAGCTTCACTCGTCATGTACCCGTCCGGCACGCCCGGTGCCCGGACGGCTCCCCGGACGATGTGGAGTTCCCATGGCTCATCTGCGCCCCAGACGCCGGCACGCCGCCCTCGCCTTCCCCGTCGGCCTGGCGCTGACCGCCTCGATCGGCTTCCTGCCGGGCACCGCCTCGGCCGTCGCGCCGGCCGCGCAGACCAAGGTGCGGACGGACGGTCCGCTGCTGTCGTACGTGGTCAACACCGGCACCGAGCGGGCCACGCTCGACCAGGCGAAGAAGGCCGTGGGCCGCAACGGCGGCAGCATCGTGGAGTCGTACGACAAGATCGGCGTCATCGTCGTCCACTCCAAGAACCCCGACTTCGCCAAGGCGCTGCGCGCGGTGCCCGGCGTGGAGTCGGCGGGAGCCACCCGGACCGCCCCCATCGCCCCGGCGGCCACGACGGACGTCGGCAAGCCCGAGAAGCTGAAGCTCTCGAAGGGCAACGCGCTGGCCGCCGCCAAGACCGCCAAGCCGGGCAAGGAGCCGCTGGAGAGCCTCCAGTGGGACCTCCCCGCCATCAAGGCGGACAAGGCCGCGAAGGTCAACCCGGGCAGCCGCAAGGTCACCGTCGGCGTCATCGACACGGGCGTCGACGACACCCACCCCGACCTCGCGCCGAACTTCTCCCGCGCCCAGTCGGCGAGCTGCGTCACCGGCAAGGCGGACACCCGGGCGGGCGCCTGGCGTCCGTACGACCCCGCGACCGACTACCACGGCACGCACGTGGCGGGCACCATAGCCGCGGCCCGCAACGGCATAGGCGTCGCGGGGGTCGCCCCGAACACCAAGGTCTCCGCCATCAAGGTGAGCACCAAGGGCGGCAGCTTCTTCTACGCGGAGAGCGTGGTCTGCGCCTTCGTCTTCGCCGCCGACCACGGCATCGCGGTGACGAACAACAGCTACTACGTCGACCCGTGGATGTTCAACTGCGCCAACGACGCGGACCAGAAGGCGATAGCCGACGCGGTCCGGCGCGCCACCGCGTACGCCGACCGCAAGGGCGTCGTCAACGTGGCCTCCGCGGGCAACTCCAACTTCGACCTGGGCTCGAAGAAGATCAGGGACACGTCGAGCCCCAACGACACCAAGCCCGCGCCGCGTGACATCGACCCGTCCACCTGCCTGGACGTCCCGGCCCAGTTGCCCGGCGTCGTCACCGTCTCCGCGACCGGCGTCAACTCGCTGAAGTCGTACTACTCCAACTACGGCCAGGGCGCCATCGACGTCGCGGCCCCCGGCGGCGACGTCCGTCAGGTGCCCGACGCCCCCGCCAAGGACGGCCGGATCCTGTCCACCATGCCCGGCGGCGACTACGCCTGGCTGCAGGGCACCTCGATGGCCGGTCCGCACGTGGCCGGTGTGGCGGCGCTGCTGAAGGCCACGCACCCGAAGTCGAACGCGGCCGAGATCCAGTGGATCCTCAAGGCCCAGGCGAAGAACCCGGGCTGCCCGGTGAACGCCCCCGCGGACGCTCCCTGCGTCGGCACCAAGAACATCAACAGCCACTACGGCTACGGCATCGTCGACGCCCTGGCGGCCGTGAAGAACTGACGCACACCCGACGCGCGGAGGGGGTCCGGCCGGTGCCGGGCCCCCTCCGCGTCGTCGGCGGCGGCCCGCAGGATCCCGTCGGCCAGCAGGTACTGGGCGCCCAGATAGGTCAGCATGATCCAGAACTGGGGTACGGGCGGCTGCGGCCGGCCGGCGAGGCCGGCGGCGATGAGGGTGTCCGAGAGCAGGAAGAGCGTGCCGCCCGCGGCGCCCCGGACGCCGAGCCGGGTCGCCTGGTGGCCCACGGCCGTCAGCAGCAGGCCGTAGAGCGCGACGGGCAGCCGGAGTCCGGCCGGCAGGCCCGGCAGGAGCAGGGCGGTGGTGCCGGCCCAGGCGACGGCGTGGCCGGCCGCGAGACGGCGGCCCGCGCCCCGGCCTCCGTGCCGTGCGGCGAGGGCGAGATAGCAGGCGTGGCCGGCCGCGAAGGCGCCCATGCCCAGCAGGAACGGGAGTTCGCCGGACACCTGGAGCAGGGTGTCGCCGGCGCAGCCGAACAGCAGGGCCAGGGCGAGCGGCCGGGGCCCGCCGCACCGCAGGACGTACTCGGCGAGCAGCGGCATCAGGACCGGCTTGGTGGCGCGGGCGACGGGCGCCGTGCCGGTCGCGAGGGCGCCCAGGTGGACGCCCGCGGCGGCGGCGAAGGCGAGCCGGGGCCGGCGCGCGGCTCCCCGCAGGGCGCGCCGGAGGGCCGGGGCCCTCATCCGACGCTCTCCGGCGCGGCGGCCCCCTCGGCCGGGGCGCGGCGTGGCACGGCCACCGCCGGCGGCCGCGGCTGCCAGCCGGGGCCGCGGAAGATCCGGCCGGCCCGTTCGCGCCAGGAGCGGGCCGTGCGGAGGTCGCGGGCGATGGCGGCGTACTCGTGGGTGGCGACCCGGAGCGGGTTGTAGGTGTGGATGTTCTTCGTCAGCCCGTAGACCGGCCGTTCGCCCTCGGCGACGAAGGAGCCGAAGAGGCGGTCCCAGACGATGAGGATGCCGCCGAAGTTGCGGTCCAGGTAGCCGCCTTGCGAGGCGTGGTGGACGCGGTGGTGCGACGGGGTGTTCAGGACGTACTCGAACGGCCGGGGCAGCTTGCCGATCCGCTCCGTGTGCACCCAGAACTGGTAGACGAGGTTGGCCCCGGAGCAGAAGGCCACCGCGGCCGGGTGCACGCCGGCGGCGACCATCGGGACGTAGAACGGCCAGACCGTCCAGGTCGTCCAGGGCTGGCGGAGCGCGGTGGTGAAGTTGAACTTGCGGCTGGAGTGGTGCACCACGTGGCACGCCCAGAGGATCCTGACGACGTGGTGCCCGCGGTGCGACCAGTAGTAGAAGAAGTCCTGGGCGAACAGCATCAGGGGCAGCGTCCACCACAGCACGGGTATCCGCAGCGGCGTGAGCTCGTGGATCGCGCTGTACACCGCCACGATCGGGATCTTCCAGAGCGCGTCGAAGGCGACGCTCCCCACGCCCATGCCGATGCTGGTCGCCGCGTCCTTGGTCTCGTACCCCTCGGCCTCGTCGTCCGGATGGATCCGGTAGCTCACCACTTCGATCGCGGTGAGCACGGCGAACGCGGGGACCGACCACAACACGACATCCGGAAGGTGCGGCATGACGGCACCATAAGCACCCCTACGGGCGTCCCGCTAGGGGTTGTTACCGTCGGGTACCGATCGAGGTTACCCCGGGTTCGACGAGGCGGGGCCCGGCCGGCGCCCCGGAGCGGCGGACGGCCGCCGGAGCGGTCGGGGGCGGGGGCCGGGGCTCGCTGTCAGTGGGGGCCCGTAAGCTCTGGGACCATGCTCGAAGACCGCACCGCAGCCGCATCGCCCGCCTCGTGGCCGGCCGCGTATCCCGACGGATACGCGGTCGTCGACGTCGAGACCACCGGTCTCGCCCGGGACGACCGCATAGTGTCGGCCGCCGTGTACCAACTGGACGCCAGAGGCCGGGTGGAGGACACCTGGTACACGC
Organism: Streptomyces sp. NPDC052910; assembly: GCF_055585605.1. NCBI lineage: Bacteria > Bacillati > Actinomycetota > Actinomycetes > Kitasatosporales > Streptomycetaceae > Streptomyces > Streptomyces sp. NPDC052910. Next base: position 39,775 of record NZ_JBVJJR010000003.1, read on the forward strand.
TGGTGAACCCGCGGCGCGATCCGGGGCCGGTGTGGATCCACGGGCTCACCTCCGAAGTCCTCGCGGACGCCCCGCTGTTCGAGGAGGTCGCGGAGGACTTCGCGCGCCGGCTCGACGGGCGGGTCCTGGTCGCGCACAACGCGGCCTTCGACTGGTCCATGATCGCCCGGGAATACGCCCGGGCACGGGCCGAGGCCCCGGTGCGCCAGCGGCTGTGCACGATCGCGCTCTCCAAGGAGCTGCGGCTGCCGCTGCCCAACCACAAGCTGGAGTCGCTGGCCGCGCACTACGGGGTGGTGCAGCGGCAGGCGCACCACGCGCTGGACGACGCGCGGGTGCTGGCCGAGGCGTTCCGGCCCAGCCTGCACCTGGCGGCCGAGGCGGGGCTGCGGCTGCCGCTGCTGGCCTGCCAGCCGCTGACGGAGTGGTCGGACGGGCCCGCGGCCGTCCGCTCGGCGACGGTCGGCTACCAGCCGGACCGGCGGCACGGGGGTCCGGCGAGCTGGCGGCCCAGCCGGCGCCGCCCGGCCTGCCCGTACCCCAACCCCGGGCGGTACGAACCGGGCAAACAGCTCATCCAGGGCATGCGGGTGGCGTTCTCCGGCGACACCTCCATCGACCGCGAGCTGCTGGAGGACCGCGCCACGGAGGCCGGACTGCACGTGGCGACGAGCCTGTCCCGGCTCACCAGCCTGCTGGTCACCAACGATCCGGACGCCCACACCTCGAAGACGGTGAAGGCGCGCCAGTTCGGGACGCCCGTGGTGGACGAGGCCGTCTTCGTCCAGTTGCTCTCGCACGTCGTCCCGGCGGACGCCGGCTCGGGCGTGCCCGGCACCCGGCGGCCCGGCACCCCGTGACCTGGTGCGCCGTGACCGGGTAGGCCGGGGCCGAGTGCGCCGGGGCCGAGTGCGCCGGACCGAGTGCGCCGCGACCCGGTGGCCCGGCACCCCGTGACCGGGCGGGCGGGGTCACCAGGTACCGTCACTCGGGTGTACCGCTTCCTGCTGACCCGGCAGTGGGTGATCCTCACGCTCGTGGGGCTCGTCCTCATCCCGGTGATGATCGAATTGGGCTTCTGGCAGCTCCATCGCCATGAGCAACGGGTGGCGCGCAACAACCGCATCGAACGCAGCCTCACCCGCCCGCCCGCGCCCGTCACGGAACTCACCGCGCCCGGGCGCGAGGTGCCCGGCGAGAACGTCTGGCGCCGGGGCACCGCCCGGGGGCGGTACGACGTCAAGGGCGAGGTGGTGGCGCGGCTCCGCACCGACAACTCCGGCAAGTCCGGATATATGGTCATCACGCCCTTCGTACTGGAGGACGGCAAGGCGATCCTGGTCAACCGCGGCTGGGTGCCGGCCGACGCCGGCCAGCGCGAGTTCCCCAAGGTGCCCGCCCCGCCGTCCGGCACGATCGACCTGGTCGGACGCCTGCGCGCGGACGAGGACCCGGGCAGCGGCATCCGGGACACCAAGGGGCTGCCGCCCCGGATGATCATGATCATCAACAGCCGGCGGCAGGGCGAGCAGTTGCACCGCCCGATGCTGGGCGGCTACCTGGAGCTCATCTCCCCCGCGCCCGACGGCCAGCCGCAGACCATCGACGACCCCGACCACAGCAGCATCGGCAACCACATGGCGTACACCGTCCAGTGGTGGCTGTTCTCGGCGTTCGTGCCGGTCGGCTGGGTCATCCTGGTCCGCCGCGAGCGCCGCGACCAGGCGGCGGCCGCTGCCGCCGCGGCGAAGGGCTCGGCGGACCCGGCGGGCTCGGAGGGCTCGGAGGGCTCGGAGGGCTCGGAGGGCTCAACGGGGTCGGCGGGCTCGACGGGATCGGCCTCGGCCGCGAAGCCGGAGTCGCAAACCCAGCCTGATCCCAAGTCCCAGCCCGATCCCAAGCCCCAGCCTGACCCCGAGGCCCAGCCCGACCCCCAGCCCAAGGCCGGAGCCACCTCGGCCCCTCCCGCCTCGGACTGATCGCTTCACCCCCTGACAAGCCGTTCCCCGCCCGGCACACTGGCCGCATGGATCTTGCACTCAGGGACCGGGTGTACGTACTGACCGGCGCGACCCGCGGGCTGGGCAACGCCACCGCCCGCCGGCTGGTGGCCGACGGAGCCCGCGTGGTGCTCTCCGGCCGGGACGCGGCCGCGGCGGAGGCCGCCGCCGCGGAACTCGGCCCCGCCGCGGTGGGCGTGGCCGCCGACAACGCGGACCCCGCCACGGCCGGGCGGCTCATCGCCACCGCCCGCGAACGCTTCGGGCGCTTCGACGGCGTCCTCGTCAGCGTCGGCGGCCCGCCGACGGGCCGGTTCGCCGACAACGACGACGACCAGTGGCGGGCGGCCTTCGAGTCCGTCTTCCTCGGCGCGGTCCGGCTCGCCAGGACCGCCGCCGGGGAGCTGTCCGAGGGCGGCGTGATCGCCTTCGTCCTCTCCTCGTCCGTCCACGAGCCCATCACCGGCCTCACGGTCTCCAACGGCCTCCGGCCGGGCCTGGCCGGCTTCGCCAAGTCCCTCGCGACGGAGCTCGGCCCGCGCGGCGTCCGCGTCGTCGGCCTGCTGCCCGGCCGCATCGACACCGACCGGGTCCGCGAACTCGACGGTCTCACCGAGGACCCCGAGGCGACCAGGGCCGCCCGCGCGGAGGCGATCCCGCTGCGCCGCTACGGCACCCCGGAGGAATTCGGCACGGTGGCGGCCTTCGTCCTGTCCCCCGCCGCCTCGTACCTCACGGGCGTCATGATCCCGGTCGACGGCGGGGCACGGCACGGCTTCTGACCCGGTGCGGGGCGCTCCCCTGTCGGCGGCGGGAGGGGCGCGAGGCGCGCGGCCCGCGACTCGGGGCGCGGGCCGCGACTCGGGGCGCGGGCCGCCCCCAGGCGAGCCCGGAAGCCCCGCCTGTCCCGCACGGCACCGGCCTTCCCACCGCGACCGGCCCGCGCCCCACCGGCCGGGCCTGGCCGGTGGGCGCCCGGAGGGCCCGGCAAGGCGCGGGAGCGGCCGTACCCGTTCAAAGGCGGCCGCGTCGCCGATCAGCGGCAGCAGGCGGCGGCCGACGCCGAGCGCCCGCCGCGGCGGTTCGCGGTCGGTACGGCCCGCGGGCAGGCGCCGGCCGGACGCCCCGGCCGCCCGCGGCGGGGGCGCGGCCCCGCGCCCTTACCCCACCCGTTCCGCCCGGTGCCGCACCGCGCGCAAGCGAACCTTCGCGCGCAGGCGGGGGAGGCCGGTCGACGTGCGGGCGTGGTGCAGGGCCTCGGTGTCCAGGCGGCGCAGGGCCGTCGCGGGGGCCGCGTGGGGGGCGAGGGTCAGGGTGACGCGGGCTTCCGGGTGGCCCCGGCGGCGGGTGAGGACGACGCGGGCACGGTCGACGCCGGCCAGGGCCGCCGCCTCCGCGCTCAGTGCCTCCTCCAGCGCCCGGCCGCGCAGCCGGGCCACCTCTCCGTCGCCGCAGTCGATCACGATCTCGCGCAGCCGGCGCCGGCGCAGTTGGGCGAGCAGCCACCACAGGGCGAGCAGCACCAGGGCGGCGAGGACGCCGAGCACCACCGGCCACCACCAGTCGCGGCCCCGCCACCGGCGCCGGTCGCCGTCGGTGAGCAGGACGTCGTCCGGGCCGGTGAACGGCCAGTCGGACGGCAGCGAGAAGTCCCAGTGCAGGGGCAGGTCCAGGGCGCCGACGAGCACGGCGGCGCCGAGGGCCGCGAGCAGGAGCCCGGTCAGGCCCAGCAGCACCCGGTTGACGGTCCTCAACACCGTACGCTCACCGCCTCGCCGGCCGGCGCACCCGGACCGAGAGGACGGGACGCCGGGCGAGGCCCAACTCCCGTACCCCGTCGGCAAGTGCGCCGTCCACGTCGCCACGGACCTCGTCCAGGTCCCGGAAGTGCGCCTGGGCCCGGGCCCGGACGGTGAGCCGGCCGACCTCGACCCGGACGGACTGCACACCGGGCACCTCCATCACCCGGTCCCTGAGCACCAGCGCCGCCGCCCGGCGGTCGAGCCCGGCACGGATGTCGGGGGTCTCGCGGCGCATCGGCAGCACGCCGCGCCGGCCGGGCGTGACCGCCAGGACGATCAGCCAGACCCCGGCCAGCAGGGCGAGCACGGCGCCCGTCACGATCCAGCCGTCGTCGAGGTGCCGGTGGGCCAGTTCGCGGGCGAGCCGCCGGCGCCAGCCCATGGCCGGGTGGCCCGCGCGGACGGCGATCACGTCGTAGAGGAAGAAGCCGGCGAGGGCCAGTACGGCGAGCGCGACGAGCGCCGCGGGCAGCCGGCGGGCGGACCAGAACCGTCCGGAGCGTCCGGCGTCCGGCCGCTCCGGGCCCTCGGGGGAACCGGGAGGCTCCACCGGGCCCGGTGCCGGCGGATCCGATGCCGGCGGGCCCGGTGCCACCGGGTCCGGCCCGGGAGCCGCGGGACCGCTCATCGGACCCGCTCCACCGCGCCGCGCTCCATGTGCGGCGAATGCAGCCGCTCCACCGTGACCACGACCTCCGGCACCTCCATGCCCGCCAACGTCCGTACCCGCTCGACGATCCGCCGGCGGACCGCGCGGCACCGCGCCCCGAGGTCCGCCGGATAGCCGAGCTCGACCGAGACGCGGACCCGCGCCGTCTCCTCGTGGACGGTCACGGACGCGTACGGGGGCGTGCGCCGGCCGTCCGCACCCCCGTCGGCTCCGGCGAACTCGTCGCCCGGCCCGCCGGTCCCGCCCGACCCGTCCGGCTCCTCGTCGAGCGCCTCGCGCGCGGCCTGCGAGGCGATCTTCGCGACGACGCGGTCGGCGATCCGGGTCGCCCCGCGTGCGGCCGGTTCCACGGCCCGCCCTCCCGGCACCGCCTACCTCCGCCGGCCGTCGTGCTCACGGTCGCGGTCACGCGGCCGGAAGAAGTCGCCGGGCTCCAGGTCCCCCTCAAGGAACCGGCCCACGACGAACCCGACGGCGCCCAGCGCCGCCACCAGCAGGAAGGCGCCGAACCCGCCGAAGTACCCGGCGAATCCCAGCGCCATGCCGACGATCAAGCCGACCACGGCCATGCTCATCGTGCGCTCCTCAACGAGTCGGACGGGCGGGCCGGCCCGGGGAGGGCCGGCCGGTATGCCTCACTGGATCCTGGGCGGCGCCGGCTCCTCGTCCTCCTCGTCCGGCAGCTTCACGTCGCTCACCGCGATGTTCACCTCGACGACCTCCAGGCCGGTCATCCGCTCCACCGCCGAGATCACGTTCTCGCGCACGGCGCGGGCGACATCGGCGATGGCGACGCCGTAGTCGACGACGATCTCCAGGTCGAGCGCGGTCTGCACCTCGCCGACCTCGGCCTTCACGCCACGCGTGACGGATTTGCCGCCGCCGGGCACCCGGTCGCGGACCGCGCCGAAGGTCCTGGCGAGCCCGCCGCCCATGGCGTGGACGCCGAGCACGTCCCGGGCCGCCATTCCGGCGATCTTCTCGACCACGCCGTCGGCGATGGTGGTACGGCCCCGGTCACCGGGGGCCACGAACTCCTTGGCGCCGCCCTCGCGGCCGTCCGGGCCCGGCCCTTCGGCCCGGCCGCGTCCTGCGGTGTCGGTCATGGTCGTTCGCCTCGCTTCCGAAGGAAAAGTTCCGAGGGACGAGAAGGGGAGGGAAAGCGTCACCGATCCTGTTGCCACCATAGGCCCTGTTGAGGGGAGTTTCGCGGCGTGCGCGGCATCCCGGGCGTCCATCCGGTGTTCCGTGCCGTCCGGCGCGCCGCCCGGCACGGAATACGGCAGGCTGGTGCCCTCCGGGGACGGACGACGGCGGTGGGACGACAGGGATGACCGGGATGACCGTGGAGACACAGACCGGGCCGGACCGGCCGGGAGACGGCGACGGCAACGGCAACGGCGACCGAGGGGGTGACTCCCGGGACGCGCTCGTCCGCGCCGTCCGCCGGCAGCTCGGCCTCGGTGCGCTGCTGCCCCTGGGGGATCCGGCCGACGGCGCCTGGATCACCGAGCAGGCGGTGGCCGGGGTGCTGCGCCGGGCGGCCCGCGGGGTGGCGGGCGTCCGGCTCGGGGCCCTCCGCGTCACGGCGGCCGGTACTCCGTCCGGTGCCGTACCGCCGTCCGGGTGCCCCGCGCCCCCGGGCGCGCTCCCGCCGGGCCCGCTGCGCTGCGTGGCGGATCTGACCGCGGCGCTCACTCCCGGCGCCCTCCCCCACGAGTTCACGCACGACGTCCCGCACGAGCCGCTGCGCGAAACGGCGGACCGGCTGCGCGCCGCACTGTGGGCGGTGTCCGAGGAACGGCTGGGACTGGAGTGGGCGGCGATCGACCTGAGGGTAACGGACGTCCTGCCCGACCTGGCGCCGGAGAGGACCCCGGAGACGGAGGAGGAGAGGGAGGGGGAGGCGGACGAGCCCCCGGCCCCCGCCCCGCCATCCGCCACCGGTCCCGCGGATGCCCTGCGGGCCGCCGCCCTCGCCGCCCCCGGGGTGGCCCGGGAGCACGCGGTGCTCGGCGGCGGCCGGGATCCCGCCGCCCGGGTGCAGATCGCCGTCGCCGGCGGGCACCGGGCGGCTGACGTCGTCCGGGCGGTGCGCGCCGCGGTCGCACCGGCGCCGGTCGCGGTGGTCGTCACGGCCGTCGACCCGACGGAGGCGGACGACGGGGGTCCGCACGCGCACCACCGAAAGGTGCCCCCGGAGGCGGTACGGCAGAGGTCACAGGGGGCGCAGGGGCGCGGGGACAGCGCTTAGAATCCGGTGCGTCGACCCCAGGGGAGGGGCCGGCGTCCGATGGGCCGGATTCCAGGGGGGATGACGCTCCGTCATGACGTACGCGGGACGACCTTATCCGGGACCGCCCTGGCCACCGCCGCAGCCGCCGCCCCACCGCCCCGGCGGCGGGGCCCGCCGCCGGGGCGGCTGTGCCGGGGGTGGTTGCCTCGGCGGCGGTTGCCTCGGGGGCGTCTTCGGCTCCGCGCGCCGCAAGGCCCGGGACGTCTTCGCCGCGGCGGGGCCCGGCCGGGTCGAGGATCCGCTGATCACCCGGGTGCAGCGGGCGCGGGCGCTGCTCGGCGCCCTGGCGACCTTCGGCCTCGTCTCGGTCTACGGAGTGGACGGCGGCTGGTCGGCGGTGGTCGACGACGGGGTGGGCAAGCACTTCCTGGCGCCGGTGGTGATGATCCTGCTCGGCCCGGTCGTCGTCGCCTGTTTCATCCGCTACGCGCCGCCGCACCGCCGCCCGACGCTGCGGTCACGGCTGCGGTACCCGCTGAAGGCCGTCGGCTGGTACGTGGGCGCGGTCCTGGCCTTGGCGGGCTGCCTGCTGGGCTTCTCCTACCTCAACGGCACCGGGGCGCTCGGGCGGTGGACGGGACTGCTGGCCCTGGTCGTGGCCCCCGTGACGATGTGGCTGGCGCTGTTCATCGTCTTCGCCACCGGCGCGGCCGCCCGGTACGCGTTCAACACCGCCGACGTGCACGCCGCCCTGCCGGCCGTCCTCACGGTGGTCCTGGTGTGGGCCCTCAGCCTGCTCTCCGTGGGGGACGGCCTGCCGAACGGGCCGCCGGCGGTGCGGGTCGCCGCGTTCCTCGGCGGTCCGGTGTCCGTGACGGCGGTGGCCCTGTGGGAGCTGAGGTTCCTCCGGAAGCGGTACGGCGTCCGGGTACGCGGCTGAGAACCGGGGGCGTGGGCCCCCGTCCCGCCCTTTCACCGTTTCCTGCGGGGGCAAGCCCCCACACCCCCGAAACCGCGCTCCGCGCGGTTGCCTTCAGACTCCCCCAGGGGGCTTCCCCTACTCCCCCAGCCCCGCCAGGTCCCGCAGCCGCCGAGCCTGAGCGGCGCGCTCAGCGGCGCGCTGGTCGTCGTAGGTGCGGCCGGCCGCGTCGCGGAGCAGGGCCTTGGTCTCGACGACCGCGTTCCGCGGGGCCGCCAGCAGGGCGGCGGTGAGGTCGGCCACCGCCGCGTCGAGCTCCGCGGCCGGGACCACGAGGTTGGCCAGGCCGGTGCGCTCGGCCTCCTCGGCGTGGACGAAACGGCCCGTGGCGCAGATCTCCAGCGCGCGGGCGTAACCGACCAGCTCGACGAGCGGCCGGGTGCCGGTGAGGTCGGGGACCAGGCCCAGGCTGGTCTCGCGCATGGCGAACTGGACGTCCTCCGCGCAGACGCGCAGGTCGCACGCGAGGGCGAGCTGGAAGCCCGCGCCGATGGCGTGCCCCTGGACGGCGGCTATGGAGACGACGTCGTTCCGGCGCCACCAGGTGAAAGCCTCCTGGTAGCGGGCGATCTCCGCGTCCAGGTCGGCGTCCGTGCCGCGCGCCAGATCGAGGAACGACGGCTCGCCGTCGAAGCCCTCGGGGGTGAAGGCCTGCCGGTCGAGGCCCGCGGAGAAGGACTTGCCCTCGCCCCGGAGCACCACGACCCGCACGCTGCCCGGCAGCAGCCGCCCGGCCTCGGTGAGGGCCCGCCACAGGGCGGGCGACTGGGCGTTGCGCTTGGCGGGATTGGCCAGGGTGACGGTGGCCACCGCGTCGTCCACGGTGAGCCGAACGCCGTCCTGGTCGAGCAGGGCCTGCGGGGCGGTCATGGGAGCCTCCGGTATCGGCATGCAGTCGCTGATAAGTGACTGCACAGTAACCACCCGGCCGGTCGAACGGCCGACCGGGTGGCACTGCCCATGCTTTCGGTGCCCGACAGGTGCGCGGTGTCAGGCCGAGGCGGCCTTCTTGCCACGCGTCGCACCGCCGCGACCCCGCAGGATCACGCCGGATTCGCTGAGCATCCGGTGGACAAAGCCATAGGAGCGGCCGGTCTCTTCGGCCAGCGCCCTGATGCTCGCACCGGAGTCGTACTTCTTCTTCAGGTCTGCCGCGAGCTTTTCGCGCGCGGCGCCGGTCACCCGGCTGCCCTTCTTCAGAGTCTCGGCCACCCGTGCCTCCTCATGGGAGATGCGCCTCTTGTCTCTCATGATCACCCCTTGCCGGGATCCTGGCCACCCATTCGGCAAGGTCGATGACAGAAGGTTTCCGCGATCCGGGCCGTGGAAGTCGCTTGGAACAGGCGATTCCGGCTTCTCGGGCCCGTACGTCCGTCCGGGTGGCGGACGAAAGCGGCAGGTCAGGGCGGGGCCGGGGAGTGCGGGGGCGAATGGCACCGGGTGCCGCTTGCGGTGCGTGCGCCGGAGCGTTCCACCACACCGGGGGATGAGCCGCCCTCACTCAGATGAAGGATCACGCATCGGCCGAATGATCGGGACGGCACTGATCAACGGAGCCCGGCCGGCCACCGGGGCGGCTCCGCGGGGGCGGACCGGCGCCCCCGGGGTGAGGGCCGCCGGATCCGCGGCGGATCAGGCCAGGGCCACCAGATCCGCGTAGTCCGGGCCCCACAGGTCCTCGACGCCGTCCGGCAGCAGGATGATGCGCTCCGGCTCGAGCGCGTCGACGGCGCCCTCGTCGTGCGTCACCAGGACCACCGCGCCCTTGTAGGTGCGCAGCGCGCCCAGGATCTCCTCGCGGCTGGCGGGGTCGAGGTTGTTGGTGGGCTCGTCCAGGAGGAGGACGTTGGCGGAGGAGACGACCAGGGTGGCCAGGGCCAGCCGGGTCTTCTCGCCGCCGGAGAGCACGCCGGCGGGCTTGTCGACGTCGTCGCCGGAGAACAGGAAGGAGCCGAGCACCTTGCGGACCTCGACCAGGTCGAGGTCGGGCGCGGAGGAGCGCATGTTCTCCAGGACCGTGCGGTCCGGGTCCAGCGTCTCGTGCTCCTGGGCGTAGTAGCCGAGCTTGAGGCCGTGGCCCGGGGTGACCCGGCCGGTGTCGGGCTTCTCGGTGCCCGCCAGCAGGCGCAGCAGCGTGGTCTTGCCGGCGCCGTTGAGGCCGAGGATGACCACGCGGGAGCCGCGGTCGATGGCCAGGTCGACGTCGGTGAAGATCTCCAGCGAGCCGTAGGACTTGGACAGGCCCTCGGCCATCAGCGGGGTCTTGCCGCACGGCGCCGGGTCGGGGAAGCGCAGCTTGGCGACCTTGTCGGAGACGCGCTCGGCCTCCAGGCCGGCGAGCAGCTTCTCGGCGCGGCGGGCCATGTTCTGCGCGGCGACGGTCTTGGTGGCCTTGGCCCGCATCTTGTCGGCCTGGGAGTTGAGGGCCGCGGCCTTCTTCTCGGCGTTCTGCCGCTCGCGCTTGCGGCGCTTCTCGTCGGCCTCGCGCTGCTGCTGGTAGAGCTTCCAGCCCATGTTGTAGACGTCGATCTGGGAGCGGTTGGCGTCCAGGTAGAAGACCTTGTTGACGACCGTCTCGACCAGGTCGACGTCGTGGGAGATCACCACGAAGCCGCCGCGGTAGGTCTTCAGGTAGTCGCGCAGCCAGACGATGGAGTCGGCGTCGAGGTGGTTGGTCGGCTCGTCGAGGAGCAGGGTGTCGGCGTCCGAGAAGAGGATGCGGGCGAGCTCGACGCGGCGGCGCTGACCGCCGGAGAGGGTGTGCAGCGGCTGGCCGAGGATGCGGTCCGGCAGGCCGAGGCTGGCGGCGATGGTCGCGGCCTCGGCCTCGGCGGCGTACCCGCCCTTGGTCAGGAACTCCGTCTCCAGCCGCTCGTACTTCTTCATGGCCTTCTCGCGGGTCGCGCCCTGGCCGTTGGCCATGCGGTCCTCGTTCTCGCGCATCTTGCGGAGGACGGAGTCCAGGCCGCGCGCGGAGAGGATGCGGTCCCGGGCCAGGACGTCGAGGTCGCCGGTGCGCGGGTCCTGCGGCAGGTAGCCGACCTCGCCGGAACGGCTGATGGTGCCGGCCGCGGGGATGCCCTCGCCGGCCAGGCACTTGGTGAGGGTGGTCTTGCCCGCGCCGTTGCGGCCCACCAGACCGATGCGGTCGCCCTTGGCGATACGGAAGCTGGCGGACTCGATGAGGACGCGTGCGCCGGCGCGCAGCTCGATGCCGGAGGCGGTGATCACGGGACTACTCCTGGGCGGGTGGGACGGCGGTCGAGGGGGACACCTCCCGGTGCCGCTGGGGCCGGGGAGGGGGCGAACACTGCCGCGCGGGCGGCTGCGCCGTCTAATGCACGAGGAGAGAAGCCATGGGGAAGATTCTAACGGGGGCGGGCAAGCGGATTTCCCGGCCGGGCGGCGGGACGACGGGGCGGACGGGGCGTTCCGCCGCGCCGGTCGCACGCGTCGCACGCCGGGGGCGGACGGGGTGTGCGCCCGGTCACGGGCGGGGTGTACGCCCGGCGGCGGGGCGGGTGCCCGGTGACGGGTGGGTGCCCGGTGACGGGTGGGTGCCCGGTGACGGTGGGTGCCCGGTGATGGGCGGGGGGTGCGCCCGGCGGCGGGGGCAGGCGGGGGGGGTGCGCCGTACCGGCATCCGCGTGGTTCCCCGGCTGCGCCCATGTCGTCTTCCCTGCCATCCCATCCCCTCGGCTTCCTCTTGCTCGTCCTGTCCGCTCCTGCCCTGCGCTCCCCGGCCTCCGCTGTCCTCCGCCGGCCTCCCCTGGCCTCCGCTCTCCTTGCCCGCCGTTTCGCCCGTCGCGCGCAGGGCAGCCCCTCCTGCGGAAGCACCGGAGGCACCGGGAAGGCACCGTCCCGGCCGAGGCAAAAGCCGTGACGGAGCACACATCGGGCGTTTAACGGATACTCGGGGTGGTGTCCCCGGGTGGAGAGGCGGTCGCGCATGCAGTTCGACGACGACGCGGATCTCGACACCTCGCAGGTCCAGGACGAGCGGGGCAGCCGGATCCCCGGCGGCGGGCTGACCGTCGGCGGCGGCCTGGTGGGGCTGCTCGCGCTGCTCGCCGGCCTCTTCTTCGGCATCGGCCCGCAGGAGCTGGGGCTGTCCTCGGGCGAGCCGGGCACCTCGTCCTCGGCGAGCACGGACGCCCAGGTGCAGCGGGACTGCCACAAGGGCCGGGACGCCAACACCCGCGAGGACTGCCGGATCGTCGGCGTCGTCAACAGTGCCCAGGCGTTCTGGAGCCAGGAGTTCGCCCGCCGCTCCACCGCCTACAGCCAGGCGCAGACGAAGCTGTTCACCGGCCGGACGAACACCGCCTGCGGGGCCGCGACGTCGGCCGTCGGGCCGTTCTACTGCCCCGGCGACCACAAGGTCTACCTGGACCTGGACTTCTTCAAGGAGCTCACGAGCAAGTTCGGGGCGCGCGGCGGCCCCTTCGCCGAGGCGTACGTCGTCGCCCACGAGTACGGGCACCACATCCAGAACCTCACCGGGACGCTCGCCCGCTCCCAGGACCGCAGGACCGGGGCCGGCAGCAACGCGGTCAAGGTCGAGCTCCAGGCCGACTGCTACGCGGGCGTCTGGGCCCACCACGCGGCCTCGACGCCGTCTAAGACGACGGGGAAGCCGCTGCTCAAGCCGCTGACCACGACGGACATCGAGGACGGGTTGTCGGCCGCGGCGGCGGTCGGCGACGACCGCATCCAGGAGAAGTTCCAGGGCCGGGTCACCCCCGAGAGCTGGACCCACGGGTCGGCACAGCAGCGGCAGCAGTGGTTCACCACCGGGTACCGGACGGGGAACGTGGCCGCCTGCGACACGTTCCGGTAGCCGGTGACCCGCGGAAGCGAGGAGTCAGTGCCATGTCGGACCTCACCCACACCATCCGTCCCACCGTCACCCCGGCGCTTCTCTACCGCGACGCCCGGGCGGCCCTGGCCCAGCTCACCACCGCCTTCGGCTTTGTCAGGTCCGCGCTCTACGAGAGCGAGGACGGGACCGTGCTGCACGCGGAGCTCGTCCACGGCAACGGCATGGTGATGATCGGCTCGGCCGGGCGGGGCGGCCCTTTCGCCGAGGCCATGGCCGATGCGGGGCCTGCCGGGATCTATGTCGTCGTGGACGATGTGGACGCTCATTGCGAGCGGGCTCGGCGGCAGGGGGCGGAGATTCTGGTGCCGCCGGCCGACCAGGTGTACGGGGCGCGGGATTATCTGGCGCGGGACTTGGAGGGCAACCTCTGGACGTTCGGGACGTATGCGCCGGCGGGGCCGGAGGTCGCCGGCTGACGTCGGGGAGTTTGCCCCTGGCCCTCCCTCAGAGGGGGAACCCCCATTCACCGTTTCCTGCGGGGCGAGCCCCCGCCCCCCGAAGCGCGCTGCGCGCGCTGTCCTCAAGTGCCGGACGGGCTGATTTCAGCCCGTCCGGCACTTGAGGACGAGCGGCGAAGGGGCGGGACCGGGGCTCAGCTCCCCCCGCGGTGCACCTGGAACGCCGCCCTGCGCACCGCCTTCGCCAGGGCCGGATCCGGGTGCGCGGCGGCCAGCGCCACCAGCACCTGGACGGTCCGGGGATGCCCCACCGCCCGTACCTCCGCGAGCAGCGCCGGCACCGTGCCCTGCACGGCGGACTCCAGGTGCCGCACGAGCAGCCGGCTCTCCCCGTGGTCGGCGACCGCCGCCGCCGTGTCGACCCACAGCCAGGTGGCCTCCTCCCGGGTGAGGACCTCGGCGGCCTCCTCCGGGTCGCGCCCGTCCTGTTCCGCCAGCCACAGCAGGGCGTAGGGGCGCAGCACCGTCTCGTCGACGACCGCGCGGACGGCGGGTTCGGCGGGGGCGCCGACGGCCCGCAGCGCCTCGAAGGCGAGGCCGCGGACGAGGGCGTCGTCGCCCCGGGCCGCCTCCAGGAGCTCGGCAACGGCGCTGCGCACGGGGCGGGCGGCGAGCCAGGCCCGGTACTCGGCGCGGGCGGGCCCGGGGCTGAGGTCGGCGCAGCCGCGCAGCATCGCCTCGGCCGAGAGCTCGATGTTGCCGGCGGGGCTCTGGGCGGCCACGCAGATCTGTTCGAGCTTGACCCAGACCGCCCAGTTGCCGAGCGGCGTGAGCACGGCCTCGGCGTCCGGCCCGGTGCCGCCGCGGACCACGAGGGCGCCGACGGAGGCCAGGCCGTCGAGCGCCCAGGCGAGCAGGTCCGGCAGCGGTCCCGCGTCGTCCGCGTCCCCGGCGCGGGGGGCGGGCACGGGCGGCCCGGACGGGACCGGTCCTGGGCCGTCGTAGGAGATCTCGCAGCGCTCGGCGCGGATCTCCGCCACCCGCTGCCGGAGCAGGTCGAGCAGCATGGCGACGGCGACCGGGCCGCCGGACAGGTGCATGACGGACAGCAGTTGCGGGGCGGCCTCGACGACCTCGGCGGCCACGGTCGGGTCGGTGCCGGCCGGCTCGGGGTGGGCGAGCGACCAGGCGTCGAACAAGGCGACCCAGCCGCGCAGCACGGCGCTGTCGTCGCGGTCCCAGGCGGTCAGCCGCCAGCCGGCGCGGGCGCTGCCGTCGTGCAGTTCGAGCAGTCCGGCGAGCCGGGCACGGTCCCAGTCGGCCTGCACCTGGCGCAGTGTCAGGCCGAGGTCGGCGGCGGCCCGCTCGGCCGTCGCCGGCCCGAGCGCACCGGCCTCGTCGGGGCCCGGTCCGGCCCCGCGGGCGTGCTCGGCGGCCGCCCAGCGGGCGAGCCGGACGGCACCGGTGAGTCCGGCTCTCGCCTGCCGGGCGAGTTCCGGACGGCCCGGGATGCCGGCGGGCGGCCGGGGTGCCGGACGGGAGCCTCGGTCGGCCACCGCCCTGCGGGCGGCGGTGATCGGCTGCCGGGGTACGAGTCTGAGCCGGGAGTCGCGCGGAGTACGGGACGTCACAGGTGCAGTCTTGCCGTTCACGCTCCGAAAACCCAATCGGAATCAACCATGCAGTCACGGATGCCCCCTGGTGACGACCTACATAAGGGGCGTCAGGAACCGTCGCAGGGACTCCTCGTAGCCCTTGCGGTCCGCGTTCCACAGGGCCGCGTGCCCGGCGTCGCGGACGGTCCGCAAAGTGACCAGATCCGGACGGCGCGCGGCCAGCTCCCGGGAGTGCGCCCAGGGCGCGACGGCGTCGTCCGGGCTGTGCAGCAGCAGGACGGGCACGGCCGGGCGGGCGGAGTCGGCGACGGCGGCGCGAAGCCGCTCCTGGTCCAGCCCGGCCCGCACCCGGGCCGCGTGCACCGCGAGCGGGCGCAGGGCGGCCGGGAGCCGGCGCGCGGCGAGGGCGCGCAGCGCGGCGTCCCAGTCGAGCACCGGTGAGTCGAGGACGAGCCCGCCGACGTGCGGCCGGACCCGTGGGTCGGCCGCGGCGAGCAGGGCCGCGGTGGCGCCGGTGGACCAGCCGTGCAGCACCACGCGCCGGGCGCCGTGCCGGACGGCCTCCTCGACGGCGGTGGCGACGTCACGCCACTCGACGGCGCCGAGCCGGTCGAGGCCGTCGGCGGACGGGGCGGCTCCGGGGTCGCCCCGGTGGGCGGGGACGAGCGCGGGGAGCCGCAGCCGGCGCAGGAACGGCAGCAGGGCCATGGGGTGTTCGCGGGTGGTGCCGAGCCCGTGCGCGGTGACCACGAAGGTGTCGCGGGCGCCGGGCAGGAACCAGGCGGGCAGCGGGCCGGTCTCGCCGGCGAGCTTCACGTCGTCGAAGTCGTCCGGGCCCAGGCCGAGCGCCTCGCGCGGGTCGCCGCGGTGGACCTGCGGGGTGAGCCGGACCCCGAGGCCGGGCCGGAGGTCCCCGTGGGTGATCCGTTCGAGCCGTCGGACGACGCGGTCGTGCGGGTGCGAGACGTCGGCGACGGGCGGTCCGACGACGGCGTGCAGGCCCCTTCCGGTGAGCCCGTAGGTGCCGGGGCGGCAGGAGGCGGGGGTGCGGTCGAGCGTGACGGTGGCCCGGTCGACGGCCCGTACGGTGAGCCGGGGCTCACCCGGAAGGGGCCGGTCCGGGCCGTTTCTCAGCAGGCCGTCCCCCGCGTACCGCCCCGCGACCAGGGCAGCCGCCCCGGCACCGATCATGGTCGCCGCTGTCATCGCCGTCGTCCGGACCAGATGCATCCCTCCAGTGTCCGCACCGGGGTGGGCCGGGGCCAGTCGGCGTGGGCGGGCGCGCGGGTGATCGCGGACACGGCCGGGGGTACGGGGCCGCGGTGCGGGCCGGGCGGACGGGGGTACGGGCCGGCCGGTGGGACGGGGGTGCGGGCCCGTGGGACGGGGGTACGGGCCGGTGGGACGGGGGGTGCGGGCCGGCGGGCGGGGGTACGGGCCGGCCGGCCGGCGTGGTCCCGCCGGCGGGGGCCTCGGGCGCTCCCCCGCGAAAAGCCGGCGCGTAACCACCGCCCGGCCCGTGCTCGGCCGCTCCTCGACGGCCAGTCTCCGGTGGCCTCCGGACGGCCGGTCTCCGGTGGCCTCCGGACGGCCGGCGATCCGGTCGGGGCCGGGTCCGCCCCCGTCCGGCGCGTCCATGACACCGGCGAGTCCGCGCCACCGGTGCGTCCGCGTGGCTCGTGCGTCCGTGTCACCAGTGCATCCGTGTCGCCGGTGCATCCGTGTCACCGGGGCGTCCCCCGCCGGGCCCGTGGGCGGCCGGGCCGTCCGGGATCCGGCGACGGCCGGGCGGGAGCCGTCGTGCGCCTCCGCCGCGGCGGACCGGCACCGCGCGGCGCCGGCCGTCACCACCCGCACCGCGGCCCGTCACCGCACGCCCCGGACGGCGCGTGCCGTCACCCCCGCCGTGGCCCGTACCCGCGCAGCTTCTCCCCCGCCTCCGCGAGCTGCCCGGCGTCGAGGAGGGACGGCGTCCGCCCGGGCACGCCGGAGGCCGCGAGCCAGACCCGGCACATCCACTCCAGTTGGGCGGTGCGGTCGTACGCCTGGTCCAGGGTCGTCCCGTAGGTGAGGGTGCCGTGGTTGCGCAGGAGGCAGCCGGTGCGGCCCCGCAGGGCGGTGAGCGCGTGCCGGGCGAGCTCGTCGCTCCCGTAGAGGGCGTAGGGGGCGACCCGTACGGGTCCGCCGAGGGCCGCGGTCATGTAGTGGACCGGCGGCAACTCCGTCACCAGGGTGGAGACGGCGGTGGCGTGGACGGCGTGCGTATGGACGATGGCCGTGGCGTCGGTGGCCCGGTAGACGGCGAGGTGGAGGGGGAGCTCGCTGGTGGGGGCGAGGCCGCCGGGTTCGGGGGCCGGGCTCCCGGGCTCCCGGGCCGAGCCGCCGGAAGCGCGGGCCACGCCCCCGGGCTCTCGGGCCGCCGCCCCGCCGGAGTCGCGGGCCATGCCCCCGGGCTCCGGGCGTCCGTCGAGGCCCACGGCGACGATGTCCTCCGGGCGCAACCGG
Source organism: Streptomyces sp. NPDC052910 (assembly GCF_055585605.1). NCBI lineage: Bacteria > Bacillati > Actinomycetota > Actinomycetes > Kitasatosporales > Streptomycetaceae > Streptomyces > Streptomyces sp. NPDC052910. The sequence continues at coordinate 56,863 of NZ_JBVJJR010000003.1, forward strand.
TCGTACGGCACCCCGCTCGGTGTGACGAGGACCACGTCGCCCACCCGGGCGGAGACGTTCCCCGACGTGCCCACGACCAGGCCGTCCGCGACCGTCCTTCGGGCCGTGGCCAGCACCTCAGCCCGGATCCGGGACATCGTGCCCTCGTCCGCCCGCTGTTTCATCGACGACCCCCTCCGGTTCGCGTCACCATGGATCCCGTCCCAGTTCACCTTCCGTTCACCCGAAGTCCTTACCGTCGCGGCGTACTGACCACCGGACTGATTGCCTGGGTGAATGGAACACATCACGCTTCTCATCGGGATCGTGATCGTCACGGCCTTGGTGTTCGACTTTACGAACGGCTTCCACGACACGGCCAACGCGATGGCCACCACCATTTCCACCGGGGCACTCAAGCCCAAGGCAGCGGTGGCGATGTCGGCGGTGCTCAACCTCGTCGGTGCGTTCCTCTCCGTGGAGGTCGCCAAGACGATCTCCGGAGGCATCATCGACGAGACCGCCGGAATCCGACCAGAGGTGATTTTCGCCGGTCTGGTCGGCGCCATCGTCTGGAACCTGCTGACCTGGCTGGCCGGCCTGCCCTCCAGCTCCTCGCACGCCCTCTTCGGCGGCCTGATCGGCGCGACCGTCGCCTCGGTCGGCTTCGACGCGGTCAACGGCGACAAGGTCGTCATGAAGGTCCTGATCCCGGCGGTGGCCGCCCCGATCGTGGCCGGCGTCTCCGCCTGGGCCGCGACCAAGCTCACCTACCGCCTGACCCGCGACCGCGACGAGGCCGACACCGCCAAGGGCTACCGCGCCGGCCAGATCGCCTCCGCCGCGCTGGTCTCGCTGGCGCACGGCACCAACGACGCGCAGAAGACCATGGGCGTGATCACGCTCGCGCTGGTCACCGGCGGCGTCGTCGCCCCGCACTCCGACCCGCCGCTGTGGGTCGTCGTCTCGGCGGGCCTGGCCATCGCGCTCGGCACCTACCTCGGCGGCTGGCGCATCATCCAGACCCTCGGCAAGGGCCTCACCGACATCCGCCCGGCGCAGGGCTTCGCCGCCCAGACCGGTGCCGCGACCGTCATCCTCGCCTCCTCGCACATCGGCTTCGCGCTCTCCACCACGCAGGTCTGCTCCGGCTCGATCATGGGCGCGGGCCTGGGCCGCAAGGGCGGCGTCGTCCGCTGGTCCACCGCCGGCCGCATGGTCGTCGCCTGGTGCCTGACGCTGCCGGCGGCCGGTCTGGTCGCGGCCGGCGCGGCGCTCCTCGCCGACCAGGGGACCTGGGGTGTGACGGCGGTGGCCCTCCTCGGCCTGGCCGTGAGCGGCGTGATCTGGCTGGTGTCGCGGCGCAAGCCCGTGACGCCCGACAGCGTCCACGAGCCGGCGCCCGCCGTTCCGGCCGAGCCGGTCGGTGTCGTCACCGCCGCCCTCCAGGCCGTCGCCCCGCCGCCGGCGGGTCTGTTGGCCGCCGCCCCGACCGTCACCCCCGAGCCCGCCCCGGCGCCCGCCGTGGCCGCGACCACCTGAGGACCTTCGCTATGCACATCGACTGGGCAGCTCTGGGGCAGGTCTTCGGCGTCAGTCTCGTGATGACGGTGGGGCTGGTGGGGGCCTTCACCCTCGGGATCGTGGGGACGTCGCCGTCGCGGGGCGGCGGGTCCGCTTCCGCGGGGGCGCGGGCGGGCGCTTATGCGGCGTTCGCCGTGTGCGCGGCGGCTGTCGGGTACGGGATTTACCTGATCGTCGCGTGACGTTGGGGTTGCCCCTGACCCTGCCCCCTCTGGGGGAGGGTCAGGGGCCACCCACCGCGAGTTGACGCCGCTCACGGGCCATGGTGAACTGCCGAGGCCAAACGGCGACACACAGAGGAAGCCGGTGAGAATCCGGCGCGGTCCCGCCACTGTCACCGAACGACGCCCGCGCAGCGGCAAAGCGTCCGTCCGGAAGCCAGGAGACTCTGGGTCGCCGGTCACGTCGAACCAGGGCGCGGACCCTGAGTGAGGACACACAGACCATGCGCGGCCGCCGCCGATCACCCCACGCCCTCCCGAGCCGGTCCTCCCGAGGCGCGACGGCGGTCTGAGCCGATGCGTACGGGCACTTCGGGTCCCGTCGGTTTCGCGTGCGGCGCCGCGCTCGGCTTCCTGGCCGACCTCGTGGTCGCCGATCCCCGCCGGGGCCACCCCGTGGCCGCCTTCGGCCGAGCCGCGCACGCCGTCGAACGCCGCCTGTGGGCCGATCACCGCGGCCGCGGCACCCTGCACACGGCCGTCTGCGCGGGCGGCGCCGTGGCCGCCGCCACCCTGCTGGCGCGCGCCGGACGGACGTCCCGCGCCGCGGACGTCGCGCTGACCGCCGTCGCCACCTGGGCCGTCCTCGGCGGCACTTCGCTGGGCCGCGAGGCCCGCGCCATCGGCGGCGCGCTGGCCGCCGGCGACCTGGACGTCGCCCGGGAGCGGCTGCCCCACCTGTGCGGACGCGACCCGCAGTCCCTCGACGCGCAGCAGATCGCCCGCGCCGTCGTGGAGTCCGTCGCCGAGAACACCTCCGACGCGGTCGTCGGCGCCCTCGTCTGGGGCGCGTTCGCCGGGGTGCCGGGCCTGGTCGGCTTCCGGGCCGTCAACACGCTGGACGCCATGGTGGGCCACAAGTCGCCGCGCCACCGCCGCTTCGGCTGGGCCTCCGCGCGGCTCGACGACGTCGTCGGCTGGCCCGGTGCCCGGCTGACCGCGGCCCTCGCGGTCGTCGCCGGCCCGGACCCACGGCGCGCCCTGCGGGTTGCCCGCCGCGACGCCGGCCGCCATCCGAGCCCTAACGCCGGCCCGGTGGAGGCCGCGTTCGCCGGTGCCCTGGGCGTCCGCCTCGGCGGCACCCTCGCCTACGCCGGACGCGTCGAGCACCGTCCGGTTCTGGGCGCGGAGCTCCGCCCGGTCGCGACGGGCGACATCGAACGGGCCGTGCGGCTGTCGCGCCGGGTGTCGCTGCTGGCGCTGGGCGCCGCGGTCGCCGGCCGCTGGGCGGTCTCCCGGGGCCGCCTCGTGGGCAGATTGGGAGCGGGATCCGTGACGAGGAGGAAAAGTGGCTGAGTCGGGCGGGGGCCTGCTGGTCGCGGGGACGACCTCCGACGCGGGCAAGAGCGTGGTCACGGCCGGCATCTGCCGGTGGCTGGTCCGCAAGGGCGTCAGAGTGGCGCCCTTCAAGGCGCAGAACATGTCGCTGAACTCGTTCGTCACCCGCGAGGGCGCCGAGATCGGCCGCGCCCAGGCCATGCAGGCCGCGGCGGCCCGCGTCGAGCCGTCCGCGCTGATGAACCCGGTGCTCCTGAAGCCCGGCGGCGACCGCAGCAGCCAGATCGTCCTGATGGGGAAGCCGGTCGGCGAACTGAGCGCCCGCGGCTACCACTCCGGCCGCCAGGAGCAGTTGTTCGGCACGGTCACCGACTGTCTCGCGGAGCTGCGCCGCACCCACGACGCGGTGATCTGCGAGGGCGCCGGCAGCCCTGCCGAGATCAACCTGCGCCGCACCGACATCGTCAACATGGGCATCGCGCGGGCCGCCCGGCTGCCGGTCGTCGTGGTCGGCGACATCGACCGCGGCGGCGTCTTCGCGTCGTTCTTCGGCACGACCGCGCTCCTCTCCCCCGAGGACCAGGAGCTCATCGCCGGCTATATCGTCAACAAGTTCCGGGGTGACGTCTCGCTCCTGGAGCCGGGCCTGGAGATGCTGCGCGGCCTCACCGGCCGCCGGACGTACGGCGTCCTGCCGTTCGCCCACGGCCTCGGCATCGACGAGGAGGACGGCCTGCGGGTGTCGCTGCGCGGCGCGGTCCGCGAGTCGGTCGTCGCCCCGCCGTACGGCGAGGACGTGCTGCGGGTCGCCGTCTGCGCGATCCCGCTGATGTCCAACTTCACGGACGTCGACGCGCTGGCCGCCGAACCGGGCGTCGTCGTCCGGTTCGTGGACCGCCCGGAGGAGCTGGCCGACGCGGACCTCGTCGTCGTCCCCGGCACCCGGGGCACGGTCCGCGCCCTCGCCTGGCTCCGCGAGCGCGGCCTCGCCGACGCGCTCGCCCGGCGCGCCGCCGAGGGCCGCCCGGTGCTCGGCATCTGCGGCGGCTTCCAGTTGCTGGGTGAACGGATCGAGGACGACGTCGAGTCCCGGGCCGGTGTCGTGGACGGTCTCGGGCTGCTCCCGGTCCGGGTCCGCTTCGCGGCGGAGAAGACGCTCGCCCGCCCGACGGGAAAGGCGCTCGACGAGCACGTCGACGGCTACGAGATCCACCACGGCGTCGCCGAAGTGACCGGCGGCGACGAGGAGTTCCTCGACGGCTGCCGTGTCGGCGCGGTCTGGGGCACCCACTGGCACGGCTCCCTGGAGAGCGACGGTTTCCGCCGCGCGTTCCTCCGCCGGGTGGCCGCGCAGGCGGGCCGCCGGTTCGTCCCCGCCCCCGACACGTCGTTCGCCGCCCTGCGCGAGGAGCAACTCGACCGTCTCGGCGACCTGATCGAGGAGCACGCCGACACGGACGCCTTGCTGCGTCTGATCGAGGACGGGGTCCCGGCGGGACTGCCGTTCATTCCGCCGGGGGCGCCGGCGGCGGGGGGCTCGGCCGGCAGGCCCGACGCGGAAGCCGGTGGTCCGGCCCGCCACTCGGACGCGGCCGCGGGCGGCCCCGCCCACGCCCGCGACACGGAAGCCGGGGCCACCCGCCGCCCCGGTGCCGGCGGCGGCGACACCGCTCGCCGCACCAGCCCGGGGGCCGGGGACGCGGCCCCCGAAGAAACGGTGAAACGGGGGTCCCCCCTCCCCTCGCCCCGCCCAGAGACACCCTCCGAAGGAGCGATCACCGCATGAGCACCCCGTACCCCTTCGCCGCCGTCGTCGGCATGGACAGCCTGCGGCTGGCGCTGCTCCTCAACGCCGTCTCACCCTCCGTGGGCGGTGTGCTCGTGCGCGGTGAGAAGGGCACGGCGAAGACGACGACCGTCCGCGCTCTCGCCACCCTTCTCCCCGAGGTCGAGACCCACACCGATTGCCGTTTCGCCTGCGACCCGGCGGCCCCGGACACCGCCTGCCCCGACGGCCCGCACGAGGACGGCACCCGGTTCGTCCGCCCGGCGCGGATGGTCGAGCTGCCCGTGGGCGCCTCGGAGGACCGGCTCGTCGGCTCGCTGGACATCGAGCGCGCCCTGTCCGACGGGGTGAAGGCGTTCGAGCCGGGCCTGCTGGCCGCCGCGCACCGGGGTGTGCTGTACGTGGACGAGGTCAATCTGCTGGGTGACCACCTCGTCGACTCGCTGCTCGACGCGGCGGCGACGGGCGCCGCCCATATCGAGCGCGAAGGCGTCTCCGTCCGCCACGCCTCCCGCTTCCTCCTCGTCGGCACCATGAACCCCGAGGAGGGTGAGCTCCGTCCGCAGCTTCTGGACCGTTTCGGCCTGACCGTCGAGGTGGCCGCCTCGCGGGAGACCGACGAGCGGGTGGAGGTCGTCCGCCGGCGGCTCGCCTTCGACGAGGACCCGGCCGGGTTCGCCGCCAAGTGGGCGGCGGAGGAGGACGCGCTGCGGGAGCGCATCGCCGCCGCGCGCGCCCTGCTGCCGGGCGTGCGGCTCGGGGACGGCGCCCTGCGCCGGATCGCGGCCGTGTGCGCGGGGTTCGAGGTGGACGGCATGCGCGCCGACATCGTGACGGCCCGCACCGCGTCCGCGCTCGCCGCCTGGGCCGGACGGACGGACGTCGTCACCGAGGACGTCCGGCAGGCGGCGCTGCTCGCCCTCCCGCACCGCCGCCGTCGCAACCCCTTCGACGCGCCCGGCCTCGACGAGGACAAACTGGACGAGATCCTGCGCCAGTTCGAGGACGAGAACGAGGGCGGGGACGACGAGCCCGAGGGCCCGGACGACGACGGACCGGGCGAGGGCGGCCCGGACGACGACGGCCCCGGCGACGGCGTGCCGCCACGGGAGACTCAGGGGACGCAGGAGACACAGGAGACCTCCGAGGCGGGGCCGGAAGCCGCCGACCTGCCGCCGCAGCGCGAGCAGCCCGCCCCCGACTCGCCGGCCTCGAACGGCCCCTCTCCGCAGGAGAGTTCGGCGCCCCAGGCCGGTGACGGCGGCCCGGAGGCCGCGCCCGTGGCCGCCGCCGACCCGTTCCGCACCCGGAAGTTCGACGTCCCGGGCCTCGGTGAGGGCGCGGACGGCCGGCGTTCCCGGGCCCGTACCGCGCACGGCCGGACGACCGGCGCCCGCCGCCCGCGCGGCACGCTGACCCGGCTGCACCTGGCCGCGACGCTCCAGGCCGCCGCCCCGCACCAGCGGGCCCGTGGCCGGTCCGGCCGCGGTCTGGTCGTCCGCCGCGACGACCTGCGCGAGGCGGTGCGCGAGGGGCGCGAGGGCAACCTGGTGCTGTTCGTCGTGGACGCCTCCGGCTCGATGGCGGCCCGCAAGCGCATGAGCGCGGTCAAGGGTGCCGTCCTGTCCCTCCTCCTGGACGCCTACCAGCGCCGGGACAAGATCGGGATGATCACGTTCCGGGGTTCCGGCGCGGATGTGGCGCTGCCGCCCACCTCGTCGGTGGACGCGGGCGCGGCCCGGCTGGAGAAGCTACCGACGGGCGGCCGGACGCCGCTGGCCGACGGGCTGCTGCGGGCCCGCGAGGTGCTGCGGGTGGAGCGGCTGCGCGATCCGTCACGGCGTCCGCTGCTGGTCGTGGTGACCGACGGCCGGGCGACGGGCGGCCCCGAGCCGCTGGCCCGGGCGGCCCGCGCGGCGGGCCTGCTGGCGGCCGAGGGCACGGCGGCCGTGGTCGTCGACTGCGAGGCCGGGCCCGTACGACTGGGCCTGGCGGGCGAGTTGGGTCACTCGCTGCGGGCGCCGGTCGTCACCCTCGACGAACTCCGCGCGGACACCGTCACCGCGCTCGTCCGTACCGTCCGCACCACCACCACGACCAGGGGAGCCGCGTAATGCCCAAGGGACAGCCGAACGTCGTTCCGGACGACGGCCTCACGACGCGCCAGCGCCGCAACCGGCCGCTCGTCTTCGTCCACACCGGCATCGGCAAGGGCAAGTCGACGGCCGCCTTCGGGCTCGCCCTGCGGGCCTGGAACCAGGGCTGGCCGATCGGGGTGTTCCAGTTCGTGAAGTCGGCGAAGTGGAAGGTCGGCGAGGAGAACGCGCTGCGGGTGCTGGGCGCCTCCGGCGAGGGCGGCACGGTCGACTGGCACAAGATGGGCGAGGGGTGGAGCTGGATCCAGCGCGACCCCAAGGACGGGGAGCTCAGCAACGAGGAGAAGGCGCGCGAGGGCTGGGAGCAGGTCAAGCGCGACCTGGCCGACGAGCGCTACAAGCTGTACGTGCTGGACGAGTTCGCGTACCCGCTGCACTGGGGCTGGATCGACACGGCCGAGGTCGTCTCGGTCCTCAAGGACCGCCCCGGGACGCAGCACGTGGTGATCACCGGCCGCAACGCGCCGCAGGAGCTGGTGGACTTCGCGGACCTGGTCACCGACATGTCGAAGGTCAAGCACCCGATGGACACCGGCCAGAAGGGCCAGCGGGGCATCGAGTGGTGACGTCCACGACCTCCGTTCCCCGGCTCGTCATCGCGGCGCCCGCGTCCGGCAGCGGCAAGACGACGGTGGCCACCGGCCTGATGCGGGCGTTCGCGGACGCCGGCCTCGCCGTGTCCCCGCACAAGGTGGGCCCCGACTACATCGACCCGGGCTACCACGCGCTCGCCACCGGCCGCCCGGGCCGCAACCTCGACGCGTTCCTGTGCGGCCCGGAGCGCGTCGCGCCGCTGTTCCTGCACGGCGCGGCCGGGGCCGGACTGGCCGTCATCGAGGGCGTGATGGGCCTCTTCGACGGCGCGAGCGGCCAGGGTGAGCTCGCCTCGACGGCCCACGTGGCGAAGCTGCTGCGGGCGCCGGTGGTCCTCGTCGTGGACGCGTCCTCGCAGTCGCGGTCGGTGGCCGCGCTGGTCCACGGTTTCGCCTCCTGGGACCCGGAGGTACGGGTCGCGGGCGTCATCCTCAACAAGGTCGGCTCCGACCGGCACGAGGCGCTGCTCCGCGAGGCGCTCGGCGGCGCGGGCGTGCCGGTGCTGGGCGCGCTGCGCCGGGCGGCCGACGTGGACACGCCCAGCCGCCACCTCGGGCTCGTCCCGGTGGCCGAACGGCGCGCGGAGGCGCTGGACGCGGTGGCCGCGCAGGCGGCGCGGGTACGGGAGGGGTGCGACCTCGACGCGCTGCTGGCCCTGGCCCGCAGCGCGCCGCCGCTGCCGGGGCCCGCGTGGTCGCCGGCGGCCGAGGTCCCCGCGGCCTCCCGCCCGGTGATCGCGATGGCCGGCGGACCGGCGTTCACCTTCTCGTACGCGGAACACACGGAACTGCTGACGGCGGCCGGCGCGGACGTCGTCCCCTTCGACCCCCTGCGGGACGAGAAGCTGCCCGAGGGCACCGCCGGCCTGGTCATCGGCGGCGGTTTCCCGGAGGTGTACGCGCCCGAACTGTCCGCGAACGAGCCGCTGCGCGCGGCGGTGTCGGCCTTCGCCGCGACGGGCGCCCCGGTGGTGGCGGAGTGCGCGGGCCTGCTGTACCTGTCCCGCTCGCTGGACGGCCGCCCGATGTGCGGCGTCCTCCCCGCCGAGGCCCGGATGTCGCCCCGGCTCACCCTGGGCTACCGCGAGGCCGTGGCCCTCGCGGACAACCCCCTGGCGGCGGCGGGGACGCGGGCGCGCGGCCACGAGTTCCACCGCACGGTGGTGGAACCGGGCGCGGGCCCGGCGCCCGCCTGGGGCTTCACCACCCCCGAACGGCGCGTCGAGGGGTACGCGACGGGTGGCGTCCACGCGTCGTACCTGCACGTCCACTGGGCCGGGGTGCCGGGGGTGGCCGAGCGGCTGGTGGCGGCCGCGCGTGCCTGATTCCGCCCGGCGGGTGTACGTGGGCGTGGGCGCCCGCCCGGGCGTCGGCGCGGACGAGGTGCTGGCCCTCGTCACCCGCTGCCTGCCGCCCGGCGCCCGGCCCGCCGTGCTCGCCACGGTCGCGGCGCGGGCTTCCGAGCCGGGGGTCGTGGCGGCGGGGGTCCGGCTCGGTGTTCCGGTGCGGGGTTACTCGGCCGCCGAGTTGGGGCGGGTCGCCGTGCCGCATCCTTCCGCCGTTGTCGGCACGGCGGTCGGCACGGCTTCCGTGGCGGAGGCGGCGGCTTTGCTGGCGGCGGGGCGTGGGGCGGTTCTGCTCGTGCCGAAGCGGGTTTCCGGGCGGGTGACGTGTGCGGTGGCGGGGTGAGGTGTGCCCCGGTCCCTCCCCTTCGCCGCTGTATCAGCCCGTCCGGCGTTTGAGGACAACCGCGCGGAGCGCGGTTTCGGGGGTCTCGGGGGCTCGCCCCCAGGAAACGGCGAAGGGGCGGGTCAGGGGCATCCCACACGCACCGTCCGCCGGCCTCCCACCGCCCGGTGAATGGGCTCCTCGCTCCCCGTGAGCGGCACCCCGCTCCCCCCATGCCGATGAGCGACGATCTCCGCCGCGATCGACAGCGCGGTCTCCTCGGGCGTCCGGGCGCCGAGGTCGAGCCCGATCGGCGACCGCAACCGGGAAAGCTCCCCCTCGCTCACCCCCGCCTCCCGCAGCCGCCGCACCCGCTCCCGATGCGTCCGGTGCGACCCCATCGCCCCCACGTACGCGACGGGCAGCCGCAACGCCCGTACCAGCAAGGGCACGTCGAACCGGGCGTCGTGCGTGAGCACGCACAGCACCGCGCGCGGATCGAGCCGCTGGGTGTCGAGGTAGCGGTGGGGCCAGTCGACCACGACCTCGTCGGCTTCGGGGAAGCGTTCCTCGGTGGCGAAGACGGGCCGTGCGTCGCAGACGGTCACGTGGTAGCCGAGGAGGGAGCCGACGCGGACGAGCGCGGCCGCGTGGTCGATGGCGCCGAAGACGAGGAGGCGGGGCGGGGGCGCGGTGGTCTCCACCCAGAGGGAAATCCGCTCCCCGTGGCGTGTTCCGACGTCGGTGACGCCGCTGCGGCCGGCGTCGAGCAGGGCCCGGGCGGCCTCGGCGGCGGCGCGGTCCAGGGGCCGGCCGCCGCCGAGGGTGCCGTACGGCGGGCCGTCGGGGCGGACGAGCAGGCCGGGCCCGGAGGGCCCGCCCAGGGCGCGGGCGAGCGCCACCGTCTCGCCCCGCCCTGCGGCGGCCAGCGCCGAGGCGGCGGGGCCGCCGGTCGGGACCGGTGTGACGAGGACGTCGAGGGTGCCGCCGCAGGTGAGCCCGATGGCGAACGGGTCGTCCGGGTCGCCTTCGAAGCGTTCGAGCAGCGACTCTCCGGTGGCCAGCGCGCGGCGGCACAGTTCGTACACCGTGGCTTCGACGCAGCCGCCGGAGACCGACCCGGCGGCCGTGCCGTCGGCGGCGACGGCCAGGGCGGCGCCGGGCCGCCGGGGCGTGCTCCCCCGCGTGGCGACGACGGTGGCCACGGCGAAGTCGCGCCCCTGGGCGCACCAGCGGCTCAGCTCGGGGGCAAGGCCCAGCATCGTGGACGCTCCGGTGGTCGACGGGCGGTGGCCGGGGGACGCACGGCCGGGGGACGCGCGCTCACAGCACGTCCTCGATCCTGATCGGCAGCCGCCGCACCCGCACCCCCGTCGCGTGGAAGACGGCGTTGGCGATGGCGGCGGACGTGCCGGGGATGCCCAGTTCCCCGCAGCCTTTGGTGCCGTTGGGGTTGGTGGGGTCGGGGCCGCCGACGAAGTGCACGTCCAGGCGCGGGATGTCGGCGTTGACGGCGACGAGGTAGTCGCCGAGGGTGGGGTTGGCGATGCGCCCGGTGTGCGGTTCGGTGACGGTCTCCTCCAGCAGGGCCATGCCGATGCCGCCGACCGTGCCGCCGACGAGCTGGCTGCGGGCGGTCTTCTCGTTGAGGACGCGCCCGCAGTGCGCGGCGGTCACCAGGCGGGCGACCCGGATGACGCCGAGGTCCCGGTCCACGTGGACTTCCGCGAACTTGGCGGCGTACGGCCCGGTGGGAACCACCCCGCCGTCCTGCCCGGGCGCTTCGGACGAGCCCTCGGCGGACAGCGCGTCCCGCCCGTGCCGGGCGAGGACGTCCGTGTAGCTTTCGCCGCGCCCGTCGTCGAGGCGCACGATACGGCCGTCCTCGGCGCGGACGCCGTCGACGGGGACACCGCGCAGGGGCGAGCCGGCGTCGTCGCGGACGAGGTCGAGGAAGGCCCCGAGCAGGTGCCGGGAGGCGGTGTGGACGGCGGTGCCCATGGCGCCGGTGAGTCCGGAGCCGCCGGCGGAGGGCGCCGCGGGAAGGGAGCTGTCGCCCATCACCATGCGCACGGCGCGTACCGGCAACCCCAGAAGTTCCGCCGCGAGTTGGGTCATCACCGTGTAGGTACCGGTACCGAGGTCCATGCCCGCGCTCTCGACCACCGCGCCGCCGTCCGCCCGGACGGTGACGCGGGCCGCGCAGTCGGCCTGGTAGAAGAAGAACGACGTGCCGGCCATCCCGTAGCCGATCAGCGTCCGGCCCCGGCGCATGGAGCGCGGCTCGGGGTCGCGACGCGACCAGCCGAACGCCTCGGCGCCGACCCGGTAGCAGAGGCGCAGGTCGTTGGCGGACCACTGCTGTCCGGTGACGGGATGCTCGTCGGCGTGGTTGCGCAGCCGGAGTTCGAGCGGGTCCATGCCCAGCTCACAGGCGAGTTCGTCCAGCGCGCACTCCAGCGCGTGGTTGCCCTGGGCGTCGCCGGGCGCGCGCATGGAGCCGGGCGCGGGGACGTGCAGCCGGACCTGGACGTCCCGGGTGGCGATGTTGGGACTCGCGTAGGAGGACTGCGAATGGCCGGCCACCGGCTCGTAGTTCTCGTCGGTCATCGACAGCGACTGCCACGCCCGGTGGTCGAGGGCGGTGATCCTGCCGTCCCGGGTGGCGCCGAGCCGTACGGTCTGCTTCGTGTCGGGACGGTGGCCGACCGACGTGAACATCTGCTTGCGCGACAGCACCAGCTTCACCGGCCGTCCCACCTGCCGTGCCGCGACGGCGGCCAGGACGGTGTGGCCCCAGGTCCGCAGCCCGGCGCCGAAGCCGCCGCCGAGGTAGGGGGCGAGGACGCGGACGGTTTCCGGCGGCACACCGAGCGTCGCCGCGAGGTCGGCGCGGGTGCGGGAGGGGCCCTGGGTGCAGTCGTGGACGGTGAGTCGGTCCCCCTCCCAGTGGGCGACCGTGGCGAACGGGCCCATGGGGTTGTTGGTGTTCGCCGCCGTCCGGTACGTCCGCTCGACGCGGACGGGCGCGGCCTCCAGGGCCTTCTCGACGTCACCGGTCCCGCCGTCGGATCCGAACGGGTCGTGGAGGTGCTCGGCGTCGGGGTGGTCGAGGTCGGCGACCGGCGTGTCCGCCGCGTACGTCACACGGACCAGCCGGGCGGCCTCGGTCGCCTGCTCGAAGGTGTCGGCCACCACCACCGCGACGGTCTGGCCGTGGTGCCGGATCCGGTCCTCCCGCAGCGGGGGCGGCGGCAGCGACGAGGACCGGTCCGGCACCTCGTGCAGCGGGGGGACGTTCTCGTGGGTGAGCACCGTCAGCACACCGGGCGCGGCCCCGGCCGCCGCCGTGTCGAGGGCGGTGATCCGGCCGGCGGCGATCGTGCTCTGGACGAGGACGGCGTGGGCGAGGCCGGGGTACGCGGCGTCCGTCGCGTACGCGGCCCGGCCGCCGGTCTTCGCCCGCGCGTCGACGCGGTCGATGCCCTCGCCGAGCTGGGTCGCTGTCATGGGTCAGCCCTTCCGGTCACGGTCGGTCCCCCGGTCACGGCTCGGTTCCTCTGCTCATGGCCCGGTTCCTCCGGCCACGGCTCGCTTCCTCGGGCCCCGGCCCCCCGTGGTCACGTCCCGGCCCTCCCGGCCGTGGGCCGGTCCTCCCGAGCCCGGGCCGGCCTTCCTCGGTCATGGGTCATGACGTGGTCTCCCTGGTCACGACGCGGTCTCCCTGGCCATGACGTGATCTCCCGGCCATGACGTGGTCTCCCGGTCACGACGTGATCTCCCGGTCGAGGGGCGACGGTCCCGCCCCGCCGGGGCGTTCATCCGGCGCCACCCCGCCGGGGTTCTCGCCGCGCGCCAGAGCGTCCAGCGTCCGGACGACCGCCCGCCGGCCGAGCTCGATCTTGAAGCCGTTGTCGGGCCTGCCCTCGGCGCCGTCCAGCGCGGCCTCCGCCGCCGCCTCGAAGACGTCCCGCTCGGGCCGGGCTCCGCACAGCAGTTCCTCGGCGCGGAGCACGCGCCAGGGGACGGTGCCGACGCCGCCGAGGGCGAGCCGCGCGGAGCGGATCCGCCCGTCGTCGAGGACCAGCGCGGCGGCGACGGAGGCGAGCGCGAACTCGTAACTGGCCCGGTCCCGGACCTTCAGATAGCCCGACCGCGCCTCCGGCGGCAGCAGCGGGATCTCCAGGTGGGTGATCAGCTCCCCGTGCCCGAGGGCGTTCTCGACGTGCGGGGTGGCGCCGGGCGTCCGGTAGAACTCCGTCAGCGGCACCGCCCGTTCGCCGTCCGGCCCGTGGACGCGTACCGAGGTGTCCAGCGCGAGCAGGGCGACGGCCAGGTCGGACGGGTGGGTGGCGATGCAGTGCGGGCTGGTGCCGAGGACGGCGTGCGTGCGGTGGTGGCCGTCGAGGGCGGCGCAGCCGGTGCCGGGCGCGCGCTTGTTGCAGGCCTGGCTCGGGTCGCGGTAGTAGCGGCAGCGGGTGCGTTGCAGGAGGTTGCCGCCGAGGGTGGCCATGTGCCGGAGCTGCGGCGAGGCCCCGCGCAGCAGCGCCTCGCGGACCAGCGGCAGTCGGGCGGCCACGTCCTCGTGCGCGGCCAGCTCCTCCATGGTGGTCAGCGCGCCGGCGACGAGGACGCCGTCGCCGCGTCGCACGCCCCGCAGGGGCAGCCGGGTGACGTCCACCAGCCGGGCGGGCCGGAACACCTCGTCCCGCATCAAATCCACCTGGGTCGTCCCGCCGGCGAGGAAGGCGGCCTCCGGATCGGCGGCGACCTCGGCGACCGCCTCCTCGACGGTCCCGGCCCGGACGTACGCGAAGCTACGCACGCGGGCCTCCGGCGGCCACCTCGCGGATCGCGGCGACGATGTGCGGGTAGGCGCCGCAGCGGCAGAGGTTGCCGCTCATGAATTCGCGGACGTCGTCGTCCGAGCCGGCCCGGCCCTCCTCGATCAGGGCGACGGCCGACATGATCTGGCCCGGGGTGCAGTAGCCGCACTGGAGGGCGTCGTGGCGGGCGAACGCCTCCTGCATCGGATGCGGTGCGCCGTCCCGCTCCAGCCCCTCGATCGTCCGGACCTCACGTCCGTCGGCGCTCGCCGCGAGGGTGAGGCAGGACAGCACCCGCTTGCCGTCGAGGTGCACCGTGCAGGCACCGCACTGGCCCTGGTCGCAGCCCTTCTTCGTACCGGTCAGGGCGAGGGCGTCGCGGAGGGCGTCCAGCAGCGAGGTCCGGGTGTCCACCTCGATCCGCCGTTCGGAACCGTTCACCCGCAGGCTCACCGGCACCCGGACGACGGGCCCGGCCGTCCCGTCGGCCGCCGCAGCGGAACCGTTCACGACCATCACCCTCCACGCTGAACACTGCCGAGCACTGCCGAGTACCACCGAAGATACGTGCACATAATCCGACATTGCGGACGCAACGGGGTGATCCTAAGACCGGGACGACGCGGAGGACCGGCGACACGGCGGCGGACCACGGATGACGGACGGCGGACGGCGGACGGCGGACGGCGGACGGCGGACGGCGGACGGCGGACGGCGGACGGCGGACAACGGGGGACGGATGACGGCCGGGGCCGCGCGCGGGCGGGGAGGACCGCACGGAACGGCACCCCCTGAACCCGGTAACGTTTCCCCCACCGGAAAACCGCCGGAGCGGCACCGGAACACCGCCGGTACGCCGCCGCACAGCGAGAAGGTATCCCCGCTCATGCACATATCCCCCGAGCCCGACCTGCGCCATCACGGGGACGCCGAAGTGCGCGGCATGGGCGACGAGTTGACGGACCTGGCGGTCAACGTCCGGGCGGGCACGCCGCCGCGCTGGCTGCGCGAGCGCATCGCCGCCTCCGTCGACGCCCTCGCCGCCTACCCGGACGGCCGGGCGGCCCGCCGGGCGGTCGCGGCCCGCCACGGGCTGCCGGAGGAACGCGTCCTGCTGACGGCCGGCGCGGCGGAGGCGTTCGTGCTGATCGCCCGGGCCCTGCCGGCGCGTCGCCCGGTGGTGGTGCACCCGCAGTTCACCGAGCCGGAGGCGGCGCTGCGGGACGCCGGGCACAGCGTGGAGCGGGTGGTGCTGGACGCGGCCGACGGCTTCCGGCTGGACCCGCGCGCGGTGCCCTCCGACGCGGACCTGGTCGTCGTCGGCAACCCCACCAACCCCACGTCCGTCCTGCACCCGGCCACGACCCTGGCCCGGCTGGCCCGCCCGGGCCGGACGCTGGTGGTGGACGAGGCGTTCATGGACGCGGTGCCGGGCGAGGGCGAGTCCCTGGCGTCCCGTACGGACCTGCCCGGGCTGGTCGTCCTCCGCAGCCTCACCAAGACGTGGGGTCTGGCCGGACTGCGGGTCGGCTACGTCCTCGCGTCACCGGGCACGGTCGCCCGCCTCGAACGCGCCCAGCCGCTCTGGCCGGTGTCCTCCCCGGCCCTGGTGGCGGCCGAGGCATGCAGCGCGCCCCCGGCCCTCGCGGAGGCCGCCCACGCGGCCCACCGCATCGCCTCGGACCGGGCGCACCTGGAGTACCGCCTCTCCATGTTCCCGTCGATAACGGTCTGTTCCCCGGCGGCCGGCCCCTTCCTCCTGATCCGCCTCCCCCACGCCACCGCCGTCCGCACCCGCCTCCGCGGCCTCGGCTTCGCCGTCCGCCGCGGCGACACCTTCCCGGGCCTCGGCCCCGACTACCTCCGCCTGGCCGTCCGCGACCGCACGACGACGGACCGCTTCGCGGAGGCACTGGAAAAGACGTTGGCGGAGGGCTGAGAGGGCGGGTGAGGTCCGGCGCGCGGGAAGCCCCGGGCGGCCGGGGGCGGGGGTGTGCACTTCGGCACCGGTGACCGGCTGCGGGCGGAGCCCCGGTGGCCGTTCACCGTGTCCGGCCGCCCGGCCCCCGCCCTGCGCCGTCCCTCTCAGCCGCGTCGCCCCGCTGTCCGGCGGCGGGCCGCGAGGTAGGTGCCGCCGCCTCCGGCGACGAGGAGGGCGGCCGCGCCGGCGATCCAGGGGGTGGCCGAGGAGCCGCCGGTCTCGGCGAGGTCGCGTTTGTCGGCGACCGTCTGCGGCTTGACGTCGGTGCCGGGGGCCTGGGTGGGCTTCTTGCCGGGGGTCTGGCCGGCGGGGACCGGGGGCTGCTTGGCGGGCTTGGTTGCGTCCGGGGTCTCGCAGGCGGCCTTGACGAGGGTGACGCGGCCGTGCACCTCGGCGACGTTGAGCTTCAACGGGTTGACGTCGACGGCCAGTTCGAGGGCGGTCGCCGCCCCGGTGCGCGACGTGGTGACGGTCTTCGACAGGTCGAGGCGGACGCGGCCGACGCCCGGCACGTCGACGGCGGTCGTGCCGCCGGCGCGCAGGGTGACCTTCTTGCCGAGGACGGTCACCGGGCCCAGCACGTCGGACGTGGCCGTGGGGCGCTGCCCGGCCCGGCAGACCGCCTCCGAGGTGACCTGCCGGGTCTCGATCAGGGAGAGCAGCGGCAGGCCGGGGACGTGCAGCTTGGCGTGGAGGAGTTCGGCGCGGGCCGTCGCCGCGCGGGCGTCGGCCGTGGCGCGGGCGGTGGCCGCGTCGGCGCGGAGCAATTCCACCGGCCGGCCGCGCTCGGCGCCGCCGACCTGTACGGAGAGGGCGGTGCGCGCGGCGTTCCCGGGGGCGTGGACGTCGTTGAGGGACGCGTTGACCGGCACCCGGACGGTTTTGTCGAGCAGCGAGACGTCGAGGCCGGCGCGGAGGACGACGGCGTCGGCCTTGCCCGTGCGGTGGTCGCCGGTGACGGGGGCGGCGGGGGTGGCGTGGGCGGGGGTGACGCCGGCCGCGGCCCCGGAGAGCGCCGAGAACGCCGTCAGGACGGCCGCGTAACGGACGCCCGTCCGCCGGGAAACGGGCATGCCGAAGGAAGAGCTGGTGGTGCTGGACACGGGTGTGGAACTCCCCACGAGAGAAAGGAGCCGACGGCGCGCCGATGGGGGACATCGCGCGCCGTCGGCATCGACCACGTCATGGTCGTTCCCGGACGGGTGAACAGCGAGTGTTCTAGAGGGAGTTCACTCCAACGGGTGGTTTCCGGCTGCCAGTTCGAAGCAGGCGCACCAGGAGTGAGGTCCCGTCCCGGGCTCCTCGGCGCCTCAGCCCACCACACGTCCCCGCAGGATCACCCGGCGCGGTGCCGCCAGCACCCGGACGTCCTCCCGCGGGTCCGCCTCGTACACCACGACGTCCGCCGACGCGCCCTCCTCCAGCCCCGGGCGCCCCAGCCACGCGCGCGCTCCCCAGGTCGCCGCGGCGAGCGCGGCCCGGGCCGGCAGCCCGGCCTTCACCAGCTCGGCGACCTCCTGGGCCACCAGGCCGTGGGCGAGCGAACCGCCCGCGTCCGTCCCGACGTAGACGGGGATGCCGGCGTCGTACGCGGCGCCCACCGTCCGGTAGCGCCGCTCGTGCAGCCGCCGCATGTGGTCCGCCCAGCGCGGGAACTTCTTCTCCCCGCCCTCCGCGAGCCGCGGGAACGTGGCGATGTTGACGAGCGTCGGCACGATCGCGACCCCGCGCTCCGCGAACAGCGGGATCGTCTCCTCGGTCAGCCCGGTCGCGTGCTCGACGCAGTCGATCCCGGCCTCCACCAGCGGCGCCAGCGACTCCTCGGCGAAGCAGTGCGCCGTCACCCGGGCGCCCAGCCGGTGCGCCTCGGCGATGGCCGCCTCGACCTCGCCGCGCGGCCAGCAGGCGGCCAGGTCACCGGTCTCCCGGTCGATCCAGTCGCCCACCAGCTTGACCCACCCGTCGCCGCGCCGCGCCTCCCGCGCCACGTACGCCACCAGGTCCTCGGGCTCGATCTCGTGGGCGTAGTTGCGGATGTAGCGGCGGGTACGGGCGATGTGGCGCCCGGCGCGGATGATGCGCGGCAGGTCCTCCCGGTCGTCGACCCAGCGGGTGTCGGACGGGGAACCGGCGTCGCGCAGCAGCAGGGCGC
The DNA here is from genome assembly GCF_055585605.1 of Streptomyces sp. NPDC052910. Lineage (NCBI taxonomy): Bacteria > Bacillati > Actinomycetota > Actinomycetes > Kitasatosporales > Streptomycetaceae > Streptomyces > Streptomyces sp. NPDC052910. Next base: position 75,087 of record NZ_JBVJJR010000003.1, read on the forward strand.
CCGCCTCCCGTTCGGTCAGCGCCTGCTTCTCGGCCGTCGCCGCGTCGACCGCGCCGTGCGCGTCGAGGCCCACGTGGCAGTGGGCGTCCACCAGGCCCGGCAGCGCCCAGCCCTCGACGGTGGTGACGTCCCGGGCGCCCGCCGGACGGTCGAAGGTGATCCGCCCGCCGGTCACCCACATCTCGTCGCGCACCCCGCCGTCGGGGTCCGGGCCGGTGAGCACCCGTCCCTTGATGTGCAGCACCGTGCTGTCGTGCGTCATGTCCTCTCCCGTCCGGCAGGCGTCATCGCGCCACCGGCGGTACGGACGCGTCCGGTCCCGCGGGCGGCGGTCGATCCCCGCCAGTCTCCCGCCCGGACGCGTCTCCGCAAGTGTCACGCGTGTCACCTCGGGCGTCAGGTCAGGTGGCCGGATCCGTTCGTCGCCGTACCCGTTCACTGCCGCGCCCGTTGGTCACCGTCCCCGGCAGCCGTCGCGCCCGCCCGCCGCCGCGCCCGTCGGTCACCGTGCCCGACCGCCGTCGCGCCCGTCCGCCGTCGCATTCGTCCGGCGTCGCACTCGTCCGCTGTCACGGCCGTCCGCCGCGGCGGTCCGACGCGGGCGGCGGTCACTTGCGGCCGGCGACCATCGTCTCCGCGCCCGCCAGGTGCCGCGACCACGTCTCCCGGAAGCCCGCCTCCGCGAGCCAGCCCCGGCAGTCGGCGGCGGTGCAGTCGAAGCCGCCCGGGGTCTCGATGAGCATGTTGAGGCTGCCGAGCAGTCCGACCAGGTTCTCCCGCCGGTCGTCGTCGATGAAGCTCTCGTGGACGACGACGAGGCCGCCCTCCGGCAGGGCCTCGTACGCCTTGCGCAGCAGCATCCGCTTCGTCGGCAGGTCCCAGTCGTGCAGGATGTGGCCGAAGAGCAGGACGTCGGCGCGGGGCAGCGGGTCGGCGAAGAAGTTCCCGGCCGTGAACGCGAGCCGGTCGGCGGGGCCGCAACGCTCGCGGTACCGCTCGAAGTTGCCGCGGACGGCCGCCAGGTCGAACCCGGTGCCGCGCAGGTGCGGGTGGCGGTTGAGGATGTGGCTGAGCATGGCGCCCTCGGCGCAGCCGATGTCGGCGACGGTGCGGTGGGCGGACCAGTCCACGGCCTCGGCGAGGGCGTCCGCGGAGCGCATGGTGAGCCCGGTCATCGCCTGCTGGAAGGAGGCCAGGCGCTCGGGGTCCTTGTAGAGCGTGCCGAAGAGTTCACCGCCGTCCTTGATCTCGTTCTGCGGTTCGCCGGTCCGCAGCCCGTCGGCGAGGCTGCCCCAGAACCCGTAGAGCCGGTTGTCGTACATCTCCAGGGCGGAGCCCACATAGGTGGAACTGTCGCGGTCCAGATAACGGGCGGTCACGGGGGTGTTGGCATACCGGCCGTCGGGTCCCGGCCCGCGATCCAGCAGGTTGAGGGCCACCAGCGCGTCGAAGAAGTCCCGGGCGGCGCGGGGGTGCAGGCCGGTCCGGTCCCGCAGTTCCTCGGCGGTCAGCGGTGCTTCGGCCCGCGCAAGTTCCGTGAAGACTCCGAAGCGGACCGCGGCGAACAGCACCTTCGAAGCCTGGAAGCCGAAGGCGATGCGCAATATCGAGTCCAGCGCGCCGGGGCCGCCCTGTCGGGCGGCGTCGAGATCGTTCACATGCACTCCTCGGATGATCGGGCGGTCGCGTGTGGTGTCGAAAGTGGACCATGTCGTGCTGCCGCGTCCAGTCCCGGCCCCTCATCGGGGCGGTGCTGTGGCCGTTCTGACACCGAGCGGGACGGCGGACCGGCGGGGAGCGGGCTCGCCCCCCGTCGGGCGTGTGCCCTTCGCCTACGCTGTGCCCGTGATCGACAGACCGCCGGCCGGCGCACGGCCACCCGCGCACGCGTGCTCGTACGTCCGCGCGGCGCCGTGACGAACGGCTCGCGCCCGGAGACGCGCGCCCCCGCACCGTCCGTACCCGCTCCGGCTTTTGAGACGGAACGGAAAGCTCCGGTTCCGGGCGACGGGGACCCGGACGCCCGCACCAAGCCGGAGGTCCACTGCCTCAAGCCGGAAGACCACCGCACCAAGCCGGACCACGGGCCGGAGCCGGAGGGCCGCCGGCCGAAGCGCCGCCCGAACCACTCGTCGAATCCCTTGCCGAAGCTCCTGCCGACGCGCCTGCCGAGACTGCTGCCGGTGCTCCCGCCGGTGCACCTGCCGACCCGCCCGCTCACCGCCCTCCTCGGCCGCCGCGCGCGGTTGCGCTGGGTGCACCTGCTGATGGGCGGCGCCCTGGTGATGCCGTACTTCCTGGCGGCGAACGTGCTCCTGTCGCTCGTCCGCCACGGCGACGGCGTCACCGCGTTCCTCTCCCCCGTCACGCAGGTCACCACCTTCGTCACGGCGCTGCCCCTCGCCGCCCTCTCGGCGCTGCTCTTCCCCCTGATCCGCCCGCTGGAGAGCGCGACCGCGCGCGTCCTGTGCGACATCGGGGAGGCCGAACTGGCCACCGGCCCGGCCCGTACCTGGTCCGAACGCGTGCGCCCCGCCGCCTACTTCACCCTGCACCTCGCGCTGGGCGGCGTCGTCAGCGGCATGTCCCTGGCCACGCCGCCCGGCGCCGTCGCACTGGGACTGCTGCCGCTGCTGGATCCGGACGCGCCCGGCCGACTGCCCTGGTTCCGGTTGTTCGGCGGCCCGTTGCTGCCACTGCTGGCGCCCCTGGCCGGGCTGGGGCTGCTGGTGCTGCTCACGGCCGTGTCCCGGGCGGCCGGCGCCCTGCTGGCGCGCTGCGCGCCCGTCCTCCTCGGCCCGACACCGGCCGACCGGCTGACGGCGGCCGAACGGCGGGCCCACGAACTGGCCCTGCGCAACCGGCTCGCCCGCGAACTGCACGACTCCGTCGGGCATGCGCTGAGCGCGGTCCTCCTCCAGGCCGGCGCCGCCCGCCGGGTCCTCGACCGCGATCCCGCCTTCGCCCGCCGGGCGCTCGCCTCGATCGAGGAGACGACGCGCGAGGCGGTCGGCGAACTGGACACCGTACGCGGCCTGTTGCGCGAGGACGGCCCGGCCTCCGCCGTGCCCGCGCCGACCCTGGCGGACCTCGACGCGCTCGTGGAACGCACCCGCGCCGCCGGCGGCACGGTCGACGTGACCGCACCGGAGGGGCTGGGGGCCCTGCCGCCCGTCGTCTCCCGCGAGGCCTACCGGATCGTCCAGGAGGGCCTGACCAACGCCCTGCGCCACGCGGGCCCGGTGCCCGTGCGGCTCAGCGTCACCACCGACACCGAGACCCTGGAGGTCACCGTGGAGAACCCCGTCGGGCGCACCCCCGCCCGTACCCGCGGCGGCGGCGGTCGCGGGCTGACCGGCATCGCCGAGCGCGCCCGCCTGCTGCGCGGTACCAGCACCGCGGGGGCGCGGGACGGCGTGTGGCGGCTGTCCGTACGCCTGCCGCTGGGCGGTGGCGCCCGGTGAGCACCCTTCCGACGCCCGCGACGCACCCGATGCCCGCTGCACACCAGGCACCTGCGGCACACCCGACGTCCGCTGCACACCAGGCACCGGTGACACACCCGACGTCCGCGACGGACGCCAACACCGCCAGCGTTACCGCTACCGCCTCGCCGACCTCCGCCACCTCCGCCACCTCCGCCACCTCCGCCACCGGCGAACGAAGCCCCCTGCGCATCGTCGTCGCCGACGACGAGAACATGGTCCGCACCGCCCTCTGCGCCATCCTGGGCGCCGAACCGGATATGGAGGTCGTCGGCGAGGCCACGACCGGCGCCGAGGCCCTGACCGTCACCAGGGCCCTGTGCCCGGACATCGTGCTGATGGACGTGCGGATGCCGGAGGCCGACGGGATCCGCGCCACCGAACGGATCCTGGCGTCGATGGCCGAGCCGCCGCGCGTCATCGTCGTCACCACCTTCGAGAACGACAGCTACGTGTACGACGCCCTGCGCGCCGGCGCGTCCGGCTTCCTCCTCAAGCGGGCCGGGGCCGACGAACTCGTGGACGCCGTACGCCTGGTGGCCCGCAGCGACTCGCTCCTCTTCCCCGCCGCCGTCCGCTCCCTGGCCGCCGTCCACGCCGCCGGACGCGCCACCCGCGCCGAGGCCGACCGACTGCGCGCCCGGCTCTCCGACCGGGAGGCGGAGGTCCTGCGACTGATGGCCGAGGGCCTGTCCAACGCGGAGATCGCGGAACGGCTGTTCCTGGGCGCGGCGACGGTGAAGACGTACGTGGCGGGGGTCCTCGCCAAGCTGGGCGTCCGCGACCGGACGCAGGCGGTGGTGGCGGCGTACGAGACGGGGTTCGTCTCGCCGCGGTGACCCGCCCGAGCGTCCGGTGCCCGGGGACCGGCGGCGCCCCCCGGCGAAGGGCGGGCAGGGGGGCAGGGGGGGGCAGGGGCCAGCCTCACCCCACCGCGCACTCCCGCACGACCTTGGCGAGGGGGAGCGTCTCCGGCGCCGCCCCGCCCGGGAACGCGCACCGCCGCCGGTTGTAGCCGAAGGCGAGGCCCGCCCCCGGGTCGGCGAAGCCCAGCGAGCCGGCCGCGCCGCTGTGGCCGAAGGAGCGGGCGCCCAGGAAGGGGTAGTGCTCGGACACCACGACGAAGCCCAGCCCGTACGCCTGGTAGGCGCCGTTGACCAGGTCGTGCCCCGCCGACTGGATCTCGGCGACCCGCGCCGCCATGTCGGGCGTCAGCAGCGGGTCCCGGCCGTCCACCCCGCTGACGGCGGCGGCGTACAGTCGGGCCAGCCCCCGGGCCGAGGCGAAACCGCCGACCGAGGCGGGTCCGCCCGCGCGGATCACCTCCGTGTTGGGCAGCGCTTCCAGGTCCGTCGGGGTCTTGGGGTGGTTGCGGTTGAAGGCGATGCCCGGGAGGCTGTCCGGCCCGTGGGCCGCCGCCGCCCGCTGCCGCTTCTGCTCGGGTGTCGGGTCCATCGGCTGGGTGGTGAGCCGGCGGGGCTCGTGCTCCTCGGGGAGCCCCATGAAGAAGTCGATGCCGTACGGCGCGCGGACGCGCGTCTCGTACACCTCCTGCAGGGTCAGGCCGGTGACGCGGCGGACGACCTCGCCGGTCAGCGCGCCGATGACGAGCGCGTGGTAGCCGAAGGCGGCGCCCGGCCGCCAGTACGGACGCTGGGCGGCCAGCCGCTCGGCGATCGCACGGTCGTCGGCCAGTTCCTCGGGGGTGAACCCGCCGTCCGCGCCGACCAGGCCCGCCCGGTGGGAGATCAGATCGCGCAGGGTGACGTGTTCCTTGCCGGCCGCCGCGAACTCGGGCCAGTAGTGCCGCACTTCGCGGTCCAGGTCGAGCGTCCCGTCCTGGACGAGCAGCGCGACGACGAGGTGGGCGGCGCCCTTGGTGGACGAGAAGACGCCGGTGAGCGAGTCGCCGTTCATCTCCGGGCCGCCCCAGAGGTCGACCACCCGCCGTCCGTGGACATACGCGGCCAACTGGGCGGAGTGCCCGGCCCGCTCTTCGGCGAGCGTCGCGGCGAACACCTCGCGCACCCGCTCGAAGCCCTCGGCCACCGTCCCGTGGACGAGGGTGTCCGCCATGCCCGTTGCGCCCGTTGTGTTCGCTGTGTCCGTTGTGCCGGTCATGCCGGTCGCGCCCGCCATCGTGTCCCCCGTTTCCGCGTTCCCGCGTCGTGATCAAAAGAAGGGCACGATACACAGCAGCAAAGTCGATCATGATATTCCGCCCGCCGGTGCCACGGTCCGCCCACCGCCCGCGAACCGGCGGCCGGGTCATGGAACCGCAAAGGCCGATCACGCGTTGAACGGATCATGACCGCTATGACCCCCGGCTCGAACATCCCTCTCTCCGTCACCCGCGTGACGGTGGACGTCGCCGCGCCCGTGCGGCTCGACGTCTCGGGCCTGCTGCTCACCGCCGATGGCAAGGTGCGCTCCGACGACGACTTCGTCTTCTACAACCAGCCCACGGGCCCCGGCGTGACCCACAGCGCCGGGACGGGCGGCGCGCCCGACTCGATCACCGTCGACACGGCCGCCGTGCCCGCCGGCATCGAGAAGGTCGTCGTCACGGCGAGCCTGGACGCCCCCGGCACCACCTTCGCCGGCACCGAACCGACCGCGACCGTCCGGGACGCCGCCTCCGGCGCCCCGCTGGCCACTTTCACCCCGCCGAGGCTCGGCACCGAGACCGCGCTGATCGTCGTCGAGGTCTACCGGCGCAACGACGCCTGGAAGGTGCGGGCGGTCGGCCAGGGCTACGCCGACGGTCTGGCCGGCATCGCCACCGACTTCGGCGTGAGCGTGGAGGAACCGGCCCCCGCGGCCCCCACGCCCCCGGCGGCACCCCCGGTGGCTCCGGCCGCGGCTCCCGCTCCGCCGGCGGCCCCCGCCGCCCCGCCCGTAACCGCCGCTCCGCCCGTAACCGCCGCCCCGCAGCCCCCGGCCGGCGCGTTCGGCGCGCCCCTCCCGCCCGCGCCCCCGGCCCCGCCGATGCCCCCGGCCCCCGCGCCGGGCACGGGAAAGGTCAACCTGGACAAGGGCCGGGTGAGCCTCCGGAAGAACCAGACCGTCTCCCTGGTCAAGGGCGGCCGGCCGCTGACCCAGTCGGTCCGGATGGGTCTCGGCTGGGAGCCGGCGTTCGGCGGCCGGGCCATCGACCTGGACGCCTCCGTCATCGCCTACGGCCCCCAGCGCAACATGATCGACGCCTGCTACTTCGGCAAGCTGATGATCCTGGGCGGCGCGGTCCAGCACTCCGGTGACAACCTGACGGGCGCGGGCTCGGGCGACGACGAGACGATCACCGTCCACCTCGGCGGCCTGCCGCCGGAGGTCACCGGCCTGGTCTTCACCGTCAGCTCCTACAGCGGCCAGAAGTTCACCAACGTCGCCAAGGCGTACTGCCGCCTGCTCGACGGCCAGACCGGAGAGGAACTCGTCCGCTTCGACCTCACCGGGTCGGAGGCCAAGACGGGCGTGCTGATGTGCAAGTTCATCCGCCAGTTCTCGGGCGAGTGGGAGATGACGGCCATCGGCGAGTTCGTGAAGTCCAAGACCGTCCGCGACCTGGTCAACCCGGGGGCGCAGGCGCTCTGACGGCCGCCTCGGGCGCCCTCTCCCCTCCCGGAGGGCGCCCGGCGGGGGCGCCGGTCACTCCCCCGTGTGCACCTGGGTGTTCTGGCAGGCGTGCAACAGCCAGCGCCCGTCGCCGTGCCTGGTCATGACGTACAGGGGCGCGCCCTCCGAATCCCCCTCCGCCGAGTGGTACACCTGCCGCACCTTGACCGCCGCCACATCGGGCCGGAGCAACTGCACGTGCACCGGCTGGTAGCCGACGTCTCCGTCCCAGCTCGCCGCGGGCAGCACGGCCCGCGTGAACTCGGCTATCGCGTCCAAGCCGATGAGGACCTTGCCGTGCGCGGTCGTCCACAGCGCCTCGGGGTGGAAGAGGGCGAGGAATCCCTCCACGTCCTTGGCGCGCTGGGTGCGCTCGACCTCGGCCACCACGTCCTCGATCGCCTTGACGTCCTCGGCCGAGGCGGCCCACCCGGTGGCTGCGGCGGGTTCGACGATGCCGGTCGTCCCGGCGGTTTCGCTGCTCATGTGGATCACTCTGCCTCCTCAAGTGCGCTTCAGGTCAACCGCGATCAGGCCGGGCGGCCCGTCATCCATTCGGATGGCAAAGGCACCCACCCCCTTCAAGACAGGGGTGGAAGCGACGACCCTGGAGCCGAACCAGGGGGCCACGCCCCCACTGACGTCCGGGGGGAATCGCCATGCGGCCATTCAGGAACGTCGTACGGACGGCCGTGTCCGTCGGCGCCGCCGTCGCGCTGTTCGGCGGAGTGCCCGCCAACGCCCAGGCGGCCACGGGGGACTTCACCTATGTGAACGCCGACGGGGAGGACCTCGCGCTGCACGATCCCGTGGACGGCGAGTGCTTCCTGTTGGTCGGCGGGGCGAAGAGCGCCGCCAACCGCACCACCACCAGGGCGACGGTGTTCGCCGAGCGGGGCTGTGAGGGAACGCGCCAGACCGTGCAGCCGGGCGTCTCGGTGGACTTCGGCGGAGCTCTTCCGCACAGTGTCATGTTCGCCTGAGTCGATCGAGTCGCCTGAACTGATCGAGTTGCCCGAGCCGATTGAGGTGCCCGAGTCGGCTGAGGTGCCTGAGGTGCCTGAGCCGGCTGAGTTGTGCTGCGGTGGCTGAATCGTCGTGGGCGGCGGAACCGGGTCAGACGCCCGCCGTCCCCGCCGCCGCCTCCGGCCCAGCCGCCCTTTCCAGCCCGGCCGCCCCTTCCGGCCCGGCCGACCCCACCGGTCCCGTCCCCCCTGCCGGTCCCGCCAGTCCCGCCAGTCCCGCCAGCCGCCGGTAGGAGTCGAGCAGGGCGGCGCGGTCGTGACTGCTGGCCGTGACGAGCACCTCGTCCGCGCCCGTCCGCTCGACCAGGGCGGACAGCCGGCCGGCGACCTGCTCCGCCGTCCCGTGGACGTGCCCGCGCAGCGCGTTCTCGAAATGGCCGCGCTCGCGGTCGGTCATCGGCCGGGCCTCGATCTCCTCGGCCGGCTCCAGGGGCGGGAAGACGCCGCGCGTGCGGGAGTGGGCGAGGGCCCACGCCTCCGGGACGAGCAGCCGCCGCGCGTCCTCCTCCGTCGCCGCGACGGCGATGTCACCGGCGAGCACGACGTACGGCTCGGCGCGCCCGGCCGACGGCCGGAACCCCTTGCGGTACCGCTCGACGGCCTCGACCAGCCGGTCCTCGCCACGCAGCCCGCCGATCACCAGGGCGGCGCCCGCGCGGGCCGCGATGTCGGCCCCCGCGTCGTTGGCCAGGACGAACATCGGCACCCGCAGCCCCTCGGCCGGACGCGCGTGCACCTGCGGGTACGCGACCGCGCCGCCGTCGAACCACTCGGCCAGTTCGGCGAGCCGTTCCTCGAAGTCGTCCACCGCCTCCTTCCCGGTCCCGAGCGCCCGCCGGATGCCGTCCGTGAACCCGACGGACCGCCCGACCCCCAGGTCGATCCGCCCAGGGAACAGCGACTCCAGCACCCCGAACTGTTCGGCGACGATCATCGGCCGGTGGTTGGGCAGCATGACCCCGCCGGTGCCGACACGGATCCGCGACGTGGCGGCGGCGACGGCGCTCGCGAGCACGGTGGGAGCGGATCCGGCCACACCGGGCACACTGTGGTGCTCCGAGACCCAGAACCGGTGGTAACCGAGCGCCTCCGCCTCCCGCGCGAACCGGACGGTGTCCCGCAGCGCCTCACCGGGCTCACGCCCGCGCCGCGTACGGGAGCGGTCGAGGACGGAGAAGGGAATACGCGCAAGGCTCACGCTCCGCTGCAACGCGCGGGGCGTGGCGCCGGATTCCCAGGCCGAGGCCCGGGGTGCCGGATCCCCGGGTCGGGGCCCGGGGGCGCTGGGGTCCTGAGGTGCTTGGGGCCCTGAGGTGCTTGGGGACCTGAGGCGCCGGGGCCCTGAGGCGCTTGGGAGCTTGAGGTTCTGGGGTCTTGGGTCCCGGGGAGCCTGGTCCGGGAGCCTGGAAGTTTGGTCCGGGAGCCCGAAAGCCTGGTCCGGGGAGCCTCGTGCGGGGTTCCGAGGGGCCTGGCCCAAGGGCCTGAGGGCTTGGTCCAGGAGCCTGGGAATCTGGTCCGGGAGCCTGAAAGCCTGGTCCGGGGAGCCTGGTGCAGGGTTCCGAGAGGCCTGGTCCAAGGGCCTGGGAGCCCGGTCCGGGAACCTGGAAGTTTGGTCCGGGAGCCTACAAGCCTGGTGCGGGGGGCCGAGGGGCCTGGTCCGAGGGTTTAAAGGCCTGGTCCGGGAACCTGGGAGCCCGGTCCGGGAGCTTAAAAGCCTGCTCCGAGGGCCCGGGGGGCCTGGTCCGAGGGCCTGAGGGCCTGGCCCGAGGGGCCTGGGAGCCTGGTCCGTGGGGCCTGGGAGCCTGGTCCGTGGGGCCTGCGGTCCGGGAGCCTGGGCCCGGAGGGCCGGCCGATCGGGGCCCGGAAGCCGAGCCCCGGCCGCCCACCGCCTCGACCACCGTCACGAGAGGCCGGCCGGCTTCCGCGGGGAGGGCGGCAGAGCAGTGAGCAGTTCCCACAGGGGACGCGAACCGGAGGCCCACACTCCGAGCGTCTGGCGGTCCACGACGTGCAGCCGTTGCTGCCGGGCGAAGGCGACGGCCGGCCTCGTGACCCGCCCGTTCGTGACGATCACCGCGACGTCCGCGCCGTGGACGGGACGGGCGGTGCCGTTGAGGACTTGAAGGTCGGGCGTGCCCACGGCGGAACCAGCCGGACCACTGCGCCGGTGTTTGCACTGGACCACCCACCGCCGCCCGTAGGGGTCGACGGCCTTCACGTCGGCGCCCAGGTCACCGCCGCCCCCGACGCGGACCGCGTTCCGGTAGCCGTCGCGGCGCATCAGGTCGCGTACGGCCTCCTCGAACCGGGCGTGGTGCAGGGCGTCCAGTTCGCCCAGCCCGTACCGCAGCCCCCGGGCCCGGACCGCCTCCCACCGCGTCCGTTCCCGCTTCCGGTACAGCAGGACGCCGCCTACCGTCAGCGCGAGGATCCCGAGCACGACCACGACCCACCAGTGGGCCGACAGCCACTCGACGACGGCCGTCACCAGCGCGGCGGCCGCGACCGCGGCCACGAGAAGCCCGGCCGGCCGACTACCCGCCCGCCGCCGCCCGCGCCCACCCGGCTTCGGGGGACGTCGGCGCGGCACCGCCCGCCCCGGCACCCGCTTGGTCCTCGCGGCCCGCGACCCGCGCGCGCGGGGACTCACCGACCCGCCTTGGTGACGCTGTCGGCGAGCTGTCCCACGATGTCGTGGATCGCCCGGCCCACCGGAGTGGGTGCGATCAAGATCCCCAGCGCCAGGACGATCACGACGGTCAGTTTCTCGTCGTTGCGGCTGCGGGCCTCCGTACGCCGCGCCAGCCGCAGGACGACGATGACGGCGAGCAGCACCGTCACGTCGATCGTCAGCACCCGTCCCCACCTCCCCCGGCCACCGCTCGTCGGCACGTGGACGCGAAGCTCCACCCGGCACGCGGACGGCGAAGCGCCGCCCGGCACTTCTGTGTAGCCGTGCCCGGCCGGGACCGATGCCGGATCACCGGCGGTTGGCACAAAGCAAGCGGACTTGTGTCCGGATATCGCGCGGCCGGTGAGGCGGGGGGACGGGAACCGGTCGGCGGTCCCGGTCGCGAACGGGCTGCACGGGCGGCCTGTTTCCTCCCCGCCGGTCCCGGCCATCATGAGGCGCTTCGGGCCGTGACGCCTTGGTCAACGGTGGAGCGCGGGTGGCCGGTGGGGCCGACGGGGAGGGGCCGCTGAGGGGCGACGCGGCCGGGGAGGCGGCTGGGGTGGGCGGGGCCCGGAGGTGGCGGGAAGGGATCGTGGCAGGGACGTTCTTTTGTCCCGTCTCCCCCTCTTTCGCGAACGTCCCTCCCGCGCCAACCTTGTCGGACACGGCGGAGGTTCCCGTCAATCCTCGTCCCGTGTCCCGCCGTACTCCGCAGTCGGGCAACCCGCCCCGCGCGTCGCGGCAGGGCCGGGGCGGCACAGGCGAGGGCCCCGGGCCCGGGGAGGGCGGCGCCGCGTCGGGCGCCGGCGCGTCGTCCACGGCGCCTTCCTCCCGGGCCTCCGCGCACCACGCCGTCCGCACCACGCCGTTCACGGCACGTCAGGCGTGGCACGTCCCGGCGCACATGCCGTGCACCACGACACGCCACATCGCAGCACGCCACATCACAGCACGCCGTACCGCAGCACGCCGTACCGCAGCACGCCACACCGTGGCATCCGCACCGCCCGGGCGAACTCCCCGCCGCCCGGCTCACGTTGCGGATCACCGACCCGTACGTCGTACCACCGCCCGGCCGACCGCCCCGGCATGCGCGCGGAGCGGAGCCGAGCCGCGCCATGCCGTCCGCACAGCGACGAAGCGACGAAGCGACGAAGGGAAACCTCCGTGCCGGAAAACCAGCCTCCACCGCAGTCCACGGGACCCCGGCCCCCGGCCGAAACCCCGCTCCCCGCCGCCCCCTTCACCGTGACCCCCGGCGGACCCCCCGACGTAGTGCTGGCCGTCGCCGGTGAGACCGGCTATCCCGGTGTACGGATAACGGCGGCCGCCGCCGAACCGGTCTTACCCCTGGACGTCTACGTGGCCCTCCCCCGGGGCAAGGGCCTCCGCTTCCACGCGGAAGGCGGCGCGAACTGCCTGCTCACCGTGCGGAACGCCGACGGAAGGACGACCGCGTACCCCGGCCATCCCTCCCCCGACGGCCGCTCCCTCACCTTCCAGGGAGTCGACCCGGCGCTGCCCGGAAAGGGAGCGGAGTCGACGGCCTGGGTCGCCGTCACGGCCGCCGACGACGCCCGCCCCGGAACCACCGGGCTCCTCTTCTGCCTGGGCGGGGCGGCCTCCCCGTCCACCCCCGTCAGGATCGTCGACGACATCCCCTTCGCCGTCTCCCCCGGCGGCCCGCCCGACGTCACTCTCGACCGCGACCACCCGGTCGGCTACCCGGGCGTCCGGGTCCGGGCGGACGAGGACGGCACGGTCTCCCCGCAGGACGTCCACGTCGCCCTCCCTCGGGACAGGGGCCTGCGCTTCTCCGCCGAGGGCGGTCCCCACCACACGATCACCGTGCAGGACCGGCACGGGACCCGGCACCTCTTCCCCGGGCACGCCTCGGCGGACGGACAGGCGCTCCTCTTCCCCGGGGTCGACCTGTTCCTCTCCGGCCGGGGAACGGAATCGACGGTCTGGGTCGCGGTGGAGGCGACGCCCACCGGGCCCCCGGCCCAGCCCGCCGACACCCCCGCCCCACCCGCCGGCTCCTCCACCGCACCTGCCGGGTTCCTGCCCGCACCCGCCGACTCCCCGCCCTCACCCGCCGATCCCCCAGCCCGGCCCGCCGACACCCCGCCGTCGTCCACCGGCTCCCCGGCCGCACCCCCGGACAACCCGCCCTCGCCCACCGGCTCCCCCGCCGGGCCCGCCGACTCCCCGGCCGCGCCCGCCCCCTCCATGGAACCGGCCGCCCTCACCTTCTGCGTCGGCGTCCGCGCCGCCCGTTCCACGCCCGTCGTCGCGGACGCGCGGACCTGGTGAGCGTACGGAAGGAGCCCCAGCCCGTGGACTCGGTGAAGGCCAACCGCCCGCCCAGGCCCGCCCGCCCCGGGAAGCCGCGCGGCATGTCCCTCGCGGCCCGGGTGTACGGATACCCGCCGGCCCACAACGCGGGGTCCGAATGGATGCTGCACTCGATGCTCCGCCCCCTGGCCGCGCGCGGCCACCGCGTCACGGTCTGGCTCTCGCACCCCGGCACCGTCGAGGAGAGTTACGAGATCGACGGCGTCCGCGTCGTCCCGTTCCAGGAAGGCGCCGATTTCGCCGCCGAGGCGCAGCGCGCGGACGTCCTGCTGTCCCACTTCGAGAACGTCCCGCTGGTGTCCGGACTCGCCCGCGCCCGCCGGATCCCCGTGATCGTCATCTGCCACGACAACTTCGCCACGAGCTACCACAACGCGGCCGGCGCCGACCTCGTCGTCTACAACAGCGAGTGGATCCGGCGCGACGGCGAGATCCACTACGCGCGCTACCCGGCCGAGTTCCTGCCCGGCCGGACGATCGTCGTCCGCCCACCGGTCATCGCGGAGGACTACCGCACCGAACCCGGCGACCACGCCACCCTCGTCAACCTCAACCCGGACAAGGGCGGCGACGTCTTCTGGCAGATCGCCGCCTGGTCGCCCGACTGGCGCTTCCTCGGCGTCAAGGGCTCCTACGGGACCCAGATCCTGCCGCCGACGCGCCTTCCCCACTGCGAAGTCGCGGAAAGCGTCCCCGGCAACGACATGCGCACCCACGTCTACCGGCGTTCCCGGGTCATGCTGATGCCCAGCCTGTACGAGTCGTGGGGGCGCGTCGCCGTCGAGGCGATGGCCTCCGGCATCCCGGTGATCGCCCATCCGACGCCCGGTCTCGTCGAATCCCTCGGCGACGCGGGCATCTTCGCCTACCGGGACGACCTCCACGCGTGGCTGCACGCGCTGAAGTCGCTCAAGGACCCGGCGAACTGGGAGCGTGCCTCGCGTCGCGCCCGGGCCCGTTCCGACGCGCTCGCCGCCACCCCCGACCTCGACCTCTGGTGCGAGGCGGTCGAGTCGCTGTACGACGCCCGGCGCCGGCGCTCCTTCCGCGTCGCGGGCGGCCCGCAGCCCGCGCCCCTTCCCGTCTCCGCGAGTCCGGTCGCGGCCGGGCCCCTCTCCACGGGCTGAGCGGGGCCACCGCGCCCCGGACACCCTCTCCGGCCCACCAGGTAACTCGACTCCGGCACCAGCGAAGGAGAATCCACATGCCGTCGACCACACCTCCGCAACCTGAACCCGCCGCCGCTCCGGCGCCCGGCCCCGCCCCGGCCGACCAGAACCCCAACCTGGTCAAAGACGGGGGCTTCAAAGCCGGACCGCGCTTCAACGCCGACGAATGCGGCTTCAGCCGGGCGGTCGCCGCCGGCGGGGACAACGTACGGCTCGTGTACTGGGACTACGGCGGCAACGGCAGCAGCAACGGCCGGCCCGGCGCCAACCCCGGCGACTACATCGACGTCGACAACCACGAGTACTCGTTCGCCCAGAGCGACGCCTACGGCGAGGTCGACGGCAGCAACTCGGTCGACCTCGTCGGCCGCGGCAACAGCCGTCACGGCTACGTCGGACAGCACCTCTCCGGCCTGATCCCCGGCGCCCAGTACGACGTCACCTTCTGGGCCAGTTCCCCCTGGTACAACGAGAACCCACACGACACGACCATGTACTACAGCGTCGTGGACGGCCGCCTCCGCGACGCCGGCAAGCCCCTCGACAACGACTACATCGCCGTCCCCCAGGCCCGGCGCGACCCGATCCCCGGCGGCAGTTGGCGCCGGCAGTGGAAGCGGTACCGGAAGTCCTTCATCGCCCAGTCGCCGGACGCCTACCTCTCCTTCGCGGACGACACCGCCGACGGCTACTGGACCGGCACCATGCTCGCCTGCGTCTCCGTACGCCTCTCGGCACCCGCCCACGACTACCGCATCGCCGGCACGGAACCGGAGAGCTCCGCCGAGGCCCCCCTCTCGGCCCCGAAGGACACCCCGTTCGACGCCTTCCGCATCCGCTTACTCGACGAGACCAACCAGCCACTGGCCGCCCAGGAGGTGACGCTCCTCCTCGAACCCCACTCCACCGGCTCCCACTTCTCCTACGGCGGCCAGGCACCGCTGACCTTCACGGCCAGGACCGACGGCAGCGGCCGGCTGACCGTCCCCGCCGGCACCCTCCAGGCCGGCCCACAGGAAGGCCCCCTGCAAATCACCGCCCGGCTGCGCGGCACGGACCTCGACGGCCAGGTACACCTCCGCGTCGGCGCCGCCACCGCCCCGTTCTCCCTCGCCCCCGGCGGCTCACCCATCACCCTCACCCGCGCCGGCGAGACCCGCTACCCCGGCATCCAACTGCGCGCCGACGCGGACGGCACCGTCCCGCCCCAGAAGGTCCGCGTCACCCTTCCCCCGGGCCGGGGGCTGCGCTTCGTCGCCGAAGGCGGGTACCAACTGACGGTCATGGACGCCCAGTTCACGACCCGCACCTTCCCCGGCACCCTCCAGTCCGACGAGCAGGCCCTCACCTTCGAGGGCGTCGACCTGGCCCTCCGCGGCAGGAGCGCGACCTCCGCCGCCTGGGTCGCCGTCAAAGCCCTCCCGGACGCACCGGTCCCGGCGGACACGGCCCTGACCTTCCAGGTGGGCAACCGGACGTCACCGTCGACGCTTGTTCAGGTCCGGGCGGCGTGACGGAACAGGGGCTCTGCCTCGCCCTCGTGGGCGCGGCAGAGCCCCTGCGTGAAGGCGCGCCAGGCGGGTGCGGGGAATCGAAGGGTAGCTGTGTGCGGACGCTTACTGTCCCTTATGCCGATGCAGACCTGTACGCCAACCGACGCTTCGACGCAGTCGCCTTCACCCCCGCTGTAGGCGGATTTCCACCACCCGGAACTGCTCAGCGCACGCACGCCCTGTACTCCTTCGCCATTTCCTCGATCATGGCGACGGACGGTCCGGGAGGCAGCGCGGAAGCGTGGACCAGATGATAGCGGTGAGAGTGCCTGGCCACAGCCGTCCTGTCTCGCACAAGCTCCTTGACCGAGCCTCCCTCAAGGTAGGCGATATCCGGGGCGTTCCTGAATGACAGCAGAGTCAGCGACCCTCCCATCGCGGCATGGCTTCCCACCTGGAAAGGGAGAACCTGAATCTCCACATTGGAAACCGTCGCGGCTTCCAGAATTCGGATCAGTTGGTCACCCATGACCGCTGGTCCACCCACCGGTCGCCGCAACACCGCCTCGTCCATGACCACCCAAAGGAGAGGAGGTTCGGACCGCCTGAGGACTCGCTGTCGACGGATGCGATACCGCACCCTTTCTTCGATCTCTTCGCGGGAAAGCCAAGGAAGTGCCAACCGCATGCTTTCTCGCGCGTAATCAGCCGTTTGCAACAGACCCGGAACACTGTGTGCCAGGTACTTGTACATGGCGACAGCCTTCGCCTCGCATTCCACGAACTTGGCGAAGGGGTCAAAAGGCGGCGCCTTCGTGACGTGTTCCCACAGCTCGATCAGGTCACCATCCGCTCCCAACACCTCGTCAAGCCGGTCCGAAACCTTTTTGGTCGGGATTTCCTTGCCCAGTTCGAACTGGGCAATCCGGCTGTGGGCAATGGGAATCCTGTCGCCCAGCTCCCTCTGGGACCACCCCGCCTTGACACGGAGTCTCCGCACCTTCGCCCCGTACAGGCACGGAAGGGAAGCCGAGGGGTCAAGTTCCTTGAGTGCGGGCACGGTTGCCGTCCGTTTACGCGTAGCGGAGCCGAAAACGTTACCGCTGGTGAGCGTAGCGCCACTCCGCGATGCTGAGAACGGAATCGGAACAACCCCACCCCACGGAGTGCCCCCGCATGCCCAGTGACCACCGCTGCCCCGACCTCCCCGCCCTCCGGGAGGCCACCGCCCGTCTGGCGGCCGAGCTGCACGACGCGTTCGCGGCGGCCGGCATGGACGTCCGGGTGGCACCTGAACCGCCGTTGAACGGCGCGGTGTTCGTGTCGATTCTGGACCCGCTCGGCGGTGCGGAGGCGAAGACGCTGGCCGCCGCGTTGCGCGTGTACAAGGCGGCGCGGCCGGAGACGCTGAGCCCGCGCGTCGCGGCGGTGAACGCCCTCAGCCGCCGCCGGGACGGCCTCCGGTGAGCGGGGAGGCGGCCGGCGGGTACCGGCCGGGCGGGGCCTGCGCGGAGTGCCGGCGGATCAAGGAGTCGTACTACCGCGCTTGGCGGGCGGGCGACCGGGAGACGGCGGTGGAGCTGACGGCGGAGATGGGCCGCCACCTCCGCCGGGCACACTAGGTCCTGTCTGGAGTTCCCACACAGGACCTGATCAGCACAACAGATGGTTGTTTCCATCGCGCAGGGGGTTGTTTGCGTGGCGGAGACCGCGAAGCTGTAATGCCTACCTGCACACCCACTGGTTTCCAAGGGATCACCGGGGGCGACACGTATCACTCACGGAAGATCCTGTCCCGACGGCTCAGCATCTGGAGCACCGGCCCCATGCGCAACGAACAACGCATCCGCAGTCGAACGCCCGAGTCCCGGGCCTTCGCGGAACGCGTGCAGCTCGTCATGACACTGACGGCGCGTCTCAACGCCCTCCCCTTCGACGACCTCGGCGCGAGGAGGACGCTGCTCGGAGAGATCTTCGGCAGACCCCTCCCCGACTCTCTGTCGATCCTGCCGCCCTTCTACTGTGACTACGGCCTCGGAGCCACCTTCGGCGAGAAGGTGTTCATCAACCAGGGTTGCTACTTCCTCGACCTCGGCGGCATCACGATCGGTGATCGGGTCCTGATCGGCCCCGGGGTGACCCTGAGCACCGCCGGTCACCCGGTCGAGCTCGATGAGCGCTACGACGGCATCACCCACGCCCCCATCGTGATCGAGGACGAGGTCTGGATCGGGGCTGCCGCCACGATCACGCCTGGAGTGACGATCGGTCGGGGCTCCGTGGTCGGAGCCGGCTCCGTGGTGGCGAAAGACGTACCAGCGATGAGCGTGGTGACGGGCACGAGCGTGGTCGAACGCCGACGGCTGAAGGCACCGTCCGAAGCCGTCCGCGGTTCCGAACGCTGACTGTCCGTCTGGACCGATACCGACTTCGAGCTGCGTGTTGTGACCGTCCAGCGCAACCGGCTGCGGCCCCGCTACAAGCACGGCAGCGGCGACCGCTGCGGACGCAAGCCCGGCTTCTGCTCGCAGAAAATCAACACCCGCCGGCGGCTTCTGGACGGAGAAGGCGCCGTCTGGACTTTGATCAGGGATGCGGTGCGATGCTGCGGAGCCGGAGCATCGCATTGTCGAAGCGGGTCGCTATGCCGCGCCAGTTCCGCAGGCGGTTGATGCAGCGCTCCACAGTGTTGCGCTCGGTGTACAAGTCCGCGTCGTGGCTGACGGGACGGCCGCCGCGCGAGCCGCGCTTCTTGCGGTGGGCGGCCTGGTCCGACTTCTCAGGGATCACCCCGCGGATCCCTCGTTTCCGCAGGTAGCGGCGGTTGCGGCGGGAGGAGTACGCCTGGTCGGCGGCCACGGCGTCCGGCCGGGTCCTCGGGCGCCCGACCGGCCCGCGCACCTTGATCCGCTCCAGGACCGGGAAACTGCGGGCTGTCGCCGGCCTGTCCGGGCGTGAGGACGAACGCCAGCGGGGGGCAGCGCCGGTCGGTCGCAAGGTGGATCTCGCTGGTCAACCCACCCCG
This sequence comes from Streptomyces sp. NPDC052910, assembly GCF_055585605.1. Taxonomy (NCBI): domain Bacteria; kingdom Bacillati; phylum Actinomycetota; class Actinomycetes; order Kitasatosporales; family Streptomycetaceae; genus Streptomyces; species Streptomyces sp. NPDC052910. The sequence continues at coordinate 93,931 of NZ_JBVJJR010000003.1, forward strand.
GGAACGCCCCATTTCAGCGGCCTTCAAGCGGGCGCGGTGCCGACGGCGGGTCCGGCGCCGTTCGGCTCGCTCGCCGTCATCGGGGTGTCCCTTGTGCGGCTCTTGTTCCGTCGAGGCTCCCCCTTTTCGGACTCGACGGCCGCCTCCAGGGCCGTCAACTGCTCCACATTGAGGATCATCCCGGCGGCATGGTGGTGGGCCCGGGACGTCGCGGAGTCCACGTTGACCAGGCCCATGTCGATCTCGCCGCGGGCGGCTGCCGCGGCGATCGTCGCCTCCATCCGCTGTTGGAAGGCAACTTGCCCCACCCAGATGCGGAAGCGGTCGTAGGTGCAGGGCCTGAACTCGCTGGGCAGGTCGCGCAAGGAGCTGCCGGTGCGGAAGCGCCACATCACCGCGTTGAAGTGTTTCCGCAGGTCGGGGATGGGCCCGACCGCCGCGATCGGACGATCCACCCGCGCCGCGACGAAGTCGAGCGAACGATCGGCACCCTCAAGGGCTTCCGTGCCGTGGCCACCCGCTTCGACAAGCGGGCGTACGTCTTCCACGGCACGGCGACCGTCGTTGTCATCCGCCTCTGGCTTCGCTCCTGATCCGCCGGACAGTCCTCAGGCCACGGAGAGCGCCTTGACGCCCGACAGGAGTGGGACGAGCTGGTAGTTGCCGTCGCCCGCGCCGCAGGACACCTGTGAGGCCGCGGTGCCGGAAACGTTCGTCCCCGCAGCGAACCGGCCGTCACCACTCGGCACCACCGTCGTGAAGTGGTCCGTCGCCGAGGACGAGTAGTACATGCACTGGTGCAGGTTCACGTACCTCCCCGAGGTCAGGTCCAGCGCCTTGACGCCCGACAGGAGTGGGACGAGCTGGTAGTTGCCGTCACCCGCGCCGCAGGACACCTGCGAGTCCGCGGTGCCGGAGACGTTCGTCCCCGCTGCGAACCGGCCGTCACCGCTCGCCACGACCGTCGTGAAGTGGTTCGTCGCCGAGGACGAGTAGTACACGCACTGGTGGACGTTCAAGTAGCGCCCGGAGGCGAGGTTCAACGCCTTGACGCCCGACAGGAGTGGGACGAGCTGGTAGTTCCCGTCGCCCGCACCGCAGGACACCTGCGAGTCCGCAGTGCCGGAGACGTTCGTCCCCGCAGCGAACCGGCCGTCACCGCTCGGCACCACCGTCGTGAAGTGGTTCGTCGCCGAGGACGAGTAGTACACGCACTGGTGCAGGTTCAGGTAGCCCGAAGCGGCAGCCCCAGCCTGAGGCTGCCGCTCCGGTGCGGCAGGCGCGGGCGCCGTCATCCCCACGAAGGCACATACGCCCATCGCGGCGGCGACTGCCGGCCTCCACGCGCGTCTGATCATCGATCGCATCATCGCCGGGTCCTCCCCAAGGTCCGCTCGTCGCGGGCGCCCAGGCCCGCGACGGAACTACGCCAGGAGACCACCGACACCCGCCGCAGGTAATGGGACGAACGTAATAATCACCCCATCCAGCGACGTGTCGACCAACCTTGCGCACTGCCGCGCACGCGCAACCCGATACCGGCTTACGCCGGTCGGTCGCAGGGCCCGTACCGACCCGTCGGACACTCCCTGGGCAGTGTCCGACGCACGGTGCCCCTCGCCGCGATCCGTCTGTGGCCGCGCCGGGGGCCGGCCTCCACGCGTCCGCCACGCACTCACGGCGCAAGGCCGGGCAGCATTGGGGCCGGTGGTGCGCAGTATGCGGGAATGGGCACCGCGCGGCGGCAGGGCCACCCGAGGCCGATCGCCGGGCCCTTCGGACAGCCTCTGGACCGCGGTTCCGCCTGTCACCCGCGGGCAGCGCTCAGGGGTGTCCCGGCCGATCGCCCGGAGCACGTCGGCGAGCCACACCAAGTGGTGCCCCACGGCCTGGTCCTCGTGAGCGAGGAGATCCTCGAGATGCTGCCATGAGTCCGAAAGCTGCCCGATCGTCAGCGCTCCGGGTTCCGTGTGGACGTCGTAGGCCTCATCACCCGGGACCGACCAGAAGTAGTCCTCCTTGAGCGTCACGGTGGTCCCGGCCGTCGCTTCGATGTGCCGGAGTGCCACGTCGAAAGCGCGACGGAGCCGATCGACGGGGATGAGCAGAGGTTCGTTCGCCATGGCCCCATCATGGAGCGCGGCCGGGTCCGGCCTGCGCCCCCCTCTCCGTACCCGGCCCGCACCCACCCCCTCTCACACGAGAAACCACCTGCCCGTGAGGCCCCCACTTCCCTAAGCTCGTATGCATGCGGTGGCTGGAAGGTGCGCTGTGGGGCGCTTTCGGCGGTTTCGCCATGGAGGCCCTCGACTACATCGTCGCGGTGCGACGGTGGCGCGAACTGCCCTGGAACGTCGGGGCGAGCAGCCTCGGGAACGAGCACCGGCCCCCTTCCCCGCAGGGTGTCCGGCCGGCGGGGAACGAGCTCCCCGCCCCGGGCTTCCTCGCGTACGCCGTCGCGGGCGTGCTGCGGGTGGCGGTCGGCTGCGGGGTGGCCGCGGCGATCACCCGTACGTCGCCGGGCGCCGTGTCGGCCTGGCTGGCCGTCCTCGTCGGGGCGACCGCGCCCGTGGTCCTGGAGAAGGTCACGATGTTCGTGCCGCTCGTCGTGCACGTGGGCAAAGAGGGCATCGCGGCGACGCTCCAGCAGGCGCGGCAGTCCGGCACGGGCCGCCCGCCGGGGAACGATCAGCCGCCGCCCGCGAACGGGGTTCCCGCCCCGGCCGTGGGCGGCGGCGCCCCGGGGACCGTTCCGCTCCGGGACGGTACGGGCGCCGCCCCGCACGAGGGAGGGGTGTGACCGTGCGGGCCGAATCCTTCACGGGCCGGGTGGTCGCGGTCGTTTCGCGGCGCGCGCCGGCGTTCCGGAGTGCGTCCGGAGCGGCCGTCTCGCCCACCTGGGCACACGCCGTCGACAGCGGTCTGTCGCGGGTGCGCGCGGACGAGGAAGAAGAAGACGAGAACGGCGAAACCGCCGGGTACGCGCCGCGGTTCGCCTACGACGTCCAGGGAACGGTGGTCGTCCGCCGGGCCGAGACCGTCCGCGAGTCCCGGCGGCAGGCGAGCGGTACGGGAAAGTCGGAGGTGTTCGGCGCCCAACGGACGTCCGTGGGACTGCCGGAACCGCTCCTCCCCTCGCCCGTCCCTCGGAGCGCCGTCCCCGGCCCCGGCATGCCCGCACGCCGACGGAACACGGGCCGGCCCGCCGCCCCCACCGGCAGGCCGCTCTCGCTCCTGCCGGGCCCGTCGGCCCTGCCGGGCTTCCTCTGCGGCCTCCTGGTCGTCGTGCTGCTCACGCTCCCCTTCGGGATCGCGGGCCTGACCGCCCTGCTCCTGTGGCTGGCGGTCGGCCCCCTCTTCCTGCTGGGATTCGTGGAGCGCCACACGGCCCGCCGCCTCCGCGGACTCCGCCCGCCCACCCGGGAGGAGAGCGACGCGGCGGACCCGGTGTGGCGGGAGGTGCGGGCGCGCGCCGGCCTCTCCGCCACCGGCGCCTACGACCTGTGGGTCGAGGACTCCGACCAACTGTCGACCCGCGCGCCCGCCGGCCGCGTCGTCGGCCTCACCCACTGCACGTTGTCCCGACTGCCGCACGCGGAACGGGCCGTGGTGCTGGCCCGCGAGCTGAGCCGCGCGCGGTCGACCCCGCTCCCGGCGTACTGGTACGCGCTGCCCGCCCGCGCCGTCGGATGGCTCGCCCGGGGGGCGGCGCGGGGGGTGTCGCACCTGCCCCGGCCCGTGTCCCACCTGGCCACGGCCGTCCTCCCGCTGGGCATCGGCGTCCTGGCCTACGCGACGCGTCCGTGGCTGTACGGGCTGCCCTGCCTGCTGTCGGCGGTGCCTCCGCTGCTGGCCGCCCGCGACCGGCGCGCCGAGCTGCGCGCGGACCGGTTCGCCGCCGAACTCGGTCTCGCGCCCCGGCTCGCCCTCCTCATCACGAGGACGCGCCGCACTTCCCCCACCCCCCACGACACCCGCCTCACGGAGCTGCTGTCACCCCACCCCTCCAGCACCACCCGCCTGTCCCGCCTCCGGCCGTTCCTCGGTCCGCCCCCGTACCCGCCGGAGGGCTGAAGGTCCCCTGCTCAGGACGCGGAAGACTAAGCAGGGGCCGGAAACTTGGCGACATAATCGGCGAACGGCTCGATGCCGGCCTCCGCGCGCCGTTCATCCATCCGCTCCGGGTCCTCGCAGGGCCACGGAACGGGGGCCCCGTCCCGTACGCCGGCGATCTGGGTGCCGTAGACCTGCTCGCGCCCCTCGTTGACGAGGGTGCGGTCGCGGAGGAAGGCCAGTTCGCGGGGCGTGGCCCGCCCGGCGGCCACCGCCTGTTCCAGCAGGCGCAGGGCCCGGCGCTGCACGTCCAGTTGACGGTCGGCGTGCTGGGCGATCAGCCAGGCCGCCCGGGCCGCGTCCGCGCCGACCAGGTCGGCGGCGGGCCAGCCGTGTTCGTCCATGATCTCGTTCAGCCGGTCGCCGTGCCGGGCGGTCAGGCGCCGCCAGGCCAACCGCGCGGCCGGATCGTCGCTGTGCGCGTGGGCGGCGGCCCGGTGATCGTCGGCAGCCATGCGTTCGAGCTCCGCGGCGAGGGGTGCCAGGGAGGCGGCCATCGTCAACTCCTTCGGGACATCGGTTCCGTGGGACGCTTCCCGACCCTAGAGGGGCGAATCGGCACAAAGATCGTCCACACGGACGGTGACAGGGCGGCCCGCGCACGGCGATAATGGATTCACTCCCTCCTCCGGCCCCTTCCCCCGCATGGCCGCCACTCCCGCACAACGCGCCGCGAAGCCACCGCCGGATGTCAGTGACCGTCGCTAGGGTCGGACGTATGACACTGACGATGCGGGAACGAGAACTGTTTCTGGCGGAGCCTCACATCGGTGCGCTGTCGGTGGTCGAACGGCCGGGGCGCGCGCCGCTGACCGTCCCCCTCTGGTACCAGTACGCGCCGGGCGGCGAGCTGTGGGTGCGGACCGGGCCCGACTCCAGGAAGGCGCGGGCGATCCGGGCGGCGGGGCGGTTCAGCCTGATGGTCCAGCGGACCGACCCGACGGTGCGCTACGTGTCCGTCGAAGGCCCGGTGACCAGGACGGAGGAGGACAGCCCCGAGCGCGCCCGCGAGATGGCCGCCCGGTATCTGCCCGCGGACAAGGTCGACGGCTTCGTCGAGTACGACCGGACGCAGCTCGGCGGACACATCCTGATCTTCATGCGCCCGGAGCACTGGATCTCGGCCGACCTGGGCGGCTTCTGACCTTCCGCTTCCGCCCTCCGACCGGACCGCCGCGGGTCGGGTCAGTGCGGGACGGCTCAACGGGCAGTGTGGGCTCAACGGGCATTGGGCGGCGGGCCGGCCCGGCGGCCGGGCCCGGCGGCCCGGCGCGTCACGCACATCCCCGCCCCCTGCCCCTGCCCGTCCCGCTCGCCCGCCGGCCCGCCGAAGGACGACAGGGACGGGCGGGCGGTCAGGCGACCGGGCGGGTCACCGCGCGCCCCGACGCGGGCAACCGTTCCGCGGGAGACCGGGACGGTGGTCTCCGGTCAACGAGTAGATGGTGTACGGCTGTTGCCGGTGCGGAGGGAAGCTTTCCGGAACGATACTCATGTGCGGATCCCGTCCAAAGGTGCAAGCATCGCCGAGCCGCCGATGGAAGGAGAGCCACGTGAGTGAGCCCGCGGTCCGGCCGAACGAGACGACGGTGCCGTTGCTGCCGTGTGCGTCAGTGGAGGAGACGCTGACGTTCTACGAGGCGCTGGGATTCGAGGTCATCCACAGACAAAGCAAGCCCTACGTGTCCCTGATGCTGCGGTGGAGCGGATTCCACCTGTGCTTCGGCCCGGCGCCCAAGGGTCTGGACCCGGCCCGGGAGGAATCCGGGTATTCCCTGGTCATGGTCGACGCCGTGGCGCCGTACCACGCGGAGTTCACTGCGGCGATGCGGCGGGCCTACGGGAAGGTGCTCTCCTCCGGCCTTCCCCGGATCACCCGTTACCGGCCCGGCGCGTCCCGGTTCACGCTGATCGATCCGTCCGGGAACTCGCTCCTGTTCATCCAGCGCGACGAGCCCATGGAACTGGAATACGGCGGCTCCGCGAGCCTGACGGGTCTCGCCAAGGCTCTCGACAACGCCCGGATCCTGCGCGAGTTCAAAAACGACGACCTCCAGGCCTTCCGCGCGCTCAAGTCCGCGATGCGCAGGCACGGGACGGACGCCCCGGCGGTCGAACGGGCCATCGCCCTGTGTCACCTCACCGACCTCGCCACCACCCTCGGCGAACCCGCCGACCCCTGGCTCGCCGACCTGCGCGGCCTGGAGCTGACCGCCGACGAGCGGCGGCGCGTCGAGTCGGAGCTCGGGTACCTCGACGGACTCCGGGAATGGCTCCCCCGGAGCTGAGCGCGCACCAGGGCGTCGCGGCAGACGCCCTCCGGCGCCCCGGGCGTCCCGCCCGCCGGGCCCGGCCCTGCAAAGTGCCGCCGGGCCCGGCCGTGCGAAGTGCCGCCGTGCTCGGCCCTACGACGTGCCGCGGGGCCCGGCCCTACGAGGCACGCCGGGCCCGGCCCTACGAGGTGACGGAGACGTTCCCGCCCTGCGTGTGTGCCGTGATCCGGTGCGGGGCGCCGGCGGCCGAGGGGATGGCCACCTCGCGCTTGCCGCCCTGCGTGGTCGCGTCCACGGTGTAACGCCCCTTGGGCACCCGCACCTTGACGTCGCCGCCCTGCGTCCGGCCGTCCACCGAGTCGGGGACGGTGGTGAAGGTCGTCGTGACGTCCCCGCCCCGGGTGTGCGCGCGGACCGAGCGGGACGCGGAGTCCTCCACGCGGACGTCCCCGCCCTTGGTCTCGGCCTCGACGGCGCCGGACGTCCCCTTGACGGTGACGTCGCCGCCCGTGGTCTCGAGGTCGACGGCCACCGAGGGCGGTGCCAGCACGGTGAGGTGGACCGTGCACCGCCTCGCCGACCCGCCGCAGTCCGCCTTGCCGATGGAGAAACGGCCGTCGTTCAGGCTGTGTTCCGGGTTCGGCTTGGAGCCGCTGTACTCGTAGCGCTCGGTCACGCGCACCGTGTCCGTGCCCTCGGCGAGCGGGCGCACGGTGATGTCGCCGCCGAGGCTCCGGGCCTCGATCACCGTGACCTTGCCGCGCACGGAGTAGGTGCGTTCCGCCTTCTTCGTCGGACCGTCGCTCAGCGAACAGCCGGTCACCAGGAGGGCGGCGCTCAGGGCGGCGCCGGAGAGGGCGAGGAGGGAGGTGCGGTTCCGGGACATGCGGTATGGGCTCCAGTTGCGGACGGACGGGTGGGGCGGGCGGACGGTGGGGGAGGTGCTCTGTCATCCTCCCTGGCCGGGGGGTGACGGGTCGTCGGCACGGGGGATGATCCTCGCCGGTCGATTCCCTAGGGGACGCGCGTGCTCGGGGCCGGCGCCCTGCGAGGGCCGGGCGCGGATCGCCGCTCAGACGCACGGAGTTGAGACCCGTCTCGTGCGTACGCTGCCGGACATGGCATCCCGCATCAGCGAACTGGTCCTCGACGCCGTCGACCCCGAGCGGCTCGCCGCCTTCTGGAGCGAGGTCCTCGGGTACGCCGAGATCGACCGGGAGGACGACGGATCCATCATGATCGGGCCGCCCGGCACCGGCTTCGGCGGCCCGCAGCCCACTCTCGTCATCAGTCCCACCGGCGACCCACGCCCCGGGAAACTCCGTCTGCACCTCGACGTCAGTCCCACCGACCGCGACCAGGACGCCGAGCTGGAACGGCTGCTCGCCCTCGGCGCACAGCGCGCCGACGTCGGCCAGAGCGGCTCCGAGAGCTGGCACGTCCTGGCCGACCCGGAAGGCAACGAGTTCTGCCTTCTGCGCACCCGGATCCGGCCCGTCTGACCCCGCCGGCCAAGCCGCCGGCGCACGGGAATGCCGGGCGGTCGGCGGCCCCGCTCCGTACGGTGCCGGGTTCGGGCGTCCCGTGCCCCTGCCCCCCAGAGGAGGCACCGGCACGCCGCGGGCGCCCCCCTCCGCAGGGACAAGCGCAGCCCCCTACCCCCGGGACCGCGCCTTGAAGGCCGCCTTCCGAGCCGCCTTGGCCACCCTCTTCTCCGGGTGCAACCGCCCCATCGCCTCCAGCACGTCCGCGGTGGCGGGATGCTCCACCCGCCAGGCCGAGTCGAAGAACCCGCTGTGCTGCCCCACCAGCCCCACCACGAGCTCCCGCAGTTCCTCGGAGTCCCCCTCCGAGGCGAGCTGAGCGGCGATCGTATCGATGGTGAGCCAGAACACCATCGTCTCCCCCGGCTCCGGGATGTCCGGCGCGCCGCGTTCGGCGAGCCAGACGCGGGCGAGTCCGCCGAGCCGCGGATCGTCGAGGACCTCGCGGAAGGCGGGCTCGGCGTCGAAGGGCACGAGGGAAAGGGCCTGCTGGCTGGCGAGCCGGCGCAGCGGCGCGTCCGCGTCGTCGCCGCGGGCGGCGGCGAGCAGTTCGCGGGCGGCGGTCAGCGGGTCGCGGCGGGCGAGCCAGAGCTCGGTCTCGGCGCGGGCGGCGGGCCGGGGGTGGTGCGGGAGGGCGGCGAGGAGCGCGGCGGCGTCCTTCTCGGCCAGGTCGCCGACGGCCGGGGCGTCGACGCCCGCCTCCAGCATCCGGGTGCGGACGGCGAAGATCCCGAGCGGGGTGAGGGAGACCATGCCGTACCGGGTGACGTCCTCCTCCTCGGGCGCGTCGGACGTCACGCCGTCGACGGACTCGCGGATGTGGCCCTCCCCGTCGACCTCCTCGATCAGCGCCTCGTCGACGGGCTGGTACTCGATGAGGCCGGTCGGGGCGAGCAGCCGGAACTGGTCGTCCAGGCGCATCATCGCGTCGGAGACCTCTTCGAGGACGTCGTCGGTGGGCTCGTCCATGTCGTCGGGGACGATCAGGGAGGCGGCCAGCGCGGGCAGCGGGACGGGCCGCCGGGCGGCATCCTCGTCGAGCGCGGTCAGCAGGTAGAGGTTGCCGAGGACCCCGTCGAGGAAGTCGGCCTCCTCCTCGGGGTTCCAGTCGATGGCGTCGAGGTCCAGGTCGCCGCCGTCGGAGAGCTGGTCGACGATGTCGCCGAGGTCCGGTGCCGCCGCGTCGGCGAGGACCGTCTCGAGGCCGCCGAGCCACAGGTCGAGGACGTCCTGGGGGCTGCCGGAGGTGAGCGTGGCCAGCTCCTCGCCCGCGACGGCGGTGCCGCAGGGCTCGTCGGACGAGCGCCCGGCGTCGTCCCCCGCCTTCTCGTCCTCGGTGAACTCGACCAGCCCGGTGTCCAGCGCGAGCTGCCACGCCTCGGCCGTGTGGGCCGGGCCGTCCTCCTCGCCGTCGAGGCCCAGCAGTCCGGTGGCGGTGCGCAACTGGTCGGCGAGCAGTTCGCCGCCCGCGCCGACCGGGGTGCCCTCACCGGCCCAGCGGGCCAGTCGGGCGGCGCGGGCGAACAGCGGCGCGGAGAGCGCGTCGCGCGCGAGCTCCGCGTCGGGGAGGAGCCGCACCGGCGGCATGGTCGGGCGGTCTGCGGGCATCAGGGGGGTCATCTCCTCGGGGTGACGGCACGGGGCGTGCCGGGGTGCGGGCGTGACGAAGGTCATGGCCGGAAACGACGTGGCCTCGGCCACCCGCCCACGGCGGCGAGCGCGCGGGGATCACCGGCGGCACACGTACCGCCCCAGCGTAGACGGCTTTCCCGGCCCGCCGCCCGGTTCACCTGCCCGTCGGGGCGCGTACACCCGCACGACCTTGACAACTGACGTGTTCACGCCCGAAATTGACGCGCGTAGAAGTCGGTTCCGCCTCCGTCGCGGCCCGCCGGCTCCTCTCCCACCCCTCACACAAGCCTCCGGAGGCTTCTCGTGCCCAGCAGTCGGCACCGCACCAGCCCCGCCCTGCCTACCGGCCCCTTCGGTCTCTTCGGTCGTAGGTACGTCACCACCGGCACCCTCGTCGCCGCCGCCCTCGCGGCCGGCCTGCTCACCGCGCCCACCGCGGGCGCGGCCGGCGGCGCCGCCACCGACACCACCGGCACCCGCATCCACGACATCCAGGGCACCACGCGCCTCTCCCCCCTCGTCGGGAAGCAGGTGACCGATGTCCCGGGCGTGGTGACGGCGGTCCGCGCCTTCGGCTCCGCCCGCGGTTTCTGGTTCCAGGACCCGCACCCGGACCGGGACGCGGCCACCAGCGAGGCCGTTTTCGTCTTCACGGGTGCGACGACCCCGTCCGTCACGGTCGGCGACGCGGTGCTCGTCTCGGCCACGGTCGGCGAGTACTACCCGGGCGGCGAGGCGGCCGGCCTCCAGTCGGTCACCCAGCTCACCAAGGCGACCTGGACCGTCACCTCCTCGGGCAACGCCCTGCCCGCCGCCGTCGAGCTCAACGCCCGTACTCTGCCGGACCGTTACGCACCGACGTCCCGCGAGGGCTCGATCGAGAAGCTGCGGCTCGACCCGCGCCGGTACGCGCTCGACCGGTTCGAGTCACTGGAGGGCATGCGGGTCGCGGTCAAGGACGCGCCGGTCACCGGCGCCACCAGCAGCCACAAGGACCTCTGGGTCACCGCCGACCCCCGCCACCACCGCACCGCGCGCGGCGGCGTCCTCTACGGCGCGTACGCCGACCCCAACGCGGCCCGCGTGAAGGTCTCCTCGCTGATCCCGTTCGCACAGCACCCGTTCCCGGTCGCGAACGTGGGCGACGAGCTCACCGGCACCACCGCCGGCCCGCTGGACTACGACAACTACGGCGGCTACACGCTCCAGGCCACCGAGCTCGGCACGCTCACCGACCGGGGGCTCAAGCGCGAGACCACCCGCCGGCAGCGCGACGGCGAGCTCGCCGTCGCCACGTACAACGTCGAGAACCTCGCACCGCAGAACCCGCAGGCGAAGTTCGACCGGCTGGCCTCCGCCCTGGTCACCAACCTGGCCTCGCCCGACATCGTCGCCCTGGAGGAGGTCCAGGACGACAGCGGCGTCAAGAACGACGGCACGGTCGGCGCGGGCGCGACGCTGAAGAAGCTCACCGACGCCGTGGTGAACGCGGGCGGGCCGCGGTACGAGTGGCGGCAGATCGATCCCGTGGACGGCAAGGACGGCGGCCAGCCCGGCGGCAACATACGCACCGCTTTCCTCTTCAACCCCGCCCGCGTGAGTTTCACGGACATCGCGGGCGGCGACTCCACCACCCCGGTGGGCGTCACCCGCGACCACGGGCAGGCCACCCTGACCGCCTCCCCCGGCCGCGTCGACCCGGCGAACCCGGCGTGGGAGAACAGCCGCAAGCCGCTGGCGGGCCAGTTCACCTTCCGCGGCGAGCGGGTCTTCGTGATCGCGAACCACTTCAACTCCAAGGGCGGCGACCAGGGCCTCGACAGCCGCTTCCAGCCGCCCGCCCGCACCTCCGAGGTGCAGCGCGGCAAGCAGGCCGCGGTGGTGAACGCCTTCGTCAAGCGGATCCTCGCCGCGGACCGGAAGGCCGACGTCATCGTGGCGGGCGACCTCAACGACTACCAGTTCTCCCCCGCGCTCCGGACCCTCACCTCCGGCGGGGTGCTCACCGACCAGGTGAACCTGCTCCCGGCGAAGGAACGCTACGGCTATGTCTTCCAGGGCAACTCGCAGGTGCTCGACCACATCCTGACCAGCCCGGCCATGAGCGGGAAGGTCAAGGAGGGCGGCAAGCGCGGGACCGGCGGGAAGCGCGGCGGCCGGACGGACTACGACATCGTCCACGTCAACGCGGAGTTCGCCGACCAGGCGAGCGACCACGACCCGCAGGTGCTGCGCTGGACGCCGTGACGTCCGCCTGAGCACCGTGGCGCTTCGGCAGCCGTGGCGCTTGAGCGCCGCTGGCGCTTGAGCACCTCTGGCGTGTGAGCGCCGCAGGCGTGTGAGCGCCGCTGGCGTTTAAGCACCCGCTGGCGTTTAAGCACCGCTGAATCGTCGCGGTAGCAACTTTCCATGGACCCTTACGGTCGAAGTGGCCCAGAATCGGGGCGAGTTCCCCGATCCCGGAGCGTGACGCGATGCCGCCCACCAGCCCCTTCGGCCGTACGGTCTGTGCGATGGTGACCCCTTTCACTCCCGACGGCCGGCTCGATCTCGACGGCGCCCAACGCCTGGCGGACCACCTCGTCGGAGCGGGCCGCTGCGACGGGCTGGTCCTCAGCGGCACCACCGGCGAGTCGCCGACCACCACCGACGAGGAGAAGACCGCGCTCGTCCGGGCCGTCACCGAGGCCGTGGCCGGCCGCGCCCGCATCACGGCGGGCGTCGGCTCCAACGACACCCGCCACACCGTCACCCTCGCCCGCGCCGCCGAGGCGGCGGGGGCGGACGGGGTCCTGGTCGTCACGCCGTACTACAGCCGGCCCCCGCAGGACGCCGTCGAGGAGCACTTCCTGACGGTCGCGGACGCGGTCGGGATCCCCGTGATGCTTTACGACATCCCCGGCCGCACCGGCACCCGCATCGAGGTGGACACCATGCTGCGGCTGGCCGAACACCCCCGCGTCGAAGGCGTCAAGGACTGCGCGTACGACCTCCTCGGCAGCGCCAGGGTCATCGCCGCCACCGGACTCGCCTACTACTCCGGCAGCGAGGAACTCAACCTGCCGCTGCGCTCGGTCGGCGCGGTCGGTTACGTCAGCACCGTCGCGAACGTGGCCGGGCCGCTGTTGGCCGCGGCGCTGGACGCGTTCGAGGCGGGCGACGTCGGGGAGGCGACGCGGCTGCACGCCCGCGCCCTGCCGCTGATCGAGGCGATGATGGCGGACGGCCTGCCGGGCACGGTGACGGCGAAGGCGCTGCTCGGCGTGGTCGGCCTGCCGGGCGGACCGGTCCGGGCGCCCTTGCGGGCGGCTTCCGCCGCACAGGTCCGGCGGCTCCGCGCGGCCTATGCGGAAGGGATGGAGGTACCGGCCGGGGAAGGGACGGAGGTACCGGCCGGGGAGGGGACGGAGACACCGGCCGGGGAAGGGGTGGAGACACCCGCGCGCTGAAACCGCCCGCCCCCGGGGCCGGTCCGCGTCGCTTTCCGTTCGGGAATCCGCTCCCCCGCCGTTCCCTCCCGTCCTCCGCCCGCCCCCGCGATATCGCCCGCCGAATGCCGGGACGCCCACGGAAATCGGCCCTTTCCGGCATCCCGGAAAGCCCTTTGCCACCATGATCACGTAGGGATAAGGTGCGACACCAGTACCGGGACCACGGCAGCAGAGCCATCGGACGGGTACGAGAACGGACTTCACGGAAACGTGAAGCGGGGGAACAGGCGAGGAGGCCGGGGAGGAATGCCCGAAACGGCTCCGACGGCTTCGACGGCTCCGACGGCTCCTCGCCCGCCGACGTACGACTACGACGCGTACGGATCCGGCCGCGCCCCTTGACCACGTGCTCGCCGGCGGAATCGTGCGACCGCCGTCCGCCCGTCCGCCGTCAAGGCGGCCACCGCTGCCGCGGTCGTCATCGGCCATCGAAAGGAACAACCACCATGAACAAGCGCCTGATAGGCACGTTCGCGGCCTCCGCGGTCCTCGCGCCGGCCCTGATGTTCAGCGCCTCGGGCCAGGCGTCCGCCGCCACCCAGACCGTCAGTTGGAAGAACGTGGGCAACCACAAGTGCCTGGTCGCCAACGGCTTCTGGGTCGGCACGGGCGACTGCAACGCGCCCACCGCGAAGTGGGAGGAGACCAAGCAGTCCGACGGAACGTTCCTTCTGAAGACGCGGGACCACAAGTTCTGCCTCGACAGCAACAAGGACGGCGCCGTCTCCGCGCACGTGTGCAACGGCGGCAACAACCAGAAGTGGCGCGAGTCCAAGGACTCCATGGGCTGGAAGCTGGTGGACAAGGCGACCGGGCTGACCCTCGGCTCGCGCCCCGACGGTTCCGTCTACACCAACTTCGACGGCGGCATCAAGCACCAGCGCTGGAGCTGATCACCGACGACGCCGGGCCCGCGTACCCCGCGGGCGCGTGACGCGCCCCCGGCGAAATGACGCGGCGCCGAAGACCGCTCGGACGCGGCGTCGAAGACCGCTTACCGGCCCTCCTCCAACCCCCCCAGTGGAGGAGGGCTTTGCCTTTCCACCCGATGAAACGGCATGCTCTAGGCATTTCTCGGCAGGTTTTCGGAGGACTTCCCGGATAAAACCCGCATCGCACGGCAATAAGCCCCGCTCAGGGGAGAAAGCGGACTCAGGGAAGCGGGCCGCCGTCGGTTCCTCCGTCGCGCCGCGCCGAGCCGCCCCGCACCTCTCCCTGGAACCAGTCGAGGCGAGCCTGGAGCAACGCCGCCTCGGCGATGAGTTCGTGCACGGACGCACCGCCCCCGTCCCGTACCGCCGTTCCCACCGCGTCCACGGCACCCGTCGCGTCCTCCGCGCCCTCGGCACCCGTCGCGTCCTCCGCGTGCTCCGGCTCGGAGACGACCACGACGCCCTCCCCCGCCAGCCGCCCGAACTGCGCGAGCGTCACACCGCCGCGCATCGGCACACAGCCGCCGCAGTCCGCCGCGAACACCCGCCACCCGGGCAGCCCCCACTCCGCGTCGGCGAGCCGCGTGGCCGTGCGCCCGCAGGCGCACGGCCCGACCCGCACCCGGCGCACACGCTGGCGCGCGTAGCGCATCCCGCGCTCGTAGCGGATGTAGGCGCCCAGCACGGCCACTTCCAGGACGACCGCCCGGCGGTGCTCCCCCGCGCAGGTGAGGTCCAGCGCCTCGGCGGCCGAGTGCAGACAGTGGAAACCGCAGTCGCACCGCCGGGCGGGGGCGCTGTGGCGGCGGCCGTAGACGCACCGGGCGTCGTCCAGGACGCCGTACGGCGCCCCGCCGCCCAGGGAGACACCGGTGAAACCGGCGCGGGTGCCGTCCCGGGAGACCACCGGGTAGGCGATCTTGTAACCGGTGGGCGGCCGGTCGGGGCGTTCCCGCGGCAGCCGCAGCCTCATCGTCCGGCCGGGACGGCTTCCCGGTGCAAGGGCTCGGAGCGGTGAGCGGCTACGGCCCCACACACCTCGTCCGCCTCCACGACCGACGCAGCCGCCGGAGCCGCCGGAGCCGCCGGGGCCGTCACAACCGACCAGGCCGCCGATGTCTCCTCGACGGCAGGGCTCCTCTCCGTCTCCTCGGCGAATCCGACGGCCAGACGTTTGCCGAGCTGCATGGCGCCTCCCGTGGCTCAGCGGGACTTCCCGTGGACCGGACGGCCCGGACGGACCGGACAGGCCGGACGGACCGGGTGGCCCGGGTGGACCGGACCGGCTCCCATGGTGGCGCAGCCCGTCCCGGACACGCCAGAGCGGCCGCACGCCGGAGTCCACCCGGAACGGGGACCCGCCGTACGGCCGCTCGTACGCGACACGCGTCAGTTGTGGCTGTGCAGCGCCTCGTTGAGCCCGCCCCACGTGCTCTTGTACGGGCGGGCCTCGACGGCGCCCGTGGTGGAGTTGCGGCGGAAGAGGATGTTGTTGGCCCCGGAGAGCTCCAGCGCCTTGACGATCTCCCCGTCCGGCAGGGTGACCCGGGTTCCGGCCGTCACGTACAGACCGGCCTCGACCACGCACTCGTCGCCGAGCGCGATGCCGATGCCCGACTCGGCGCCGAGCAGGCAGTTCGCGCCGACGGAGATGATCTGCTTGCCGCCGCCGGAGAGCGTGCCCATGGTGGACGCGCCGCCGCCGATGTCGCTGCCGTCGCCGACGACGACACCCGCGCTGATGCGCCCCTCGACCATGGAGGTGCCCAGCGTGCCGGCGTTGAAGTTGACGAAGCCCTCGTGCATGACGGTCGTGCCCTTGCCCAGGTGGGCGCCGAGGCGCACACGGTCGGCGTCGCCGATGCGGACGCCGGACGGGACGACGTAGTCGGTCATGCGCGGGAACTTGTCGATGCTGGTGACCTGGAGGTGCAGGCCCTCGGCGCGGGCGTTCAGCCGCACGGTCTCGATCCGGTCGACGGCGACCGGGCCGAGCGAGGTCCAGGCGACGTTGGCCAGCAGGCCGAACATGCCGTCCAGGTTCGCGCCGTGCGGCCGGATCAGCCGGGACGACAGCAGGTGCAGCCGGAGGTAGACGTCGTGCGCGTCGAGCGGCTTGTCGTCGAGCGAGGCGATGACCGTGCGGACCGCCACGACGGTGACGTCACGGCGGGCGTCCGGACCGACCGCCTTCAGGGCGGCCTCGCCCAGCAGCTCGGCGGCGCGCTCGGCGGTCAGCTCCTCGGTCCCGGCGGGGCCGGGCGCGTCGGCCAGCGCGGGGGCCGGGAACCAGGTGTCGAGAACGGTGCCGTCGGCGGCGATCGTGGCGAGGCCGGCGGCGACGGCACCGGTGGTGGAGGGGACAGCAGCATCGGTCATGTCCGAAAACCTAACCGGAGGGGCCCGCTCAAGGCGAACCGGACTCCATCACCCCGCCGAGGCGGACGCGCCGGAACCGAACCACCGACGGAGACGGACGCGCGCCGGACCCGGCGGCAACGGCATCCGTACCCTGTGACGCGTCCGCGCTCGGGATGCGAGACGGCTGATGCTCACCGTGCGACGTGCGACGTGCGACGTGCGACGCGCAGGGCGACGTGCGACGCGCAGTGCGACATGTGCACCGGTTCGCTCCGGTCGTTCCTCGGCGCCGGCTCGGCCACCGTGCGCCGCCCCCGGCGGGTCCGGGACCCGCCGGGCCGCTCACCCCACCAGCCGCGCCACCGCGTCCCGTACCTCCGCCCGCTCGAAGGGCCACCCGCTCACCAGGTACTGGAGCAGAAGGCCGTCGAGGAGGGCGGTGAGGGCGCGGGCCGTGGCGGTGTCGGGGGTGCGGCGGCCGAGGACGGTGGCCATTTCGGTGACGCACTCGGCGGCCACCGGACGGAGGGCCGGGCGGCGCAGGGCGGCGGCGTAGAGCTCGTACTCCAGTTCCAGGCGGGAGCGGTCACCGGTCAAGGCGTCCGCGACGAGGTCGGCGACGGCGTCGGCGAGCGGCGCGTTCTCGGGCAGGTCCCGTTCCCAGGCCGTCAGGGCGTCCAGCCACTCCCGGGCGGTCCGGCGCACCGCCTCCACCAGCAGGTCGTCGAGGGTGGCGAAGTGGTACGTCGTGGAGCCCAGCGGTACGTCGGCCTCGGCGGCGACCGCCCGGTGGCTCAGCGCGCCGAGGCCGCGGGCGGCGACGACGCGGACGGCGGCCTCGGCGATGCGGTCGCGGCGGGCGGGGTCGTAGCGGCGGGGCATCAGTGGGAGGCCCCGCCGAGGTTGAGGACGACGACACCCGCGATCACCAGCAGAATTCCGCCGATGCGTGCCGCGTTGGCCGCCTCGCCCAGGAAGAGCATGCCGATCGCGGCGACGACCGCCGTGCCCGCGCCGGACCAGATGGCGTACGCCGTGCCGACGTCCATGGTCTTCAGGGTCCGTGCGAGCAGCAGGAAGGCGAGGAGGTAGCCGGCCGCCGTCCCGAGCGAGGGCCACAGCCTGCTGAAGCCGTCGCTGTACTTCATGCAGGTGGTGGCGGCGATCTCGGATGCGATCGCGCCTGCCAGGGTCAGGTACACCATGTGTACGAGGGTACACAACGCTGTGTACGGGCGTACGCAACGCGGGAGAGGACGAGCGGCGAAGCCGCGCTACGGGGTCCGGGACGGCACCCCGGAAGAAACGGCGAAAGGGCGGAACAGGGGCAGACCGAATGGCCCACCCGGATCGCACCCCACCACCCCTCCGCCTATCCAGGGGACATGAGACCGCCGCACCGCTCCTTCTCCCCTCCCGCCCTTCTCGCTCTCCTCGCCCTCACCCTGGCCCTCGCCACCCCCCGCCCCGACCCCCCGGCACCCCGCGCCCCGCTGCACAGGACCGGCGGCCGGGCCGTGGCCGGCCACTACATCGTCACCTTGCGCCAGGGCGCCAGTCCGCGCACGCTGACCACCCGGCTGGGTGTCACGCCGGACACCGTCTACCAGCACGCCCTGCTCGGCTTCGCCGCCTCGCTCAGTCCCGCGCAACTGGACTCCGTCCGTCGTTCGCCGGACGTACGGTCCGTGGAGGAGGACGCGGTCCTCCGGCAGTCGGCCGCCGGGCCGGCGACGTCCTGGGGACTGGACCGGGTGGACCAGCGGAGACTGCCCCTGGACGGGCAGTTCGCGGTCGCCGGCACCGGCGAGGGCGTCACCGCGTACGTCGTGGACACCGGGATCGACTACACCCACCCCGAGTTCGGCGGGCGTGCCCGCAAGGGCGTCGACCTGGTCGATCCGGCCGGTGACGGCTCCGACTGCCTGACCGGTTCGGGACACGGCACGCACGTGGCGGGGATCATCGGCGGCGGGGAGCACGGCGTCGCGCGGAAGGTGACGCTGGTCAGCGTGCGGGTGCTGGACTGCGAGGGGACGACGTCGGCCTCCCGCTTCGTGGCCGGCCTGGACTGGGTCGCCCAGCACGCCGGACCGGCGTCCGTGCTGAACGCCTCGCTCAACGGCCCCTACTCGGCGGCGACGAACGCCTCGGTGGCCGCGGTCGCGGGCCGCGGAGTGCCGCCCGTGGTCTCGGCTGGGAACGCGCAGGCCGCGACCGCGGCCACCGACGCCTGCGCCAACTCGCCGGGCAGCGCGCCGGGCGCGGTGGTCGTGGGGGCGACGGACCAGGACGACCACATGGCGTCGTTCAGCAACTGGGGTCCCTGCCTCCGCCTCCTCGCCCCGGGCCTGGACATCGTCTCCGCCCGCGCCGGCGGGGGCGCCACGGCGAAGAGCGGCACCTCGCAGGCGGCGCCGCACGTCACCGGGGTCGCGGCGCTCTACAAGGCGGCGCACCCGGACGCGTCGGCGCAGGCGGTGTCCGAGTGGCTGGCGGGCCAGGCGACGCAGGGGGTGCTGAGCGGACTCCGCGACGGAACGCCGGACCGGCTGCTGTTCACGGGCGGGGCATGACCCCGGCCCGCCATCCCCCATCACCCCTGTCGCCTCTACCACCCCCACCCGGGCCCTCGCCGTCACCGGCCGTCGGACGTATTGCTTGACCAAACCAATCCTTGCTCAGCCAAGCAAACCCCCGTTACCTTTTGCTCATGCGAGCAAAAAGCAGCGAAGGCAAGCAAGAAGCGGCACCGGCCGCCGACCGGACGTTCATCGAGGCCGCCAGACGGGCGCAGATCGTCGACGCCGCGATCGAGGTCATCGCCGAAGTGGGGTACGCCAAGGCGTCGTTCACGCGGATCGCGCGGCAGGCCGGGCTGAGCAGCACCGGGATGATCTCGTACCACTTCGCCGGCAAGGACGACCTGATGCGCGAGGTCGTGGCCGAGGTGATGCGGGTGGCCGACGCGTACATGCGTCCCCGGATCGAGGCCGAGCCGACCGCTCCCGGGCGGCTCCGCGCGCACATCGAGTCCAACCTCGCGCTGCTGGACGTCTACCCCAAGCACCTGCACGCCATGGTGGAGGTGCTCACCGGGATCCGGAGCGGCAGCCCCTCGGCGCAGGAGTTCACCGCCGCCACGGACACCATGCTGAACAGCCTGATCGCCGCCGTGCGCCGGGGCCAGGAAGCCGGGGAGTTCGGCGAGTTCGACCCGGCGACCCTGGTGTACGCGCTGCGCGGCGCCATCGACGCGCTCGTGACGCGCGCCGCCCACGACCCCGGTTTCGACGCGGTCGCCCACGGCCGCCACCTCGCCGACCTCTTCGACCGCGCCACCCGGAGGACCTCGTGAGCACCGGCCCCGTGACCGATCCCGTGACCGTCCCCGCGACCCCGCCCACCGAGCGGCGGAAGACCGCCGCCCTGCGCAGACACCTCGCCCTCCAGCTCCTCTTCGAGCTCGTCCTCCCGCTCGCCGCCTTCTACGGGCTCCAGGCCGCCGGCGCGAGCCAGTGGGCCGCGCTGGCGGTGGGCAGCCTGCTCGCCGTGCCCTGGCTCGTCCACGGGATGGTCCGGCGCGGACGGGTGGACGCCATGGGGCTGTTCACCCTCTGTCTGATGCTGCTCGGCGCCCTGATGTCCCTGGTGAGCGGTGACCCGCGCGTCCTGCTGGTGCGTGACAGTTGGCTGTTCGGCCTGATCGGCCTGTGGATTTCGGGCACCCTGCCCACCCGCCGCCCGTTCGTCATGTACCTGGGCCAGACGGTCGTCACCGCCAAGCTGGGCGAGGCCGGATGGCGCGCCTGGGCCGCCCGCTGGGACACCGAGCCGGCGTTCCGCCGCGACGTACGGGTGCTCACGGCCGTCTGGGGCGCGGTCTTCACGCTGGACGCCGCGGTCCGGGTCGTCCTGGCCCTGACGCTGCCGGTGGACTCCGTCCCCCTGGTGAGCACGGTGCAGTGGCTGGTCGTCCTGGCCGGCCTGCTGATCTTCCACAACGTCTACGTCACCCGGCGCGGACTGAAAGCCTGAGAGCGGAGGCACTCGGCATGACCCCGGACGTCATCGTCGTCGGAGCCGGCCCCACCGGACTGACGCTCGCCAACGAACTCGCCCTCGCGGGCGTCCGCACCGTCGTCCTGGAGCGGTCCCTCGAACGCAGCGGCCAGTCCCGCGCCCTCAACCTCCAGCCGCGTACCGCCGAAGTCCTGGACGCGCGCGGCTGGTTGGAGCCGATCGCCGCCCAGGCCCTCACCACCCTGCCCCAGGGCCACTTCGCCGGCATCCCGCTGGACTACTCGCCCTTCGACACCCGCTTCCCCTACCAGGTCGGCATCCCGCAGGCCCGCGTCGAGCGGTTCCTGGAGGACCGCCTCACCGAGTGCGGCGTCCCCGTCCTGCGCGGCCGTGAACTCACCGCCCTCGCCCAGGACGCGGACGGCGTCACCGCCACCGTCACCGGCCCGGACGGCACCACCACCCTGCGCGCCGGCCACCTGGTGGGGGCGGACGGCGGACGCAGCCGGGTGCGCGGCGAGCTCGGCGTCGGCTTCCCCGGCCGGGACGGACGGATCTCCCTGGTCGTCGCCGACATCGTGCCGGAGCCCCACGACGCGCTGCCCACGCGGTGGCGCCTGCCCGCGTTCGACGGTCGGGAAGGCCCCTTCCTGATGCCCCTCGGCGACGGTGTGTTCCGGTTCCTCTTCGCCGCCCCGGACCAGACCGTGGGCCGCGACACCCCCGTCACCCCCGAGGAGGTCGGCACCGCCCTCGCCGCCGGCCCCGGCCCCCGCTTCGCCCTTCGCGACATCCGCTGGGCCTCCCGGTTCACCGACGCCTCCCGGCAGGCGGAGCGGTACGTCGTCGGCCGGGTGCTGCTGGCCGGCGACGCGGCCCACATCCACTTCCCGGCGGGCGGCCAGGGTCTCAACCTCGGGGTGCAGGACGCCTTCAACCTCGGCTGGAAACTCGCCGCCACGGTCCGCGGCCACGCACCGCGCGGCCTGCTGGACACCTACCACGCGGAACGCCACCCGGTCGGGGCGGCGGTCCTGGAGAACACCCGGGCCCAGCTCGCCCTGATGCACCCCGACGAGGACATCCGCGCCCTGCGCTCCACCGTCTCCGCCCTCCTCGCGGAGCCGGCCGCCAACCGCCGCGTCGCCGGCATGATCTCCGGGCTCGACATCCGCTACCCCATGGGCCCCGACGTCCCCGGCCACCCCCTCCTGGGCGCCCGCTTCCCGGGCCCCCGCCTCCCCGACGGCCGGGGCCTCCTCCTCACCCGCTCCCCCGCCCCGGCCCCGGCCCTCGACACCCTCGCCGCCCCCTGGACGGACCGCGTCGACCGGACCACCGCCCCCACACCCCCGTCCGCCGACGCGCTCCTCCTCCGCCCGGACGGCCACGTCTGCTGGGCGGGGACGACGGCGGGGGACGGCCTGGTGGCGTCCCTGGAACGCTGGTTCGGCGCCGCCCGCTGACCCGCCCCGCCCGGGGAACCCCGCACACGACGGCAGCCCGCCACCCCCGCGGTACGGGGTGGCGGGCTGCCGGAAGAGCAGGCGCTCGCACGGCGAGCGGACGCTCAGACGTTGAAGCCGAGTGCCCGGAGCTGCTCGCGGCCCTCGTCGGTGATCTTGTCGGGGCCCCACGGCGGCATCCAGACCCAGTTGATCCGGAGCTCGTTGACGATGCCCTCGGTGGCCGACTTCGCCTGGTCCTCGATGACGTCGGTCAGCGGGCAGGCCGCGGACGTCAGCGTCATGTCGAGGGTGGCGATGTTGGCGTCGTCGATGTGGATGCCGTAGATCAGGCCGAGGTTGACGACGTCGATGCCCAGCTCGGGGTCGACCACGTCGTACAGGGCCTCGCGGACCTCTTCCTCGGTGGCCGGCTTGGTGGTCACTTCGTCGCTCATGCGGTCTTCCTCGCAGTGCTCTCGGTGCTCTCAGTGCTTGCGGCGCCCTCGCCCAGCGCCTGGGCGGTCGCGTCCTTCCACGCCATCCAGCTCAGGAGAGCGCATTTCACCCGCGCGGGGTACTTGGAGACGCCGGCGAACGCCACCGCGTCCTCCAGCACCTCCTCCATCGCGTCATCCGGCTCGATCCGGCCCTTGGACTGCATCAGCTCCAGGAAGGTCTCCTGGATCCGCCGGGCGTCGCCGAGCTCCTTGCCGACCAGCAGCTCGTTGAGGACCGAGGCGCTGGCCTGGCTGATCGAGCAGCCCTGGCCCTCGTACGAGACGTCTTCGATCGTCTCACCGGAGAGCCGGACGCGCAGGGTGATCTCGTCGCCGCAGGTCGGGTTGACGTGGTGCACCTCGGCGTCGCCGTCCCGCAAGCCCCTGCCGTGCGGGTGCTTGTAGTGGTCCAGGATGACGTCCTGGTACATCGAATCAAGCTTCACAGTCCGCTGCCCATCAGCCGAAGAAGTTCCGGACGTGCTCCAGACCCTCGACCAGGGCGTCGACCTCGGCGGGGGTGGAGTACAGGTAGAACGACGCCCGCGTGGTCGCCGGAATTCCGTACCGCAGGCAGACGGGCCGCGCGCAGTGGTGGCCGATCCGGACGGCGATGCCCTGCTCGTCGAGGACCTGGCCCACGTCGTGCGGGTGGATGTCGCCGAGCGTGAAGGAGATCGCCGCGCCGCGGTCCTCGGCCGTGGTGGGGCCGATCAGCCGGAGGTCGGGGACCTCCTGGAGCCGCCGGATCGCGTACTCGGTGATCGCGTGCTCGTGCCGCGCGATGTTCTCCATGCCGATGGCCGACAGGTAGTCCACGGCCGCGCCGAGACCGATGGCCTGGGCGATCGGGGGCGTACCGGCCTCGAACTTGTGCGGCGCCGGGGCGTAGGTGGACGAGTGCATCGAGACGGTCTCGATCATCTCGCCGCCGCCGAGGAACGGCGGCAGGTCCTCCAGGAGCTCCTGCCGGCCCCACAGCACGCCGATGCCGTCCGGGCCGCACATCTTGTGGCCGGTGAAGGCCACGAAGTCGGCCTGGAGCGCCTGGACGTCCAGCGGCATGTGCGGCGCGGCCTGCGAGGCGTCGACGACGACCAGCGCGCCGACCTCCTGGGCGCGCCGGACGATCGCCTCGACCGGGTTGACCGTGCCCAGGATGTTGGAGACCAGCACGAACGAGACGACCTTGGTCTTCTCGGTGATGATCTCCTCGATGTTCGACAGGTCGAGCCGGCCGTCGTCGGTGAGGCCGAACCACTTCAGCTTCGCGCCCGTGCGCTGCGCCAGAAGCTGCCACGGGACGATGTTGGAGTGGTGCTCCATCTCCGTGATGACGATCTCGGTGTCGTGGTCCACCCGGTAGGGCTCATCGGCCCAGCCGAGCATGTTCGCCACCAGATTGAGCGACTCCGAGGCGTTCTTCGTGAATATGACCTCGTCGCGGCTGGGAGCGTTGACGAACGCGGCGATCTTGTCACGCGCGCCCTCGTAGAGCGCGGTGGCCTCCTCGGCGAGGACGTGGACGCCGCGGTGTACATTGGCGTTGTGCTGCTCGTAGTACTCGTTGATGGCGTCGAGCACCTGGCGCGGCTTCTGGGACGTCGCCGCGTTGTCCAGGTAGACGAGCTTCTTGCCGTCGTGCAGGACGCGGTCGAGGATGGGGAAGTCCTTGCGGATCGCCTCGGTGTCGAGGAGCCCCGGAATCGGTGTCACGCGGTGACGCCTCCCGTCGTGTACGCCTCGTAGCCCTCTTCCTCCAGCTTGTCCGCGAGCTCGGCGCCGCCGGACTCGGCGATGCGGCCGTTCGCGAAGACGTGCACGAAGTCCGGCTTGATGTAGCGCAGGATGCGGGTGTAGTGCGTGATCAGCAGGGTTCCGACCTCCCCGGTCTCACGGACTCGGTTGACGCCCTCGGAGACGATGCGCAGGGCGTCGACGTCCAGGCCCGAGTCGGTCTCGTCCAGAATCGCGATCTTCGGCTTGAGGAGCTCGAGCTGAAGGATCTCGTGCCGCTTCTTCTCACCGCCCGAGAAGCCCTCGTTGACGTTGCGCTCGGCGAAGGAGGGGTCCATGTGCAGGCGCGCCATGGACTCCTTGACCTCCTTCACCCAGGTGCGCAGCTTGGGGGCCTCGCCGCGGATCGCGGTGGCGGAGGTGCGGAGGAAGTTGGACACCGAGACGCCGGGCACCTCGACCGGGTACTGCATGGCGAGGAAGACGCCGGCGCGGGCGCGCTCGTCGACGGACATCTCCAGGACGTCCTCGCCGTCGAGGGTGACGGTGCCGCCGGTGATCGTGTACTTGGGGTGACCGGCCAGCGAGTAGGCCAGGGTGGACTTGCCGGAGCCGTTGGGGCCCATGATGGCGTGGGTCTCGCCCTGCTTCACGGTCAGGTCGACGCCACGCAGGATCTCCCGGGGGCCGCCTTCGGCGTCGACGGAGACGTGCAGGTCGTGAATCTCAAGCGTTGCCATGGGGAACTCAGGACTCCTGGGTGACGGAAACGAGCACAGACGCGTCTGGGCCGTCTCCTTCGATCTTGACGGGGTAAACGGGGACCGGTCGGGTGGCCGGGAGACCCGAGGGCTTTCCGGTGCGCAGGTCGAAGGTGGAACCGTGCAGCCAGCATTCGATGGCGCAGTCCTCCACCTCGCCCTCGGAGAGCGACACGTTGGCGTGCGAGCAGATGTCGTGGATGGCGAAGACCTCGCCCTCGGTGCGGACGACCGACACGGGGGTGCCGTCGACCTCCACCCGCTTGGGCGTGTCCTCCTCCAGCTCGCCGAGCGCGGCGACGCGTACGTAGGTCATGCGACGGACGCTTCCAGCTCGGCCTCGATCTTGGCGATGAGGCGCTCTTCCAGCTCGGGGACGCCGATCTGCTGGACGAGCTCGGCGAAGAAGCCGCGGACGACCAGACGGCGGGCCTCGTCGGCGGGGATGCCGCGGGCCATCAGGTAGAAAAGCTGCTCGTCGTCGAAGCGGCCGGTCGCCGAGGCGTGGCCGGCGCCGACGATCTCACCGGTCTCGATCTCCAGGTTGGGGACCGAGTCGACGCGGGCGCCGTCGGTGAGGACGAGATTGCGGTTGAGCTCGTAGGTGTCCGTGCCCTCGGCCGCGGCGCGGATGAGGACGTCGCCGATCCAGACGGCGTGCGCGTCCTTGCCCTGGAGGGCGCCCTTGAAGACCACGTTGCTGCGGCAGTGCGGCGTGTCGTGGTCGACGAAGAGGCGGTGCTCCTGGTGCTGGCCGTTGTCGGTGAAGTACAGACCGTAGAGCTCGGCCTCGCCGCCGGGGGCGCCGTAGACGACGCGCGGGTGGAGGCGGACCAGGTCGCCGCCGAAGGTGACGATCACGGACTTGAAGCGGGCGTCGCGGCCGACCAGCGCGGTGTGCTGCGCGGCGTGGACGGCGGTGTCGTCCCAGTCCTGGACGGAGACGACGGTGAGCTTGGCGCCGTCGCCGAGCAGGTACTCGACGTTGGCCGCCAGGATGGCGTCACCGGTGTGGTCGATGATGACGACGGCCTCGGAGAAGGCGCCGATCTCGACGACCTGGTGGCCGAAGGCCACGCCGCCCTCGCCGTGCACGGCGATCCGCACGGGCTCGGTGAGCACGGTGTTCTTGGGGATCGAGACGACGGACGCCTTCTCGAAGGAGCTGTACGCCTGGGCGGCCACCCGGTCGACCGGCTTGCCGGCCTTGCCGAGCCGGGCGTCGTCCCGGCCGACGGTCTCCACGGTGACGCCCGCGGGGGCGGTCACCTCGACCTTGACGCCGGCGCCGTCCGCCACGGCCGTGCCGTCGTGCAGACCGCGGAGGCGCTCCAGCGGGGTGAACCGCCACTCCTCCTCGCGGCCGTGCGGCACGGGGAAGTCGGCGACGTCGTACGAGGCGGGGGCGCTGACCCGCGCGTCGATGGGCTGCTTGGCCCCGCCCACCTGGATGGCGCCGTCGGTGGTGCTGCCGGCGGGAGTGTTGTCAGCCATGGCTGTCGTGGTGCTCTCTTCCTGTCAAAAAGGGTCGCTGCGGTCGAAGGCGGCGGACGTCAGCCGACCGAGCCTTCCATCTGCAGCTCGATCAGCCGGTTGAGCTCCAGCGCGTACTCCATCGGCAGCTCGCGGGCGATCGGCTCGACGAAGCCGCGCACGATCATCGCCATGGCCTCGTCCTCCGACAGACCGCGGCTCATCAGGTAGAAGAGCTGGTCGTCGCTGACCTTGGAGACGGTCGCCTCGTGGCCCATGGACACGTCGTCCTCGCGGACGTCCACGTAGGGGTAGGTGTCCGAGCGGGAGATGGTGTCCACCAGCAGCGCGTCGCACAGCACGTTGGACTTGGAGCCGTGGGCGCCCTCGCCGATCTCGATCAGACCGCGGTACGAGGTGCGGCCGCCGCCCCGCGCCACCGACTTGGAGACGATGTTGGAGGAGGTGTTGGGCGCCATGTGGACCATCTTGGCGCCGGCGTCCTGGTGCTGGCCCTCGCCGGAGAACGCGATGGACAGCGTCTCGCCCTTGGCGTGCTCGCCCATCAGGTAGACGGCGGGGTACTTCATCGTCACCTTGGAGCCGATGTTGCCGTCGATCCACTCCATGGTCGCGCCCTCGTACGCCACGGCGCGCTTGGTGACCAGGTTGTAGACGTTGTTCGACCAGTTCTGGATGGTCGTGTAGCGGCAGCGGCCGCCCTTCTTGACGATGATCTCCACGACGGCGCTGTGCAGCGAGTCGGAGGAGTAGATCGGGGCGGTGCAGCCCTCGACGTAGTGCACGTAGGCGTTCTCGTCGACGATGATCAGCGTCCGCTCGAACTGGCCCATGTTCTCCGTGTTGATCCGGAAGTAGGCCTGGAGCGGGATGTCGACGTGGACGCCCGGCGGGACGTAGATGAAGGAGCCGCCGGACCACACGGCCGTGTTCAGCGCGGCGAACTTGTTGTCACCGGCGGGGATGACGGTGCCGAAGTACTCCTGGAAGAGCTCGGGGTGCTCCTTCAGGGCGGTGTCGGTGTCCAGGAAGATGACGCCCTGCTCCTCCAGGTCCTCGCGGATCTGGTGGTAGACGACCTCGGACTCGTACTGGGCGGCGACACCGGCGACGAGGCGCTGCTTCTCGGCCTCGGGGATGCCCAGCTTGTCGTAGGTGTTCTTGATGTCCTCGGGCAGGTCCTCCCAGGAGGCGGCCTGCTTCTCCGTGGAGCGGACGAAGTACTTGATGTTGTCGAAGTCGATGCCGGTGAGGTCGGAGCCCCAGGTCGGCATGGGCTTCTTGCCGAAGAGCTTGAGGCCCTTCATGCGCAGCTTGAGCATCCACTCCGGCTCGGACTTCTTGGCCGAGATGTCGCGGACGACCTCCTCGGAGAGGCCTCGCTTGGCCGCGGCGCCGGCCGCGTCGGAGTCGGCCCAGCCGTATTCGTACGTGCCCAGGCCCTCGAGCTCAGGGTGGGCAGTCTCCGTGGGGAGAGTCATGCGGGGTTCCTCCCGGCCGTGCTGGTGGATGCGGTGGTGGTCGTCTTGGTGGACGCTGTCTTGGGGATGAACGTCGTGCACACCCCGTCGCCGTGGGCGATGGTGGCCAGACGTTGCACATGCGTCCCGAGCAGGCGGGAGAAGACCTCGGTCTCCGCCTCGCAAAGCTGCGGGAACTGCTCGGCGACATGGGCGACCGGGCAGTGGTGCTGGCAGAGCTGTTCGCCGACCGGCGCTGTGCGCGCCGTAGCAGCGTACCCGTCCTCGGTCAATGCCCTGGCCAGCACGCGGGCCCGCTCCTCGGGGGGCGCGGCCTCCAGGACGGCCCGGTAGCCCTCGGCCTGGGCGGTCATCCGGGCCCGGGCGAACGCGGCGACCGCGGCCTCGCCCATCTCGCCGCCGCCGGCGGCCTGGGCGATCCACCGCAGGGCGTCGGTGGCGAGCTTGTCGTAGGCCTGGTCGAAAGCGTCCCGGCCACAGTCCGTGAGCGCGAAGACCTTGGCGGGCCGGCCGCGGGTGCGGGCTCCGTAGACCCGCTTCTCGCGGGGCTCGACCATGCCCTCGGCCGCCAGCACGTCCAGATGGCGGCGGACCGCCGCCTGGGTGAGCTCCAGGCGCAGGGCCAGCTCGGCGGCGGTGGACGGGCCGTGGTCGAGGATGGAGCGGGCCACCCGGGCGCGGGTGCCGCGCTGCTCGTCATGGGCGCGCTCCTCGCGTCCCAGGGATGCGGCCTCCCGGGCGGCGGGCACCGACTCGGAGCCGGGGGACGAAGCGGGTACGCGAGCGTCCGACCCGGCGGCCGTCCCGGCCGCGGGACCTTCCGGTGCCTCGCCCGCGTATTTCACAACACCATTGTTGCGTAATTACCTGAGCCGGGACAAGCCTCGGCGGGCCGTCCTCCGGTGGTCTCGATCACTTAGGGTCACCTAACCGGCACGGTGGCCCCCGCACCCCGGCGGCGTCCGGGGGCCCGCGGGGTTCGTAGACTTCCCGCCATGCGCAGCGCCTTTCCGGGGGACTCCCGGACCACCGGCCGGTCGCCGGCGGTCGAGGTCCACGGCCTCGTCAAGCGGTACGGGACGAAGACCGCGGTGGACGGTCTCGACCTGTCCGTCGCGGCCGGCACCCTCACCGCCGTCCTCGGCCCCAACGGGGCCGGCAAGACCACCACCATCGAAACCTGCGAGGGCTACCGCCGCCCCGACGCCGGCACCGTCCGGGTGCTCGGCCTCGACCCGGTCGCCGACTCCGCCGCCCTGCGCCCGCGCGTCGGCGTGATGCTGCAGAGCGGCGGGATCTACTCGGGCGCCCGCGCCGACGAGATGCTGCGGCACATGGCCGCGCTGCACGCCCACCCGCTGGACGTCGGCATGCTGATCGAGCGCCTCGGCCTCGGCGGCTGCGGGCGCACCGCCTACCGCCGGCTCTCCGGCGGCCAGCAGCAGCGGCTCTCCCTGGCCATGGCCGTGGTCGGCCGCCCCGAGCTGGTCTTCCTGGACGAGCCCACGGCCGGCCTCGACCCCCAGGCGCGCCGCGCGACCTGGGACCTGGTCCGGGAGCTGCGCGAGGACGGCGTCACCGTCGTGCTCACCACCCACCACATGGAGGAGGCGGAGGAGCTCGCGGACGACGTCGCGATCATCGACGCCGGCCGGGTCATCGCCCAGGGCAGCCCCGAGGAGCTCTGCAAGGGCGGCGCGGAGAACACCCTGCGCTTCACCGGCCGGGCCGGCCTCGACGTCGCCTCCCTCCTGAAGGCCCTCCCCGCCGACTGCGCGGCCGTGGAACTGGCCCCGGGCTCGTACCGGGTCACCGGCTCCGTCGACCCGCAACTGCTCGCCACGGTCACCACCTGGTGCGCGCAGCACGGCGTGATGCCGGACCGGATAGCGGTCGAGCGGCACACGCTGGAGGACGTCTTCCTGGAGCTGACCGGCAAGGAGCTGAGGGCCTGATGCCTTACCCCACGACCGGCCGGGGGCCCGGGGGTCGCCCCGCGGACGGACACAGTGTCGAACCGACCGGCAAGGAACCGCGCGCATGACCCCTCCTTCCCCTCCTTCCACACCGGGCACCTTCACGCCCCGCCCCGGCGCCGCTCCGCTCCCCCGGATGATCCGGGCGCAGGCCGCGCTGGAGACCCGGATGCTGCTGCGCAACGGCGAGCAACTGCTGCTGACGGTCGTCATCCCGACGCTGCTGCTGGTCCTGTTCAGCACGGTCGACGTGGTCGACACGGGCGACGGCGAGGCCGTCGACTTCCTCACTCCCGGCATCCTCGCCCTGGCCGTGATGTCCACCGCCTTCACCGGCCAGGCCATCGCCACCGGCTTCGAGCGGCGGTACGGGGTCCTCAAGCGGCTCGGCGCGTCCCCGCTGCCGCGCTGGGCGCTGATGACGGCCAAGACGGCGTCGGTGCTGGTCACCGAGGTCCTCCAGATCGTCCTGCTGACGGTGATCGCCTTCGCGCTCGGCTGGTCGCCGCACGGCGACCCGTTCGCCGTGGTCCTGCTGCTCGTGCTCGGGACGGCGGCGTTCTCCGGGCTCGGCCTGCTGATGGCCGGCACGCTCAAGGCGGAGGCGACGCTGGCGGCGGCCAACCTGGTCTTCCTGCTGCTGCTGGTCGGCGGCGGGGTGATCGTGCCGCTGGACCGCTTCCCGGACGCCGCGCGGGCGGCGCTGGAGCTGCTGCCGATCTCGGCCCTCTCCGACGGGCTCCGCGACGTGCTGCGGGACGGCGCCGGGATGCCCTGGCGGGACCTCGGCATCCTCGCGGTGTGGGCGGTGCTGGGCCTGGGCGCGGCGGGCCGCTTCTTCCGCTGGGAGTGACCCTCCCGGCGCGAGGGGCCGGTGGGGCGGCGCTCACCTCGGGTTTCGCGCCGCGCCCCACCCCTCGTGAATCCATGCACAAGCGGGCCCTTACGATGAGCCCGTGCCGAATTCGATGAATCCCCTGCAGGCCGTCGCCGACCGCTGGCAGCCGTCCGCGCGCTTCGTCCGGCGGGCCTCGTTCGCCTGCGTCGTCATGGCCGTGATCATCGTGGTGACGGGTGGCGCGGTCCGGCTCACGCAGTCCGGTCTGGGCTGCCCGACGTGGCCGACGTGCACCGAGGACAGCCTCACGCCCACCCCCGCGATGGGCATCAACGGCGTCATCGAGTTCACCAACCGCATGCTGACCTACGTGCTCTGCGCGGTCGTCGGCGTGGCGATCATCGCGGCCCGCGCACGGACCCCGCGTCGCCGGGACCTGACGCGGCTGGGCTGGGCCCAGTTCTGGATCGTCGCGAGCAACGGTGTCATCGGCGGCATCACGGTCCTCACCGGCCTCAACCCGTACATCGTCGCCACGCACTTCCTCGCCTCGACGGCGCTGCTGACCGTCGCCGTCGTCATGTGGCAGCGGGCGGGCGAGGGCGACGACACTCCGCGCGACCTGGTGGCCCGCCCGGTGCGGCAGTTGAGCTGGGTGCTGGTCGTCGCGACCGGCCTGCTGATCGTCGCGGGCACCGTGGTCACCGGCTCCGGCCAGCACGCGGGCGACGCCTCGAAGGACGTCCACCGCATCCCGCTGGACTTCCGGGAGATCACCCAGTTGCACGTGGACCTGGTCTTCATCGTGCTCGGCCTGACGGTGGCGCTGTGGTTCGCGCTGCGGGCGGTGAAGGCGCCGGGCGGCCCGCGGCGCCGGGTGGTGGAGCTGTTCGTGGTCCTGATGCTGCAGGGCGCCATCGGCTATGTGCAGTACTTCAACGACTCGCCCGAGTTCGTCGTCGGGGTGCACATGTTCGGATCCTGTCTGGTCTGGATCGCCGTGCTGCGCGCCTTCCTCTCGCTGCGGGACCGCGGTGAGCTCGTGTCGCTCCCGGCGCCCGCCGCGGAGCCCGAGCCGACGGTCCTGGCCGCCGCGGAGCGCTGAGCCGCCGAAAAGGAGCCGCCGAGGACCGGGGCTCCCGAGACCGAGGTACCCAGGACCGGGACACCGAAGCCGGGACATCGAAGAAGTGACGCCGGAGGGCCGGCACCCGCTCGGGTGCCGGCCCTCCGGCGTCACTTCCTTTTCACCGTCCAGCCGTCCCGCGCTCCGGCGTGCCCGCGGGCCGCTCAGCCGTTGGACGGTCCGCCCACCTGGATCCCGGCCATCCGCGACCACTCGTAGGGGCCGGTGCGCACCTTCGCGGCCATCTCCCCGTCGAAGTCCTCGCGGACGGCCAGTCCGGCCGGTGCGGCCAGTTCGAGGGCCTTCTCCGCCGTCGCGTACGAGGGGGCCACCAGGTTCCCCCACTGCCCGTCCGCGCCCACCAGGGCGATCCGGGTCCTGCCGCGCCCTATGTGGGCGAGCTGCCCCTCCGCGCTTCCGCCGTGGGTCCGTGCGAAGTCGCCGATCTCCTTGGCCAGCCGGGCCGCCCGCCGCTGCGCCCTGGCGTCCAGCGGGGCGTTCCCGGCCTCCGTGTCGCCGGCCTGCTTGGTGTCTGCCATGCCCAGGATGCTACCGACGGGTAGCCGGAATGGCGACGGGCGGCGCGGGTGGCTTTCACCCCCCGCGCCGCCCGTGGGGACAACCCGTCCGGAACGACCGCGGACTACCGCAGGAAGGGATCGATCGCGACCGCCGTGAACAGCAGCGAGACGTAGGTGATGGACCAGTGGAACAGCCGCATCTCCTTCAGCTTCGCCCCGGTGATCCCGGCCTTGGCGCGGGCCTGGAGGGCGTGCGCCTCCTTGAGCCAGAGAGCGCCGCAGGCCACGGCCACGACCGTGTAGAACCAGCCGGTGTACCCGAGCGGCGTCAGCAGCAGGGAGACGCCCACCATCACCCAGCTATAGAGGACGATCTGCCGCGCGACGGCCTTGTTGCCCGCGACGACCGGCAGCATGGGGACGCCGGCCCGCTCGTAGTCGTCCTTCACCTTCATCGACAGCGGCCAGTAGTGCGGCGGCGTCCAGAAGAAGATGACGAGGAAGAGGATCAGGGAGGCCCAGGAGACCTCGTTCTTCACCGCGGACCAGCCGATGATGACCGGCAGACAGCCCGCGATGCCGCCCCAGACGATGTTCTGCGCGGTGCGGCGCTTGAGGATCATCGTGTAGACGACGGTGTAGAAGAGCGAGGCGCCGAGCGAGAGCATCGCCGACAGGGGATTGACCAGGAACCAGAACCAGACGGTCGAACCGACGGTGAGCGCCGCGGCGAAGACCAGGCACTCGCGCGGCGAGACCATGCCGGTGACCAGCGGGCGCTGGGACGTCCGGTCCATCATGGCGTCGATGTCGCGGTCGTAGTACATGTTGAACGCGCCCGCGCCGCCGGCGGAGAGATAACCGCCGAGGCAGGTGGCCAGCACCAGCCACATGTCGGGGACGCCCTCGGCGGCGAGGAACATCACCGGGACCGTCGTCATCAGCAGCAGCTCGATGACGCGCGGCTTCGTCAGCGCCACGAAAGCCTTGACACGGGCCCCGAACGGCCGGTGATGACCGGGGCTCTCGACGAGTACCCCCGCAGGACGGGATTCGACGGCCGTCACGCACACCCCTGACAGAGATAAGGCCAGCAAGCACATCCGGCCCGTTCTGCCGGGTAAGGCTTGCGCGTACCAAGCCACTCTAGACGCAGGGCATGGCACGGCCTCCGCCGGGGTGGGTCGTGTTGGTCCCCGGGGAATGCGGGTGAAACCGGGTTCCGGCGGCCCCCGGCGCACTCCGGGCGGGCGCCTCGCGAGGACCTTCCGAGAGGCGCGCTCCGGCGCCGCATCGCACGCTTGACACATGACGGACACCCGTCGGCCGGGAATCTTTACCACCCCGATCCGGTTGCCCGAGGCGTGCCGGGGGCAGCCGGAGAGCTGCCGACCGTCCGCCGAGACCGCGCGGAAAAAACGGGCGTTCCCGCAGGGGTAGGCTCGGGACCGCCGCGTCGTGGCGGAACATACCGCCCCCGGCAGAGAAACAATGTGGAGAGGAGCCCTGACCTAGGGTGAGCACCAAGCCGACCACCACAGACCTCGAGTGGACCGAACTGGACCAGCGGGCCGTCGACACCGCCCGCGTCCTGGCCATGGACTCCGTGCAGAAGGTCGGCAACGGCCATCCCGGCACGGCCATGAGCCTGGCGCCCGCCGCGTACCTGCTCTTCCAGAAGCTGATGCGGCACGACCCGAGCGACGCCGACTGGACCGGTCGCGACCGCTTCGTCCTCTCTCCCGGTCACACCAGCCTCACGCTGTACGTCCAGCTCTTCATGGCCGGCTACGGCCTGGAGCTGTCGGACCTCAAGGCCTTCCGCACCTGGGGCAGCAAGACCCCGGGCCACCCGGAGCACGGCCACACCCGCGGCGTCGAGACGACCACCGGCCCGCTGGGCCAGGGCATCGCCAACGCCGTGGGCATGGCGATGGCGGCCCGCTACGAGCGCGGTCTGTTCGACCCGGAGGCCCCGAAGGGCGAGTCGCCCTTCGACCACACCATCTGGGCGATCGTCTCCGACGGCGACCTGGAGGAGGGCATCTCCGCGGAGGCGTCCTCGCTGGCCGGCCACCAGAAGCTCGGCAACATCGTCGCCCTCTACGACGACAACCACATCTCGATCGAGGGTGACACCGCGACGGCCCTCTCCGAGGACGTCCTCAAGCGGTACGAGGCCTACGGCTGGCACGTCCAGCGCATCGAGCAGGCCGCCAACGGCGACTTCGACGTGCAGGCGCTGTACGCGGCGCTGAAGGCGGCGCAGGAGGAGACCGAGCGTCCCTCCCTGATCGCGGCCCGCACGATCATCGCCTGGCCGGCCCCGAACGCGCAGAACACCGAGGCCGCGCACGGCTCGGCGCTCGGCGACGCCGAGGTCGCCGCGACCAAGGAGGTGCTCGGCTTCGACCCCGAGCGGACCTTCCAGGTCGACGAGGACGTCTTCGCGCACGTCCGCAAGGTCGTCGACCGCGGCCGCGAGGCCCACGCCACCTGGGAGAAGAAGCTCGCCAAGTGGCGCGAGGCCAACCCGGAGCGCGCGGCCGAGTTCGACCGGATCAACGCGGGCGAGCTGCCCGACGGCTGGGAGAAGGTCCTCCCGGTCTTCCCGGCCGGCAAGTCCGTCGCGACCCGCAAGGCGTCCGGTGAGGTCCTCAAGGCCCTCGGCGGCGTCATCCCCGAGCTGTGGGGCGGCTCCGCCGACCTCGCCGGCTCGAACAACACCACGATCGACGCGTCCTCGTCGTTCCTCCCGGAGGGCAACCCGCTCCCCGAGGCGAACCCGTACGGCCGCACGATCCACTTCGGCATCCGCGAGCACGCCATGGGTTCGACCATGAACGGCATCGCGCTGCACGGCAACACCCGCGTCTACGGCGGCACCTTCCTGGTGTTCTCCGACTACATGCGTCCCGCCGTCCGCCTGGCCGCGCTGATGAAGCTGCCGGTCACCTACGTGTGGACGCACGACTCCATCGGCCTCGGCGAGGACGGTCCGACGCACCAGCCGGTCGAGCACATGTCCGCCCTGCGCGCCATCCCGGGCCTGAACATGGTCCGCCCGGCCGACGCCAACGAGACGGCCATCGCCTGGCGCGAGATCATGAAGCGCCACGCCACCAACCCGGCGCCGCACGGTCTGGCCCTCACCCGCCAGAACGTCCCGACGTACGAGGCCAACGAGGGCGCCGCCAAGGGCGGCTATGTGCTGTTCGAGGCCGAGGGCGGCCGTCCCCAGGTGATCCTGATCGCCACCGGTTCCGAGGTCCAGATGGCCGTCGAGGCCCGCGAGACCCTCCAGGCCGAGGGCGTTCCGACCCGTGTGGTCTCGATGCCGTCGGTCGAGTGGTTCGAGGAGCAGGACCAGGCGTACCGCGACGGCGTCCTGCTGCCGGACGTCAAGGCCCGGGTGGCCGTCGAGGCGGGCATCGGCCTGACCTGGCACCGCTACGTCGGTGACGCCGGCCGGATCGTCTCGCTGGAGCACTTCGGCGCCTCCGCCGACTACCAGGTGCTGTTCCAGGAGTTCGGTCTGACCTCGGAAGCCGTCGTCGAGGCCGCCCGCGAGACGCTGGCCGACGCCGGCCGCCGCTGACGCGCAAGCACACGATCCAGTAGGAGATGTAGAACCCATGACAGACGCACTCAAGCGCCTCTCCGAGGAGGGCGTCGCGATCTGGCTGGACGACCTGTCCCGCAAGCGCATCACGTCCGGCAATCTGCGCGAGCTGATCGACGACAGCCACGTGGTGGGTGTCACCACCAACCCGTCGATCTTCCAGAAGGCGATCTCCAGCGGCGACGGCTACGAGCAGCAGCTCTCCGACCTCGCGGTCCGCAAGGTCACCGTCGAGGAGGCCATCCGCATGATCACGACGGCGGACGTGCGTGACGCCGCCGACATCCTGCGGCCGGTCTTCGACGCCACGGACGGCCAGGACGGCCGGGTGTCCATCGAGGTGGACCCGCGTCTCGCGCACGACACCCACGCCACCGTGGCCGAGGCCAAGCAGCTCGCCTGGCTGGTCGACCGCCCCAACACCCTGATCAAGATCCCGGCCACCGAGGCGGGTCTGCCTGCGATCTCCGAGACCCTCGGCCTGGGCATCAGCGTCAACGTCACGCTGATCTTCTCGCTGGAGCGCTACCGGGCGGTCATGGACGCCTACCTGACCGGTCTGGAGAAGGCCAAGGCGGCCGGCCTGGACCTGTCGCTGATCCACTCGGTGGCGTCCTTCTTCGTGTCCCGCGTGGACACCGAGATCGACAAGCGGCTGGACGCGCTGGGCACCGAGGAGGCCAAGGCGCTCCGCGGCAAGGCCGCGCTGGCCAACGCCCGCCTCGCCTACCAGGCGTACGAGGAGGTCTTCTCCTCCGACCGCTGGCTGGCCCTGGAGAAGTCCGGCGCCAACAAGCAGCGCCCGCTGTGGGCGTCGACCGGCGTCAAGGACCCGGCCTACAAGGACACCCTGTACGTGGACGACCTGGTCGCCCCGAACACGGTGAACACCATGCCGGAGTCCACCCTGGAGGCCGCCGCCGACCACGGCGACGTCAAGGGCGACACCGTCCGCGGCACGTACGAGCAGGCCAAGGCCGAGCTCGGCGCGCTCGCGAAGCTGGGGATCTCGTACGACGAGGTCGTCCAGTTGCTGGAGGACGAGGGCGTCGAGAAGTTCGAGGCGTCCTGGAACGACCTGCTCAAGTCGACGGAGGCGGAGCTCAAGCGCCTCGCACCGGAGGCGTGAATTGATCCGCAGCAACCCGCTGCGTGACGCACAGGACCGGCGGCTCCCGCGTATCGCGGGGCCGTCCGGCCTGGTCATCTTTGGCGTCACGGGCGATTTGTCCCGTAAAAAGCTGATGCCCGCCGTCTACGACCTCGCCAACCGCGGTCTGCTGCCGCCGGGCTTCTCCCTCATCGGCTTCGCCCGCCGCGACTGGGAGAACGAGGACTTCGCGCAGATCGTGCACGACGCCGTCAAGGAGCACGCGCGCACGCCGTTCCGCGAGGAGGTGTGGCAGCAGCTCGTGCAGGGCTGCCGCTTCGTGCAGGGCGACTTCGACGACGACAACGCGTTCGAGACCCTCAAGGCCACCATCGAGGAGCTCGACAAGGCGCAGGGCACGGGCGGCAACTTCGCCTTCTACCTGTCCGTCCCGCCGAAGTTCTTCCCCACCGTCGTCCAGCAACTCAAGAAGCACGGCCTGGCCGAGCAGACGGAGAAGTCCTGGCGGCGCGCGGTCATCGAGAAGCCGTTCGGCCACGACCTGAAGAGCGCGCAGGAGCTCAACAGCATCGTCCACGACGTCTTCCCGCCCAACGAGGTCTTCCGGATCGACCACTACCTGGGCAAGGAGACGGTCCAGAACATCCTGGCGCTGCGCTTCGCCAACACCCTCTTCGAGCCGATCTGGAACCGGTCCTACGTGGACCACGTGCAGATCACCATGGCCGAGGACATCGGCATCGGCGGCCGGGCCGGCTACTACGACGGCATCGGCGCCGCGCGCGACGTCATCCAGAACCACCTGCTCCAGTTGCTGGCGCTGACCGCCATGGAGGAGCCCGCTTCCTTCGACGCGGACGCCCTGGTCGCCGAGAAGACCAAGGTGCTGGGCGCCGTCCGGCTCCCCAAGGACCTGGGCAAGGAGACCGTCCGCGGCCAGTACGCGGCCGGCTGGCAGGGTGGCCAGAAGGTCGTCGGGTACTGCGAGGAAGAGGGCATCGACCCGCACTCGAAGACCGACACCTACGCCGCGATCAAGCTGGAGATCGACAACCGCCGCTGGGCGGGCGTCCCCTTCTACCTGCGCACCGGCAAGCGGCTCGGCCGCCGCGTCACTGAGATCGCGGTCGTCTTCCAGCGCGCCCCGCACTCCCCCTTCGACGACACCGCCACCGAGGAGCTGGGGCAGAACGCCCTGGTCATCCGGGTGCAGCCGGACGAGGGCGTCACCCTGCGGTTCGGCTCCAAGGTGCCGGGCACCTCGATGGAGGTCCGGGACGTCTCGATGGACTTCGCCTACGGCGAGTCGTTCACCGAGTCCAGCCCGGAGGCGTACGAGCGGCTCATCCTCGACGTGCTGCTCGGCGACGCCAACCTCTTCCCGCGCCTGCGGGAGGTCGAGCTCTCCTGGCAGATCCTCGACCCGATCGAGGAGTACTGGGACAAGCACGGCACGCCCGCCCGCTACCCGGCCGGTACCTGGGGGCCGGTCGAGGCGGACGAGATGCTCGCACGAGACGGACGGAGCTGGCGCCGGCCATGAAGATCGATCTCACGGACACCACGGCCAGCAAGATCAACAATGCTCTGGTCCAGGGCCGCCGCGCCATCGGCACCCCGGCCATCGGCATGGTCCTCACGCTGGTCATCGTCACCGACGAGGAGCACGCCTACGACGCGCTCAAGGCCGCCAACGAGGCGTCCCGCGAGCACCCGTCGCGCAAGCTCGTCGTCATCAAGCGCGTCAGCCGCTCCCCGCGCGACCGCGCACAGGCCAGGCTGGACGCCGAGGTCCGCGTCGGCACCAGCGCCGGCACCGGCGAGACGGTCGTCCTCCGGCTCTACGGCGAGGTCATAGACCACGCCCAGTCGGTCGTGCTGCCGCTGCTGCTGCCGGACGCCCCCGTGGTCGTCTGGTGGCCGGTCAACTCGCCGCTGCACCCGGCCAAGGACCCGCTCGGCGTCCTGGCCCAGCGCCGGGTCACCGACACCTACGCGGCCGAGGACCCGGTCTCGGAGCTCGCGGCCCGCGCCGCGAACTACGCGCCCGGCGACACCGACCTGGCCTGGTCCCGGATCACCCCGTGGCGCTCGATGCTCGCGGCGGCCCTGGACCAGCAGGCCGTCGAGGTCACCGGCGCCGAGGTCGAGGGCGAGGGCTACAACCCCAGCGGCGAGCTGCTGGCCATGTGGCTCGCGGACCGCCTCGGCATCCAGGCCCGCCGGACCGTCTCCGAGGGGCCCGGCCTCACCGCCGTCCGCCTGGAGACCAAGGACGGCGTCATCATCCTGGACCGCCCGGACGGCTCACTGGCCAAGCTCACCATGAAGGGCCAGCCGGACCGCGCCGTCGCGCTCAAGCGGCGGGAGACCGCCGAGCTCCTCGCGGAGGAACTGCGCCGGCTCGACCCGGACGACATCTACGAGTCCGCGCTGAAGTACGGCGTGGAGCGGCTGGGCGAGGCCGCGGCGGTCCGCCCGGCGGCGGGCGCGCCCGCGCAGTCCCCCGAGGCCCCGGCCGCGGAGGACAAGCCCGCCTCCGAGGACAAGCCCGCCCCGAAGAAGAGCGCGTCCAAGAAGGCGGCGTCCAAGTGAGCACCGCTCCGCAGATCGTCGTCCACCGGGACAAGGAACTGATGGCCCGGGCCGCCGCGGCCCGGCTGATCACGAAGATCGTGGACGCCCAGGCCGCGCGCGGCACGGCGTCCGTGGTCCTCACGGGCGGGCGCAACGGCAACGGGCTGCTCGCGGCCCTCGCCGACGCGCCCGCCCGGGACGCGGTCGACTGGTCGCGCCTCGACCTGTGGTGGGGCGACGAGCGGTACCTCCCGGAAGGCGACGCCGAACGCAACATCACCCAGGCGCGCCAGGCCCTGCTGGACGCCGTCGACCTGGACCCGGCCCGCGTGCACGCCATGCCCGCGGCCGACGGCCGGTACGACGACGCCGACGCGGCCGCCGAGGCCTACGCGGCCGAACTGGCCGCCGCCGCCCGCCCGGAGGACCACGGCCCCGTGCCGTCCTTCGACGTCCTCCTGCTGGGCGTCGGCCCCGACACCCACGTCGCGTCGCTCTTCCCCGAGCTGCCCGGCGTCCGGGAGACCGACCGCACGGTCATCGGCGTCCACGGCGCCCCCAAGCCGCCGCCCACCCGCATCTCCCTGACCCTGCCGGCGATCCGCGCGGCGCGGGAGGTGTGGCTGCTGGCGGCGGGCGAGGACAAGGCCAACGCGGTGGCGCTCGCGCTGAGCGGGGCGGGTGAGATCCAGGCTCCGGCGGCGGGGGCTTACGGCCGCAGCCGCACGCTCTGGCTGCTCGACCAGCCGGCGGCTTCGCAGTTGCCGCGGGGGCTGTACCCGCCGGCTTCGCCCTGACGGGCGGGCATCGCGGCTTCGCCGCGAGGTCCTCAAACGCCGGACGGGCTGATTCAGCCCGTCCGGCGTTTGAGGACAACCGCGCGGAGCGCGGTGTGGGGGTCTGGGGCGTCAGCCCCAGGAAACGGTGAAATGGGGGTCCCCCCTCCGGGGGAGGGACCGGGGCACCCCCCGGGGCGCGTCAGCGCCCCCGAACCGCCCGGTACCGGGCGACGAGCGCGGCGGTGGACGCGTCCAACCCCTCCACCTGCGCCCCCTCGGAGAGCGCCGGCTCAACCCGCTTGGCCAGCACCTTCCCGAGCTCGACTCCCCACTGATCGAAGGAGTCGATGTTCCACACAGCCCCCTGTACGAACACCTTGTGCTCGTACAGAGCGATCAA
Source organism: Streptomyces sp. NPDC052910 (assembly GCF_055585605.1). Taxonomy (NCBI): domain Bacteria; kingdom Bacillati; phylum Actinomycetota; class Actinomycetes; order Kitasatosporales; family Streptomycetaceae; genus Streptomyces; species Streptomyces sp. NPDC052910. The sequence continues at coordinate 134,668 of NZ_JBVJJR010000003.1, forward strand.
CTGCCCCAGCACGGACGGCGTCAGAGCATCCGCCAGGATCGTCGTGGTAGGACGGTTCCCCTGGAACGTCTTGTGCGGCACAAGCTCCGCGGGCACCCCTTCCGCCGCCACTTCCTCCGCCGTCTTCCCGAAGGCGAGCGCCTGTCCCTGGGCGAACAGGTTGGCCATCAGCAGGTCGTGCTGGGCGGCCAGCGAAGGCTCCAGCTCCTCCACGGGCCGGGCGAAGCCGATCAGGTCGGCGGGAATGAGCTTGGTGCCCTGGTGGATCAACTGGTAATAAGCGTGCTGCCCGTTGGTGCCGGGGGTCCCCCACACCACCGGCCCGGTCTGCCACTCGACGCGCCGCCCTTCCCGGTCCACGGACTTGCCGTTGGATTCCATGTCCAACTGCTGCAGGTAGGCCGTGAACTTCGACAGGTAGTGGCTGTAGGGCAGCACCGCGTGCGACTGCGCGCCGTGGAAGTTGCCGTACCAGATGCCCAGCAGGCCGAGCAGCAGCGGCACGTTCTCCTCGGGCGCCGCGGTGCGGAAGTGCTCGTCGACGAGGTGGAAGCCGTCGAGCATCTCCTGGAAACGGTCCGGGCCGATGGCGATCATCAGGGAGAGCCCGATGGCCGAGTCGTACGAGTAACGCCCGCCGACCCAGTCCCAGAACTCGAACATGTTGGCGGTGTCGATGCCGAAGTCGGCGACCTTCTCGGCGTTGGTGGACAGCGCCACGAAGTGCTTGGCCACGGCGTCGTCACCGGCCCCGAGCCCCGTCAGCAGCCACTTCCGCGCGGAGGTGGCGTTGGTGACGGTCTCGATGGTGGTGAAGGTCTTCGACGCGACGATGAACAGCGTCTCGGCCGGGTCCAGGTCGCGCACGGCCTCGTGCAGGTCCGCGCCGTCCACGTTGGAGACGAAACGGAGCGTCAGGTCGCGATCGGCGTAGGGCCGCAGCACCTCGTAGGCCATGGCCGGACCGAGGTCCGAGCCGCCGATACCGATGTTGACGACGTTACGGATGCGCTTGCCGGTGTGGCCCTTCCACGCGCCCGACCGCACCCGCCCGGCGAAGTCCCGCATCTTCCGCAGCACCGCGTGCACGGCGGGGACGACGTTCTCCCCGTCCACCTCGATCACCGCCGACTCCGGCGCGCGCAGGGCGGTGTGCAGCACCGCGCGGCCCTCGGTCGTGTTGATCTTCTCGCCCCGGAACATCGCGTCCCGCAGCTCCGCCACCCCGGCCGCCTTCGCGAGCTCGCGCAGCAGGCGCAGGGTGTCGTCGGTGACCAGGTGCTTCGAGTAGTCGACGTAGAGGTCGCCGACGGTCAGCGCGTACCTCTGCGCCCGCCGCGGGTCGTCCGCGAACAGCTCGCGGAGGTGCGCCTCCCCCAGCTCTTCCCGGTGCTTGGCCAGGGCGTTCCACTCGGGCGTGCGGTCGAGCCTGTGACGGGCTTCAGCGTTCATGCCGGACATCAGTCCTTCGTTCTTCTCGTAGCTCTCTCGCCTCCCACCAACCTAATTGATGGAACGTCCATTCCGGCGCGCGGCGTCACCCTCCGGGGGGCCGAAACGGTTCGCCCGGAGAACGCGGCCGGCCCGGCCGGGAGGTGGGTGCCTCCCGACCGGGCCGGTCGTCTTCATGCCGCTCATGCGTGCTCTCGCGGGGCGGTCCTCAGATCTCCCCGCGCAGCTTCGCCAGTGCCTCGGCGAGGATGGCCTCGCCGTCCGCGTCGCTGCGCCGCTCCCGGACGTACGCGAGGTGCGTCTTGTAGGGCTCGGTGCGCGGGGGGTCCGGGGGGTTGTCCCGGTCCTGGCCGGCCGGGAAGCCGCAGCGCGGGCAGTCCCAGGTGTCCGGCACCTGCGCGTCGCTGGCGAAGCTCGGCTGCGTCTCGTGCCCGTTCGAGCACCAGAAGGAGATGCGCAGCCGTGGGGCTGATTCGCCCCGCTCCGCCTCCCCCATAGGCCCCGCCCCGACCCGGCTTCCTCGGATCGCGTTGCCACTTGCCACGGTCGTAACTCCCTGCGTGATGGTGCCGCGGAGCGTGACAGTCCGCTCCGCCGCGGGCGCCCCAGTCTACGTAAGGCCCAACGCGCGTCCAGCGGCAGGAGTTACCGACCGGCCGTGAAGACGCGGTCACCATCATAGGCCGAGGGTGCGACGGAGCGTCAGCTATCGAACTTCATCAGGAGCCCGAGCACCACGATGCAGGCGAACCACAGCAGGCCCACGACGATGGTGATCCGGTCCAGGTTGCGTTCGGCGACCGAGGAACCGCCTACGGAGGACTGCATGCCGCCGCCGAACATGTCGGACAGGCCGCCGCCCTTCCCCTTGTGCATGAGCACCAGCATCATCATCAGCAGGCTGAAGACGATGAGGGCGATCGAGAACCCCATGACCACGGCTGGACCAACTCTCTCGGACTGTCACGGACGGACACTGGACGATGACGCTGCGGGGCCGGGTGGCGCGTTTGCGCCGGTCCCGGCCCCGACAGGGTACGACGGGCGGGGCCCGTCGGGATACCGCTACTGGTCGCGGAAGCGGACGATCTTGACGAACTCGTCGGCGTCCAGCGCGGCACCGCCGACCAGCGCGCCGTCCACGTCGGGCTGCGCCATGATCGCGGCGACATTGCCCGACTTCACCGAGCCGCCGTACTGGATCCGGACCTTGTCGGCCAGCTCCTGGGAGTACAGCTCGGCGAGGCGGCCGCGGATGGCACCGCAGACCTCCTGCGCGTCCTCGGGCGTGGCGACCTCGCCGGTGCCGATGGCCCAGACGGGCTCGTAGGCGATGACGATGTTCTCCGCCTGCTCGGCCGGGACGTCCTTCAGGCCGCCGTCGAGCTGCGCGAGGGTGTACGCCACCTGGTTGCCCGCCTTGCGGACGTCCAGACCCTCGCCGACGCAGAGGATCGGGGTGATCCCGTTCTTGAAGGCGGCCTTGACCTTGGCGTTGCAGAGCTCGTCCGACTCGCCGTGGTACTGGCGGCGCTCGGAGTGGCCGACGGCCACGTAGGAGCACTTCAGCTTGGCGAGCATGGGGCCGGAGATCTCCCCGGTGTACGCGCCCGAGTCGTGCGCGGAGATGTCCTGCGCGCCGTACTTGATCTTGAGCTTGTCACCGTCGACCAGCGTCTGCACGGAGCGCAGGTCGGTGAACGGCGGCAGGACGGCGACCTCGACGGCCTCGAAGTCCTTGTCCGCGAGGGCGAAGGCGAGCTTCTGGACGTGGGCGATGGCCTCGAGGTGGTTGAGGTTCATCTTCCAGTTGCCCGCCATCAGCGGGGTACGAGCACTCACGTGGTTCAGTCCTCCAGTGCGGCGAGGCCGGGGAGCGTCTTGCCCTCGAGGTATTCGAGGCTGGCGCCGCCGCCGGTCGAGATGTGGCCGAAAGCGTTCTCGTCGAAGCCCAGGATGCGCACGGCCGCGGCCGAGTCGCCCCCGCCCACGACGGTGAAGCCCGGCGAGTCCAGCAGGCCCTGCGCGACGGCCTTGGTGCCGTTCGCGTAGTCGGGGTGCTCGAAGACGCCCATCGGACCGTTCCAGAAGACGGTGCCGGCGTCGGCGAGCTTCGAGGCGTACAGCTCCCGGGTCTTCGGGCCGATGTCCAGGCCCTCCTTGTCCGCCGGGATGGCGTCCGAGGCGACGAGGTCCGGGTTTGCCGGGGTCTTGCCCTTGAGGTCCGGGAACTCGGCGGAGACCAGGACGTCCACCGGGAGGACGAACTCCACACCGCGCTTCTCGGCCCGGGCCAGGTACTCCAGGCAGGCCGGGATCTGGTCCTCCTGGAGCAGCGAGATGCCGACCTCGTGACCCTTGGCCTTGAGGAAGGTGTACGCCATGCCGCCGCCCACGAGGATGCGGTCGGCCTTCTCCAGCAGGTGGTCGATGACGCCCAGCTTGTCGGAGACCTTGGCGCCGCCGAGGATCACGACATACGGCCGCTTGACGTCCTCGGTCAGCTTCTTGAGGACGCCGACCTCGGTGGCGATCAGGTCGCCCGCGGCGTGCGGCAGGCGCGCCGGGAGGTCGAAGACCGAGGCGTGCTTGCGGTGCACGGCGCCGAAGCCGTCGCCCACGTAGAGGTCGGCCAGCGACGCGAGGGCGTCGGCGAACGCGCCGCGCTCGGCGTCGTCCTTGCTGGTCTCGCCCGCGTTGAAACGGAGGTTCTCCAGCAGCGTGACCTCGCCGTCGCCGAGGGCGGCGACGGTGGCCTTCGCGCTGTCCCCGACCGTGTCGGTGGCGAACGAGACGTCCTTGCCCAGGATCTCACCGAGCCGCTTGGCGACGGGGGCCAGCGAGAACGCGGGGTCCGGGGCGCCCTTCGGGCGGCCCAGGTGGGAGGCGACGATCACCTTGGCGCCCGCGGCGGCGAGCTTGGCGATCGTCGGGGCGACGGCGCGGATGCGGCCGTCGTCGGTGATGGTGGTGCCGTCGAGCGGCACGTTGAGGTCGGCGCGGACGAAGATCCGCTTGCCCTCGACGCCGTCCTGGACGAGTTCGTCGATCGTCTTCATGCGGTGACTCCGGTGACTTCCGTTGGGGGTCAGTCATGGGACGGGGCCCGCCCGACGCGTCGTCGCGTCGCACGAGCCCCGTCCCCTACATCCCGATGCCTGTGATCGTACGACCAGCGGGCAGAGAGATCAGAGCTGGCCGCCGACGAAGACGGTCAGGTCGACCAGGCGGTTGGAGTAGCCCCACTCGTTGTCGTACCAGCCGACGACCTTGACCTGCTTGCCCTGGACCATGGTGAGCTGCGAGTCGAAGGTGCAGGAGGCCGGCCAGTTGACGATGTCCGAGGAGACGATCGGGTCCTCGGTGTACTCGAGGATGCCCTTGAGCTGACCCTCGGCGGCCTTCTGGAAGGCGGCGTTGATCTCTTCCTTGGTGGTCTCGCGGTCGAGCTCCAGGACGAGGTCGGTGACCGAGCCGGTCGGGACCGGGACGCGCATGGCGATGCCGTCCAGCTTGCCCTTGAGCTGCGGGAGAACCAGGGCGGTGGCCTTGGCGGCGCCCGTCGAGGTCGGGATGATGTTCTCCGCGGCGGCGCGGGCGCGACGCAGGTCGCTGTGCGGGAAGTCCAGGATGCGCTGGTCGTTGGTGTACGCGTGGACCGTCGTCATCATGCCCTTGACGATGCCGAAGGTCTCGTCCAGGACCTTGGCCATCGGCGCCACGCAGTTGGTGGTGCAGGAGGCGTTGGAGATGACGTGGTGGTTGGCCGCGTCGTACTTGTCCTGGTTGACGCCCATCACGATGGTGATGTCCTCGTTCTTGGCCGGGGCCGAGATGAGGACCTTCTTCGCGCCGGCGGCGAGGTGCTTGGCGGCGTCCTCGCGCTTGGTGAAGATGCCGGTGGACTCGATGACGATGTCGGCGCCCAGCTCGCCCCAGGGCAGGTTGGCGGGGTCGCGCTCGGCCATCGTCTTGAACGTCTGGTTACCGACGGTGATCGAGTCGTCGGTGTGGCTGACGTCCTGCTTCAGGCGACCGAGGATGCTGTCGTACTTCAGCAGGTGGACCAGGGTGGCATTGTCGGTCAGGTCGTTGACACCGACAATCTCGATGTCCGCACCCTGCTCCAGGAGCGCACGGAAGTAGTTTCGACCGATACGGCCAAAGCCGTTGATGCCTACGCGGATCGTCACGAACCGATCTCCTCGTTGGTGTGCCGGTCTGTCCCGGCGACTGTAAATGGGATGTCCCCGACCACCACCGACCCTACCCCCAACACGGGACGTACGTGACATTGGCGGGCCCTGGTGGGACAGGGGTCCGCGCCCCCTCGCACAAGGGGGCGCGGACCGTTACCACAGGGGGTTACCTCCCGTTCGGGCGCCCCTCGGTCAGCCGTGCACGGCGCGCAGTACGGCGCGCAGCAGAGCCGCGCGCTGCTTGCCGTCCCGGACGTGCTCCAGGCCGAAGCCCAGCAGCGCCGTGTCGGGGGTGACGACCGCGGCGGAGGAGTGGGCGAGGGCCCGGGAGGCCGCCCAGTCACCGGCGTTCCGGGCGCTCCCGGCCGGTGCGCCGGGAGTCTTCCAGGTGCCCAGGGTTCCGCTCTCGAAACCCTCGGCCGCCCGGTCACCGCCGGTGACGACGGCCTCGTCGAGGAGCACGCCCGATCCGCCGGTCCCGGCGTCGGTGACGTAGGAGACGGCCAGTTCGACCTTCTTGCCCGCGTAGGCGCTCAGGTCGAAGGAGGCGGCGTGCCAGCCCTGGGTGGTGCCGCTGAAGCGGTGCCAGACGCCGCTGGTGCCGCGGGCGGCGCAGTCCTCGCCGGCCACGGTCAGGTAGTGCTTGAGGAAGGGGTGGGCCGCGACCAGCTCGGCGCAGCCCTGGGGGACCTCGTCGGTGGTGCCGCCGTTCGTGTCGCGCAGGGTGGTCCAGTCGTCCCGGCCGACGGTGTGGGCCTCGACGATCGCCTGGTCGTAGCCCGGTTCGGTGTCGAGGCTGAGGCGGAGGCCGAGCGCCGGCCTGGCGGTGGCGCGGACGCCGGTCAGGTCGACGGTGCGGGCGAGCCGCATCCAGGACCGGTCCTTGTGCCGGGCGGCGGCCATCCAGTTCCCGGCCCACGGCTCGTAGGCGGTCCGGACGCCGGGGTAGTCGCCGGCCGGCGCGCTGCGGAACTGGGGGAAGTCGCGGGAGCGCAGGCTGTCGGAGGTGACGACGTGGGCGCCGGCGGCGTCGAGCGGGTTGCCGGGCGCGTCGGCGAGGTCGGCGCGGACGCCGGCCAGCGGCCCGGTCCCGGCGAAGCGCTTCGGGTGCTTCACCTGGGTGCGGGCGTAGGCGCCCAGGTAGTACTGGGCGAAGTCGTCCGTGTCGGCCCGGCCGACCCGGGAGGCGCCGCCGGCCCGCTCACCCAGGGTGATGAGCTTGCCGCCCTCGTTGACGTAGGCGCGGACGGCGAGCAGCGTGTCGCCGCTCGGCTTGTTGTCGCCCGTGTACCACAGGACCGTCCTGAAGTGGGAGAGCACACCGAGCGGGTCGGGGGTGCCGTCCCGGGCCACGTCCCAGATGAGGCCCTTGCGGCCGGCGGCGTTCAGCGCCTCGGTGTAGGTGACGGCGTGCCGGGCCGGGGCGGTGCCGCCCTCGTCGGCGATGACGAGGGTGTCGGCCTGCGGGCGGTGCCAGACGGTGTAGGTGAAGGACGGGCCGCGGGTGGTCCTGCCCTCGGCCGTGCGCCCGGTGAACCACACCTCGACCTTGGCCCCCTCGCGGGCGGCCGGGACGGTGCCCCGGTACTCGTCGAAGCGGACGTTGTCGTGTCCGCCGTAGCGCTTGCCGCCCTTCCAGGGCGTGACGGCCGCGGTGCGCGTCTTCCCGCCGTCCACGCGGTAGTTGAGCCTCTTGTCGCGCACGCTCTTGCGGGCGGTGACGGCAACGGTCTGGCCGGTGCCGCGCGCGTAGGAGGCGGTGAACGCGTGCGGGGTGAAGTCCGGGGCGCCCAGACCGGTCACGGAGGCCGGGCGGTCGCCGCGGGCGGCGGTCTCGGCGACGGAGAGGGCGAAGGGGAGGTTCTTGGCGAACTCCGCCTGGATCAGCTTCCTGTCGTCGGGGAAGGCGAACTCGGAAGGGCAGTCGGCCGGGTCCCAGCGTCCTGAGGTGTCCGCGCGCGAGGCGGTGCGGCACGTCGACATCTCCGGGGTGAACATCAGCGTCCCGTTGACGTTGGCCGCGTGGCCGTCCGCCTCGCCGTTGGTGGTGTACAGCTCGGAGGAGAGCTGCGGCCGGTAGCCGGGGATCGCGGACTTCTCCGGTGTCCCGGCCAGGGACCTGAGGAGGACGTCGTCGGGCGTGGGCGTGGCGACCTGCCACCCGACGCCGTACAGCAGCATCTCGCCAGCCGAGTGGTAGTTGACGGCGTAGGAGAAGCGGATCCGCTTCTGGAACGCGTCCAGCGCCCTGGTCTCGGGCTCGGAGGCGGGGGCCGGCCCGCGGTAGGTCTCGGAGGCCGGGTCGGGGGACGAGCCCTCGTTGTCGTAGCCCCACTTGTAGGGGAAGTTGCGGTTGAGGTCGACGCCGTCGCCCGCCGTGATCTTCCCGTCGCCGTTGTTGTCGCGCAGGTTCTTCCGCCAGAACCGGGTCTCGGGGCCCTTGAAGGTGTGGTCGTAGCCGTCGGGGTTGGCGGAGAGCACGAACCACAGTTCGGTGCGGTCCACGAGCCGGGTGATCCGCGGGTCCTTGCCGTAGCGGTCGAGGTAGTGGTGCATCAGCCGCCGGGTGGTCTCCGGGGTGATCCACTCCCGGGCGTGCTGGTTGGACATGTAGAGGACGGCGGGCTTGGAGCCGTCCTCGCTCCTGGCCGCGTCCTTGCCGACCTTGAGAGCGAGGATGTCCTGGCCGCGCACGGTCTTGCCGATGCTGACGACCTTGGTGAGCCCCGGGTGGGCCCGGCCGGTGTCGACGATCTCCCGCTGGAGGCCCTTGGGCCCGCTGTACGGGCGGAAGACGCCGTCGCCCGCGGCCTCGAGGCGTTCCCGGGCGCGGGGCGACATCCGTTTCTCGGTGAGCTTCACACCCTGGCCGCGCAGTTCGCGGGCCTGTCCGGGGGTGAGGTAGAGCTCGACCGGGACGGCCCGGTCCCCGGCGGGCCGGCCCAGTTCGTGTCCGTCGACGCCCGCCTTGAGCAGCAGGGGCACCTGGGCCTGGGTGACCTCGCCGGTCCATACGGTCAGCGCCTCGGAGGCGTCGGCGGCGCCGGCGTCCGGTCGTGCGGGTGAGGCGGGTGCGAAAGGTGCGGCCTGTGCGAAGGGTGCCGCGGTGACTCCACCGAGCAGCAGCGATGCCGCCACGAGGGTCGCTCGTGTCCTGCGTCTCATGAACCCCCCTTGCCGTTGTCTGTCCCGTCCATGCCGGTCGACAGGCTTCCGAGGGCCCATGGGCATGTCAATAGGGCCTGGACGGGGGCGCAGACGTCGTACCCGGCGGGGCGGGCCGCCCGCCGGGGCACCCGCCGCGAAGTCGGCCTGAACCGGCCGGACCGGCCGGATCGAGAAGTCCGGCGGGACCGGTGAGGGCGGCCGGACCGGACCGGCGCGCCGGGCCCGCGGCGCAGGCCGGCGCGGCAGGGCGGACCGGGGCGGCGGCAGGGACCGCATCGGCAGGACCCGCGGAACCGGCCGGGGCGCCCGCCGTCGGCCCGCGGCGGCCGGAGAAGCGCCGACACGGCCGGTGTCAGCCGGCCATGCCCTTGACCATGCCGTCCACCAGGTCCTCCGGCAGATCGGCCAGCTCCGTCAGGTTGGACTCGGTGCCGGGAATGCCGAGGTCCTGGGCGCGCTTGTCGGCCATCGCGAGCAGCCGGCGGATCCGGCCGGCCACGGCGTCCTTGGTGAGCGGCGGGTCGGCGAGGGCGCCCAGCTCCTCCAGCGATGCCTGCTTGTGCTCCATGCGCAGCCGGCCCGCGGCGGCGAGGTGCTCCGGGACCTCCTCGCCGAGGATCTCCAGGGCCCGCTGCACCCGCGCTCCGGCGGCGACGGCGGCCCGGGCGGAGCGGCGCAGGTTGGCGTCGTCGAAGTTGGCCAGCCGGTTGGCGGTGGCCCGCACCTCGCGGCGCATCCGGCGCTCCTCCCAGGCCAGCACCGACTCATGGGCGCCGAGCCGGGTGAGCAGCGCGCCGATGGCGTCGCCGTCGCGGACGACCACCCGGTCGACGTTGCGCACCTCGCGGGCCTTGGCCGCGATCTGGAGCCGGCGGGCGGCGCCGACGAGGGCGAGCGCCGCCTCCGGGCCGGGGCAGGTGACCTCCAGGGAGGAGGAGCGGCCGGGCTCGGTCAGCGAGCCGTGGGCCAGGAAGGCGCCGCGCCAGGCGGCCTCCGCGTCACAGGTGGCACCCGAGACGACCTGCGGCGGCAGGCCGCGGATCGGCCGGCCGCGGCCGTCGACCAGGCCGGTCTGGCGAGCCAACTGGTCACCGCCCGCCACCACCCGCACCACGTACCGGCTGCCGCGGCGCAGTCCGCCGGGGGCCATGACGACCAGGTCGGAGGCGTGGCCGAAGATCTCCAGGATGTCCTTGCGCAGCCGTCGCGCCGCGATCCCGGTGTCCAGCTCCGCCTCGATCACGATGCGCCCGCTGACCAGGTGCAGGCCGCCGGCGAAGCGGAGGATCGCCGAGACCTCCGCCTTCCGGCAGCAGGTCCGGGTGACGGGAAGCCGGGAGATCTCGTCCTTCACCGCTGCCGTCATCGCCATGGGCCGATCCTTCCATGCATCCGAAAAATACGGTCGTACGCGGCGGCCAGCAGTTCCGGATCGTGCGTAGCGGAACTCCCCTGGGCGGCGACCGGCGCCAGCTCGACCGTGCCGCCGAGCCGCTTGGCGGCGTCCCGGAGGCTGTCCCGGTCGGGCACGGCGGCCTCGTCGGCCAGCACCACGTCCAGGGCGAGTTTAGGGGCGTGTCGGGCCAAAACCTCCAAATGACGCTGCGGGGAGAAGCCCTCGGTTTCGCCGGGCTGGGGGGCGAGGTTCAGCGAGAGCACCCGGCGGGCCTTGGTCTCCTGGAGCGCGGTGAGCAGCTCGGGGACCAGCAGGTGCGGGATCACCGAGGAGAACCAGGAGCCCGGACCGAGGACCACCCAGTCGGCGTCCAGGACCGCCTCGACGGCCTCGGGCACGGCGGGCGGGTCCTCCGGGACGACGTGCACGGAGTGCACCTCGCCCGGGGTGAGGGCGACGGTGGCCTGGCCGCGGACGGTGGTGACGGCATCCGGCTCGCGGGGGTCGTGGCCGCGGACCAGCGCCTGGAGCTCCAGCGGGACGGCGGACATGGGCAGCACCCGGCCGTGCGCGCCGAGCAGCTTGCCGACCAGGTCCAGGGCCTTGACGTGGTCGCCGAGCTGCTCCCAGAGGGCCACGATCAGCAGGTTGCCGACGGCGTGGCCGTGCAGGTCGCCCTCGCTGGCGAAGCGGTGCTGGACGACGCGCGACCAGGTGCGCCCCCAGTCGTCGTCCCCGCACAGCGCGGCGAGGGCCTTGCGCAGGTCGCCCGGGGGCAGCACGCCGAGCTCGTCGCGCAGCCGGCCGCTGGATCCGCCGTCGTCGGCGACGGTGACCACGGCCGTCAGGTCGCCGGTGATCCGGCGCAGCGCGGCGAGCGAGGCGGACAGCCCGCGGCCGCCGCCGAGGGCGACGACCTTGGGCTGGGTGCGGCGCTGGAGGCGCCGCTCGGCGCCGCGGGGACCGCCGGGGACGACCCGGCGGGCGCGGCGCATCCGGAAACCGCGGCCGGTCACTCGCGCCCCATGTCCCGGTGGACGACGACGGTCTCGACACCCTCCGAGACGAGGCGGTGGGCGAGCTTCTCGGACATGGCCACCGAGCGGTGCTTGCCGCCCGTGCAGCCCACGGCGATCGTCACGTACCGCTTGCCCTCGCGGCGGTAGCCGGCCGCGATGAGCTGGAGCAGCTCGGTGTAGCGGTCGAGGAACTCCTTGGCGCCGGGCTGGTTGAAGACGTAGCCCGAGACCTCCTCGTTGAGGCCGGTGAAGGGGCGCAGCTCGGGGACCCAGTGCGGGTTGGGCAGGAAGCGGCAGTCCACCACCAGGTCGGCGTCGACGGGCAGGCCGTACTTGTAGCCGAAGGACATGACGGTGGCGCGGAGCTCCGGCTCCTCCTCGCCCGCGAACTGGGCGTCCATCTTGGCGCGCAGCTCGTGGACGTTGAGGCTGGAGGTGTCGATGACCAGGTCGGCGTCGCCGCGCAGCTCGCGGAGCAGGTCGCGCTCGGCGGCGATGCCGTCGACGATGCGGCCGGAGCCCTGGAGGGGGTGCGGGCGGCGCACCGACTCGAAGCGGCGCACGAGGGCGTCGTCGGACGCCTCCAGGAAGATCACCCGCCGCTTGACCTTCTTGGCGGCGAGGTCCGCGAGGGACTCCCGGAGGTTGTCGAAGAACCGCCGGCCGCGGACGTCGACGACCACGGCGATCCGGGCCACGTTGCCCTGGGAGCGGGCGCCGAGGTCGACCATGGTGGGGATGAGGGCGGGCGGCAGGTTGTCGACGACGAACCAGCCGAGGTCCTCCAGGCACTTGGCGGCGGTGCTGCGGCCCGCCCCCGACATGCCCGAGATGATGACCAGCTCGGGGATGCCCGCCGCCTCGCCGGTCGTGTCCGCCGTCGTGCCCGTACTCACCTTTGCTCCGTCCCGATCGTTCTCGTTCATGCCGTGCTGCATGTGGTGTCCCCCGTTCTGCCGGCGGGACCGTGGTCGCGGCCCCGTCCGTCCGGCTTTCCCTGAGCTCTTTCCCTGATCCTCGCAGGGACCGGGGGCGGGACCGGGGTCACGCGCCCGGCGGCCGCTCCCGCGCCCCTCGCGCTCGTCTCCATCATCCCTCGGCCTCGTCCAGGATCTCGCCCGTCGCCATGTTGACGGCGGGGGCGGGCGGGGCGCTTTCGGCCAGGGCGGCGGCGACGGCCAGGGCGGTCTTCCGGCCGACCCCGGGCACCTCGCAGATCTGCTCGACGGTGGCCGCGCGCAGCTTCTTCACCGAGCCGAAGTGTTTGAGCAGCGCCTGCTTGCGGCTGTCGCCCAGGCCGGCGACGGCGTCCAGCGGAGACGCCTTCATCGACTTGGCCCGCTTGCCGCGCTGGTAGGCGATGGCGAAGCGGTGCGCCTCGTCGCGGACGCGCTGGAGCAGGTAGAGGCCCTCGCTGGTGCGGGGCAGGACGACCGGGTCCTCCTCGTCCGGCAGCCAGACCTCCTCCAGACGCTTGGCGAGGCCGCAGACGGCGACGTCGGCGATGCCCAGCTCGTCCAGCGCGCGGCGGGCGGCCTGCACCTGGGGCCGGCCACCGTCGACCACGACGAGCTGCGGCGGGTAGGCGAAGCGCTTGGGGCGGCCGTTGTCGTCGCGGGGGCCGGCGGTGTCCTCGTCCGGGACGTCGGTTTCCTCGGCCCGTTCCTCCACGGTCCACTCCCCCGTCTTCTGGCTCTCCCGCAGGTAGCGGCGGAAGCGGCGGGAGACGACCTCGTGCATGGACCGGACGTCGTCCTGCCCCTCGAAGGTCTTGATCTGGAAACGGCGGTACTCGCTCTTGCGCGCCAGCCCGTCCTCGAAGACGACCATGGACGCCACCACGTCCTGCCCCTGGAGGTGGGAGATGTCGAAGCACTCGACGCGCAGCGGCGCGGAGTCCAGGCCCAGGGCCTCGGCGATCTCCTCCAGGGCACGGGAGCGGGTGGTGAGGTCGGAGGCGCGCCTCGTCTTGTGCAGGACCAGCGCCTGCTGGGCGTTCCGCTGGACCGTCGCCATCAGGTCCTTCTTGTCGCCGCGCTGCGGGATGCGCAGGTCGACGCGGGAGCCGCGGCGGGCGGTGAGCCATTCGGCGACCGGCTCGACGGGGTCGGGCAGGGCGGGGACGAGGACCTCCTTGGGCACCGCGTCGCCCTGCTCCTCGCCGTAGAGCTGCTGGAGCGCGTGCTCGACCAGGCCCGCGGTGTCCACCGCCTCGACCTTGTCGGTCACCCAGCCGCGCTGGCCGCGCACCCGGCCGCCGCGCACGTGGAAGATCTGCACGGCCGCCTCCAGCTCGTCCTCGGCCACCGCGATCAGGTCGGCGTCGGTGGCGTCGGCGAGGACGACGGCGTTCTTCTCCATGGCGCGCCGGAGCGCCCCTATGTCGTCGCGGAGCCGGGCGGCCTTCTCGTACTCCATCTCCTCGGCCGCCTCCTGCATGTGCCGCTCCAGCCGGCGGAGGTAGGCGCCGGTGCGGCCGGCCATGAAGTCGCAGAACTCCTCGGCCAGTTCGCGGTGCTCCTCGGGGGTGACGCGGCCGACGCAGGGCGCGGAGCACTTGCCGATGTAGCCGAGCAGGCAGGGGCGGCCGATCTGGGCGGAGCGCTTGAACACCCCGGCCGAGCAGGTGCGGACGGGGAAGACACGGAGCATCAGGTCGACGGTCTCGCGGATCGCCCAGGCGTGCGCGTAAGGCCCGAAGTAGCGCACGCCCTTCTTCTTGGCGCCACGCATGACCTGGACGCGCGGGAACTCCTCGTTCAGCGTGACGGCCAGGTACGGATAGCTCTTGTCGTCCCGGTACTTCACGTTGAAGCGCGGGTCGTACTCCTTGATCCAGGAGTATTCGAGCTGCAGCGCCTCGACCTCGGTGGCGACGACGGTCCACTCGACGGAGGCGGCGGTGGTGACCATCGTGCGGGTGCGCGGGTGCAGACCGGCGAGGTCCTGGAAGTACGAGGAGAGCCGCTGGCGCAGGCTCTTCGCCTTCCCGACGTAGATCACCCGGCCGTGCTCGTCACGGAACCGGTACACCCCGGGCGAGTCGGGGATCTGTCCCGGCTTGGGTCGGTAGCTGCTGGGGTCGGCCATGTCTCACACCCTACTTGCGGGCACTGACAAGCCGGTCTCGCGGACGCACCGGCCCCGGCCCCGGCGCGTGGAGGGCGCCGGGGCCGGGGCGTGTGGGGGGTTGCCGGCGTCGCGTCAGCGGCGCCGGAGCCTGCGGACGGCGACGGTGCCGAGGCCGAGGGCCAGGGCCGCGCCGCCGGCCGAGGCCGCCAGGGTGGTGGATGCGCCGGAACCGGAACCGGCGCCCGGGTCCGAGCCGGAAGCGGAACCGGCCGGTTCGGCGGCGAGCGGCGCCGGGGCGCCGGCCTCCGGGGCCGCCTGAGCCCCGTCCTCGCCTCCGTAGCCGCCGGCCAGGCCTTTCTTCGCGTAGGCCGAGCCGGGCAGCTTGTCGCCGTACGCCTTGTGGACGCGGTCCCGGTAGGCGTCCACGGTGGTGCCGCGGGCGCCGACGGCCCGGACGGCCTCCGGGTTCAGGGGCAGGATCCGGTCGGCGCGCTGTACGTACCAGGCGTTGACCTGGGGCTCGCGGAAGACGGTGCCGCCGCTGAGCTTCTTCGCCCCCTCGGCCGCGTAGCGCGTCTCGTCGTCGCCGGTGGCGATGTTGACGACCTTCCAGTCGGTGCCGCCGCCGGCCGTCCACACGGACGCCTTCTGGCCGTCCGCCGAGACGGCCTTGCTGGCGAGGTACTCCAGCGTGGCGACGGGTGCGTTCCGCTTGCCCGCGACGAAGTCGGGCGAGAGGGCGTAGACGGGCACGGTCGCGCCCTCGATCCGCGGTTTGGCGTCCGCCTTGGCGAGGGCGCCGTCCCGGGCGAAGAACCGGGACAGGGTGTCCAGCGTCGGCGCGGCCGAGGCCGCGTCGTGCGCCGCCGCCAGTCCTGCGGCGGGCGGCGCGGGGGCCGCGGGCGGCGGAGCGGCGTGGGCGAGCGGGGCGAGGGCGAGCACCCCGACGGCCAGGGCGGCGGCGGCCGCGGCGCGGGCGTACGTCCGGCCGGGGCGGTGCGGTTGGCGCACGGTCATGGTGTTCACCCGCCGATCCGGTAGAGCGAATGCGTCCAGGCGAACTGGTTGTTGTTCACGTACCAGCTATGCGACGCCCAGTTGTAGCGGTTGCTGCTCGGCCACGGGTCGCCCCAGTAGACCATGCTGTTGGAGTCGTCGTAGCCGTAGACGACGTGCATGTGGCCGCCGCCGGACTTCCAGCCGATGCGCGTCTCGATGGGCCGGTTGGCGTTGATCTCGCTCTGCACGGTCGGGTAGCGCAGCCAGCCGTCCACGTAGGAGCCGCTGTTGATGCCGGCCCAGCGCAGGGCGGTCTGGACGTTGCCCAGGTTGGCCTGGTTGTTGGGGCAGTCGCTGCCCTGCTGCCGGTTGAAGGCGGCGTTGCAGAACTGGTTCTGGCTGTACTTGCGGCCGAACCAGGTGGCGATGGTGTTGCCGGAGGCGGCCCAGCACCAGTTGTTCTTCTGCTGGGCCTGCATGGAGATGTTCAGCCGGTTGGCGCCGCGCAGCTCGTGGCCGGTGGGGGCGGCCGTGGCGGTGGCGGCGGGCAGCGCGATCAGCGCGGCCGCGGTGAGGGCGGCGACGGAGAGTCGTCTGCCGCGCGGGCGGGGGGTGGGGGTTTTCCCGGGTATGCCGGGTCTTTCGAGCTGTGCCGAGGCACGGGACATGGACGTTCCTCCCGTGGTGGGGATCGTTCGGTGGAGGAGCGCGTCCGGACGCTGGTGAGGAGCATCGGATGTTGTCGGGTGCGGGTCAACCGGCTTGAATGCGGAGGGGAACACCCAAGTGAACGGATCACGACGGTTGTGAACGCTCTGTGCCCGTCAGGAGGAAGGCTGTCCTCCACGCGGCCGTGACCCCGGTCACCCCGAGTGAATATTCACAGGAGGCAGCGAGCACATGGTACGGACCAGATCCCGGAACGCCGAGGCCGAGCTGGCCCAGGCACTGCGCACCGGGCCCTTCCATCTGGCGCTGCGGACCGCACTGACGGCCCGCGGTCTGGCCCTGCACCGGGTGCAGCGCCGGCTCGCCCAACGCGGCGTCACCGTCGGTGTCACCAGCCTCAGTTACTGGCAGCAAGGCGCCCGAAGACCCCAGCGGCCCGAGTCGCTGCGCGCGGTGCGCCTGCTGGAGGAGATCCTCGACCTGCCCGCGCAGGCCCTGACCCGGTTACTGGAACCGGCGGCCCGCCCGGCCGCGGAGCGCCCCGCCGCCCGCTCGCTACGGGCCCTGATGGACGCGGCCCGCCCGGCGGAACGGCTGCTCGCGGAGTTGGAGTCCCCCGCCGACGGCGGGCTGCACACGGTCTGCCACCTGGAGCATGTGCACATAGGGGCCCGGCGCGAACTCCGCGGCCGCGAATCCCACCACGTCGTCCGGGCGCACCGGGACGGCGTGGACCGTTACGTCGCCATCCACTACGGGGACCCGGGCTGCGATCCGGCCCGCGTCACCGTGCGCGCCACCGAGAACTGCCGCGTGGGGCGCGTCCGGTGGCACGCCGGGGCCGGCGTCCTGGTCGCGGAGCTGCTGTTCGACACCCGGCTGCGGTGCGGCGAGACGCACCTTCTCGGCTACGCTTTCGACGACGGGACGGGCGGCCAGAGCAGCGAGTACGTCCGCGGTTTCAGCTTCGCCGGCGGGCAGTACGTCCTCCAGGTGCGCTTCGACGCCGCCGCGCTGCCCGTGCGCTGCCACAGCTTCGCCCAGACCACGGCGAGCGCGCCGCGCAGCGGGCAGCGGGAACTGACCCTGGCCGGGCGGCACCCGGGGGTGCACATGGTGGAACAGGCGGTGCGCCCGGGGATCGTGGGGATCGGCTGGGACTGGTCGTAGGACCCGCCCCCGGTTACACCCCGGGGGCCTCCGGACCCGCCACCAGCCGGTCGCCGGCCACCCGGACCGGCACCTCGGGGAGCGGGACGGAGGCCGGGCCGTGCAGCACCTTGCCGCTGCTCGCGTCGAACCTGCTGCCGTGGCAGCGGCAGACCGCCGCCCCCTCCTCGATCTTGGAGACGACGCAGCCGGCGTGGGTGCAGACGGCGCTGAACGCCCGGTACTCGTCCTTCTTCGGCCGGGTGACCAGCACCCGCTGCTCCCGGTAGAGCCGCGCCCCGCCGACGGGGACCTCGCTCGCCGCCCCGAGCTCGACGGGGGCGGTGGGGGTCGGGGAGGCCACACCGGCCTCCCCGGTACCGCAGGCGGTGACGCCCAGCCCGGCCGCGCCCGCGAGCGCGGCCCCGCGCAGGACGGTACGGCGGGAGGCGCAGCAGGACGTCGGCTGCCGGCTGGTCATGGAGGCTCCCACGGGGTACGCCGACGGGCGGTGCCGCCGGGACTGCTGTGACGATCGGTCCGACGATACCGGCCCCGCCCGGGCGCCTTCCGCGCGGTGGGCCCCAGGCACCGCGCCCGCCCGCGCCGCCTGCCTGCCTGCCTGCCTGCCGCGCCAGGTCGTACACCCGTACCCGTACCGGCCCCTGCACCCGTACCGCGCCCGCCCGTGCCCGTGCCGCGTGTGCCGCGGGGCGCCGCGCACGGCACGCGCCGGCCCGCCTCCGGGCCCGCACCGGCCCGCGGGAAAGATTCCGGAACGCGGCCGGTCCCGGCCTCCGAGGGAGGCCGGGACCGGTGTCGGCAGCGCGCTCAGGCCCGCCGCGCCGCCGTCTTCGTCGCCGGCTTCTTGCCCGTCGACTTGGCCGCCGTCTTCTTGGCCGCCGCCTTCTTCGTGGCGGTGGACTTGGCAGCCGTCGCCTTGGCGGCGGTCTTCTTCGCGGGCGCCTTCCGGGCGCCGGTGGCACGCTTCGGGGCGGCCTCCGGATCGGCGCCGGCCACCCGCCCGCCGAGCATCTCGCGCAGGAACCGGCCCGTGTGGCTCTCCGGGACGGCCGCGACCTCCTCCGGAGTGCCCTCGGCGATGACCATGCCGCCGTTCTTGCCGCCCTCCGGGCCCATGTCGACGATCCAGTCGGCCGTCTTGATCACATCGAGGTTGTGCTCGATGACGATCACACTGTTGCCCTTGTCGACCAGACCCGACAGCACCGAGATCAGCTTGTTGATGTCCTCGAAGTGCAGACCGGTCGTGGGCTCGTCGAGGACGTACACCGTGCGGCCCGTCGAGCGCTTCTGGAGCTCGCTCGCCAGCTTGACGCGCTGCGCCTCGCCGCCGGACAGCGTCGGGGCGGGCTGCCCGAGACGCACGTACCCGAGGCCGACCTCGTGGAGGGTCCGCAGGTGGCGCGCGATCGTCGGGACCGCCTCGAAGAAGCCGAGCGCCTCCTCGATCGGCATGTCCAGCACCTCGGCGATGGACTTGCCCTTGTAGTGCACCTCCAGGGTCTCCCGGTTGTACCGCGCACCGTGGCAGACCTCGCAGGGCACGTAGACGTCCGGCAGGAAGTTCATCTCGATCTTGATGGTGCCGTCGCCGGAGCAGTTCTCGCACCGACCGCCCTTGACGTTGAAGGAGAAGCGGCCCGGCAGGTAGCCGCGGACCTTCGCCTCCATCGTCTCCGCGAACAGCTTGCGGATGTTGTCGAACACCCCGGTGTACGTGGCCGGGTTGGAGCGCGGCGTCCGGCCGATCGGCGACTGGTCGACGTGGACGACCTTGTCGACCAGGTCGTCGCCGTCCACCCGGGTGTGCCGGCCGGGGACCGTGCGGGCGCCGTGCAGCTCACGGGCCAGGTGCGTGTACAGGATGTCGTTGACCAGCGTGGACTTGCCGGAACCCGAGACACCGGTGACGGCCGTGAGCACCCCGAGCGGGAACGACACGTCGATGTCGCGCAGGTTGTTCTCCCGGGCGCCGCGCACGGTCAGCGCGCGCTTCCGGTCGATCGGGCGCCGCCCCTCCGGGGTGGCGATGGCCCGCCGGCCGGAGAGGTACTGCCCGGTCATCGACGCCTCGTTGGCCAGCAGCTCGGCCAGCGGGCCGCTGTGGACGACCTTGCCGCCGTGCTCGCCGGCGCCCGGGCCGATGTCCACGACCCAGTCGGCGACCTTGATGGTGTCCTCGTCGTGCTCGACGACGATCAGCGTGTTGCCCATGTCCCGCAGGCGCACCAGCGTCTCGATGAGCCGGTGGTTGTCGCGCTGGTGCAGACCGATGGACGGCTCGTCCAGCACGTACAGCACGCCGACCAGGCCCGAGCCGATCTGCGTGGCGAGCCGGATGCGCTGCGCCTCGCCGCCGGAGAGGGTGCCCGCCGCGCGGTTGAGCGAGAGGTAGTCCAGGCCGACGTCGACGAGGAAGCGGAGCCGCTCGTTGACCTCCTTGAGGACGCGCTCGGCGATCTTCTTCTCGCGGCCGGTGAGCGTCATGTCCCGCAGGAAGTCGGCGCACTCGCTGATGGACATCGCGGAGACCTCCGCGATGGACCGGTCCTGGATGGTGACCGCCAGCACGACCGGCTTGAGGCGGGTGCCCTCACAGGTCGGGCACGGCACCTCGCGCATGTAGCCCTCGAAGCGCTCGCGGCTGGAGTCGCTCTCCGCCTCCGAGTGCCGGCGCTTGACGAACGGGATGACGCCCTCGAACGAGGTGGTGTACGCGCGCTCGCGGCCGTACCGGTTGCGGTAGCGCACCTCGACCTGCGTCCGGTGACCGTTCAGCAGGGCCTTCTTGGCACGCTGCGGCAGCCCCGCCCAGGGGATGTCCGTGCGGAAGCCCAGCTCGTCGGCGAGGGCGGAGACCAGGCGGTGGAAGTAGTCCTTGCTCTGGCCGTGCGCCCAGGGGCTGATGGCGCCCTCGTCGAGGCTCTTGTCCTCGTCCGGGACGATCAGCTCCGGGTCGACCTCCATGCGCGTGCCGATACCGGTGCAGTCCGGGCAGGCGCCGAAGGGCGAGTTGAAGGAGAAGGAGCGCGGCTCCATCTCCTCGAAGGAGAGGTCGTCGTACGGGCAGTAGAGGTGCTCGGAGTACATCCGCTCACGCTCGGGGTCGTCCTCGGGGAGGTCGACGAAGTCCAGGATGACCATGCCGCCGGACAGGCCCAGCGCGGTCTCGACCGAGTCGGTCAGCCGGCGCTTGGCGCTGCTCTTGACGGTGAGGCGGTCGACGACCACCTCGATGGTGTGCTTCTCCTGCTTCTTCAGCTTGGGCGGCTCGGTGAGCTGGATCGTCTGGCCGTCCACCCGGGCGCGGCTGTAGCCCTTGGTCTGGAGGTCGGAGAAGAGGTCGACGTACTCGCCCTTGCGCTCGCGCACCAGCGGCGACAGCACCTGGAAGCGACTGCCCTCGGGCAGCTCCAGCACCCGGTCGACGATGGCCTGGGGCGACTGCCGGGAGATCGGCCGCCGGCACTCGGGGCAGTGCGGCTTGCCGATCCGGGCGAACAGCAGGCGGAGGTAGTCGTAGACCTCGGTGATCGTGCCGACCGTGGAGCGCGGGTTGCGCGAGGTCGACTTCTGGTCGATGGACACGGCCGGGGACAGGCCCTCGATGAAGTCCACGTCGGGCTTGTCCATCTGGCCCAGGAACTGCCGTGCGTACGAGGAGAGCGACTCGACGTAGCGGCGCTGCCCCTCGGCGAAGATCGTGTCGAAGGCGAGGGACGACTTGCCCGACCCGGAAAGACCCGTGAAGACGATGAGGGAGTCACGGGGGAGGTCGAGCGAGACGTTCTTGAGGTTGTGCTCGCGCGCGCCACGGACGATGAGACGGTCTGCCACGCCGGTCGGCACCTTTCTTGAGAAGACGAGGGGGTGCGCCGGCCCCGCCGCCACGCGACGCCGGCCCTGGAAACGGGCCCGTCGCGGCAGCAGGGGTCAGTGCGGAGCGATGCTCCCGACCCAGCCAGGGGTACGAGAGCGCTGCGGCCATCTCTCCAGGATGCCGCATCCCGAGCGTATAGCACGCACATTCGATTTACGGCCGGAGTCGCTCTCCTTCACCCGAACGAGTGGCGGCGCTATCGTCGGCCCATGGCTGATCACGAGCACGACATCGCCCTGGTCGGCGAGGCGACCGACCGGTTGCTGACCGCCGTGGGCAAGCTCCCGGAATCCGCTCTCCCCGAGGCCTCCCGGCTACCCGGCTGGACCCGCGGCCATGTCCTGGCCCACCTCGCGCGCAACGCCGACGCCCTGGTCAACGTGCTCGCCGGACGGCCCATGTACGCCGGCGCCGCCGTCCGTGACGCCGACATCGAGCGGGACGCCCCACGCCCCCTCGCCGTCCACCTCGCGGACCTGCGGGACAGCTCGCGGCGCTTCCTGGAGGCCGCCGGCGACCCCGGCGACCCCTCGCGCACGGTCACACTGCGCAACGGCATCACGGACCGCGCCTCCCGGGTGCCCTTCCGGCGGCTGATCGAGGTCGAACTGCACCATGTGGACCTCGGGATCGGCTACGGGCTGGAGGACCTGCCCGCGGAGTTCACCGACCGGGAGATCGGCTTCCTGGCCGAGCGGTTCTCCGGCCACCCCGAGGTGCCGTCCCTGCTGCTCGTCACGGAGGACGGACGGGAGTGGCGGACGGGCAGCACGGACGGCCCCTGGCTCCGGGTCTCCGGACCCGCGTCCGCGCTGCTGGGCTGGCTCGCCGGCCGGAGCGACGCGACCGCCCTGGACACCGGCGGGGCCCTGCTGCCCGCGCTGCCGCCCCTGTGACGCCGGGCGCGCCCGCCGCCCCGGCCCGCTGTCGGACCGAGGAACTACGCTGATCCCATGGCATACACGGGAGCGGTGAAGGTCGGCGGGCCCGCCGACGTACACGAGCTGACCGACCTGATCATCTCCAAGGTCGCGGTCGGTCCGATGCACAACAACGCCTATCTGCTGCGCTGCCGCGCCACGGACGAGCAGGTGCTGATCGACGCCGCGGCCGAGCCGCACACGCTGCTCGGCCTGATCGGCGACGGCGGCATCGCCGGCGTCGTCACCACCCACCGGCACGCGGACCACTGGGGCGCGCTGCGCGAGGTGGTCGACGCCACCGGCGCCCGCACCTACGCGGGCCGGTACGACGCCGAGGGCATCCCGGTGCCCACGGACATCCCGGTCGAGGACGGCGACACCCTCCGGGTGGGCCGGGTGGCTCTCACCGCCGTCCACCTGGTCGGCCACACCCCGGGCAGCATCGCGCTGGTCTACGACGATCCGCACGGCCACCCGCACGTGTTCACCGGCGACTGCCTCTTCCCGGGCGGGGTCGGCAACACGCATGACGATCCGGATGCCTTCGCCCGTCTGCTCGGTGACGTGGAGACCAAGCTCTTCGGCCGGCTCCCGGACGAGACCTGGGTCTACCCCGGGCACGGGGCGGACACCACCCTCGGCGCCGAGCGGCCGCACCTGGCGGAGTGGCGCGAGCGCGGCTGGTGATTCGGGTGTGACGGGCGTGCCTCCGGCCGCCGCCGTTAGGGTGACGGAGGGACGCCGGGGGCGCACGCCCGTCGCACTGTAACCGGAAGCAATGCTTCCTTCGCGCCCCCGGAAACGCGCCCGTACGCCCCGTGTCCCGCACCGCCGAGGGAAGTTGGACGGTACATGCACCGTGACGGCTCCCCCGCCGGTCTTCCGGCCATGCTCCGCCTGGCGACCGCCTCCCTCGTCGGGACGGCCATCGAGTACTACGACTTCTTCGCCTACGGCACCGCGGCCGCGCTGGTGCTGGGGCCGCTCTTCTTCCCCACCGCCTCTCCCCTGATGGGTACGCTCGCGGCGTTCGGCACCTTCGGCGTGGGCTTCATCGCCCGCCCCCTGGGGTCCGTGCTCTTCGGACACGTGGGCGACCGGTACGGCAGACGGCCCGTCCTCGTCATCTCCCTGCTGCTGACCGGCATCGCCACCGTCGCCGTCGGGCTGGTGCCCCCGTACTCCGCGATCGGCGCCGCCGCCCCGCTGCTCCTCCTCGTCCTGCGCTTCCTCCAGGGGCTGGGGCTCGGCGGCGAGTGGGGCGGCGCCGTGCTGCTCACCACCGAGCACGCCCCCGCACACCGCCGCGCGCTGTGGGCGTGCTTCCCCCAACTCGGCCCGCCGCTGGGCTTCCTGCTCGCCAACGGCCTCACCCTCGGCCTCTCCGTCGGCCTCACCGACGCGCAGTTCCGCTCCTGGGGCTGGCGGGTGCCCTTCTGGGTGGCGGGCGTGCTCGCGGTGGGGGGCATGCTGCTCCGCAGCCGGATCACCGAGTCCCCCGAGTTCCGCGAACTGCCCGCCGGCGAACGCGCCCGACTGCCGATCACCGAGGTGGTGCGCGACCACTGGCGGCTCGTCCTGCTCAGCGCCGGCGGCCTGGCCATGGGCTACGCCGTCTACTACACGGTCACCACCTGGGCCCTGGCCTACGGCACCGAACGGCTCGGTGTCGACCGCCCCGTGATGCTGGTCTGCGTCATGATCGCGGTCGTCGCCTCGGGCATCGCCACCCCGCCGCTCGCCCTCCTCGGCGACCGCTTCGGACGGCGCCCACTGTGCCTGGCCGGCTGCGTGGCCGTCGTCCTGTGGATGTTCCCGCTCGTCGCCCTGCTGCACACCGGCGACCCCGTCCTCATGACGGTGGGCTTCGTCGTGGCGATGCTGGCCTTCATGATCTCGTTCGCCGTGGTCGGCGCGTACCTGCCGGAGCTTTACGCGCCGAGGGTGCGCTGCACGGGCGCCACCGTCGGCTACAACCTCGCGGGGATCCTGGGCGGCGCCGTCACCCCGCTCGTCGCCACCGCGCTCACCCGCGGGGACCAGTCGCCGTGGGGCGTGGCCGTCTTCCTCGTCGCCGTCGCGCTGCTCAGCCTGATCTGCTTCGCCCTGCTGCCGGAGACCCGGCCGGCGGCGGAAGCGGACACGGCGGCGGAGGTGCCGGATGCGGTAGTAGAGGAACCGGACACGGTGGCGGAGGCGCCGGACACGGTGGCGGAGGCGCCGGACACGGTGGCGGAGGCGCCGGACACGGTGGCGGAGGCGCCGGACACGGTGGCAAAGGAGCCGGTGGCGAAGGCGCCGGACACCGCGCCCCCGGCCAAGCTCCCCGGCCCTCGGTGGGAGCGCGTCGAGTCAGACCCCCGCGTGCTCCCGACCGTTCTCGGCAGCGGCCCGCTCGGCCTTCGCGGAGGCGCGCAGGCTGGTGACGGTGGTGACGGCGAGCACCGCGCAGATGACACCGAGCGAGACCGGGATGCCGATCTCGGGCACCGCCACCCCGCTCTCGTGGAGGGCGTGCAGCACCAGCTTGACGCCGATGAAGCCGAGGATCACGGACAGGCCGTACGAGAGGTGGACCAGCTTCCGTAGCAGGCCGCCTATCAGGAAGTACAACTGGCGCAGGCCCATGAGGGCGAAGGCGTTGGCGGTGAAGACGATGTACGCGTCCTGCGTCAGGCCGAAGATCGCCGGTATCGAGTCCAGCGCGAAGAGGACGTCGGTCGTACCGATCGCCAGCATGACGATCAGCATCGGCGTCATCAGACGCCGTCCCCCCTCCACGACGAAGAGCTTGGTGCCGTGATAGCGGTCCGTGGAGGGGAAGCGCCGTTCGACCGCCTTCAGGAAGCGGTTCTCCTCGAACTCCTCCTCCTCGTTCCCGTCCGCCCGCGCCTCCTGGATGAGCTTCCAGGCGGTCCAGACGAGGAACGCGCCGAAGAGGTAGAAGACCCAGGAGAAGTTGGCGATGATCGCCGCGCCCGCGCCGATGAACACCGCCCGCAGGACGAGGGCGATGAGCACGCCGACCATCAGCACCCGTTGCTGGTAGACGGTGGGCACCGCGAACTTGCCCATGATCAGGACGAAGACGAAGAGGTTGTCGACGCTCAGCGACTTCTCGGTGATGTAGCCGGCGAAGAACTCGCCCGCCGGCTGCCCGCCGCCCAGGAACAGCAGTCCCAGGCCGAACAGTCCGGCGAGGATCACCCAGACGACCGTCCAGGTGCCGGCTTCCTTGAGGGAGACCTCGTGGGGCTTCCGGCCGCCGATGAAAAAGTCGGCGGCGATCAGGGCACACAGACCGGCGACGGTCAGCAGCCACAGTGTCAGGGAGACGTCCATGGGTCCTCCGGCATCTCGTACGGCAACTTCCAGCGTCGTCGCTGCCGGAGGCCCCTGCGCGCTGTCACGGTCGCCGGTACGCCCGCCGATCCGGTGACCGCCGCCACCGGGGTGCCTCCGCACCACAAAGGTACAGGAAGTCCCAAGAAAGAGTAAAGAGAATCCCAAGGGCAGCCCCGAGCCCCGGACTCAGAGCCCGTACGCGCGCCTCGCCTGCCCCACCTGCCACAGCACCCTGCCCACCACATCGCTGCCGGCGGGGGCCAGCGACGGTTCGTACGTCCAGGCGTGCCGGACCCACGGGTCGGCGAGATGATCGTCGGGCACCGGCGTGATCCGCAGCAGCGAGCGCCACAGCGGATCGAGCACGGGACCGAAACCGCGGGAGTCCTCCCGGTCGGCCACCATCATCAGGTGCACGCCCACGGCGGGCCCCTCGTCCGCGAGGTAGCGGAGCTGGGTGACCGCGCGGTCGTCGAAGCCGTGCGGGAAGTCGTTGACGATCAGCAGTTGTTCGGCGGTGTCCAGATCGGGCGGCAGCGCGTCGGCGGCTCCGCTGCGGACCGCCATCTGCACCAGGTCCACCCGCCGGGTCAGCTCGGTCAGGACGGCGGAGACCCCCTGGGCGCCGGCCGCCGGGGGCCGGGCCAGCACCCCGTTCCCGACGAGCGGCGCCAGCGCCGCCGCGCCGGAACCGGCCGGATCGAGGACGTGCACAGCGAACTCGCCGACGGGGTGCACCGCCAGCAGCCGCGCGGCGTGGGCCACGGCGCAGTCCATCGCCAGCCGGCGCAGTTCGGCGGGGTCGGCCATGTCCGTGCCCGAGCCGGTCGCGCGGCCGCAGTCGACCCACAGGCCGCGCTGGAGCGGCAGCCGTACCAGCATGGGGATGCGCAGCCCCCGCCGCTCCGGCAGGTGCAGATCGCCCAGGCGCAGCGCCAGCGGCGTCTCCAGCGGTGCCTGGTAGGCGTGCCAGACGGGGCTGTCCCAGCGGGCGAGGGCCGGTGGCAGGGCGTGCTCGACGACCTCGGCCTCGGCGGTGAGCTGGGCGAGGTCGCGGTCGAGTACCGCCCGGGCCTGCTCGACGAGGCCGCCGTGTTTGGCGCGTGCCTCCTCCCGGGCCGCGTCGGCGGCCGGCCCGACCCGGGTGGCCGGATCGGAGAGCACCCGGTCGAGCTCCTTCTCCAGGCGCGACTCGGCGAAGCCGACCGCGCTGCGGTACGCGGCGGTGCTCCGGGCCAGGTCCTCGAACATGCCCCACACCTGGTTGTAGAGGCGCTCCTCCATGGTCCAGCCGGCGGCGTCGCCCGCCACGGGCTCCGGCGGTGTCCCCGGCCGGGCGGCCGGGGCGGCGGGGGCCGGCTGCGGGGGTTCGGTGGCCCGGCGGCGGGGGTGCCGGTAGTCCACGGGCCCGGCCGGGGACGGGGTCTCGGACGCGGGGACGGCCTGGGGAGCGGCACCGGTGGTGGACGTCGCCGGCTCGGGAACGGCGGGCTCGGCGGGCCAGTCGTCCACTGCCGTCCCGCCGTGCCGGCTGCCGCTCCCGGCGTGCCGTGCCGAGTGCTGCGGGGTCGAACACACGGCCGCACCCCCCGCCGCCTCGGCCGCCTCCGTCCCGACGCCCGCGGCGAGCTCGGCGGCGAGCTCGGCGGCGAGCTCGGCGGCGCTGTCCACTCCGAGATCGCGGAAGAGCTCGGTCAGGCCGCCCGCGTAGCCCTGGCCCACGGCCCGGACCCGCCAGGCGCCCTGGCGTCGGTAGAGCTCCAGGGCCACCAGGGCGGTCTCGGCGTCCAGTTCGGTGACGGTGAAGCTGGCGATGTCGTCGCCGCCGGCCCCGGACACGGCGACGAACGGCGCGGCCGTCGCCCCGAACCGGGCCGGGCCCCGGCCGCCGGGCGGCAGGGCGAGCAGGACGTGCACGCGGTGCACGGAGTCGGGCAGGGCGTCGAGTTCGACGGCGAGCCGCTGCGCCGGGGCGACGCCGTCCGGCGCCTCCACCCCCGGCAGCCGCGGGGAGCCGGGGCGGGCGACCTGTCCGGCGTCGGCGACCCGGCCGTCCGGGCCGCCGAGCGCGGCCCCCACCACCACCGAGTCCCCCGCCGAGACCCGGATCTGCAACCGGCTCTCGGTCAGCGGGTGGTTCTGCCCCCGTACCAGCTCGACCGTCATCGCCCTGCTCCCCCTCCTTGTGTCCTGTGCGCCGCGGAAGCCCGGTGGCGCCGCGCCACCGGGCCGTTCCGTACTTCCCGCTCCGTGTCCGCCCCGTCGGACCCGCCCCCGGCGGAGACCTACAGGATGGTCGCGATCACCGGGTAGAGGTCGTGGATCGTGCGGCCGTTGGACGGGGTGCCGATGGCCGTCATCTGCCAGCCGCCGGCCACACGGTGGACCTTCGCCATGATCTGCGCGGTGTAGGGGCCGCCGCCGTCGAGCGTGTAGCGGGCCAGCTCCTCGCCGGTGTTGTCGTCGACCAGCCGGCAGTGGGCGCTGGTGATCTCGGAGAAGGTCTGCCCGCTGAAGGAGTTCACCGCGAAGACGATCTGGTCGACGTGGACGGGAACCCGGTCGAGGTCGACCAGGATCGTCTCGTCGTCGCCGCCGGTGCCGGCGCCGCCGACCAGGTTGTCCCCGGTGTGCCGCACCGAACCGTCGTGGCTCACCAGGTGGTTGAACCAGACGTCGTCGATGTGCTGGCCGTCGGCGAACATGCTCGCGGAGGCGTCGAGGTCGATCTCCTTGGTGCGCGACCTGAACAGTCCCCGGCGCGGGGCCGACTTCCAGCCCAGCCCCATCCGCACCGCGGTCAGGCTTCCCCCGCCGGCCTTCTGCAGGCTGATGCCCTGACCCTTGGACAAGTTGACTGTCACGCGCGGTCCCTTCTCGATCGTCGTTCGGACACCGTCATACGGTGCTTCCCCCGGAACGCCGCGCGTGCGCGGCGCATGGAACGACCCTATGCACTCCCGCTGCCGCCCGCTCCACCCAGGGCGGTTTGTGGCGGTCTTGCGACATCTCCGCCGGGGCTTTCCGGACAAAAGGTGACGGACGAAGAGCCGGTCGAAGGAACCGCACCTTCCGCCCCGACGGCCCGGCGACGCGCTCCGCGGGGCCGTGGGGGCGGACGCGGCGTCAGGCGACCCCGGCCTCCTTCATCTGCCGCAGCTCCTTCTTGAGCTCGCCCACCTCGTCGCGCAGCCGTGCGGCCACCTCGAACTGGAGCTCCGCGGCGGCCGCCCGCATGCGGTCCGTCATGTCCTCGATGAGCTGCGCGAGTTCCGCCGCCGGCCGGTCGGTCGCGACGGCCGGCTTCGCCTTGCCCCTCTTGCCGCCGCCGGCGGCCGTCGGGACGGGCGCCTTCCCCTTCTTCTCGCCGCCCTTGCCCTTGTCCGCCGGCTGCCGGTAGCCCGAGCCCAGCAGCTCCTGGGTGTCGATCTCCTCGCGGACGATGGTGGCGACGATGTCACCGATCTTCTTCCGCAGCGGCTGCGGGTCGATGCCCCGCTCCTTGTTGTACGCGATCTGCTTGGCGCGGCGCCGGTTGGTCTCGTCGATGGCCTTCTCCATCGCCGGAGTGATCTTGTCGGCGTACATGTGCACCTGGCCGGAGACATTGCGCGCCGCCCGGCCGATGGTCTGGATCAGCGACGTGCCGGAGCGCAGGAAGCCCTCCTTGTCCGCGTCGAGGATCGCCACCAGCGACACCTCGGGCAGGTCGAGGCCCTCCCGCAGCAGGTTGATGCCCACCAGCACGTCGTACTCGCCGGCCCGCAGCTCGCGCAGCAGCTCGACGCGGCGCAGGGTGTCGACGTCGCTGTGCAGGTAGCGCACCTGGATGCCGAGCTCAAGGAAGTAGTCCGTCAGATCCTCGGCCATCTTCTTGGTGAGGGTGGTGACCAGGACCCGCTCGTCCTTCTCGGTGCGCTCGCGGATCTCGTGCACCAGGTCGTCGATCTGGCCCTCGGTCGGCTTGACGACGACCTCCGGGTCGACCAGGCCGGTGGGCCGGATGATCTGCTCGACATAGCCGTCGGACTTCGCCAGCTCGTACTTCCCTGGCGTCGCGGACAGGTACACCGTCTGCCCGATGCGCTCGGTGAACTCCTCCCACTTCAGCGGGCGGTTGTCCATGGCGGACGGCAGCCGGAAGCCGTGCTCGACCAGCGTCCGCTTGCGGGAGGCGTCACCCTCGTACATGGCGCCGATCTGCGGCACCGTGACGTGCGACTCGTCGATGACGAGCAGGAAGTCGTCCGGGAAGAAGTCGAGCAGGGTGTTGGGCGGGGAGCCGGGCTCGCGGTCGTCCATGTGCAGCGAGTAGTTCTCGATGCCGGAGCAGGAGCCGATCTGGCGCATCATCTCGATGTCGTACGTGGTGCGCATGCGCAGCCGCTGGGCCTCCAGCAGCTTGCCCTGCTTCTCCATCCGGGCGAGGGTCTCCTCCAGCTCCGCCTCGATCCCGGCGATGGCCTTCTCCATCCGCTCGGGGCCGGCGACGTAGTGGCTGGCGGGGAAGACGTAGAGCTCCCGGTCGTCCGAGATGACCTCGCCGGTCAGCGGGTGCAGCGTGGACAGCGCCTCGATCTCGTCGCCGAACATCTCGATGCGGACGGCCAGTTCCTCGTAGACCGGGAAGATCTCGATGGTGTCCCCGCGCACCCGGAAAGTGCCCCGGGTGAAGGCCAGGTCGTTGCGGGTGTACTGGATCTCCACGAAGCGGCGGAGCAGGTCGTCCCGGTCGATCTCCTCGCCGACCTTGAGCGGGACCATGCGGTCCACGTACTCCTGGGGCGTGCCCAGGCCGTAGATGCAGGACACGGAGGCCACCACGACCACGTCCCGCCGGGTGAGCAGCGAGTTGGTCGCGGAGTGGCGCAGCCGCTCCACCTCCTCGTTGATCGAGGAGTCCTTCTCGATGTAGGTGTCCGACTGGGGGACGTACGCCTCGGGCTGGTAGTAGTCGTAGTACGAGACGAAGTACTCGACCGCGTTGTTGGGCAGGAGCTCGCGGAACTCGTTGGCGAGCTGGGCCGCGAGCGTCTTGTTGGGCGCCATGACGAGCGTCGGCCGCTGCAGCCTCTCGATCATCCACGCCGTGGTCGCCGACTTGCCGGTACCGGTGGCACCGAGCAGGACGACGTCCTTCTCGCCGGCGCGGATGCGCCGCTCCAGCTCGTCGATGGCCGCCGGCTGGTCACCGCTGGGCTGGAAGGGGCTGACGACCTCGAAAGGCGCCACCTTGCGTTCGATCTGGGAAACGGGCCGCATGGGACCACCGTACGACCTGCCACTGACAATGGCCGGTGTCACCGCCCTCACCTGCGGTTTTCCCAGATGGACCAGAAGTGAGGATCCTGCGGACGATCCGCCGCCCGGCCGTCCTTCCTGCTGCGCGGGGGCGGGGGTATCCGGTACGACTGTCTCCGTACGCCATGGACCGGTCGCCACCCGCGCCCGGCACCCCGGACGCCGCGAGGAGCCCCGATGCGCATCCGCCCAGCCTCCCCCGTGACCCGTACCCTCCTGGGCCTGGCCGTGACCGTCCCGGTCGCGCTGGGCCTCGTCGCACCGGCCGCCGAGGCCACTCCGGACGCCGGTGCCGCGCCGGACTCCGCTGCCACGGAACACGCCCGGGTGCCGCTCACGATCGGCCACCGCGGGGTGCCGGTCCAGGCCCCCGAGAACACCCTCGCCTCCATCGACAGAGCCGCCAAGCTGGGCGTCGGCTGGGTCGAGAACGACGTCCAGCGCACCAAGGACGGCAAACTGGTCGTCATCCACGACACCACCCTCACCCGGACCACCGACGTCAAGAAGCGCTTCCCCGACCGGGCGCCCTGGAAGGTCGGCGATTTCACCCTGGCCGAGATCCGGAAGCTGGACGCGGGCAGTTGGTTCGACCGCCGCTTCGCCGGCGAGCGCGTCCCCACCCTGGAGAGCTACCTCCGGCGCGTCGACCACAACCGCCAGAGACTGCTGCTGGAGGTCAAGGCCCCCGAGCTGTACCCGGGTGTCGAGCGCCAACTGGTGGCGGAGCTCCGCCGCACCGGCTGGCTCGACCGGCGGCACGTCGGCGGCCGGCTGGTGGTCCAGAGCTTCAACGCCGCCTCGCTCAGGACCTTCCACGGCCTGCGCCCCGACGTGAAGACCGGCTTCCTCGGCGCGCCCAAGCCCGCCGAGCTCCGCGACTACGCCAAGTTCGCCGATCAGATCAACCCCGACCACAGCAAGATCAACGCGGCCTGGGTGCGGTCGGTGCACGGCGTCAAGGGCCCGCACGGCCGGCGGCTGGAGGTCTCCGCCTGGACCGTCGACGACCCCGGCCGCGCGGTCGCCCTGGCCCACCTCGGCGTGGACGCGATCATCACCAACGCCCCGCACGTGATCGCGGACGCGCTGGAGAAGGACGCCGAGGGCGACTCCGCCCTCACCCGGGCCGGCCTCCAGGACGCCACCTGACCCGCCCCGCGCGATACGCCGCCCGCGGCCTGGACCGCGGGCGGCATACCTGCGGCGACCTGCGAAAACGACCCGTTGTCAGTGGCACCCCCTAACGTTCCGGGCAGTGAGGGCGGCCAGCCGAGGCCGCCGGGGAAGGGGGCCCTGCCATGTCCGTCACACCGCCCGCGTCCGGCGCGTCCGAGCGCACCTACCTGGAGCTCTCGCAGGAGGGCGGCGGCGCGCACAAGTTCTACGAGGTCACGGTCGCCGGCACCACCGTCACCGTCCGTTACGGCCGGATCGGCGCGCCGGGGCAGGTGCAGACCTCCACCTTTCCCACCGAGGCCAAGGCCCGGGCCGCCGCCGCGAAGAAGGTCGGGGAGAAGGTCCGCAAGGGCTACGCACCGGCCGTGCCGGGCGGACGGGCCGCCCGGCCGGTGACGCGCCGCGAGGTGACCTCGGCCCCGTCGACCGCCCGCGCGGTGGCCCCGGTGCTGTGGCGCTTCCGCACGGGCGCCGCGGCCTTCGGCATCCACGTCGACGAGGAGCGCTGCTGGGTCGGCAACCAGGCCGGCGACGTCTTCACGCTCGGCCACGGCGGCGAGGTCCTCGCCCGCTACCGACTGCCCGACGGCGTCAAGTGCCTGGTGGCGGACGACTTCTGGATCTACGCGGGGTGTGACGACGGGACCGTCTACGACCTGTCGTCCAAGCTGCCCTTCGCGGCCTACGAGATCACCTCGGCCGTCGACATCTTCTGGCTCGACATCCACGAAGGCGTGCTCAACGTCTCCGACAGCGACGGCACGCTCACCGTCATCGACCACGAGGACGAGCACCAGTGGTCCCGGCGGAGCGCCGGACACCACGCCTGGATGGTCCGCCGGGACGAACGCGCCGTCTACCACGGCCACTTCTCAGGAGTGACGGCGTACGCCGCCGACGGCACCGGGCAGTTGTGGCACAGTCCGACCCCCGGCGCGGTCCTCTTCGGCTGGCAGGAGGACCACTCCGTCTACGCGGGCACCGCCCTCCACGTCGTACAGCGGCTCTCCAAGGCCACGGGCGCCGTCGAGGCGACGTACCGGTGCGACGGGGTCGTCTACTCCTGCGCCACCGCCCCCGGCGGGCGGTACGTCTTCGCGGGCGACAACTCCTCGTCCGTCTACTGCTTCGACGCCGACGGCACCCGGTTGTGGAAGCTCGGCACCGGCGGCGGCTCGGCGCTGTCCATGCAGTACCTGGACGAGCGGCTCTACATGGTCACCACCGACGGCTCCCTGGTGTGCGTGGACGCCTCGGACGCGGCGATCGGCGCCGCCCGCTCCGGCACCGTCCCGGTGCCGCGCGACATCAAGTCGGCCGCCGCCCTGCCCACCTACACCCCGGCGACCACCGTGGCCACCATCGACGCCGTCCCGGCGTCGGGCGTCGTCGTCGAGTGCGTCCGGGAAGGCGGACGGCTGCGCGTGCACGTGGTCTCCGAGGGCTTCGAGCCCGCCTGGAACGTCCAGTTCCCGCGCCACATCCGCCGGGCGGGCGCCCGCTACGTCGTCGACTCCCTCACGCCGGCTTCCGGGGGCTTCTACCGCGTCCGGGGCGAGATACGACAGCTCGTCTGACCCGGCGGCGCCCGGGGACGCGGGCGGGGGCGGGCGGTCCGGGTTCCGCGCGGGCGACGGCGGGTGGATCCTGGAGGGGGAGATGGTGCCCATGCGTACGGGAAACGAGCCCCTCACGGCCCGCAGTCCGCTGCGGCTGCGCTGCGGGCTGGCCGTCTTCGGCCTGGTGTTCGCCGGTGCGGGGGCCGCGCTGTTCGCCCTCACCGGCCACCCCGGCTGGGCGGCGGCCTTCGCCGCGCTGGCCCTGGTGACCGTCGCCGATCTGACCGTGGTGATCCACCACATCCGCCAGGGCCCGCACTACCAGCCGGGCCGCGACGTGCCGCCGTACGAGCCGCTCCGGGACGGGAAGCCGCCGGGGCCGCGGCCCTGACCACACCACCGGCCCGCACCGGGCCGACGGCCCGCGTCAGCGGAACGGCCCTCATCGGCGGAATGGCCCTCATCGGCGAAACGGGCCGCACACGGGAAGACGGCCTCCACTGGGAACCGGCCTGCCCGGGAAGACAGCCTGCGCTCACTACCCGGCAGAACGGTCCGGATGAGCCGGCCCGAGGGCCCGGCCTCTCCGCCGCCCAGGCCCGAAGTCGCCGGCGCCGAGCTCCCCCCTTGCGAACCGGCTCTTCCGGCCCGCGCCGGCCCGCGAAAGCAGGACAAGGCCGCGGCCCCTGCCCGCCCGCTCGCCGTCTCCCGGTGAACCCGCGCGCTCAGCCCTTGTCGTCGAAGCGGGCCGCCGCCACGAAGTCCGGCCGCGGGTCGAGCGCCGCGGCGAGCCGGAAGTGGCGTACGGCCTCTTGCGGGCGTCCCGCGCGCACCAGCGTCCGCCCCAGGGCGAAGTGCGCGAACGCGTTGTCCGGCTCGCGCTCCAGCACGTACTGGAACTCCTGCTCGGCCGGGCGCAGCCGGGCGGCGGCGAAGTAGGCGCGGGCCCGCAGCAGGCGGGCCGCGGTGTTCTCCGGATGGGAGGCGATGACCGAGTCCAGCAGCTTGACCGCGCCGCGCGGGTCGCGGGCGTCCAGCAGCCGCTCGGCGGAGCGGAAGTCGATGACGTGCGTCTCGGGTGTCGGCTCGGCCACGGGCACGGTCCTTCCCTGTCGGTAACCCCTCTTCGGCCCCTCGGTGGTTCGTCGACAACCCCTCGACGGCCCCGAAGGACGAGGATGCGGCCCGCACAACGCCGACGCGTCAAGCCCTATTCCCGGCCGCGCCGTCACGCAGTCACGCCGTAATGCCGCCGTGTCACACCGGCGCCCGGGCGCCCCTGCCCGCACGGCTCGCCCTCCCCCAACACGGCTCGCCCCTGCCCGCACGGCTCGCCCTCACCCGCGCCGTTCGGCCGCCCGGGCGCGCAGTCCCGCCCACACCTCGTCCACCCGGGCCTCCAGCTCGGCCACGGGACCGTCGTTGGCGATCACGATGTCGGCCGCGGCGAGCCGCTGCTCGCGCGTCGCCTGGGCGGCCATCCGCGCCCGGGCCTCCTCCGGCGCCATGCCCCGCAGCCGCACCAGCCGGTCCAGCCGCGTGTCCTCGCGGGCGTCCACGACGATCACCACGTCGTACAGCGGGGCGAGGCCGTTCTCGACCAGGAGCGGCACGTCGTGCACGACGACCGCGTCCGCCGCCGCCTCGGCCTCCAGCTCGGCCGACCTGGCGCGCACCAGCGGGTGCACGATGGCGTTCAGCGCGGCCAGCCGTCCGGCGTCGGCGAAGACGACGGCCCCGAGGCGGGGTCGGTCCAGGGAGCCGTCCGGGGCCAGCACCTCCGGCCCGAACTCCGCGACCACCGCGGCCAGTCCGGCCGTTCCCGGCTCCACCACCTCCCGCGCGATCCGGTCCGAGTCGATGACCACCGCTCCGTGCGCGGCCAGCCGCCGCGACACCTCGCTCTTCCCCGCGCCGATACCGCCCGTGAGACCCACCTTCACCATGGGCCCCACGCTATCGGCCGCCGGCTCACCGGCCGCCCTCGCCCTCCCGGTCGGCGAGGAACCGCTCGAACTCCGCGGCCAGTTCGTCGGCGGAGGGCAGTTCCAAAGGCTCCGCGACGAGGCTCCCGCGCGTCTCCGCGCCGGCCACCGCGTCGTACTGGTGCTCCAGCCCGCGGACGAGCGCCACCAGTTCCTCGTCCCCCTCGGCGACCTGCCGCTCGATCTCCTCCTGGGTCCGCAGTGCCTGACTGCGCAGCGTGTGCGCGGCGTTGGGCAGCACCAGGCCGGTGGCGGAGGTGATCGCCTCCAGGGCGACCAGCGCGGCGTCCGGGTAGGGCGACCGGGCGACGTAGTGCGGGACGTGGGCGGCGATGCCCAGGACGTCGTGGCCCGCCTCCGCCAGCCGGTATTCGAGGAGTGCCTCGGCACTGCCGGGCACCTGCGCCTCGTCGAAGTGGCCACGCTGCCCCGGAACCAGCTCGGTGCGGTTGCCGTGCGGGGTGATGCCGACCGGCCGGGTGTGCGGCACGCCCATCGGGATGCCGTGGAAGTTGACCGAAAGCCGTACCTTCAGCCGCTCCACCACCTGCCGTACGGCGGCGGCGAACCGCTCCCACTCCACGTCCGGCTCCGGTCCGGAGAGCAGGAGGAAGGGCGCGCCGGTGGCGTCCTGGACGAGCCGCAGTTCGATCTTCGGGACCTCGTAGTCGCTCCAGTGGTCCCGCCGGAACGTCAGCAGCGGGCGGCGCGCCCGGTAGTCGACGAGCCGGTCGTGGTCGAAGCGGGCCACGACCTGGCTGGGCAACTGGTCGAGCAGCCGCTCGACGATCTGCTCACCGGTCGCGCCGGCGTCGATGTACCCCTCGAAGTGGTAGAGCATGACCAGGCCGGCGGTTTCCTGAGCCAGGGCCAGGTCGGCCACGGCGAGCCCCTTGGGCTCCCATTCGTACAAACCCTGCGGATCCAACACGGTGACCGTTCCTCCTCATGTTCCTTGGGAGGGAACGTCCTTGGGAGCCGCCGCCATTCCCCGCGGCGGCCCCGGGCCCGGAACACGCGTGAGGCCCGCTCCCCCGGAGGGGAACGGGCCTCACGTCAGCCTGCGGTCAACCGCGGCCGGTCAGAGCGTCAGCTCTGGCCGCCGGCCAGCTTCTCGCGGAGGGCGGCCAGCGCCTCGTCCGACGCCAGGGCGCCGGAGTTGTCGGCCGACTCCGAGGAGTACGAACCGCCGGAGACGTTGCCGGTGCCGGAGGCGGCGGCCGGAGCGGCAGCACCCTCGGCAGCGGCCTGCTCGTCGGCCTCGCGGGACTTGATGACCTGCGCCTGGTGCTGCTCGAAGCGCTGCTGCGCCTCGGCGTACTGGCGCTCCCACTCCTCGCGCTGCTTCTCGTAACCCGGCAGCCAGTCGTTGGCCTCGGGGTCGAAGCCCTCGGGGTAGATGTAGTTGCCCTGGTCGTCGTAGGACGCGGCCATGCCGTACAGGGTCGGGTCGAACTCGACCACGGACGGGTCGGCACCGAAGGACTCGTTGGCCTGCTTCAGCGAGAGGCTGATGCGACGACGCTCGAGGTCGATGTCGATGACCTTGACGAAGATCTCGTCGTTGACCTGGACGACCTGCTCCGGGATCTCCACGTGGCGCTCGGCCAGCTCGGAGATGTGGACCAGGCCCTCGATGCCCTCGTCGACGCGGACGAACGCGCCGAACGGAACGAGCTTGGTGACCTTACCCGGGACGACCTGACCGATCTGGTGGGTCCGGGCGAACTGCTGCCACGGGTCTTCCTGGGTGGCCTTGAGCGACAGGGAGACGCGCTCGCGGTCCATGTCGACGTCCAGGACCTCGACCGTGACCTCCTGGCCGACCTCGACGACCTCGGAGGGGTGGTCGATGTGCTTCCAGGACAGCTCGGAGACGTGGACGAGACCGTCGACGCCACCCAGGTCCACGAAGGCACCGAAGTTGACGATGGAGGAGACGACGCCGGAGCGCACCTGACCCTTCTGGAGGGTGGTGAGGAAGGTCTGACGGACCTCGCTCTGGGTCTGCTCCAGCCAGGCGCGGCGGGACAGGACCACGTTGTTGCGGTTCTTGTCCAGCTCGATGATCTTCGCCTCGAGCTCCTTGCCCACGTAGGGCTGGAGGTCGCGGACGCGACGCATCTCGACCAGGGAGGCCGGGAGGAAGCCGCGGAGGCCGATGTCGAGGATGAGACCACCCTTGACGACCTCGATGACGGTACCGGTGACGATCCCGTCCTCTTCCTTGATCTTCTCGATGGTGCCCCAGGCACGCTCGTACTGGGCGCGCTTCTTCGAGAGGATCAGGCGGCCTTCCTTGTCCTCCTTCTGGAGAACGAGGGCCTCGACCTGGTCACCGACGCTGACGACCTCATTGGGGTCGACGTCGTGCTTGATCGAGAGCTCGCGGGAAGGGATGACGCCTTCGGTCTTGTAACCGATGTCGAGCAGGACCTCGTCCCGGTCGACCTTCACGATGACGCCGTCGACGATGTCGCCGTCGTTGAAGTACTTGATCGTCTCGTCGATCGCGGCGAGGAAGGCTTCCTCGTTACCGATGTCGTTGACCGCAACCTGCGGGGTGGTGGCGGTGGTCTCGGTGCTGCTCGTCATGTGGGAAAGGGCTCCGGTACGGACATTGAGTCGTAGGTACTGCCACGCCATGAGCCCGTATATCGCACCGCCGAAGCCGGACAGCTTAGAAGCGCACTCTCCGGATCGCTCCGAAGGCGCCTCGACAACCGAGGGGACATACAACAAGTACGAAAGCGGCCTGCTCGGTCCGAGGCGCGCAGGCTCGCAGCGCAACTTGTAGCATACGGGGGCAGCCGGGCACGGTCAATGCGCGAAGGCGCACACCAGGGACAAAACACCCCAAACCCGGCACAACTCGCGTTGTGGAAGCCCTTTCGGGCCTCCCGGCGGCCGAACACCTTACCTCCGAGCACCCCTCACCCCCACCATCCCGGGATCGCGACCACTCAGATGACGCCAGAAACGTACGAGCCGCGGCAGGACCGCCGGGACCTCCAGGACCTTGAGGGCCTCCAGGACGTCGAGGGCGCGGAGCCCGAGGCGACCCGCCGGAACACCGGCGAGGCCGAGAGCAGCCGGGCCAGCCGGGGCTGGTGGGACACAAACGCCGACGAGTACCAGCGGGAGCACGGCGCGTTCCTCGGCGACGACCGCTTCGTATGGGGTCCGGAAGGGCTGGACGAGGCGGACGCCGGGCTGCTGGGCCCGGCCGCGGACCTGGCCGGCCGGGCCGTCCTGGAGATCGGCGCCGGAGCCGCCCAGTGCTCGCGCTGGCTCGCCGCCCAGGGGGCCCGGCCGGTGGCGCTCGACCTCTCGCACCGGCAGCTCCAGCACGCGTTGCGGATCGGCGGCGGCGTGCCCCTGGTGGAGGCGGACGCCGGCGCGCTGCCGTTCGCGGACGGCTCCTTCGACCTGGCGTGCTCGGCGTACGGCGCGGTGCCGTTCGTGGCCGACCCGGTGCGGGTGATGCGGGAGGTGCGCCGGGTGCTGCGGCCCGGCGGCCGCTGGGTCTTCTCGGTCACCCACCCGATCCGCTGGGCCTTCCCGGACGAGCCGGGCCCCGAGGGCCTCTCCGTCGCGGCCTCCTACTTCGACCGCACCCCGTACGTGGAGCAGGACGAGACGGGCCGTGCCGTCTACGTGGAGCACCACCGGACCCTCGGCGACCGGGTGCGGGACGTGGTGGCGGCCGGCTTCCGGCTGGTGGACCTCGTCGAGCCGGAATGGCCGGAATGGAACACCCATGAGTGGGGCGGCTGGTCCCCGCTGCGCGGGCACCTGATCCCGGGCACGGCGATCTTCGTCTGCGAACGGGACTGAGCAACCCGGCGCCACGCGGCGTCCTGTCCGCGAGCGGCTCCCGCCGCGCGGACCGGCCCGGCCCCCGGGCGGGTCAGCCCCAGAGGACGCCGATCACCCCGACGGTCAGGAACACCAGGGCGTGCACGCCGAGCACCGTCCGCAGCACCCAGCGCGCGTCCACCGGCGTGTCGGCGGCCGGCCCGGCGATCGTGTCCGTGGCCGTCGTGGGAGCGGTGACGGTGACAGCGGTGGCAGCGGTGGCAGCCCGCAAGGTGGCGCCGCCCCCGTCCGCTCCCCCGACCGCCGTGGCCGGCCCGGTCCGAGGGCGGACGGATGCGGGGCCCGGCGCGTTCTCCGCCAGTTGCGCCGCCAGGGCGACGCGTGCGCCGGCGGCGCCGGAGGCCAGGGCCGCGCTGACGTTCTGCACGGCGACGAGGTGGGCCGCGGAGTGGCCGAGCGCCCGGGCGGTCTCGGCCTGGCCGGCGGCGAACATCGCGTTGGCCCCGGTGTTGGAACCGGCCAGGAACCCGCCGACCGCGCCGATCCAGGGGGCGAGGAAGAGGTACGACGAGCCGAGCGAGGCGCAGGCCGCGGCGATTTCCCGGCTCATGCCGGTGACGGTGAGCAGGGTGCCCAGGGCGAGGAAGACGGCCGTCGTCAGGGTCACCTGCCACCAGCGGCCGAAGGCGGCGCGGGCCGCCCCGCCCAGCACCGGCTCGCGGGCGCCCAGCAGCCGGGGGGCGAGGACCGCGGTCAGCGGCAGCCAGCCGGCGGGGCCGGCGACGACCGTCCACCACCCCTCTGTGATTCCGGCCGTCTCCAGGACCGCCCGGCTCACCAGCAGGCCGGCCACCAGGAACGCGTAGGGGGACAGGGCCCGGCCGACGGGCTCGCCGCGTCCGCCGTTCCGCTCGCGCAGCCGGGAGACGAGGAGCAGCGCGGTCATCGTGACGAGCCCGCCCAGGACTCCGGCGGGCGGTACGCCGACGTAGGTGTCGACGGCCCAGACCGTGCCCCAGAGCGCGGTCACGGCGATGGCCAGGTCGCCTGCCGAGGCCAGGGCGCGGCGGGCGCCGAGCGCGACGGTCAGGGCGGCGGCGCCGCAGATGAGGAAGACGGGGGCGGACAGCAGGGCGGAGTCGACGCCGAGCCGCTGGAAGTCGACGTCACCGAGTTCCGCCGCGACCAGACTGCCGGGCGCCAGCGAGCCCCAGGGGACGGTGACCAGCCCGAGCAGGCCGGCGACGGCGGCGCGGGCCGGGGGCAGGCCGAGCCGGCGCAGCAGTGGGATGGCGACGATCACGCCGATGCCGAATCCGGTCAGCGACTCGGCGAAGGGGGTGACGCCCAGCGTCACCAGCAGGACCGCGCGCCCCGGCGAACTGCAGGCGCTGCCGAGCCGTTCGCCCATGCGCGCCTGGGCGCCGGTGCGGGTCATCAGTTCGCTGAGCAGGATGCCGCCGAAGAGGATCGCCGCGAGTTCGACGATGGTGGGCAGCATGCGCTGGGAGGCGTCGCCGAGGTCGGCCAGGGGGGTGCGGAAGGCCGTGGCGGTGAGGGTCAGCGCGGCCGCCAGGGCGGCCAGGGCGGCGTACAGCGCGCGGACCCCCAGGGCCAGGAGTACCAGGGTGACGAGGACGGGCAGGGTGGCGAGAGCGGCGTTCACAAGGCGACCTCTGTGGCCCGGAGTGCTCCGGACCGGCTCTGAACTGCGGAAACACCGTTACGGAGTGTCACTCCGGTTGTTCCGCGCGGGCAGGGGCGAGCAGCATGCACACCGCCCGGAGGGGTGATCAACGGGGTTCCGGATAGTCGGTCACCTTGTGGCCGGAAGGGTGCGGCCGGGGTGCGGATCCGTCCGTTTTCGAGGGGTCGGCGACACTGGTCGGCGTGATCCGTACCGACGTCCTCGACCGGCTCCCCGTCCGCACCGCGCTGCCCGCGCTCGTCTCCGCCCTGGACGGGCAGGGCACCGCCGTGCTCTGCGCGCCGCCCGGAACGGGCAAGACGACGCTGGTCCCGCTGGTGCTGGCGGGGCTGGTGCCGGGTTCGGGACCGGTCCGGCGGGTCCTGGTGGCCGAACCGCGGCGCATCGCCGCCCGGGCGGCGGCCCGGCGCATGGCGTGGCTGCTGGGCGAGGAGCCCGGGGGCCGGGTGGGGTTCACCGTGCGCGGCGAGCGCAAGGCCGGGCCCGGGACCGTCGTGGAGGTGGTCACGACCGGTGTGCTGTTGCAGCGGCTCCAGCGTGACCAGGAGCTCCCCGGCGTCGACGTGGTGGTGCTCGACGAGTGTCACGAGCGGCACCTGGACGCCGACACGGCGGCGGCGTTCCTGCTGGACGTGCGGGCGGCGCTGCGGCCGGAGCTGAGGCTGGTCGCCGCGTCGGCGACGACCGACGCGGCGGGGTGGGCGCGGTTGCTGGGCGACGCGCCGGTGGTCACGGCCGAGGGCGTGTCGCACCCGGTGGAGGTGGTGTGGGCGCCGCCGGAGCGGACGGTCCGGCCGCCGCACGGGACGCGGGTGGACCCCGTTCTGCTGGAGCATGTGGCCGGGGTGGTGCGGCGGGCGCTGCGCGAGCGCACGGGCGACGTGCTGTGCTTCCTGCCCGGCGTCGGCGAGATCGCCCGGGTCGCGGGGCTGCTGGGCGGCCCGGCGCGGCTCGGGGCCGAGGTGCTCCAGGTGCACGGACGGGCCCCGGCCGCGGTGCAGGAGGCGGTCCTGGCCGGCGGGTCGGGGACGCGCCGGGTGGTGCTGGCGACGTCGGTGGCCGAGTCGAGCCTGACCGTGCCGGGCGTCCGCGTGGTGGTGGACTCCGGGCTGGCCCGGGAGCCTCGTACGGACCACGCCCGCGGGCTGAGCGCGCTGACCACCGTCCGGGCGTCCCGGGCGGCCGGCCGGCAGCGGGCGGGGCGTGCGGGGCGGGAGGCGCCGGGGGCCGTCTACCGCTGCTGGGCGGAGGCGGAGGAAACGCGGCTGGCCGCGTTCCCGCAGCCGGAGATCCTGGTCGCCGACCTGGCGGCGTTCGCGCTCCAGGCGGCCTGCTGGGGCGATCCGGAGGCGAACGGGCTGGCGCTGCTGGACCCACCGCCGCCCGGCGCACTCGCCGCCGCGCGCGCCGTGCTGACGGCCACGGGCGCCGTGGACGCGGACGGCCGGCCCACCGCGCGCGGGCACCGGATGGCCCGGCTGGGTGTGCACCCGCGGCTGGCCCGGGCGCTGCTGGACGGCGCGGCGGAGGTGGGGGCGCGGCGCACGGCCGAGATCGTGGCGCTGCTGAGCGAGGAGCCGCCGCGCGAGTACGGCGACGATCTGGCGGCCGCCTGGCGGACCGCGCGCCGGGGCGGTGACGCCTATGCCGCTCGCTGGCGGACGGAGGCGCGGCGGCTGGAGTCGGCCCTGCGCGGTGTCGCCGGGGGGAGGCCCGGGGGCGCCGGGGAGGGGCTCACCGACGACGCCGCCGCGGGTCTGGTCGCGGCGCTGGCGTTTCCCGAGCGGGTGGCGCGGGCGCGCGGCGAGGGCGCGTTCCTGATGGTGTCGGGGACCGGCGCCGTCCTGGGCGACGGTTCGCGGCTGCGCAGCGCGCCCTGGCTGGCGGTGGCCGTGGCCGACCGGCCGGTGGCCTCGGCGTCGGCGCGGGTACGGCTGGGCGCGGTGATCGACGAGGAGACGGCCCGGGCGACCGCCGGGGCCCTGTACGAGGAGGGTGAGGAGGTGGGCTGGTCGGCTGAGCGCGGCGACGTGGTGGCCCGGCGCGTCGCGCGCCTGGGCGCGGTCGAGCTGGCCTCCCGGCCGCTGTCCGACCCCGACCGCGGCCTGCTCCGCGCGGCCCTGCTGGAGGGGCTGCGGTCCGAGGGCGTGGGGCTGCTGCGCTGGAGCCCTGAGGCGGCCGGGCTGCGCGAGCGGCTCGCGTTCCTCCACCGTGAGCTGGGCGCGCCGTGGCCGGACGTCTCCGACGAAGCGCTGCTCGCGGACGTCGAGCCGTGGCTGGGACCGGACCTGGACGCGGCGCGGCGCCGCGCCGACCTGGAGCGGGTGGACGCCCGGGCCGCCCTGGAGCGGCTGCTGCCCTGGGCGGGCGGGGAGGCGGCCCGGCTCGCCGAGCTGGCCCCGGAGCGGATCGAGGTGCCCAGCGGTTCACGGATCCGCGTCGACTACGGCAGCGGGCGGCCCGTGCTGGCCGTCAAGCTCCAAGAGCTGTTCGGCTGGCAGCGGACGCCGACGGTGGCCGGCGGGCGGGTTCCGGTCGTCGTCCACCTGCTGTCCCCGGCCGGGCGGCCGGCGGCGGTGACGGCGGATCTGGCCTCGTTCTGGCGCGACGGCTACCGGGCGGTCCGGGCCGAGCTGCGGGGCCGCTATCCGCGGCACCCCTGGCCGGAGGACCCGTCGACGGCGGAGCCCACCCGGCGGACGAACGCCCGGCGCCGGTAGGGCGCCGGGCGGGCCCGGTCAGGGCAGATAGCGTTCCAGCGCCGCCGCGCCCTTCTCCTCGATGTGCCGCCTGGCGGCCTCCACCCGTTCCGGAGTGACGTCGTGCCCCGAGGCCATGACCAGGTCCTCGGGGTCGAAGGGTCGCTCACTCCCGGTGTAGAGCCGCTGCGGCGCTGATGCCGTGGACGCGTCCTCGGGACTCTCCTTCACGGCGAGCCTCCTCTGCTCCGCGGTCCCCTGTGCCGGGGACCGGCCGTTCGGGTTTCCCTCCATCGTGTGTCACGGAACGGGCGTGCGCACACCGATCTCACCGGAAAAACTTCGGGCACCCCGGAAACACCGGCCTCACGTCCCCCGGAAACGCGCGCACCCGCCGACGGCCGGTACACGCTCGGTACCGGGGTCGGCGGGTGCGCGGCGGCTGTCACGGGCTCAGTGGGCGGCGGACTCCCAGTCGCCGCCGACGCCCACCGACACGTCGAGCGGGGCCCGCAGGGTGACGGCCGCGGCCATCTCCCGGCGGACCAGCTCCTCGACCTTCTCCCGTTCGCCCGGGGCCACCTCCAGCACGATTTCGTCGTGCACCTGGAGCAGCATCCGGGTGGTGAGCTTCTCCTTCGTCAGCGCCTCGGCCACCCGCAGCATGGCGACCTTGACGATGTCGGCGGCGGTGCCCTGGATGGGCGCGTTGAGCGCCATGCGCTCCGCCATCTCCCGCCGCTGGCGGTTGTCGCTGTTGAGGTCCGGCAGGTAGCGGCGGCGGCCGAGCATCGTCTCGGTGTAGCCGGTGGCGCGGGCCTCCTCGACGACCCGGCGCAGGTAGTCGCGGACCCCGCCGAACCGCTCGAAGTAGGTGTCCATCAGGCCGCCCGCCTCGCCCGGGGAGATCCCGAGCTGCTGCGAGAGGCCGAACGCGGACAGCCCGTAGGCCAGCCCGTACGACATGGCCTTGATCTTGCGGCGCATCTCCGGGTCGACCTCGGTCTTGGCGACGCCGAAGACCTGCGAGGCGACCGTGGTGTGCAGGTCC
Organism: Streptomyces sp. NPDC052910; assembly: GCF_055585605.1. Taxonomy (NCBI): domain Bacteria; kingdom Bacillati; phylum Actinomycetota; class Actinomycetes; order Kitasatosporales; family Streptomycetaceae; genus Streptomyces; species Streptomyces sp. NPDC052910. Next base: position 179,264 of record NZ_JBVJJR010000003.1, read on the forward strand.
TCGCCGGAGGTGAACGCCTCGATGAGGCCCTCGTCCTCCGACAGGTGGGCCATGACGCGCAGCTCGATCTGGCTGTAGTCGGCCGTCATCAGCGACTCGAAGCCCTCGCCGACCACGAAGCAGCGGCGGATGCGGCTGCCGTCGCCGGTGCGCACCGGGATGTTCTGCAGGTTGGGGTCGGTGGAGGACAGCCGGCCGGTGGCGGCCACCATCTGGTTGAAGGTGGTGTGGATCCGGCCGTCCGCCGCCAGGTTGTTGATCAGGCCGTCGACGGTGGTCTTGAGCTTGGCCCGGTCGCGGTGGCGCAGCAGGACGACCGGCAGCTCGTTCTCCGTCTGGGCGGCGAGCCAGGCCAGCGCGTCGGCGTCGGTGGTGTAACCGGTCTTGATCTTCTTGGTCTTGGGCAGGCCGAGCTCCTCGAAGAGGATCTCCTGGAGCTGCTTGGGCGAGGACAGGTTGAACTCGCGGCCGGCGGCGCGGTGCGCCTCGGCGACGGCTTGCTCGATCTCGCCCAGGTACTCCTCGGACAGCCGCTCCAGGCGGGCCCGGTCGACGGCGATGCCCTCGCGCTCCATGGCGACGAGCAGGTCGCCGACCGGGAGCTCCAGGTCGCGCATGAGCTCCAGCCCGCCCGTCCCGGCGAGCTTCCGCTCGTAGAAGACGCCCAGGTCGAGGACCGCGCGGGCCTCGACCATCAGCTTCTCGGCCGCTTCCTTGTCGGCCGTGCCGTCGAAGTCGAATGCCTGCTGGCCGGCCTCGGCCTTGTCGGGGTCGACACGCGGGAGGGTCCGGCCGAGCTTGTCCTCGACCAGCACCTCCAGCTCGGTGAGCTGGCGCTTGCCCTTGTTGACGCGGACCTTGCCGGCCCGCTTCTGCCGGTGGCGGTTGAGCGGGTCCGTCTCGAAGGGCCGGGACCCCGGCTCGTCCAGGTAGGCGGCGACGGCGGTGTCCATGGTGACGCCCTCGACCCGCCAGCCGCGCTCGGCGAAGACGCGGACGACGCGCTTGCCCATGTGCAGCACCTTGGGGCGGTCCGCGTCGGCCAGCCAGGCGGCGAACGCCCGGTCGTCGTCCTCGGACAGCTCCTGCGGGACGAACCAGCACGCGCGGTCGTCCGGCAGGGCCAGCGCCACCTCGTGGACGTCGCCCGTGCCGAGCTTCCAGTCGTAGCCGGCGACCACGGCGGCCGGGACGTCCGCCGGGATGTCGGCCAGCCACGCGGCCAGCTCGCCCTGGCCCAGCATCCGGCCGTCCAGCTCGATCTCCGACTCCTCGGCCGCCTCCTCGACGACCGCGGCCGGGTCCGTGCCCCACAGCCGGTCGCGCAGGCTCCGGTTGCGGATCTCCAGGCGGTCCAGCAGCCCGCCGAGCGCGGTGAGGTCGTACCCCTCCCGCACCAGCCCCTCCGGGCCCGTCGACAGCTCGACGTCCCGCACCATCTCGGTCAGGCGGCGGTTGAGCTTGACCGCCTCCAGGTGGTCCCGCAGGTTCTGCCCGGCCTTGCCCTTGACCTCGTCGACCCGCTCCACCAGCTCGGCGAACGAACCGAACTGGTTGATCCACTTCGCGGCGGTCTTCTCCCCGACGCCCGGGATGCCCGGCAGGTTGTCCGACGGGTCGCCGCGCAGCGCCGCGAAGTCCGGGTACTGGGCGGGCGAGAGGCCGTACTTCTCCTGGACCTTCTCCGGCGTGAAGCGGGTCAGCTCCGAGACGCCCTTGGTCGGGTACAGCACCGTGACGGCGTCGCTGACCAACTGGAACGCGTCCCGGTCGCCGGTGACGATCGACACCTCGAAGCCCTGGGCCTCGGCCTGGGTCGCCAGGGTGGCGATGACGTCGTCGGCCTCGAACCCGTCGACGGCGAACCGCGGCACCCGCATGTGGTCCAGCAGCTCGCCGATCAGCTCCACCTGCCCCTTGAACTCGTCCGGGGTCTTGGACCGGGTCGCCTTGTACTCCGCGAACTCCTCGGAACGCCACGTCTTGCGCGACACGTCGAACGCCACCGCGAAGTGCGTGGGGCTCTCGTCACGCAGGGTGTTCGCGAGCATCGACGCGAAGCCGTACACCGCGTTCGTCGGCTGGCCGCCGGAGGTCGTGAAGTTCTCCGCGGGCAGCGCGAAGAACGCCCGGTACGCCATGGAGTGCCCGTCCATCAGGAGCAGACGGGGACGGCCTCCCGCACCTCCTCCCACGGCCTCGGGGCCGGTCGGCTCGGTCGCGTCGGACGGTGATTTCGATGCCTTTGCTGCCACGCCCCCGATCCTGCCACGACCCACTGACAATCCCCGCCACACCGCCGCCGCCCCGGCTGTCCGACCCCCGTGACAGGATCGTCACCGGCAGCACTCCACGCGAACCGCCTCACCGCTCAGGGGGAACGAGATGGCAGGCAAACCACCGACCGGCGACCCCGTCCAGGACGCTCCCGAGGTCACCGCGCCGCAGCACGCGGCGGCGGGCCTGACCGCCATCGGGCACTCGCTGCGCGCCGCCCAGCGGCAGATGGGCGTCCGGCGCACCGCGCTCACCCTGCTCAGGGTCAACCAGAAGGACGGCTTCGACTGTCCCGGCTGCGCCTGGCCCGAGCCGGAGCACCGGCACACCGCGGAGTTCTGCGAGAACGGCGCCAAGGCCGTCGCCGAGGAGGCCACGCTCCGCCGGGTCACCCCCGCCTTCTTCGCCGCCCACCCGGTCGGGGACCTCGCCGGCCGCAGCGGCTACTGGCTCGGCCAGCAGGGCCGTCTCACCCACCCGATGTACCTCGCGGAGGGGGCGGACCGCTACGAGCCGGTCACCTGGGAGCGGGCCTTCGGCATCATCGCCGACGAGCTGCGCGCCCTGGACTCGCCCGACGAGGCCGTCTTCTACACCTCGGGACGCACCAGCAACGAGGCCGCGTTCCTGTACCAGTTGTTCGCCCGCGAGTTCGGCACCAACAACCTGCCCGACTGCTCGAACATGTGCCACGAGTCCTCCGGCTCGGCCCTCACCGACACCCTCGGCGTCGGCAAGGGCAGCGTCCTGCTGGAGGACCTCTACAAGGCCGACCTGATCATCGTCGCCGGGCAGAACCCGGGCACCAACCATCCCCGGATGCTCTCCGCCCTGGAGAAGGCCAAGCGCGGCGGCACCAGGATCATGACCGTCAACCCGCTGCCCGAGGCGGGCCTCGAACGGTTCAAGAACCCGCAGAACGCGCGCGGCCTCGCCGGTGCCGGCACCCCGCTCACCGACCTCTTCCTCAAGATCCGGCTCGGTGGCGACCAGGCCCTCTTCCGCCTCCTCAACCGGCTGGTCCTGGAGACCGAGGGCGCCGTCGACGAGGACTTCGTCCGCGAGCACACCCACGGCTACGAGGAGTTCGCCGCCCTCGCCCGCACCGCGGACTGGGACGAGACCCTGCGCGCCACCGGTCTGGCGCGGGAGGAGATCCTGGCGGCCCTGCGCATGGTCCTCGACTCCGAGCGCACCGTCGTCTGCTGGGCCATGGGCCTCACCCAGCACAAGCACGCCGTCGTCACCATCAAGGAGATCGTCAACCTCCTGCTGCTGCGCGGCGCGATCGGCCGCCCCGGCGCCGGCGTCTGCCCCGTCCGCGGCCACAGCAACGTCCAGGGCGACCGCACCATGGGCATCTTCGAGCGGCCCGCGCCCGCCTTCCTCGACGCCCTGGAGAAGGAGTTCGGCTTCGCCCCGCCCCGCGAGCACGGCCTGGACGTGGTCCGGGCCATCCGGGCGCTCCGCGACGGGCGGGCCAAGGTCTTCCTCGCCATGGGCGGCAACTTCGTCTCCGCCACTCCCGACACCGACGTCACGGAAGCGGCCGTCCGCCGCGCCCGCCTCACCGTTCACGTCTCCACCAAGCTCAACCGCTCACACGTGATCACCGGGGCGCGGGCCCTCATCCTGCCCACCCTCGGCCGCACCGAACGCGACCGGCAGCGCGGCGGCGACCAGTTCGTCACCGTCGAGGACTCCATGGGCATGGTTCACGCCTCGCGCGGCCGGCTCGACCCCGCGAGCCCGCACCTGCTCTCCGAGCCCGCCATCGTCTGCCGGCTGGCCCGCGCCGTCCTCGGCACCGGCTCCGCCACGCCCTGGGAGCGCTTCGAGGAGGACTACGGCGCCATCCGCGACCGCATCGCCCGCGTGATCCCCGGCTTCGAGGACTTCAACGCCCGCGTCGCGCACCCCGGCGGCTTCACCCTCCCCCACGCGCCCCGCGACTCCCGCACCTTCCCCACCACCACCGGCAAGGCCAACTTCACCGCGGCGCCCGTCGAGTTCCCGCACGTCCCGGAGGGCCGTCTGCTCCTCCAGACCATCCGCTCGCACGACCAGTACAACACCACCATCTACGGCCTCGACGACCGCTACCGCGGCATCAAGAACGGCCGCCGCGTCGTCCTCCTCCACCCCGACGACGCCCGCGACCACGGGCTCGCCGACGGCGCGTACGCCGACCTCGTCGGCGAATGGACGGACGGCACCGAACGGCGCGCCTCCGGCTTCCGCGTCGTCCACTACCCGACGGCGCGCGGCTGTGCCGCCGCCTACTACCCGGAGACCAACGTCCTGGTCCCGCTCGACCACACCGCGGACCAGAGCAATACGCCCGCGAGCAAGTCGGTCGTCATCCGGCTCGAACCCACCGACCGCCCCGCCGACACCACCTGATAACAAACGTCTACGCGTTACTTCAGGTACCTCGCGTACCTGCTGCCACGCGCACCTCACGTACATCAAGAGCACCAGGGGAGCCGAGAAGCATGGGCGAACAGAGCCGGACCGTCTTTCCGCAGGAGATCCTCGACAGTTGGGCCGACAGCGGCCTGGACCTGCCCGCCCTCTTCTCGGCGGGCCACCTCGGCGAGCGCATGAGCGTCCGCGTCGTCGAGGCCTCCCCCGACCGCGTCGTCGGCACCATGCCGGTCGAGGGCAACACCCAGCCCTACGGGCTGCTCCACGGCGGCGCCTCCGCCGTCCTCGCCGAGACGCTCGGCTCGGTCGGCGCCATGCTGCACGGCGGCCCCACGCGGATCGCCGTCGGCGTCGACCTCAACTGCACCCACCACCGCGGGCTCCGCTCCGGTCTCGTCACCGGTGTCGCCACCCCCGTGCACCGCGGGCGCACCAGCGCCACCTACGAGATCGCCATCACCGACGAGCAGGGCAGGCGCGTCTGCTCCGCCCGCCTCACCTGCGTCATCCGCGACAACCCGCAGCCGACCGCCTGACAACTCCCCGGCCGTGGAGGGCCGTTGCGCCTTCCACGGCCGGCCGGTGAGCCCGGGGCGATCGATCCGGATCCGCGTTTGCGGAATGTGATCTCCGTCATAACAAGAGAGTCACATCCTGGACGACACCTCTGCCCCACGCTGTCGCCCAGCCCTTACAGTCACGGCCATCCACCACCCCGCCGGGCGGTCCGCACCCGTTCCCACCCTCCGCCGTTGCCCGGCGAGCGATACGGCGCCTGCACCCCGGCAGGCCGCCGCGCCAGGGAAAGGACTGACCGTGCGACACCGTCCCTTGCTCCTGCTCACCACCGCACTCACCGCCGGGGCCCTCACGCTGAGCGCCTGCGGATCACGCGACGACGACAAAGGGGGCGACAACGGCGACAAAGGCGGCCGGAAGACCACCGTCGTGATCGGTCTCGACGCCCCCCTGACCGGCGACCTCTCCGCTCTCGGCCAGGGCATCAAGAACTCCGCCCACCTCGCCGTCACCAACGCCAACAAGAACAGCGAAGTCCCCGGCGTCACCTTCGAACTGTCCGCCCTGGACGACCAGGCCCAGCCCACCTCCGGACAGCAGAACGCCACCAAACTCGCCGGCGACAAGAAGGTGGTCGGTGTCGTCGGCCCGCTGAACTCCAGCGTCGCCCAGTCCATGCAGCAGGTGGCACAGTCCAACACCCTGGCCCTGATATCCCCGGCCAACACCACCCCCGACCTCACCCAGGGCAAGGACTGGAAGCAGGACAAGCGCAAGCGCCAGTTCAGCACCTATTTCCGTACCGCCACCACGGACGAGGTTCAGGGCGCCTTCGGCGGCGCATACGCCCACGACCGCATCAAGGCCAAGACCGCCTACGTCATCGACGACCAGAAGACCTACGGCGTCGGCCTCGCGGCCGCCTTCTCCACCCAGTTCACAAGCCTCGGCGGAAAGATCGCCGGCACCGAGCACGTCAACCCCGAGGACCGCGACTTCAAGGCCATCGTCTCCAAGGCCAAGAGCTCCGGCGCCGACCTCGTCTTCTACGGCGGCGAATACCCGGCCGCCGCCCCCCTGAGCCAGCAGCTCAAGGAGAGCGGAGTCAAGGCCCCGCTCATGGGCGGCGACGGCATGTACAGCGCCGACTACATCAAACTCAACAAGAAATCCGCCGGCGACTACGCGACCTCCGTCGGCAAACCCGTCGAACAGCTCGATTCCGCCAAGAAGTTCATCGACGACTACAAAGCCGCGGGCTACAAGGACCGCTACGAGGCCTACGGCGGCTCCACCTACGACGCCACCTGGGCCATCATCCAGGCCGTCAAGGCCGTCGTCGCCGACAACGGCGGCAAACTTCCGGACGGCGCGCGTGCCAAGGTCGTCGAGGCCCTCGGCAAGGTCAAGTTCGACGGGGTCACCGGAACCGTCTCCTTCGACAAGTACGGCGACACCACCAACACCATGATCACCGCCTACCAGGTCGAGGGGAACGCCTGGAAGGCACGCCACAGCGCCGAGTTCAAACGCTGACCCACGGGCGCGCCCTCGACGGCCCTTGAGACGGCCCCGATCGGACTCCGCGACCGGTAACGGCCCTTGCCGGCTCCCGCCTGCTCCCGCCGAAACGATTCCCCTCACGGCCCTCACCCGCCCATGGGCGCCCACCACCCGGCGCGGCCCCACCGGCCCGCGCCGGCCGCCCGCGACCCCCTTCCCCCGCACGTCCCCGGCACGTCCCCCGCACGTCTCATCCCACGGAGGCCCGGCGGTGCACGAACTGCCGCAACAACTGGCCAACGGACTCATCCTCGGCGCGATGTACGGCCTCATCGCGATCGGCTACACGATGGTCTACGGCATCGTCCAGCTCATCAACTTCGCCCACGGCGAGATCTTCATGGTCGGCGGCTTCGGCGCCCTCACCGTCCATCTCGCCCTACCCGACGGCACCGCGCTGCTCCTGGCCCTCCCCCTCATGATCCTCGGCGGTGTCGCCGCCGCCGTCGCCATCGCCGTGGCCGCCGAACGCTTCGCCTACCGCCCCCTGCGCGGCGCCCCGCGCCTCGCCCCGCTCATCACCGCCATCGGCCTCTCCATCGCACTCCAGCAGGCCGTCTGGAAGTGGTACCCCGACGCCAAGAAGGCCAGGGTGTTCCCCCAGTTCAAGGGCGAGTCCTTCGAGATACTCGGCGCCACCGTGCAGCGGGGCGAGGTCTTCCTGCTGATCGCCGCGCCGCTGTGCATGCTCGCCCTCGGCCTCTTCGTCGCCGGAACCCGCACCGGCCGCGGCATGCAGGCGACCGCGCAGGACCCGGACACCGCCAAGCTCATGGGCATCAACACCGACCGCATCATCGTCATCGCCTTCGCCATCGGCGCCACCTTCGCCGCCGTCGCCGCCGTCGCCCACGGCCTCAAATACGGGCAGGTGGACTTCCGCATGGGCTTCATCACCGGCCTCAAGGCCTTCACCGCGGCCGTACTCGGCGGCATCGGCAACATCTACGGCGCCATGCTCGGCGGTGTCGTCCTCGGCGTCGCGGAAGCCCTCGCCACCGGCTACATCGAGGAGATCCCCGGCATGGCCCAGTTCGGCGGCGGCTCCTGGAAGGACGTCTGGGCGTTCGTCCTCCTCATCCTCGTCCTGCTGCTCAGGCCCCAGGGGCTGCTCGGCGAACGCGTCGCGGATCGGGCGTGATGACCGTGTCCCTCGACCGCCACCACACCGGAGGACGACCGTCCGCCGCTGTCCCGGCCCCCGGCACGGCCCCGGTGCGCGCCACGCTCCCGCTGCCCCCGAAGGCCGCCCGCCTCCTCACCGGCGCCGGAGCGCTCCTCGCGATCGTCTCCACCTTTCTCGCCTGGACCTGGACCACCTCGTTCCCCGGGAACCTCACCGTCACCGGTTATCCCGGCGGGCTCCAGAACATCACTCTCGCCGGGGCCGCCCTCACCCTGCTGCACGTCCTGGCCGGTTACGGCGTCCGCGGCCTCCGCTGGCTCGCGCCCTCCGGCACCACGGCCCCCACCCTCCTCCTGGCCCTCGGCACCTTCGCCGCCACCTGGTACACACTCGGCGCCATCACCACCGACCTCGGCGGCCTCGTCAACCTCGAACCCGGCGGGTTCCTCGCCGGCGCCGCCACCCTCGCCGCTTTCCTCGGCGCCCTGGCCCTGCCCCCGGCACTGCCCTATCCGGAACGGGCGGAGGACGGGGAGCGCGCGGAGGGCGGAGAACGGGCGGAGGGCGGAGAACGGGCGGAGGACGGAGCACGGGCACGGCGCTCGGGCGGTTCCGCGGGCTCGGCCGGCTCTCAGCCCCCGGCCGGCTTGGCGCACTCGGAAAGCTCAGCGGGCGACGAGGGCCCAGGCCGCACGGAAGCCGCCGAGCACTCTGACCGCTCCGAGCACTCTGCCCACTCCGGGCACGCACCGACCCCGGGCCCTGCCGCCGGCTCGGACCGCTCAGGGAACAAGCCACCCGCCAACCCCTGGCACCGCTTCCGCCACAGCCTCACTCCCGGCCGTACCGCCGCCCCCGCCCGACTCCCCGCCTGGGCCGAAATCCTCGTCGTCGCCGCCGCCTTCGCCGTCGGTCTCGGCCTCTTCACCTACGGCATCGAAGCCGAGTACGGCGAACTCTTCGTCGGCTACCTCCTGCTCGCCTGCACCGGGCTGGCCGCCCTCGGCCGCTCCGGCCTCACCACCCGCCTCGCCACCCTCACGGCCCGGCACCACACCATCACCCTCACCGCCGCCTTCATCGCCGCCGCGGCCTTCCCCCTCACCCTCACCAGCGACACCTACACCAACCTGGCCACCAGCATCCTCATCTTCGCCACCGTCGCCCTGGGCCTCAACGTCGTCGTCGGCCTCGCCGGCCTCCTCGACCTCGGATACGTCGCCTTCCTCGGCGTCGGTGCCTACACCGCGGCCCTCGTCTCCGGCTCCCCCGAATCCGCCGCCGGCGTCCACTTCCCGTTCTGGGCGGCCATCCTCACCGGCATCGGCACCTCCCTCGTCTTCGGCGTCCTCATCGGCGCCCCCACCCTCCGCCTCCGCGGCGACTACCTCGCCATCGTCACCCTCGGCTTCGGCGAGATCTTCCGCATCACCATGCTCAACCTCAACGGGAAAACCGGCCCCGACATCACCAACGGCGCCATGGGCATCCCCAACATCCCCGACCTCGCCATCGGCGGCTTCGACTTCGGCGACACCCACGACCTCCTCGGCACCCCCATCGGCCGCTTCGGCAACTACTACCTCCTCATGCTCCTCGCCACCCTCGCCGTCGTCCTCGTCTTCCGCCGCGCCGCCGCCTCCCGCATCGGCCGCGCCTGGATCGCCATCCGTGAGGACGAGACCGCCGCCACCGCCATGGGGATCAACGCCTTCCGCCTCAAACTCCTCGCCTTCGCCCTCGGCGCCGCCCTCGCCGGCCTCGCCGGCACCGTCCAGGCGCACGTCATCACCACCGCCACACCCGACCAGTACCAGTTCGCCGGAACCGTCCCACCCAACTCCGCCTTCCTCCTCGCCGCCGTCATCCTCGGCGGCATGGGCACCATCACCGGCCCCATCGTCGGCGCCGCCCTCCTGTACCTCATCCCGAACAAGATGGACTTCATGCAGGACTACCAACTCCTGCTCTTCGGAGTCGCCCTCATCCTCCTGATGCGCTTCCGCCCTGAGGGCCTCGTCGCCGACCGCCGGAAACAGCTCGAATTCCACGACGCCGCCCCTCCCGGCGCCGCACCCCTCACCCGAGCGGAGACGTGACCCCATGGCCCCCGACGTCACCGCCACCACTGTCCCCAGCGCCACACCCGTCCTGACCGCCACCGGCGTCACCATGCGCTTCGGCGGCCTCACCGCCGTACAGTCCGTCGACCTCACCGTCCACGACCGACAGATCGTCGGCCTCATCGGCCCCAACGGCGCAGGGAAAACCACCTTCTTCAACTGCCTCACGGGCCTCTACGTCCCGACCGAAGGCACCGTCACGTACCGCGACACCGTGCTCCCCGCCAAACCCCACCTGGTCACCCAGGCAGGCATCGCCCGCACCTTCCAGAACATCCGCCTCTTCCCGAGCATGACCGTCCTGGAGAACGTCCTCGTCGGCCGCCACACCCGCACCCACGAAGGCCTCTTCTCCGCCCTCCTCCGCGGCCCCGGATTCCACCGCGCCGAACGCGCCTCCCACCAACGCGCCCGCGAACTCCTGGACTTCACCGGCCTCGCCGACAAAGCGGACCACCTCGCCCGCAACCTCCCGTACGGCGAACAGCGCAGGCTCGAAATCGCCCGCGCCCTCGCCAGCGACCCCGGCCTGCTCCTCCTCGACGAACCCACCGCCGGCATGAACCCCCAGGAGACCCGCGCCGCCGAACACCTCGTCCTCGCCATCCGCGACCAGGGCATCGCCGTCCTCGTCATCGAGCACGACATACGCTTCATCTTCAACCTCTGCGACCACGTCGCCGTCCTCGTCCAGGGCCGCAAACTCGTCGAAGGCACCCCCCGGACCGTCCAGAGCGACGAACGCGTCATCGCCGCCTACCTCGGCACCCCCTTCGAAGGCGCACCGGGACAGGACGAGGCCGCCGAGGTCGAGGCGGCGGAAGCGGCCCGGGCGGCGGAAGCGGCGGCCGCCGCGGCGACGGCGGCGGAACGGGCGCAGTCGGAAGCGCGAGCACAGTCGGAGGCCAGGACACAGCCGGAGGCGAGGGCACAGACACCGGCCGCGACGGAGACTCCGGCGGACGGGCGAACACAAGCCCCACAGCACCCGACCGCGGCCCCCAACGGAACACCCCGCCCTCACCCCGAGGAGAACGACCCCCGATGACGGCCCTCCTCGAAGTCCGCGACCTCCGCGTGGCCTACGGCAAGATCGAAGCCGTCAAGGGCATCTCCTTCACCGTCCACGCCGGAGAGGTCGTCACTCTCATCGGCACCAACGGCGCCGGAAAAACCACCACGCTCCGCACCCTCTCCGGCCTCCTCCGCCCCACAGCCGGCAGCATCCGCTTCGACGGACACCCCCTCACCCGCATCCCCGCCCACCGCATCGTCGCCCTCGGGCTCGCCCACTCCCCCGAAGGCCGCCACATCTTCCCCCGCCTCACCATCGCCGAGAACCTCCAGCTCGGCGCCTTCCTGCGCAAGGACACCACCGCCATCGCCCAGGACATCGAGCACGCCTACCGCCTCTTCCCGATCCTGGGCGAACGCGCCCGCCAACCCGCCGGCACCCTCTCCGGAGGCGAACAGCAGATGCTCGCCATGGCCCGCGCCCTGATGTCCCGCCCCAAACTCCTCATGCTCGACGAACCCTCCATGGGCCTCTCGCCGATCATGATGCAGAAGATCATGACCACCATCGCCGAGCTCAAGGCCGACGGCACCACCATCCTGCTCGTCGAACAGAACGCCCAGGCCGCCCTCACCCTCGCCGACCACGGCCACGTCATGGAAACCGGCCGCATCGTCCTCTCCGGCACCGGCGCCGAACTCCTCGGCGACACGTCCGTCCGCAAGGCCTACCTCGGCGAGGACTGACCCCGCACCCCGCCCCAGGCGACACGAAGGGCCCGCGTCCACCCCGGACACGGGCCCCGCGAAACAGGACCGAACAACCACCGGCCGCTACTGCGGCTGCTCCTTGGCCGCCTTCTTCTCCCGCGCGTCCTCGATGACGGCCTCCGCCACCTGCTGCATCGACATCCGGCGGTCCATCGACGTCTTCTGGATCCACCGGAACGCCGCCGGCTCCGTCAGCCCGTACTGCGTCTGCAGAATGCTCTTCGCACGGTCCACCAGCTTGCGCGTCTCCAGCCGCTGGGAAAGGTCCGCGACCTCCTTCTCCAGCGCCTTCAGCTCCGTGAACCGCGACACGGCCATCTCGATCGCCGGCACGACGTCGCTCTTGCTGAACGGCTTCACCAGGTACGCCATGGCCCCGGCGTCCCGCGCCCGCTCCACGAGCTCACGCTGCGAGAACGCGGTGAGCATCAGCACGGGGGCGATCGACTCGGCCGCGATCCGCTCGGCCGCCGAGATCCCGTCGAGCACCGGCATCTTCACATCCAGGATCACCAGATCCGGCCGGTGCTCCCGCGCCAGCGCGACCGCCGTCTCCCCGTCGCCCGCCTCGCCCACGACGGAGTAGCCCTCTTCCTCGAGCATCTCCTTGAGGTCGAGACGGATCAGCGCCTCGTCCTCGGCGATCACGACACGGGTGGTCTGCGGAGGGGTGTGCTGCGGCTCGTCGTCGACGGGCGGCTGGGGCTCGGCGGCGCTCACGGGTCTCCTCGGTCCTGGAAAGGCGGTGCTCCATGAGGGTACCGAGTGCGGTAGTTTTGAGTACCGCAGGGGTATACACTCTCCTTACATTGCAAGGCCCCGGTAGCCCAATTGGCAGCAGGCAATGGATTCAAAACCCATACAGTGTCGGTTCGAGTCCGACCCGGGGCACTTTACCTTCATTTCCAAGGTCACGGCGCGATAGCCGACGTTGGGGATCTTCACCCTTTCAGGTGGACAAGGCCCCGATCCGCGGGATCGATGACACCGAGCGCGTCACGCTCGCTCCTGTGTACGACCTCGCCACGCGCCGACAGGCCCTCGCCCTCGTAGACCAGGGTTTCAGTCTCAACTCGGTCAGCAGGCAGACCGGCATATCCCGGCACGCGATCCGGCAGTGGCTCATCCGTGTGGAGCCCAAGCGGACCGGCTGCTCACTGTGCGGCCCCCGGCCCGAGCCGCCCGCCGACGCTCCCGCCTACGCCTACCTCCTGGGGCTCTACCTCGGCGACGGCTGCCTCAGCGAACATCCGAGCGGCGGTTACACGCTGCGCGTCGCCTGCGCGGACGCGTGGCCGGGACTCATCGACGCCTGCCGAACCGCGATGACGCGGGTCCGCCCCGAGAACAGCGTATGCGTCGTCCGAAAGCAGGGCTGCGTCTCCGTCACCAGTTGCAGCAAGCACTGGGCGTGCCTCTTTCCCCAGCACGGTCCCGGCAGGAAACACGAGCGAACCATCGCGCTGGTGCCGTGGCAGCGGTCCGTCGTCGATGCGCACCCATGGGAGTTCCTGAGAGGCCTCGTCCACTCCGACGGCTGCCGGATGACGAACCGGACCACGCGGCTCATCGGCGGTGAACGCAAGCGCTACGAGTACCCCCGCTACTTCTTCACCAACAAGTCCGACGACATCCGGCGGCTGTACTGCGACACCCTCGACAAGGTCGGCGTCGAGTGGACGGTCACCCGCCGCAACGGCGCGCCGTTCAACGTCTCGGTCGCCCGGCGCGCGTCCGTGGCCCTCATGGACGCGCACATCGGCCCGAAATACTGACCCCTCGCCGGCCGGCCCGTGGGGTCACCCCTTCGGCCCGTCGTCCTCTCCGATGTGGTGCACCCGCACGAGGTTGGTCGTGCCAGGGGTGCCGGGCGGGGAGCCGGCCGTGATGATGACCATGTCACCCTTGCGGCAGCGGCCGATGCGCAGCAGGTATTCGTCGACCTGGCTGACCATTTCGTCGGTGGTCTGCACCATGGGGCCGAGGAAGGTTTCGACGCCCCAGGTGAGGTTGAGTTGGGAGCGGGTGGCGGGTTCGGGGGTGAAGGCGAGGAGGGGGATGGGTGAGCGGTAGCGGGAAAGGCGGCGGACGGTGTCGCCGGACTGGGTGAAGGCGACGAGGAACTTGGCGCCGAGGAAGTCGCCCATCTCGGCGGCGGCGCGGGCGACGGCGCCGCCTTGGGTGCGGGGCTTGCTGCGTTCGGTGAGCGGGGGGAGGCCCTGGGCGAGGATGTCCTCTTCGGCCGTCTGGAGGATGCGGCTCATGGTGCGGACGGTTTCGATGGGGTATTTGCCGACGCTGGTCTCGCCGGAGAGCATCACGGCGTCGGTGCCGTCGATGACGGCGTTGGCGACGTCGGAGGCTTCGGCGCGGGTGGGCCGGGATGCGTCGATCATGGAGTCGAGCATCTGGGTGGCGACGATGACGGGCTTGGCATTGCGCTTGGCCAGTTTGATGGCGCGCTTCTGCACGATCGGGACCGTTTCGAGCGGCATTTCGACGCCGAGGTCGCCGCGCGCGACCATGATGCCGTCGAAGGCGGCGACGATGCCGTCGAGGTTCTCGACCGCCTGCGGCTTCTCGATCTTGGCGAGGACGGGGAGGCGGCGGCCCTCCTCGTCCATGACGCGGTGGACGTCGTCGATGTCCCGTGCGCTGCGGACGAAGGAGAGGGCGACGATGTCGGCGCCGGTGGTGATGGCCCAGCGGAGGTCTTCGACGTCCTTCGCGGAGAGGGCGGGGACGGAGACGGCGACACCGGGGAGGTTGAGGCCCTTGTGGTCGGAGACCATGCCGCCCTCAAGGACGACGGTGTGGACGCGCGGTCCGTTGACTTCGGTGACCTCGAGGGTGACGCGGCCGTCGTCGACGAGGATGCGTTCGCCGCGGGTGACGTCGTCGGCGAGGCCGTCGTAGGTGGTGCCGCACTGGTGGCGGTCGCCGAGGACGTCCTCGACGGTGATGGTGAAGGTGTCGCCGCGTTCAAGGAGTACGGGGCCTTCGAGGAACCGTCCGAGGCGGATCTTCGGGCCTTGAAGGTCGGCGAGGATGCCGACGTTGCGGCCGGTCTCCTCGGCGGCCTTCCGCACCCGTTCGTACCGCGCCTCGTGGTCGGCGTGGGTGCCATGGCTCAGGTTGAAGCGGGCGACGTCCATGCCGGCTTCGACGAGGGCCTTGATCTGCTCGTACGAGTCGGTGGCGGGCCCCAGGGTGCAGACGATTTTCGCTCGGCGCATGGCACGACCTTATGACCTACCGGTGGGTAGAGAATCTGCCGGACACGGCCACCCAACGTCCGTTGGGTAAAGGTCTGTTGACAACTAGTGAAACGTGCGCGGGGGCGCTCCGATGAGCGGTGGGGCGCCCCCTCGCGCGCCGGTTCACAGGATCGGCGGGGTCATGGTCAACCGTGCATTGACATGGGCGTAGACGCTCTGGCGTTGGGGTTCGAGGTCGAGGGCGGGCGGGGCGGAGCCGGCGTAGCCGGCGCTGCGGAGCATGGCGGGGCGGCCGGGGGGTGGGGCGGGGGCGGGGTGTTCGGCGCCGGTGTCGGCGAGTTCGACGAGGGCGACGAGGCGGGAGCCGAGGGCCTCGGCGTATTCGCGGGCGCGTCGGACGGCGTCGTGGACGGCTTGGCGGCGGGCTTCGCGGTGGGCGGGTGAGTCGGCGCGGAGGGCCCACCACGGTCCGTCGATGCGGGTGAGTTCGAGGTCGGCGAGTCGGGTGGTGAGTTCGCCGAGGATGGTGAAGTCGCTGAGGGTGGCGGTGAGGTGGACGTGGCCGCGGTAGGCGCGGATGCGTTCGTGGCGGCCTTTGTCGTTGAGTTGGGGGGTGATGGTGATGGAGCCGGTTTCGATTTTCTCGACGGCGTCGCCGTGGGTTTTGAGCAGTTCGATGATGTGGTTGTTGCGGCGGGTGAGATCGTCCAGGGCTTTGTGGCGGTCGGTGCCGCGGGCGCTGATGGTGATTCCGAGACAGGCGATTTCGGGGTCGACTTCGAGGTGGGCCTCGCCGCGGACGGCGACGCGCGGCGTGTCGGGGGTTCCGTAGGGCAGCGGCTCGGTTGCGGTCATGGGGCTAGCGTCTCAGTCCGTGTTCGTCGGCGGGACTGTCCGGAGTCATCGGATCGCAACCTTGCAAGGGTGTTGCCTCGGTGCCTGTGGGGGTCAGAATCTACGCGCGTTGTACCGGGGGGTCGTGGTGTTGCGGCCGCCCGGTGTCGTTGTCGGACGCAGTCGGCTCCGGGCCGGGTGCGGTGAGATCGTCAGGTAAAGGGATGGGGAATTCGATGCCGCTCAACCGCAGGCGTTTCCTGGGGCGTACGGCCGCTACGGGGGCGGGTGTGGCCCTGACCGGAGCGGTGGGCGCCGCGTCGGCGGCGGCCGCCGAGCAGTCCCTCGCGGGGCAGGGGGCGTCCGGGGGCCACGGGCACGGCAGGACGAAGCGGTACGCGTTCACCGTCATGGGCACCACGGATCTGCACGGGAACGTCTTCAACTGGGACTACTTCACCGATGCCGAGTTCGATGACAAGGCGCACAACGATGTGGGCCTGGCGAAGATCTCCACGTTGGTGAAGCAGGTCCGCAAGGAGAAGGGGCGGCGTAACACGCTGCTGATCGACGCGGGCGACACCATTCAGGGTACGCAGTTGGCGTACTACTACGCGCGGGTGGAGCCGATCACCGGGCACCGGGGGCCGGTGCATCCGATGGCGCTGGCGATGAACGCGATGGGATACGACGCGGCGGCGCTGGGGAACCACGAGTTCAATTACGGCATTCCGGTGCTGCGGAAGTTCGAGCAGCAGTGCCATTTCCCGTTGCTGGGGGCGAACGCGCTGGACGCGAAGACGATGCGGCCGGCGTTCCGGCCGTATGTCATCAAGCGGATGCGGACGCCGCACGGGCGGGATGTGCGGGTGGCGGTGCTGGGTCTGACGAATCCGGGGATCGCCATCTGGGACAAGGCGAATGTGCAGGGGAAGATGGTGTTCCCCGGCCTGGAGGAGCAGGCGGCGAAGTGGGTGCCGCGACTGCGGTCGATGGGCGCGGACGTGGTGATCGTGTCGGCGCATTCGGGGATGAGCGGGACGTCGTCCTACGGTGACGCGCTGCCCCATGTGGAGAACGCGGCGGCGTTGGTGGCGGAGCGGGTGCCCGGGATCGACGCGATCCTGGTGGGACACGCGCATGTGGAGGTGCCGGAGTACCGGGTGGTGAACAAGGAGACGGGCCGGTCGGTGGTGTTGTCCGAGCCGTTGAAGTGGGGGCAGCGGCTGACGCTGTTCGACTTCGACCTGGTGTGGGAGCGGGGTCGCTGGCAGGTCGCGTCGGTGTCGTCGAAGGTGCTGAATTCCAACACCGCCGAGGAAGACGCGATGGTCACCGGCCTGGTGCGGGGTCAGCACCGGAAGGTGGTGGCGTACGTCAACCAGCGGATCGGGACGTCGACGGCGGCGATGAGCGCGGCGGAGGCGCCGTACCGGGACACGCCCGTCATCGATTTCATCAACCACGTGCAGGCGGAGACGGTGCGGGCGGCGTTGAAGGGCACGGCGTACGCGTCGTTGCCGGTGCTGTCGCAGGCTTCGTGTTTCTCGCGGACGGCGGCGGTTCCGGCGGGCCAGGTGTCGGTACGTCAGGTGGCGGGGCTGTATCCGTTCGAGAACACCTTGGAGGCGCGGGTGCTGACCGGCGCCCAGTTGCGGGAGTACCTGGAATTCTCGGCGCGGTATTACGTGCGGACGCCGGCGGGGGCACCGGTGGATCCGGCGAAGCTCACGAACGCGGAGAGCATTCCGGATTACAACTACGACGTGGTGAGCGGTCTCTCCTACGAGATCGACGTGGCGAAGGCGCCGGGTGCGCGGATCGGGAAGCTGCTGTTCGACGGGAAGCCGCTGGACGATTCCGCGCAGTTCGTGCTGGCGGTGAACAACTACCGGGCGAGCGGAGGAGGGAATTTCCCGCATGTGGCGCGGGCGAAGCAGGTGTGGGCGAATTCGGAGGAGATCCGTAACACGATCATCGGGTGGGTGAAGGCCCAGCAGGTGATCGACGTGGCCAGGTTCGCGTCAGTGGACTGGAAGCTGACGCGGGATGGTGTGCCGCTTTTCTGAGGACGGTGTGGTGTGGGGCCGTGGCGTGGGCCGCGGCTCCAGACCGAAGCTGGTGAAGGCGGTGCGCTGAGGCAGCGGGTAATGGGTGGTGCCGGTGATGGCGTTGAGGATGGTGGCGCTGCGCCAGGCGGCGAGGCCGAGGTCGGAGCTGCCGATGCCGTGGGTGTGGGTTTCGGCGTTCTGGACGTGGACGGCGCCCTTGACCAGGGGATCGAGGACCAGGCGGTGCTGGGCGTCGATGCGGGGCCGGCCGCCGGAGTCGCGGCGGATGTAGGGGTCGAGGGCGGCGAGCAGCCGGTCGACGCGGCGTTCGCGGTAGCCGGTGGCGAGGACGACCGCGTCGGTGGTGAGGCGGGATCGGGTGCCTTGCTGGTGGTGTTCGAGGTGGAGCTCGACGCGGGTGGTGCCGACGCGTCCGGCGGTGCGGACGAAGACCCCCGGGGTGAGGGTGGTGTCGGGCCAGCCGCCGTGGAGGCTGCGGCGGTAGAGCTCGTCGTGGATGGCGGTGATGGTGGCGGGGTCGATGCCCTGCTGGAGCTGCCACTGCTGGGGCAGGGCCTGGTCGCGGACGGGTTCGGGGAGGGCGTGGAAGTACTGGCCGTAGTCGGGGGTGAAGTGTTCGCGGCCGAGGCGGCTGGTCTCGGTGGGGGCGAAGGCGGGGGTGCGGGCGAGCCAGTGGAGTTTCTCGCGGCCCACGGGGCGGTGGCGGAGCAGGTCGAGGAAGATCTCGGCGCCGGACTGCCCGGAGCCGATGACGGTGACGTGGTCGGCGGCGAGGAGGTCGGCACGGTGGTCGAGGTAGTCGGCGGAGTGGTGGACGGGGACGCCGTGGGCCTCGACGAGGGGGCGGAGGGGTTCGGGGATGTCGGGGGTGGTGCCGATGCCGAGGACGACGTTGCGCGCGTAGGTGCGGCCCAGGGCCTCGGCCTCGCCGTCGCGGTCGAGCTGGGTGTAGTCGATCTCGAAGAGGACGCGTTCGGGATTCCAGCGGACGGCGTCGATGTGGTGGCCGAAGTGGAGGCCGGTGAGGTTCTCGCTGACCCAGCGGCAGTAGGCGTCGTATTCGGCGCGCTGGATGTGGAAGCGCTCGGCGAAGTAGAAGGGGTAGAGGCGTTCGCGTGTCTTGAGGTAGTTGAGGAAGGTCCAGGGGCTGGTGGGGTCGGCGAGGGTCACGAGGTCGGCGAGGAAGGGAACCTGGATACGGGTGCCGTCGATGAGCAGTCCGGGGTGCCACCGGAACGTGTGATTCTCGTCATAGAACGCCGCGCGGAGGTCGGCGAGCGGGTGGGCGAGGGCGGCGAGGGAGAGGTTGAAGGGGCCGATGCCGATGCCCGCGAAGTCGAGGGGTGCGTCGGGAGTGTGGTCGGAGGACGGAGGGTTGCTCATGCGGGGGTGCGGCCTTCCCGTGGGCGGCGGCGAACACAGCCGGACAAGTCGTTTATGCCCTTTTTGTTCGATACTTTGGGACGCTTCAAGCTACCGGCTGTACCTGCGACGTGACGCCTTGTGGGGGATGTTTCCCCCGATGGTGGTACGGACCCCGCGCGAGCGGGAAGCAGGGGGTCGCGCGGGCGAGAAGGGGGTGCGACGGAGTGCGGGGCGCGCCCCGGGCGCGGCGTCGACTACCCTGCACCCCATGGCCATGATGAACCTTGCTATCGACATCGGACCGCTCAAGCCGGACGTCGCCCCCCTCGTCCTGGGTCTGGTGCTCTTCTTCCTCGTCTTCGCGGTGATCGCGAAGGGGATCCTGCCGCGGATCAACAAGGTCCTCACCGAGCGTGAGCAGGCCACGGAGGGGCGCTTCGGCGAGGCGGAGGAGACGCGTTCCGAGGCGGAGCGGGTCCACGCCGAGTACCAGGCGCTGCTGGCCGAGGCCCGGCACGAGGCCGCGCGCCTGCGGCAGGAGTCGGTCGAGCAGGGCAACGCGATCATCGCCGAGCTGCGGGCCGAGGGCCAGCGCCAGCGCGACGAGATCGTCTCCGCCGGTCACGCGATGATCGACGCGGAGCGCACGATGGCCGAGGCGCAGTTGCGCGAGCAGGTCGGCGCGCTGGCCACCGAGCTGGCGGGCCGCATCGTCGGCGAGTCGGTCGAGACGTACGCGCGGGAGAGCGGCATCGTGGACCGCTTCCTGGAGGAGCTCCGCACGGCCGAGCCGGCGAACGCGATCGAGGACAAGCGCGGCTGACGTAGGCAGCGTTTTTCGGGCCTGGCGCCCGCACCCCGAACCGGGGTGCGGGCGCCTTTGTCATGCGGTGACGGGCCTGGCGGGGGTCATTGTCAGTGGGGTGGTGTTCACTGTGGGTAGCGAACGGTGAGGGCTCGGCGGAGGTCGTCGAGCCGGTCGCGGAGCTGACGCCTGAGCGCGGGGGTCGGTTCCGTGCCGCTCAGGCATTCCTCGCCGAGGCGCAGGGTGTCGTGGTCGATGTGGGGACGGGGGAATCCATGGTTGCCGGCGGCGTTGGCGAGGGCGGTGCCGCGGCGGGCGGCGAGTGCCGTCGCGTCGTGGTGGTAGTGGTCGCGGTAGACGCGCGTGAGGTCGAGCTGTTCGGGTTGCCAGAAGCCCTGGGCGGTGGCGGTCCAGAGGTAGGCGGAGAGGTTGTCGTCCGCGTAGAGGGCGTGCCAGGCCGCTTGCTTGGCGGCGGGGTCGGGGAGGGCGGCGTGGCAGCGGGCGGCGCCTTCCCGGCCGGTGGCGCTGGGGTCGGCGGCGAGTTCGGCGTCGATGGTGTCGGGGGTGACGGCGCCGAGGACGGCGAGGCGGGTGAGGACGCGCCAGCGCAGTTCGGGGTCGAGGGCGGGCCCGTTGGGGACGGTGCCGGCGCGGAGCCAGTCGTGGAGGGTGCCGGGGTCGGCGGCGCTGGCGATGAGGGTGCGGACGGCGGCGAGGCGGGGGCCGGGGGCGGTGCCTCCCTCGGTGCGGCGCAGGAGGTCGCGGCAGGTGTCGCGGAGGGTGGCGAGGGCGTCGTCGCGGTGGTCGCCGGGGAGGTAGAGGTCGGCGATCTGGGTGCGGGCGAAGGTGAGGACGCCTTCGACGACGGCGTTGTCGGTCTCGTGCGGGAGGTGCTCGCGGGTGGCCCGCAGGTAGGCGGCGGGGGCGAGGAGGCCGTCGCGGACCTGGTCGCGGAGGGCGTTCCAGAGGACCGCGCGGCTGAGGGGATCGGGCAGGCCCGAGAGGGTGCGGAGGGCCGTGGCGTGGGAGTCGGGGTCGAGGCGGATCTTGGCGTAGCCGAGGTCGCCGTCGTTGAGGAGGACGAGGGCGGGCCGGGGCCCGGTGCCGGTGAGCAGGGGCGTGGGTCCGGGATGGGGTGGGACGTCGGTCTCGGTGCGGGGGCGGGCGGTGAGGCGTCGGGGGTCGTCGGGGTCGTGGTCGTAGAGGCCGACGCCGATGCGGTGGGGGCGGGTGCCCTCGTGGTCGGCGGTGAGCTGCCAGTGGCCGTCGGTCGTGGTGATCCGGGGGGTGAGGGTGTCGACGCCCGTGGTGCGGAGCCATTGTGCGGCCCAGGCGTGGACGTCGCGGTCGGAGGCGCCGGCGAGGGAGTCGAGGAAGTCGGCGAGGGTGGCGTTGCCGAAGCGGTGCCGGGCGAAGTGGGCGTTGATGCCGGCGAGGAAGTCCTTCTCGCCGAGCCAGGCGACGAGTTGGCGCAGGGCGGAGGCGCCCTTGGCGTAGGAGATGCCGTCGAAGTTGAGGAGGGCGGCGGCGGTGTCGTGGACGGCGCCGGGTTCGGGGGCGACGGGGTGGGTGGTCTCGCGCTGGTCGGCATCGTAGCCCCAGGCCTTGCGGCTGATGGCGAACTCGGTCCAGGTGCCGGTGAAGTGGGTGGCGTCGGTGAGGACTTGGTAGCCCATGTACTCGGCGAAGGACTCGTTGAGCCAGATGTCGTCCCACCACCGGAGGGTGACGAGGTCGCCGAACCACATGTGGGCCATCTCGTGGGCGATGGTGACGGCGCGGGTCTGCCGCTGGGTGTCGGTGGCGGCGGAGCGGAAGACGTATTCGTCGCGGAGGACGACGAGGCCGGGGTTCTCCATGGCGCCGAAGTTGTATTCGGGGACGAACGCCTGGTCGTAGGAGTCGAAGGGGTAGGGCTCGTCGAAGATCTGGTGGAAGCGGTCGAAGCAGCGGCGGGTGATGTCGAGGAGCTCGTCGGCGTCGGCGTCGAGGTGCGGGGCGAGGGACCGGCGGCAGTGCAGGGCGAAGGGCAGTCCGGCGTGTTCGGTGCGGACGCTGTGCCAGGGGCCGGCGGCGAAGGCGACGAAGTAGGTACTGAGGGGCCGGCTCGGGGGCAGCTTCCAGCGGCCTTCGGAGGGCGGCCCGACGCGGGTGGCGACGGTGTTGCCGAGAACGGTCCAGGCGGGTGGCGCGGTGACGGTCGCGGAGAAGACGGCCTTGAGGTCGGGCTGGTCGAAGGCGGCGAAGACGCGCTGGACGTCGTCGAGGAAGAGCTGGGTGTACAGGTAGGTCTCGCCGTCGGCGGGGTCGGTGAACCGGTGCATGCCCTCGCCGGTACGGGAGTAGCTCATGTCGGCCTGGACGCGCAGCTCGTGGTCGCCGGGGGTGAGCCCGGCGAGCGGGAGCCGGTTGTCGGCGAGCGAGGCGGTGTCGAGGGGGCGGCCGTCGAGAGTGGCGCTCAGGAGGGCGGCGGGGCGGACTTCGACGAAGGTGTCACCCGTGGTGCGGGCGTGAAAGCGGATGACCGTGGTGGAGCGGAAGTGCTCCTCGCCTCGGGTGAGATCCAGGTCGATGTCATAGCTGTGGACGTCCAGGAGCCGGGCCCTGGCCTGTGCTTCGTCGTGCGTCAGTACGGTCATGGGAGCCATGCTGCCGCAGCGTCCCGACGACGGACGAGGTGTTTTGGGCACCTGCCGGCCGGGCGGGCGGCGCCGGGGGCCCGGGCCCGCGTGCGGCCGGGGGCGGCGCGGCCGGAGGGGGCACGCTCAGGAAAGGCGCGGGCGGCGGAAGCACGGGCGGGAGAGGCGCGGCCGGCGGAGGCGGGGCTGGGGCAGGCGGGGCAGGCGGAGGCGGGGCCGGGGCAGGCACAACAGGCGGGGGCCCGGCCGGGGAAGGCACGGGCGGGGAAGGCGCAGCCGGCGGACGCCCGGCTGGTGGAGACGCAGCCGGTGGAGACACGGCCGGCGGGGACACGGCCAGTGGGCGGGGGCAGGGGCGGTATGGGCCGGCCGCCCGGTCCCGGCCGCCGCCGCTCGTACACGCACCGGTACGGGCCCTCCGGCCCCTGGAGCGAGCGCAGGGGCTCTCCGGCGGGCGGACGGCTGCTAGGTACGGGCGATGGTCTCGTGGTGCCGGATGACCTCGGCGATGATGAAGTTGAGGAACTTCTCCGCGAACGCCGGGTCCAGCTTCGCGTTCTCGGCGAGGAGGCGCAGTCGGGCGATCTGGCGTGCCTCGCGGGCCGGGTCGGCGGGCGGCATCTTGTGCGCGGCCTTGAGGTGGCCGACCTGCTGGGTGCACTTGAAGCGCTCGGCCAGCATGTGGATCACCGCGGCGTCGATGTTGTCGATGCTGTCCCGCAGCCGGGAGAGCTCGGCCCGCACGGCGTCATCGGGCGCGCCCGCTCCGGCCGCGGCGGCGGCCGGGGCCGCCTCGCCGGACGGGACGGGGGCGGGACGGTCGGCGCCGGGGCGGTCGGAATTGGTGCTGTCGTTCATATCGACCGACCTTATGCGGTACCGGCCGTCCACGCCGATTCGATGATCCGACCGGTGACCGCCGAGGCCCCGGGAGAGGGGGGAGGGCGGGGGCGGGTGGTACGGGTGCCCGGACGGCGGGCGGGGGTCGCGGCCGGTGCTCCGGCGGCCCGGTGGTACGCCCCCCGTCGCGCCTCGTGCCCCGGTGACGGCGGCGGCCGGCGTGGGTCAGGATGGGCGCGGCCCGGGCCGTCCGGGCCGCTCGGGCGGGGCGACGGGGCTGGGGGGCTGCTGTGCCGGACTTCACCGTGGCGGAGGACGGGTTCCGGATCGGTGGGCGTCCCGTGCGGCTGCTGTCGGGGGCCCTGCACTACTTCCGGGTGCACGAGGGGCACTGGCCGCACCGGCTGGCGATGCTGCGGGCGATGGGGCTCAACTGCGTGGAGACATACGTCCCGTGGAACCGGCACGAGCCCGCCGAGGGCCGGTTCCACGACGTGGGCGAGCTGGGCCGGTTCCTGGACGCGGCGGGTGCGGCGGGCCTGTACGCGATCGTGCGCCCGGGGCCGTACATCTGCGCGGAGTGGGAGAACGGCGGGCTGCCGTTCTGGCTCACGGGACGGCTGGGGCGCCGGGTCCGGACGAGCGATGCGCAGTTCCTGCGCGCGACGGACGGCTGGCTGGCGGCGGTGTGCGCCGAGATCGCCGGGCGGCAGTTCGGCCGGGGCGGGCCGGTCGTGCTGGTGCAGGTGGAGAACGAGTACGGCTCGTACGGCAGCGACCAAAGGTACCTCGAACACCTCGTGGGACGGCTGCGGGCGTCGGGGGTGGTGGTACCGCTGGTGACGTCGGACGGGCCGGAGGACCACATGCTCACGGGCGGGACGGTCCCCGGTGCCACGGCGACGGTGAACTTCGGCGCGGGAGCGCGGGAGGCCTTCCGGGCGCTGCGCCGCCACCGGCCGGCCGGGCCGTCGATGTGCATGGAGTTCTGGTGCGGCTGGTTCGCCCACTGGGGCGGTACGCCGGCCGCGCGGGACGCCGGGGAGGCGGCGGAGGCCCTGCGGGAGGTGCTGGAGTGCGGGGCGTCCGTGAACGTCTACATGGCGCACGGCGGGACGAACTTCGGCGGCTGGGCGGGGGCGAACCGGGCCGGCGAGCAGCACCGGGGCGCCCTGTGCCCGACGGTGACGTCCTACGACTACGACGCGCCCGTCGACGAATACGGCCGGCCGACGGCCAAGTTCCACGCCTTCCGCGAGGTGCTGACAGCCTTCGGGGACGGCCCGCCGCCGGACCCGCCGCCCGCTCCCCCGGCGCTGCGGGAGCCCGTGCGCGCGGAGCTCACTCGGTGGGCACCGCCGGCCGAGGTGATGGACGCGCTCGGCGGATCCGCGCGGGAGACCGTACTGCCGCCGTCGTTCGAGGAGCTGGGGGTGGACCGGGGTGTCGTCCGCTACCGGTTCACGGTCCCGGGGCCGCGCCGGGCGCTGCCGCTGCGCGTGACCGGGCTGCGGGACCTGGCCGTCGTCTCCGTGGACGGCGTACGGACGGCCGTGCTCCGTGAGGAGGACGGGCTGATCGGGGACGTTCCGGGGCCGGCGTCGGTCGAGTTGTGGGTGGAGTCGCTGGGGAGGGTCAACTACGGTCCGCGACTGGGCGAACGGAAGGGACTGACGGGCGGACTGTTACACGGAGGCCAGTACGTCCACGGCGTGCGGACGCGGGGGCTGCGGCTCGCGGCGCTCGAGGAGGACGGCGCGCTGGCGGTGGTGCGGTGGCGGCCGGCCGGCGGGGACGAACCGGGGCTCTACCGCGGCGCGTTCCGGTTGCCGGCGGGTGGCGACGCGGTACTCCGACTGCCGGGCTGGGAACGGGGGTTCGTGTGGGTGAACGGCTTCTGTCTGGGACGGTACTGGTCCGCCGGACCGCAGCTCACGCTTTGGGTCCCGGGGCCCGTGTTGCGGACGGGGCTGAACGAGCTGCTGGTGCTGGAGATGGAGCGCGCGGGGACGATGCGGCCGTCATTGGAACCGGTTCCGGAGGCGGGCGCGGAAGCACTTCGCGGGCCCGGTGAGGGGCGAGGCGCCGAGGAGACGAGCCGAGGGGGTGAACCGAAGGGATGAGCCGAAGGGATGAGCCGCGGGGTGAACGGGCAGAGCACCGGCCGACCGTTCGGCGGTGCGACGGCCGGTCGCTCGTAAGGGCTGCCGGACGGTCGCTCGGCGGGCTGCCGGCCGGCCACTCGTCGGAACCGTCGGTGGGGCGCTCACCGGAGCCCGAGGCGGGGACGGTCACCGTAAGCGTCGGTGAGGCGTACGCCGTAGCGGTCGGTGGGGCATTCACCGGACCCCCGGGAGGCGGGGAGGTTCACCGTAAGCGTCGGTGAGGCACTCACCGGAGCCCGAGGGGCAGGGACGGTCACCGTAAGCGTCGGTGAGGCGTACGCCGTAGCGGCGGATGAGGCGTTCACCGGAGCCCGCGGGGACGTTCACTGCGAGCGTCGGTGAGGCGTACGCCGTAGCCGACGGTGAGGCGATCACCGCAGCCCGGGGCGAGGGCGTT
Source organism: Streptomyces sp. NPDC052910 (assembly GCF_055585605.1). Lineage (NCBI taxonomy): Bacteria > Bacillati > Actinomycetota > Actinomycetes > Kitasatosporales > Streptomycetaceae > Streptomyces > Streptomyces sp. NPDC052910. The sequence continues at coordinate 205,419 of NZ_JBVJJR010000003.1, forward strand.
CACCGTGGGCGCCGGTGAGACGTTCGCCGTAGCCGGCGGTAGGGGCCGGCGGTAGGGCGCTCCCCCGCGACCGGCGTCAGGGCGTTCGCCGGAATCGGCGGTGGGACGTTCGGCAGGGCGGTCGGCGGGGCAGCCGGTAAGTCGGGTGGTGTACACCTCCGTCCCGCTGATCACCGGCCGATGACGGTGACCAGCGGGACGGCCCTGTGGAGGTGTTGTTCCCAGATCGTGCGGCGTGAAGCCGTCCGGACCGGACCAACTGGTCCGGATGTTCGCATCAGGAGGCTCGTTAGAGAACAGACGTCACACTCGCCCCAGAACACAGGGTTCGTTCTTGCCCGGTGGACAACTCACCGGGAGTGCAGGAGCATCACAGCATGATCGCGAAACTGGACTGCACCGTCATCGACTGTCCGGACCCCGCGGCGCTCGCCGCCTTCTACGGGGCGATCCTCGGCTGGAAGGTCGACGCGAGCGACCCGGCCTGGGTGTGGCTGAACGACCCCGAGAGCAACACCCGGATCGCCTTCCAGAAGGTGGAGGACCACCGTCCGCCGCGGTGGCCGGACCCGGAGCACCCCCAGCAGTTCCACCTGGACTTCTCCGTCGGCCCGCGCGAGAACCTGGAGCGCGCGCAGCGGGAGGTGACCGAGCGCGGGGCGCGTTTCCTGCATGACAGCGGCGGGACGACGTCGGGTTTCCGGGTCTTCGCGGACCCGGCGGGGCACCCGTTCTGCCTCTGCTACTCGTAGCCCCGCGGACGACCCCCGCGGTGCCCTCACCTCGGTCCCGGGCCGGGACGGCGGTTCCGGCCCGGGACCGTGCCGCGGTACGCGGCCAGCGCCTCACGGTCCGGTTCAGGCAGCCAGACGGCGGCCGGCCGCCCGCCGCGCCGCCCGACACCGCCGGCACCACCCATAGTTCCGGCACCATCCAAAGCTTCGGCATCATCCGCCGGCCAGGCATCATCCATCGGTCCGGCGCCTTCCCCCGGCTCGGGCAAAGCCCGAAGCAGAGCGCCCAGTTGGGGGTCTCGGTTGGAGCGGTGCCAGGTGACGGACCACAGGTGCAGGGGTTCGGGGTCCACGATCGGGAGGCGGCGCAGCCGCCCGTCGTGCGGCAGGTCCATCCCCGCCTCCCCCACCGTCACCGCACGCCCCTCGCGCAGCATGTGCTCACCGTAGTCCCGCGCGCCCACCGCCGGTGCCGTGAACCGCAGCGGGATGCCGAACTCGTCGCAGAAGCGGGTCAGATAGCCGCGCCACTCCTCCGCGCCGCCGGGGTCGGGCATGGCGATCCCGGCGTCCCGCAGGTCGGCCGGACGGACGGACGTCCGGTCGGCGAGGGGGTGCCCGGCGAGTACGTAGGCGTGGAGGGGTTCGAGGTGGACGGGCCGGTGGCGGAGGTCGGCGGGCCAGGGCCGGCCGAGGTCGTGGACGCGGCCGAACGCGGCGTCGAGTTCGCGGCCGAGCACGGCCGGGAGTGCGCCGGCCAGCCCCTGCCGCATGCTGGGCTCCACCCGGACCCCCGGCGTCCGGGCGACGGTGTCGCGCAGCACCCGCAGCGGTGTGAAGCGCTCGGCGAAGACCTCGACGCGCAGCGGCCGCACCGCGCCGCGGACGGTCCGGACGGCCGCGTCGAAGGCCGTGAGCGCATCCACGGCGAGCGGCAGCAACCGCCGCCCGGCAGACGTTAGTTCGACGCTGCGGGTGGTGCGCTCGAGGAGGGGCGCGCCGAGCGCGTCCTCCAGGCGACGGACGCGCTTGGACAGCGCCTGCTGGGTGAGGAACAGGCGGGCGGCGGCCCGGCCGAAGTGGAGTTCCTCGGCGACCGCGACGAAGGCACGCATGCCCGGGAGATCGGGTTCCATGGCGTCAGACTCAACCGACAACCCCGGGTTGTCAAAGTGCCCGCGGAAGTTGTTGGACAGCACCCGTGAGCTGCGGTTTTCCTGACGTCATGAGCGCATATCCGTTGTCCGCCGCCCCGACCCTCCTGGCTTCCCCTCCTTCCCTTCCTTCCCCACGCTCCCCGCACTCCCCCGCCTTGGCCTCTCCCGCCGCGCCGCCGGCGTCCCCCGCCGCCGAGCACGTCTTCCAGCGACTGCTGCGCAACCGGATCATCGTGCTCGGGCAGCAGGTCGACGACGAGATCGCGAACCGGATCTGCGCCGAAATGCTGCTTCTCTCCGCCGAGGACCGGCACCGCGACATCCACCTCTACATCAACTCGCCGGGCGGCTCGATCACGGCCGGGCTGGCCATCTACGACGTCATGCAGTTCATCCCGAACGACGTCGCCACGCTCTCCCTGGGCTTCACGGCGTCCATGGGGCAGTTCCTGCTCTGCGCGGGCGCGCCCGGGAAGCGGTACGCGCTGCCGCACGCGAGCATCCTCATGCACCAGCCCTCGGCGGGGCTCGCGGGTTCCGCGTCGGACATCAGGATCCAGATCGTTCAGATGCGGGCGGTCAAGCGTCTGGTGCAGGAGCGGATCGCCCACCACACGGGCCGGCCGGTGGAGCAGATCGAGGCGGATTCCGACCGGGACCACTACTTCACGGCCCAGGAGGCGCTGGAGTACGGCTTCGTCGACCGCGTGATCGCCTCGGCGGACCAACTCGCCGGTTTCCACGGCACACCCTGACCACGCGGGCCACGCAGATCACGCAGGCCACGCAGGCCGCACGGACGTACAGAGGTACAGGCCATACACGCCCCACATCTCGCGCAAGCCATGCGTGCCACGCAGGTCATGCCGGTCATGCCTGCCGCAGGGGTCCTGCGAGCCACACGAACCACGCCGACCACACACGCCGATCACCCAGGCCGCCCGACACCCCGACACCCGACACGACGTCGAAAGCGTCCGCAGACCCCGAACACTCACCGCCGCCGCTCCACCGGGAACACCGCGGTGATCAGCCATCCGCCCTCCGGCGCCGGTCCCGCGGTGAGCCGGCCTCCCATGGCCTTGGCGCGTTCGGCCAGCCCGACGAGGCCGAAGCCACCGCCCCGGGCGGTGTCGGGGAGCGGGGCGGGCCGGCGGCCGTCGTCGGCGATGCGCAGTTCGACGCCCTCGGGGACGCCGCGGACGCCGATGCGGACGGCCGTGGCGTCGGCGGCGTGCTTGCGGACGTTGGTCAGGGCCTCGCGGACGACGCGGTGGACGGCGGCGGCGATGTCGCCGGGGAGCCAGTTCTCCATGCCCTGCTCGATGTAGAGGGCGACGGGCGGGCCGGTGCGGGTGAACCGCTCGGTGAGGGACCGCACCTCGGGCAGGCCCGCGACGGGCTCGGTCTCGGGTTCGGCGCCCTCGCGCAGGATGCCGACGAGGCGGCGCATGGCGCCCAGCGCCTCGCCCGCCGACCCTTCGATGCGTTCGAACGCGCGGGCGGCCGCGTCCCCCTCGACGGAGGTGAAGCGCGCCGCCTGGGCCTGGACGGCGATGCCGGTGATGTGGTGGGCGACGAGGTCGTGGAGTTCGCGGGCCAGTTCCAGGCGTTCCGCGGTCCGGACGGCCGCCATGTCGCGGACGCGCTGGGCCGACTGGGCGCGCAGCATCAGCGAGTACCCGCCGACGACCACGGTGAGCAGCGTGAACACGGCCGTGAACCGGCCCGGGTCGAGGTCGCGCACCGGTGCGGCGAGCGCGGCCAGGGCGAGCGCCGGGCCCAGGAGGGCCGCGCGCCGGGCCGGGGAGCGTTGGACGACGTTGGTGAGCAGCACCAGCAGGGCGACGTCCTCCCCCATGCCCCAGACCGCGCCGGGGTGGGGTCCGGCCATCAGGACGGCGGAGGTCGTCCAGGACACGCCGACGGCGACGCCCGCGCGCAGGTCGAGCGGGATCCAGGTGTACGGCACGGCGCACAGGCAGACGGCGACGCCCGAGGCCAGGACCACGGCGTGCGGCGGGCTGGGCTGCCGGGCGAGGACGAGGCCCTCGAAACCGACCAGGCCGAGCAGGAAGACGGCGAGCGCCGCCTTGGCGACGGCGGCACCCCGCGGGTGCCGGACGGCGAGTCCGGCGCGGCCGGTCACGTACCACCCGTGGCCAGCCCGCTCTCCCAGGCCCAGGCGGCGATCTCGACGCGGTTCCGGGCGTCGAGCTTCAGTTGCACGTTGGCCAGGTGGGTCTTGACCGTGGACAGGGAGATGAACAGTTCGGCGGCGATCTCGGCGTTGGTGGCCCCGCGCGCGAGGCAGCGGACGACGTCCTCCTCGCGCTCGGTCAGCGGCTCGGAGGGCACCTTGACGGAGCGGCCGCCACCGCTCGTTCCGGCCGCGCCCGCCGGGGCGAGGTCGCGGAGCAGCCGGACGGTGATGGCGGGCGAGATGAGGGAGTCGCCGACGGCCGCGGCGTGCACCGCTTCGACGAGCATGGCGGGGCTGGCGTCCTTCAGCAGGAACCCGGAGGCGCCGTCGCGGAGCGCCGAGTGGACGTATTCGTCGAGGTCGAAGGTGGTGACGATGACGATGCGGGGGCGCCCGCCGCGCTCGGGCTCGGCGGCGGTGAGCGCGGAGATCCGGCGGGTGACCTCCAGGCCGTCCAGCTTGGGCATGCGGATGTCCAGGAGCAGCACGTCGGGTCGGTGCTCCTCGACGGCGGCCAGCGCGGCCTCGCCGTCCACGACGTCGGCGACGACGTCGATGTCGGGCTGGCTCTCCAGGATCATCCGGAAGCCGGTGCGGACCATCTCCTGGTCGTCCGCGATGACGACGGTGATCGCCATGTCGTCCCCTTGGTGCTCGTCCCGCCCGGGCGGTCGCCGGGTCGTCCTCGGGCCGGCCCCTGGCCGGTTCCGGCCGTCCGCCGCGCGTCCCTCCATGTCACCGGGGGCGGCCGGGGGCCGCAACAGCAGGCGGCGGTGTGCCGCGGGCCGCGGCGAGAACGGGGGCGCGTGGGGGCCGGGGGGCTACACGTCGGCGCGCGTCGCGCGGCGGCGGCTCGCGAGGCGCAGTCCGTACGCGCCCCCGCCGACGGCCAGCAGTGCCGCGCCGCCCACGGCGAGCGGCGTGCCGGCGTCACGCCGGCCCCCGACCGTCTGGCCGGCCTGCACCATGCGGCGGACGGGGTTGCTGGCGGCCTCGTGGCGCTTCACCGGTTTCACTGGCTTGGCGTGCTTGGTCCTCGTCACCTGTCCGGCCTGTCCAGCCTGTCGGGTCTGCTCGGCCTGTCCGGTCTGCTCGGCCCGCCGCACTCCGTGGAGCCGGCCGGCCGGCCGGAGCGGCGCCGCGGGACGCGACACGCCGGAGTGCTCCCGGTGGGTGACGCGAGGGTCGTGCTGACGGGGGTTCACCTCGCGCCCGGCTGTTCGCGCGGCCGGGTGAACGGCGGTCTCCTCGCGGGGCGCGGAGGAGGCGTCCGACGGCTCGCGGGGTCCGTCGTGGCGGACGACGGCCCGGTCCTCGACGGTGCGGTCGCGGTGCCCGGCGTCCGCCGCCTGTGCGCCGGTCACCGGCAGGAGCGCCACGCTCGCGGCGGCGAGGAGGGTGACGGCGGCGATACGGGTCCTGGCGGGCACGGAGGTGCTCTTTCTGTCGTGGTCCTGCGGGGCGGCTCGGGCGCCGCGGATCCACGTTACGGGCCTTCGTGCTTCGTACACCTCGACCGGCGGGCCATATCGGGGGTGTTCCGGCTCGGCCGAAAGGAGGATGGTGCGTCGGCGCGCGTCATACCGGAGTCGGGCGGTGGGGGTGCCGTGACCCCTCCCCCACGGCGCCTGGGGTCCTCCCCCGACACCCGGGACCCTTCCCCCACGGCGCCGGACGCCTTCCCCCACGGCACCCGAGCCCCCACCCCTCACCCCCAGGGGGCACCCTCACGTCCCGTTCGTTGCGAGGCCAAGCCCCCGCGCCCCCACAGCACGCCACGCACGCCGCGCGCGCCGCCCCCGAACGCCGGACGGGCTGATTCGGCCCGTCCGGCATCCACGGAACCGGGGCATCCGTCACTCAGCCGCCCAGCCCCGCCGCCCCCGCCGCGATGTCCTTCGCGAACGTGCTCACCTGGGTGTACACCCCGGGGTACCCCGGCCGCGCACACCCCGTCCCCCAGCTCACGATGCCCACCTGAATCCAGGCCCCCGCCTCGTCCTTGCGGAACATGGGCCCGCCGGAGTCACCCTGGCAGGTGTCCACCCCGCCCTGGTCCACGTACCCGGCGCAGATCTCCTCGCCCGGTATGAGGCTGCCGCCGTAGGCCTTGCCGCAGGTGGCGTCGTCGACGTACGGCACCTGCGCCTTGCGCAGTTTCGTCTGCTGTCCGCCGCCCTCGCGGGTGGCGCCCCAGCCGGCGACGGTGAAGGTGCCGGAGTCGTACGCGGTGGTGCCGGCGGTCTTCAGGGTGGGCAGGTCCAGCGGCTTGGCGAGCTTGATCAGGGCCCAGTCCTTGCCGTTGCCGTCGTAGCCCGGGGCTTGCAGGACCCGGGTGGACTTGACCTTGACCGCCTGCGCGGAGGTGAGGTCGACGGCGCCGGCCGTGGCGGTGATGGACGTGTTGGCGCCGCTGCCGTCGACGCAGTGCGCGGCGGTGAGGACGATCTGCCGGGTGTAGAGGGCGCCGCCGCAGCCCATGGAGAGGCGGACCATCCAGGGGAACTCGCCCTGTTGTGCGAGGACGCCGCCGACGACGCCCTGGCCGGGCCGGCCGTCCGCCTGCGCCCCGCCGGGCTGGAGGCTGAACGCGGCGAGGGCCACGGCTCCGACGGCGACGGTTCTCTTGAGGGCCATGAGGTGAGTGCTCAAGGGGGGTCCCTTCATGAAGGGTCGAGCGTTTCACCAGTCATCCGTCAGGTTCATGACAAGCTGCCGATGCTCGCCCGAAGCGGAACCTGGTGAACGCGGTGTGCCGAGTATCGGAGCGGACGCGAGCGGCGGCAAGGACGCTTCCGGCCAGGACCCCGCAGCCCCGGCCCGCCCCCAGGTCCGCAACCTCCCCCGGCCCGGACCCGGGCGCCGGCCCCGCACCCTCCCCGCGCCCACCCCCGCCCCCGTAAGGTGGGAGGACGGGGGACCGGCGAAGCCACGGGGGTGGTGACGGGTGGGCACGGGCGTCGAGATCCTGCACGGCTTCCCGCACCTGGACACGGTGCACTCCGCGATCACCGCCCTCTACCGGCGGCTGTCCCCCGACACCCTGCGCACCTTCGCCCTCAGCGTCGCGCCGTCCGACGTCGCGTTCTCCGACGACGAGGACCCCTACCTCGGCGTCCAGCGGATCGCCGGCGTCATGGTGCGGCACCTGCGGCTGCCGGACGCGCGGATGATCGTCTCCTTCCGCGACATGCGGCATGCCGGCAACGTCGAACTCGCGGCCGGGCCCGAGTACTTCGTCGAGCTCAACTCCCGCTTCAAGAAGCACCGCGGGGACATCGGCGCCGCCCTCGCCCACGAGGTGACCCACGTCTACCTGCACCGGCTGGGTCTCGACTTCCCCGGCACCCGGGACAACGAGATCCTCACCGACACCGTCGCCGCCTACCTCGGCGCCGGCTGGCTGCTGCTCGACGCGTACCGCGAGGACGCGGTCAGCACGCAGAAGCTCGGTTACCTCACCCCGGAGGAGTTCGGTTACGTCCTCGCCCAGCGCGCCGAGGTCTTCGCCGAGGACCCCGCGCCCTGGTTCACCAGTCCGCGCGCCTACGACGCGTACGTCGCGGGTGCGGCGCGGGCCCGCCGGGAGGCGCGGCGTCCGCCGCTGGCGGCGGCGGGCCGGCTCGGGCGGCACCGGTACGCCCGCGACCGCCGGGCGGCCGAACGCGGCGCGGGCCCCTCCTCACCCGCCGCCGAGTACGCGTTCGAGGGGCGCGATCCGCAACGCGTCAGCTTCCCCTGTCCCACCTGTCACCAGCGCATCCGCGTCCCGGTCCGGGGGCGGCTCCGGGCCCGGTGCGGCCTCTGCGGGAGCGTGCACGACTGCGAGACGTGAGAAGCCCCTCGCCTCTCACCCGCCTCGCCGCCCATCCGCCTTGCCGCTCGCCCGCCTCGCCACTCACCCGCCATGCAGCCCACCCGTCACGCGTCCCACCCGCCATACCTCCCACCCGCCACGCCGCTCACCCGCTCACCCGTTCCCCCACCACTTCCGCAACACCTTCTCCGCCGGTTTCCCGTGCGGCGTGTACGCGAGCTTCTTCGGCGTCTCCCCGGTGTCCGGCCAGTCGTCCCACATCCACCAGCACACTCCGGCCCACCACTTCTTCCCCTCGAAGGCGGCGAGCAACGCCTCGTACCCGGCGGCCTGTTCGGCGTCGCCCGCGGCCTTGCTGACCGTCCACGAGTACGGGGCGGTGGTGCTGCCCTTCTGGCTGACGTAGCCGGCCTCGGTGAAGAGGATCCTGCGCCCCTGGGCGGCGGAGAACGCCGCCAGTTCCTTCACCACCGGCTGCCACGCCTCGCGCAGTTGCGCCACGTCGGCGGTGGGCTTCTCGCCGAGCGGCCAGTAGGCGTCGATGCCGATGAGGTCGAGGCTCTTCCAGAACGCGACGTCGCGGTACTCGTCGTAGTTGGCGGCGTAGGTGAGCGGGCCCTTGTAGCGGGTGCGGACGGCGGCGACGGTCTTCTTCCAGTGCTCGCCGTCCCGCGAGACGCCGGCGAGTTCGGTGCCGACGGAGAACTGCTCGGCGCCGGTCTCGGCGGCGAGGTCCGCGTAGTGGGTGATGAACCGCCCGTACGCCGCGAACCACGCGTCCGGGTCGGCGGGCCGGATGCCCGAGCGGTCCTCGCCGCCGGTCAGGTCCACATGCGGTTTGATCATCGTCTTGAGGCCCGCGGCGTGGGCGAGGCGCACGATGTGGCGCAGGCTGTCGTCGTCGGCCGTCTCGTCGGTGGGCCGCATGCCGGTGTCGGTGAGCTTGTCCTGGTACCAGGTGGGGGTGAAGGTCACCCACCGGGCGCCGGTGGCGGCGATCTGCCGCAGATACGTTTTCGCCTCGGGGTTCTCGTAGTCCTTGCGGTTCCAGGCGGGGAGCGTGATCCCTTTCAGCGGGACCTCCTTCCGGCTGTCCGGGCGCTTGCTCGTCCCCCCGCTCGTCCCGCCGCTCGCGGTGCCGGCGGGCGGGGACGCGGGCGCGTCGGAGGAGTCGTCCGAGGAGCAGCCCGCGAGGAAGAGGGCGGCCGCGGCCGCCAGGGCGACGACCGCCCTCTTCTTCGCGCTCACTGGTTCAGGTCCGTGGGGCCGACGAAGGTGTACCCGAGGGCGCGGATGCCGTCCACCGTCTGCTGGAGCGGCGCCGTCCCGTAGTACGGGTGGTAGAAGAAGCTGGCCACGCCGTCGCGGACGGCCAGGTTGGCCTTGGCCGAGGCGACCAGGTCGGCGGGGAGCCGGGCCGGGTGGTTGTTGTACGGCTCGGGCTCGTAGTTGCCGAGGTTCTCCGGCAGGACCGTGGTGCCGTAGACGTCCTTCACGGCGTACGGGAAGAACTGGCCGATGTACCGGCCGGCGTTCGCGGTGGTGCCGGGCAGGGTGCCTGCGAAGTACAAGGATCTCTCCAGACGCGCGGAGAAGTTCTGTCCGAGGACACGGTAGTCCGTCCCGGAGGCCGCGTAGTGGGGTGTCGTCCACACCGTCGGCTTCGGCAGCCCGGCCGCCGTGAAGGCCGCCAGCGCGGAGGTGACGCGCGACTGCGCCCACACGGCCGAGTCCTCGGCGGGCGGCCCGTCGTAGACGACGTTGTCGGACGCGTCGACGTGCGCGCGGAAGAACTCGAAGTCGTCGCCGGTGACCCCGCTGTAGGGGTTGTTCACGTTGCTGTACTGGTGGGTGTAGCCGTGGTCCATCAGCACCGCGCCGTGCGCCAGCATGTACTTCAGGACGGAGACGACCTGGGGGCTCTGGGCGAGCGTGACCGTCTCGGGCCGCCCGCTGTTGTACACGCCCTTGGGGTCGGTGTAGACCGGGATGACGTTGATCCCGTAGGGGATCTTCTGCGCGGCGAGGTAATCCGCCACCTGCCGCAGCTCGTTGGGGTCGGCCTTCGGGCTGATGTCCTCCAGCCGGACGAACGCCCGGTGCCGCTCGGCGGTGGCGGGGGCGAGCCCGTCGAAGAGCAGGTCCTCGAAGGCGATCACCCGGTCGCTCTCGGAGACGTAGGTGAACGGGATCTCGCCGAGGTACGTCAGGTTGCCCGAACGGATCGCCCAGGGGCTGGTGTCGCCGGAGTTGGCGTCGGTGGCCTGGGCGAGCTGGGTGACCTGGGGGTAGCCCGGTCCGGACGCCAGGGCGGGATGCAGCACGCCGCCGTCGAAGCCGGCGGGGATCTTCCGGGTGAGCTGCTGCCCCTTGTAGGTCACCTGGGTGATGTTCCCTACGGTTCCCCCGCTCTCGAAGAACGAGTTGGTGGGGTCCCAGCCGTAGTGCTGCTTGAAGGCCTCGACGCCGACGGCGTTGGCCATGCCCCAGATGTTGTCCCCGACCCAGGTGACCGGGTGGGAGGTGGCCAGCGCGTCCTGGTAGAAGGCGGCCGGCACGGCGTCCGGGACGGTACCGCCGTAGTACGTCGAGCCGAGGTACACGGTGGCCGTGTACTGGTTGACCAGGCCCGCGGTGTACGCCGAGACCGGCTTGGCGGTCACGGTCCCGAAGTGGCCGGCGAGGTTGGCTGCGGCCATGGCGTAGAGCTCGCCCAGGTACCCGTAGGGGCCGGTGGTGTCGTAGAGGACCAGCGTCGAGGTCCCGGCCAGGGCGGCAGGACGGACGGTGGTGGAGCTCTGGGCGGGCCCTTGGGCGGGGCCCTGGTCGGGGCCCTGGAGGCGGGCGACGGCGGGAGTGACGGCGGGGACGCCCGTCACGGGCGCGGCTACCTGGCGGGCGCTCACCCCACCGCCTGTGCCGCCGGTACCGGTCGTGCCGCCCGGGTCACCGGTGCTGCTCGCGCCGCTCGGGCCGCCGGCCTTCGGCGTCGGGACGACGAGCTTGCCCGCCCGGCGCAGCCGGTCGTTGGCGAGCCGCACGGACTCCCAGGCCTTGAGGTCCTTGACCCCGAGGTCGGAGAGCGCGGCCGGCCCGATGCCCTGCAGGGCGTGCGACGGGCGGGGCCGTGAGGCCGTCGGCGCGTCGGCGGCTCCGGCGCCCTCGGATATCGCGAAACCGCCCAACAGAGCGGCGACTATCGAAAGCGTAAGCGAAACCCGGGGCTTTCCCAGTCTTCTTCGGGAAATTCTCATCCTCATTCCCCCCTGACTGCCGTTGCGGCATCGCCGGCACCGAGCCGACAGTTGGCAGATTCTGGTGTGACCCCCCGGGCCTGTCAATGCGCTTCCGCATATCCGTGACGCACTCGCCATATCCGTGACGCTCTCACCGAATTTCGGGGGCATGTGGGCCGAAATCCCAGGGATCCCGGTGATTGGCATAGACCGCAGGTCACACAGGTAACAATCGCGGCGCCGACTGTCAGAACTACCGACCGGTCGCAAGAATTTACATTCCCGAATTCTCTTACTTCTCTGATGTATGACCGGGCCGTCAGAACGATCTGGTACGTTCCCAGCGCACGCCTCGCAGGAGGCGGAAAATGGGGGGGGGAACCCATGTACGGAAAACCTGCTCTGGGCACCGTCGTGCCCTTGGCCGGGCTGACCGCGGCGCCGAAAGTGATGCCGGGTCTGCCGTTCGCGAGAGGCCTCCAGGAGGCAGCGGGAGCCGGCTTCCTGCTCTATTGTTCGATAGCCGCCGTCCTGCTTTCGCTGAAATGCTGGTACCGGATACGGAATTCCGGTGGTCGCTCATGACCGACGCGCCCGCCGTCGACGCGCTCACCACCGGCGCACTCACCGTCCGGGCACTCACCCCCCGGACACTCCCCGCCGACGCTCTCACCACCCGGGCACTCCTGCCCGGCAGCGCCCGGATCGGCGGCCTCCCGCTCGACGAGCTCCTGCTCTGGTCGAGCGTCGCCATCATCGTGATGGCCGGCTGCTACAACACCTCCCTCTTCCTCATCTCCCGGCGCCGCTTCCGCCGCTCGCGCGGCCCCCGGGAACAGCGCTTCTACGTCTTCCTCCTCGCCTGCCTCAACGAGGAGAAGGTGCTGGCCGAGAGCCTGGCGCGGATCACCGCGCTGCCCGCCCGCAACACGCTGGCCCTGGTCATCGACGACGCCTCCGACGACCGCACGGCCGACATCGCCCGTACGGCCGGCGCCGCCCACCCGGGCAAGGTGCACCTGCTGCGCAGACACCTGCCGAACGCCCGCAAGGGCAAGGGCGCGGCCCTCAACGCCGGTATCGCGCACCTGCGTTCGTCCGGGCTGCTGGACGGCCGCGACCCCCGTGACGTCATCGTCTGCGTCGTGGACGCCGACGGCCGGCTCGACCAGCATGTGATCCAGGCGGTCGACCCGTACTTCGACGACCCGCGCACCGGCGGCACCCAGATCGGCGTGCGGATGTACAACCGGCACAAAGGCCTGCTCGCCCGGCTCCAGGACATGGAGTTCGTCATCTACGGCGACATCTTCCAGAGCGCCCGCCGCTCCATCGGCAGCGTCGGGATGGGCGGCAACGGCCAGTTCATGCGGCTGGCCGCGCTGGACACGCTGCTGGGCCCGGACGGTTCCGGCCCCTGGAGCGATTCCCTGACGGAGGACCTGGACCTCGGTGTCCGCCTGATCGCCCGTGGCTGGACCAACCAGCACTGCACCTCCGCCGCCGTCTCCCAGCAGGCCGTCCTCGACGTCCGGAAGCTGGTCCGGCAGCGGTCGCGCTGGTTCCAGGGCCATCTCCAGTCGGCCGGGCTCGTCCCGCTGATCGTCAGGGAAGTGCCCACCCGGGCCGCGGTGGACCTGCTGTACCACCTCTCCAGCCCGGTGCTGATCCTGCTCACCTCGCTGCTGCCGGTGTCGTTCCTGGTCGCCGTCGTCGGCACGGTCATCGGCTCGGTCGAGGCCGGCCGGCCGCTGATCTCCCCGATGTGGGTGCTCGGCCCGTACGTCCTCTCCTTCACCGCCGCCTATGTGTACGGCTGGGTCTACTCCCGGCGGGAGCAGGGACTCGGCCTCGTCCAGGCGGTGCTGCTGTCCCACGTCTTCATCTTCTACGGCTACATCTGGTTCGCCGCCGGATGGTGGGGCCTGTGGCGCATGCTCACGGGCAAGCGCACCTGGCTGAAGACGGCCCGTACGTGACGTCACGCGGGGGGCGTAGGCGCGCCTCCTGACGGACGTCCCCGCGCGCCGGGACACTCCCGGCCCGCCCCCACACCTCCGCCCGCACTTCCGCGCCCGGACATCGTCCGCGGCGCGCCCGCCGGGTGTCGCCCGCGCGAGACGCGGACGGCGCCCGTCACTCCTCCACCGCACGACACGGAAACACCCACCGCCCAGGGAGACCCATGTCCCCGAACATGATCAACGCCCCGGTACGCGCCATGCTCGTCCTCGGCACCCGCCCCGAAGCCATCAAACTCGCCCCCGTGGCCCGCGCCATGGCGGCCTCCCCGCTGTTCGACCCGCTCGTCGTGACCACCGGACAGCACCGCGAGATGCTGCACCAGATGCTCGACCTGCTCCGGGTCCCCCGCCGCACCGAACTCGACGTGATGCGCGAACGGCAGGAACTGTCCACCCTCACCGCCCGCCTCGTGGACGGCCTCGGCGAGGTGGTCCGCGACCTGCGGCCGGACCTCGTCGTCGTCCAGGGCGACACCACCACCGCCCTCACCGGCGCGCTCGCCGCGTTCTACGAGCACGTCCCCGTCGCCCACGTCGAGGCCGGGCTGCGCACCGGCGTCCTCGACAACCCGTTCCCCGAGGAGCTCAACCGCCGGCTCATCGGCCGCGTGGCCCGCTGGCACTTCGCCCCGACGCCGCGCGCCGCCCGGCACCTCGCCGCCGAGGGGGTGCCCGCCTCCGAGGTGCTCACCACCGGCAACACGGTCATCGACAACCTCCTCTGGGTGCTCGAACGCGGCACCGGCCGCGACCAGTTCACCGGCGGCCCCGGCCTGCGGCGCGTCCTGCTCACCCTCCACCGCCGCGAGAACCAGGGTGACGTCATGCGCGGCATGGGCCGCGCGATACGCCGCCTCGCCGACCGCGGTGACGTCGAGATCCTGCTCCCGCTGCACAAGAGCCCCGCCGTGCGCGACGCCCTGCTCCCCGAGCTGACCGGCCACCCGCGCGTCCGCGTCGTCGAACCCCTCGGCTACCTGGACTTCTCCGCCACCCTGGCCGCCTGCGACCTCGTCCTCACCGACTCAGGCGGCGTCCAGGAGGAAGCCCCCTCTCTCGGCAAGCCGGCCCTCGTCCTGCGCACCACCACCGAACGCCCGGAGGCCGTCGAGGCGGGCGCCGCCCGACTGGTCGGCACCGTGCCCGACGCGATCCTGGCGGCGACCGAGCGGCTCCTTGACGACCCCGAGGAGTACGCCCGCATGGCGGAGGCCGGAAATCCGTTCGGCGACGGCCGGGCGACCGAACGCATCATCGCCCAGCTCGCGGAGGACTTCGGCGCGGACGCGGACGTCCCGCCCACCGGCCGGTCCCTCGACGGGTCCACCGTCCGGTCCACCGATCAGGCCACCGATCAGGTGATCGCCCGCCTTCCCGAGGGCCCGGGGTCATACTCGACGGCATGAGCAGAGTTCACCGGCAGCTCGCCCTCGCCGCCCTCGCCGTCGCCGTGCTCGTCGGCCTCGGTTTCGCGGCGGACGCCCTGTGGGGCGGCGGGGGCGCGCCGGAACGCCCCTGGGCCGAGGGTTCGGTCCACGGCCCCTGGCGGTCGGTCTTCGACGGCCACGGCACCAACGTCGGCCGCCACGACGGCCTGGCCCTCTCCCCCAAGCCGGCCCGGCGCGCCGACGAGACCCACGCCGGCCTCGTCGTCTCCACGGCGACCTACGAGAACGTGGACTACGAGGCCCGCATGCGCACCGTCGCCCAGCTCCGCACCCCCAAGCCCAACCCGTGGGAGGTGCCCTGGCTGGTCTGGGCCTACACCGACCCCGAGCACTTCTACTACATCACCCTCAAGCCCAACGGCTGGGAACTCGGCAAACGCGACCCCGCCTACCCCGGCGGCCAGCGCTTCCTCGCCACCGGCGGCGACCCCTTCCCCATCGGCCGCACCTCCGACGTCCGCGTCGCCCAGCGCGGCGCCCGCATGGAGGTGAGCGTGGACGGCCGCGGCCTGGTCGCCTACGAGGACGGCGAACGCCCGTACCTGAAGGGGAGCGTGGGGGTGTACACGGAGGACGCGCGGGTGGTCTTCAGCGAGGTGGTGGCACGCTCGGCGGGGACGTGAGGGGCGCGGCACGCGCGGGCGCGGCGACGACATGAGGGGGCGCGCGAGGGCGGGGTCCACGCTCACCGGGATCCGCGCTCACCGGGCCAAGGCTTCCGTCTCACCAGCCCCCGACCGTAGGCTCCGCTTCCGTGAGCCTCCCGAACGATCCCTCCGTACACCGGCCGCCGGAGCGGGACCGGGACGAACCGCTCGCCGTCGTCCCACCCGCCGCGGGGCCCCTGCCGGGCGACCGGAAAGGCGGCGCGGGCGGCGCCCACGGCGTACTCCGTACGCGGCGGCTGGAGTTGGCGGCGCTCCGCGTCGACCACGCCGACGAGATGGCCACCGTACTGGCCGACCCGAAACTGTACGAGTTCACCGGCGGCGCCCCGAGCACGGCAGGGGAGCTACGGGACCGCTACCGCCGCCTGGCGGCGGGCTCCCCCGATCCCGCCATCGTCTGGCACAACCGGGTGCTCCGGCTCCGCGACGGCGGACGGCTGGTGGGCACGGTCCAGGCGACGGTGACCGGGTCGGAGGTGACCGGGTCGGAGGCGACCGGTCCGTGGCCGGTCCCTGAGATCGCGTGGGTGGTGGGAGTGGCCTGGCAGCGGCAGGGGCTGGCCACCGAGGCGGCCCACGCATGGATCGCTTGGCTGGCGGACCGGGGCGTACGGACGGTCATCGCGCACATCCACCCGGACCACCGCGCCTCCGCCACCGTGGCCGCCGCCTGCGGTCTGGCGCCCACCGGGGAGTGGCAGGACGGTGAGGTCCGGTGGCGACTGACGCTCCCCGCGCGCCAAGCGGAGGAGGGGGGACAGGCGAGGCTGGTGGATTCGGCGGGTCCGGCAGGGCTGGCGGGGCTGGCGGGTCCGGCAGGCCATACGGGCCCGGCGGGACAGACGGGTCCAATGGGTCAGACGGATCCGGTGGGCCGGACGTCCAGGACGTACCACTGCCGTACCGACCGCCCCCGTACGTAAAGCCGCCACCTGCGTCCGACGGCGTCGGAGAACCGGCTGAGAGGCGCGCCGTCGAGCCGGGCGTTCCGCGCTTCGGCGCCGACCACCAGGAAGACCCGCCCGCCGGGCAGGACAAGGAGAACGGCCGCACGCGCACCGTCGTACGGCGCCGGGCAGCGTCGCGTGCGGACGCAGGTCCACCTTCCTCAAGAACTCACCTCGCGGGCGGACGGGCAGGGGAGTTCCCATGAACCCGTCCGCCCGTCCGGCAGGCACACCGGGCCCCTGGAACGGATCGGCTCGGCTCGGCCCTCAGGCCAGATGCACCTCCAGCGCCGCCCGGACGCCGGATTCGAGTGCCCCCTCGATCCACGAGGGCTTGACGGACGTGTGGTCGCCCGCGAAGTGCAGCGGGCCCTCGGGTTCGCGGATGGCGCCGAGGAGTTCGGTGTGCTGGCCGGGGAGGAGGACGGACGCCTCGCCGTACGCGTAGGGGTCGCGCAGCCAGCTCTGGGTGCGGCCGGCGCCGGTGTAGAAGACCTCGACGCGCTGCCCGTAGACCTGTTGCAGACCGCAGAGGGCGTGCGGGTAGCGCGCCTCGTCGTCGAGGGAGTCCCAGCGGGAGGCGTCGTCGGCCCAGCAGTAGACGGCGAGGACGACGCCGCCCTCGCTGCCCGGGACGGGGTGGGAGGGGTTGATCATGAACCGGTTGGGGTTGTCGGAGATCGAACCGCCGCCGACGATGTGCGCCGCCTCGGGCTGGTCGCGCCCGGCCCAGTAGTTGGCGGCGTAGTGGGTGCGCTGCGCCTGGGTGATGTGACCGTGCGGGACGGAGGGGTGGACGCCGAGCAGGCTGCCGTCGGCGGGCGCCTTTCCGTCCCGGTACTTGGCGTACAGCCCCGACTGGACGGCTTCCAGCTCCCGCTTCCAGTCCTCCTCGCTGAACTCCCACCACCGGCGGCTGAATTCGAGCAGCACCTTGGTCGCGCTGTCGTAGTGCAGCTCGGTGACCGCCCTCCGCTTGCCGTACGACATCAGCGGGCTCACCTGGACGTGCCGCAGCCCGGTGAACGGCACGGTGACGATCGCGAGGTCGCCGGTGAACTGCTCACGGACGACCTTGCCGTCCCGCCCCTCCGACACGGTGTCGATCCAGACGTGCGGCCCGCCTTCGCGGACGTGGGTCGCGCGGTCGGCCCCCGCCCGGTCCGGGGACCAGTACTCGATGCGCGTCGCCCGCCGGTCCGGCCGCAGTACGTCGTCCACCTTCTTCAGCAGCGCGTCCGGCAGCGTCGCCGTGCCGCCGACCAGCTCCCAGAACGCGGTGTCCGGGCTGATCAGCGACTGGCTGATGAAACTGTGGACGAACGACAGCGGCAGCCGCGACGTCAGGTTCTCCAGCGTCCCGACGAGGTCGAGGGTGCGCTCGTCGAACCCGGCCTCCTCGGTCAGGAAGCGGTACATCGACCAGTCCCCGTACTTCCGGATGACCCGCGCCCAGCCCTTCACCCGCTCCGGCATCGGCTTGTCGACCCGCTTGCCGTCCGCCCCGGCCGTGCTGAACTCGTCGCGCACGGGGTCCAGGACCCGGCGCAGGATGGTGGACGACGGCGTGTCCCACAACTCACGGGGAACGCCGAACGACCGGTTGATCTTCCGGGGATCCTTGGCGTAGTCGGAACGCCGCATCCGGATCCCGTTGACGTGCAGCCAGGCGTGGTTGACAGGCTTGCCCTGCCCGTCCACGTCCACCAGATAGAACGGCCGGCGCTTCACCCCGAGCCCGTCGATCAGGCTCATCACCAGCGGATGGCTGCCGGGGATCCGCATGGCCCCGGCCTCCGCGTACTGCCTCGGATCCGCGAACGGCTGCACCGCGTGCTCGTGCCCACCCTTGCGGAACGTCTTGATCCGCCCGCCGACCCGGTTGCCGTTCGCCTCCAGCAGCGTCACGTGGTGCCCGGCTCTCTTCAGCAGCCACGCGGCCACCAGCCCGGCCGGCCCGGCGCCCACCACCAGCACCTTCCGGGCCTTCTTCTTGCCGCTGCGCGGCAGCCCGTCGTCCAGGATCCTCTTGTACTCCGGCACCAGCGGCCGGTCGTTCTCGTCCACCACGAGGAGGGCACGGGCCACCGCCACGCAGGTGTCCCAGTCGGCGGTGGACTCGGAGCCGGCGGCGGGTGCCGCTGCCGCCGGGGCGGCGGCAGGCGCACCGAGCGCGGCGACGGCGGCGGTGGTCGCACCGGCGGCGACGGTGAACTGTCGGCGGGAGACAATCGGTTGCCCGCTCTGAGCGGGGAGTTCGTCCATGCGTCCTGCATAGGGCGCGGTGCGCCGGATACGACAGACCGATGATCGGCGCTCACCTGAACGTGTGAGCGCGCGGGCGCTCGGCGCCCTTCCGCACGCCCGCCGAATACAACTGGCCTTGTACATCCGGTGGTTTACCCGTCGCAATCGCATCCTTGTACGGCACGCGGCGGGCCATACGCTGGCGTCGGGAAGGATGGTGAGCTCCATGTCCACAGGGTTGGCCGACAATCTGCGGAAGTACCGGCGGACGGCCGGTCTGAGCCAGGAGGGCCTGGCCGAGGCGGCCGAGCTGTCACTGAGCACGGTCCGCAAGGTGGAACAGGGCGGTGACGTCCGGATCGAGACGCTGCACTCCCTGGCCCGCGCGCTGGGCGTGACCACGTCCGCGCTCTTCGCGACGGAGGCCCCGAAGCCCGTTCTCGGCCCCCTGGACGAGACGAACCGGCGCTCGCTGGTCGAGCTGCGCAAGGCCCTGATGCCGCCCGTCGGACTCGCCGGCCGCGTGCCGGAGCCGGCGGAAGCCGTCGAGGCCGTCGAACTCCCCACCCTTCACCAAGGCGTGCGGGAAGGCCACGCCCTCTACTGGGCAGACCAGTACGACGCGGTGGCGAAACGGCTCCCCAAGCTGCTGCGGGACTCCGAGGCCGCGGTCGCCGCCCTCGATGAGGGGGAACAACGGCAGGCCGAGGTCGCGCGGTGCCACATCCTGCTGCTCACCGGCAAGTACCTCACGCAGGTGCGGCAGTACGACATGGCGTACCACGCCCTGGTGGAAGCCATCCGGGTGGCCCGCGAGGCCGAACGCGTCCAGCTCGCCGCCACCGGGATCGTCGGCCTGTGCTGGCTGCTGCTGCGCCAGGACCGCTTCGACGAGAGCGAGGAACTCGCCGCCGCCACGGCGCAGGAGATCGAGCCCCGCATGTCCGACGCCGCCCCCGCGCGGCTGGCCGTCTGGGGCGAACTCTGGCTCCGGGTCGCGTCGGCGTCCATCCGCAACAACCGCCCGGACGTCGCCCGGGAGGCGCGACGGATGGCCGGTACGGCCGCGAGCGCGCTGAACGTCGAGTTCACCGGTTTCCCCGACCACTGGGGCGGCTTCGGACCGGTGACCGCCGAGATGAAAGCCGTGGAGGACCTGGCCCTGGTAGGTGACGCCCGGGCCGTCCTCCGCCGCGCCGACGACGGCCTGCTGAGCGACAACGCGGTCCACGCCCTCGGCCGCCCGACCCCGCCCAACTGGGGCCGCCACCGCCTGGACATCGCCCAGGCCCACACCCGGCTCGGCTCCCACCAGGACGCCATGGACGAACTCACCGGCCTCCGCCGCACGTCAGGCGCCTGGCTCACCCACCAGCCCATGGCCCGCTACGTCATGACGGACATCCTGCGCACCCGCAAACGCACCCTCACACAGGACATGCGCGACATGGCCACCCACCTGGGGGTCGCGGGCTAAGCACTCCGGAACGAAGTACATCGCACGGTCTCCCACGCGAACTGCCGCGTCCCGCCCGTGGTCCGGGTGAGGCGGGGCCCATACGGTCCCCTCGTCGAACCCGCGACGAGAAAGGACCGCAGGTGACCCACAGGACCGACGAGGACGGGCAGCGGCGACGCACACTCCCCGACACCGCCTCAGGATGGCACACGGCCCGGCTCCTGCCCTGGGCCACGGAGGACGGAAAACCGTGCCTGCTCCTGACGGACGACGACCGGTGGGGACACCTGTCCCGGCTGGCCAACGACGTGGAAACCCTCCAACTGGCGCTGGCCGCCGACGTACTGGAGTACGCCCACGAGGTACTGGACGACCCGTCGGCCCCGGAACACGAACTGCGCTTCGTCGGCACACGCCTGTCCGAATGCCTAAGGGACGCGCTGCGGGTAGCGCACTCCCGCGCACCCCGCGTCCCTCCCCCGAGCAGCACCCGGGAGACCCCCGCTCCCCCCACCCACCACACGCTCCCCGCAAGCCCACCGGAACCGGCACGCGAACACACCACCCCAGGGGACCCCCCATGCTGATGCCCCGTCCCCACGTCCCCCTCCGCCCCCTGATCCCCCTCCCCCACTCATCGGGCCCCCGCGCCATGCCGGCCCCGGCCCCCGGCTGCCCGGTATGCACCCACCTGAACGCCAAACGCCAACCGGAAGCGAATCCGGGAAACCCGGAGCGGACGATGCGGTTGGCGGGCGCTTACCTGACCCACCACCAACTGCGGCACTCCTGAACGAGGCCGGAGACCCCTCCCGCGCACGGGCCACGCGAGGGCCTTTCGTAGCCGGTCGGCGGCTCGGGCCCCGGGCGCGGTGACCACCCGTCGGTGTACTTCCAGCCACCGCGCCCGAAGGGGCCACCCCCGCACGCGCGGGGATCACCCCTCTCGGTTTTTCACCGGGGAGACGTTCAAGGGACCACCCCCGCACGCGCGGGGATCACAAGTCGTGCGCTTCCATTCGTGTGTCCTTTCGGGGACCACCCCCGCACGCGCGGGGATCACTCGGTCATCTTCGTGGACACCCCGGAGCGCCAGGGACCACCCCCGCACGCGCGGGGATCACTAACCAGATGAGGGGTCGTAATCCGGAAGCGGGGGACCACCCCCGCACGCGCGGGGATCACCCGGGCATCTCCGGCCCCCGGGTGGTTAGTTAGGGACCACCCCCGCACGCGCGGGGATCACTTGAGCAGCTCCCCGGCGCCATGGCGGGGGCCGGGACCACCCCCGCACGCGCGGGGATCACCTGGACCAACCCGCCCCGCTCGGTCACTTCGCGGGACCACCCCCGCACGCGCGGGGATCACAGGCCGCCACCTGCGGTTTTACCCGCGTCGGCCCGCGTTTTTACTCACTTCCTGAAAGTCCGGCAAAGCCGCCATACCACCCATCACGCCCACGTCGCGTCATCCCCACCTCACCAACTATGCGCCACATCCACCACCAACTTGTCCCCCACCTGCTCCGCCTTGAACGGCAGCCGGGCCCGTACGCCCACCGCGACCTGTGTCTGGCCCTCGAAGCTCGCGCCGAACTTCGTGTCCTGGAAGGTGCGGTAGCCCGTGAGGTCGATGCCCGGGAGGGATTGCCCACCGCGGCCCGGGTAGGACGGCTTGCCGGTGTTGTAGTCGTAGCTCGGGGCGGTGAGGTAGACCTGCAGGATGGCGCCGCCCTTGACGGGTATGAGGTCGCCGGAGGCGTCCTGGTGGAACTCGTCGACGTAGCCGACCCGGTAGCCGAGCCCCGGTGACGCGTCGCCCAGGTCGAAGACGATGCGGTCGTAGCACGCGTGGCTGCCGGTGCGGATGTTCTTCAGGGAGCGGTAGTTGTGGCCGGGAGCGGACTTGTCGGAGCTGCCCCAGCCCGTCGGGCAGTCGGCCGTGGCGGCGGGCCGGGCGGTGGGGGCCGTGGCAGGGGCGGCGACCGCCGTGCCCGTCAGGCCGAGGCCCGCCAGGACGAGGGCGGTGGCCGCTGTCGTCAACCGTCGTCGCATGTCATGCCTCCAGGAGAGTCGAGTCGCTTCCTGATACAGGCGATCCGACCACCCCGCCACCACCCCGTGCCACCGCACGAGTGACTTCCGGCCACCCGGAGCGCCAACACGGCGGAAACGCGCAGCGTCCGCGCCCCCGGCCGACATCGGGAGCGCGGACGCCACAGCCAAACGGACGTCACAGCCAAGCAGACGAACGCCACAGCCAGACGGACGCCGCGATCAAGCGAACGTCACAACCAAACGGACGTCACACCCAAACGAACGCCACAGCCGATAAACGCCTCAGACCGCCAGTGCCCGGTCCGTCGGGCGGATCGGGGCCGGGAGCGTGCTCGTCCCCGTCAGGTAGTGGTCGACGGCCCGCGCCGCCGAGCGGCCCTCCGCGATCGCCCAGACGATGAGCGACTGGCCGCGCCCCGCGTCACCGGCCACAAAGACGCCCGGCACGTTCGTCGCGTAGGACTCGTCCCGCGCCACGTTCCCGCGAGCGTCCAGTTCCAGTCCGAGCTGTTCCACCAGCCCGTTCTCCCGGTCCGTGCCCGTGAAGCCCATCGCCAGCGTCACCAACTGCGCCGGAATCCGGCGCTCGGTCCCCGGCTTCTGCTCCAGCTTCCCGCCCTTGAACTCCACCTCCACCAGGTGCAGCCACTGCACCTGCCCCTCCTCGTCGCCCTCGAAGTGGGTCGTGGACACCGAGTACACTCGCTCCCCGCCCTCCTCGTGCGCCGAGGTGACCTTGTACAGCATCGGGAACGTCGGCCACGGCTGCCCAGCGGAACGCTCCTCCCCGGGCCGCGGCATGATCTCCAACTGTGTCACCGACAGCGCGCCCTGCCGGTGGGCCGTCCCCACGCAGTCCGCGCCCGTGTCACCCCCGCCGATCACCACCACGTGCTTGCCCTCCGCCGTGATGGTGGGGGCGACGTAGTCGCCCTCCCGCACCTTGTTGGCGACCGGCAGGTACTCCATCGCGAAGTGGATGCCGCGCAGCTCCCGCCCCGGCACCGGCAGGTCGCGCGAGGTCGTCGCGCCCGCGGCGATCACGACCGCGTCGTACCGTCCGCGCAGCTTCGCCGCGTCGACGTCACGCCCGATCTCGACCTCGGTGCGGAACTTCGTCCCCTCCGCCCGCATCTGCTCGATGCGCCGGTTGATGTGGCGCTTCTCCATCTTGAACTCGGGAATGCCGTACCGCAGCAGTCCACCAATACGATCGGCGCGCTCGTACACCGCCACCGTGTGACCCGCCCGGGTCAACTGCTGCGCTGCCGCGAGGCCGGCCGGGCCGGAGCCGATGACGGCGACGGTCTTGCCCGACAACCGCTCCGGCGGCTGCGGGGTGACGTCGCCCGCCTCCCACGCCTTGTCGACGATCGTCACCTCGACGTTCTTGATGGTGACGGGCTGCTGGTTGATGCCGAGCACGCACGCCGACTCGCACGGCGCGGGGCACAGACGCCCCGTGAACTCGGGGAAGTTATTAGTAGCGTGCAGCCGCTCGCTCGCCGCCCGCCAGTCGCCCCGCCACGCGTAGTCGTTCCATTCGGGGATGAGGTTCCCCAGCGGACAGCCGTTGTGGCAGAACGGGATGCCGCAGTCCATGCAGCGGCCGGCCTGCTTGCTGATGATCGGGAGCAGCGAGCCCGGGACGTACACCTCGTTCCAGTCGCGCACGCGCTCCGCGACGGGACGGGTGGGGGCGACCTCGCGCCCGGTGGTCAGGAAGCCCTTCGGATCAGCCATGGGTCGCCGCCTCCATCATCTTCTCGTGGGTCTCGGTCTCGGAGAGACCGGCTCGCTCGGCGGCGTCCTTGGCGGCGAGCACTGCCTGGTACGTGGGCGGGACGACCTTGCGGAAGCGCGCGGCCGCCGTGTCCCAGTCGGCGAGGAGGCCGGCCGCCACGGTGGACCCCGTCTCCTCCTGGTGGCGGCGCACCACGCCGTGCAGCCATCGCGCGTCGGCGGCGTCCACCGGCCCGGCCGCCCCCGCCAGTTCCTTGTTGACGTTGCGCGGGTCCAGGTCCAGGACGTAGGCGACGCCGCCCGACATGCCGGCCGCGAAGTTCCGTCCCGTCGGTCCGAGGACGACGGCCCGGCCGCCGGTCATGTACTCGCAGCCGTGGTCGCCGACGCCTTCCGACACGACCACCGCACCCGAGTTGCGGACGCAGAACCGCTCCCCGACCGCACCCCGGAGGAACATCTCGCCACCCGTGGCGCCGTAACCGATCGTGTTGCCCGCGATGGTGGAGAACTCGGCGAGGTGGTCGGCGGCCCGGTCCGGGCGGACGACGATGCGGCCGCCCGACAAGCCCTTGCCGACGTAGTCGTTGGCGTCGCCTTCCAGCCGCAGGGTGACACCGCGCGGCAGGAAGGCACCGAACGACTGGCCGGCCGAGCCGGTGAAGGTGATGTCGATGGTGTCGTCGGGCAGCCCGGCGCCGCCGTACCGCTTGGTGACCTCGTGGCCGAGCATCGTGCCGACGGTCCGGTTGATGTTGCGGACGGGCACCTGCGCCCGCACCGGCTGGGCCTCTTCCGCCCCCACCGTGTCGAGCGCGTCGGCGGCCAGCTTGATGAGCTGGTTGTCGAGCGCCTTGGCCAGCCCGTGGTCCTGGGCGACGGTGTGGTGCCGGGCGGCGCCCTCGGGCAGCTCGGGGACGTGGAACAGCGGGGCCAGGTCCAGGCCCTGCGCCTTCCAGTGGTCCACGGCCCGCCCGGTGTCGAGGAGTTCGGCGTGGCCGACGGCCTCCTCCAGCGTCCGGAAGCCCAGCTCGGCGAGCAGCTCCCGCACTTCCTCCGCGATGAACTCGAAGAAGTTGACGATGAACTCGGCCTTGCCGGCGAACCGTTCGCGCAGCACGGGGTTCTGCGTGGCGATGCCGACCGGGCAGGTGTCCAGGTGGCAGACGCGCATCATCACGCACCCGGAGACGACGAGCGGCGCGGTCGCGAAACCGAACTCCTCCGCGCCGAGCAGCGCGGCGATCACGACGTCCCGCCCGGTCTTGAGCTGCCCGTCGGCCTGGACGACGATCCGGTCGCGCAACCCGTTGAGCAGCAGCGTCTGCTGGGCTTCGGCGAGGCCGAGCTCCCAGGGGCCGCCCGCGTGCTTGAGCGACGTCAGCGGCGAGGCGCCCGTACCGCCGTCGTGCCCGGAGATCAGGACGACATCGGCGTGCGCCTTGGACACACCCGCCGCGACCGTTCCGACGCCCACCTCGGACACCAGCTTCACATGGATGCGGGCGGCCGGGTTGGCGTTCTTCAGGTCGTGGATGAGCTGGGCGAGGTCCTCGATGGAGTAGATGTCGTGGTGCGGCGGCGGGGAGATGAGGCCGACGCCCGGCGTCGAGTGCCGCGTCCTGGCGACCCACGGGTAGACCTTGTGGCCGGGCAGTTGGCCGCCCTCGCCGGGCTTGGCACCCTGGGCCATCTTGATCTGGATGTCGTCGGCGTTGACCAGGTATTCGCTGGTCACCCCGAAGCGCCCGGAGGCGACCTGCTTGATGGCGCTGCGCCGCGCCGGGTCGTACAGCCGCTCCGGGTCCTCGCCGCCCTCGCCGGTGTTGGACTTGCCGCCCAGCCGGTTCATGGCGATGGCCAGCGTCTCGTGGGCTTCCTGCGAGATGGACCCGTAGGACATCGCGCCGGTGGAGAACCGCTTGACGATCTCGCTCACCGGCTCGACCTCGTCGAGAGGGACGGGCTCCCGGTCGCTCGCGAACGCGAACAGCCCGCGGAGCGTCATCAGCCGCTCCGACTGCTCGTTCACCCGCCCGGTGTACTGCTTGAAGATGTCGTAGCGCCGGGTGCGGGTGGCGTGTTGGAGCCGGAAGACGGTGTCGGGGTCGAACAGGTGCGGCTCGCCCTCGCGCCGCCACTGGTACTCGCCGCCGATGTCCAGCCGCCGGTGGGTGGCGGCGATGCCGGTGGCGGGGTACGCCTTGGCGTGCCGGGCGGCGACCTCGCGGGCGACGACGTCCAGGCCCACGCCGCCGATCTTGGTGGGGGTGCCGTGGAAGTAGGTGTCGACGAAGGACTCGTCCAGGCCGACGGCCTCGAAGACCTGGGCGCCGCGGTAGGAGGCGACGGTGGAGATGCCCATCTTGGACATCACCTTCAGCACGCCCTTGCCGAGCGCCTTGATGAGGTTGCGGATGGCGTCCTCGGGCTCGATGCCGTCGAGGAACGTGCCGGCGCGGACGAGGTCCTCGACGGACTCCATGGCGAGGTACGGGTTGACGGCCGCCGCGCCGTAACCGATGAGCAGCGCGACGTGGTGCACCTCGCGGACGTCGCCGGCCTCGACCAGCAGCCCCACCTGGGTGCGCTGCTTGGTGCGGATGAGGTGGTGGTGGATGGCCGAGGTGAGCAGCAGCGACGGGATCGGGGCGTGTTCGGCGTCGGAGTGCCGGTCGGAGAGGACGATCAGCCGGGCGCCGGCCGCGATGGCCGCGTCGGCCTCCGCGCACATCGCCTCCAGCCGCGCGGCCAGCGCCTCGCCGCCGCCGGAGACCCGGTACAGGCCGGAGAGGGTGGCGGCCTTGAGGCCGGGCAGGTCGCCGTCGGCGTTGATGTGGATGAGCTTGGCGAGCTCGTCGTTGTCGATGACGGGGAACGGCAGGGTGACGCTGCGACAGGACGCCGCCGTCGGCTCCAGCAGGTTGCCCTGCGGGCCGAGGGAGGAGACCAGCGAGGTGACCAGCTCTTCCCGGATCGCGTCCAGCGGCGGGTTGGTGACCTGGGCGAACAACTGGGTGAAGTAGTCGAAGAGCAGTCGGGGCCGGGCCGAGAGCGCGGCGATCGGCGAGTCCGTGCCCATCGAACCGATCGGCTCCGCGCCCGAGTTCGCCATCGGCGCGAGGATGACGCGCAGCTCCTCCTCGGTGTAGCCGAAGGTCTGCTGGCGGCGGGTGACCGAGGCGTGGGTGTGCACGATGTGCTCACGCTCGGGGAGGTCCTTGAGCTCGATCAGCCCGGCCTCCAGCCACTCCTGGTAGGGCTGCTCGGCGGCGAGACCGGCCTTGATCTCGTCGTCCTCGATGATGCGGTGCCCAGCCGTGTCGACCAGGAACATCTTCCCCGGCTGGAGCCGGCCCTTGCGGACGACCCGGGCGGGGTCGATGTCCAGGACGCCGACCTCGGAGGAGAGGACGACCAGCCCGTCGTCGGTGACCCAGTACCGGCCGGGACGCAGCCCGTTGCGGTCGAGAACGGCGCCGACGAGGGTGCCGTCGGTGAAGGTGACACAGGCCGGGCCGTCCCAGGGCTCCATCAGGGTGGAGTGGTACTGGTAGAAGGCGCGCCGGGCCGGGTCCATGGAGGCGTGGTGCTCCCAGGCCTCGGGGATCATCATCAGCACGCTGTGCGGCAGCGAACGTCCGCCCAGGTGCAGCAGCTCCAGCACCTCGTCGAAGGAGGCGGAGTCGGACGCGTCGGGGGTGCAGACGGGGAACGTCCGCTCCAGGCTCTCCGCCGGTCCGAACAGGCCGGAGGCGAGCTGCGATTCGCGGGCGCGCATCCAGTTGCGGTTGCCGTTGACGGTGTTGATCTCGCCGTTGTGGGCGACGAACCGGTACGGGTGGGCGAGCGGCCAGCTCGGGAAGGTGTTGGTGGAGAAGCGGGAGTGGACCAGCGCGATGGCCGTGGCGAACCGGCGGTCGGACAGGTCCGGGAAGAAGGGCTCCAACTGGCCGGTGGTCAGCATGCCCTTGTAGACGATCGTGCGGGCGGAGAGCGACGGGAAGTAGACGCCGGCCTCGCGCTCGGCGCGCTTGCGCAGCACGAACGCCTTGCGGTCCAGCGCGATTCCGGTGCTCCCGCCGTCGGCGACGCCGTGCCGGTCCGAGACGAACAACTGCCGGAACTCGGGCATGGTGGCCCGTGCCGCGCTGCCCAGCAGCTCGGGGGCGACGGGGACGGTACGCCAGCCGAGGACGGTCAGCCCTTCCTCGGCGGCGATCGTCTCGATGCGCGAGACGACGGCGTCACGGCCGTCTCCGCCCTCGGCGGGCAGGAACGCGATGCCGACCGCGTACGCGCCCGGCTCCGGGAGGGCGAAGTCCACGGCCTCGCGGAGGAAGGCGTCCGGGACCTGGAGCAGGATGCCCGCGCCGTCACCGGAGTCCGGCTCGGAGCCGGTGGCGCCGCGGTGCTCCAGGTTGCGCAGGACGGTGAGCGCCTGTTCCACCAGGGCGTGGCTCGCCTCGCCGGTCAGAGTCGCGACAAAGCCGACGCCACAGGCGTCGTGCTCATGGCGGGGGTCGTACATCCCCTGCTGAGCGGGGTGGGATGCAGAACGCATCGGCGCTCCCGTCGTCTTGGCATTCATGGCGGTGCATGTGCCGAGGGACGACGCTGGCCCTCCGCGAAAGTTGGTGCAGGCTACATGATGACCCGCTTCTCGCACAGTGGAAGATGGATTCCACTATGTGGACAACAGGGGCGGGATCCACGAGACCCACGAGGATGGAGCGCACACGGCGCGGGCCGCACTGCCCACGGGCGCTTGTGAAGATGTGCCCTGTTGCCGAAGGGTTGAAACCGCGCGGAAACCCGCTCGTGACGCGTGTTCGTTATGCGGTCGCCCGCATAGAGCATCACCCGACGGCGGTCCCGAAGGCAATACCCAGGAGATACGTCACACCGGCCGCCGCCCCGCCGAGCAGCAACTGCCGCAGTCCGCTGAACCACCAACCGCGCGCGGTGACCCGGGCGACGACCGCACCGCAGGCGAACAGCCCCAGCAACGCCAGCAGCACCGCGGGCCACAACTGCGACGCGCCGAGCAGGTACGGAAGGACGGGCAGCAACGCGCCCAGCGCGAACGAACCGAACGAGGCGAGCGCCGCCGTCATCGGCGAGGGCAGGTCGGAGGGGTCGATGCCCAGCTCCTCCCGGGCGTGGATCTCCAGCGCCTGCTCCGGGTCCTTCGACAACTGCCGCGCCACCTCGCGCGCCAGCGCCGGCTCCACCCCGCGCGACTCGTAGAGCGCGGCCAGCTCCTCCAGCTCGTCGGTCGGGTGCTTCCGCAGCTCACGCCGCTCGACGTCCAGCTCCGCGAGGACCAGCTCGCGCTGCGACGCGACCGACGTGTACTCCCCCACCGCCATCGAGAACGCGCCCGCCGCGAGACCGGCCAGACCGGTGATCACCAGCGTCTGCGACGTCGCGTCCCCACCCGCGACACCCGTCAGCAGCGCGAGGTTCGACACGAGGCCGTCCATGGCCCCGAACACGGCCGGACGCAGCCAGCCGCCGTTCACATCGCGGTGCGTGTGGTTGTCGCGGTGGGCTATGTGGGTGGTGGCGGCGGTGTCGAGGACGGCCATGGTGGGTTGCTCCTTCGCCGGGGGGGGCGGGCCTTGCGCCCTGATCCCTATCGGTTCGAAGGTACGCGCGGATGGCATGTCCGCGCTAGCAAGGAAGGCCGAACTTACCTCGCTGACCTGGGGTTTTGCGGTGCCCCGGTCCCACCCCTTCGCCGTTTCCTGGGGCTGCGCCCCAGACCCCCTTGTCGCGGCTCCGCCGCTCGTCCTCAAGCGCCGGACGGGCTGATTCAGCCCGTCCGGCGCTTGAGGACAGCGCCCGCAGGGCGCTTGGGGGTGCGGGGGCGCAGCCCCTGCAAGAAACGGGAAGGGGCGGGACAGGGGCACCCCCATCCCGCCCCAGCGCAGCACTCAGAGCTTCTTGGCCGCCTCAGGGCCATCCGCCGACTTCGGAGCATCCGCCGGCTTCGCCGGAGGAGCATCCTTCACGTCCGGACCGGACTCGTCCAGCACCGCGTCGGAGACGCCCGGCTCGACCACGGCCTCCCGCCCGGGGACCTTCTTCGAGGACACGGCGATGTACACCACCGCCGCCAGGAACACCACGATCGACGTCCACCCGTTGAGCCGCAGCCCGAGCACATGATGCGCGTCGTCGACCCGCAGGTACTCCGTCCAGAAGCGCCCCACCGTGTACGCCGCCACGTACAGCGCGAACGCCCGCCCGTGCCCCAGCTTGAAGCGCCGGTCGGCCCAGATCACCAGGGCGGCGACCCCGAGGCACCAGAGCGACTCGTACAGGAACGTGGGGTGGTACGTCCCGGCGATCCGTCCGATCCCCGGATCCGCGTCGATCTTCAGCGCCCAGGGCAGATCCGTCGGCTTGCCGTAGAGCTCCTGGTTGAACCAGTTGCCCCAGCGGCCGATCGCCTGGGCCACGGCGATGCCGGGGGCGACGGCGTCGGCCCAGGCGGGCAGCGGGATGCCGCGCCGGCGGCAGCCGATCCAGGCGCCGACCGCGCCCAGGGCGACGGCACCCCAGATGCCGAGCCCGCCCTCCCAGATCTTGAAGGCGTCGACCCAGTTCCGCCCCTCACCGAAGTACAGCTCGTAGTCGGTGATCACGTGGTACAGCCGGCCGCCGACGAGGCCGAAGGGCACGGCCCAGACGGCGATGTCGGCGACGGTCCCGACCCGGCCGCCGCGCGCGACCCAGCGGCGGTTGCCGAGCCAGACGGCGGCGAAGACGCCGATGATGATGCAGAAGGCGTAGCCGCGCAGCGGGACCGGCCCCAGGTGGAGCACGCCGGTCGACGGGCTGGGAATGTATGCGAGATTCATGGCATCACCGACGCTACCCTGCCGGGGCGCGCGAGCGGCAACCCACCCGGGACAACAGCTCCGTAACGGGCCCCGCGCCCCACACGGGGAAGTGGGTCCCGCACGCGGAAGCGAGCCCCGCCCGCCTCAGTGCTTCTTCGCCCCGCCCGCCTCAGTGTTTCTTCACCCCGCCCGCCTCAGTGCTTCTTCTTGGCGGCCGCCACCGTCATCTCGCGCAGCTTCGCCGGGGTCAGCGGGTGGGCCGGGTCCCCGTACACGCTCTTCCCGTTGAGCAGCACGGTCGGGGTCGCCTTGTAGGAGCCCTTGCGGAACGCCTCGTGCGCCTGCTTCACCCACGTGTCGTGCATGCCGTCGTCCACGCACTTCTGGAAGCCGGGGGTGTTCAGCCCCGGGACCTGCTCGGCGAGCTCGTACAGCCGGGAGGTGTCGGCGTAGGCGTCCTTCGTCTCCGGCGGCTGGTTCTTGTAGAGGACGTCGTGGTAGGCGGCGAACTTGCCGACGTCCTGCGCGCAGGCCGCCGCGTTGGCCGCCTTCAGCGAGCCCGTGCCGCCGAGATTCCGGTCGATGAGGGTGACGATGTGGTACTCGGTCTTGAGCTTGCCCTCCTGCTCCAGGTCGCGCACGGTGTCCCGGTACGCGTTCTCGAACAGGGCGCAGGCCGGGCAGCGGAAGTCCTCGTAGACGGTGAGGGTGGCCTTGGCCGCCTTCTTGCCGACGGGGATGGTGGAACCGTCCTTGCCGAGGGCTCCCTGCGGGGGCAGCGGCGGGCCCGCGGCCTCGTCCTTCTTCTCCCCGCCGGTGTTCGCGACGACGGCCGCGACGCCGGCGCCGGTGCCCAGCACCCCGACCACCGCCAGCCCCGCGATCATCGCCCTCTTGCGTTTGGCGCGGGCGATGTCCTTCTGGCGCTGTTCCTGCAGGCGCTCGCGGGCGCTGCGCTTTCCGTCGCTGCTGCTCTTCTCGTTCACGTCCCCGTACAACGAACCGGGGGTGCGCCCCAGCGCACCCCCGGTCCCAGGTTCCTTCGAACGGAGTACCCGGCCTCGTCCGGTGCGGGATCAGCCCCGCTTGCGGACGCCCTCCGCGAGCTCCCCTGCCAGCTCCCGCACCGCCGCGAGCCCGGCCGCCTCGTCCGGGGCGTCCAGCATCCGCTTGACGAACGCGGAGCCGACGATGACACCGTCGGCGAACCCGGCGACCTCGGCGGCCTGCGCCGCGTCGGAGACGCCGAGCCCCACGCAGACGGGCAGCGCGGTGCCGGTGGCGCGGGTGCGCTCGACCAGCTCCCGGGCCTGGGCGCCGACGGACACGCGGGTGCCGGTGACGCCCATCAGGGAGGCCGCGTAGACGAAGCCGCTGCCCGCCGCGGTGATGGTGGCGAGCCGCGCGTCCCTGCTGCTCGGCGCCACGACGAAGACCGTCGCCAGGCCGTGCTTGGCGGCGTGCTCGCGCCACAGGTCCGACTCCTGGACGGGCAGGTCGGGCAGGATGCAGCCCGCGCCGCCCGCCTCGGCCAGCTCGGCGGTGAAGCGCTCGACGCCGTAGCGGTCGATGGGGTTCCAGTAGGTCATGACGAGGACGGGCTTGCCGGTGGCCGCGTGGGCCTCCCGCACCGTCCGCAGGACGTCCGCGATCCGGACGCCGCCCTTCAGGGCGATGTCGTCGGCGGTCTGGATGACGGGCCCGTCGAGGACGGGGTCGCTGTGCGGCAGCCCCACCTCGACCACGTCCGCCCCGCCGTCGAAGACGGCCTTGATCGCCGCGATGCCGCCGTCCACGGTCGGGAAGCCGGCCGGGAGGTAGGCGATGAGCGCGGCGCGGTCCTCGGCCTTCGCCGCGGCGAGGGTACGGGTCAACAGCTCGGCGTTCCCGCTCACTTGGCGTCCCCCTCGATCTCGGCGGTGTCGGTGCGGTCGGCGGCCACCTCGGCGTCGGTGTCGTAGAGGCCGAAGTAGCGGGCGGCGGTGTCCATGTCCTTGTCGCCGCGGCCGGACAGGTTGACGACGATCAGGCCGTCCCGGCCCAGCTCCCGGCCGACCTCCAGGGCGCCGGCCAGGGCGTGGGCGCTCTCGATGGCCGGGATGATGCCCTCGGTGCGGGACAGCAGCCGCAGCGCCCGCATCGCGGCGTCGTCCGTGACCGCCCGGTACTCGCCGCGCCCGGAGTCCTTGAGGTAGGCGTGCTCGGGGCCGACGCCGGGGTAGTCCAGGCCGGCCGAGATGGAGTACGGCTCGGTGATCTGGCCCTCGTCGTCCTGGAGGACGTAGGAGCGGGAGCCGTGCAGGATGCCCGGCTCGCCGGCGCTGAGGGTGGCCGCGTGCTCGCCGGTCTCGACGCCGTGTCCCGCCGGCTCGCAGCCGATCAGCCGGACGTCCGCGTCGGCCAGGAAGGCGTGGAACAGGCCGATGGCGTTGGAGCCGCCGCCGACGCAGGCGACGGCCGCGTCGGGCAGCCGCCCGGCGCGCTCCAGGATCTGCCGGCGGGCCTCGACGCCGATGACCCGGTGGAAGTCGCGGACCATGGCGGGGAACGGGTGCGGCCCGGCGACGGTGCCGAAGAGGTAGTGGGTGTGGTCGACGTTGGCGACCCAGTCGCGGAACGCCTCGTTGATGGCGTCCTTCAGGGTGCGGCTGCCGGACTTCACGGCGACGACCTCGGCGCCGAGCATCCGCATCCGGGCGACGTTGAGCGCCTGCCGCTCGGTGTCGACCTCGCCCATGTAGACGGTGCAGTCGAGACCGAAGAGGGCGCAGGCGGTGGCGGTGGCGACGCCGTGCTGCCCGGCGCCGGTCTCGGCGATGACGCGCGTCTTGCCCATGCGCTTGGTGAGCAGCGCCTGGCCCAGCACATTGTTGATCTTGTGGGACCCGGTGTGGTTGAGGTCCTCGCGCTTGAGGAAGACCCGGGCGCCGCCCGCGTGTTCGGCGAACCGCGGCACCTCGGTGAGGGCGCTGGGGCGGCCCGTGTAGTTGACCATCAGGTCGTCGAGCTCGGCCGCGAACGACGGGTCGGACTTGGCCTTCTCGTAGGCGACGGCGACCTCGTCCACGGCGGCGACCAGCGCCTCGGGGATGAAGGTGCCGCCGAAGGCGCCGAAGTAGCCCGCCGCGCTGGGCACCAGGCCCTCGGGGTCGGGAACGAAGAACTCAGAGGACACGGAGGTACTCCTGTGACAGAAAAGGGCGGCGGGCAAGGCGCGGGGACACACCCCGCGCGCGCTCGCCGAAGGGACCGGCTACGGGTGAGCGGTCCGGCGCCATCGGCGCCCGTTGATCTGTCCGGGCTCGCACCCGATGTGGTAGCGGACACGGCGTCCGCGCACCCGCCGCGCCGGCGCGCGGCAGCCCCGGGGGCGGCACCCCCGGGCCAGGCGCGCGTACGCGGTCATGCCGTCCTCAGCTCCTGCCGTGCCGCAGGGCCGGGTGGGCGCCGGCGGCGACCAGGTCGGCGACGGCCGCCTTGGGGTCGCGCCCGGTCACCAGGGACTCGCCGACGAGCACCGCGTCCGCGCCGTCGTTGGCGTAGGCGATGAGGTCGTGCGGGCCGCGCACCCCGGACTCGGCGATCTTGACGATGCCGTCCGGAATCTCGGGGGCGACCCGGGCGAAGGTGCCCCGGTCGACCTCCAGCGTTCTGAGGTTCCGCGCGTTGACGCCGATGACGCGGGCGCCGGCGGCGACCGCCCGCTCGACCTCGTCCTCGTCGTGCACCTCGACCAGCGGGGTGAGCCCGATGGACTCGGCCCGCTCGATCAGGGAGACCAGGGCCTCCTGCTCCAGGGCGGCGACGATCAGCAGCGCGAGGTCGGCGCCGTAGGCGCGGGCCTCCCACAACTGGTAGGCGGTGACGATGAAGTCCTTGCGCAGGACCGGGATGTCGACCTTGGCGCGGACGGCCTCCAGGTCGGCGAGCGAGCCGCCGAAGCGGCGCTGCTCGGTCAGCACGCTGATGACGGAGGCACCGCCGGCCTCGTAGTCGGCGGCGAGCCCGGCGGGGTCGGCGATGGCGGCCAGCGCGCCCTTGGACGGGCTGGAGCGCTTGACCTCGCAGATCACGGAGACGTTCTCACCGCGCAGGGCGGCGGCGCCGTCCCTGGCCTGCGGGGCCTTGGCGGCCCGCTCCTTGAGCTCGTCGAGGCCGACGCGCGCCTGCCGTTCCGCGAGGTCGGCACGGACTCCGTCGATGATCTCGTCGAGCACACTCACGCGAGCGGCCCCCTTCCGGGCTCGGATGATCTGGGCTGATGCGGTTCGTACTCATCCCACCAGCACACTGTGATGGTACTTGCCGTCGGACGGAGGTCGTGCATCCGGTTGACGGCGGCGTCGCGTCCGCCGGTGCCGAAGCCCGGCGTCACGGGGCGAGCACCGCCCCGCAGGGCAGGTTCCGCACCACGGTGAAGGCCAGCACCAGGACTCCGACGCCCCACCAGTGGACCGGCCGCAGGGCCAGGGGCATCCCGCCGTCGTGGCGCACCGCGCGGACGCACCACGCGGCCCAGAGGACGGCGAAGACGGCGTAGCCCGGGACGGCCAGGGCGTTGGCGCGCAGGGCGGCCGGGAGGTCACCGTGCAGCAGGGCGTACAGCCCGCGCAGGCCGCCGCAGGCGGGGCAGAGCAGGCCCGTGTGGCGCGACAGCGGGCAGACGGGGTAGTGACCGGGCTCGTTCGGGTCCACCGTCCGGACCAGGGCCGCCGCCGCGGCGAGCCCGGCGGCGACGCCGAGCGGCGCGCCCAGCCGGCGGACGGACGGCGCGGTGGTGGCCCGGCGGGGGCCGGAAGCGGACTCCCTCACCCCGCCAGTCTCCGCCGGGTGGCGCGGGGGCGCGACCGCGCGGCCGGGAACCCGCCGCGGTGCGGACACACGAAAGCGCGGCTCAGGCCGCTCGTACGGAGGACGTACGGGCCCGGGCCGCGCCGTGCGCGAGGGGGGAGTGGGTGCGGCGGACCGCGGGTCAGCCGTTCTGCGGCTGGGCGTCCGCCTTGGGCCGCGAGCCCATCTTGGGGGCCTGGCCGAGGCCCATCAGGCGCATGATGCCGCCGACGATCGCGCCGAGGAAGATGACGCCGACCCCGGCCCAGAAGCCGACCGGCTTGGCCATCACGATGAACGCGCTGGCGACGCAGAAGCCGATGAAGGAAATGATGACACCGGTCCAGGCGGCCGGGGTCTGTCCGTGGTGTACCTGACCCGACATGACTTGACTCCTCGTTGCTGGGGGTCGCCGAATCGCGCCTGCGGGCGCATGACCCTCATGGTCATTGTTCCTGACGGCCGGTGACCGGCTCGACGTGGGGTGGGCCTGGGGACGCCCCCGGCGGCGGCTATCGGGGCGCGGGGTCGCCGGTGGGGTCCTCTCCCCGGTCGAGGGCCTTCCAGATCTCCTCGGGCCGCTCCGGGTCCGGCGCCCGGCGCGGGCGGCGGGCGCGCGGGGTGCCGTCGCGCTCGTACCGGCCGCCCATGGAGGGCCAGTGGCGGCCGTAGCGCAGCGCGAGCAGCCCGGCGAGCAGCAGCAGGACGCCGCCGGCCAGGGCCACCCAGGGCCACGGCGTGTGGGTGACGTGCTCGACGGCGGCGCTGGACAGGCCGGTGGTCCTGGCCGCCTTCTCCTCCAGGGCCCCGGTGTCGGAGGCGCCGGTGACGCAGCCGATGACGACGCCCGCGCCGGACAGCGCCAGCACCGCGGCGACCAGCGTGCGGCCGGCCCGGCGCACGGCGAAGACGGCGACGAGGGCGGCCAGCCCGACGATGGCGAGGGCACCGGGCAGGCCGGTGACGTCCTGGCCGGTGGCCTGCTCGCGGGCGGCGTCCCGGACGCCCGCCGCCGTGCCCTCGGACCAGGTCCGGCCGCCCGCGAGCAGCACGAGCGCGGCGCCGGCGGCCGTCAGGAACAGGGCGGCGCCGACGCTGCGCCGGGCGCTCCGGCCGGGTCCGGGCTCGGTGCGGGTGCGGGGGTGGGGTACGGCTGCGCTCACCCTTCCACTATCCCCTGCGCCCGAGCGTGCCGCGCAGCCGGGGTCACGCCGGTGCCCCCGGGCGGGTGAGCCGGGCGGCGCCGTGCACGGCCCGCAGCACGGCGGCGGCCTTGTTGCGGCACTCGGTGTCCTCGGCCACCGGGTCGGAGTCGGCGACGACGCCCGCGCCCGCCTGGACGTAGGCGGTGCCGTCACGGAGGACGGCGGTGCGGATGGCGATGGCGGTGTCCGAGTCCCCGGCGAAGTCCAGGTAGCCGACGCAGCCGCCGTACAGGCCGCGGCGGGACGGTTCGAGCTCCTCGATGATCTGCATGGCCCGCGGCTTGGGCGCGCCGGAGAGGGTGCCGGCCGGGAAACAGGCGGTGAGCACGTCGAACGCCGTCCGGCCGGGGGCGAGGCGCCCGGTGACGGTGGAGACGATGTGCATGACGTGGCTGTAGCGCTCGATCGACATGAAGTCGACGACCTCGACGCTGCCCGGCTCACAGACCCGGCCGAGGTCGTTGCGGCCGAGGTCGACGAGCATCAGGTGCTCGGCGCGCTCCTTGGGGTCGGCGAGGAGTTCCTCGGCGAGGGCGGCGTCGGCCTGCGGGGTGGCGCCGCGCGGGCGGGTGCCGGCGATGGGGTGGACCATGGCCCGCCCGTCCTCGACCTTCACCAGCGCCTCGGGGCTGGAGCCGACGACCTGGAACCCGTCGAACCGGAACAGGTACATGTACGGGCTCGGGTTGGTCGCCCGCAGCACCCGGTAGACGTCCAGGGCGGAGGCCGCGCACGGCGTCTCGAACCGCTGGGAGGGCACCACCTGGAACGCCTCGCCGGCCCGGATGCGCTCCTTGATGTCCTCGACGGCCGCCTGGTAGTCGGCGCCGCCCCAGCGGGCGGTGAACTCCGGCAGCTCGGCGGACGGCAGCACCGTGGGGTGGGTGGGGACGGCCCGGTGCAGGTCGGCGGTCATCGCGTCGAGGCGGGCGACGGCGTCCGCGTACGCCTCGTCGACGCCCGTCTCCAGGTCGTTGTGGTTGATCGCGTTGGCGATCAGCAGGACCGTGCCGTTCCAGTGGTCGAGGACGGCGAGGTCCGAGGTGAGCAGCATGGTGAGTTCGGGCAGCCCGAGCCCGTCGCCCTCCCCGTGCCGGTCGCCGATCTTCTCCAGGCGGCGCACGACGTCGTAGCCCAGGTAACCGACCATGCCGCCGGTGAAGGGCGGCAGCCCGGCGCCCTCGATGAGGTCGCGCGGGGTGTGCAGGGCCTCGACGGTGGCGCGCAGGGCGCGCAGCGGGTCGCCGTCGGTGGGAACGCCGACGGGCGGGGTGCCCAGCCAGTGGGTCTCGCCGTCGCGTGCCGTGAGGGTGGCGGCGCTGCGGACGCCGATGAAGGAGTACCGCGACCAACTGCGGCCCTGTTCCGCGGATTCCAGCAGGAAGGTACCCGGCCGTTCGGCGGCGAGCTTGCGGTAGAGGGCGACCGGGGTGTCGCCGTCGGCGAGGAAGCGCCGGGTGACCGGGATGACCCGGCGGTCCTTGGCCAGCGCGCGGAAGGTGTCGGCGTCGGGGACCTGAGCGGGACCGGGAGCGGGGCCGGAAGCGGTGGTGGCAGCCATGGCAGCGGAGCCTACTGGCCCAGGGGCAGGTCACCGGCGTCGAAACAGGTGCGCGTCCCGGTGTGGCACGCCGGGCCGGTCTGGTCGACCTTGACCAGGAGGGTGTCGCCGTCGCAGTCCAGGGCCACGGACTTCACCCGCTGGACGTGACCGGAGGTGTCCCCCTTGACCCAGTACTCGTTGCGGCTGCGGCTCCAGTAGGTGCACCGGCCGGTGGTGAGGGTGCGGTGCAGCGCCTCGTCGTCCATCCAGCCGAGCATCAGCACCTCGCCCGTGTCGTACTGCTGGGCGACGGCCGGCACGAGCCCGTCGGCGGTGCGCTTGAGGCGCGCGGCGACCGCGGGGTCGAGCGCGGTGCTGCCGGGGACGGCCGGGGCGTCCGGGACGGCCGGGGCCGGCCGCGCGGGCTCGGAACTGGAAAGGGCGTTGCCGTTCATGGAGCCATTGTGCCGCTCTTGGACCGGTCGCATGGATGTCCGAGGGATACGGCATGCTTCCGTCATGACCTCACCGCCTCCTCCCCCTCCCTCCAACCCGCCGCAGCCGCCCGGGGGCGGCGGCGGCTTCGGACCGCCGACGGGCTTCGGCCCGCCGCCGGAGCAGCCCCCGCCGTACGGTGGCGGCCAGTCCCCCTACGGCGGCCAGTCCCCTTACGGGCAGGGCCCGCAGCAGCCCTACGGCCAGAACCAGCCGCCCGGATACGGCCCCTACGGGTCGCAGCCCGGCACGCCCCCGCCGCCCTCGGGGGGCGGCGGGGCGAAGATCGCCGCCATCGTGGTCGGCGCGGTGCTGGTGGTCGGCCTGATCGTGGGCGGCGTCATCTACGCGAACAAGGACTCCGGAGGCGACGACAAACCGGCCGCCAAGGGCTCCTCCACGCCCAGCGCCTCGTCGAGCGACGCCCCGACGTCCAGACCGTCCCCCCTCCCCACGCTCCCGCACATACCCCTCCCGCCGACGCCCACCGCCGAGCCGTCGCCCTCCGGCTCCTCGTCGATCGTGGTGCCCATGGTCGTCGTCAAGCCCGGCGAGTGCTTCGACCACCCGGCGATGACCCCGTCCGTCACCCGCGTGGAGAAGAAGTCCTGCGACGGCAGCCACGACGGCGAGGCGATCACCAACCGGACGCTGAGCAACGGCCTGCTGACCGAGACGGACATCCAGGAGAAGGCCCGGGGGCTCTGCAAGCCGGACGCCGAGCGGCGGCTTCGCGCCGTGAACGACGGCCGCCTGTACTACTACTTCGCGCTCTACCCCAACGAGCGGACGTACCTGCTGACCGGGGAGCGCCGCGTCACCTGCTGGATCGCCCGCAGCGACAAGCCGGGCGGCGCCAAGCTGACGGCACCGCTGCCCGAGTAGACCGGGGCCGGGGCGCCGCGGCCGGGCACCCGGCGGGCGCGGCGCCGTGGCACGGCGGCGGCGCCGACCGTAGGCTGCCGCCATGTCGACCCACGCACAGCGCGAACGCCTGCTTCTCGCGGATCTGTTGGAGACCGCGGGTCCGAACGCCCCGACGCTCTGCCAGGGGTGGAGCGCCCGCGACCTCGCCGCCCACATCGTGGTGCGCGAACGCCGCTCGGACGCCGCGGCCGGCGCCCTGTTCAAACCGCTGGCCGCCCGCCTGGAGCGGGTGCAGTCCGAGTTCGCCGCCAAGCCGTACGAGGAACTGATCCAGCTCATCCGCACCGGGCCGCCGCGCACCTCGCCGTTCGCCCTCAAGCAGATCGACGAGGCGGCGAACACCGTCGAGTTCTACGTCCACACCGAGGACGTCCGCCGCGCCCAGCCCGACTGGACGCCCCGCGAACTCGACCCCGTCTTCGCCGACGCGCTCTGGTCCCGCCTGGAGAAGATGGCCCGCGTCCTCGGCCGCAAGGCTCCCGTCGGACTCGTCCTCCGCCGCCCCGACGGGCGCACGGCGGTCGGCAACCGGGGCGTCCCGGTGGTGACCGTCACCGGTGAACCCAGTGAGCTGACGCTGTTCGCCTTCGGGCGGCAGGCCGCCGCGCGGGTGGAACTGGAAGGCGACGAGGTCGCGAAGGCGAAGCTGCTGGCGGCGCGGCTGGGGATTTGAGGGCGCCCCGGTCCCACCCCTTCGCCGATTCCTGGGGGCAAGCCCCCAGACCCCCGAAACCGCGCTCCGCGCGGTTGTCCTCAAACGCCGGACGGGCTGATTTCAGCCCGTCCGGGGGTGCAGGTGCGGAGCCCCCGCAAGAAACGGCGAAAGGGCGGGTCAGGGGCAGACCTCACCGCACGGGATGCCCCGCATCCCGCAGCGCCCCCTTGACCTCCCCGATCCGCAGATCGCCGAAGTGGAAGACGGAAGCGGCCAGCACCGCGTCCGCCCCGGCGGCCACCGCCGGCGCGAAATCGGCGAGCTTCCCCGCCCCACCGCTGGCGATGACCGGCACCGACACATGCCGCCGCACAGCGGTGATCATCTCCGTGTCGTACCCGTCCTTCGTCCCGTCCGCGTCCATGGAGTTGAGCAGGATCTCCCCGGCCCCGAGCTCGGCCGCCCGGTGTGCCCACTCGACCGCGTCGATCCCGGTCCCCCGCCGTCCGCCGTGCGTGGTGACCTCGAAGGACCCGGACGGCGTCCGCCGCGCGTCGACGGACAGCACGAGCACCTGCCGCCCGAACCGCTCGGCGATCTCCCGCACGAGGTCCGGCCGCTCGATGGCGGCGGTGTTGACGCCGACCTTGTCGGCCCCGGCGCGCAGCAGCTTGTCGACGTCGTCGGCGGTCCGCACCCCGCCGCCCACGGTCAGCGGGATGAAGACCTGCTCGGCGGTCCGCCGGACCACGTCGTAGGTGGTCTCGCGGTTGCCGGAGGAGGCCGTGATGTCGAGGAAGGTGAGCTCGTCGGCGCCCTCCCGCCCGTAGAGGCGGGCCATCTCGACGGGGTCGCCCGCGTCGCGCAGGTTCTGGAAGTTGACCCCCTTGACGACCCGGCCGTTGTCCACGTCCAGGCAGGGGATGACTCGGACCGCGAGGGTCACGCCGTTACTCCTCTGAATGCTTCTACTTCTACTTCGACCAGGACGCGCGAGTCGACGAAGCCGGACACGACGACCATGGTCGCGGCGGGCCGGATCCCGTCGAAGAGTTCCTTGTG
Source organism: Streptomyces sp. NPDC052910 (assembly GCF_055585605.1). NCBI lineage: Bacteria > Bacillati > Actinomycetota > Actinomycetes > Kitasatosporales > Streptomycetaceae > Streptomyces > Streptomyces sp. NPDC052910. Next base: position 246,727 of record NZ_JBVJJR010000003.1, read on the forward strand.
GGCGCGGCCGACCTCGTCGACGTCCCGCGCGTGGGTCAGGTACATCCGGGTGCGGACGACGGACTCGGGGCCGAGGCCGAACCGCTCCAGCGCGGCGAGCGCGTTGGAGAAGGCGGCCCGGGCCTGCTCGTACGGGTCGCCTTCGCCGACGAGGACGCCGTCGACCAGCGGCATGGTCCCGGCGACGTGCACCCGGTCCCCGGCCGCCACGGCACGCGCGAAGCCGATCGTCGCTTCCCAGGGGCTGTCTGTCTGCACGCGCTGCGGGGCCGGGGTCTCACTCATACGGACACTGCCTCCAGGGCCTCTTCCAGGGTGAACGCCTTCGCGTAGAGGGCCTTGCCCACGATCGCGCCTTCGACACCTTCCGGTACCAGACTGGCGATCGCCCGGAGGTCGTCAAGGGAGGAGACTCCGCCGGAGGCGACGACCGGCTTGTCGGTGGCCGCGCAGACGTTCTTCAGCAGTTCCAGGTTGGGGCCCTGGAGGGTGCCGTCCTTGGCGATGTCGGTGACGACGTAGCGGGCGCAGCCCTCGGAGTCGAGGCGGGCGAGCGTCTCGTAGAGGTCGCCGCCGTCGCGGGTCCAGCCGCGGCCGCGCAGGGTGGTGCCGCGCACGTCGAGGCCGACGGCGATCCTGTCGCCGTGCTGGGCGATGACCTTGGCGACCCACTCGGGGGTCTCCAGGGCGGCGGTGCCGAGGTTGACGCGGGTGCAGCCGGTGGCGAGGGCGGCGGCCAGCGAGGCGTCGTCGCGGATGCCGCCGGACAGCTCGACCTTGATGTCCATGGCCCGGACGACCTCGGCGATCCGCTCCCGGTTGTCGCCGGTGCCGAAGGCGGCGTCCAGGTCGACCAGGTGCAGCCACTCGGCGCCGGCGTCCTGCCAGGCGCGGGCGGCGGCGAGCGGGTCGCCGTACGAGGTCTCGGAGCCCGACTCGCCGTGGACCAGACGCACCGCCTGGCCGTCGCGGACGTCTACGGCGGGGAGGAGTTCGAGCTTGGTCACAGGGTTCCGATCCAGTTGGTGAGGAGCTGGGATCCGGCGTCGCCGGACTTCTCGGGGTGGAACTGGGTGGCCCACAGGGGCCCGTTCTCGACGGCCGCGACGAACGGCTCGCCGTGCTCGGCCCAGGTCACCAGGGGCGGCTTGATGGCCTCGTTGGTGACTTCGAGGCTCCAGTCGCGGACGGCGTAGGAGTGCACGAAGTAGTAGCGGGTGTCGGCGTCGAGCCCGGCGAAGAGGGCGGAGCCCTCGGCGGGGGCGACGGTGTTCCACCCCATGTGCGGGACGACCGGGGCCTTGAGCGGCTCGACCGTGCCGGGCCACTCGTCCAGGCCGTCGGTCTCGACGCCGTGCTCGACGCCGCGGGCGAAGAGGACCTGCATGCCGACGCAGATGCCCATCACGGGCCGGCCGCCGGACAGCCGCCGGTCGACGATCCAGTCGCCGCGCGCTTCCCGCAGTCCCCGCATGCAGGCGGCGAAGGCTCCGACGCCGGGGACGAGGAGGCCGTCGGCGTTCATGGCCCGGTCGAAGTCGCGGGTGATCTCGACATCGGCGCCGACGTGGGCGAGGGCCCGCTCGGCCGACCGGACGTTGCCGAACCCGTAGTCGAAGACGACGACCTTCTTGCTCATGACCACAGGCTTTCGATCCGCATCACCCCGGCGGTCAGCGCCATCGCGGCACCGATCCCCAGCAGCACGATGACGCCCTTGGGCATCCCCTGCTTGGCGAAGGAGATGATCCCGCCGACGAGGAAGAGCCCGACCAGGATCAGGGCGGTGGAGAGGCCGTTCACAGCGCACCCTTCGTGGACGGGAGAATTCCGGCGGCGCGCGGGTCGCGCTCGCACGCGTACCGCAGCGCCCGCGCCAGCGCCTTGAACTGGCACTCCACGATGTGGTGCGCGTTGCGCCCGTACGGCACGTGGACGTGCAGCGCGATCTGCGCCTGCGCCACGAAGGACTCCAGTATGTGCCGGGTCATCGTGGTGTCGTAGGTGCCGATCATCGGCGCGATGTTCTCGGGCTCGGTGTGCACCAGGTACGGCCGGCCGGAGAGGTCGACGGTCACCTGGGCCAGCGACTCGTCCAGCGGGACCGTGCAGTTGCCGAACCGGTAGATGCCCACCTTGTCGCCGAGCGCCTGCCGGAAGGCGGCGCCCAGCGCGAGGGCGGTGTCCTCGATGGTGTGGTGGGTGTCGATGTGCAGGTCGCCGTCGGTCTTGACGGTGAGGTCGAACAGCCCGTGCCGGCCCAACTGGTCGAGCATGTGGTCGTAGAAGCCGACCCCCGTCGACACGTCGACCTGCCCGGTCCCGTCGAGGTCTATCTCGACCAGGACGGACGTCTCCTTGGTGGTCCGCTCGACGCGACCCACGCGGTGGTTCATCGGTTCTCCTTCATGACGGCGCGCACCGCGTCCAGGAACGCGTCGTTCTCCTCGGGGGTGCCCGCGGTGACCCGCAGCCGGCCGGGCACGCCGTTGTCCCGGACCAGGACGCCCCGGTCGAGAATGGCCTGCCAGGCGGCGTGGGCGTCCTCGAACACCCCGAACTGGACGAAGTTCGCGTCGGACGCGGTGACCTCGCAGCCCATCGCCCGCAGCTCGGCGACCAGGCGGTCCCGCTCGGACTTGAGCCGCTCGACGTAGCCGAGCAGCGTGTCGGTGTGCTCCAGCGCCGCGAGGGCGGTCGCCTGGGTGACGGACGAGAGGTGGTACGGCAGCCGGACCAACTGGACGGCGTCCACCACCGCCGGGTCGGCGGCCAGGTAGCCCAGCCGCAGCCCGGCCGCGCCGAACGCCTTGGACATCGTCCGCGAGACGACGAGGTGCGGCCGGCCCTCGATCAGGGGCAGCAGCGACGGGTGGTGGCTGAACTCGCCGTACGCCTCGTCCACGACGACCATCGACGGCTTGGCCGCCTGCGCCGCGTCGTACAGCCGCAGCACGGTCTCCGCGTCCACGGCGGTGCCGGTGGGGTTGTTGGGCGAGCAGACGAAGACCACGTCGGGGCGGTGCTCGGCGATGGCCGCGACCGCCGCGTCCACGTCGATGGTGAAGTCGTCCCGGCGCGGCCCGGCGAGCCAGTCGGTGCCGGTACCGCGCGAGATCAGGGCGTGCATCGAGTACGAGGGCTCGAAGCCCATCGCCGTACGCCCGGGCCCGCCGAAGGTCTGGAGCACCTGCTGGAGGACCTCGTTGGAGCCGTTGGCCGCCCACACGTTCGCGCACCCGACCACGTGCCCGCCGGTACGGGTGAGGTACTCGGCGAGCCGGGTGCGCAGCTCGACCGCGTCCCGGTCGGGGTAGCGGTTGAGGTGCCGGGCGGCCTCGGCGACGCGCTCGGCGATCCGGGCGACCAGGGCCTCGGGCAGCGGGTAGGGGTTCTCGTTGGTGTTCAGCCGGACGGGGACGTCGAGCTGCGGCGCGCCGTAGGGGGTCTTGCCGCGCAGTTCGTCCCGGAGGGGAAGGTCGTCGATGCGGGTCACGCGCTCTTACCAGGGACCTTCCAGTCGAACCGCGCCTTGAGCGCCGCGCCGTGCGCCGGCAGGTCCTCCGCCTCCGCCAACGTCACCACGTGGTGGGTGACGTCGGCGAGCGCGTCGCGGCTGTAGTCCACGACGTGGATGCCGCGCAGGAAGGACTGCACGGACAGGCCGGAGGAGTGGCAGGCGCAGCCGCCGGTGGGCAGGACGTGGTTGGAGCCGGCGCAGTAGTCGCCGAGGGAGACGGGCGCGTACGGGCCGACGAAGACCGCGCCGGCGTTGCGGACCCGGGCGGCGACGGCGGAGGCGTCGGCGGTCTGGATCTCCAGGTGCTCGGCGGCGTAGGCGTCGACGACGGCGAGGCCCTGGTCGAGGTCGTCGACGAGGACGATCCCGGACTGCCGGCCGGCCAGCGCCTCGGTGATCCGCTCGACGTGCTTCGTCGCGGCGACCTGGGTCTTCAGCTCGGCCTCGACGGCCTCGGCGAGCGCCTCGGAGGGCGTGACGAGGACGGCGGCGGCCAGCGTGTCGTGCTCGGCCTGGCTGATCAGGTCGGCGGCGACGTGCGCCGCGTCGGCGGTGTCGTCGGCGAGGATGGCGATCTCGGTCGGGCCGGCCTCGGCGTCGATGCCGATGCGGCCCTTGAGCAGCCGCTTGGCGGCGGCGACCCAGATGTTGCCGGGGCCGGTGACCAACTGGGCGGGCCGGCACTCGTCGGTGCCGTAGGCGAACATGGCGATGGCCTGGGCGCCGCCGGCCGCGTACACCTCGTCGACGCCGAGCAGGGCGCAGGCGGCGAGGATCGTCGGGTGCGGGAGGCCGCCGCCCCAATGATCAGGAGAAGGGGCCTTCTGCGGCGGGGACGAAACGGCCAGCGAGGCGACACCGGCCTCCTGCGCGGGCACGACGTTCATCACGACGGACGACGGGTAGACGGCGTTGCCGCCCGGCACGTACAGGCCGACGCGCTCGACAGGCACCCAGCGCTCGGTGACCGTGCCGCCGGGGACGACGGTGACGGTCTTGTCGGTGCGGCGCTGCTCGCGGTGGACGAGGCGGGCGCGGCGGATGGACTCCTCCAGGGCGGCGCGGACCGCCGGGTCCAGCTCGGCCAGGGCGCGCTCGATCGCCTCGGGCGCGACGCGCACCCGGTCGATGGTGACGCCGTCGAACTTCTCCGCGTAGTCGATCAGTGCCGCCGTCCCGCGATGATGCACGTCCTCGCAGATGGGCCGCACCTTCTCCAGGGCGGCCTCGACGTCGAGTTCGGCTCGGGGCAGCAGGTCGCGGTCGATGACGCCGTCGGTGACGGCTCCGCCGCGCAGATCGATTCGGGAGATCACATGGCCAATTGTCTCAGACCCGTCCCGGCGCACGGCTCTCCGTACCACCCAGTGATACGCCGCACGGGAATCGATCTTCACTCCGCCGCACCCACCCGGGGACGCCCTTGACGGGCGCCCGTCAAAGTCGTCGCACGCTGCGTGTTCAAGCGGTCACCCACCGGGAATCGAGCCAGTACGCGCGGTCGGCGCCACGGGAGTCACAGGCGTGCGGCGCCGGACCGGGCGCTCGAGAGGGAGGGAACCGTGACCGCGTCCTCCGACGGAGATCCGCCCCCCGGCCTGGAGCTCACCCCGGCCGAACGGGGCATGTGGCAGGCCTTCCGCTGCGGCACCACCCACGACCTGCGCACCCCGCACCCGGAGCGGAACGACCCCGACGGCCCCTACACCTGGGGCCCCGAGCGCAGTGTACGGGCCCGGGTGATCGCGTTGCTGCTGCTGGACGGCCCGCCGGCGTTACCCGGCCGGGTGCCGGCGCTCAAGCTCAACGGCGTGCAGATCACCGGGCTGCTCGACCTGTCCGGCGGCACGGTCGTCCCCTACGTGGAGCTGCAGAACTGCCGCTTCGAACAGCAGGTGCTGCTGCCCGAGTGCCGGTTCACCACCCTGCGGCTGGTGGGCTGCTCCCTCCCCCGGCTGGAGGCCGCCCGGCTGCACACCGAGGGCGACCTGCACCTGCCGCGCTGCGTGGTCCGGCGCGGCATCCGGCTCAGCGACGCCCGGGTCGGCACCGACCTGCTGCTCAACCAGGCCGTGGTCCGCCGCGACCGGCGCGGGGTGTGCATCGCCGCCGACGGCCTCACCGTCGGCCAGGACCTCCAGGCGGAGCTCGCCCGGGCGTACGGGGAACTGAGCCTGCGCGGCGCGAAGATAGGGGCCTCCCTCAGCCTGCGCGGCACCACCCTCAGCAACCCCTTCGGCCGGCGGGCGCTCAACGCCCCGCAGCTCACCGTCGAGCGGACCGTCTACCTCACGCCCGCCGCCGAGGAGGGCCCGGTCGTCTCGGGCGCCACGCCCCCGTACGGCATCTCCCCGAGCGGCCCGGCCTACGGGACGCGGCTGCGGAACTTCAGTTGCGAGGGCGGGATGCGGCTGGACGACGGGCGGTTCGGCGACGCGCTCGACTTCAGCGGGGCACGGCTGCTGCTGTCCGACGGCCAGGAGGTGTCGCTGCGCCGGATCCAGACGCCGGAGCTGCGCTTCCTCGGGCAGCGGCCGGAGCACGGGCGGGTGGTGCTGTCCGGCGCGCGGGTGGTCAACCTCGTCGACCGGTGGGAGAGCTGGCCCGGCCCGGGTGGGCTGGTGATGGCCGGGTTCTCGTACGAGACGCTGATACCGCACGGCTCGTTCCCGCTGGCCCGGCGGCTGGAGTGGGTGGCCGCCGCGACCCCGGAGTACGCGCCCGAACCCTACGAGTGCCTGGCCGCCTCGCTGCGGGTCAGCGGCGAGGACACCGACGCCCGGGCGGTGCTGCTCGCCAAGCAGCGCCGCCGCCGCGAGACGCTGCCCCTGGCCGGGAAGGCGTGGGGCTACCTCCAGGACTGGACGGTGGCCTACGGCTACCGCCCCGGACGGGCCGCGCTGTGGATGGCGGTGCTGTGGGCGCTGGGCACCCTGTGGTTCGCCCGGCACCCGCTGCCGCCGGTCAAGCCACAGGAGGGCGCGCCGACCTGGAACGCCGCGCTCTACACCCTCGACCTGCTGCTGCCCGTCGTGGACCTGGGGCAGGGCGGGGCGTGGAAGACCAGCGGGGCGGGGCAGTGGCTGGCCACGGCGCTGGTGCTGGTCGGCTGGGTGCTGGCCACGACGGTCGCGGCGGGCGCGTCGCGGCTGCTGCGCCGGCAGTGACCGAGGTCGCCGACGGCCGCGGAGACCGGGGACCGGTCGGAAGGGAGCGCTCCCGCCCCCGCAGGGCCTAGGCTTACCGGCTGTGACCACCGCGCGCCTCCCGATCTTCCCCCTCAACTCGGTGCTGTTCCCGGGCCTCGTCCTGCCTCTGAACGTCTTCGAGCAGCGGTACCGCGCGATGATGCGCCACCTCGCGGAACTGCCCGACGACGCCCCGCGCCGGTTCGGGGTCGTGGCCATCCGCGACGGCTTCGAGGTGGCGCACAGCGCCCCGGGGCTGCCGGCGGAGACCCGGCCGGAGCCGGGCCCCGCGACGGGCTTCGGCCCGGACCCGATGGCCGCCTTCCACGCCGTCGGCTGCGTCGCGGAGGCCGCGACCCTGCGGGAACGGCCGGACGGCACGTTCGAGGTCCTCGCCACCGGGACGACCCGGTTCCGGCTGCTGTCGGTGGACGCGACGGGCCCGTTCCTCACCGGCGAGACGGAACCGCTGGAGGAACGTCCGGGCGAGGGCGCCGGCGCGCTCGCCTCAGGGGTGCTGCGGGCGTTCCGCGCCTACCAGAAGCGGCTCGCGGGGGCCAGCGAACGGACCCTCTCCGGCCGGCAGGACATCCCGGAGGAGCCGTCCGTCCTGTCCTACCTGGTCGCCTCGGCCACCATGCTCGACGTCCCGGCCAAACAGCGGCTGCTCCAGGCGCCCGACACCGCCTCCCGGCTGGCGGACGAGCTGAAACTCCTGCGCACCGAGACCGCCTTGATCGGTAAGCTCCCCTCGCTGCCGGCGGTGGACTTCACCCGGCAGCCGACGAGTCCCAACTGAGCGGAGGCGAAGCCGAGTTGGCGAAGAAAGCCGCAGGTACGTCAGGCGGCACCCCCGCCGTGGTCGCCCTGGAGAAGGCGGGCGCCCCCTTCTCCCTGCACGCCTACACCCACGACCCGGCGTCCGCGTCCTACGGCGAGGAGGCCGCCGACGCTCTCGGTGTGGAGCCCGGGCGTGTCTTCAAGACCCTGGTCGCGGAGGTGGACGGCGCCCTGACGGTGGCCGTCGTCCCCGTCAGCGGCTCCCTGGACCTGAAGGCCCTGGCGGCGGCGGTGGGCGGCAAGCGGGCCGCGATGGCGGATCCGGCGGCGGCGGAGCGCAGCACCGGGTACGTGCGGGGTGGCATCTCGCCACTGGGCCAGCGGAAGCGGCTCCCGACTGCCGTCGACGCGTCCGCGCTCGCGCATCCCACGATCCATGTGTCGGCGGGGCGCCGGGGGCTGGAAGTGGAATTGGAGCCGGGGGTGCTGGTGCGGCTGACCGGGGCGAAGGTCGCGGACATCGCGCGGGTGTGAGGGGGCCCCGGTCCCTCCCCCAGAGGGGGCACCCCCACCTTCGCCGTTTCCTGGGGCTGCGCCCCAGACCCCGCTTGTCGCGGCTTCGCCGCTCGTCCTCAAACGCCGGACGGGCTGTATCAGCCCGTTGGGGGTGCCCCCTCTGGGGGAGTTTGAGGACAGCGCGCGCAGCGCGCTTCGGGGGTGCGGGGGCGCAGCCCCTGCAAGAAACGGTGAAAGTGGGGGTCCCCCCTCTGGGGGAGGGACCGGGGCCTAGACGGCGGCGGAACGCCGCGCTACGACAGGAGCGCGAAGCGTCACCCGACCGCCCACGAAAGGGCCCACATGTCCAAGCGCACCCGCAAGCGCAAGTGGCGTCTCAAGAAGAACCGAGCCAACCACGGCCGCCGCCCGGCCTAAAGCTCACCGAGAACCGGCGCCCGCCTCCCACGGCGGGACCGGTTCCGGGTCCCGCGGTCCGAAGGCCGCGGTGAGGGCCAGGTGAACGGCCATCGCCGCGATCGGGAAGGCCAGCAGCATCCCCTTGGCGCCGAGCCGCAGCGGCGCGTCGAAGACGACGCCCTTGCCGACCGCCCGCGCGTGGGCCGCCACGTCGGAGGCGGGTCCGAGCCAGACGCCCAGCCGCCAGGCGAGCACGGAGGCCAGCAGGGCGCCCACCGCCAGGGCGGCGACGACGGCGATGCCGCCGGCCCGCCGGAGGAGGAAGACGAGGGCCGCGGCCACCACGCCGAAGCCCAGGCCCAGCAGGGCGAAGGTGCCGTCGGCGCCGATCGCCTGCTCGCCCTCCGAGTTCTTGAGGAAGACCGCGCGGCCGTCCGAGATCAGCGGCACGTGCGGCGCCAGCCACACCCACAGCAGCCCGAAGAGCGCCCCGGAGACCGTCACGGCCGCCGCGACGACGCCCGCGGCGGGCAGTTCGGCGCGCACCGCGTCCAGGAGGCTCCGGCTCTCGTAGGAGGGGGCCGGGGTTCCGTGGCCGGGCGGGGTCGGGTCGTTCGACGAGGGTGTCAGTGGTGCGGTCACCCCGCCATCGTGCCAGGTCGTGGCAGTCGCGTCGGCGGCAGTACGGGCGGCGCGGCGCGTCCCCCGGGTCCCGCGCCTCACCGCACCGCCGCCCGGCGGTAGGCCCAGGTGGCGACGGCGAGCGAGACGACGCCGACGCCCGCGCAGACGCCGAGGTCGCCGGCGACCAGCAGCCAGTCGGGGTGCGCGTCGAAGCTGCGGGCGAGCGCCTCGACGCCGTACGTCGACGGGAGCAGGTCGCGGGCCAGGGCGATGGGCGCGGGCATGTGCGAGACGGGCAGGACGCCGAGCAGCAGCGCGGCCGACATGCCGAGCTGCCCCAGCAGCGTCGCCAGTTCCTGCCGGGGCGCGAGCAGCCCGAGGGCGGCGCCCAGCCCGGCGAGGGCGGCCCCGGACAGCGGGATGACGCCGGCCAGCACCCACAGGTGGGCCAGCGGCAGCTTGAACAGCACGCTGCCGGCGACGGCGGTGACGGCCGTCCCGGGCACGGTGAACGAGGCGTACGCGCCCGCCGCCCCCAGTACCACCGCGGCGGGCGGCACGGGCAGCGTCGCGTAGTGGTCGAGCCCGCCGCTCGCCCGCAACTGGCCGAAGTACTGGGCCAGCAGGTTGAGCGCGACGAACGCGACGACCAGCACGCTGGAGCCGGCCACCACGGCCCGCGCCTCGTCGCCGCCGTCCACGACCCCGCGCATCAGGATCATGATGCCGACGGACTGGAAGGTCGCCACGAACAGCAGCGGGATCCGCGCCACCCGGGCGCGCGAGAGCTGCGCCCGGTAGACGGCCGCCAGCGCGGGCAGCAGCCGCGCGCGCGGCGCCAGCGGCGCGGGCTCCCCGCCCACGGGCCGGGGCCGGGCCGCACCCCGCTCCCGTACCTTTCCGGACACCGCTTCTGCGGACACAGCACTCACGCGGAACGACTCCTGTTCGGTACGGGCGGCGGCGGCACGGCGGCGGACGTTCTGCGGGCCCTCGTCATCCCTTCACCAGACCTTCCGCACGGCCGCCCAGCGCGAGGTAGACGTCCTCAAGGCTGGGCGTGGCGAGCGTGAAGTCGTCGAGCGCGGCGAAGGCGGGGCCGCCGGTCACGGCGGCGACGGCCGCCCGCGCCTCGGCGTGGCCGAGCCGCAGCGACCAGCGGCGGCCGGTCTCGGTGGCGGTGTCGCGGAGCGCCGCGACCTCGGGGACGTCGAGCGGCGGCGCGTCCCGCCAGACGAGGTCGAGCCGCACCTCGTCCGCGACGAGTTCCTTGAGCCCCGCCGGGGTGTCGCAGGCGATGATGCGCCCGCGCTCCAGCACGGCGACCCGGTCGAGGACGGTCTCGGCCTCGATGACGTTGTGGGTGACGAGCAGGACGGTGGCACCGCGCTCGGCGCGCCGCCGGTCGACGGCGGCCCACACCGCGCGCCGGGCGACCGGGTCCATGCCCGTGGTCGGCTCGTCCAGGACCAGCAGCGGGCGGTCGCCGACCAGCGTGGCGGCGAAGCAGGCGAGGCGGCGCTGGCCGCCGGAGAGCTTCTTCAGCGGCCGGCCCGCGAGCGGCCCGAGGCCGAGCTCGTCCAGCACCGCGTCCCGCTCGGCCCGCGCCGCCCGCAGCCCGAGACCGCGCAGCCGCCCGGTCGTCTCGGCGGCCAGCGCCACCGTCAGCTCGTCCAGCGCGCTCGACTGCTGCCCGAGGTAGCCGACGAGCCGCGCCGCGCGGTCCGGGTACCGGACGAGGTCGTGCCCCAGCAGCTCGACGCTGCCCTCGTCGGGGCGGAGGAGGCCGGTGAGCTGACGGACGAGGGTGGTCTTGCCGGCGCCGTTGGGGCCGAGGAGGCCGAAGATCTCGCCTCGGCGGACGTCGAGGTCGATGCGGTCGCTGGCGCGGATCTCCTGGTCGGCCGGTGTTCCGCGACGGCCGCGAGCGGCGGCGTACGTCTTCACGAGACCGCGCACGGAGCACACCACCGGCTCTCCGGCGTGCCCTGCCGCCTGCTTCACGCCCATCCTCACGAGCTATGAGGGTACGCGTACGGCGGGGAGCGGCTGCGTCGGGGGTGCGGGGGTGTTGCCCCGGTCCCGCCCTTTCACCGTTTCTCGCGGGGGCAGGCCCCCGCACCCCCGAAGCGCCCTCCGGGCGCTGTCCTCAAACGCCGGACGGGCTAAATCCAGCCCGTCCGGCGCTTGAGGACGAGCGGCGAAGCCGCGAAAAGGGGGGTCTGGGGGCGCAGCCCCCAGGAAACGGTGAAAGGGCGGGACCGGGGCACCCTCAATCCCCCGCAGGCGCATGCTCCGCAGCGGTCCGCGCATCGATCTCCCGCCAGAACCCGGCCCGAATCGCATACCGGTCCCGCTCGTCAATCTGATCGTCTTTATGCGCCAGCAATCCGAACCGCGCCGCGTACCGCAGCAACTCCCCGTCGATCCGATGAGGAATCCGCGGGTACTCCGTCGACAGGTGCTGTAGATGCACGGAGTCGGTGATCCGCTCCGTCCACCGCCGCGCGAACACCTGCCCGACCTCGAAAGGATCGCCTCCGACCGTCGTGATGTCCTCCTCCCGGTCGGCCCACCGCTGTTCCGCGCTGGTGAGCTGGGCGAGCGTCGGCAGGGCGGCGATCTCGGGAGGCTCTCCGGAGCCGTTGCCGGGCCCCCGGTCGACCAGCCCCCGGTCGGAGGACCACCGCAGCGTGGCGTTGGGGTGCCCGAGGGCGGGCGGCGCGGACACGGCCGGCCCGGCGGCGGGCCCCTTGCCGAGGACGGCGAGGTCCTTGGGGGTGGGCACGGTCCGGGTGCCCGACACGTCACCCCGCTCGGCGGTGGCCGCGGCGACGCCGCCGGCGGGCGCGGGCGCGGGCCGTACCCCGTTGCGTACGGGCTCGCGCGGCTCGGCGGAGACGGCCGACGCCCCGACCCGCTCCCCCGGCCCACCGCTCTCGGGCAGCGGCGCGGAGAGGATCGCCGCGATCTCGGGCTCGGCGGTGGGCGCGGGCGCGCAGGACCCGGTGAGCTCGCGGGCGCGCACGGCGCGGGTGATCCAGGTGCGGTCGAGGACGCGGCGTTCGTCGGCCTCGGCGACGAGGTCCTCGGACTGGTTGTAGTCGCCGTCGGCGGCCTGGACGGCCCAGAGGTGGACGGCGACGCCGTGTTCCTTGGCGGACATCAGGCCGGGCAGCAGGTCGCCGTCGCCGGTGACGAGGACGATGTCGGAGCAGGCCCGGTTGCGGGCGAGTTCGGTGAGCTCGGCGTGCATGGCCGCGTCGACGCCCTTCTGCGCCCAGCGGCCGTCGGTGCGGGTGAGGGCGCCGAGCCGGACGGTGACCCGGGGCATCACGCGCAGCCGGCGGTGCTCGGGCTGGGGCACCCGGTCGGGGGCGCCGTCGAACCAGTAGATCCGGAGCAGGGGGCGTTGGGTGTCGTCCTCGGCGCGTTCGCGCAGGCCCTGGATGAGAGTGGTGTGGTCGACGGTGATGCGGGACCGGGCGGGTTCCCCGGCCAGCAGGCTGGCGGCGGCGCCCAGCAGGTACCCGGCGTCCACCAGGACGACGCAGCGGTCCACGGTGCACCTTCTCTCCGTAAGTCCAGCATGTCCGGCATGTCGGGTGATGCGGTCGCCCCCGGCACGGCAGTGCCCCGGATGTCACATGGCTTTCCCAGGAGTCTGCCCGACCGCACGGGGGTTATCAGTCCGAACTGGATCATCGGCGTGGCGGATACGGGGTGCGGCCGAGAAGTATCGCTGTCACACATGGTTATGGACCGAAATGCGGGTTTCGTCGGCGCGTGCCAGGGTGTTGTGCGGAAACACCCGGGGGGCATCCGGAGTGGAGGCGAACAACGGCCATGGCCAAGAACAAGAAGCAGGACCGGAGCCAGCAGAAGGCGACGCAGAGCGAGCGCGGCCGGCAGGAGGCGCAGAAATCGGCCATGGAGGCCCAGTCGACACGGGTGACGCCGGCGGACGTGGCCCACAAGAGCCGGCAGAAGCGCTTCGGCCACAACTGACCGGCGCCCGGATGCACGTGAGGGCGCGCCCGCGGTCAGCGGGCGCGCCCTCCGTCGTACGCGACCGGTCGGTCAGCCGGCCAGGCAGGACGGCCCGAGCAACTGCTTCAGGTCGCCGAAGAGGGCCGGGTCGGGGGTGACCCGGTGCCGGTCCAGGCGGAGCACGGTCGTCTTGCGCGCGCCCTGGAGTTTGATGCGCACCTCGGTGGAGCCCCGGTGGTGGGTGAGCACCTGGCCGAGCCGCTCGACCAGCGGCGGGGTGACCTTCACCGTGGGGATGGAGATGATCACCGGTGCGTTGGTGCCCGCGTTGGACAGGTCGGGGACCATCAGCTCCATGGCGACCAGCCGCGGGATGTCCTCCCGCTTGTCCAGCCGGCCCTTGACGAAGACGACGGCGTCCTCGACCAACTGGGTGGAGACCAACTGGTAGGTGGCGGGGAAGAACATGCAGTCGATGGAGCCGGCCAGGTCCTCGACGGTGGCGATGGCCCAGGCGTTGCCCTGCTTGGTCATCTTCCGCTGGAGGCCGGAGATGATGCCGCCGATGGTGACGATCGCGCCGTCGGCGTAGTCGCCGCCGGTGAGCTGGCTGATCCCGGCGTCGGCCTTGTCGTTGAGGACGTGCTCGATGCCGAAGAGCGGGTGGTCGGAGACGTAGAGGCCGAGCATCTCGCGCTCCTGCGCGAGGAGGTACGACTTCTCCCACTCGACGTCGGAGAACTCGACGTCGAGCCCGAACCCGGGCTCGCTGCTGTCCTCCTCGCCCATGCCGCCGAAGAGGTCGAACTGCCCCTCGGCCTCCTTGCGCTTGACCTGCACCACGTTGTCGATCATCGGCTCGTAGTGCGCGGTGAGGCCCTTGCGGGTGTGCCCCATCTCGTCGAACGCGCCGGCCTTGATCAGCGATTCGACGGTGCGCTTGTTGCAGACGACCGCCTCGACCTTGTCCAGGAAGTCGGGGAAGGAGGTGTACTTCCCCTTGGACTTGCGGCAGCGGATGATCGAGTCGACGACGTTGGCGCCGACGTTCCGGACGGCGGTGAGGCCGAAGAGGATCACGTCGTCACCCTGGGCGGCGAAGTTGGCCTCGGACTCGTTGACGTTCGGCGGGAGCACCTTGATGCCCATGCGGCGGCACTCGTTGAGGTACGTCGCGGACTTGTCCTTGTCGTCCTTGACCGAGGTGAGCAGCGCCGCCATGTACTCGGCCGGGTGGTTGGCCTTGAGGTAGGCGGTCCAGTAGGAGACCAGGCCGTACGCGGCGGAGTGCGCCTTGTTGAAGGCGTAGCCGGCGAACGGGACCAGCACGTCCCAGAGCGCCTGGATGGCCTCCTCCGAGAAGCCCTTCTTCTTCGCGCCCTCCTTGAAGAAGACGAAGTTCTTCGCCAGCTCGTCGGGCTTCTTCTTGCCCATGACGCGGCGGAGGATGTCGGCCTCGCCGAGCGAGTAGCCGGCGACGATCTGGGCGGCCTTCTGCACCTGCTCCTGGTAGACGATCAGACCGTAGGTGACGCCGAGGACCTCTTCGAGCGGCTCCTCCAGCTCGGGGTGGATCGGCGTGATCTCCTGCTGGCCGTTCTTGCGGAGCGCGTAGTTGGTGTGCGAGTTCATGCCCATCGGGCCCGGCCGGTACAGGGCGGACACGGCGGAGATGTCTTCGAAGTTGTCGGGCTTCATCAGCCGCAGCAGGGACCGCATGGGCCCGCCGTCGAACTGGAAGACGCCGAGGGTGTCGCCGCGCTGGAGCAGCTCGAAGGTCGTGGGGTCGTCGAGCGGGAGGCTCAGGAGATCGATGTCGATCCCCTTGTTGGCCTTCACCATCTTGACGGCGTCGTCCATGATCGTGAGGTTGCGCAGGCCGAGGAAGTCCATCTTCAGCAGGCCGAGCGACTCACAGCTCGGGTAGTCCCACTGGGTGATGGTGACGCCGTCGGAGTGCCTCACCCAGACCGGGACGTGGTCGGTGATCGTCTCGCTGGACATGATCACGCCGGCCGCGTGCACACCCATCTGCCGGACCAGGCCCTCGACGCCGCGCGCGGTGTCGATGACCTTCTTCACGTCCGGCTCGTTCTCGTACATCGCCCGGACCTCGCCCGCCTCGCTGTAGCGCGGGTGGCTGGGGTCGGTGATGCCGGAGAGCGGGATGCCCTTGCCGAGGACGTCGGCGGGCATGGCCTTGGTGATGCGGTCGCCCATGGCGTACGGGTAGCCGAGGACGCGGGCCGAGTCCTTGATCGCGTTCTTGGCCTTGATGGTGCCGTAGGTGCCGATCATGGCGACCTTGTCGGCGCCGTACTTCTCGGTGACGTACCGGATCACCTCGGAGCGCCGGCGCTCGTCGAAGTCGATGTCGACATCGGGCATCGAGATGCGCTCGGGGTTGAGGAACCGCTCGAAGATCAGGCCGTGCGGGATGGGGTCGAGGTCGGTGATGCCCAGGGCGTACGCGACGATCGAGCCGGCCGCGGAGCCCCGGCCGGGGCCGACGGCGATGCCGTTCTTCTTCGCCCACATGATGAAGTCGGCGACGACGAGGAAGTAGCCCGGGAACCCCATCTGGATGATGACGTCCATCTCGTACTCCGCCTGCTTCTGGCGGTCGTCGGGCACCCCGCCGGGGAAGCGGCGGGCCATGCCCCGCCGGACCTCCTCCTGGAACCAGGTGATCTCGGTGTACCCCTCGGGGACGTCGAACTTCGGCATCAGGTCGCGCTTCTCGAACCAGCCGGTGGTGTCGATCTGCTCGGCGACGAGAAGGGTGTTGCGGCACCCCTCCTGCCAGGCGTCGGAGGAGTCCACGGCGTACATCTCGTCGGTGGACTTGAGGTAGTAGCCGGAGCCGTCGAACTTGAAGCGGTCGGGGTCGGAGAGGTTCTTGCCGGTCTGGATGCAGAGCAGGGCGTCGTGGGCGCTCGCCTCGTGCGCGTAGGTGTAGTGCGAGTCGTTGGTGACGATCGGCGGGATGCCCAGCTCCTTGCCGATCTTCAGCAGGTCCTCGCGGACCCGGCGCTCGATCTCGATGCCGTGGTCCATCAGCTCCAGGAAGTAGCGGTCCTTGCCGAAGATGTCCTGGTACTCGCCCGCGGCCTTGCGGGCCTCCTCGTACTGGCCGAGGCGCAGCCGGGTCTGGAGCTCGCCGGAGGGGCAGCCGGTGGAGGCGATCAGCCCCTCGGACCACTGGGAGATGGTCTCCTTGTCCATCCGGGGCCACTTGGTGAGCCAGCCCTCGGCGTAGGCGTCCGAGGAGAGCCGGAAGAGGTTGTGCAGGCCGGTCCTGTTCGCCGCCCAGATGGTCTTGTGGGTGTAACCACCGGAGCCGGAGACGTCGTCGCGCTTCTGGTGCGGCTGGCCCCACTGGATGCGCCGCTTGTTGCGGCGGGACTCGGGGGCCACGTACGCCTCGATGCCGATGATCGGGGTGATCTCGGCCTTCTTGGCCTGGTGGAAGAAGTCGTACGCGCCGTGCAGGTTGCCGTGATCGGTCATGGCGATATGCGTCATGCCCATCTCTCTGCAGGCATTGAACATGTCCTTGAGCCGCGCGGCACCGTCCAGCAGCGAGTACTGGGTGTGGACGTGCAGGTGCGTGAAGGGCGGCTTGCTCACGGTGGAGGACCTCCGGCGGGGCGGACGGGAACAGGGGGCTCGGCAGTCCTGAAGGGTACCGGCCCGCCTCCGGCGCCACGCCCTCACCGGGGGTCGCCCACAGCACGGGCGACCCTTCGTATGAACATTCGAGTACGACCAGTATGAATCGCCCTTTAAGCAGCGCTTACCGCGATACGTGCCAGACTCGCTATATGGACATATCGGCAGCACCGCCGCGGGCCCTGCGGGCGGCCCTGTTCACGGCGCTGTGCGTACTGCTGTCCACCTCCTCGCACGTCCTGCTGTCCGGCCGGCAGCTCCCCGTGACCGTCGTGGCCGCGGTCGCCGCCGGGGTCTACGCCGCGGCCTGGGCGCTGTACGGCCGCGAACGGGGGTACGGGCGCATCGCCGCCCTCCTCGTCCCGCTGGAGCTGGCCGCCGGCGCCGCGCTCGGCACCGGACAGCACACCTGCTACGACGCCGGCGGCCGGCCGCTGCCCGGCGCCCTCACCCTGATCTGCGGCCCGGGCGGGGTGGGCGGCCCGCTGGCCCGCGCCGCCGGGACCGGGGCCGGCCCCTGGCTGGTGCTCGCCGGCCACCTCGTGGCCGGCCTGCTGGCCGCCGCCTGGCTGGCCCGGGGCGAGACGGCCCTCGCCCGACTGGCCCGTGCCGCCGGTGCCGCGGCCTTCCGCCCGCTGCGCCTGGCCACGGCCCGCGTCACCCCCGCCGTCCGGGCCGCCGCCGCGCCCGTACGGCGCGCCCCGCACGCCCTCCCGCCCGAGGCGCGCCCCCTGCTCCTCCACTCCGTCATCCGGCGCGGCCCCCCGGCCCGGCCCCTCCCCGCCTGACCGGAACCCCCTCAGCCACAGCACGGAGAAGCGGCATCATGAGCAAGCGCAACAACTGGGAGAACAAGCAGTCCGCCCGCGAGCGGCTGCGCGCCGAGCGCGAACAGCAGGCGAAGAAGGAGCGGACCCGTCGCCAGCTCCTCGTCGGCGGCGCGGCCGTCGGCGTCCTCGCCGTCGCGGCCGGCATCGCCGTGGCCGTGACCCAGCTCGGCGGCGACGGCAAGGACTCCGCCTGGGAGGCCGCCGCCAAGAAGACCCTCGTCAAGCCGGCCCACACCGCGGGCGACAAGGGCACCGAGATCGTCATCGGCGACAAGAACGCCAAGCACACCCTGGAGATCTTCCAGGACATGCGCTGCCCGGTCTGCTCGGTCTTCGAGCAGAACGTCGGCGACACCGTCGACAAGGACGTCAAGGCCGGCAAGTACAAGGTCTCGTACCACATCGGCGCCTTCCTCGACCGCGGCATGGGCGGCACCGGCGCCAAGAACGCGCTCAGCGCCGTCGGCGCGGCCCTCGACGTGAGCCCCGAGGCGTTCTCGGCCTACGACAAGGCCCTCTACGCCAAGGCCAACCACCCCGCCGAGACCAAGGACGCCTTCGCGAACGACGACACCCTGCTGAAGATCGCCCAGCAGGTCCCCGCCCTGAAGGGCAACGCGAAGTTCGAGAAGAACGTCAAGGACGGCACCTTCGACAAGTGGGCGCTGGAGATGTCCGACGAGTTCGACAGCCACAAGGACGTGACCGGGACGCCGACCCTCAAGCTGGACGGCGAGAAACTGACCGTGGACACGCCCCAGGGCAAGGGCGCTCCGCTGACCGCCGAGCAGTTCCGCCAGGCCGTCGACGCACGGCTGAAGTAGCGGCCGAGGCGACCGCCCGCCCGCCGGGCTCCCGTCCCACCGGGGCTCCACCGGTCCCACCGGGGCTCCGCCGGAAGATGCCGAATCTCCACACGACAATCACGGCGTGTCATGGCACACTTCCCGGTTATGAAGGGGACGGGAGTTCGGTTGCGGGCGCTGCGCGCCGCGCTGTTCACCGCCGTCTGCGTCACCCTCTCGGCCGCCTCCCACGTCCTCCTCTCCCGGATGCCGCTGCCGGTGTCCACGGTCGCCGCGCTGTCGGCCGCCTTCTTCGTCCTCGCCTACGCCCTGGCCGGCCGGGAACGGGGCTACGGGCACATCGCCGCCCTCCTCGTCCCCCTCGAACTGGCCGCCGACACGGTCTTCACCACCGGCCAGCACGCCTGCTACGGCGCGGCGGGCGGCCCGGTCGCGGGCCCGCTGCGCTCCATGGGCATCGACCTCGTCTGCCGCGGCGGCGACGTGGGGACGCCGCTGGCGCATCTGGCGACCGCTCCGCACGGCGGGGCCGACGCCGTCGGCTCCGCCCTCCCGTGGCTGCTGCTCGCCCTGCACATCGCTGTCGGCCTGCTGGCCGCCGCCTGGCTCCACCGCGGCGAGGTGGCCCTCGCCCGACTGGTGCGCGCGGTGGCCGCCTTCGCGTTCCGCCCGCTGCTGCTGGTCACCGCCACGACCGCGGTGCCCGGCGCGGCGGGCCCGGCGCGCCGCCCGCGCCGCGACACCCGGCGCCCGCGCGCGCTCCCCCTGCTCCTCCACTCCGTCGTACGACGCGGACCGCCCCGGGCCTGCACAGCCTGAGCGAGCAGTCCCGACATTCGTACACCCTCAGCGGAGAGACACCATGAGCAACCGCAACAGCGCCCAGAACAAGCAGGCCGCCCGCGAACGGCTGCGTGCCGAACGCGAGCGCCAGGCCAAGAAGGACAAGACCAAGCGCCAACTCATCGTGGCCGCCGCGGTCGTGGGCGTCCTGGCCGTCACGGCCGGGGTGGTCGTCGCGGTCACCAAGATGAACGACGGCACCAGCGACCACTGGAAGGCCGCCTCCGAGAAGACGCTCGTCAAGCCCGCCAACACCACCGGCGAGAACGGCGACGAGATCGTCATCGGCCAGAAGGGCGCCAAGGAGACCCTGACCATATTCGAGGACCCGCGCTGCCCGATGTGCTCTGATTTCGAGCAGGAAGTCGGTTCGACCATCCGTCAGGACATGAAGGCCGGTCGGTTCAAGGTCCGCTTCGTCATGGTCAACTTCCTCGACCGGCAGCTCATGGGCGACGGCTCCAAGAACGCCGTCAGCGCGCTGGGCGCCGCCCTGAACGTCAGCCCGGACGCGTTCCTCGACTTCAAGGAAGCCCTCTACTCCAAGAAGAACCACCCCGACGAGCGGGACGACGCCTTCGCCGACGACAAGAAGCTCCTGGAGATCGCCCAGGAGGTCCCGGCCCTGAAGGGCAACGCGAAGTTCGAGAAGAGCGTCAACGACCACGTCTACGACCGGTGGGCGCTGGAGATGGGCAAGCTCTTCGGCAAGGACGGCGTGGACGGCACCCCGACCGTGCTGCACGGCAAGAAGAAGCTGACCGTGGACGGCCCCAGGGGCCCGATGCCGCCGGCGTCCAAGGAGCTGTACGAGCAGGTCATGGACAAGGAGTTCGGTCCGCGCAAGAAGTAGCGCGCGGGCGGGGACTCGGGAGGCGGACGGCCACGGGGCCGTCCGCCTCCCGCCGTTCGGCGGCCCCCCACGCCGCCCGGCGGGGAACACGGGGCGAAGCGGAGGTGACGGCACGGGAGGGGCCGGACGAACTCCTGTCAGGGTGGGCGCTCATACGTGCGAACGGCGTTAAAGTTATCGCCCGTGAACCCACGTCCCCCCATATCCCGCCGGGCCGCCGTGACCGGTGCGGCGGCGACCGCCGCCCTGCTGCCCCTCGCCGTCGCCCCGACCGCCGGGGCGGCCACCGCCGCCCGCGCCGCGGTCCGCGCCGAGACGGCGACGGCCCCCGCCTTCCTGCACGGCGTCGCCTCCGGCGACCCGCTGCCCGACGGCATCCTGCTGTGGACCCGGGTCACCCCGGCCCCGGAGGCCGTCCCCGGCTCGGGCCTCGGGCCGGACGTCCAGGTGAGCTGGCAGGTGGCGGAGGACGCCGGGTTCGGCCGGGTCGCCGTCTCCGGCACGGTCACCGCGTCCGCCGCCGGCGACCACACGGTCAAGGCCGACGTCCGCGGACTGCGGCCCGGCACCGACTACTTCTTCCGGTTCACCGTCACCGGCGGCGCGGGCGAAATCCACTCCCCCACCGGCCGGACGCGCACGGCCCCCGCCCCCGACGCCCACACGGACGGGCTCCGCTTCGGCGTGGTCTCCTGCGCCAACTGGGAGTCGGGCCACTTCTCCGCCTACCGCCACCTCGCGGCCCGCCGCGACCTGGACGCGGTGCTGCACCTCGGCGACTACCTCTACGAGTACAAGTCGGGCGAGTACCCGGCCGCCAAGTACGTCGTCCGCCCGCACGAGCCCAGACACGAGATCGTCACGCTCGCCGACTACCGCACCCGGCACGGCCGTTACAAGACGGACCCCGACCTCCAGGCCCTGCACGCGGCCCTGCCGTTCGTCGCCATCTGGGACGACCACGAGTTCGCCGACAACGCCTGGTCCGGCGGCGCCGTCAACCACACGCCGGGCGCCGAGGGCGACTGGAAGGACCGCGTGGCGGCGGCGAAGAAGGCGTACTTCGAGTGGATGCCGGTGCGTCCCTCCGTCGAAGGCACCACCTACCGCAGGCTGCGCTTCGGCCGCCTCGCCGACCTGCACCTGCTCGACCTGCGCTCGTTCCGCTCCGAGCAGGTCAAGGCCGGCAGCGGCGCGGTCGACGACCCCTCCCGCACCCTCACCGGCCGCGCCCAGCTCGACTGGCTCAAGGACGGCCTGGCCGCCTCCGACACCACCTGGCGGCTCGTCGGCAACCCGGTGATGATGTCCCCGCTCGCCTTCGGCGCCATGCCCGCCCACCTCCTCAAGCCGCTCGCCAAGCTGCTCGGCCTGCCCGAGGAGGGCATCGCCGCCAACACCGACCAGTGGGACGGCTACACCCACGACCGCCGCGAACTCCTCGGCCACCTCACCGGCCACGGCATCCGCAACACGGTCTTCCTCACCGGCGACATCCACATGGCCTGGGCCAACGACATCCCGGAGACGGCCGCCACGTACCCCGCCTCCCGCTCGGTCGCCACCGAGTTCGTCGTCACCTCCGTCACCGCCGACAACCTCGACGACACCCTCCACGTCCTCCCGCACACGGTCTCCCTCCCCGCGGTCGCCGCCATCAAGGCCGCCAACCGGCACGTGAAGTGGGTCGACATGGACTCCCACGGCTACGGCGTCCTCGACATCACCGCCGAGCGCGCGCAGATGGACTACTACGTCCTCTCCGACAAGCGCGACCCGAAGGCGACGTCGAAGTGGGCGCGGTCGTACCGGACGCTCGCGGGGACGCAGCGGGTGGAGCGGGTGAAGGCGCCGGTGCGCTGAGCGCTGACGCGATAGGGGTGCCCCGGCCCCTCCCCCGGAGGGGGCACCCCCAACGGGCTGAAGTGCGCGCCCAGGGCGCGACACCCAGCCCGTCCGGCGTTTGAGGACCTCGCGGCGAAGCCGCGATGCCGGGGCGCGGGCCCTCCCGCAAGAAACGGTGAAAGGGCGGGACCGGGGCCCCTACAACTCCCCCAAGAACGCGAGCGCCACCCGCCAGGCCCGCTCCGCAGCCTCCGCGTCGAAATCGTCAAGGTCCGGGTCCGTAAACAGATGCCCGGCCCCCTGATACCGGTGCACCTCGACCTCCGCCCCCGCCCGCCCCATCCGCAGGTACCAAGCGTTCAGCCAGTCATGCGGCTCGAACGGATCCGGGTCCGCCACATGAAGCTGTACGGGCAGCTCGTCCACCGCTGCGTCCTCCGCCAGATCGGACGTGCCGTGGAACAGGAGCAGCCCCCGGGCCTTCTCATCGCCGAGCGCGAGATTCTGCGCGATGGACCCGCCCAGCGAGAACCCCGCGTACACGAGCCCCCGCTCGGAAAGCGGCGCCGCAGCCGTGATCGCCCGGCGCAGCAGCTCCTCCCGTCCGATCTCGTCCTTGATCGCCATACCGTCCTCGACGGTGTCGGCCGTCCGCCCGTCGTAGAGGTCGGGTACGTGCACGTCGTACCCGGCACTACGCAGCCGCTCGGCGGCGGTGTGTACGGCCGATCGCAGTCCGTAAGCCGAATGGAACAGGACGATCGTGGTAGGAGACGGCACCGGAGTCACTTCCTTGCAGGGCTGGATCGCGTGGCCTCCATCGTGCCAGCTACGGTCGAAGGAGGGACGCTCGCCCGGCAGGACGCCGGAAGGAGCTGGTGCTCATGGAGGACGTGCTGCGGCCTCTCGCAGTCCTCGGCGCTGCCCTGGTCGTCACCATCGTGGTGGGCTGGGCCGCTGACAAAACGGTTCGCCGGATTGCCGAACGGCATCCGGAAGCCCCGTTGTGGCATTTGCTGCGCCGCTGCCGCATGCCCTTGCGGCTGGTGCTGTGCACGGCGCTGCTACGCGGCGGCTACGACTCGGCCGAGCTGTCCGAACAACATGAGACCTTGGTCACCAGGCTGCTCACCCTGGTGCTCATCGGGGCCTGCGCCTGGCTCGCGACGCGGGTGGCCACGGCCATCGTCGAGGCGGCGTACGCGCGCTACGCCGCCACCAGCCGCGATCCGGCCCGCATGCGCCGGGTCCGCACCCAGGTGACGCTGATCCGCCGCATCGTCACGGCGGCCGTCTGCGTGGTCGCGGTGGCGGCGATGCTGCTGACCTTCCCCGGCATGCGGACGATCGGCACGTCCGTCCTCGCCTCCGCCGGTCTGATCGGCATCGTGGCCGGTGTGGCCGCCCAGTCCACGCTGGGCAACCTCTTCGCGGGCCTGCAGATAGCGTTCGGCGACATGGTGCGCATCGGCGACACCGTGGTGGTGAACGGCGAGTGGGGCACGGTCGAGGAGATCACCCTCACCTACCTGGTGGTCACCACCTGGGACGAGCGCCGCATCACCATGCCGGTCTCGTACTTCACCAGCAGGCCCTTCGAGAACTGGTCGCGCGGCAACCCCCGGATGACCGGCACGGTCTTCTTCCACCTGGACCACTCCGCCCCCATCGACCTCATGCGCGAGCGGCTGTACGAGGTGGTGAAGGGGGCAAGGGAGTGGGACGGCCGAGCGTGGAGCCTCGTCGTCACGGACACCACCCCGACCACCATCCAGGTGCGCGCCCTGGTGACCGCCAAGGACGCCGACGACATCTGGACGCTGCGCTGCGTCGTGCGCGAGCAGTTGGTCGAGTGGCTGCGCAGGAAGCACCCCTACGCCCTGCCGCGCATCAGCACCGCACCCGCACCGGGCCCGGCCGAGACCCCGGACCGCCGGCAGGTACCGCCCACGTCGGGCGACATCGGCCCGGGGCCGGGCCCGGTCTGAGAGACCCGGGACCGCTCGGGAAGACCCGGGGGTTGATCGGAGAGGCCGTGACCCGTCCCGAGAGACTTGGGGCCCGTTCCGAAGGACCTGGGCCCGGTCTGAGTGGCCCGGAGCCGGACCGCCAGCGGCACCCGTTCACATCCCCCGCAACGACCGCATGTCCAGTTGCCGCAGCACCCGGTCCACCACCTCCGGATCCATCCACGGCTCGCTCCGCGCGTCGAGCACCGCGTGCCGCGCCGCCGAGAGCAGCTCGGCCTGGATGCGCTGGATGGTGTGCAGCCGCTGCACGCGCTGGGAGTGCGCCTCGCGCCGCTCCTCGTCGACCATCTCGGGGCTGATGCGCGCTCCCACGTCGTAGGCGCGCCGATGCAGCATCTCCCGCAGGTCCTCGGAGAGCTCCTCCTCCTGTTCGATCTCCAGCAGCCGGTGCCGGGCCGCCTTGGCCGCCCGGATGGCGAGCTGCCGCTCCAGCTCGCGGGTCCAGTCGGTGTCGGCGCGCACGCCGAGCAGGTCGACCAGCCAGGGCAGCGTCAGCCCTTGGACGACGAGGGTGCCGATGATGACGGCGAAGGCGATGAAGAGGATCTCGTCGCGGGCCGGGAAGGCCGACTTGTCGTCCGTGGTCAGCGGAATGGCCAGGGCGAGCGCCGCGGTCGCCACCCCGCGCATCCCGGACCACCACATCACGATGGTCTCCCGCCAGCTCGTGAGGATCTCCTCGTCGACGTCGCGGCCCTTGTGCAGCCGCTTGGCGAGCCAGGCGGCGGGCAGCAGCCACGCCAGCCGCACGACGACCACGACGGCGAGGACGATGCCGCCGATGCCGAGCATCTCGCCCCAGCGGCCGGAGGCGGTTTCGACGGCGTTGTGCAGTTCGAGGCCGACGAGGCCGAAGGCGACGCCGGTGACGAGGGTGTCGACGATCTCCCAGAAGGTGTGTCCGGCCAGCCGTCCCAGGACGTCGTCCGCGTCGCTCGCGAACTCGGCGAGGAAGAGGGCGGTGGTCAGCACCGCGAGCACCCCGGAGCCCTTGAACTCCTCCGCGAGGACGTAGGAGACGAACGGCACCAGCAGGGTGAGCCCGATCTGGAGCGTCGCGTCGCCGAGGACGTCCATCAGCCGTTTCGCGCCCCAGCCGAGCCCCAGGCCGACCGCCAGCGCCACCACGGCGGAGAACACCAGCTCGCCGATGGCCTTCGGCACCGAGAAGCTGCCGCTGACGGCCGCGGCGACGGCCACGTGGTAGAGCACGATGGCGGTCACGTCGTTGAAGAGCCCCTCGCCCTCCAGGATCGACACCAGGCGGCGCGGCAGCCCGATCGAGCCCGCGACGGCGGTCGCGGCGACGGGGTCGGGCGGGGCGACGAGCGCGCCCAGGGCCACGGCCGCGGCGAGCGAGATCCCCGGCACGACCGCGTGCGCCACGGCCGCGACCGCCGAGGTGGTGACGAAGACCAGTGCGACGGCCAGCAGGAAGATCGGCCGCTTGTTGGCCGCGAACTGCCGCCAGGACGTGCGCTGCGCCGACGCGTAGAGCAGCGGCGGCAGGACCAGCGGGAGGATGAACTCCGGCGGGACGTCGACGTTCGGCACGAACGGCAGCAGGGCCAGGACGATCCCGCCCAGCGTCATCAGCACCGGGGAGGGCAGGCCGAGCCGGTCGCCGAGCGGTACCGTGACGAGCGCCCCGAGCAGCAAGACGAACAACAGGGCTAGCTGGTCCACGAGTGCCCTCCGGGGCGCATGGGGGAACAGTCGTTCACCCCAGCGTGCCATGAAGCGGCTCGTCAGGCGGCCCCGGGGGTGCCGACGCCCGTGGTCAGCGCGGTGGGCGGGGAGGCCGCCGCGGGAGAAGCGATCGCGGCGGGAGAAGCGGTCGCGGCGGGTGGCACGGCCGCAGCCGGCGGAAAGGCCTCAGCCAGGCAGGGGAAGGGCCGGAGCCGGGGAAAGGTCAGAGCTCCTTGCTCATCGCCCGGTGCGGTATCCCGCTGCCCTCGTCGAACTCGGGACCGAACGCCGCGTACCCCAGTCGCTCGTAGAAGCCGAGCGCGTGCGTCTGCGCCTCCAGGTAGACGCGGGTGAGGCCCAGCCGCCGGGCCTCGTCCTCCACGGCCCGGACCAGGGCGACGCCCAGTCCCGTGCCGCGCGCCGCCCGGCCCACGGCCAGCCGGCCGAGCACGGCCGTGAGGTCGTCCGCGACGCCCGCGTGGGCGTACTTCCGGCGGGCGGGCTCGCCGTGCAGGAAACGGACGGTGCCGACGGGCCCGGACGGGCCGGTGGCGAGCAGGTGGACGGCGTGGACGTCATAAGCGTCCAGCTCCTCCGCCTCGGGGATCTTCTGCTCCCCCACGAACACCTCGCGGCGCACCGCGAAGCAGCCCTCCAGCTCCTCCGGCCCGGCGACGACCCGCACCTGGGCGGGGATCCCGCTCACGCGCTCTCGGCGCGCACGATCTCCAGGGCGCGCCGCAGGTCCTCGGGGTACTCGCTGGCGAACTCCACCCAGCGCCCGTCCGACGGGTGCTCGAAGCCGAGCCGGACGGCGTGCAGCCACTGGCGGGTGAGCTTCAGCCGCTTGGCGAGCGTCGGGTCGGCGCCGTACGTCAGGTCGCCGACGCAGGGGTGGCGGTGCGCGGACATGTGCACGCGGATCTGGTGGGTGCGGCCGGTCTCCAGCTTCACGTCGAGGAGGCTGGCGGCGCGGAACGCCTCGATGAGGTCGTAGTGGGTGACCGAGGGCTTGCCTTCGGCGGTCACGGCCCACTTGTAGTCGTGGTTCGGGTGCCGGCCGATGGGCGCGTCGATGGTGCCGCTCATCGGGTCCGGGTGCCCCTGGACGAGCGTGTGGTACCGCTTGTCGACCGTGCGCTCGCGGAACTGCTGCTTGAGCAGGGTGTAGGCGCGCTCCGACTTGGCGACGACCATCAGCCCGGACGTGCCGACGTCCAGCCGGTGCACGATGCCCTGGCGCTCGGCCGCGCCCGAGGTGGAGATCCGGTAGCCGGCGGCGGCCAGGCCGCCGATGACCGTGGGGCCGGTCCAGCCGGGGCTGGGGTGCGCGGCGACGCCGACCGGCTTGACGATGACGACGATGTCCTCGTCGTCGTGGACGATCTCCATGCCCTCGACGGGCTCCGCGACGATCTGCACCGGCGCGGGCGGCGCGGGCATCTCGACCTCCAGCCAGGCACCGCCGCTGACGCGGTCGGACTTGCCGGCCTCGGCACCGTCCACCTGGACCTTGCCCGCGGCCGCGAGCTCGGCCGCCTTGGTACGGGAGAACCCGAACATGCGTGCGATGGCGGCGTCGACGCGCTCGCCCTCCAGGCCGTCGGGTACGGGCAGGGCGCGGATCTCGGGAATCGTGCTCACCCGTCGAGTATGCCGGACGGGTGAGCCGCCGCCGTACGACAGCCCTGGCCGGGGCTCCCCGATGCGAGGTCAGTCCTGGTGGACGGTCCCGTCCGGGTCCAGCCCGCGGAAGGAGAGGATCACGATCAGGAAGCCACCGCAGACGATCGCCGAGTCGGCGAAATTGAAGACGGCGAAGTGGGCGGGGGCGATGAAGTCCACCACCCCGCCCTCGAACCCGCCGGGCGAACGGAACAGCCGGTCGGTGAGGTTGCCGAGCGCGCCGCCCAGCAGCAGGCCCAGCGCGATGGCCCAGGGCAGGCTGTAGAGCTTGCGCGCGATCCGGGCGATCACCAGGATCACGGCCGAGGCGATGATCGTGAAGACGATGGTCATCGTCTCGCCCAGGCTGAACGCGGCCCCGCGGTTGCGGATCACGTCCAACTGGAGCCAACTGCCGAACACCTCGACCGGGTCGTGGTGCTCCAGCTTCGCCACGACGAGCATCTTGCTGGACAGGTCGAGGAGATAGGCGAAGGCGGCGACCGAGAACAGCGCCACGAGCCGGCGCCTGCCCCTGGTCGCGCCCTCGCCGCCTGTCGTCCCTCCGGTCACGTCGGTCCCCTCCGGCGCACCGGTGGGCCGTCCGGCCTGCTCCGCCTCTGTCACGTGAGTCCTTCGGTTCCGTGCGTCACCCACCACCGGTCATGACAGTGCCGAGCACCGCTGTGTCTGATGGGCTCCGGGTGCACTGCCCGGATGAGGACGAGGGTACGGCACGCCACCCGCGCGGGGTCAGCGACGTTCCTGGCGCTGTTTGCACTCGACACACAGCGTGGCCCGCGGAAACGCCTGCATCCTGGCCTTGCCGATCGGCCTGCCGCAGCTCTCGCAGAGACCGTACGTACCCGCGTCCAGACGGACGAGCGCCCGCTCGGTCTGGTCGAGCATCTCCCGGGCGTTGGCGGCGAGGGCGAGCTCGTGCTCCCGGGCGGTGTTCTTCGTCCCGGTGTCGGCCTGATCGTCCCCCGCCCCGTCCCCCGAGTCCCGCATCAGCCCGCTGACCGCCTCCTCCGCCGACCGGATCTCCCCCCGCAGCCGCGCGACCTCGCTCTCCAGCACGGCCCGCGCCTCGTCCGCCTCCCCCTGCGACCAGGGCTCCTCGCCGGGCCGCACGGGCAGCTCCCCGGCAGCCGCGGTGTCACCCGCGCCCGCGCCGTCCGCCCTCGCCCCCGGCACCTTCGTCGCGTCCGGCACCTCGCCCACCGTCTTCTTCGCAACCACGTTTCCGGCTCCCGTCTCCTTGGTGGTACCCGCCGACGCCGCGTCCCCCGCGACGACGATGCCCTCCCCCACGGCCCCGGTCTTGACCGGGGCCGCCTTCCGCGCCACGGCCGGCGCGGCGGCCGGTGCGGCGGCCGGCGCGGGCCGTCCCGACAGCCGCGTCCGGTGCGGCGACGCGACGCTCTTCGCCGGCATGGCCTTGCCGTCACCCCGCTCCCGAGCGGGCGCCGCTCCCGCCGCCGCGGCCGGTCCCCCGGCCCCCGCCGACGCTTCCGCCGCCGAGGCCCCGGTCCGCCCGCCCCGCGCCGAAGCGGAGGCCGCCTTCTTCGCCGACCTCTTCCCCGCCGCGGCCCTCGCCTCTTCGCGGGAGCCCGCGGCTGTGGCCTCCGCTTTTCCGGCCGTCGCCGCACTATGCGTCCCCGCGCCGGACCCGGGCCTCCGAGGCGCCTCACCCCCAGCCGCTCCCCCGCCCGCCACGGTCACCGTCTTCTTCCCCCGCACCTTCCCGCCCGAGGATCCGCCCCTCGCGGCAGCGGCCACGGCCCCACCCGCCGCCGCCTTGCCCGACCTCCCGCCGACGCTCCTGGCGGACGCCGTTCCTCTCCCCGACGCCTCCGGGGCCGAGGACGCGCTCTTCCTGCCGGAAGAAGCGGCTTCCCCGCCCGCCGCCGCAGCGGTGAGCGCCACCTTCTTCGCCGTCGCCTTCTTCGCCGGTGCCTTCTCGGCCGGGCGCCCGGCCTTCCCCGTGGAAGCCTTCTTCACCGCCGAGCGCGCCGCCTCCCCGGCCGCCGTCTCCTTCGCCCCGGCCTTCCCGGTGGGCGCCGCCTTGGAAGCGGCCTTCTTTGCCGATGCTTTCTTCGACGAGGCACCCGTGCCCGGCCCGGCCTTCGCCGTCTTCCCAGCGGCGGACTCGTTCGCGGTCGCCTTCGCGGCGGCTTTCTTCGCGGGGGCCGCCTTCACCGCCGCCTTCCCGGATCTCTTCCCGGCCACCGCCCCGGCCGCCTTCTTCGCGGGAGGAACCGCCGCCCTCCCGGCAGACCCCCGCACCGTCGCCTGTTCGGGCCCCGGCGCACCCTGCGCGGCGGCCTTCGACGCCGTCTTCTTGGCGGATGCCTTTCCGGCCGAGACGGTCTTCACCGAAGCCTTGGCCGAATCCTTGACCGAACCCTTGGCCCGCGCCTTCACCGAGGTCTTCTCCCCCGATGCCCTCTTCGCCGAAGCCTGCTTCGCCGAAGCCTGCTTCGCCGGAGCCTTCTTCGCCGCTTTCGCCGTCTTCGTGCCGGCCGCCGCTCCCACCGTCACAGCAGCCCACTCCGCCGGACAGGACGCACCCGGCGGGCCCCACCACCCCGACGGGCCCGCCCGGCCCGTCCCGTCCGGCCGACCCGGCCGGCAGGCCCCCGCGCCGTGGCCGCCCCAGTCGAGGACTTCTCCGCCATGACCGCGACCCCTTCACATTTTATGATCTTGCGCGCGAATCGTGCGGGAACGATAAATCGGCTCGGAGCACGCGGCAACGGGGCACGCCGGTGCCGACCCGTGTGCCCCGCGCCCGGCCCTGTAACCCGCGGGACGCGCCCGGCCCCGCGCCGGGCGGAATAACCGGTCGGCCCGCCCCGCCCTCGCCCCGTACACTGGGCGCAGCGAAAGGCGTGGATGGGACGAGTAGCGCCGCACGCAGCCATGAGCGATCCGGGGACGGTGTGAGCCCGGAGGCGTGCGCGGTGTGAAGATCACCCCGGAGCCGCCGGAGGAAAGCCAGGGGTGTGGCCACACACCCCCGGCGAGTAGAACCGGCATCGCGACCCCAATGAGGGGGCCGGAGGCACACGCCTGCGGCCAAGGAGGGTGGTACCGCGGGAGTACGGACAACGGCTCTCGTCCCTCCGACGGACAGCGCACAACCGTCCAGCCGGAGGTAGCCACCGATGAGTTCCGCGAGCCCCCAGAGCGCCGCGCCCCAGTACCGTTCCGTCCCCGCCCAGGTCGACCTGCCCGCGCTCGAACGCGCCGTGCTCGACTTCTGGCAGGAGCAGAAGATCTTCGCCCGCACCCTGGCGCAGTCCGAGGGCCGGCCCGAGTGGGTCTTCTACGAGGGCCCGCCGACCGCAAACGGCATGCCGGGCGCGCATCACATCGAGGCCCGCGTCTTCAAGGACGTCTTCCCGCGCTTCCGGACCATGCAGGGCTACCACGTGGGCCGCAAGGCCGGCTGGGACTGCCACGGCCTGCCGGTCGAGCTCGCCGTCGAGAAGGAGCTGGGCTTCTCCGGCAAGCAGGACATCGAGGCGTACGGCATCGCCGAGTTCAACGCCAAGTGCCGCGAGTCCGTGACCCGGCACACCGACGCGTTCACCGAGCTCACGACCCGCATGGGCTACTGGGTGGACCTGGACGACGCCTACCGCACCATGGACCCGGACTACGTCCAGTCCGTCTGGTGGTCGCTGAAGGAGATCTTCGACAAGGGTCTGCTGGTCCAGGACCACCGCGTGGCCCCCTGGTGCCCCCGCTGCGGCACCGGCCTGTCCGACCACGAGCTGGCGCAGGGCTACGAGACGGTCGTCGACCCGTCCGTCTTCGTCCGCTTCCCGCTGACCTCCGGCCCGCTCGCCGGCGAGGCCGCGCTGCTGGTCTGGACGACGACGCCGTGGACGCTGGTCTCCAACACGGCCGCCGCCGCGCACCCGGACGTCACCTACGTCGTGGCGACCGACGGCACGGAGAAGCTGGTCGTCGCCGAGCCGCTCCTCGAGAAGGCGCTCGGCGAGGGCTGGACGGCCACGGACCGGCGCTTCACCGGCCGCGAGATGGAGCGCTGGACGTACCGCCGCCCCTTCGACCTGGTCGAGTTCCCCGACGCCGCCCACTACGTCGTCAACGCCGAGTACGTGACGACGGAGGACGGCACCGGCATCGTCCACCAGGCCCCGGCCTTCGGTGAGGACGACCTCCGCACCTGCCGCGCCTACGGCCTGCCGGTGGTCAACCCGGTCCGCGCCGACGGCACCTTCGAGGAGGACCTGCCGCTCGTCGGCGGGCAGTTCTTCAAGAAGGCCGACGAGGCGCTCACCGCCGACCTCGGCGCGCGCGGCCTCCTCTTCAAGCACGTGGCGTACGAGCACAGCTACCCGCACTGCTGGCGCTGCCACACCGCGCTCCTCTACTACGCGCAGCCGTCCTGGTACATCCGCACCACGGCCGTCAAGGACAAGCTGCTCGCGGAGAACGAGAAGACCAACTGGTTCCCGGAGTCGGTCAAGCACGGCCGCTTCGGCGACTGGCTGACCAACAACATCGACTGGGCGCTCTCCCGCAACCGCTACTGGGGCACCCCGCTGCCCATCTGGCGCTGCGAGGACGACCACCTCACCTGCGTCGGCTCCCTCGCCGAGCTCTCCGAGCTCACCGGCACCGACCAGAGCGGCCTCGACCCGCACCGCCCGTACATCGACGACGTCACCTTCCCCTGCACCGCCGAGGGCTGCGCGCACACCGCCGTCCGGGTGCCGGAGGTCATCGACGCCTGGTACGACTCGGGTTCCATGCCGTTCGCCCAGTGGGGCTACCCGTACAAGAACAAGGAGCTCTTCGAGAAGCGCTACCCGGCGCAGTTCATCTCGGAGGCCATCGACCAGACCCGCGGCTGGTTCTACACCCTGATGGCCGTCGGCACCCTCGTCTTCGACAAGTCGTCGTACGAGAACGTCGTCTGCCTGGGCCACATCCTCGCCGAGGACGGCCGGAAGATGTCCAAGCACCTGGGCAACATCCTCCAGCCGATCCCGCTGATGGACCAGCACGGCGCCGACGCGGTCCGCTGGTTCATGGCGGCCGGCGGCTCCCCGTGGGCGGCGCGCCGCGTCGGCCACGGCACGATCCAGGAGGTCGTCCGCAAGACGCTCCTCACCTACTGGAACACGGTCGCCTTCCAGGCCCTCTACGCCCGCACCGCCGGCTGGGCCCCCTCGGCCGCCGACCCGGCCCCGGCCGACCGCCCGCTGTTGGACCGCTGGCTGCTCGGCGAGCTCAACACGCTCACCGACCAGGTCACGCAGGCCCTGGAGGCCTACGACACCCAGCGCGCCGGCAAGCTGCTGTCCGCGTTCGTGGACGACCTCTCCAACTGGTACGTCCGCCGCTCGCGCCGCCGCTTCTGGCAGGGCGACGCGGCCGCGCTGCGCACCCTGCACGAGGTGATCGAGACGGTCACCCGCCTGATGGCCCCTCTGGTGCCCTTCATCACCGAGCGGGTCTGGCAGGACCTGGTCGTCCCGGTCGACCCGGAGGCCCCGGAGTCGGTGCATCTGGCGACCTGGCCGAAGGCCGACACGTCCCTGATCGACCCGGAGCTGTCGCGCCAGATGGTGCTGGTGCGCCGCCTGGTCGAGCTCGGCCGCGCCACCCGCGCCGAGTCCGGCGTCAAGACGCGCCAGCCGCTGTCCCGCGCGCTGGTCGCGGCGGCCGGCTTCGAGACGCTCGGCGAGGAGCTGCGCGCCCAGATCACCGAGGAACTCAACGTCTCCTCGCTCGCCTCCCTCTCCGAGGTCGGCGGCTCCCTCGTCGACACCACCGCCAAGGCCAACTTCCGCGCCCTCGGCAAGCGGTTCGGCAAGGGCGTCCAGGCCGTGGCCAAGGCGATCGCCGCGGCCGACGCGGCGGCCCTGTCCCTCGCCCTGCGCGAGGGCAACGCCTCCGTGGAGGTGGACGGCGAGACCGTCGCCCTCACCCCCGACGAGGTCATCATCACCGAGACGCCGCGCGAGGGCTGGTCCGTCGCCTCCGACTCCGGCGCGACGGTCGCCCTCGACCTGGAGATCACCCCGGAGCTGCGGCGCGCGGGGCTGGCCCGGGACGCGATCCGCCTCATCCAGGAGGCACGCAAGAACTCCGGTCTCGATGTGGCCGACCGGATCGCCCTGCGTTGGTCGTCCTCCGATGAGGAGGTGCGGACGGCTCTCGCCGACCACTCCTCCCTCATCGCGGACGAGGTCCTGGCGACGGACTTCGCGACGGGCGAGGGTGACGAGGCGTTCGGCGAGCCGTTCACGGACGATTCCCTGTCCCTGACGTTCCGCCTGCGCAAGGCGTAGCCGCCGAAAAGGGGCGGGGCCGGGGAGTTTTCTCCCCAGCCCCGCCCCTTCCCGTTTCTTGCGGGGGCCGACCCCCGCACCCCCGAAACCGCGCTCCGCGCGGTTGTCCTCAAACGCCGGACGGGCTGGGTTTCGCGCCCGGGCGCACCACTCAGCCCGTCCGGCGTTTGAGGACCTCGCGGCGAAGCCGCGATGCCGGGGATGCGGGCCCTCCCGCAGAAACGGCGAAAGGGCGGGACCGGGGCCCCACCCTTCCACCAAAGCCAACGCGCCGGAGCGGGACGGAATCGAACCGCCGTCATCCTAGATGCCATCGAGGCGTTCCACCTACTGAACTACACACCCCGGCGCTGCCGATCAGCATACATGCGCACACCACACGACAACGGGCCGGGCCCCGGGGATATCCCCGGGGCCCGGCCCGTTGGTGATTGTCCGACGACACCCGCTAACGGGCGAAGCCCGTCAGTTGTCGTCCTCGTCGATGAGGAACCCGCGCATCGGCGAGGGCGCCTGCATCGGCTGCGGCCCCTGCGGCCGTACCGGGGCCATCGGCTGGGTCATCGCGGGCGACATCTGCTGCTGGCCGCCGTACGACTGGTTGCCCGACGACTGGCCGTGGCCACCGCCCATGGACGAGTTGCCGCCCATGCTGTGACCACCCATGCCCGCACCGGCCGACGCCATGGACCCGCTCATCGAGGGGGCCGGCGGCAGCGACGGGGCGTTGGTGGCGCGCGGCGGGGCGAGCGAGTCGTCCGCCTGGTTCTCCAACTGGCGGAGCTGGCTCTCCAGGTAGGACTTCAGCCGCGTGCGGTACTCGCGTTCGAAGCCGCGCAGGTCCTCGACCTTGCGCTCCAGTGTGGCGCGGGCGGACTCCAGGGAGCCCATGGCCACACGGTGCTTCTCCTGCGCGTCCCGCTCCAGCGCGTCGGCCTTGGCGCGGGCGTCCCGCTCCAGGCCCTCGGCGCGGCTGCGGGCCTCGCCGACGATCTTGTTGGCCTCGGAGCGGGCCTCCGCGATCGCCTGATCGGCCGTCTGCTGCGCGAGCGAGAGCACACGAGCGGCGCTGTCGCCACCCGGGCCCTGGCCCTGCTGCTGCATCTGGGGACCGGGGCCGCCCATCGGGCCGCCCTGACCCATCGGGCCGGGACCGCCCTGGCCCATCGGACCGCCCTGGCCCATGGGGCCGGGACCGCCCTGACCCATGGGACCGCCCATGGGGCCACCCATCGGACCGCCCTGGCCCATGGGGTTCTGTCCCATCGGACCCGCGCCGTGCGGGCCCTGGGGACCGTGGCCGTGTCCGCCCGGCCCGGCCGGCAACTGCGGGGCACCGCCCGGAAGCTGCGGCGGGCCGCCCATCTGCTGCTGGTTCGGCGGCACCGGCTGCGGGCCTGATATGGCGGCGGGCACCGGCGCCCCGGGACCTGGTCGCTGGTCCTGCGGCTCGGGCTTGCGCATGTTCTGCTGCTGCTGGTTCTGCGCCGCGGCTCGGGTCGCTGCCGCCAGCTTGGCGCGCAGGTCCTCGTTCTCCCGGAGCAGGCGGGTCAGTTCGGCCTCGACCTCGTCGAGAAAGGCGTCGACCTCGTCCTCGTCATAGCCTTCTCGGAGGCGGACGGTCGTGAACTGCTTGTTCCGCACGTCCTCGGGGCTCAGCGGCATCTCTTCTTCACCTCAACGTAGTCGTCGGCAATCGGCAAGACCGTATCGTTCACAGCCGCGTTCACAGCCGCTCCACGACGGTGATCAGGATGTAGACGATGATCATCAGTACGAAGAAGGACAGGTCGAGCGCCACGCCCCCGAGACGCAGCGGCGGGATGAACCGCCGCAGAAGCTTGAGTGGCGGATCGGTGACAGTGTAGGTGGCCTCAAGGACGACCACCATCGCCTTACCGGGTTGCCACGAGCGGGCGAACTGGAAGACGTAATCCATCACCAACCGGAAGATGAGCACCATGAGGAAGACGTACAGCGCGATGTAGACCACCTGCCGTGCGATGTCCATCCTCGCGCTTCCCTCTCCCCTTGTGCCCGGCCTATTGACCGTCTCTCACCGGCATTGCCTGATTGTGCGTCTCTAGCTCTGGTTGAAGAACCCGCCCTCTGCGATGCGGGCCTTGTCCTCCGCCGTGACATCGACGTTAGCAGGAGACAGCAGGAACACCTTCTGCGTCACCCGTTCGATGCTGCCGTGGAGGCCGAAGACCAGACCCGCGGCGAAGTCGACAAGTCGCTTCGCGTCGGTGTCGTCCATCTCGGTCAGATTCATGATCACCGGGGTGCCTTCACGGAAGTGTTCCCCGATGGTACGGGCCTCGTTGTAGGTCCGAGGGTGCAATGTCGTGATGCGGTAAGGCTCCCGCTCGGACACAACTTTGGGCATGATCACCGGTGCGTTCTTCTCCAGGGAGTGGCGTTCGGGTGTGATGGACGACACGGGGGCGATTCGGGCGGGTCGTCCCGTTTCCGCTGTCAGCGGAGCCGGTTCACGCTGTGCCGGCGGCTGGGCGACCCGTACCGGTTCGTCCGTTTGCGTCTGCTGCGCCTGGTGTTGCTGGTGCTGCTGCCGGCGCCGGTCGGGCTCCGGCTCGGGCTCGAACTCGTCATCGGGATCGAATCCCCGGCCGTCGTACCCATCGTCCTCCACGAGGCCGAGGTAGACCGCCATCTTGCGCATCGCGCCGGCCATTCTCTGCGTCCTCCGCTCTGTGGTGGATCGGCTCCTCAACGGCGCTGGATCCACTTGGTCCGCCCGCCTTTTGACGGGAATGACCATATTTTGTGCTGTGGTCCGACTCTTGGCGACGTTACCCGAGGCCGGGTCGGACTCCGAGTACCGCTGTGCCGACGCGTACATGTGTCGCACCCGCCGCCACGGCGTCCTCCAGATCCGCGCTCATTCCCGCGGACACCATGTTCGCAGCCGGATGCGCCGCGCGCAGGTCCGTTGCGATTTCCCGCAGCCGCTCGAAGGCCTCCCGGGGCCGGCCCGCGTAGGGCCCGGCCAGCGGAGCGACCGTCATGAGCCCCGCCGGGCGCAGCCCCTCGGCCTCGGCCAGGGCGTCGGCGAGGGCCGCCACCCCGTCCGGCGCGACGCCGCCGCGGCCGGCGCCGTCGCCGGTCTCCGCGTCGAGGGCCACCTGGATCAGACAGCCGATTTCCCGTCCGGGTCCCCGGCCTTTCCGTACCGCGGCGGCGGAAAGCGCGGTGACCAGTCGCACCCGGTCAATGGAGTGCACCACGTCGGCATAATTCACCACGCTTTTCACTTTGTTTGTCTGCAATTGACCGACGAAGTGCCAGGTGAGCGGGAGATCCGCGCATTCCGCGGCTTTCGGGGCGGCGTCCTGGTCGCGGTTCTCCGCGACATGACGGACTCCCAGTTCCGCGAGCAGCCGGACGTCGCTCGCGGGATAGGTCTTGGTGACCACGATCAGGGTCACCTCGTCACGCTTTCGGCCCGCCGCCGCGCAGGCGCGGGCGATACGTTC
This sequence comes from Streptomyces sp. NPDC052910, assembly GCF_055585605.1. Classification (NCBI taxonomy): domain Bacteria; kingdom Bacillati; phylum Actinomycetota; class Actinomycetes; order Kitasatosporales; family Streptomycetaceae; genus Streptomyces; species Streptomyces sp. NPDC052910. The sequence continues at coordinate 283,809 of NZ_JBVJJR010000003.1, forward strand.
CTCCACCCGGGCGAGGTTGTCGGCCAATTGCGCTCCACGGTCCGTCATCGACCCGTCACCCCTTCCCCCGCACAGTCGTCCGGACAGTCGTCGCCGAGCCACACATAACTGGCGAGCCGTCCGGTGACGCGGTCGCGCCGGTAGGAGAAGTGGTCCGCCGATTCCATCGTGCAAACGTCCGACTGCCCCGCGAGGCTGACGCCCATTCGGGCGAGTTGCGCCCGGACCCCGGCGGCCACGTCCACGGCCGGCGTCCCCCACCGGGTGGTGGCCCACGCCTCGGGCACCACCGCGGTGACGTCGGCGCGCATGGCCTCCGGCACCTCGTAGCAGCCGCCGCAGACCGACGGGCCGATGTGCGCGAGGATCCGGGCCGGGTCGGCGCCGAGCCCGGTCATCTCCTCGACCACCGCGGGCACCACCCCGGCGACCAGGCCGGGACGGCCGGCGTGGGCCGCGCCCGCGATCCCGGCGACCGGGTCGGCCAGCAGGACGGGGGTGCAGTCGGCGGTCAGCACCGCGAGGGCGAGCCCCCGGCGGTCCGTCACCACCGCGTCCACCGCGGGGATCTCGTCGTCATCCCCCATAGCCTTGACGGCATGGGAGGTACCCCCATCCCACGGTCCGTCGACCACGGCCACGTCCCGGCCGTGCACCTGGTGCATCCAGACGACCGCCGCCGGGTCGATGCCCAGCGAACGGGCCGCCCGCTCGCGGTTGGTCCGGACCGCCGCGGGGTCGTCGCCGACCGCGCCGCCCAGGTTGAGCTCCGCATACGGAGCGGCGCTCACCCCGCCCCACCGGTCGGTGAAGGCGAAGTGCGCGCCGCTCGCGTGTGCCACGTGGGGCCGTCCCCGGGTGTCCGGGGCCGGGTTTCCTATCACCGGGGTCACGTCCTGCCGGGTCACTTCAGGAAGTCGGGAACGTCCAGTTCCTCGGCGGTCGAGTCCTGGTACGGGCGGGCCGGGGGCACCTGCGGGGAGGCGACCGGGGGCGGCGGGACCTCGGCGACCGGGACCGGGTCCGGGACCGGCTCCTCGGTGCGCGGGGTCACGTTGCCCAGGCCGCCGAACGAGGGGCGGACCGGCTCGGCCGGGCGCTCGGTGCGGCTCACGGCCGGCGCCGGCGCGGCGGGGGTCTCCTCGCGGCCGTAGGAGGAGCCGAGCACCTTGTCGCGGCTGCCCTTGGCCGGCGGCTGGCCGCCGTCGAAGCCGGCGGCGATGACGGTGACGCGGACCTCGTCGCCGAGGGCGTCGTCGATGACGGCGCCGAAGATGATGTTCGCCTCGGGGTGGGCCGCCTCGCTGACCAACTGGGCCGCCTCGTTGATCTCGAAGAGGCCGAGGTCGGAGCCGCCGGAGATGGAGAGCAGGACGCCGCGGGCGCCGTCGATGGACGCCTCCAGCAGCGGCGAGGAGATGGCCATCTCGGCGGCGGCCACCGCGCGGTCGTCGCCGCGTGCCGAGCCGATGCCCATCAGCGCGGAACCGGCCTCGGACATCACGGACTTGACGTCCGCGAAGTCCAGGTTGATGAGGCCCGGGGTGGTGATGAGGTCGGTGATGCCCTGCACGCCGGAGAGCAGCACCTGGTCCGCCGACTTGAACGCGTCGAGCACGCTCACCTGACGGTCCGAGATGGACAGCAGCCGGTCGTTCGGGATGACGATGAGGGTGTCGACCTCGTCGCGGAGGCTGGCGATGCCGTCCTCGGCCTGGTTGGCCCGGCGGCGGCCCTCGAAGGTGAACGGGCGGGTGACCACACCGATCGTCAGGGCGCCCAGCGAGCGGGCGATGTTGGCCACGACGGGGGCGCCGCCGGTGCCGGTGCCGCCGCCCTCGCCCGCGGTCACGAAGACCATGTCGGCCCCCTTGAGGACCTCCTCGATCTCCTCGCGGTGGTCCTCGGCGGCCTTGCGGCCGACGTCCGGGTTCGCGCCGGCGCCGAGACCCCGGGTGAGCTCCCGGCCGACGTCGAGCTTGACGTCGGCGTCGCTCATCAGCAGGGCCTGTGCATCGGTGTTGATCGCGATGAACTCGACGCCCTTGAGACCGACCTCGATCATCCGGTTGATGGCGTTGACGCCACCGCCGCCGATACCGACGACCTTGATGACTGCGAGGTAGTTCTGCGGTGCTGCCACGTCGAAGGCCTCTCGCCTCGAGTTACGTATGCCTGGGGGACGGTTCGCAATGCCAACCCGAACCCTAACGTTGAAGTTTAGGGTTACCCGTGCCACTGTTCCCTGGGTTCTCGGAACAGGACACTAGGTCGACAAGTGGCGCGTGTTCAACGAACACGCCGAACCTCCCGTTTTTCTTTTCACCCTATGTGATCACCCATAGGCGTAGCCAACCAGGGTGCTGCCGGTACCCGACCGCCGTCAACTCCCCGACGCCGCAGGGGCACCCGGGGCGCTCACGTCGAAGTGGTCCGCGCCTCGCGCCGCCTTCATCAGCGCGGTCAGCGAACGGGCCTTCGCATCGCCCCGTTCGCCACTGCCCCAGACGACGGTCCGACCACCCGTCAGCTCCATGATGATCGAATCGTATGAGCGTACCCGGATCACGCGGGTGTCGCGGCGCACTTCGGCAGGGAGCGCGGCGGCGGCGCGCACGCCCTCGCGTTCGAGGCGGGGGCGCCCGAAGCGGCGGGTGCCGGGGGCGCCCGCCGGGGCCTCCATCACCAGCCGCGGCACCTTGGCCGGCGGCCGGTCGACTGTGGCGAAGCGCACTCCGGAGCCGTCGATCTCGACGAACTTCCCGCCCTTCTCGACGATGGCCCGCGGCTGGCGCTCCGTCACCTCCACGGCGACGCCGTGCGGCCAGTCCCGGGAGACGTCGACGGACTCGATGCGGGGCAGCCGCTCGCGCAGCCGCTCCTCGACGGCGTCGGTGTCGACGGAGACCAGCGGGTCGCCGAGCGGGACGGCCGCCGCCTCGCGCACCTCGTCGGCGGAGAGCACCTCGACGCCGGCCACGTCCACGTGGGTGGCGCGGAGCCAGTCCGAGCCGTAGAGCACCCAGCCCGCGCCGGCGCCGAGGAGGACGGCCGCGACCGCCCAGAGGACGAGGCGGGGGCGGCGGGGCAGGAAACGGCGGAGGCCCGTGCGGGCCCCCGCCGTCCCGGCGGACGAGGACTTTCCGCCCTCTTTTCCGCCTTTTTTCCCGCCTTTGCCGGCGTTCTTGGGAGCCTGGGAGGAGCCGGCCGGCGACTTCCGCTTCGGCTTACGGTTCCGTTCGTCACCGCGCCGGGCGGTCGTCGGTCCGGCCACGCTTCCCAGCCTCCTGCCCGCGACCTCAGCCCCTGCGGGCGGCGATCGCCTCGTAGACCATGCCGACCAGCAGCTCGTCGGCGTCCCGGCGGCCGAACTCGGCGGCGGCGCGGGACATGTCGTACAGCCGGTGCGGGTCGGTGAGCACCGGGAGCACGTTGTGGTGGATCCACTCGGGGCTCAGCTCGGCGTCGTCGACCAGCAGTCCGCCGCCGGCCTTGACCACCGGCTGGGCGTTGAGCCGCTGTTCGCCGTTGCCGATGGGCAGCGGGACGTAGGCGGCCGGGAGCCCGACGGCGGAGAGTTCGGCGACGGTCATCGCGCCCGCGCGGCAGAGCATCATGTCGGCCGCGGCGTACGCGAGGTCCATGCGGTCCACATACGATACCGGGATGTAAGGCGGCATTCCGGGCATGTTGTCGACATGCGGCACGTCGTTCTTCGGACCGACCGCGTGCAGGATCTGGATGCCCGAGCGCTGCAGCGACGGGGCGACGGCCTGGACGACCTCGTTCAGCCGCCGGGCGCCCTGGGAGCCGCCCGACACCAGCAGGGTCGGCATGTTCGGCTCCAGGCCGAACGCGGCGCGCGCCTCGTAGCGCAGGGCCGCCCGGTCCAGGGTGGCGATCGTGCGGCGCAGCGGGATGCCCACGTAGCGGGCGTTGCGCAGCTTGCTGTCCGGGGTGGACACCGCGACGCCGGCCGCGTAGCGCGAGCCGATCTTGTTGGCCAGGCCGGGGCGGGCGTTGGCCTCGTGGACGATGATCGGCACGCCGAGCCGCTTGGCGGCCAGGTAGCCGGGGAGGGCCACATAGCCGCCGAAGCCGACCACGCAGTCGGCCTTGGTGCGCTCCAGGATCTGCTCGGCGGCCTTGATGGTGCCGCGCAGCCGCCCGGGCACGGTGATCAGCTCGGGCGTGGGCTTGCGCGGCAGCGGCACCGCCGGGATCAGGCCCAGCTCATAGCCCCGCTCGGGCACGAGCCGGGTCTCCAGCCCGCGCTCCGTGCCGAGCGCCGTGATCCCCACGGTCGGGTCCTGCCTGCGCAGGGCGTCCGCGAGGGCGAGCGCGGGCTCGATGTGGCCGGCGGTCCCCCCGCCGGCGAGTACGACATGCACCGAAATTCACCGCTCTCCGGACGGCCGCTTCTTGACGCGCCGTCTCATCGTCTTCCATCTCACCCCAGGCTGCCGCATGGCCAGCGCCGCCCGCGCACCGGGTTCGTCGCGCGCGAAGGCGATCAGGAGCCCGATGGCGAACATGGTCGGCAGCAGGGCGGACCCTCCGTAGGAGAACAGCGGGAGCGGCACACCGGCGATCGGCAGCAGGCCGAGCACCGCACCGATGTTGACCACGGCCTGGGCCGTGATCCAGGTGGTCACCGCTCCCGCGGCGTACCTCACGAAGGGGTCCTCCGTGCGTCCGGCCACGCGGATACCCGCATAGCCTAGAGCCGCGAAGAGGGCGAGGACCGACAGCGTCCCCGCCAGACCCAGCTCCTCGCCGGTGATCGCGAAGATGAAGTCGGTGTGGGGCTCGGGCAGTTCGCCCCATTTTTCGACGCTCGCACCCAGTCCGGCACCGAACCAGCCGCCGTTGGCCAGCGCGTAGATTCCGTGCACGGCCTGCCAGCACTGGTCGTTGGCGCCCGGGTCGGTGGCGCCGATGCAGTCCAGGCGGGACATCCGGTTGGCACTGGTCTTGATGAACAGGACGGCGAGGGCCCCTGTGACACCGATCACTCCGGCGAACAGCCGGGTGGGGGCGCCGGCGACCCAGAGCAGGCCGAAGAGGACGAAGGTGAGCACCACGGTGGTGCCCATGTCGCCGCCGATCATGATCAGGCCGAGCAGCACGAACGTGACGGGGACCAGCGGCACCAGGAGGTGCTTCCACTGGGTGAGCAGTTTCTTGTGCTGTTTGCGGGCCAGCAGGTCGGCGCCCCAGAGCACCAGGGCGAGCTTGGCGAACTCGCTGGGCTGGGCCTGGAAGGGGCCGCCGAGGGAGATCCAGTTGGTGTTGCCGTTGATGGTCTCGCCGATGCCGGGCACCTGGACCAGGACGAGCAGGAACGCCGACACGGCGAGCAGCGGGTAGGCGAGCGCCCGCAGCACCTTCACCGGCAGCCGGGCGGCCGTCAGCAGCAGGACGGTGCCGATGGCGGCGGCGAGGAGCTGCTTGCGGAAGAAGTAGGTGGGGGCGAGGCCGCTCTGCAGAGCCTTGATCTGGGAGGCCGAGTAGACCATCACCAGGCCCAGCACGGTGATCAGCAGCGAGCCGCCGAGGATGAGGTAGTACGCCGTCAGGGGCCGGTCCCAGGCGCGGCGGGCGCGGGCGTGCAGCGCGCGCAGCCCGCCCGGGCCGCCGGGGAGCCGGCCGCGCGGCGGGCCGCCCGTTCCCGGGCCCCTGCCCGCCGCCCCGCGGGCCGGGGCGGCGCCGGAGGGGCGGGCGGGCCGGGGACGCGCGGAGGGCCCGCGGAGGGCCGTCCAGGCCCCGGGCGGCCCCGCGGTGGCGTGGACGTGGTCGGCGTGCAACATCCGGGTCCCCTCCGCTGCTGTTCCGGGCCGCCCGGCCCGCGGCGCGGGGCCGTGGCGGCTAGTTCTCCGTGGCGCGGCCGTCGGCGGACTCCCCGGGCCCGGCCTGGCCGGCCAGTTCCCGGACCGCCGCCGCGAACGCCTCGCCCCGCTCGCCGTAGTGGGTGAACATGTCCATCGACGCGCAGGCCGGGGCCAGCAGGACGGTGTCGCCTGGGGCGGCGAGCCGGGCCGCCTCCCGGACGGCCTCGGCCATCGCCCCAGTGTCGGTCCGGTCGAGGTCCACCACCGGGACATCCGGGGCGTGTCGTGCCAGCGCCTCCTTGATCAGGGCCCGGTCGGCCCCGAGCAGGACGGCGCCGCGCAGCCGCTTGGCGGCACCGGTGACCAGCTCGTCGAACGTGGCGCCCTTGGCGAGGCCGCCCGCGATCCACACCACGGACTCGTAGGCGGCCAGGGACGCCTCGGCGGCGTGGGTGTTGGTGGCCTTGGAGTCGTCCACGTACGCCACCCCGGCCACGTCGGCGACGTGGGAGATGCGGTGGGCGTCCGGCCGGAACGCGCGCAGGCCGTCGCGGACGGCCTTGGGCTCCACGCCGAAGGCGCGTGCCAGGGCGGCGGCGGCCAGGGCGTTGGCGATGTTGTGCGGCGCCGGCGGGTGGATGTCGGAGACCTCGGCGAGCTCCTGGGCGTTGCGCTGCCGGTCGGCGACGAACGCCCGGTCGACGAGGATGCCGTCGACCACGCCGAGTTCGGAGAGGCCGGGGGCGCCGAGGGTGAAGCCGATGGCGCGGCAGCCCTCCTCGACGTCGGCGTCGCGGACCAACTGTTCGGTGCGCGGGTCGGCGGTGTTGTAGACGCAGGCGACCCGGTTGCCCTCGTAGACCCGGCCCTTGTCGGCGGCGTACGCCCGCATCGAGCCGTGCCAGTCCAGGTGGTCCGGGGCCAGGTTGAGGACGGCCGCGGAGTGGGCGCGCAGCGAGGGCGCCCAGTGCAACTGGTAGCTGGAGAGCTCGACGGCGAGGACGTCGTAGGGCTCCTGGGAGAGCACGACGTCGACGATGGGGGTGCCGATGTTGCCGACGGCGGCGGTGCGCAGGCCGGCGGCCTCCAGGATGGAGGCGAGCATGCGGACGGTCGTCGTCTTGCCGTTGGTGCCGGTGACGGCGAGCCACGGGGGCGCGCCCTCGCCGCGGAGCCGCCAGGCGATCTCGACGTCGCCGACGACGTCGACGCCGGCCTCGGCGGCGGCGGTGAACAGCGGGCTGTCCGGGCGCCAGCCGGGCGAGGTGACGACGAGGTCGGTGCCCTCGGGGAGGGTGTCGGCGTCGTTCAGCCGGACGGTGACGGCGTCGCCGAGACCGGCCGCGCGCTCGCGCAGGGCCGGTCCGTCGCCGCCGTCGACGACGGTGACCCGGGCGCCGAGGCCGGCCAGGGCGCGGGCGGCGCTGACGCCGCTCACGCCGAGGCCGGCGACGGTGATGTGCTTGCCGTGGAATTCCGAGGTGGTCACTTGATGGCCAGCCATCCCGCGTAGAAGATTCCGAGGCCGACGGCCACGCACAGGCCCTGGATGATCCAGAAGCGGACCACCACCAGGACTTCGCTCCACCCCTTGAGTTCGAAGTGGTGCTGGAGCGGGGCCATCCGGAAGACGCGCTTGCCGGTGAGGCGGAACGAGCCGACCTGGATCACCACGGACATGGTGATGAGGACGAACAGACCGCCGAGGACGGCGATGAGGAGCTCGGTGCGGGAGCAGATGGCCAGTCCCGCGAGCGCGCCGCCGAGGGCGAGCGAGCCGGTGTCGCCCATGAAGATCTTGGCGGGCGAGGTGTTCCACCACAGGAAGCCGAAGCAGGAGCCCATCAGCGCGGAGGCGACGACGGCGAGGTCGAGCGGGTCCCTGACCTCGTAACAGGCGGCGCCCGCGGTCAGCGGGTTGCCGCAGGACTGGCCGTGCTGCCAGGTGCCGATGAACACGTACGCGCCGAAGACCATCACCGAGGCGCCGGTGGCGAGGCCGTCGAGGCCGTCGGTGAGGTTCACGCCGTTCGACATCGCGAGGATCATGAACAGCGCCCAGACCACGAAGATCACCGGGCCCAGCGTCCAGCCGAAGTCCTGGGTGAACGACAGCCGGGTGGAGGCCGGGGTCTGGCCGCGGGTGTCCGCGAACTGCAGGGCCAGCACCGCGAACGCGATGCCGACGATCAACTGGCCGGCCATCTTGGCCTTGGCCCGCAGGCCGAGGCTGCGCTGCTTGACGATCTTGATGTAGTCGTCGAGGAAGCCGACCAGGCCCATGCCGGCGGTCAGGAACAGCACCAGCAGGCCGGAGGTGGTCGGCTTGCTGCTGGTCGCCACCTTGGTGACGGCGTACGCGACCAGGGTGGCCAGGATGAAGGCGATGCCACCCATGGTGGGCGTGCCCTTCTTCCCGGCGTGACCGCGCGGACCGTCGTCCCGGATGAACTGGCCGTAGCCCTTGCGGGCGAGGAACTTGATCAGCAGCGGGGTGCCGATGAGCGTCAGGAAGAGACCGACGACTCCGGCGACAAGGATCTGGTTCATCGACCGGTGACCTCGCCCTCACCCGCGAGCAGTTGCTCCGCGACCTGTTCCAGCCCGACCGACCTGGACCCCTTCACCAGGACGACGTCTCCCGGGCGCAGCTCCCTGCGCAACAGGTCGACCGCCGCCCGCACGTCGGACACGTGCACCGACTCCTCACCCCACGAACCCTCGTTGTAGGCGCCCATGCACAGCCAGGCCGCTTCCCTGTCCCCGACTGCCACGAGCTTGCTGACGTTGAGCCGGACGGCCAGCCGCCCGACCGCGTCGTGCTCGGCGAGCGACTCCTCGCCGAGCTCGGCCATCCGGCCGAGCACCGCCCACGTGCGGCCCCCCCGCGCCCTGGCGGTCTCGCCCATGGCGGCCAGCGCGCGGAGCGCGGCCTTCATGGACTCGGGGTTCGCGTTGTAGGCGTCGTTGACGATCGTCACGCCGTCCGCGCGCTCGGTGACCTCCATCCGCCAGCGGGAGAGCTGGCCCGCCTCGGAGAGCGCGGAGGCGATCTCCTGCACGGGCATGCCCAGCTCGTGGGCGACGGCGGCGGCGGCGAGCGCGTTCGACACGTGGTGCTCACCGTACAGCCGCATGGTCACCTCGGCGCACCCGGTGGGGGTGTGCAGCGTGAAGGCGGGCCGGCCGTCCGGGGTGAGGCGGACGTCCGCCGCCCGCACGTCCGCGTCGGCGGCCTCGCCGAACAGGACCGTACGGGCCTTGGTGCGCGAGGTCATGGCGCGGACCAGCGGGTCGTCGGCGTTGAGCACCGCGACGCCGCCCTCGGCCGCCGCCGGCAGCGCCTCCACCAGCTCGCCCTTGGCCAGCGCGATGCGCTCCCGGCCGCCGAACTCGCCGATGTGCGCGGAGCCGACGTTGAGCACGAGGCCGATGCGCGGCGGGGTGAGCTCGGCGAGGTAGCGGATGTGGCCGACGCCGCGGGCACCCATCTCCAGGACGAGGTGGCGGGTCTCCTCGGTGGCGCGCAGGGCGGTCACCGGGAGGCCGATCTCGTTGTTGAGGTTGCCGGCCGGGCACACCGTCGGTCCCAGGCGGCCCAGGAGCTGCCCGATCAGGTCCTTGGTGCTGGTCTTCCCGGCGGAGCCGGTCAGGCCGACGACGGTGGCGCCCAGGCGCTCCACGACCGCGCGGGCCAGCGCCCCGAGGGCTGCCACGACGTCCGGGACGACGATGGCGGGTACGCCGACGGGCCGGGTGGCCAGTACGGCCACCGCACCGGCCTCGATGGCGCGTCCGGCGTAGTCGTGGCCGTCGACGTGCTCCCCGGCGAAGGCCGCGAACAGGCCGCCGGGGACCACCTCACGGGAGTCGTAGACGACCGGGCCGGTGGCCAGGACGTCCGGGTCCGGTATGTCGTGCTGCCGCCCGCCGACGAGGGCGGTGATCTCGGCGAGGGACAGGGGAATCACCTGGGGTCACCTCCAGCCGTTCGGTCGGGCTGCCAAGGGGAGGGTTGTGCGCGCATGGCGGTCTGTCATCCCTGGTCGTTCCGGTGCTTGGTGACCGCGTGTGAACCGGCGCCGCGCTCGATGGCCTCGCGCAGCACCTGGCGGTCGTCGAAGGGGCGTACCACTCCGGCGATGTCCTGGCCCTGTTCGTGGCCCTTGCCGAGGACGAGGACGGTGTCGCCGGGTTCGGCGCGGGCGACGGCGGCGGCGATCGCGGCGGCGCGGTCCTCCATCAGCAGGACGGCGCCGCGTTCGGCGGCGGGCACCTCGGCGGCGCCCGCGAGCATGGTGGCGAGGATCGCGAGGGGATCCTCGGAGCGGGGGTTGTCCGAGGTCAGGACGGCGGTGTCGGCGAGCCGGGCCAGCGCGGCGCCCATCGGGGCGCGCTTGGTGGTGTCCCGGTCGCCGCCGCAGCCGAGCACGGCGTGGATGCGGCCGGGGGTGACCTTGCGCAGGGCGCGGAGAACCGATTCGACGGCGTCCGTCTTGTGGGCGTAGTCGACGACGGCGAGGTAGCCCTGCCCGGCGTCGACGCGCTCCAGCCGGCCGGGGACGCCGGCGACGGCGGCGACGCCGTCCGCGGCGGTCCTCGGGTCGGCGCCGGCGGCGACCAGCGCCACGACGGCGGCGAGCGCGTTGGCGACGTTGAACGGGCCGGCGAGCGGCGAACGGGCGGGGACGGAGACCCCGTCCGGGCCCTCGATGGTGAACGTCGAGTCGAACAGGCCGGACTCGACGTCCACCGCGCGCCAGTCGGCGTCCGCGCGGCCCTCGGCGGAGAAGGTGACGACGGGGACCTCGGACTCGCCCCCGGCGAGCCGGCGGCCGTAGGCGTCGTCGAGGTTGACCACGCCCAGGCGGCTGCGCTCCTTGGTGAAGAGCTCGGCCTTGGCCCGGAAGTAGTCCTCCATGTCGGAGTGGAACTCCATGTGCTCCGGGCTGAGGTTGTTGAAGACGGCGACGTCGAAGACGCAGCCGTCGACGCGGCCGAGCACCAGCGCGTGGCTGGAGACCTCCATGGCGACCGAGCGGACGCCCTTCTCGCGCATCACCGCGAACAGGGCCTGGAGGTCGGTGGCCTCGGGGGTGGTGCGCTCGGACTTGACGCGCTCGTCACCGATGCGGGACTCGACGGTGCCGATCAGCCCGGTGAGCCCGGCCGGCCGGCCGTCCTCGGCGGCGCGCGACCGCTCCCAGGCGCGCAGGCCGCCCTCGATGAGGTAGGCGGTGGTGGTCTTGCCCGAGGTGCCCGTGATGCCGACGCGCAGCAGGTCGCGGCCGGGATCACCGTAGATGGCCGCCGCGAGGGCGCCCATCCGGCCGCGCGGGTCGTCGACGACCAGGACCGGCAGACCGGTGGCGGCGGCGCGCTCGGCGCCCGCCGGGTCGGTCAGCACGGCCGCGGCACCAAGCTTCGCCGCCTGCTCGCCGAAGGCGGCGCCGTGGAACCGGGCGCCGGGCAGGGCCGCGTAGAGGTCGCCGGGGCGGACGGCGCGGGAGTCGTGCGTGATGCCGGTCACCGCGCTTCCCGCGCCCTCGGGGGCGCGGACGCCAAGCTGACCGGCGAGCTCCGTGAGCGGCACGGGCCGGACCCGGGTGGGGCGGGGCGCTCCCGGAGCGGTGGGTTCCGGGGTGGGGGCTGGGGACTGATCAGCGTGGGGCACGGCGGTGAGCGTACCGGGCGCACCCGGCCCGTCGCGAAGCGAGGGGCGCGCCGGGCCGCGGTTCCCCGGTTCCGACGTGCGGTGCGTCACAGTCGGCACGGCCCTGCGGCGCGGCGCGGCGGCACGGTCAGTACTCCACGGGCAGCCGCGGCGGCTCGCTGCCGGAGGGCGGCACCTGGAGCGTCTTCAGCGCGAACGACATGACCCGCTGGAACACCGGTCCGCAGATCTGGCCGCCGAAGTAGCTGCCCTGGGTGGGGTTCTGGATGGCGCAGTAGACCGTGACCCGGGGCTGGTCGGCGGGGGCGAAGCCGGCGAAGGAGGCGGTGTAGCCGTGGTAGCGGCCGGTGCGCGGATCCACCCGGTTGGACGTGCCGGTCTTGCCGGCCACCCGGTAGCCGGGGATTTTCGCCTTGGTCCCGGTGCCGTCCCGGTCGTCGACCACCGACTCCAGCATCTCCGACACCAGCTTGGCGGTCTTCTCGCTCACCACCCGGGTGCGGGGCGGCGCGGGCGCGGGCACGAACCGCCCGTCGGGGCCCTTGGTGCCGCGGACCAGCGTCGGCCGGACGCGCTCGCCGCCGCCGGCGATGGTCGAGTAGACGGAGGCGGCCTGGACGGCGTTGAGGGACAGGCCCTGGCCGAACGGGACGGTGTAGCGCTGCGAGGCGCTCCACTCCTTCGCCGGGGCCAGGATGCCGGGGGTCTCGCCCGGGAAGCCCAGCCCGGTGGGCTGCCCCAGGCCGAACTTGCGCAGGTACGAGTAGAGGACCGCGCCGGACTCCTCCGGGGTCTTGCCGAGCTGCTCGCTGGCCAGGATGGTGCCGATGTTGCTGGACTTGGCGAGCACGCCGTTGAGGGTGAGGTGCCAGGTGGCGTGGTCGATGTCGTCGGCGAACGCCCGGTCGGCGCGCGGCAGCCGGTTGGGGACCTCCACCCGGGTGGCGGGGGTGGCGACGCCCTCCTCCAGGACGGCGGCCATGGTCATCACCTTGTTGACGCTGCCGGGCTCGTAGGCGTCCTGGAGCGCGGCGTTGCCCAGGGCGGCGCGGTCGGCGTGGGCCAGGTCGTTGGGGTTGTAGCCGGGGGCGTTGGCCATGGCCAGGATCTCGCCGTTGCGGGCGTCCTGGACGACGACGTAGCCGCGGTCGGCGGCGGAGGCGCGGACCTGGGCGGCGATGGCGCTCTGGGCGGCCCACTGGATGTCCCGGTCGAGGGTCAGCTCGACGTCCGAGCCGGGGACGGCCGCCTGTTCCTTCAGGTCGCCGGTGGGCACCTGACGGCCGCCGGACTGGGCGTAGACCCGCTTGCCGTCCTTGCCCGCCAGCTCGCCGTCGAGCTGGGCCTCCAGCCCGCCGCCGCCCTTGCCGTCGGCGTTGACGAAGCCCAGTATCCCGGCGGCGAGGTCGCCGTTGGGATACACGCGCTTGCTGTGCGCCTCGCGGTTGACGCCGGTGAGCAGGTTCAGGGTGCCGTGCCCACCGCGGAGGCGGGCGGCGCTCCCCTGCTTCAGCTCCCGGATCCGGTCCCAGACCTGCGGGGTCTGCTGCCGGGCCAGGACCACGTACTTGGCGGCGGGGTTGGCGGTGAGCTTCTCCTCCACCTCGTCGGCGGGCGCTCCGAGGGCCGGGGCCAGCAGCTCGGCGGCCTTGCGGGCGGCGTTCCGGATCCCGGTCCGCTTGGGGCTGAGCAGGTCGGGGGCGGCGGTGATGTCGTAGGCGTCGACGGTGGTGGCCAGGTCGACGCCGTTGCGGTCGGTGATGGCGCCGCGCTCGGCGGCCAGGGTGACGGGGATGTAGCGGTTGACGTTGGCGCGGGCGGCGTAGGCGTCCGCGTCGACGGCCTGCACCTGGAGCAGCCGCACGGTGAACACCAGCAGCACCAGGGTGAGGCCGAGGCCGATCAGCCGGAGCCGGGGCCTGGGGCTGCCCAGGCGCAGCGGGCGGGTGCCGACGCGGGGGCGCGCCGGGCGGACCGCGGCGGGGCGGGCGGGCCCGGGAACCGGGCGGCGGGGCTGCTGCCTGGGCGCCGTCACGACGTCACCTGCCTGGGAGTCCGGGGAGGGTGGGGTCTGCTGGGGCTGGAGGTGCTGCGGCTGAGGGTGCTGCCGGTGCGGTGGGTGCCGGTGGCGCCGCGGCCGGAGCGGGCTGGGCGTTCGGAGCGGACGGGCTCCCGGGGGCCGGCACCGCCGACGGCACCACCGACGGCACCGGGGCGGGGGCCGGGGCCGGCGGCTGCCGGTACGCGGCCGGGTCCGCCCCGCCGTCGGCGGGGGCCGCGCCGGCCTCGGGCGCGGGGGCGGGAACGCCGCTGACCGTCCCGTCGGGGTTGAGGAAGGCGGGGCTGCCGCCGGGGACCATGCCCAGCTCCCGGGCCCGGCGCTCCAGCGCGTCGGGGGCGGCGAGCTGGTCGACCTCCTGCTGGAGCGCCTGCTGCCGGTCGGTCAGCTCGGTGGTCTTCCGCTGGAGCCTGCTCAGCTCGAACGAGCCCTGGTTGAGGGAGGAGTTGAGCAGCAGCAGGCCGATCAGGCCGGAGCCGAGCAGCACCACGACCAGCAGCACGAAAGGGGTACGCCGCGCGCCGCCGGTCCCGACCGGCAGCAGCCGGCCGAGCCGGCTCCCGCCGGCGGTGCCCCGGGCGCGCGCGACGGTCGTCATGGCGTGTCCGTCACGTCCTCACGGATCCGCTCCGCCCCGCGCAGCCGGGCGGGGGCGGCCCGGCGGTTCTCGGCGATCTCCGCCTCGGTGGGCAGCTCGGCGCCGCGGGTGAGGAGCTTCAACCGGGGCTGGTACCGCTCGGGGACGACCGGCAGGCCGGGGGGCGCGGTGGTGGCGGCGCCGGCCGCGAAGACCTGCTTGACGATGCGGTCCTCCAGCGACTGGTAGGAGAGCACCGCGATCCGGCCGCCCACCGCGAGCGCCTTGACGGCGGCCGGGACGGCCCGCTCGACGCTGGCCAGTTCGCCGTTGACCTCGATGCGCAGCGCCTGGAAGGTGCGCTTGGCGGGGTTGCCGCCGGTGCGCTTGGCGGCCTGCGGCAGCGCGTCGCGGATCAGCTCGACCAGCCGGGCGCTGCGGGTGAAGGGCTCCTTCTCGCGCTCCCGGACGACGGCCCCGACGATCCGCCGGGCCTGCTTCTCCTCGCCGTACGCCCGCAGGATGCGGACGAGTTCGCCGGGCGGGTAGGTGTTGAGGACCTCGGCGGCGCTGATGCCCTTCGTCTGGTCCATGCGCATGTCGAGCGGGGCGTCCTGCGCGTAGGCGAAGCCGCGGTCGGCCTCGTCGAGCTGCATGGACGACACGCCGAGGTCGAACAGGACACCCTGGACGCGCGGGATGCCCAGCCGCTCCAGCACCTCGGGGAGCTCGTGGTACACGGCTTGGACGAGGGTGGCGCGGTCGCCGAAGGGGGCCAGCCGCTCGCCGGCCAGGGCGAGGGCGGTGGGGTCGCGGTCGAGGGCGACGAGCCGGGCCTCGGGGAAGGCGGTGAGCAGCGCCTCGCTGTGCCCTCCGGCCCCCAGTGTGCAGTCGACGACGACGGCGCCGGGCTCCGTGAGGGCGGGGGCGAGCATGTCCAGGCAGCGCTGGAGCATGACGGGGACGTGACGCGCGTTGCTGCTCATGCGCCCTTCTGGGAGTGCGGTACGGCGCGGGGCGCACGCACCGCCGGGTCCCCGCCCGCTCGAAGGGGATGCGCCGCCCGGCCCGGCGCCGGCGGGCGGCGCGGGACGGCCGGGGAGCGGGAGGAGGCCGAGGGGTACGGTCACGTCGCGCACGTGCGGGTTTCCTGGTACGACTGGGACGGCCTGGTCGTTGGGTTCCGGTACGTCGAGGGAGCGGCTCGCCTCCCACTTCGCGCCACTTTAGTCCACTCGTCCCGCCGGTCAATCAACCGCCCAGCGCGCCGGGGGACGGGCCTCGGCGGCGGGCTCACCCGGACGGCCGCACACCTCCCCGAGCTGTGGCTTGCCTCACAGATGGCCGCCCTTACGGCGTTTGCCCGGCTCTTCGGGGGGCCGACGGGCCGGTAGCCGACTACCTTCGTGCACATGTCGATATCCGCGTCTCCGCCCCCCAGCACCTCCGGCGCCGACGCCGGCCACTCCACGGTCACCGACCGTCTCGTGGCGGCCAACGCGCGCTACGCCGCCGAGTTCACCGACCCGGGCATGGACGCCCGGCCGGTCCTCAAGGTCGCGGTCGTCGCCTGCATGGACGCCCGCCTCGACCTGCACGCCGCGCTCGGCCTGGAGCTCGGCGACTGTCACACCATCCGCAACGCCGGCGGAGTCGTCACCGACGACATCATCCGGTCCCTGACCATCAGCCAGCGCGCCCTCGGTACCCGTTCGGTGGTCCTCATCCACCACACGGGCTGCGGTCTGCTGAACCTGACGGAGGACTTCCGGCACGAGCTCGAGGAGGAGGTCGGCCAGCGCCCGCCGTGGGCGGTGGAGGCGTTCCGCGACCTGGACCAGGACGTCCGGCAGTCCATGCAGCGGGTGCGCACCTCCCCGTTCCTGCTGCACAAGGACGACGTCCGCGGTTTCGTCTTCGACGTGACCACCGGGCTGCTGCGGGAGATCGACCCGCGGCAGCACTGACGGCCCGCCCGCGGTGCCGTCGCGCCGCGCGGGCGGCGAGAATGCGAAAGCGAGCCGCCGTCCCGTCCGCCACGCGCGGGCGGGACGCCGGTGGGGTTGGGGAGGGGCCGTTCCCGGTGGGGGGACGGGATCCCGTGGACGCGTGGACGGGCCGAGGAGGGCCGGGGTGACGACCTTTGACGAACGAGCGGGCCTGAGTGATCTGACGAGTACGGCGGAGCGGGTCCGCGCCTCCGTCGAGGGCGTGATCGAGGGCAAGCCGGAGGTCGTCAGGACCGCGCTGACCGTCCTGCTGGCCGAGGGGCACCTGCTCGTCGAGGACGTGCCGGGGGTGGGCAAGACCATGCTCGCCAAGGCACTGGCCCGCTCGATCGACTGCTCGGTGCGGCGCATCCAGTTCACGCCGGACCTGCTGCCGTCCGACATCACCGGCGTCAGCGTCTACGACCAGGAGCGGCGGGAGTTCGAGTTCAGACCGGGGGCGATCTTCGCGCAGATCGTCATCGGCGACGAGATCAACCGCGCCTCCCCCAAGACCCAGTCGGCGCTGCTGGAGTCGATGGAGGAGCGCCAGGTCACGGCCGACGGCCGGACCCACGAACTGCCCAGCCCCTTCATGGTGGTGGCCACCCAGAACCCGGTCGAGATGGAGGGCACCTACCCGCTGCCGGAGGCGCAGCGCGACCGGTTCATGGCCCGGGTCTCCATGGGCTACCCCAGCCCGGAGGCCGAGCTGCGGATGCTGGACCTGCACGGGGGCGCCTCCCCGCTGGACGACCTCCAGCCGGCCGCGCACGCCCACGACATCGTCAAGCTGGTCGAGGCCGTCCGCGCCGTGCACGTCGCCGAGCCGGTGCGGCGGTACGCGGTGGACCTGGTCAACGGCACCCGGCACCACCCCGAGCTGCGGCTCGGCGCGTCGCCGCGCGGCACCCTGCACCTGCTGCGGGCCGCGAAGGCGACGGCGGCGCTGGCGGGCCGCGACTACGCGCTGCCCGACGACATCCGGGCCCAGGCCGTCGCGGTGCTGGCGCACCGGCTGCTGCCCACCGCGCAGGCGCAGCTCAACCGGCGCACGCCGGAGCAGATCGTCCTGGACATCCTGCGGCTCACCCCCGTCCCCGTCCCGGAACAGGCCGCGCCGCGGCCCCCGGAGGCGCGACGGCCGTGACCGACGACCCGTACCCCCCGGAGGAACCGGCCGCCGACGGCGACGGCGGGCTGCGGGCGGCGTTCGGGGGGCTGACCACGCGCGGCCGGTCGTTCCTGGCCGCGGGAGGCGCCGCCGTCGTCTGCTCCTACGTCCTGGGCCAGGAGGGCCTGCTGCGGGTGGGGCTGCTGCTGGCCGTGCTGCCGCTGGTGTGCGTCCTGGTCGTGCACCGCACCCGGCACCGGATCACCGGCGACCGCCTGGTGTCCCCCGCCCGGGTGACGGCCGGACAGGAGGCGCAGGTGCGGCTGCGCGTCGCCAACGCCTCCCGGATCCCCGTCGGCCCGCTGCCGGTCGAGGACCGGGTGCCCTGGGTGCTCGGCCCGCACCCGCGGTTCGTCCTGGACCGGATGGAGCCGGGCGGGCACCGCGAGGTGGCCTACCGGGTCCGGGCCGACCTGCGGGGCCGCTACCCGCTGGGGCCGCTGCGGATGCGGCTGACCGACCCGTTCGGCATGTGCGAGGTCACCCGCGGCTTCGGCACGAGCGCGATGCTCACCGCCGTCCCGTACTGCGAGCCGCTGCCGCCGCTGCGGGTGGCCGGCGACGCGGCCGGACGCGGTGACGGCAGCCTGCGCACGCTCGCCCTCGCGGGCGACGACGACATCATCCCGCGCGCCTACCGGCACGGCGACGACGTGCGCCGGATCCACTGGCGGGCCACCGCCCGGGCCGGCGAGCTGATGGTGCGCCGGGAGGAGCAGCAGCGGCGGGCCCACGCCACCGTGCTGCTCGACACGCGGGGCGTCGCCTACCCCGGGTCCGGGCCGGGCTCGCCGTTCGAACGGGCGGTGGCGGCGACCGCGTCCGTCGCCGCGCACCTGCTGGGGCTGGGTTTCACCGTGCGGCTGCTGACCGACACCGGCGCCTGGATCCCCGGCCCGGAGGGCGTCGGCGGCCGGGCCGGCGGGGCGGGCTCCGACCCGGCGGACGCGGCCGGCACGCTGCTGGACGCCCTGGCGGTCGTCGACCACTCGGCCGGCACCGGTCTGTCCGGCGCCCACGACGCCCTGCGCGGCGACACCGGCGGGCTCCTCGTGGCGTTCTTCGGCGGTCTGACCCAGGAGGAGGCCGCGCGCGCCGCCGGGCTGCGGCGGCGCGGCACCACGGCGGTCGCCTTCCTCCTCGACCCGGTGGTCCGGCCGTACGCCCCCCCGGGCCATCCGAACGCCTTCGCCCCGCTGCACACCCTGCACGCGGCCGGCTGGTCGGCCCTCGCCCTGACGCCGCACACCCCGTTCCCGGAACTGTGGCGCCTCGCGGGCACGCCGGTGGGGCGCGGGCTGACCTCGGACGGAGTGGCGGGGCGGTGGGGCGGATGAGAGGGAGGGGGCCGATGACGCCGGTGACGCGGGTGTCGTCGGCGAGAGAGGCGGCGAGCGTGTCGGGGGTGTCGGAAGTGACCTTTGTGCCGATGGCCGGGCGGCGGAGTGCCGGGGGGACGGACGTGACCGCGTGGTCCGTGCGCGAGCGGGGAGGACGCGGATGAGCGGTGGTATACGGGCCGCCGTCTGCGCCGTGGCGGCGACCGTCGGGGCCGCCTGCGCGATGGTGCCGCTGGTGGACGGCGCCCGCTGGCTGGTGCAGGCGGCGGCGCTGCTCGCGGTGCAGGCCGCGGCGGGGGTGGCGGTCCGGCGGTTCGCGGCGCCCCGGCCGGTGGCGGTCGCCGCCCAGGCGCTCGCCGGGCTGCTGCTGCTCACCCTGGTCTTCGCCCGCGACCACGCGGTCGCCGGGCTGCTGCCGGGCCCGTCCGCCTTCCGGGAGTTCTCCGGACTGCTGCACCAGGGCGCCGAGGACATCGGGCGGTACGCGATACCGGCGCCCGCGTCCCCGGGCATCCGGCTGATGCTGGTCGGCGGCGTCCTGGTGATCGGCCTGATCGTGGACGCGGTGGCGGTCACCTACCGGAGCGCGGCGACCGCCGGGCTGCCGCTGCTGGCGCTGTACTCGGTCGGGGCCGGGCTGGCGCAGGGCGGCCGGGACTGGCTGTGGTTCCTGGCGGGCGCCGCCGGTTACCTGCTGCTGCTCCTCGCGGAGAGCCGGGAGCGCCTGGCCCGCCGGGGGCTCGCCGGCCCGGCCGGAGCCGCGGGACCCGGGCCGGGGGGCCCGGTGGGAGGCGCGCTCGCGGGCGCGTTCGCCTTCGGCCGGGCCGGCCGCCGGATCGGGGTCCTGGCGCTGGGGGTGGCCCTTGCCGTCCCGGCGGTGCTGCCCGCGATCGGCGGCGGCCTGCTGGCGCCGCGCGGCCGGGCCTCGGGCCAGGAACGCGAGGGCGGCACGATCTCCGCGGTCAACCCGCTGGTCTCGCTGCGGGACAGCCTCAACCAGCGGGAGAACCGCGAGCTCCTGCGGTACCGCACCTCGTCGGAGTCCCCGCAGGACCTCTACCTGCGGATCGTCGCGCTCGACCGGTTCGACGGCGCCACCTGGCGCACGTCGGAGCGGCGGGTCACCGACGTGCCGGACCGGCTGCCCGCGCCCCAGGGCCTCTCCCCCGACGTGCGCACGGTGCGGGTGAACACCTCGGTGGTGGCCGCCGACACCTACGGGCAGGACTACCTGCCGCTCCCCTACCCGGCGGACTCGGTACGGGTGAGCGGCCAGTGGCGGTACGAGCCGGAGGGCCGGACGCTGGTCGGCGACCACGGGCAGACCACCCGGGGCCTGCGCTACCAGGTCTCGAGCCTGGCCGCCCAGCCGACGGCCGAGCAACTGGCCAACGCACCCCGGCCGCCCGAGGGGCTGCGCCGCGAGTACACCAAGGTGCCGTCGACGCTCCCCGCGACCGTCGCGGAGCGGGCGCGGCAGGTGACCGGGGGCGCGCGCAGCGACTACGAGCGGGCGGTACGGCTCCAGGAGTGGTTCGCGGTCGGCGGCGGGTTCACCTACGACACCGACGTGCGGACCGGTGGTGACGACGAGGCCGTCGCGCGGTTCCTGGAGGAGAAGCGGGGCTTCTGCGTCCACTTCTCCTTCTCGATGGCGGCGATGGCCCGGACCCTGGGGATCCCGGCGCGGGTGGCGGTGGGCTTCACCGCGGGCGACCCGCAGGGGGACGGTTCCCTGTCGGTGGGCTCCAAGGACGCCCACGCCTGGCCGGAGCTGTACTTCGAGGGCGTCGGCTGGACCCGCTTCGAGCCGACGCCCAGCCGGGGCAGCCGGCCGGTGTACACCGTCGAGCAGCCCGCCCCGGGGGCGTCGCCGAGCGCCCCCGTGCCCGCCCCGGACCGTTCCGCCGCGCCCCGGCCGGCACCGACCGCGGGCGCGGACTGCCCCGGACGGCCGTCGCACGCCGAGTGCCCCGGCCGGTCCGGGACGGGCTTCTCGGGGACCTCCGACGACGGACCGGGGTCGGACTCCGGCGTCCCGGTCATCCCGCTGATCGCCGCGGGCGCGCTGTTGCTGGCCCTGCCGGCCGTACCGCCCCTGTGGCGGGCCCGCCGCCGGGCCCGCCGCCTCGGCGGCCCGGAACCCGGCGATCCGGAGGAGGCGGCGCGGCGCACGCTCGCCGCTTGGCGGGAGTTGCTGGACACCGCCTGGGACTACGGCATCGCTCCGGACGCGACGCGGACGCCTCGGGGGTCGGTCGAGCGGATCGTTTCGGACGGGGGGCTGGGGGCGGAGACGGCTGCGGCGGCTTCTCGGGTGGCCGATGCGGTGGAGCGGGCTCTGTACGCTCCACGGCCCGCGGCCGGGGTTCCCTTGGGTGAGGTCGCCGCCGTCCTCGCCGGGCTTCGGGGGGCGGCGAGCCGGGGGGCGCGGCTGCGGGCGTTTCTCGCGCCGGCGTCACTGGGCGGGGCGCTGCGGGGCTTTCGCCTTCGGCGGTAGGAGACCCCTGTCCCTCCCCCGGAGGGGGCACCCCCATTCACCGTTTCTTGCGGGGGCCTGCCCCCGCACCCCCGAAACCGCGCTCCGCGCGGTTGTCCTCAAACGGCGAGTGGGGGTGCCCCCTCTGGGGGAGGTCCGGGGCACAAGCCCCGACCCGCCCACCGCAGCGCGGAAGCGTCAGCGCCCCTGCTCGTCCCGCCGCCGCTGCCACCGCTGCTCGATCCGGTCCATCATCGAGCGCCGCTGCCGCGCCTGGCGGCGCGCCGCCAGGCTGCCGCCGACGCCCATCGGGCCCGCGCCGTGTGGCGCGGCGCCGCCGGGCCGGGGGGCCTTGCGCCACCCCGTCACCACGAGCACCGCACACCCCAGCATGACGAGGAAGCCCACCACGCTGATCCAGATCCACTGGGCGACCATTCCGGCCATGAGGAGCGCGATGCCCACCAGGAAGCCCGCGATCGCCTGGTAGACCCGTCGCCGGGTGTACGTGCGCAGGCCGCTGCCTTCGAGCGCTGTGGCGAACTTGGGATCTTCGGCGTACAGCGCTCGCTCCATCTGCTCGAGCATGCGCTGCTCGTGCTCCGAGAGCGGCACGGAGTCCTCCTACTCGTCGGTCGCGGGGGGCGACCGGGGTGCGACCCTTTCAGGATAGGCAGGGAATCGCCCCCGTGAAACCCGCCCCTCTGCGCCAATTCGCCCACCGGTCCGGTGTGCGGTCGGCGGTGTGGTGTGACGGTCGTGTGATGTCGCAACGTTCATTCCCTGCCCGCCGACCCGTCATGCCGGACGGTGTCTACCGATCATACGGGGCGAACGGGCAGTTCGGGCGGGGTCGTGCGGCTCCGGTGCGGGACGGGGGCCGGGCGGCCCCCCGGTCAGGGCCGTTCGGCGAGGACGTGGAGCTGGGTGGCCACCGCGTGGAAGGCGGGCAGCGCCGCCGCCTCGGCCTCCAGCCGCGCCAGGGCGTCCCGGGCGCCGGGCTGGGCGTCCACGAGCACGCCGGGGACCAGGTCGGCGAAGACGCGGACCCCGTGGACGGCCTTGACGTCCAGGCCGGCGCCGCCGGCCAGGTCCGACAGTTGGCCGGCGGTGAAGCGGCGGGGCACGGGGTCGCCGGTGCCCCAGTGCCCGTCGGGGTCGGTCAGGGCCTGCCGGGCCTCGGTGAAGTGGCCGGCGAGGGCGCGGGCGAGCACGGCGCCGCCGAGGCCGGCGGCGAGCAGGCTGAGCACGCCGGAGGGGCGCAGGGCCGCGGCGACGGCCCGCAGACCCTCGGCGGGGTCGTCCACGTACTCCAGGACGCCGTGGCAGAGGACGGCGTCGTAGGCACCGCGCCCGACCACGTCGAACAACCCCTGGGTGTCGCCCTGCACGCCGCGCACCCGGTCGGCGACGCCGGCCTCGGCGGCCCGCCGCTCCAGCGCGAACAGCGCGTTGGGGCTGGGGTCGACGACGGTGACCCGGTGGCCGAGGCGGGCCACCTCGACGGCGAACTGGCCGCTGCCGCCGCCCGCGTCGAGGACCTCCAGGCCGGCACCGGCGCCGCCGGCCTCGGCCCGCCGGTCCAGGGCGTCCCGCAGGACCTCCCAGACCACGGCGGTACGCAGGGACGCACGGGGGCGCGATGGGGTCTCCCCACCCAGGGAAGGCTCGGACACGGCGGGTGGCTCCTCGGCGCGGGTGGCGGCACCGCCGGGACGGCGGTGGCGGATGACGGTCGTCGGCGGCCCCAGCCTAATGGGCCGGGCCCCGGCCGCCCGCACTCCGCACCCGGTGGAGCGCCCGCCGGCGGGCCGCCGGCGCGGTCACCCCACCCTCCCCTGCCCGGGGGCGGGTTGCGCCGGCAGCCGGGGCTGGAGGTCGAGCCCCCGCTCGACGAGGCGCAGGAACATCGCGGCGGCGCGCAGCAGCTCGTCGGCCTCCCGTTCGTCCGCCGCCGACGCGATGCCGGCCTCGGCCCGCGCCCGGCGTTCGGCGCCGGCGGCGAACAGGGCGCTCCACTCGGCGAGTTCGGGCGCGGCCTCGGGCAGCACCTCCCAGGCGCTGCGGATCCGGTGCCGTCGGCGGGCCGTGGTCTCGGGCCGGCCGCGCGCGGCGAGGACGGCGGCGGCCGTGCGGAGCGCGGCGAGGTGGGCGGTGGCGAACCGCTCGTGCGGGGCGTCGAGGGCGGCGGCCTCCACCAGGCTGCGCCGGGCCTGGGTGAGGAGCTCGACGACGGCGGGCGGGGCGGTGGCGCGGGCGGGCGGGGGCACGTCCCACACCCCGGGCGCGGCCGGGACCGCGGGGCCGTCCGGGGAAACGGCCGCCGGAACGGCCGAGGAAAGGCGGACGTCGCTCCTGCTGCGGGCCATGACGAACCTCCTCCGTCGGGGCGGTCCGGGCCGAACACCCGTACCACCGTCTGCCGCCATCGTCCTGCACACCACTGACAATCGCCCTGACCTGCGCTTACCTCCATGGTCGCCGGTACATGCCACCCCGGTGCGGGGGCAGTCGGGGGGTGCGCCATACTTTTTGCACTGACTGGTCAGTGCAACACGCTTTCCCGTACCGGAGCCGCACCACCGCCACGTCACCCGGAGGCCGCCGTATGGACCCCACCTCGCCAGGAGCCGCCGTCACGGCCCGCGGACTCGGCCTCGCCGGGCCCCGCGGGTGGACCTTCCGCGGCGTGGACGTCGCCGCGGACCCCGGCGCCCTCGTCGCCGTCGAGGGCCCGTCCGGATCGGGCCGTACCTGTCTTCTGCTCGCCCTCACCGGAAGAATGCGCGTCACCGCCGGAGAAGCCGAGGTCGGCGGAGTGCCCCTGCCTCGCCGGATGGCCGCGGTCCGCCGGTTCACCGCCCTCGCCCACATGGCCGGCGTCTGCGAGCCGGAGGGCGCGCTCAGCGTCGCGGAGCACCTGCGCGAACGGGTCCTGCTGTGCCGCCGGTTCACCGGAGGGTTCCGCGAGCTGCTGCGCCCGCCGGGCGAGCGCCGGGCCGCGGCCGAGGCCCGCGCCGAGGCGGCCCTGGCCACCGTCGGACTAGACGTGGACGCGCTGCCCGCCGGCCCGCGCACCCTCGCCCGTGACCTCGGCCGGCCGGAGTCGCTGCGGCTGTCGCTCGCCCTGGCCCTGATCGGCGGCCCGCGCCTGGTCGCCGTCGACGACGCGGACCTCAAACTCGGCCCCGCCGAACGGGCGGACGCCTGGGCGCTGCTGCGGTCGGTCGCGGAGACGGGCACCACCGTGCTCGCCGCCTGCGGCGAGGCGCCCGAGGACGCCGACGTCATCGTCGCCACGCGCGGAGAGGAGGCGGCCGATGCGCTCGCCGAAGCTGGCCGCGCTTGAGCTCAGGAAGTTCGGCAGGGGCGCGCTGCCGCGGGCCGCGCTCGTCGCGCTGCTGCTCCTGCCTCTGCTCTACGGCGCGCTCTACCTCTGGTCGTTCTGGGATCCCTACGGGCGGCTCGACAAGGTGCCCGTCGCGCTGGTGAACGCCGACCGGGGCGCCACGGTGGACGGCAAGCGGCTCACCGCCGGCGACTCCATCGTCGACGGCCTGCACGACAGCAAGACGTTCCGGTGGCGGGAGACGAGCGCCGCCGAGGCCCGCAAGGGCCTGGAGGACGGCACGTACTACCTGTCGCTCACCATCCCCGCCGACTTCAGCCGGCGCGTCGCCTCCAGCGCGGGTGACTCCCCGGAGACCGGCGCGCTCCAGGTCCGGACGAACGACGCCAACAACTACATCGTCGGCTCGATCTCCCGGACCGTCTTCTCCGAGGTCCGGGCCGCCGCCTCGCGCAAGGCGTCCCGCTCCTTCTACGACCGGATCTTCGTCTCGTTCTCCACCTTGCACGGGAAGACCGAGCAGGCCGCCGAGGGCGCGGACAAACTGGGCGACGGCATCGGCACCGCCCGCAAGGGGGCCGGCGAGCTCAAGGACGGCCTCGCCAAGGCTGCCGAGGGCAGCGGACGGCTCCGCAAGGGCGTCGGCGAACTCCACGGCGGGGCCGGGAAGCTGGACGACGCCTCCGGGCGGCTCGCCGAGGGCGCCGGCAAGGTGGCGGCCGGCACCCGGAAGCTGGCCGACCGGGTCAACGGCGCGGCGGCCGGCCCCGACGCCCGCTATGTGAAGGACCACGCCCGCGAGATCGGCGAGGACGCCCGCAAGGTGGCCGCCGAGGCACGGACGCTCCGCCGGCATCTGGACGACCTGCCGTCCGCCGCCACCACCGCGAAACTCGCCCGGGGCAGCGCGGCCGGCGCCCAGGTGCTCGGCGACTCCTACACCGAGCTCTGCGAACGGGCCGCCGAACCGCCGGCGTTCTGTCCGAAGCTGCGCAAGGCGCTGTTCGCCGCCCGGCAGTCCGCCCTGGGCGCCCGCGAGCTCGACACCCTCGTGCAGAACCGGAACGGCGAACTCGATGCGTTCCCGGCCAAACTGGACGCCCTCCGCTCCGGCGCCGAGAAGCTCCGCGACAAGGCGCCCACCCTGGCGGCCGAGATCGACGCCGCCGTCCGCGACGTCAACGCCCTGGACTCCGGCGCCCACCGCGTCGCGGACGGCGCGGAGAAGCTGCACGGCGGCGCCGGGAAGCTGCGCGACGGCCTCGGCACCGCCCGCAAGGGCGCCACCGGCCTCGACGACGGACTGGGGAAGCTCCGCGACGGCGCGGGCTCGCTCCGGAACGGCATGGTCAAGCTCTCCGACGGCTCGTCGAAGCTGGCCGGCGGGCTGCACGACGGCGTCAAGAAGATCCCCGACTACGGCAAGGACGAGCGCGACGCCCGCACCGGCGTCATGGCCGACCCGGTCGGCCTCGCCTCCCGCGCCACCCACAAGGCGCCGAACTACGGCACCGGTTTCGCCCCGTACTTCATCCCGCTCTCCCTCTGGGTCGGCGCGATGGTGGCCTACATGCTGTTCCCGCCGCTCAACCGACGCGCCCTGGCCGTCGGCGCCCCCGCCTGGCGGACCGCCCTCGCGGGCTGGCTGCCCGTCGTCGCCGTCGGTGTGCTCCAGGCCGGCGCCCTGCTGGCCGTCCTGTGCTGGGGGCTGGGCCTGCACCCGGCCCGCGCGGCGGGCACGATCGGCTTCCTCTGCCTGGTGACGGCCTGCTTCGCGGCGATCGTGCAGTGGCTCAACGCCCGCTTCGGACCGGCGGGCCGGATCCTCGTCCTGATGCTGCTGATGCTCCAGTTGACGTCGGCGGGCGGCACGTACCCGGTGCAGACCAGCCCCGGCTTCTTCAACGCGGTGCACCCCTTCCTGCCCATGAGCTACGTCGTCGACGGGCTGCGCCACCTCATCACCGGCGGCGACCCGGCGGCCGTATGGCGTGCGTGTGCCGTCCTCGCCGCGTTCGCGGCGGGCGCCCTGGCGCTCACCGCGTGGACGGCCCGGCGCCGGCAGGTCTGGACGGTCCGGGACCTGCATCCGGAGCTCAGCCTGTGAGGCCCGTACCGGAGGACACGGTGCGTACAGGGAGAATCACCGTCATGGACAGCAGCAGTACGCGCCGCGGCAGGACCCGGCGCCGCCTCTTCGAGGCGGCCGTCACCCTCATCGCCGAACAGGGCTTCTCCTCCACCACCGTCGACGAGATCGCCGAACGCGCCGGGGTGGCCAAGGGCACCGTCTACTACAATTTCGCGAGCAAGACGGTGCTCTTCGAGGAACTCCTGCGGGACGGCATCGAGCTGCTGACCGTCTCCCTGCGCCAGGCCGCCGACGACACCGCGGCCCGCGGCGGCGGCCGGGTGGACGCCCTCGACGCGATGGTGCGGGCGGGCCTGGACTTCATCGCCCGCTACCCGGCGCTGATGCAGCTCTACGTCGCGGAGCTGTGGCGCACCAACCGGGCCTGGCAGTCCACGCTGATGCAGGTGCGGCAGAAGGCCATCGCCGTGATCGAGGGGGTGCTGGCGGAGGCCGTCGCCGGAGGCGAGCTGAGCCCGGAGATCGACGTACCGCTGACGGCGTCGGCGCTGTTCGGGATGGTGCTTGTCGCCGCACTGGACTGGCAGTCGTTCCAGCCGGAGCGGTCGGTGGAAGAGGTGCACGCGGCGCTGTCACGGCTGTTGCAGGGGCGCGTGGGAGGCCACGCCCGCTGATCGCCCCGACGGCCCGGGCGCGGCGCCCGCTCCGCCGCCCCGTGCCGGCGGTGCGGGCGCCGTGCTCCCCCCACGCCCTCACTCTGCCGCGTGCCGGGGCGCGGGCTCATCCGTACCGGTACTCATCCCGTACTCAAGCGGCGGCGTCCGGCTGAGTACGGGATGCGCACCGACTGAGCACTCCCGCCTACGATCATCCCCATGTCCGTACTCCCCATGGTGTTCACCAGCGGCTGGGCGAGCGGGATCAACGCCTACGCGGTGGTCCTGCTGCTCGGCCTCTGCGGCAGGGCCGGCATCGGCGACGACGTGCCCGGGGCGCTGCAGCGCCCGGAGGTGCTGGTCGTCGCCGGGCTGCTGTTCCTCTGCGAGGCCGTCGCCGACAAGGTCCCGTACGTGGACACGGTGTGGGACGTGGTCCACACGCTGGTCCGGCCCGCCTGCGGGGCGATGGTCGGGGCGCTGCTGGCCGGGCAGAGCGGCGGTTCGCTGTCGGAGGTGGCCTGCGGGGCACTGGGCGGGACGACGGCACTGGTGACACACCTGGTGAAGATGAGCACGCGGATGGTGGTCAACAGCTCGCCCGAGCCGCTCAGCACCATCCTGGTGAGCATCGCCGAGGACCTGGGCGTGGCCGCCCTCGTCGTCTTCGCCCTGTTCCATCCGGCGGTCGCGGCGGGCATCGCCGGGACGCTGCTGGTGCTGGGCATCGGGACGGTGGTGGTCCTGTGGCGCCGGGTGCGCGCGTTCCTGCGGCGGCGCAAGGAGCGGCGGGCGGCGCGGCGGGAGGGGCGCGCGACGGCCGAGGCGGCCCCCGGCGGCATGAACGCCTCCGGATAAGGTCGGCGGCATGGCACGAATTGCGGTGATCGGCGCCGGCATGGGCGCCATGGCGGCTGCCGCCCGACTGGCCGTCGCGGGCCACTCGGTGACGGTGTACGAGCGCGGCGGGACCCACGGCGGAGGCGTCGCACGGTTCGCCCGCGACGGCTTCGTCTTCGACACGGGGCCGCAGTTGCTGCACCTGCCGGCCGTCTACCGCGACCTGTTCGTCAAGACCGGCAAGGAGTCCCTGGAGCGGAGCGTCGACCTCGCCCAGGTGGACCCGGCGAGCGCCCACCTCTTCGCCGACGGGACGGCGTTCGCGCTGCCCAACGCCTCGCGCGCCGGCGTCGTCCGGGCGCTGGACGAGGCGGTGCGCCCGGGCGCGGGCGAACGCTGGAGCGAGCTGGTCAACCGGGCCCGGGAGGCCTGGGACGCGACACGTCGCCCGCTGCTGGAGGAGCCGCTGAGCGCTGACCCGGCGGAGCGGGCGGCCCTGGCCCGTGACGCCTACCCGGCGCGGCGCGGCCTCTTCCGGCGCAGCGCGCCCGCCACCCTGGCGGCCGTCGCGGACCGGGAGTTGCGCGACCCCCGGCTCGCCGCCCTGCTGGAGAGCCACGCGCTGGCCTACGGCCTCGACCCGCGCACCGCGCCGGCGAGCGCCACCGTCCTGCCGTACCTGGAGCAGACCTTCGGCAGTTGGTACGTGGCCGGCGGCCTGCGCGGCCTCGCCGACGCGCTGCACCGGCGGTGCCTGGCCCGACGGGTGGAGTTCCGGTTCGGCGCCGAGGTGACCGGGGTGGTCGAGGAGGACGGCCGCGCGGCGGGCGTCCGGCTCGCCGACGGGACCGTCGAGGAGGCGGCCTTCGTCGTCACCGGCGCGCCGGATCCGGCGTCGGCGCCTTCGTACCCCGGCCGGTTCACCGTCTTCCTCGCCCTGCGCGGGGAGCGGCCGGCGGGGGTCGCGCACCGCACGGTCGTCCACGCGCCGTGGCGTGCGGGCGAGTTGGCGGGCGTCTTCGACGCGGCCGGCACCGACTACGTGCCGACCGTCACCGTCCTCCGCCCCGACGACCCCGCCGTACGGCCCGACGACGGGCACGAGGCCGTCACCCTCACGGCGACCGTCGCTCCCCACGGGCGCGTCGACTGGGCGGACACGGGGGTCGTCGCCGCGTTCGCCGACCGGATGCTCTCGGCCGCCGAGGCGGCCGTTCCCGGGGTGGCGGAGCGGGTGCTGTGGCGGGAGGTGCGGACGCCCGCCGATACGGAGCGGGTCACGGGGGCTCCGGGCGGGGGCGTGCCCGCGCCCGCTCTGAGCGGTGGTGGAGGGGCTTTTCTGTTCCCCTCGAACAGTGGGGAGTTGCCCGGGTTGTTCCGGGTGGGCGGGTTTGCCCATCCGGGAGGTGGGCTGGCGCACGCGGGGATGTCGGGGGCGCTGGTGGCGGGGCTGATCGTGGAGGGGGCGGGGTTCCGGGGGTCGCAGTGAGGCGTGCCCCGGCCCCTCCCTTTCACCGTTTCTCGCAGGGGCAGACCCCCGCACCCCCGAAGCACCCCGCGGGCGCTGTCCTCAAGCGCCGGACGGGCTGAATCAGCCCGTCCGGCGCTTGAGGGCGAGCGGCGGAGCCGCGATCAGGGGGTCTGGGGGCTTGCCCCCGGGAAACGGCGAAAGGGAGGGACCGGGGCGAGCTCAGTACCCGTACCCCTGCGGCGGAGCCGGCGGCGTCTGCCCGTCCTCGCCCTGCCGCTGCTGCGGCACCCACACCCCACCCGGCGGGGTGTCCATGTCGTACTGCCCGTAAGGCCCGTACTGCTGCTGCGGCGCATAGCCGCCCTGCTGCCCGTACACGTCGTACGGCTGCGGCTGCTCGTACCCGGGCGAGGGCTGCGCGCCGGCCCCGACGTACGGGTCGGAGTACGCGGCGTACTGCCCCTGCCCCTGCCCTTGATCCTGGCCCTGGCCCTGGCCGTAGCCGTAGTCGTAGGTGCCGCCGAAGACGGAGGCCCCCTCCTCGACCACGGGGAACGCGGCGGTGTCCCCCGGTCCCGCCGGTGCCGCCGGCCCCGCCGGCCCGGGCACCCCGCGCTCGTCGGTGGGCTGCTGAGGCACCGTCGGCATCATGGCCGTCGCCGCCCCCGCCTCGGCCTCCGTCAGCCGCTTGCGGGCGGCGCGCGGCGTGCCGGGGGCGGGCGGTGCGGCGGCCGGGGCCGGCTCGGAGCCGGTCCGCTCGGGGCGGCCGCGCCGGCGGGCCGCCCGGCCGGAGGGGGCGGGGCCGGCGGACCGGGAGGAACGGCCGGACCGGCCCGAGCCCTCGGCGGAGCCGTCCGCGCCCGGCCGCCCGCCGTCCCGGCCCGAGCGCCGGAGCGCCCACCCGGCCGAGAAGCCGCGCCGGAACGACAGCGTGACGTAGATCTGGCCGACCGCGAAGGCGACGGCGCCGACGACGATGACCGCCACGGACGGGATGACCACACCGGCCACCACCCCGAGGAAGCCGGTGAAGGCCAGCAGCCGCCACCGCAGCCGGGCCTTGTACTGCAACAGCACTTCGGCGAGCAGCCAGAGCGCGACGACGCCGAACGCGAAGTAGAGGACCGTCCAGCCCATGAATCGCCCCTCCAGTCCGGCCGCCGTGACCGGCGGGCCGTCAGGACCGCTGGTGCAGTCCCAGGTTCTCGTAGATTTCCAAGGTGGCCGTGGAGTGGTTCAGGGTAATGAAGTGCAGCCCCGGGGTCTCCTCGGCCATCAACCGGGCACACAGCTCCGTCGCGTACTCGATCCCGATCGAGCGTACAGCCGCCGGGTCGTCCTCCACCGCCCGGATCCGCTCCGCGAGGTCCGCGGGGAACGCCGCGTTGCTGAGCTGCGCGAACCGTTCGATCTGGCGGACGTTGGTGACGGGCATGACCTCGGGGATGATCGGCGTCTCGCAGCCGGCGGCCTGGACCCGGTCGCGCAGCCGCAGGTAGTCCTCGGCGTGGAAGAACATCTGGGTGATGGCGAAGTCGGCGCCGGCCCGGCACTTGTCGACGAAGTGGCGGACGTCGGTGTCCCAGTCGGTGGAGCGCGGGTGCATCTCGGGGAAGGCCGCGACGCCCACGCAGAAGTCGCCGGACTCCTTGATGAGCCGCACCAGTTCGACGGCGTAGTGCAGCCCCTGGGGGTGACGCACCCACTCGCCGGTGGGGTCGCCGGGCGGGTCGCCGCGCAGGGCGAGCATGTTGCGGATGCCGACGTCCGCGTACTGGCCGATGACATTGCGCAGTTCGGCCACGGAGTGGTTGACGGCGGTGAGGTGGGCGACGGGGGTGAGGGTGGTGTCGGTCGCGATGCGCTCCGTCGCCCGTACGGTGCCCTCGCGCGAGGAGCCGCCGGCGCCGTAGGTCACGGAGACGAAGGTGGGCGCGACCGCCTCGATCCGCCGGATGGCGTTCCAGAGCGTCCGCTCGCCCTTCTCGGTCTTGGGGGCCGCGAATTCGAAGGAGTACGAACGCTCGCCGGAAGCGAGCAGGTCACGCACGGTACGGGCGTGATCCGTCCTGGTGGAGGCTGTGCCAAGGGCCATACCGGTCAAGTTAACCAGCGCTGGGACGATCTTCCCAACGCTGTCCACGATCTGGCCGCTTCCCGGCCCAGGGTGTCCGGTACACCGTTCCCGAAACCCCGACTTTCCGGATTTTCCCGGCCCGGTGGAAGGGATTCCGGATTTCCGGCGCGGCGAATTCCCGTCCGCTTTTCGAAGACAATGACACACCCGCGCGATCCTGTGGATCACCTCTGTTTTCCCTGATTTCACCGGGACCGAATTCCGCCCCACCGACCGGCGCACTCGGATGAGCGCACTCCCGTTTTCCCGGTGATTATCGGACTTGGATTGCGATGAATCCTTTTGGCATGGATAGCATGGCGATACGCCCTGGAGCCGGACCGGCACCGGCCCCCTGCCGGGGCACCTCTCCCCCGGGAGGCCACGGCCGACCGGACGGAATCCGGGGCGAAAAGGATACTCCGAATCAAGGAGGCGTCATGAAGAAGACGTACGAGGCTCCCACCCTGGTCAAGCGCGGCACGTTCCGCGCCAAGACCGGCCTGCTCCGCACCTCGGGCAACGACCGTCTGATCCTCAGCAAGAACTGAGACCGGCGGCCGGAGACAGAGGGCTGAATGCCTACGCCTCGCGAGGCGGGGGGAGCGGGCCCGGGTGCGGCGCGTTTCGTGGTCCTTCCGGACTGCGACGACGCGCTCTCCGCGGCCCGCTCCCTCATCCGCCAGGACACCCGGACCATCCCCCACCCCTCCGGCCGGCCGTGGATCGCCGGCCACTGGCACGACGGCGACGTCACCGCCGTACGGACCGGCCGGGCCGCCCTGGCGGTGATCGGCTGCTGTCCCGTCCGGCCCGCGGAGCTCCGCCGCCGGGCGGCGGCGCTCCGCGACCTGACCGCGCTGGACGGCCTGGCCCGCGCCCTGCCCGGCAGCTTCCACCTGGTGGCCGCGCTGGACGGCGCCGTCCGCGTCCAGGGCACGGCGTCCGGCCTCAAGCTGGTCTTCCGGGCCACCGTCGGCGGCGTCGAGACGGCCGCGAGCGACGCCCTGCCGCTCGCCCACGCCCTGGACTCCACCCCGGACGAGGAGGAGCTGGCCGTACGGCTGCTGTGGCCCGTCCCCCACCCGCTGTTCGCCCGCTCGCCGTGGCGCGGCGTCACCGCCGTCCCCGCCGAGGACGCCCTGTACATCAGCCGCGACGGGCGCTCGGCCCGCCACTCCCGCTGGTGGACGCCGCCCGAGCCGGTGCGCTCGATGGCCGGCGGCGCGCCGCTGGTGCGGCAGGCGCTCACCGAGGCCGTGGCGGCCCGCACCCACCGGGGCGGCACGGTCAGTTGCGACCTGTCCGGCGGGCTGGACTCCACCTCCGTCTGCTTCCTGGCCGCCGACTCCCCGGCCCGCGTCGTCGCGAGCACCTGGCCGGGGCGCGACCCCGCCGACACGGACCTGGCCTGGGCCCGGCGCGCCGCCCGCCACCTCCCGGACGTCGAACACGTGGTGTGGGACGCGGACGCGTCCCCGCTCGTCTACACCGACCTGCTGGACATCGACGACCCCATGGACGAGCCGACCATCGGTGTCATGGACCGGGCCCGGGCGCTGCACCACCTGCCGGAGCTGGCCCGCCGCGGCAGTTCCGTCCACCTGACGGGCATCGGCGGCGACCACGTGGCCTGGTGCTCGGAGGGCTACTACCACCGGCTGCTGCGGACGCGCCCTTGGTTCGCGCTGCGGCGGCTGCGCGGTTTCCGCACCCTCTACCAGTGGCCCCTGGTCCCGACCGTGCGCACGCTCGCCGACTCCCGCCCCTACGGCCGCTGGCTGGCCTCCACGGCGGCGCACCTGCGGGACCCGCTGCCGCCCGGCGCCGAGGGGGCGCTGGGCTGGGACACGCCGCCCCGGCTGTTCCCCTGGGTCACCCCCGAGGCCGCCGACACCGTCCGGCGGGCCCTGCGCCGGGCCGCCGCGACCGCCGAGCCGCTGCACCGGGACCGCGGCCTCCACCAGGACCTGGAACAGATCCGGATCTGCGCCCGGATCGTCCGCCAGTGGGACCTGATGGCGGCACGGGCCGGACTGCCCATGGCGTCGCCGTTCTTCGACGACCGGGTGATCGAGGCGTGCCTGGCCGTCGACCCGCGCGCCCGCGTCACCCCCTGGGAGTACAAGCCGCTGCTGGGGGCGGCGATGCGCGGGATCGTCCCGGACGCGTGCCTGGCCCGCACCGACAAGGCGCACGCCTCGATGGACGCGTCGAACGGGCTGCGGGAACACCGGGGCGACCTGGTGAAGCTCTGGGAGGACTCGTCCCTGGCCCGACTGGGGCTGGTCGACGCCGACGCCCTGACCGCCCTCGCCCGGCGGCCCGCAGCGCCCGGCCTGAGCGAGGCGATCCTCTACTCCACGATCGGCTGCGAGGTGTGGCTGCGGACCCTCGCCCGCTGACCCGCACCCGCACTCGCACCCCAGGACCGCGGACGACGGCGTCCGCAGGAAGGGAAGCTCCATGGCACTGCGGTTCGCCCCGGACGTCGCCACGGCGGAGACCGCCTACGGCACGGTCCTCCTCGACCAGCGCAAGGGCCGCTACTGGGAGCTCAACCCCACCGGCACGCTCGTCGTCCGCACCCTGATGGGCGGCGGCGGGGAGACGGACGCCGTGGAGGCGCTCGTCACCGAGTTCGCCGTGGACCGGCGGCGGGCCGCCGCGGACGTCGCCGCGCTGGTCGCCCTGTTGCGGGACGCGGGGCTGGCCGCATGACCACCCCCAGCGCCCTGGTCCGGCCCTCCGGCGTCCCGTTCCCCCGGCGGCTGGCCGCGCGCTGCGCCCTGGCCGTCGCCTTCCCGCTCGCCCTGCTGCCGCCCCGCCGGCTCCGCTCGGTCCTCGCCCTGCTCCGCCGGGGCGCCGCCCCCGCCTCGTACGGACGGGCCGCCGCGGCGCGCCGGGCGGTGTGCGCCGTCAGCCTGTACTGCGCCGGGCCGCGCGGCTGTCTGCCACGGTCGATCGGCACGGCCCTGCTGTGCCGGTTCGACGGCCACTGGCCGACCTGGTGCACGGGGGTGCGCAAGGTGCCGCCGTTCAGCGCGCACGCCTGGGTGGAGGCGGAGGGCCGGCCGGTGGACGAGGGCGTTCCGGACGATTACTTCAGCCGGCTGCTCACCGTCGCCCCCGCCCCGGCGTCCCGGCGCCGGCCGCTGCCGTGACCCCGGCCGGGGCCGGGCGGCGCGGTCCTGGCGCGGTCCGCACGGTGTTCGGGCTGACCACCGGCCACCGGACGGCGCTGGCCACCGCCACCGCCCTCACCCTGGTGGGATCGGCCCTGGGGCTGGCGCAGCCGCTGCTCGCGCAGCGGATCGTGGACGCGAGCGCGGACGGCCGGCTGCTGTGGCCGCTGCTCTTCCTGGCCGCGCTGTTCGTGGCCGAGGCCGCCACGGCCGCGGTGGGCCGCTTCCTGCTGGAGCGGATGGGCGAGGGCGTCGTCCGCGCGCTGCGCCACCGCCTGACCGGCCGGCTGCTGCGGCTGGACATGCGGGAGTACGAGCGCCACCGCACCGGCGACCTCGTCTCCCGGGTCACCGTCGACACCACCGTGCTGCGCGAGGTCGTCTCCCAGGCGCTGGTCGACCTGGTCACCGGGGTGCTGGCCTCGGCGGGGGCGGTGGCGCTGATGCTCTGGCTCGACCCACTGCTCCTCCTCCTGGTCGCCCTCACGGTGGCGGCGGCCGCCGCGGTGGTGACCTGCGTCCTCAGCGGGATCCGCACGGCCTCGGAGCGGACGCAGCACGCCGTCGGAGCCGTCGCGGCCGATCTGGAACGGGCCCTGGGCGCCCTGCCGATGGTCCGGGTGCACCGGGCCGAGGAGCGGGAGGCCGCCCGGATCGGGGAGCGGGTGGACGCGGCGTACGGCGCCGGGGTCCGCACCGCGCGGCTGGCGGCGGTGATGAGCCCGGCGGTCGAACTGGCCGTCCACGGCTCGTTCCTGCTCGTCCTGGTCATCGGCGGGCTGCGGGTGGACGGGCGCACCCACAGCCTCGGCGGCCTGGTCGCCTTCCTGCTGTACGCCAGCTACCTGGTGGTGCCACTGTCGTCGGTGTTCCGCGCGGCGGGGCTGATCCAGCGGGGTGTGGGGGCGCTCGGGCGGGTGGAGGAGGCGCTCGGGCTGCCGGTGGAACCGACGGGTGCCGCACAGCCGGAGCCGGCTCCGGACACGCTTTCCCCTGTCACCTCCCCATCCCCCGCAACCCCACCGACCTCTGTCATCCCACCGGCCTCCTCAGCCCCTCCCGTCCTGGCCCTGGAACACGTCGAGTTCGGTTACCGCCCCGGCCGGCCGGTGCTGCGCGGCGTCTCGCTGGAGGTGCCGCCGCACCGGCAGATCGCGCTGGTGGGCCGATCGGGGGCGGGGAAGAGTACGGTCTTCGCGCTGGCCGCCCGCTTCTACGAACCGGACGCCGGGCGACTGCTGTTCGACGGCCGGCCGGCGACGGCCATGTCCCGTACGGAGTGCCGGGCGCGCATCGCCGTCGTCGACCAGAACACCCACATCGTCCACGGCTCCCTGTGGGACAACATCACCTACGCGGCACCGGGCGCGAGCCGGGCCGAGGTGCGGCGGGTCGTCGAACTGGCCCGGCTCGCCGAGGTGGTGGACCGGCTGCCGGGCGGGCTCGACGGGCCGGTCGGGGAGCGGGGCGCCACCCTGTCGGGCGGCGAGCGCCAGCGGGTGGCGCTGGCCCGGGCCCTGCTCACCCGCCCGGCGCTGCTGCTGCTGGACGAGCCCACGTCACAGCTCGACGCGGTCAACGAGCTGGCCCTGGGGCGGGTGATGCGCGAGATCACCGAGGAGTGCGCGCTCCTGGTGATCGCCCACCGGCTGTCCACCGTGCAGAACGCCGACCGCATCGTCGTCCTGCACGAGGGCCGGGCCGTGGCCGCCGGCCGGCACGAGGACCTGCTGTCCACCTGTGCCGCCTACCGCGAACTGGCGGCGGCACAGATGCTGCGGACGGTCTGAGACGGACCGGGACCGTCCGGCCGAACCGGACCGAACCGGACCGGACCGGATCAGCCGAGCGGTTCAGCCGAGCGGTTCAGCCGCCGAGCTTCGGCAGGCCGCCCAGCCCGCCGGGCAGCTTGGCGCCGCCGCCCTGCCGCGTGAAGGTCTCCTTCGGGCCGCCCTCCCAGAAGACGACCAGGGAGGTGGCGTCGGACTTCTCGATCAGCCCCATCGACCGCTTCTCGCCGTTGTCCGAGCACTTGAGCATGAAGGACTTGCCGCGGAGGGGGCCGGTGCAGGTCCGCTTGCCGCCGTCGGACGCCAGGGCGACCTGCCCGGCGGCGATGGTCAGGGCGACCGGTCCGTCGGCGGTCCGCGCCAGGTAGACGCCCTCGGGGGAGCCGGCGGCCGGCTTGCCCTCGGAGCCGCCTCCGGTCGCACCGCCGCCCTGGGCGGGAGCGGCGGACCGGGCCGTCGCCTGGTCCGGCTTGGCGTCGGCCTTCTTGCCGTCCTTGTCGTCACCGCCGCTGGAGCATCCCGTCATCAGCACAGCGGCCACCAGTGCCGCCCCCGTGATCCGTGCTGCCTCGCGCACCGGCCGTCTCCTTCTGCCATGATCCAAAGTTGAACAGGAACACGACAACCTACCGGAGCCGACGGCCGCCCCACGGCCGGATGGCGCGCCTCAGTCCCGCTCGCGGATCCGGCGGGCCAGTCGGGCGGCGGCGTCACCGGGGTCGTCGGCCTCGGTCAGGGCGCGGACGACGACGATCCGCCGGGCCCCGGCGTCCAGGACCTGGTCGAGGTTGCCCTCGTCGATGCCGCCGATGGCGAACCAGGGCCGCTCGGGCCGCAGCGCCGCGGTGTGCCGGACCAGGGAGAGACCGGGCGCGGGGCGGCCGGGCTTGGTGGGCGTGGGCCAGCAGGGGCCGGTGCAGAAGTAGTCCACGCCCGGTTCGCTCATCGCCGCCTCGGCCTCGGCCTCGCTGTGCGTGGAACGGCCGATCAGCACGTCGTCGCCGAGGACGGCCCGCGCGGCGGGCACGGGCAGGTCGCCCTGGCCCAGGTGCAGGACGTCGGCGCGGATCGCGTGGGCGACGTCGGCGCGGTCGTTCACCGCGAGCAGCCGGCCGTGCCGGCGGGCGGCGTCGGCCAGGACGGGCAGGTGCTCCAGCTCCTCACCGGCCTCCATGCCCTTGTCGCGGAGCTGTACGACGTCCACGCCGCCGGCGAGGACCGCCTCCAGGAACTCCGGCAGGTCGCCCTGGCGCTTGCGCGCGTCGGTGCACAGGTACAGGCGGGCCCCCGCGAGGGCCTCGCGGGCGGAGCCGGCCGGGGCGTGCGGGAGCGTACGGGCGGTGGCGGACATCGTGGGTTCCCCCCGGGGTCGGCGGTGCGCGGACGGGACGGGCCCGTCCGCGCACCGCGGGCGGTTCACTGCGGAACGGTCAGACGGCGAGCGCCTGGGCGCGCCGCTTCACCTCCGTGCCGCGATTCTCCCGCAGCGCCTGCGCGGGCGTGCCCGGCAGGGTGGGGTCGGGAGTGAACAGCCACTCCAGCATCTCCTCGTCGGTGAACCCGTCGTCCTTGAGCAGGGTCAGGGTCCCGGCGAGGCCCTTGATCACCTTGCCCTCGCCGATGAAGGCGGCGGGCACCTGGAGCGCCCGGTTCTCCCCGCGGCGCACGGCGATCAGTTGGCCCTCCTTCACCAACTGCCGTACGCGTGTCACCTCCACGTCGAGCATCTCGGCGATGTCGGGGAGGGTGAGCCACTCGGAGACGAGGGCGTCGATCTTCGTGTCAATCTCGGTCACGGGACAAGCCTGCCATCCGCCACGGACAGCCGGTACCCGGGGACACCCGGGGGAGGCGGTTTGGCCCGTCCGGCGTTCGAGGTCAACCGCGCGGAGCGCGGTTTCAGAGGGCACGGGGGCTCGCCCCCTCAAGAAACGGTGAAAGTGGGGGTCCCCCCTCCGGGGGAGGGACCGGGGCACCTCACCCCACCGCCGCCTTCAGCGGCACCGCCGGATCGGCCACCCGCGCCCGGTCCACGACCGCGCCCTTCTCGATCAGCTTCCGTCCCTGCGCCAGGTCCCGCGGCCGCCCCACGGCCAGCACCGCGACCAGGACGCCGGCGCGCAGCCAGCACACCGTCCACGCCGCCCCCGCCGGATCCCCGCGCCACACCAGTTCGTCGGCGGCCGCGTGGTGCCCCGCGTACTGCACGAACCGCCCGAACTGCTCGGACCAGAAGTACGGCACCGGGTCGTAGACCGGCCCCTCGGCCGGCCCGTGCGCGATGTTCGCCGCGACGGTCTTCGGCCCCTGGAGGGCGTTGTCCCAGTGGTGGACGAGGAGCCGTTCGCCGTACCGGGCGGAGGGGAAGGAGGCGCAGTCCCCGACCGCGTACACGTCCGGGACGGACGTCCGCAGCCGGTCGTCGGTGACGACGGACCGGTCCGCCGCGAGCTCGACGCCCGAGCCGGCGAGCCAGTTGGTGGCCGGCCGCGCGCCGATGCCCACCACGACGGCGTCGGCGGTGAGCCGCGTCCCGTCCGCCAGCAGCACGGCGCCCGGCTCCAGGGCGGCCACCCGGGCGCCGGTGAGCAGCCGGGCACCGCTCTGGGCGTACCAGTCGGCCATGTGCGCGGCGACCTCGGCGGGCAGCGCCCCGGCCAGCGGCCGGTCGGCGGCCTCGACGACGGTCACCCGGCAGTTGGCCTCGCGGGCGGCGGTGGCGAACTCGGCGCCGATCCAGCCGGCGCCGACGGCGACCACGTCGCCCTTGCGCTCCAGCAGCGGGCGCAGCCGCTCCGCGTCGTCCAGGGTGCGCAGCAGGTGCACGCCCGGCAGGTCCTCGGCGCCGGGCAGTTGGACCGGCTCGGCGCCGGTGGCCACCACCAGGACGTCGTACGGGACCGGGCCGCGCACCGTGTCGACCTCGTGGTCGGCGGGGCGCAGGCCGGTGACCTCCAGCCCGAGTCGGAGCTCGATGTCCAGGGAGGCGAAGTCGACCTCGAAGGCGGACCCCTCCGCCTTGCCGAGCAGCACCGCCTTGGACAGCGGCGGCCGGTCGTAGGGCGGGTGGGGCTCGGCGCCCAGCAGGGTGATCGTGCCCTCCCAGCCCTGCTCGCGGAGGGCGACGGCGGTCTGCACGCCGGCCATGCCGGCGCCGGCCACGACGACGCGCCGCCGCGCCGTGCCCCCGGCTGTGTCCTCGGCTGTGTCCTCGGAGTGCCCGGGGGCCGTACCACTGCGGGTGTTCGTCTGCTCACTCACCTGATCACTGTAGGGGGGCGGACGAGGTCTCCCGGAGCACCGTGCGGCGAGACCTCCGACACAACACCACCGCGCCGCGCGCCTTCCGGCGGCCTCCCGCCGCCTTCCGCCGCGTTCGCGGCCCGTACTAGGGTGGCCGGTGCACAAGCACTCGCGGGAGCCCGGACGGACCGGGCTGAGAGGGAGGCTGGACGGCCTCCGACCGTACGAACCTGATCCGGGTCATGCCGGCG
This sequence comes from Streptomyces sp. NPDC052910, assembly GCF_055585605.1. Lineage (NCBI taxonomy): Bacteria > Bacillati > Actinomycetota > Actinomycetes > Kitasatosporales > Streptomycetaceae > Streptomyces > Streptomyces sp. NPDC052910. The sequence continues at coordinate 323,924 of NZ_JBVJJR010000003.1, forward strand.
AAGGGAGGGGCTGGACGCCCATGCACGCGTCTTCTCGCTCAGCACCGTACGACGCCCTGGTGGTCGGCGGCGGGATCATCGGCCTGGTGACCGCCTGGCGGGCGGCCCAGCGGGGCCTGCGGACCGCGGTCGCCGACCCGGCGCCCGGCGGCGGGGCCGCCCTGGTGGCGGCCGGAATGCTGGCGGCCGTCACCGAACTGCACTACGGCGAGCAGGCGCTGCTCGCCCTCAACCTGGCCTCCGCCCGCCGCTACCCCGGCTTCACGGCCGAGCTGGAGGAGGCGAGCGGCCGGGACACCGGCTACCGCGCCTGCGGCACCCTGGCCGTCGCCCTCGACGCCGACGACCGCGCCCACCTGCGCGAACTCGGCGCGTTCCAGCAGCGCTGCGGCCTCGACGCCCAGTGGCTGTCCGGCCGTGAGTGCCGCCGCCTGGAGCCGATGCTCGCCCCGGGCGTCCAGGGCGGCCTGCGGGTGGACGGCGACCACCAGACCGACCCCCGGCGGCTGGCCGCCGCCCTGCTGACCGCGTGCGAACGTGCCGGAGTGGCCTTCCACCGCGCGGCGGCCGCCCGGGTGCTGCTGGACGGCGACCGGGCCGTCGGCGTCGAACTCGCCGACGGCGAGCGGGTCGCCGCCGGTCAGACCGTGCTGGCGGCCGGCAGCCACAGCGGCCGGCTGGCCGGGTTGCCGGACGACGTCCTGCCGCCGGTCCGCCCGGTCAAGGGCCAGACCCTGCGGCTGCGCGTCCCCGAGGCGTACCGGCCGTTCCTCTCCCGCACCGTCCGGGCGGTCGTCCGCGGCGGTCACGTCTACCTGGTCCCCCGCGAGAACGGCGAGCTGGTGATCGGCGCGACCAGCGAGGAACTCGGCTGGGACACCACCGTCACCGCCGGCGGCGTCTACGAGCTGCTGCGCGACGCGCACGAGCTGGTGCCCGGCCTCACCGAACTGCCGCTCGCCGAGACCTCGGCCGGGCTGCGCCCCGGCTCCCCCGACAACGCGCCCCTGCTCGGCCCGACCGGACTCCCCGGCCTCCACCTGGCCACCGGCCACCACCGCAACGGCGTCCTGCTGACCCCGCTCACCGGCGACGTCATGGCCGAGGTGCTCACCACCGGACGGCTGCCCGAGGAGGCCCGTCCGTTCAGCCCCCGCCGGTTCGCCGCGCCGGCCGGCCCCCGCCCGTCCTCCCTCGCTCAGGAGCCCTCCGCATGACCGGCACGGAATCGCCCCGCGTCTCCGGCACCCCCGCCGTCCACACGGTCCACGTCAACGGCGAGCGGCGCACCGTCCCGCCCGGGACCACCCTCGCCACGCTCGTCACAGGCCTCACGGGCGCCGACTCCCCCGGCGGCGTCGCCGCCGCCGTCAACGAGACCGTCGTCCCGCGCGGCCGCTGGGCGGACACGCCCCTGCGCGACGGCGACCGGGTCGAGATCCTCACCGCGGTCCAGGGAGGCTGACATGGCGGACGACGTGCTCACCATCGCCGGCACCCCCTTCACCTCCCGCCTCATCATGGGCACGGGCGGGGCACCCAGCCTCGACGTCCTGGAACGGGCCCTCCTCGCCTCGGGCACCGAACTCACCACCGTCGCGATGCGCCGCCTCGACCCGGCGGTCCGCGGCTCGGTCCTCTCCGTGCTCGAACGGCACGGCATCCGGGCCCTGCCCAACACGGCCGGCTGCTTCACCGCCGGCGAGGCCGTCCTCACCGCCCGGCTGGCCCGCGAGGCGCTGGGCACCGACTGGGTGAAGCTGGAGGTCATCGCCGACGAGCGCACCCTGCTGCCCGACCCCATCGAGCTGCTCGACGCCGCCGAGATCCTGGTCGACGACGGCTTCACCGTCCTGCCGTACACCAACGACGACCCGGTCCTGGCCCGCCGCCTGGAGGACGTCGGCTGCGCCGCGATCATGCCCCTCGGCTCCCCCATCGGCTCCGGCCTCGGCATCCGCAACCCGCACAACTTCCAGCTCATCACGGAACGGGCGAAGGTCCCGGTGATCCTGGACGCGGGCGCGGGCACGGCGTCGGACGCCGCCCTGGCCATGGAACTCGGCTGTGCCGCCGTCATGCTCGCCTCGGCGGTGACGCGCGCCCAGGAGCCGGTCCTCATGGCGGAGGCGATGCGGCACGCGGTGGAGGCGGGCCGGCTGGCGCACCGGGCGGGACGGATCCCGCGCCGCCACTTCGCGGAGGCGTCGTCGCCCACGGCGGGCAGGGCGGTCCTGGACCCGGAGCGGCCGGCGTTCAGCGCGCGCTGAGAGGGGTGGCCCCGGCCATTTCGGCCCGTCCGGCGTCTGAGGACGAGCGGCGGAGCCGCGAAAAGGGGGCCCGGGGCGCGGCCCCGGGAAACGGCGAAAGGGGGGACCGGGGCACGACCACCCCGCCGTCCGGACGCACGAGCGTACGGCCCGCCCCCGATCACTCGTAGACTCGTCAACCGTGGATACGACCCTGCCGGACCCCTTCGTCGACCAGTTGCTCGACGGCCGCTACCGCATCGAGGCGCGGGTAGCCGCGGGCGGCATGGCCACGGTGTACCGGGCCCTGGACACCCGGCTCGACCGGGTGGTCGCCGTGAAGGTGATGCACCCCGCCCTCGCCGCGGACAAGGTCTTCGTCGAGCGCTTCATCCGGGAGGCCAAGTCCGCCGCGCGCCTGGACCACCCGAACGTGGTGGGCGTCTACGACCAGGGGACGGATCGCGGATTCGTCTACCTCGCGATGGAGTACGTGGCCGGCTGCACCCTGCGGGACGTGCTGCGCGAGCGGGGCGCGCTCCAGCCGAGGGCGGCGCTGGACATCGTGGAGCCGGTGCTGGCCGCGCTGGGCGCCGCCCACCGCGCGGGGCTGGTGCACCGGGACATGAAGCCGGAGAACGTGCTGATCGGCGACGACGGCCGGGTCAAGGTCGCCGACTTCGGACTGGCCCGCACCGTGGGCACCAGCAGCGCCACCAACACGGGGTCCATCCTGGGCACCGTCTCCTACCTCGCGCCCGAGCAGATCGAGCACGGCACGGCGGACACCCGCACCGACGTCTACGCGTGCGGCGTCGTCCTCTACGAGATGCTCACCGGCGTCAAGCCGCACAGCGGCGCCAGCCCCGCCCAGATCCTCTACCAGCACCTGCACCGGGACGTGCCGCCGCCGTCGCAGGAGGTCCCGGGGATGGCCCCGGAGCTCGACGACCTGGTGACGGTGGCCACCGCCCGCGACCCCGAGCTGCGGCCGTCGGACGCCGTCGGCATGCTCGGCCTGGTCCGGGCCGCGCGCGCGACGCTGACCCGCGAGCAACTGGACGCCCGGCCCCCGCTGGCCGGGGAGCGGGTCGCGGTGGACGACGAGGACCCGACGAGCGTCCTGCCGCGTCCGGTCACCGCGCAGCCGCTGCCTCCGGCGGAGGCGCCCGCACCGGACCCGATGGACATGACGGCGCGCATCGACGGCGCCCTCGAGCCCCCGCCGCCCGCTCCCCCGGCCCGCCCCCGGCGGCTCGCCGCCCTGCGGCGCCGGCCGCGGCGCGCGGTGCTGGTGGTGGCCGGTGTGCTGCTGGCGCTGCTGGCCGCTACGGGCGTGTGGTACATCAACGCCGGTCAGTTCACCTCCGTCCCCGCCGTGCTGGACCTGACCCAGGCGGACGCGGAGAAGAAGCTGGACAAGGCCGGGCTCAAGCTGCGGATCCGGCCCGAGTTCAGCGACACCGTCGAGCGCGGCCACGTGATGTCCACCGACCCCAAGCCCGGCGAGCGCATCCGGCACACCGGCCGGGTGACGGTGGTCGTCTCGCGCGGCCCGGAGCGGGCCGAGGTGCCCAACGTCGTCGGCATGCGGCTGGACGAGGCGAAGAAACGGATCACCCAGGCGGGTCTGACGGTCGGCGACGTCCGGACGCAGTTCAGCGACGAGACCCCGCAGGGCGAGGTGCTCGCCAGCGACCCCCGGGGCGGTGACGAGCGCCGCCCCGACACGCCGGTGTCGCTGATCGTCAGCAAGGGCGAGCCGGTGGAGGTGCCGGACGTGTCCGGCCTGTCGCCCGACGACGCCCAGTCCGTGCTGGGCGACGCGGGCCTGCGGATCAAGGTCTCGGACGCGCAGGTCTACTCCGACCGGGACAAGGGCGACGTCGCCGAGCAGTCCCCCGCCCGGGGCGTGCAGGCGGCCAAGGGCGACACCGTGACCGTCACCCTGTCCAAGGGCAAGGAGATGCTCACCGTCCCCGACGTCACCGGGAAGAGCGAGGCCGAGGCCAAGCGGATCCTGGCCGCCGCGGGCTTCGAGGTCCGGGTGGACCGGCCGTTCTTCTTCCCCCGCGACTCCGTGGAGAGCCAGTCGGTCCGGGCCGGCGACAAGGCCGCGCGCGGCGACACGATCACCATCCGCCTCAAGGGAGCACTGTGATGTCCGGCACCGCGACGGCGGGCATACCCCGCAACCCCGTCGGCGGCCACATCCCGGTGGCCGGCGGCCTGGCCCGCACCGGCCTGCCGTACGCACGCGAGATCGGCGCCGAGGCCGTCCAGGTCTTCGTCGCCAACCCGCGCGGCTGGGCGACCCCGCCCGGCAGCCCGCGGCAGGACGAGGAGTTCCGCGCGGGCTGCGCGGAAGCCGGGCTGCCGGTGTACGCCCACGCGCCGTACCTGATCAACTTCGGCTCCCACACCGAGGCGACCGCCGAGCGGTCCGTCGAATCACTGCGGCACTCCCTGCGGCGAGGCCGGCAGATCGGCGCCCGGGGCGTCGTCGTCCACACCGGCGCGGCCACCGGCGGCCGGCCGCGCGCCGAGGCCCTGGCCCAGGTGGGCGAACGGCTGCTGCCGCTCCTCGACGAGCTCACGGACGACGAGGACCCTCGCCTGCTGCTGGAGCCGACGGCCGGGCAGGGGGCGTCGCTCTGCTCCTGGATCGCCGATCTCGGCCCCTACTTCGAGGTGCTCGCGCACCACCCGAAGCTCGGCGTCTGCCTCGACACGTGCCACCTCTTCGCGGCGGGCCATGACCTCGCCGCTCCCGGCGGCATGAAGGCGGCTTTGGACGAGCTCGTCTCCGTCGTGGGGCCGGGGCGGCTCGGCCTCATCCATGCGAACGACTCCAAGGATGTGGCCGGGGCGCACAAGGACCGGCACGAGAACATCGGCGCCGGTCATATCGGGGCCGCGCCGTTCGCGGAGCTGTTCTCCCACCCGGAGACGGCGGGCGTCCCGCTGACGATCGAGACGCCGGGCGGGAAGGACGGGCACGCGGCGGATGTGGCGCGGCTGAAGGGGTTGCGGGGCTGAGGCCCCGGGGAGTCGCCCCGGCCCCTCCCTTTCACCGTTTCTTGCGGGGGCAAGCCCCCGCACCCCCGAAACCGCGCTCCGCGCGGTTGTCCTCAAACGCCGGACGGGCTCACCCTCCAGGGACCCCTAAAGCTCGGGCCCGTCCCCCGGCGCCTCCTGGTACGAGTACCGCTGCTCCGCCCACGGGTCCCCCACGTTGTGGTACCCGCGTTCCTCCCAGAACCCCCGCCGATCAGCCCTCATGTACTCGACACCCCGCACCCACTTCGGCCCCTTCCACGCATACAGATGAGGCACCGCGAGCCGCACGGGAAACCCGTGTTCGGCGGTCAGCAGTTCACCGTCCTTGTGCGTGGCGAAGATCGACCGGTCGGAGGCGAAGTCGGAGAGCCGCAGGTTGGAGCTGTAGCCGTACTCGGCCCAGACCATGACGTGGGTGACGTCGGGCGCGGGAGGGGCGAGGTCGAGGATGGTGCGGGTGGCGACGCCGCCCCACTCGGCGTCGAGGACGCTGTACTTGGTGACGCAGTGCAGGTCGGCGACGACCGTCGTGTACGGCAGGGCCGAGAACTCCTCGTGCGTCCAGCAGCGCTTGTCGCCGTCGGCGGTCGCGCCGAAGACCCGGAACTCCCAGCGGTCCGGGCGGAACCGCGGTACGGGCCCGTAGTGGGTCACCGGCCAGCCGCGCTGGAGACGCTGCCCCGGAGGCAGCCGGAGATGTTCCCCTTTACGGCTTTCCGACTGACCCGACCGTCCCGACTGACCCATGCCTCCATGGTGTCAGACCCCGGCGGATGCCGGTGACCGGGGGCCGCCCGCTATCCCGACAACTCCCACTAAGTGTGCACTTACTGGACGGCCCGGTGGGCCGGTGCGAGGATGCGCGCATCCTGCCGGTATGAGCTTGGGAAGGAGCCCGCGCGATGCAGGGCGACCCGGAGATCATCGAATTCCTCAACGAGCAACTGACGGGCGAGCTGACCGCCATCAACCAGTACTTCCTGCACGCGAAGATGCAGGAACACCACGGCTGGACCAAGATCGCGGAACACACGCGGGCGGAGTCGTTCGACGAGATGCGGCACGCCGAGGTCCTCACGGACCGGATCATCTTCCTGGAGGGGCTGCCCAACTACCAGCGGCTCTTCCACGTCCGCGTGGGGCAGACGATCACGGAGATGTTCCAGGCCGACCGGCAGGTCGAGGTGGAGGCGATCGACCGCCTCCGGCGCGGGGTGGAGGTGATGCGGGCCAAGGGCGACATCACCTCGGCGAACATCTTCGAGTCGATCCTCGCGGACGAGGAGGACCACATCGACTACCTCGACACCCAACTGGAGCTGATCGAGAAGCTGGGTGAGCCGCTGTACCTGGCGCAGTTCATCGAGCAGTCGAGCGGCGAGGCGTCACACTAGGCCGCGCGGGCGATCCCGTCCGCCGGCGGCACGGGCGGCGCCACCGGTGGTACGGCCGGCACGGTCGGTACGGACGACACCGGCGGTACGGAGGGGGCGGGCGGCGCGGCCGGCCCCGCCGTCGGTACGAGCGCGTTCGGGTCGGCGCCCAGCGGATCCCGGGAGCCCCGGTCCACCAGTTCCCGCCGCGGGCAGGCGCCCCGCCCGAGCAGGGCCTGGATGCGCCGTACGCAGCTTCCGCAGTCCGTGCCCGCCTTGCTCGCGGACGCGATCTGCCGGGGCGTGCACGCGCCGTTCTCCGCGTGCTCACGCACCTGCTGCTCCGTGATGCCGAAGCACGAGCAGACGTACACGCGGTCACCGCCTCGCCGAAGGAGAAGATCAAAAAGGTAGGTAACCCTTACCTTACCCGCACCGCTCCGGCGGCGACAACGCGCGGGTACGCCGAGGGGCGCGGATCACAGATCCGCGCCCCTCGCGTATGCCGGGTCAACGACCCTCACTGGTCCCGGTACATCTCCGCGACCAGGAAAGCCAGGTCCAGCGACTGACTGCGGTTGAGCCGCGGGTCGCAGGCCGTCTCGTACCGCTGGTGGAGATCGTCGACGAAGATCTCGTCGCCGCCGCCCACGCACTCGGTGACGTCGTCGCCGGTGAGCTCGACGTGGATGCCGCCCGGGTGGGTGCCCAGCTCCTTGTGGACCTCGAAGAAGCCCTTGACCTCGTCCAGCACGTCGTCGAAGCGACGGGTCTTGTGGCCCGAGGCCGCCTCGAAGGTGTTGCCGTGCATCGGGTCGGAGACCCACACCACCTGGGCACCGGACGCCGTGACCTTCTCCACCAGGGTGGGCAGCTTGTCGCGGATCTTGTCCGCGCCCATCCGGGTGATGAAGGTCAGCCGGCCCGGCTCGCGCTCCGGGTCCAGCCGCTCGATGAGGGTCAGCGCCTCCTCGGGCGTGGTCGTCGGACCCAGCTTGACCCCGATCGGGTTGCGGATCTTCGACGCGAACTCGATGTGCGCCCCGTCCAACTGCCGGGTGCGCTCGCCGATCCACACCATGTGGCCCGACACGTCGTACAGCCGGCCGGTCCGCGAGTCGACGCGGGTCAGCGCCGACTCGTAGTCCAGGATCAGCGCCTCGTGGGAGGCGTAGAACTCGACGGTCCTGAACTCCTCCGGGTCCACCCCGCAGGCGTTCATGAAGTTCATCGCCCGGTCGATCTCCCGCGCCAACTGCTCGTAGCGCTGGCCGGAGGGCGAGGAGCGGACGAAGTCCTGGTTCCAGGCGTGCACCTGGCGCAGGTCCGCGTAACCGCCCGTGGTGAAGGCGCGCACCAGGTTCAGCGTGGACGCCGACGCCTGGTACATCCGCTTCAGCCGCTGCGGGTCCGGGGTACGGGCCTCCGGCGTGAAGGCGAAGCCGTTCACCGAGTCGCCCCGGTAGGTCGGCAGGGTCACGCCGTCCCGGGTCTCGGTCGGCTTGGAACGCGGCTTGCTGTACTGGCCGGCGATCCGGCCGACCTTGACGACCGGCACGGAACCGGCGTACGTGAGCACCGCCCCCATCTGGAGCAGCGTCTTGAGCTTGTTGCGGATCTGGTCCGCGCCGACCGCGTCGAACGCCTCGGCGCAGTCGCCGCCCTGGAGCAGGAACGCCTCGCCCCGGGCCACGGCGGCCAGACGCTGACGCAACTGGTCGCACTCACCGGCGAAGACCAGCGGCGGATAGGACTCGAGCTCGGCGATCACATCGCGCAGAGCCTCGGAGTCCGGCCAGTCAGGCTGCTGCGCCGCGGGCAGGGAGCGCCAGGTGTTGCCACCGGCGTGGATTTCAGCGTTCACGGTCACGCTCCCACATTACGGGGTGCGGGCACCCGTCCATCCGGAGGACCGGACTGTGAGACGAACTTCTCCGCCATCCGGCACATCATCCGGTAAGGTGCGCGGCATGTACGCGTACAGCAACCAGAACTGGTGGTGGACCGCTCATCCGGCGGCCCACTGACTGCGCGTACCCAACCGACGCGAGGCCGCCCGAGGGGCGGCCTTCGGCGTTTCCGGGCCCGGCCGTTCCTCTCCCACCGGAAGGAACCCCCGTGCACGACACCACGACCGCCGCCCTCCCCGCCCTCCTGGCCCGGCTCACCGCCCCGGACCACCCGCCGTTCGCCCTTCTCCACCGCCGCACCCCCGGCCTGGCCGGGGACACCGTCGAACTGCTCACCGGCCCGGTCGCCGAGGCCGGACGCCTGGCGGACATCGCCCTGCCCGACGGCCCGCCCGCGGCCGGCGCCCCGGCGCACGACGCGCTGGCCCTCGTCCCGTTCCGGCAACTGCGCGAGCGCGGCTTCGAGGTCCACGACGACGGCACGCCGCTGCTCGTCCTGCGCCCCGAGGAGACGTACGAGCTCCCGCTCGCGGACGTCCTCGCCGCGCTCCCCGCGCACGAGGTGCGGGTGGAGGGCGGCGCGTTCGACGTCGGCGACGAGGAGTACGCCCGGACCGTCGAGCGGGTCGTCCGGGACGAGATCGGCGGCGGCGAAGGGGCGGACTTCGTCGTCCGCCGCACTTTCGAGGGCGAGATCCACGGTTTCGGACCGGCCGACGCGCTGGCCCTCTTCCGCCGGCTGCTGTCCGGCGAGCGCGGCGCGTACTGGACGTACGTCGTGCACACCGGCGACCGGACGCTGGTCGGGGCCAGCCCCGAGGTCCACGTCCGGATGTCCGGCGGCACGGTGGTGATGAACCCGATCAGCGGCACCTACCGCTACCCGGCCGAGGGGCCGTCCGCCGAGGGGCTGCTCGCCTTCCTCCACGACCGCAAGGAGGTGGAGGAACTGTCCATGGTCGTGGACGAGGAGCTGAAGATGATGTGCACCGTCGGCGACATGGGCGGCGTGGTGGTCGGCCCGCGGCTGCGCGAGATGGCCCACCTCGCGCACACCGAGTACGAACTGCGCGGACGGTCGTCGCTGGACGTGCGGGAGGTGCTGAAGGAGACGATGTTCGCGGCGACGGTCACCGGATCGCCGGTGGAGAACGCCTGTCGCGTCATCCGCCGCCACGAAGCCGACGGGCGCGGCTACTACGCGGGCGCCCTCGCCCTCATCGGCCGCGACGCGGGCGGCGCCCGCACCCTCGACTCCCCCATCCTCATCCGCACCGCCGACATCGACCGGCGCGGCCGGCTGCGGCTCTCCGTCGGCGCCACCCTCGTCCGGCACTCCGACCCGCGCGGCGAGATCGCCGAGACGCACGCCAAGGCGGCGGCCGTCCTGGCGGCGCTCGGCGTCCGGCCCCCCACCGGCCGCCCGGCCGCCGGCACCCCCGCCCGGCTCGCCGACGACCCGCGGGTGCGGGCCGCGCTGGACGCGCGGCGGGCGGACCTGGCGCCGTTCTGGCTCCGCATGCGGGAGCAGTCCCCCTCCGGTACGACGTCCGGGCACGCGCTCGTCGTCGACGCCGAGGACACGTTCACGGCGATGCTCGCACATCTGCTCCGGGCCTCCGGGCTCGCCGTCACCGTCCGCCGCTTCGACGAGCCCGGCCTGCGCGACGCCGCCCTCGCCCACCAGGGCCCGGTCGTGCTGGGCCCCGGCCCCGGCGACCCGTCCGACCCCGCCGACCCCCGCATGCGGCTGCTGCGCGGACTGACCGCCGACCTCCTCGCCGGCCACCGGCACGGCCTCCTCGGCGTCTGCCTCGGCCACGAACTCATCGCCGCCGAACTGGGACTGGACATCGTCCGGAAGGCGGTGCCCTTCCAGGGGGCGCAGGAGCGGATCGACTTCTTCGGGCGCTCCGAGACGGTCGGGTTCTACAACACGTTCACGGCGCGGTGCGGCGCCGCTGTCGCGGGAGAGCTGGCGGCGCACGGCGTCGAGGTCGCGGTGCACGCTGTGACGCGTGAGGTCCACGCACTGCGTGGGCCCGGCTTCGCCGGGGTGCAGTTCCATCCGGAGTCGGTGCTGACGCTGGACGGGGTGGGGGTGGTGTCGCGGCTGCTGGCCGCGGTGGGTGCGCCCCTGTCCCGCCCCTTCACCGTTTCCCGGGGAGGCCCCCGGACCCCCTGAAACCGCGCTCCGCGCGGTTGTCCTCAAACGCCGGACGGGCTGACCACAGCCCGTCCGGCGCTTCGGGGGGTGCGGGGGCCCGCCCCCGCAAGAAACGGTGAAGTGGGGGTCCCCCCTCTGGGGGAGGGACAGGGGCAGCCCCCCGGCGTCAGCCGAAAAGCACCCGCACCTCCTCGTACCGCTCCGCCGGCACCGTCTTCAAAGAAGCCGTCGCCTCCCCCAGAGGCACCCGGACGATCTCCGTCCCCCGCAGCGCCACCATCCGCCCGAACGCCCCGTCCCGCACCGCGGCGATCGCGTGCAGCCCGAAGCGGGTGGCCAGCCATCGGTCGAAAGCGCTCGGTGTCCCACCCCGCTGGATATGGCCGAGCACCGTCGTCCGCGCCTCCTTCCCCGTCCGTCGTTCGATCTCCTTGGCGAGCCATTCCCCCACTCCGGAGAGCCGGACGTGCCCGAAGGAGTCGAGGCCGGCGGAGGCGTCCTTGAGGACGAGTTCGCCGTCCACCGGCATGGCGCCTTCCGCGACGACCACGATGGGCGCGTAACTGGCCCGGAACCGCGAGGTGACCCAGCCGCACACCTCGTCGAGGTCGAAGCGCTGCTCGGGGATGAGGATGACGTTGGCGCCGCCGGCGAGGCCGGAGTGGAGGGCGATCCAGCCCGCGTGCCGGCCCATGACCTCGACGACGAGGACGCGCATGTGGGATTCGGCGGTGGTGTGCAGCCGGTCGATGGCCTCGGTGGCGATGTTGACGGCGGTGTCGAAGCCGAAGGTGTAGTCGGTGGCGGAGAGGTCGTTGTCGATGGTCTTGGGGACGCCGACGCAGGGGACGCCGTGCTGTTCCCAGAGCCGGGCGGCGACGCCGAGGGTGTCCTCGCCGCCGATGGCGACGAGCGCGTCGACGCCGAGGGCGGCCAGGTTCTCGCGGATCCTGCGGACGCCGTCGCGTTCCTTGAAGGGGTTGGTCCGGGAGGAGCCGAGTACGGTACCGCCGCGGGGCAGGATGCCGCGGACGGCCGGGATGTCGAGGGGGACGGCGGCGCCGGTGAGCGGCCCGCGCCAGCCGTCCCGGAAGCCGGTGAACTCGTACTGGTGGTCCTGGACGCCCTTGCGGACGACGGCCCGGATGACCGCGTTGAGCCCGGGGCAGTCGCCTCCGCCGGTCAGCACTCCGACACGCATGACGCACACCTTCCCTCCAGCCGGGACGACCGCCCGGCCGCGGCGGACCGGTGGCTCAGGCGTCGTCGAGACCTCGCTCTATGGCGTAGCGGACGAGCTCCACCCGGTTGTGCAGTTGGAGCTTGCCCAAGGTGTTCTGCACATGGTTCTGCACCGTCCGGTGGGAAATAACCAGCCGTTCGGCGATCTGCTTGTACGAGAGGCCCTTGGCGACGAGCCGGAGCACTTGGGTCTCGCGGTCGGTGAGCCGGGGCGCCTCCGGCGCGGAGGGTCCCGAGGCGGGCGCGGCGGGGGCGGGTTCGGCGGCGAGGCGCCGGTACTCGCCGAGGACGAGTCCGGCCAGGCCGGGGGTGAAGACGGGGTCGCCGGCGGCGGTGCTGCGGACGGCGGCCACGAGTTCGTCCGTGCTCGCGGACTTGACCAGGTAGCCGGTGGCGCCGGACTTCACCGCCTCCAGGACGTCGGCGTGTTCGCCGCTCGCGGAGAGGACGAGGACGCGCAGCGCGGGGTTCTCGCCGACGAGTTCCTTGCAGACCGCGACGCCGGGCAGGCCGGGCAGGTTGAGGTCGAGGACGAGCACGTCGGGGGCGGCGGCGCGGGCGCGGCGGACGGCCTGGGGGCCGTCGCCCGCGGTGGCGACCACGTCGAAGCCGGCGGCGGCGAGGTCCCGGGCGACGGCGTCGCGCCACATCGGGTGGTCGTCGACCACCATCACCTTCACGGCCTGTTCCGCAACCGTCATACCGCCGTCACACCTCACTCTTTCGCGGGACTCGTGGGACCGTCAGTTCGACCTCGGTGCCCTGGCCGGGCACGGAGACCAGTTCCGCCGTGCCGCCGAGGTCGCGGAGCCGGCCGCGGATGGACAGGGCGACGCCCATGCGTCCCTCGCGTTCCGCGTCGGCGAGCCGGCCCTCGGGGATGCCCGGTCCGTCGTCGCGGACGCTGACGATCACCTGGCCGGGTTCGTCCTCGACGAGGATCCAGGCCCGGGCGTCCTCGCCCGCGTGCCGTTCGACGTTGTCCAGGGCGGCGCCGACGGCCGCGGCGAGCTCCGCCGCGGCGGCCGACTCCAGCAGGACGGGGGTGCCGGGCGCGGCGAAGGTCACCGCGGGGCCGGCGTAGGGGGCGAGGAGGGCCCGCAGGTCGCAGGGGCCTTCGGGGGCGCGGGCGGCGGGGACGGGCAGGGGCTCGGCGGCGGCCGCGTCGACGGGCCGGGCCCCCGCGGGCCCCTGCGACCTGCGGGGCGGGACGAGCCCGCCGGCGACCAGGGTGCGCAGCGCGATCTCCTGTTCGCCCGCCATCCGGCCGAGCTCGGCGGCCTCGCCGCCGAGGGCGGCGCCGCGCCGCTGGACCATGGCGAGGACCTGGAGGACGCTGTCGTGGATGTCCCGGGCGAGCCGCTCGCGCTCGCGGTTGGCCGCCTCGATGCGCAGCGCCTGGGCGAGGGTGCGTTCGCTGACCCGGGCGACCTCGACGACGTAGCCGATGGCGATGCTGGCGACCCAGACGAGCAGGACGTCGTGGAGGGTGTCGCGGGGCAGCCCCTCGCGTTCGATCGCGTTGGCGAGGGCGACGAGGGTGGCGGCGCCGGCCGCCCAGCGCCAGCCGCCCTTGATGGCGCAGCCGAGGACCGCGCCGGCGGTCCAGACGGACGGGAGGGTGGCGGCGCCGTCCTCGATCCGGAACCGGGTGTCCAGCACGCCGGTGAGCAGGATGCCGCCGAGCGCGACGACGAGGTCCGCTACGAGGAAGCGGCCGGTACAGCGTTCGGCGGACGAGACGCGGTTCCAGGTGAGCAGCGTCCACAGGGTGAGTACGCCCATGTAGAGCGCGGCACCGAGCGGGTGGGCGTACTCGTGGTAGTCGGGGACGAAGAGCACGAGGGCATAGCAGAGGGTGACGATCCGGTAGCCGGTGAGCGCCCGCCACAGCGGCAGCTCCACCGACATGCGTATTCGGCCGGTACGTCCCGTGCCGCCGCCGTCCGTCATCCCCCGCCCGCTCCCGTCCGAGCCTGCCCGCCCCTGTCCTCGCTCCCGCCGCCCGCTACTCGCTCCGGCGTCCCTTGCGCTTCTCCGCCGGCTGGTCGAGGCCGGCGGCCTTGGCGGCCTTCTCGGCCTCCTTCTCCTCCTCGGCCTTCTTCTTCGCCGCGTCGGCGATCTGCCGCTTGGCGGCCGTGGCGTAGATGTCCACGTACTCCTGGCCGGAGAGCTTCATGATCTCGTACATGACCTCGTCGGTCACCGAGCGGAGGATGAAGCGGTCACCGTCCATGCCGTGGTAGCGGCTGAAGTCCAGCGGCTTGCCGATCCGGATGCCGGGGCGCATCAGCTTGGGCATCACCTTGCCCGGCGGCTGGATCTTCTCCGTGTCGATCATCGCCACGGGGATCACCGGCGCCCCGGTGGCCAGCGCGACCCGGGCCAGGCCGCCCGGCTTGCCGCGGTAGAGGCGGCCGTCGGGGGACCGGGTGCCCTCGGGGTAGATGCCGAAGAGCTCACCGCGCTCCAGCACCTCGATGCCGCTCTTGATGGCCGCCTCGCCCGCGCCGCGGGCGCCGGAGCGGTCCACCGGGAGCTGGCCGACGCCCTTGAAGAACGCGGCCGTCAGCTTCCCCTTGACCCCGGGGGAGGTGAAGTACTCCTGCTTCGCGATGAACGTGATCTTCCGGGGCAGGACCGCGGGAAGGAAGAACGAGTCCGAGAACGACAGGTGGTTGCTCGCGAGGATCGCGGGCCCCTCGACGGGCACGTTCTCCAGGCCCTCCACCCAGGGCCTGAAGGCAAGCTTCAGCGACCCGCCGATGGACAGCTTCATAGCGCCGTAGAACAACCGAGAACCTCCTGTGTGTGACGAGGAGACCTTAACCCGCCTACCCGCGATGCGGCGCTCCGCGTAGGCTGAGGGACAGACCCTGTCCTTCCGCGGCCGCCGCGCGTCGTGCCCGCGGTCACGCTCCATCGATCGGAGATCCCGGTGCCGCTCCTCCCCGGCGCCGAGCCGTTCCGCCACGACGGCGGAGAGGTCGGCGTGCTCGTCTGCCACGGCTTCACCGGTTCCCCGCAGTCCGTACGGCCCTGGGCCGACCACCTCGCCGGGCGCGGCCTGACCGTCTCGCTCCCCCTGCTGCCGGGGCACGGCACCCGCTGGCAGGACATGCAGATCACCGGCTGGCAGGACTGGTACGCCGAGGTCGACCGGGAACTGTGGGCCCTGCGCGAGCGCTGCGCGCAGGTCTTCCTCTGCGGGCTGTCGATGGGCGGCGCGCTGGCCCTGCGGCTCGCGGCCCGGCACGGGGACGCGGTCTCCGGCCTCGCCCTCGTCAACCCCGCCAACCGGGTGCACGGCCTCGGCGTCAAGGCGCTGCCGCTGCTGCGCCACCTCGTCCCGTCGACGGCCGGCATCGCCAGTGACATCGCCAAGCCCGGCTGCCATGAGGTCGGATACGACCGGGTCCCGCTGCACGCCGCCTACTCCTTCCACCGCTTCCTCCAGCTCGTGGACCGCGAACTGCCCCAGGTGACCCAGCCGTTGCTGCTGATGCACAGCACCGAGGACCACGTCGTCCCGCCGGCCGACTCCGCCCGCATCCTGGCCCGGGTCTCCTCCCGGGACGTCACGGAGCGGCTCCTGGAGCGCAGTTACCACGTGGCCACCCTGGACCACGACGCCCCCGCGGTCTTCGAGGACACGCACGCGTTCATCACCCGGCTCACCCGGCAGGGGACCCCCGCACCCGGGGCCACCCCGCAGGGGACGGCCTCCCGTGGCTGAGCGCGACGCGGGCCACGACCGCGACGACAGCCGCGACCCGCTGGACGAGGACGCCGCCTGGGCGGAACTCGTCGCGGCCTACGGCGAACAGCCCGACCCCGAGAAAGGCCGCTGGCCCGCGACGGGCGACGAGGAGGGGACCGCTGCGGCGGCCACCTCCACGGCCACCGAGCCTCCCCCGGCTCCCGGCGGACCCGACCGCCCCGGCGGCTTCATCGTCTACGCCCCCGGCGTCGGCCCCCGCGACTGGGCCACCCCGAAGGCACCCGAGGGCGCCGACGACGACCCGGACGACGAGGGCCACTTCGTCCCGCCCGAGCCACCACCGCTCCCCACCGGCGACGTCACCTCCCGCTTCGCCTGGATCGCCGTCCTCGGCGGCCCGCTGCTTCTGCTGATCATGGTGCTGCTGCGGCAGGAACTGACGTGGTGGATCACGTTGTTGGGCATCGGGGGGTTCCTCGGCGGCTTCGCCACGCTGGTGCTGCGCATGCGGGACGGGGACGAGGACGAGGATGATCCGGGGCGCGGCGCGGTGGTGTGAGCCCCGGCCCCTCCCCTTCACCGATTCAGGGGTCTGGGGGCTTGCCCCCAGGAAACGGTGAAAGGGCGGGACCGGGGCACCCTACGCCGGCTCCGCCGGCACCCGCAGTGCCGCAAGCACCGGCAGGTGATCCGTAGCGGCCCGCAGATCAGCCTCACTCACCCCGGGCAGCCCCATGGGCACCCCACACCCCAGCACCTCCACCCCGCCCGTGGCGAACACCGCATCGATCCGCTGCAACGGATCCCCAAGCCGCGTCGTATGCTCCCGCCCCCAGGGCTTCACGGCCCACCCGTCCCGCATCTCCCCCGCCAGCAACCCGAACGTCCGCCCCTCGGGCCGGTCGTTGAGGTCCCCGGCGACGACGGCGTGCGGCACGCCCAGCGCGGCCACCCGCTCCAGGACCAGCCGCCCCTGCGCGTATCGCTCCCCGTCCCGGATGCTGAGGTGGCAACTGACGACGCCGAGCCGGGCCCGCCCGAACCGCAGGACGGCGGTGGCGAGACCACGCTGGTGCAGCCCGGGAGTGCGCGGCAGCAGCACGTCCTCGGCGCGTTCCACCCGCGGCCGGAGCGTGGAGAGGATCATCGGCCCGGAGGCAGTGGCACCGCCGGTCACGTACACCAGACCGGACGCCCGGGCGAGCCGCGCCGCCGCCTTCCGCCAGCGGAAGAACCGGGGGGCCTCCTGCACGCAGACGACGTCGGGGGCGCAGGCCCGGATCACCCGGGCCAGCGCCCCCACGTCGTCCCGCATGGAGCGGATGTTGTAGCTGAGCACGCGGACCACGGAGGCGTCCGCTTCGGTCGAGGATGCGGGCAGGTCCGCGAGCATGAGCCCTCCAGTGAAGCCGAAGTGCCGAAGCCTGTCTGCCGGAAGCCGGGTGCTCCGCGGACCGTGCCGGCTAGCCCTGTCGGGCCAGGTCCGCGGCCCCCACCAGTCCGGCCTTGCCGCCCAACTGCGCGGCGAGCACCTGCGCGTGCGGGCGCCACTTGCCGCCGACGAGCCAGCGGCGGAAGGACTTGCGGATCGGGTCGAGGACCAGGTCGCCCTCGTCCGAGAGGCCGCCGCCGACGATGAACGCCGACGGGTCGAACAGCGAGGCCAGGTCGGCGAGGCCGGCGCCGACCCAGCGGGCCAGCTCACGGAAGGAGTCGACGGCCACCGGGTCGCCCTGCCGGGCGGCCAGGCTGATGTGCTTGCCCTCGATGCCCTCGGGGGTGCCGTCGCCGAGGCCCAGCAGGACCGTGGCGTTCTCGGGGGTGGCGTGGGCGCGCTGCCGGGCGTAGCGGACCAGGGCGCGGCCGGAGGCGTACTGCTCCCAGCAGCCCTGGCTGCCGCAGCCGCACAGCAGGCCGTCGGGGACGACCCGGATGTGGCCGAACTCGGCGGCGACGCCGAAGCGGCCGCGGCGCAGCTTGTTGCCGATGATGATGCCGCCGCCCAGGCCGGTGCCCAGGGTGATGCAGATGACGTCGTCGTGGCCCTGGCCCGCGCCGAAGCGGTATTCGCCCCAGGCGGCGGCGTTGGCGTCGTTCTCGACGACGACCGGGAGGCCGACGCGCTGCTCGACCTTGTCCTTGAGCGCCTCGTGCCGCCAGTTGATGTTGGGGGCGAAGAGGACGGTGGCGCGCTTGTCGTCCACGTAGCCGGCCGCGCCGATGCCGACGGCCTCCACGTCGTGGTCGGCGCTGACGGTACGGATCGCGTCGGCGATGGCGTCGATGACCGCTTCGGGGGTGTCCGGGGTCGGCACCTTGCATGTCGCGAGGATCGAACCCTCTTCGTCCACCACTCCGGCCGCGATCTTCGTGCCGCCGATGTCGACGCCGATGGTGAGTCCCATGTGTCCCTCAGTTTTTCGCTCGATCCCCGCCGCGACCAACCGTACCGGAGGCGGGGAGTGCCCCGGGGCCCGGCGGGGACCGGCGTCCGGCGGGGAGTGGCAGGTGGGGGCGGTGGTCCGGGTACGCCGGCGGGGTGCAGGCCCGGCCGCCGGGGCGTCAGTCCAGGTCGATGCGCTCAGTGCCGCCCGCGGCCTCGCCGCCGTCACCGTTGCCACTACCGTCACCGCCGCCGTCACGGCCCGCGGCCGGCCGGTCCCCCGCCGGGCGGTCCTCCGCGGCGCCGCGGGTCCACCGCTGCTCCTGGCCCCGGACGGCGGCCCGGTAGGCGGCCAGCAGCTCGGAACCGGCGGAGGCGAGGTGGTCGAAGACGTCGGGATTGCGTTCGATGACGGGCTCGACCACGGCCTTCGCCCGCTCCACGACCTGCTGCACGGCGCCCTGTGCGACGGCGCCGGCGAGCGGCAACTGGAAGGACGCGACCTTGTCGGCGACCGCTTCCACGAGCTTGCGCAGCTCGTCGGCGGCGGAGCCGGGCGCCGCGCCCTCGCCGGACCGCTCCCGCCTGCGGGCGCGCTCCTCGGCGAGGTCCTCGGCGCAGGCCGCCTCCCAGGCGTCGGGGTCGGGTTCCGCCGGGGAGGCGGGGCGCTCGGTGGCATCGTTCACGACGGACTCCTGGGGCTGGTCTTTCCTTCGACGGTACCCGAACGGGGCCGTGCCGTTCAGGGCGCTGCGCACACCCGTACGGGTACCCGGACGCGCCGGGCGGTGCGCACCCTCGGGGAACGCCCGGGGGCCGTCCCCGGCCACGCCGGGCGACCCGCACACCCCGGTCCGTCCACACCCGCGGGGGCCACCCGCACCCCCGCCCGATGCCTCCGGCCGGTCACCCCTCGGCCCGTCGTCTCTCAGCCCGTCGCCCGAGCCCGGGGCCAGAGCTCCGGGTCCGGTGTGAAGCGCACGCACAGGGCGCCGTCGCGGAGTCCGGCGCCGGAGACCGTGCACCGGCGCAGGGCGGACGGCAGGGGCAGCGAGCGGCGGAAGGGTCCGACGGAGACGATGAGTTCGTCGCCGCGCCGGACCAGCCCGATCCGGTCGCGTTCGGCGCCGGGCAGCGGCAGCCGCCAGACGAGCAGGTTGTCGTCGGCCAGCCGGTCCTCGACGGCCGGGAGGGGGGCCGGGGCGGGACCGGGGAGGAGGGGTACGGGCTCGGGCCCGGGCCCGGCCGCCTCCGCCAGCCCGCCGAGGCCGCCGGGCCCGGTGCCCAGCGGGTCCGCGCCGAGGTGCGGCAGTTCGAGGACGGGTACGGGGTGGGGGTCGTCCGCGTACTCCGCGCGCAGGGTCTTCAGCGCGGCGCGCTGCGCCTCGGCCCGGGCGGCCGGCCACGGGTCGTCGCTGTCGGGCAGCAGCCGGTTGGCGACGAGGGCGCCGAGCCGGCAGCCGTGCAGGGCGAGGCCGGCGCGGACGGTCCGCAGGGTGTCGGCGGTGAGCGGCCCGGGTTCGGCGACCAGGTGGACGGTGGTGTCCTCGGCGTCGAGGACGTCCTGGACGGCGGCCAGCTCCTCGTCCCAGCGCCCGGCGAGCTCGTAGAGCCGCTGGGCGGGCATGGGCACCCCGGCGAGCTGGGCGAGCACCGGGCGCAGGGCGCGGGCGGCCTGCCGCTCGGGCGGCAGCAGCCGGCGCAGGTAGCGGCGGAGCTGTTCGGGCAGGGCGAGCAGGCGGACGGTGTCGTGCCCGGGGGGCAGGTCGACGACGAGCAGGTCCCACGCCTCGTCCGCCGCGCCGCCCCGGTGCGCGGCGCGCAGCGCGGCGAGGACGGCGAGCGGCTCGGCGCCGGGGAGCTCGGTGAACTCCTCGGCGTCCAGGGGGACGGCGCCCAGCAGGTCGAAGAGGGCGCCGCCGCGTTCCTGGAGGTCGACGGCGAGGGCGGTGAAGTGCTCGCCGGTGGCGATCCGGGCGGCCCGGAGTCCGGGCGCGACCTCGACGGGCGGCGTCCAGGGCCGGCGCGCGTCGCCGCCGCCGGCCGGCAGCGGCGTGCCGAGGACGGCGTCCGGCGCCGGGCCGGGGTCGGTGGTCAGCAGCAGGACGCGCCGCCCGGCGCGGGCGGCGGCCAGCGCGGTGGCGGCCGCGACGGTGGTGCGGCCCGCGCCTCCGGGACCGGTGACGAGGACCGTACGCAAGGGAAAGCCTCCGGCGGAGAGCGGAAGAGGTGCGGGGTGTGCGGCGCGGCGCGCGGGAGGGAGCGGGGGCTCAGGAGGCGGCGACGGTCTCGACGCGCTGCTTGAGGCCGGCGAGGGCCCGGTCGATGATGACCTTCTCCGCCTTGCGCTTGATCATCCCGAGCATGGGGATCTTGACGTCGACGGTGAGCTTGTAGGTCGCCTCGGTGCGGCGCCCGCCGTCCAGCGGCTCCAGGCTGTACGAGCCGTCGAGCTGCCGCAGCATCGCGGACTTCACCAGGGACCAGGAGACGGTGTGCTCGTCCGGCCAACTGTAGGCGAGGGTGTGGTCGTCCTTGATCGCGCCCGCGTCCAGCACCAGGCGCACCTTGGCGGCGCGGCCCCGGTCGTCCCGCTCCAGCACCTCGGCCTGCTTCACCTCGCCCGTCCACGCCGGGTAGCGGTCGAAGTCGGCGATCACCGCCATGACCTCGGCGGGGCTCGCCTCGATCGTGATGCTCGAGCTGGTGTGTTCCGCCATCGCTGTGGCTCCTCCGTGCCGGTCCGGCCGACTGTCAGTGCTGTCTGCCGCTGAAGGCTACCTCTCCCGGCGTGTCACCACTCCATGGCCCAGGGTGTACCGGTGGAGGCGAAGTGCCCGACGTTGACACATTCGGTCACGCCGACGCGCATCCGGCGGGCCAGCGGCTGGTGGACGTGGCCGAAGAGCGCGTACCGGGGGCGGGTGGCGCGGATCGCCTCCAGCAGGGCGGAACTGCCGCGCTCGAAGCGCCGGGCGACCGTGTCGTAGCAGAGTTCGGGCAGGTCGGGCGGGATGTGGGAGCAGAGCACGTCGACCTCGCCGAGCGCTTCGACCTTGGCGGCGTACGCCTCGTCGTCGATCTCGTAGGGGGTGCGCATGGGCGTCCGCAGGCCACCTCCGACGAAGCCGAAGACGCGCCCCGCGATCTCGACGCGCTCGCCGTCGAGGACGGTGGTGCCGGGGCGGGCGAATTCCGGCCACAGGGCCGGAAGGTCCACGTTGCCGTAGGTGGCGTACGTGGGGGTGGGGAAGGCGGCGAAGAGTTCGGCGTACTGCTTGCGGACCGCCCGTTCGATGGCGGCGGCGCGGTCCATGCCGTCCCAGAGGCCGCGGGCGAAGGCCCGGGCCTCGTCGAAGCGGCGGGCGGTGCGCAGCTCGACGAGGCGGCCGGCGTTCTCGGCGCCGAACAGGTCGGGGAAGATGCCACGCGCGTGATCGGCGTAGTCGAGGAAGAGCACGAGGTCGCCGAGGCAGATCAGGGCATCGGCGCCGTCGCCCGCGCGGGCCAGGTCCCGGGCGTTTCCGTGCACGTCGCTGACCACATGAACCCTGGTGCCTCCGGAGCCTCGCATGAGCAGCACCCTAGATCGCCGTCCGGCCCGGCGGAAGGGCCGCGACCTGCGGTTACTTCCGGGTCACCGAGGGGAGGGGCTAGGGTGCGGAAGGCGGTCCCGGGGCATGTGACGCACAGAACATCTGGGCGTGACCCTCTATTCGAAACCAGTACTGGTGGGTAACGTCCGGGCCGTCCTTCACCGTGCCCGAATTACATGGACCGCAGCCGACGCAGCGCCCCTCGACGACGCGGCGGCGCCGGCGCCCGACGAGGAGCAGCAGTCTTGCGCGAGTTCAGCCTTCCGGCCCTCTATGAGGTCCCAGCGGACGGAAACCTGACGGATCTCATCCGCCGGAACGCCTCGCTGCACCCAGATGTCGCGGTCATAGGACGCAAGGTGGACGGCCGGTGGCAGGACGTCACCGCGGTCGAGTTCCTGGCCGAGGTGCGCGCCGCCGCCAAGGGCCTGATGGCCTCGGGCGTGCGGCCGGGCGACCGGATCGGTCTGCTCTCCCGCACCCGCTACGAGTGGGCGCTGCTGGACTTCGCCATCTGGAGCGCGGGCGGCGTCACCGTCCCCGTCTACGAGACGAGCTCGCCCGAGCAGATCGAGTGGATCCTCGGCGACTCCGGCGCCGTCGCCTGCCTGGTGGAGACCGACGCGCACGAGGCCGCCGTCGCGTCCGTCCGCGCGTCGCTGCCGGACCTCAAGCACGTCTGGAAGATCGAAGCCGGCGCCGACGACGCCGCCGGTGCCGTGGAGACGCTGCGGGCCGCCGGCGAGGGCCTGACGGACGAGGAGGTCGACGAGCGCAGCGCGCTGGCCGACGCCGACACCCCCGCCACTCTCGTCTACACCTCGGGCACCACCGGCCGCCCCAAGGGCTGTGTGCTCACCCACCGCAGCTTCTTCGCCGAGTGCGGCAACGCGGTGGAGCGCCTCAAGCCCCTCTTCCGCACCGGCGACTCCTCCGTCCTCCTGTTCCTGCCCGCCGCGCACGTCTTCGGGCGGCTGGTCGAGGTGGCCGCGCTGATGGCCCCCATCCGGCTGGGCATGGTCAGCGACATCAAGAACCTGACCGACGACCTGGCGGGCTTCCGCCCGACCCTCATCCTGGGCGTCCCCCGGGTCTTCGAGAAGGTCTACAACGGCGCCCGCGCCAAGGCCCAGGCGGAAGGCAAGGGCAAGATCTTCGACAAGGCGGCGGACACCGCCATCGCCTACAGCCGCGCCCTGGACACCCCGTCAGGCCCCGGCTTCGGCCTCAAGCTCAAGCACAAGGTCTTCGACCGGCTCGTCTACGGCAAGCTCCGCGCGGTCCTCGGCGGCCGGGCCACCCACGCCATCTCCGGCGGCGCCCCGCTGGGCGAGCGCCTCGGCCACTTCTACCGCGGCATCGGCTTCACCGTCCTGGAGGGCTACGGCCTGACGGAGTCCTGCGCCGCCACCGCCTTCAACCCCTGGGACCGCCCGAAGATCGGCACGGTCGGCCAGCCGCTCCCCGGCTCGGTGATCCGCATCGCCGACGACGGCGAGGTCATGCTGCACGGCGAGCACCTGTTCACCGGCTACTGGAACAACGAGAAGGCCACCGCCGAGGCCCTCGAGGACGGCTGGTTCCACACCGGCGACCTCGGCATGCTCGACGAGGACGGCTACCTCAGCATCACCGGCCGCAAGAAGGAGATCCTCGTCACCGCCGGCGGCAAGAACGTCGCCCCCGCCGTCATCGAGGACCGCATCCGCGCCCACGCCCTCATCGCCGAGTGCATGGTCGTCGGCGACGGCCGCCCCTTCGTCGGCGCCCTCGTCACCCTCGACGAGGACTTCCTCCCCCGCTGGCTCGAACGCCACGGCAAACCCGCCGGCCTCACGGCCGCCGACCTCTCCGACGACCCCGAACTCCTCGCCGACGTCCAGAAAGCCGTCGACGACGGCAACGCGGCGGTGTCGAAGGCGGAGTCGGTGCGGAAGTTCCGCATCCTGCCGGGACAGTTCACGGAGGAGTCGGGGCATGTGACGCCGTCCCTGAAACTGAAGCGGAATGTGGTGGCGAAGGACTTCGCGCACGAGATCGAGGCGATTTATCACGGGTAGGGGGTGGGGGTGCCCCGGTCCCTCCCTTTCGCCGTTTCCTGGGGGCTACGCCCCCAGCCCCCCTTTCGCGGCTTCGCCGCTCGTCCTCAAACGCCCGGAGGGCGCTTCGGGGGGTGCGGGGGCTTGCCCCCGCAAGAAACGGGAAGGGGCGGGACAGGGGACAGCTCAACCCGAGACCAGCTCGGACTCCCGCTCGGCCGGAGGCTCCGGCTCCCCCGCCACCGCCGGCGGCACACTCACCGTGGCCCGCCAAAGCCGCCGACAGGCGACCACCGTCGCCACCACCAGCAACGCATTCCGCAACGTGAGCGTCGCGACCCCCAACTTGTCGCTCGCGATGACGTGCTGGAACCAAATCGGGAATTCCAACTGTGTCAGCGGCGCGGCCACCAGCACCAGCACGATCGGCAACCCCTGCCGCGTGGTCCGAACGGCCGCGCAGACGGCCGCGAGCCCGATCAGCCACACCACGTACTGCGGGCTGATCACCCGGCTCGTCGTCGTGAACAGCAGCACGGCGGTGAAAGCCGCGTCCGACGGCGTGCAGTCCTCGAATCTCCGGGCCCGCATCCGCCACAGCAGCAGCCAGGCGAAAGCCACCAGGCTCAGCCCGAGAGCGAGCGCGCTCACCGCGTGCACGTGCCGCCCGAGGAACTCCACGGACCCGTAGTGCAGCCGGGCCCGCCCGTGCCATCCGAAGTGCCGGGCCAGGTGGAAGACCATCGCTCCCAGTGACTCCACTTCCGTTCCCCGGTCCCGCTGGAACGTCAGGAAGGCGAGTGCGCCCGGCATCGCGGCGGCGAACAGCATCAGCAGGACGACGCCCGTGACCAGGGCGGAGCTCCACGCCGACCGGGTCCGGGCCCCGCGCGGCACTCCGGCGAGCAGCAGCACCGGCCAGACCTTGAGCAGCGCGCCGAATCCGGCCAGCGCGCCCGCCAGGCGGGTCCGGCGGCCCAGGGCCAGTAGTCCGGCGACGGCGACGGCGGTCACCATCACGTCGTACCGGGCGTAGACGATCGGCCCGAGCAGCGGCACTCCGAGTACCCAGACCCAGACCCCGCGCGGGCTGCGGCGGCCGTCCCGGACGGCGTACAGCAGCAGGGCGAGGATGACGGCGTCGGCCACCCAGCAGACGAGGAAGAAGGCGTGGGCGTAGTCGAGGAAGGGCAGCAGGCCCGGGGAGAGGACGGCGAGGGCGGCGGCGGGCGGGTACTGCCAGGTGACGTCGTCGTAGGGGAAGACGCCGGAGCTGAAGACGCCGTACCAGCGCCGGTAGATCACCTCGATGTCGATGCCGACGTCCGAACCGGGCATGTCCAGCACCCGGAACACGCACAGCAGCAGGAACGCCCGGGTGGCGGACCACACGGCCCCCACCGTGAGCAGGAGCCGCAGTCGTGAGCCCGTACCGGAGGAGCCCGTACCGGAGCCCGCCATCGTCCACCTCGTCCCGTCGGGGCACCACACGCCGTGATGGTGCCGTCACTGCAAGGCATGATGCCCCTCCGGCGGCCGGTCCTCGGTGACGTGCGGGGTCGTGGCGTCATTGCCGCCCGATCGCCGCCCGGACGCACCGGGTACTGTCGGCACACGCCACCGCCCACCGCACCGCCCCACGACACCCGCGCCGCCCCGCGCGCGCGGACGGAGAAGCGAACGAACCGGCATGCACAAGACCCTCATCGTCACCAACGACTTCCCGCCGCGCCCCGGCGGCATCCAGGCGTTCCTGCACAACATGGCGCTGCGGCTGGACCCGGCGGAGATCGTCGTCTACGCATCGACGTGGAAGCGGAGCCGGGAGGGCGTGGCGGCCACCGCCCGGTTCGACGCGGAGCAGCCGTTCCGCGTCGTGCGCGACCGGACGACGATGCTGCTGCCCACGCCCCGGGTGACCCGCCGGGCGGCCGGCCTGCTGCGGGAACACGGCTGTTCCTCGGTCTGGTTCGGCGCGGCGGCCCCCCTGGGCCTGATGGCGCCGGCGCTGCGGGCGGCGGGCGCGCGGCGGATCGTCGCCACCAGCCACGGCCACGAGGCGGGCTGGGCCCAACTGCCCGCCGCGCGGCGGTTGCTGCGGCGGATCGGCGAGGGCGCCGACACGATCACCTATCTGGGTGAGTACACGCGCTCCCGTATCGCCTCCGCCCTCACCCCCGAGGCGGCGGCCCGCATGGTCCAACTCCCGCCCGGCGTGGACGAGAAGACCTTCCACCCCGGTTCGGGCGGCGACGCGGTCCGGGCCCGGCTCGGCCTCACCGACCGCCCGGTGGTCGTGTGCGTCTCCCGGCTCGTCCCCCGCAAGGGCCAGGACACCCTCATCCGCGCCCTGCCCGCCGTCCTCGCCCGGGTCCCGGACGCCGTCCTGCTCATCGTCGGCGGCGGCCCCTACGCCGGCGACCTGCGCAAGCTCGCCGAGGAGACGGGCGTCGCCGCGTCCGTCCGCTTCACCGGCCCGGTCGAGTGGGACGAACTCCCCGCCCACTACGGCGCAGGCGACGTCTTCGCCATGCCCTGCCGCACCCGGCGCGGCGGCCTGGACGTCGAGGGGCTCGGCATCGTCTACCTGGAGGCGTCGGCTACGGGCCTGCCGGTCGTCGCCGGCGACTCGGGCGGCGCTCCCGACGCGGTGCTGGAGGGCGAGACGGGGTTCGTGGTGCGCGGCGAGTCGGCCGCCGAGACGGCGGACCGCGTCGCGACGCTCCTCCTCGACCCGGAGCTGCGCGCCCGCATGGGGGCGCGCGGCCGGGCCTGGGTGGAGGAGCGCTGGCGCTGGGACCTGCTGGCGGAACGCCTGAAGGATCTGCTGTAAACCGTGACCATGACGATGGAGATCGATTACGGCCGTTTCGGGGAGCGCCTGGCGGCGGCCCGGCGGGTGGCGGCGACGGAACCAGCGGGCAGCGCCGCCCGCTGGGAGCTGCTGCGCGCGTTCCAGGAGGAGTGGGGGTACGCGCCGACCGGCGGCGAACGCCGGGAGCGCGACGAACCGGACGCGCACCAGCAGTACGTGACGGGCCTCCGCCCCGACGCGACCGGGGCCGAGCCCGAACCGGACGATGTCGACCGCCGCCTCCCCATACCCGCCGCCCTGGACGAGTGGTGGGACCTCCCGTTCAACTCCTTCGCCGACCGCCCGCGGCTGTACTGGACGAACCCCGTCCGGCCGCCCACCGTCCGCCCCGACCCGACCGGGTACGGCGTCGCGGACGGCCTGCCGCGCGACAACCCTTTCACCGGCCCCGACGAGGACACCCGCGTCTGCGTCCTGATGGCCGAGGACCAGTTCTGCAACGAGTGGGGCTACCCGGCGGCCCGCGCCCACCTCGTCGACCCACCGGTCCTGGTGACCGTCGCGGACCGGGAGTGGGTCCTCCAGAGCCACTCGGTCTCGGAGTTCTTCCTCGCCCTGGCGGCGGTCCGCCTCCCCGACCACTACGGCTGGGTGGTGGAGGACCCGGACCTGTCCCCCGAGTCCATGGCCCGTCTCCGCGAGGTGCTCCGCCCGATGGGCCTGCTGCCCTGGCGCGAACTGGGCGCCCACACGGAGCTCCTGGGCGGCCCGGACGTCATCGCCCGCCACAACACGGGGCACGGCGACACGGAACTCGCCCTCTTCGGCCGCACCGAGGCGGCACTGCACCGCCTCGCCGCGGCCCTGGGCACGGACTGGTCGGACGAGATCGCCGAGCCGGACGCCCACCACGAGGAGTCCTGACCCTCACCCGACCCGATGCGGGTACCGAGCCCGGTGCCCGGCCCGCCTCCGGCGGTACGCCCCCGCCGCCTCCCCGTCCCCGCGCCGCCGCGCCGCGGTCTCGGCGGCGGCGTACCACCGGCACGTCCCGCACTCGTGCGGCGCGGGGTTCGTCAACGGCCCGCTCCCGTGCGGCAGCGGCGGCATCGGCGGCGGGTCCCCCATGGGCGGCGGAAACGACCGCGCACTCACACGCCCCTCCCCGCCACGCTCCGGACCCCCGCCCGCTCCCGCCCCTCCGGCGTCACCGGCTGCACCCGCCCCGGCCCCACCCCCGACTTCGCCTCACCCCCGGCGGGCCCCCGACGGCGGCACGTCCTCACCGGAGTTCCGCGGCCGGAGCGGGGGACGGCGGCCGTCGGGCGCGTGCCCGTACGGCTCGCCGGGCCGCCGCGTCCCGGCCTCGCCGGTCCGCTCACCCCGTCGGCGGCCGCTGCTGCGCTTGCCCTTCGCCGCGAGCGTCCGTCGCCGGGCGGCGGGCGGTGACGATCAGGTTGACGGGTTCCGTCGCGGGCGGGAGGCCCTGGACGGGCTCCCAGGTGATGTCGGTGAAGCCGCAGTCGGTGAGGGCCTTCTCGTACGCCGCGCAGGTCCAGAAGTGGACCGCGAGGGTGGAGGGCGGGGTGGTGGGGAGGGAGATGGTGCACGGGTCGCCGTCGCGCGCGTCGTCGGGGCGGTGCAGGACGAAGCCGTTGGGCTGGGTGACGCCGGGTTCCAGGCGGGGGTTGCCGACGACGGCGAGCAGGCGCCCCCGCGGGGCGAGGTTGGCGTAGGCGCCGCGGCACATGCGGACGAGGGTGTCGAAGGAGTCGGCGTAGTGCAGGACGGCGGCCGCGGTGACGATGTCGAAGGCGCCCAGGGCGGGCAGGTCGACGATGTCCCGCACCTCGTACCGCACGCCGAGCGGCTCGTCCCGTTCCTCGCGATGCGCGAGTTCGACCATCGGGGCGGAGATGTCCACGCCGAGCACGTCGGCCGCGCCCTCACGGCGCAACAGCCGGGTGAACGGGCCCGTGCCGCAGCCCAGGTCGAGGATCGAGGTGCCGTCCACCGGGCCGAGGGCCCGGAGGAGCGAGGGGATCTCCACGGTCTCGCGATAGGCGTGCAGGAGACGGTCGATCTCCTCGTACCGGGCGGCGATGCGGTCGTACTGTGGCGTCAACGTGCTTCCCCCGTCGGTGGGTTGCGGGCGACTCGGCGGGCCGCGGTGGCGTCGTCGCGGGGAGCGGTTCCGCGGCGGGCGGGCTGCCGAGAGCGTCCGATGAGCGGTGGTGCGTGACGTTCGGCGGCCGATCTTCGCACCACGGCGGGTGAGGGCTCAAGGGTGTGCGCCGCCTTCCTGGGAGCGCGAACGACCGCGTAACGGGCGGAATGCGGAGGAAATCGACGGTTCCGGGGGGGCGGATGTGCCCGGAGCGACACTCGGGGCGCAGCAAGCCCCCGGTGAGGAGCCGGTGAGCAGCCGGAGAGGAGCCGGTGAGCAGCCGAAGGAGGGCCCCTCGCACCGCCTCAGCGCAGCACCTTCCCCACGTACTCCCGCCAGCGCTCCGTGAGTTGCCGTTCGCCCACCCCGAGGACGTCCCGGGCCGCCTTGTCCCATGGGCTCGTACCCGCCGCGCGGTAGAAGGCGACGAGTTTCCGTTCGCCCCAGCGCTCGGCGAGCATGCGGCAGGCGAGCCAGGCGCCCTCGTAGGCGCGGGCGAGGCGGCCGGCGCCGCCGGTGAAGCGGAAGTCGGCGTCGGTGGGGAGGCGGTCCGGGGGGTGGCCGGCGGTGACCGTGCGGGCCAGTTCGGGGGCGATGGCGGTGGGGGCGCGGCCGGTGGTGCGGTAGGCGACCCAGTCGGCGAAGCCCTCGGAGAGCCACATGGGGGTGGTGTCGGTGGTGCGGGCGCGGGTGGCGACGTGGGTGGCCTCGTGGGTGAGGACGGCGCGGCGGCCGAAGGGGCTGAGGGCCGTGTACGCCTCGGGGTTGACGACGATCCGGCCGGCGGGGGCGGATCCGGGGCCCTCCTTCTCGCCGGCGGCGGTGGTCACCGCGGCGATGCCCCGGTAGTCGGAGGGCGGCGCGCCGAGCAGGCCGCCCATGCGCTCCAGCGAGGCGGGCATCTCGACGACGAGCCGCCCGGGCCGGCCGTCCTCCGGCCAGGCGGCGGCCACGTCGGGCACCGCCGCGTCGGCCAGGCCGGACAGGGCGCGCAGCGCCGCCGTGTCCTGGCCGGCGCCGAGGACGAGGCTGTGCCGGCCGCGGACGGCGGTGACCCGGCCCTGTTCCCAGAGCTGGCGGTCGCCGGAGGCGGTGTCGTCGCCCGCCACGTACCAGCGTCCGGCGCGCCGGACGGCCGTCAGCCGGACCGGGACGGTGATCGGGGCGGTGTCGTAACCGGCCAGCCGGTAGCGGAGTTCGGCCTGGGTGGCGACCCGGTGGCCGTCGCCGGGGGCGGGCGTGAAGCCGCCGGTGCGGACGGCGCCGTACTCCCAGGAGGCGAGCGGTACGTCGGCGAGGTTGGTGAAGACCCGGCGGCGGCGGTCACGGTAGGCCGGCTCGGACGGGTCGACGGCGGCGAGGTAGGCGTGCTCGTCGCGGTCGCGCAGCGCCGCCGCCCAGGTGTCGAGCAGCCGCCTGACGGCGTCGGTGTCGCGGACGGCGGCCCCGCCGACGGGCCCGGTGCCGCAGTTGGCGAGGGCCGGCAGGGCGATGAGCACGACGGCCAGGAAGCGCAGTGCCGCCCGGTGCCCGCCGCCCGGTCGTCTCGTGGGGCCGTCCATGGCCCGCATCGTACGAGCCGGGCGGCCGGTCAACGGGGGCGGGGGCGCGGCGGACGCGTGCGGACCGGTGCACACCCGGCCCGCACCGCCGCCGCCCCGCGACCGGCCCTCACGGCCGCGTGATCGACGAGATCGGCATCATGTCGGCCCGGTCGTAGCGGACCCGCGCCCCCGGGTACGGCGCGTGCACCACCTGGCCGTTGCCCACGTACATGCCCACGTGGCTGGCGTCGTCGCGGTAGATGACGAGGTCGCCCGGGCGGGCCTCGGACAGGGGTACGTGCCGGCCCGCGTTCCGCTGGGCCTGCGAGGTGCGGGGCAGGCCGACGCCCGCCCGGGCGTAGGCCCACTGCGTCAGCCCCGAGCAGTCGAAGGCGAACGGGCCGCTGGCGCCCCACGCGTAGGGCGAGCCGACGGCCGAGCGGGCGGCCCGCGCGGCGGCGGCCCCTCGTGAGGAACCGGCGTCGGAGAGCGCGGAGTCGGCGGCGGACGACGGGTCCGGCGGGGGCACCGGGGACAGGAAGCCGGCCCGGGGGCCGCGCGCGGAGCGCGAGGCGCGGGCGTAGCGGGCCCGTTCGCCGTCCGGCAGCGTGTTGAGGAGCCGGCGGGCGGCGGCGAGCCTGCCCTCGACCTCGTGTTTGTGGCGGGCGACGGCCCGGCGGCTGTCCTCCAGTTCGGCGAGGGCGCGGACGGCCTCCAGGCGTTCCTGGCCGAGCGCGCGCTGGGCGGCGAGCAGGGCGTGGAGCTGCTCGGCCTGCCGGCCGGTGACGCGTTCGAGGGCGGAGGCCCGGTCGAGGTAGCGGTCGGGGTCGGCGGAGAGCAGCAGGTGGAGGGCGGGGTCCACGGCTCCGGCCCGGTACTGGGCGGCGGCGACCGTGCCGAGGGCGTTGCGCATCCGGTTGACCGTCTCCTGGCCGCGGGCGACCCGGTCGGCGGTCAGCTCCACCTTCCGCCGCAGGGCGCCGGCCCGTTCGCCGGCGGCGTTGTACTGCTCGGTGGCCCGCTCGGCCTGCCGGTAGAGCCGGTCCAGCCGCTCCCTCACCGCGCCGGTCGCGGTGGCGTCCCCGGCGGGGCCTCCCGGACGGGCGTCGGCGGGCGACGACGAGAGACCGGCCGCGGCGGTGGCCACGGCGGCGGACAGGACGGTGATCCGTGCGGTCCGGGCGAGCCCGGAGGGCGCGGGTCGACGGTGGGACGCCACGTGCTGCCGTACTCCCTTCGCTGCGCGGTCCCCTGTCCGCCCCCTGCCGCCCGGACGGGCGGACGACGGCGGGGGCACCGCGGCGGCCGACAGTAGCGACTCGTTCACTCTCCGCTCAACAACCGCTACGGAGGGTGCATCTCGGGCGTGCCCCGGCGGAAAGGCCGGACGCCCCGCCCGAGACGCAGGTCATGGGCGGGGCGTCGAGTCTTCCGCGGGCGGTGCGACACCACCCGAACGGGTGGATTGGCGGGGCCGCTCGGCCTAGGTACGGAACCGGCGGGGAGACGGGAGAGGCGACCGGCCTCCGGGCGGCTCCCGCCGCCCCGCCTCCGGTCCCGGTCCCGTCAGCCCACGCGCACCCCGAACTGGAACGGCATGTTGCTCATCGCCTCGTAGCGGACGAACGTGCCGGTGCGCGGCGCGTGCAGCACCTGGCCGTTGCCGGCGTAGAGGCCGACGTGGTGCTGGTCGCCGTAGAAGATGACCAGGTCGCCGGGCTGCAACTGGCTCGGGTCGGAGATACGGGCGCCGGCGCCGGCCTGCGCCTGGGAGGTGCGGGGCAGCGTGACCCCGGCCTGGGCGTAGGCCCAGGAGGTCAGCCCGGAGCAGTCGAAGGAGCTCGGGCCGGTCGCGCCCCAGACGTACGGGGACCCTATCTTCGACTGCGCGGCGGCGAGCGCGGCGCCCGCCCGGCCGGAGCCCGGGACCGCCTTGCCGCTGCTGCCCGTCTGCCCCGAACCGTCGTCCTGCGAGCCGCCCTTGGACCCGCCGGTTCCGGAGTCGCCCTTGGCCGCGTCCGCCTTGGCGGCGGCCTCGGCGGCCTCCTCCTTCTCGGCGGCGGCGATGGCCGCGCGCTCCTTCTCCGTGAGGGAGTTGAGGACGTCCTGCGCCTCGGCGAGCTTGCCCTGCACCTCGGACTTGCGCTCGCCGAGCGCCTTCCGGGTGGACTCCAGGTCGGCGAGCTTGCCCGCGGCCTCCTCCCGCTGCTGCTTCAGGGCGCGCTGCTTGGTGGCGATCTGGCGGAGCGTCTCCGCCTGCTTGGCGCTCACCTGGTGGAGCGTGGAGGCCCGCTCCAGGTAGCTGTCCGGGTCGGAGGAGAGCATCAGTTGCAGGGACGGGTCCACCGAGCCGGTGCGGTACTGGGCGGTGGCCACCGCGCCGAGGCCGTCGCGGAGCTTGTTGAGCTCCTCCTGGCCGCGCGCGACGCGGTCCTGGAGCGCGCCGGCCTCCTTCTCCAGCTTCTCCTGCTTCTGCTTCGCCCCGTTGTACTTCTCGGTGGCCTGCTCCGCCTGCTCGTAGAGCCGGTCGACCTTCTCCTTGGCCTCGCTCCGCGTCGGCTTGGCGCCGGGGTCGGCGGAGGCCGCCTGGGCGGAGAGGGCGACGGCTGCGGCGGCGGTCGCGGTGAGGACGGTCACCCGAGTACGGCTCGGCTGTTTGGGACGACGGTGGGACGCCACGGAGTCGAGCTCCTTTTCTCCTCGGCCGCCGCGACCGCGCGCTGGGCGCGCGGGCACGACGGGGTACTTCACGACAACCTGATGGGATGATCACCGCGCGAAGGTTCGAGGCCAGACCTTAGTGACCCTCATATGATCGGTTCAAATCCCCTGGGGGAAATCGTCGCTCGGCGCTCACGCCGTTGACGAGCGGCGAAGCCGCGACAAGGGAGGGTCCGGGGGCGCAGCCCCCGGGAAACGGTGAAAGGGAGGGTCAGGGGCTCAAGTCCGCGCCAGCCGGCGCAAGAGCAGCGCCGACGCCACCGGCCGCGCCCCCGCCTTGGCGACCCCGTCGGCCACCTCCCGGTCGGTGGAGACCACGACCACGGGCCGCCCGGGCGGCTCCGCCCGGACGAGCTGGCGGATGAGCTCGTCCGCCGTCACCCCGGGCTTGCTGAAGAGCACGCGCACCCCGCGCGGCGGCGCGAGGAGCACGGGGGCGGCCAGCTCGGCGCCGTCGAAGACGCAGGTCATCTCGGCGCCGGTCTGCGCGGCGAGCATGGAGAGGCCGCCCAGCAGCCGCAGCCGCTGCTTGTCCAACGGCATCGTGGGATAGCCGGACTTGGTGACGTTGTAGCCGTCCACCACGAGGTGCGCCTGCGGCAGGGCGAGGAGTTGGTCGAGCAGCGCGGGGTCGGTCTCCGACAGGGCGCGGGCCGCGATGTCCTTGGGGGTCATCCGGCCCGGCTCCACCGCGTCGACCAAATCGGCCGGGTGGACGGAGGTGGGGGGCAGGGCGAGTTCGCGGCGCAGCCCCTGGGCGGCGTCCAGGACGGTGTCGAGCAGCAGCCGCAGCCGCATGTCCTCGACGCTGCGGCCCTCGCGGACCGCCCGGCGGCTCGCCTCCAGGGCGGCCTCGGCCTCCGCGAGCCGCGCCTTGACGCGCCGGGTCTCGCCCAGGGCGGCGGCCAGTTCGGCGGCGGCCTCCGACCGCAGGGTCTCCAGCTCGGCGTGGGCCTTGCGGAGGGCCGCCTCGCCGCGCCGCACGTCGTTGAGGGCGCTCCGCAGCTTGCGGTGCAGTCCCTCGCCTTCCTTGCGTACGGTCTCCAGCTCGGCGCGGGCCCGGTCGGCCTCCGCGCGGGCCTCGCCGCGCACCCGGGCGAGCTCCTCGCGGAGCTGCCGCAGTTCGCGCTGGGCCTCTTCGCCGGCCCGCTCGGCGCTGGCCCGCTGGGCCTCCTCGCCGGCGGCGGTGACCAGCTTCACCCAGCCGGGCGGGCGCAGCACGAAGGCCATGGCCGCGACGTCCTCGGGGTCCGCGGCGGCGGGCGGCGAACCGGCCTCCAGGGCGCGGGCCAGCTCGGAGCCGGTCTCCCGGAGCCGGGCCGAGACCCGCTGCCGGAACGCGGTGTCGGTCTCGACGGCCGCGGCCATGGCGTTGCCGGCGAACTTGGCGCGGCGGGCGGGGGTGAAGCGGGCGTACTGGCGCAACTGAGCGGGGAGTTCGGCGACCGTCAGCCCGCCGAACGCCTCGGCGACGAGTCCGATGACGCGCCGCCGGATGCCCTCGGGCAACGGGCGGTCGAGCACCTCGCCGACGCCGTCGGCCCGGCCGTCGTCACCGGCCGTCTCCTCGTCGTCCGTGTGCTCCACCACGCGTGTCCGCTCCGTTCCTCAGCTCGTCCCCGGACGGTCCACCGGTCCGATCCCGTCCACCGCGTCACTCCCGCCACGACGCACCGACCCGATCGTCCCACCGGCCGGCCCCCCTCCCGTGCCCCGTCCCGCCACGGCGGCCGCGCGGGGCGCGCCGGGGCGTGCGGGGTGCCCGCACGGGGTGCGGCGCCACCGGGTGGTGGCGGTCGGCCCGGGAACGTCCATGGGTGCCGTCCGTCCTGTTCATGGCATACGGGGTGCGGGGCGTTCGTCGTAACCCTACGGCCTGCCCGACCCGCGACGGGTTGGGACCGGCACGAGCCGGAGCGACCGGCGAGGCTCTCCGTACCGCTTGCCCCGGTACGCCATGATCTGCCCATGATCGTAAAGGCAGTGCGGCGGGACCGGCCCCGCACCCCCTGGGTCACCCGCACCATCCTGGCCGCCTGCTGCGTGGTCTTCCTCCTCGGTCCGGCGTCCGGCCTCGATCCCTCGTACGGCACGGGGCCCGACCTGGTCGCCGCCCAGACGTCCTACTTCGCCCGCTGGGGCGTGG
The DNA here is from genome assembly GCF_055585605.1 of Streptomyces sp. NPDC052910. Lineage (NCBI taxonomy): Bacteria > Bacillati > Actinomycetota > Actinomycetes > Kitasatosporales > Streptomycetaceae > Streptomyces > Streptomyces sp. NPDC052910. The sequence goes on from NZ_JBVJJR010000003.1 coordinate 359,057, forward strand.
TGCCCGACGAACTCTGGCACGGGCTGCCCAGCTCCCTCACCACCCCGTTCACCGCCCTCTTCGTCCACGGCAACTGGCTGCACCTGCTCGGCAACATGCTCTTCCTCCACGTCTTCGGGGCGATGACCGAGGAACGCATGGGCCGCCTCTCCTTCGCCCTCTGCTACCTCGTCACCGGCTCCCTCGCCCTGCTCGGCTACGCGGCCGCGCACGCCCACTCCGCCCAGTCGCTCGTCGGAGCCTCCGGAGCGATCTCCGGAATCCTCGGAGCCTTCCTCCATCTCTTCCCGCGGGCCCGGGTGACCAGCCTCTTCCCCTTCCTCTTCTTCCTCCCGCTGCGCTTCCCCGCCTGGGCCGTCCTCCTCTTCTGGTTCGCCCTCCAGTGGCCCGGCGTCGGCGCCCCCGACGACCGCCCCGGCGTCGCCTACCTGGCCCACGTCGTGGGCTTCGCCCTCGGCTTCGGCTTCGCATGGGTGTGCCGGGAACGGCCGGTTAGAGTGAAATCCCCCGTGAACGACGCGGCCGGGTCCACCGAAGGAGACAGAACGACGTGATCACCTCGATCGTGCTCATCAAGACGGACGTGGACCGGATCCCCGAGATCGCCGAGCAGATCGCCGCGCTGGAGGGGGTGAGCGAGGTGTTCTCCGTGACCGGGGCGTACGACCTCATCGCGATGGTGCGGGTGGCACGGCACGACGATCTCGCGGAGGTCATCCCGGGGCGGATCAGCAAGGTGCCCGGGGTGGCGTCGACCGAGACGCACATCGCGTTCCGTACGTATTCGCAGCACGATCTGGAGGCGGCGTTCGCGATCGGGCTCGACAGCTAGACGCTCCGCGCGGGACGCCTGCGGCGGGCTGTGCCCCGGTCCCACCCCTTCGCCGATTCCTGGGGGCGAGCCCCCAGACCCCCCCCTGCCGCGGCTTCGCCGCTCGTCCTCAAGCGCCGGACGGGCTGAAGTCAGCCCGTCCGGAGGGGCCGCGACCCCCAAGCGGCTACTGCCGCGCCAACTCCCCCACTGCCCGCACAAACCGCTCGATGTGCTCATCAGGCGTCCCGACACCGAAACTCACCCGGACCGCCGACCCCGAGCGCTCCCCGAGAAGCACCCGCACCAGCGGATGAGCGCAGAACAACCCGTCCCGCACCCCGATCCCGTATTCGGCGGAAAGCGCCCCCGCCAGCGCGGAACTGTCCCACCCCTCCACGACGAACGACACCACCCCCACCCGCGGCGCGTCGTCCCCGAAAAGGGAGAGGACGCGAACGCCCGGCACCGCCGCGAGCCCGCTCCGGAGCCGCGTGAGCAGCGCCTCCTCCCGGGCGGCGAGCCGCTCGAACCCGGCCTCCGTCAGGGCGCGGCAGGCGGACGCGACCGCGTGGGCGCCGATGACGTTGGGGGTTCCCGCCTCGTGGCGGGCGACGCCGTCGTGCCACTCCACCTCCGGCGGCGCGCCGGCCGCGCCCCGGCGCACGCTGCGCGTGGCGCCGCCGCCGGCGAGGTACGGCGCGGCGGACCGCAGCCAGTCCGCGCGTCCGGCCAACACCCCCGCGCCGAACGGCGCGTAGAGCTTGTGGCCGGAGAAGGCGACCCAGTCGACGTCCAGTTCGCGGATGTCGACCGCGCGGTGCGGCGCGAGCTGGGCCGCGTCGAGGACGACGCGGGCGCCGTGGGCGTGGGCCGCGGCGGCGAGTTCCCGGACGGGCCACACCTCCCCCGTCACGTTGGACGCGCCCGTCACGCAGACCAGCGCGGGCCCGTACGGTTCCCGGGCGGCCAGCGCCCGTTCCAGCGTCTCGACGGCCTGCCCGGCGCTGCGCGGCGCCTCCAGCCAGGTCAGGGGCGTCTCGCCGGTCTCCGCGCGGCGCGTCCAGGGCAGCAGGGCGGCGTGGTGCTCGGTCTCGAAGACGAAGACGCGGGTGCCGGCGGGCAGGGCCGCGGCGAGGAGGTTGAGCGAGTCGGTGGTCGAGCGGGTGAAGACCACCTGGTCGTCGGCGCGGCAGCCGAGGAACGCGCCGACCGTCGCCCGGCTGTTCTCGAACAGTTCGGTGGAGAGCCGCGAGAGGTACCCCGCGCCCCGGTGCACGCTGCCGTAGTACGGCGCGTAGGCGGCCACGTCGTCCCACACCCGCTGGAGGGCGGGCGCGCTCGCCGCGTAGTCGAGGGCGGCGTAGGTGACGTCGCCGCCGCCGGCGACGGGGACGCGGACGTCCCGGCCGAGGACGGGCAGCGGCAGCGAGGGCGAGGAGGCGACGGGCCGGGCGGCGGTGGCGGGAACGGCGGCGGAAACGGCGGAGGACATGACGAACTCCCGTGGAAGGCAGGCGAGATCACTGCACGGCAGCACGGCGGCGCAGGAGAAGAGGAATGTGCGGGCGCGGAGAAGGGGCTCTCGGCCCTAGCGCATTCGCTTGATCACGGAAGGAACTCCCTCGACGACCAGGATCCCTGGCGAGGGATCCGCGCTTGCCGCAGACCTCACTGCCTGCGGCCCGGTCATCACCCGGGGCACCCCGCCACGGACGGAGGGTTGCCGGACAGCGGGCCGGGGCCTGTGTCGCTGTCACTCGTGACCTGGTGGGGAGTATGGCATAGGGGGTCGGGGCGGGAAAAGCGGGGTCCGCGATGCGGACGGCTCACGCCGTGGGGGTGCCCCGGTCCCTCCCTTTCACCGTTTCTTGCAGGGGCTGCGCCCCCGGACCCCCGAAACCGCGCTCCGCGCGGTTGTCCTCAATCGCCGGACGGGCTGAAGTGCGCGCCCAGGGCGGCACTATCCAGCCCGTCCGGCGATTGAGGACGAGCGGCGAAGCCGCGACAAGGGGGTCTGGGGCGCAGCCCCAGGAAACGGCGAAAGGGAGGGACCGGGGCACCCTCACCCCCCGTTGCTCACCCGCACCCACCGCTCCAACGCCGCCCGAGCCGCCCCCGAGTCGATCGACTCGGCCGCCCGCGCCATCCCCGCCGCGATCCGCGCGACGAGCGGCTCGTCGGACGGCTCCAGCGCCGCCAACGCCGCCGCCGAGTTCAGCAAAACCGCATCCCGCACCGGCCCGGTCTCACCGGCCAGCACCCGCCGCGCCACGTCCGCGTTGTACGACGCGTCGGCGCCCCGCAGCGCTTCGACCGGCACCAGCTCGATCCCGACCTCCCGGGGATCGAAGTGCTCCTCCCGCACCACACCGTCCCGTACGACCCACACCCGCGACGTCGCCGTGGTCGTCAGCTCGTCCAGCCCGTCGTCACCGCGGAACACCAGCGCCGACGATCCCCGTTCGGCGAGGACGCCGGCCAGGATCGGTGCCATCCGCGCGTCGGCGACGCCGGTGGCCTGGGCGCGGACGCGGGCCGGATTCGTCAGCGGGCCGAGGACGTTGAACGTCGTCCGGACGCCCAGTTCGCGGCGGGCGGCGGCGACGTGCCGCAGCGCGGGGTGGAACTTCACGGCGAAGCAGAAGGTGATGCCGGCCTCGTGGGCCACCTCGACGACCCGCTCCGGGGAGAGGTCGAGGTTGACGCCCAGTTTCTCCAGGACGTCCGAGGCGCCGCTGGCGGAGGACGCGGCCCGGTTGCCGTGCTTGACGACCTTGACGCCGGTCCCCGCGACGACGATCGACGACATCGTGGAGATGTTCACCGTCTTGGCGCCGTCGCCGCCGGTGCCCACGATGTCCACGCTGGGGCCGGGCACCTCGATGAGGTTGGCGTGCGCGTACATGGCCCGGACCAGGCCGGAGATCTCGGCGACGGTCTCGCCCTTGGCGCGCAGGGCCACGGCGAAGCCGGCGATCTGGGCGTCGGTGGCGGCGCCGCGCATGATGCGGTCCATGGCCCAGGCGGTGTCGTCCGCGCCCAGGTCCCGTCCGCCGAGCAGGGCCTCAAGGATGCCGGGCCAGGACCGGGACACCGTGCCGTCGCCGCCTGTCGGGGTCGCAACGTTCATGGTCCACGCTCCTGGTGGTCGGTACGGGGCCCCGTCCTCGCAGGGCACGTGCCCAGCCTAACCAGGTCCCGGGACGGCGAAGAGCCCCGTCCATGCGCTGGACGGGGCTCCTGCCGTGGCGATCAGTCGTGATCAGTAGAGGGCGGTCAGGGGATCAGTGGTGGCCGTGGCCGCTCGTGATCTCCTGGTACTCCTCCGCCGTGGCCTTGGGGACGAACTTGTCCTCCCCGTACATGCTCTTGGAGAGGCGCACCTTCAGCTTCTGGCTCGCCGACGCCTTGCGGGCGACGCCGTTCTCGTCGACCTCGGGCTCCAGCTCCAGCGGCTTGGGCTGCTCGTGCGCGGTGAGCGTGTGGAGCTGCTCCTGCGTCAGCGGCTCATGGACCTCCACGAACTCACCGTGCGGCAGGCGCTTGATGATGCCCGACTCGCGGCCGTGCAGCACCTTCTCCCGGTCGCGCCGCTGGAGGCCCATGCAGATCCGGCGGGTGGCGATGAACGACAGCGCGGGAACCACGAAGAAGCCGATGCGGACGAACCAGGTGATCGCGTTGAGCGACAGGTGGAAGTGCGTGGCCCAGAGGTCGTTTCCACCGCCGATCAGCATCACGAAGTACGCGGCGATCCAGGCGACACCGAAGGCGGTGCGCGTCGGAGCGTTGCGCGGGCGGTCCAGCAGGTGGTGCTCCCGCTTGTCGCCGGTCGCCCAGGACTCCAGGAACGGCCAGACGGCGATGGCGATGAGCACCAGCGGGAAGATGACCAGCGGGATGAACACGCCCAGGACCAGGGTGTGGCCCCAGATGTTGATCTCCCAGCCCGGCATGACACGGATCAGACCCTCGGCGAAGCCCATGTACCAGTCGGGCTGGGCGCCGGTGGACACCTGGTCCGGCCGGTAGGGGCCGATCTCCCAGATGGGGTTGATCGTGGCGATCGCCGCGATGGCCGCGATGGCACCGAAGACCAGGAAGAAGAAGCCTCCCGCCTTCGCCATGTAGACCGGCAGCAGCGGCATGCCGACGACGTTCTTCTCGGTCCGGCCGGGGCCGGGGTACTGCGTGTGCTTGTGGTAGATGACCAGGATCAGGTGGGCCACCACGAGACCGAGCATGATGCCCGGCAGCAGCAGGATGTGGACCGAGTAGAACCGCGCCACGAAGTCCCCGCCGGGGAACTCCCCGCCGAAGATCAGCATCGACAGGTACGTGCCGATCAGCGGCACGGACAGGATCGCGCCGTCCACGAAGCGGACACCGGTGCCGGAGAGCAGGTCGTCCGGCAGCGAGTAACCGGTGAAGCCGGTGAACATGCCGAGGACGAACAGCAGGAAGCCGAACAGCCAGTTGATCTCACGCGGCTTGCGGAACGCGCCCGTGAAGAAGACGCGCATCATGTGCACGAACATGCCGGCGAGGAAGATCAGCGCGGCCCAGTGGTGGATCTGCCGGATGAGCAGACCACCGCGGACGTCGAAGCTGATGTGCAGCGTCGAGGAGAACGCCTCGGACATCCGCTGTCCCTGGAGCGGGACGTAGGAGCCGTGGTAGACGACCTCGTTCATGCTCGGGTGGAAGAACAGCGTCAGATACACACCCGTGAGGATGATGATCAGGAAGCTGTAGAGGCAGACCTCGCCCAGCATGAAGGACCAGTGGTCCGGGAAGATCTTCCGCATGTTGGCCTTGGCCAGGCTGTAGATGCCCAGCCGGCCGTCGGCCCAGTCGGCGACCCGCTCACCCGCGGGTGCCTTGCGGCCGGCCTTGCCGGCCGCGGTGGTGTCTGCAGTACTCATCCGCGCTCCCAGAAGGCAGGACCGACGGGCTCGGCGAAGTCGCCCATCGCCTCGAGGTAGCCCTTGTCATTGACCTTGATCCGCAACTGCGGAAGGGCGTGCCCGGCCGGACCGAAGACCACGCGACCGCCGTCGGAGAGGTCGAAGGTGGACTGGTGGCACGGGCAGAGCACGTGGTGGGTCTGCTGCTCGTAGAGGCTGATCGGACAGCCCACGTGCGTGCAGATCTTCGAGAACGCGACGATGCCGTCGACCGACCAGTCCAGTTCCTTCTTGTCCTTGATGTCCTCCGGACGGAGCCGGACGATCATCAGGGCGGCCTTGGCGATCTGGTTCTGGAAGTCGTGGTCCTCCTCCGACATGCCCTGCGGCATGGCGAAGGTGAGGGAGCCGACCTGGACGTCCTCGGGACGCAGGGGCTGCATCGTGTTCTGGTTGACCAGCATCTTGCCGGCCGCCCACTTGGTCTTGCGGAGCTTGGTGCCCGGCTTGGGGCCCATGCCGCCGAAGAGGAACAGGGCGGAGAGCGGCATCAGCGCCAGGGCGCCGAACATCGTGTTGCGGATCAGCGGGCGGCGGCCCATCGCCGACTCGGCGGCACCGTCGGCGAAGTCGGCCATGACCTTGGCCTTGACCTCGGGGGACGCCTGGATCGGGTGGCGCTCGTCGATGTGCTCGACGTCGGACATCAGGGTCCGCGCCCAGTGGACCGCGCCGGCGCCGATGCAGAACAGGGCCACGCCGAGGGTGAGCCCCAGCGTGAAGTTCATGGCGCTGACATGCCCGAGCGGGAACAGGTAGATGTTCTTGTCGATCGGGATGGCCAGGTAGGCGGCGATGAAGCCGACCGTGGCCAGCATGGACAGCGTGAACATGAACGCCACGGCGCGCTCGGAGCGCTTGGCGGCCCGCTCGTCGATGTCCTGGATGCGGTGCTCGTGCGGCGGCAGGCCCGGGTCGGCGAAGGGATCGCCCTTGACCGTCACCGCGCCCTCGCGCGTGTCGCCCTGCTTGCTCGGCAGGGTCTCTTCTGGAATGTCTTGGCTACTCATGACTTCTTGGCCTTTGCGGTCCGGGCGGCGACCCAGATGGCGAGGGCGATCAGCGCGCCGAGGCCGAAGATCCACCCGAACAGACCCTCACTGACCGGGCCGAGCCCGCCCAGGTTGAGGCCGCCCGGGCTCTCCGACTTGCTGGTGTTGACCTCGTCGAGGTACGCGATGATGTCCTTCTTGTTCTTCTGGGACATCGTGGTGTCGGGGAAGGACGGCATGTTCTGCGGGCCGGTCTGCATGGCCTCGTAGATGTGCTTCGGGTCGACGTCCTCCAGGCTGGGCGCGAACTTGCCGTTCGACAGCGCGCCGCCCTTGCCCGTGAAGTTGTGGCACTGGGCGCAGTTCGTACGGAACAGTTCGCCACCCCGGGCGATGTCGCCGCCGTCGGGGCTGTACTGGTCCTTCGAGGGCACCGCCGGGCCCGCGCCGAGCGACGCGATGTACGCGGCGAGCTGGTCGGTCTGCGCCTGCGTGTAGACCGGCTTCTTGCGGGGCGCCTGGGCGCCCTGCTGCTGCATCGGCATACGGCCGGTGCGGACCTGGAAGTCCACGGCCGCGGAACCCACGCCGACCAGGCTCGGCCCGTCGGAGGTGCCCTGAGCGCCGGTGCCGTGGCAGCTTGCACAGCCGACGGCGTAGAGCTTCTTGCCCTCCTCGATGGCCAGGGACTGGGCGGTGTCATCGGCCTTGGCCGACTCGGCCGGCGCGAAAGCGGCGTACAGCCCCCCGGTTACCGCCAGCGCGAAGAGTAGGACGACGACCGCCGCCAGCGGATGGCGTCGTCGTGCGGAGAGCTTTTTCACGGATTACCCCGGTGTCAGGATCTTCTGCGTCGATGCTGGACTGTTGGTCCGGTGCGGGACGGGACCGATTACTTGATCAAGTAGATCGTGGCGAAGAGGCCGATCCACACCACGTCGACGAAGTGCCAGTAGTAGGAGACGACGATGGCCGCCGTCGCCTGGTGGTGGGTGAACCTCTTGGCCGCGTACGTCCTGCCCAGGACCAGCAGGAAGGCGATGAGTCCGCCCGTCACGTGCAGGCCGTGGAAGCCGGTCGTCAGGTAGAAGGCCGAGCCGTACGCGTCGGAAGACAGCGAGAGGCCCGCCTCCTTGACCAGGTCGGTGTACTCGAAGATCTGGCCACCGATGAAGATGGCACCCATCACGAAGGTGATCACGAACCAGGTACGCAGCTTCTTCACGTCACCGCGCTCGGCCGCGAACACGCCGAGCTGACAGGTCAGCGAGGAGAGCACCAGGATCGTGGTGTTCGCCGCCGAGAACGGGACGTTCAGATGCGACGCCATGTCCGACCAGTGGTCGGTGCCGGTCACCGATCGCAGGGTGAAGTACATCGCGAAGAGGGCCGCGAAGAACATCAGCTCGGAACTCAGCCAGATGATGGTTCCGACGCTGGTGAGGTTCGGTCGGTTGACCGAGGGGTGCGCGTGCCCGGTATCTACTGCTGTTGCTGTCGCCACGACCGACATTATGTCGGTCGCTTATCTCGCGCTCACTCCGGGGGGTGCCGTTCGGTGTGTCAAGGACGTGTGCCCTGCTCGTACGGCCGAACGCGGTGTCCGGCAACGGCCGCCCCGGAGCCGTCACGTGGTCCCCCGAAGGGAGGAACGAACCCTTCCGCAGGGCTTCGCACGTTATGCACCGGGCGCCGGTGACGGGCCGTCGGCCCGCTCGGCCCCTCCTCGCGGGCCCCTCCCGCGGAGTAGCATCCGCGCCAGCGGTCCCCTCGTTCCATAGCTGTGCCCGGGACACCCCAGTCTGAGCGTGGAGGTAACGATGCAGCCGACGGCCACGGTGCTGGTCTACAGCGACGACGCGCGCACCCGCGAACAGGTGCGGCTGGCCGGCGGCCGGCGCCCGGCGGCGGACGTGCCGCCGGTCGAGTACCTGGAGTGCGCCACCCTCCCGGCGGTGCTGCGGACCCTGGCGGACCACCGGGTCGACGTCTGCGTCCTGGACGGCGAGACGGCCCCCGCGGGCGGCATGGGCGTCTGCCGGCAGCTCAAGGACGAGGTGTTCCGGTGCCCGCCCGTACTGCTCCTGATGGGCCGCCCGCAGGACGCCTGGCTGGCCACCTGGAGCCGGGCGGACGCGGCGGTGACGCACCCGGTGGACCCGGTGGCCTTCGCCGGCGCCCTGGCCGGGCTGCTGCGGGCACGGTCGGCGGCACACGCCGTGACGGACGCCTGAGGGCCCCGGGGGGCGCCTGAGTACGCGAGGGGCGCCTGGGGATGTGACGGGCGCCCGGGACGGCGGCCCGGGACGGGGGTCCGGAACCGCGACGGGCGTCAGGACGGATACGCGGGGGTGGTCGGCGCGCGGAGCCGTCCGGGCACAGGGGCACAGGGCCGTCCGGGGAGAGGGCCGTCCGGGCAGAGGGCCGTGGGAGCCCAGGGCCGTCGGAGCCCAGGGGCCGTCCGGGCAGAGGGCCGTGGGAGCTCAGGGCCGTCGGAGCCCAGGGCCGTCAGACGCTGGGCCGCAGCCGGGCCGCGTCGGCCGGGGTGGCGCCCTCCCGTGTCCCGGCCGCCAGGGCGCTGCCCTTGCGCCAGTCCTCCCAGGACAGGTTCCAGTCGCCGAAGCCGTTGTCGAAGGGCGTCATGGTGGCGCCCGCGCTGCCGACGACCTTGACGATGTCACCCACCCGGACGGTGTCGAAGAACCATTTGGCGTTCTCGGTGGACATGCCGGTGCAGCCGTGGCTGACGTTGTCGGCGCCCTGCGAGCCGACGGACCACGGCGCGGCGTGCACGTATTCGCCGCTCCATGTCACCCGGGTGGCCCAGTAGACGGGCAGGTCGTAGGAGTCGGCGCTGCCCTCGGCGATGCCGATGGTGTCCCCGCGCATCCGTACGAAGGATTCCTGGCCCAGGATCACCTTGACCCCGTTGCGCGTGTCGTAGCCGGGCTTGCCGGTGGTGACCGGGATCGACCGGATCTCCTGGCCGTTCTTCAGAACCGTCATGTAGTGCCCGGCGGCGTCCGTGACGGCCTCCACGCGGTCGCCCGTGTCGAGGTGCAGCGGCTTGGACGGGCCGCCGTACATGCCGCCGCCGACCTTGATGCCGTCGAGGGTGGCACGGACGTCGATGGAGGCGTGCGCGGGCCAGAACTCCTTGGGCCGGTAGTGCAGGACCCGGTTGTTCACCCAGTACCAGGAGCCCTGGACGGCGGGTCGTGACTCCACCCGCAGGGTGCGTTCGACGACGGCCCGCGCGGCGGGGGTTTGGACGGGGGTGCTGAGCTCCGCCGTGATCGGCTGTCCGACGCCGTAGGTGCCCGTCTTGGGGCCGAACGCGACGGTCAGCAGCCGGGTGGCCGGGCCGGTGTCGAAACCGATCGTACGGCGGCCCTGGGCCCCGTCGTCGTCCTCCGTGCTCACCCGGACCGTGTAGTGCGCGCCGGCCGCGAGCGATCCGGTGCTGTGCCAGGACGAGCCGTCGGGGGCCAGTTCGCCGCCGACGTACCGGCCGGCGGCGTCGGTGGCGATGACGTCCGTGATGCGGTCGTCGCCGGTGGCCTTCACCTCCAGGGGCACGCTCGGGTCGACCTTGCGGCCGTCCTCGGCGCCCTTCAGCACGACCTGGCCGGTGGCGTCGTAGGGCGCGTCGGCCAGCGGGTTGGACGAGCTGCACCCGCTGCCCCCCAGCGCCAGGGGGACCAGCAGCAGCGCGCCGCCGAGCACCGTGCGGCGTCGAGGAGAGTGGCTCATGGTCACACCGTAGGAAGGATCGGCCTCTTCGGCCCCCGGGGCGGTGCAAACGGGTGGGGACTCCTGACACTCCGGCAAAAGGCCGGGCCCCGCACACCGAGTGGTGTGCGGGGCCCGGCCCGTGCGCGGCGCGGAACCTACTGGTTCTGGTTCTCGCCGCGGTAGAACTCGAACACCCAGCCGAAGAGGCCGACCGCGATCAGGGGGGCGGAGAAGTACATCAGCCACCAGCCGATCGCGATGGACGCGAAGGCGAGGGCGCCACCGATCGCCAGGGACAGCGGCTGCCAACTGTGCGGGGCGAAGAAGCCCAGCTCACCGGCGTCGTCCGCGACGTCCGCGTTCTTGTTGTCCTGCGCTCCGGCGTCCACCCGGCGCGCGGTGAACGCCAGGTAGTAGCCGACCATGATGCACAGGCCGAAGGCGAGGAACAGCGCGGTCGTGCCCGCCGGCTCCTTCGACCACACGCCGTAGACGACGGCCATGGCCAGGATGAAGACGGAGAGCCAGATGAACATCCGGCCTTGGATCTTCACTTGCCGGCCTCCTTGCCACCCACGAGGGCCTTGTCAGCGAGGTTCTCCTCCAGCTCCAGCGCCGCGATCTCCGGGTGGTGCAGGTCGAACGCCGGGGATTCGGAGCGGATGCGGGGCAGCGTGAGGAAGTTGTGCCGCGGCGGCGGGCAGGAGGTCGCCCACTCGAGGGAGCGGCCGTAACCCCACGGGTCGTCGACCTCGACCTTCTTGCCGTACTTGGCGGTCTTCCAGACGTTGTAGAAGAACGGCAGGATCGACAGGCCGAGCAGGAACGAGCTGATGGTGGAGATGGTGTTCAGCGTGGTCCAGCCGTCGGCCGCCAGGTAGTCGGCGTACCGGCGGGGCATGCCCTCCGCGCCCAGCCAGTGCTGGACCAGGAACGTGCCGTGGAAGCCCACGAACAGCGTCCAGAAGGTGATCTTGCCGAGCCGCTCGTCCAGCATCTTGCCGGTGAACTTCGGCCACCAGAAGTGGAATCCGGCGAACATCGCGAAGACCACGGTGCCGAAGATGACGTAGTGGAAGTGCGCGACGACGAAGTACGAGTCGGAGACGTGGAAGTCCATCGGGGGCGAGGCCAGGATGACGCCGGTCAGACCACCGAAGGTGAAGGTGATCAGGAAGCCGACGGCCCAGAGCATCGGTGTCTCGAAGGACAGCGAGCCCTTCCACATGGTGCCGATCCAGTTGAAGAACTTCACACCGGTCGGGACCGCGATCAGGAAGGTCATGAAGGAGAAGAACGGCAGCAGCACGCCACCGGTCACGTACATGTGGTGCGCCCACACCGTCACCGAGAGACCGGCGATGGAGATGGTCGCCGCGATCAGGCCCCAGTAGCCGAACATCGGCTTGCGGGAGAAGACCGGGATGACCTCGGAGATGATGCCGAAGAACGGCAGGGCGATGATGTAGACCTCGGGGTGGCCGAAGAACCAGAACAGGTGCTGCCACAGCAGCGCGCCGCCGTTGGCCGCGTCGAAGATGTGGGCCCCGAACTTGCGGTCCGCCTCCAGCGCGAAGAGCGCGGCGGCCAGCACCGGGAAGGCCAGCAGGACCAGGACACCGGTCAGCAGGACGTTCCAGGTGAAGATCGGCATCCGGAACATCGTCATGCCGGGCGCGCGCATGCAGATGATCGTGGTGATGAAGTTGACCGAGCCGAGGATCGTACCGAAGCCGGAGAAGGCCAGACCCATGATCCAGAGGTCACCGCCGACGCCCGGGGAGTGGGCGCTGTCGGTCAGCGGCGCGTAGGCGAACCAGCCGAAGTCGGCCGCACCCTGCGGGGTGAGGAAGCCGGCCACGGCGATCAGCGAGCCGAACAGGTACAGCCAGTAGGCGAACATGTTCAGTCGCGGGAACGCCACGTCGGGCGCGCCGATCTGCAGCGGCATGATCCAGTTCGCGAAGCCGGCGAACAGCGGCGTCGCGAACATCAGCAGCATGATCGTGCCGTGCATCGTGAACGCCTGGTTGAACTGCTCGTTCGACATGATCTGCGTGCCGGGGCGAGCGAGTTCGGCGCGCATCAGCAGCGCCATGACGCCGCCGATGCAGAAGAACACGAACGACGTGACCAGGTACAGGGTCCCGATCGTCTTGTGGTCGGTGGTGGTCAGCCACTTGATCACCTGGTTGCCTGGCGTCTTGGCGCGAACAGGCGGTGCTGCCGGGGCTGATGCGGCGGCACCCTGGGGTTCGTTGAGGATGCTCACTTGTTCTTGGTCTCCGCGTTCTTCGCGTGATCCGTCTGCGCGATGCCCGCCGGCAGGTAGCCGGTCTGGCCCTTCTCGGCCAGCTCCTTGAGGTGCTTCTGGTACCGCTCAGGAGAGACGACCTTGACGTTGAAGAGCATCCGCGAGTGGTCCTGCCCACAGAGCTCGGCGCACTTGCCCCGGAAGGTGCCCTCCCGGTTGGGGGTCACCGTGAAGCTGTTGGTGTGGCCCGGAATGACGTCCTGCTTCATCAGGAACGGCAGCACCCAGAAGGAGTGGTTGACGTCGCGCGAGGTCAGGATGAACTCGACCGTCTCTCCCTTGGGGAGCCACAGCGTGGGACCGGGCATGCCGTTCTGCGGGTTCCGGGTGCCCGGGATGCCCGTGTCGTAGACGCCCGCCGCGTCCGCCGGAGCCTTCTTCAGGAACCGGTCGGGGATGGCGTCGAGCTCCTTGATGCCGCGCAGCGCCTTGCCCGGCTTCTGGCCCTGGGCGGTCTCCATGTAGTTGAAGGCCCAGTTCCACTGGAAGCCGATCACGTTCACGACGTGCTTCGGCTTGTCCGGGTTGGCGATGAGCTTGTTCTCGTCACGGGCCGTGAAGTAGAAGAGCACCGAGACGATGAGGATCGGGACCACGGTGTACAGCGCCTCGAGAGGCATGTTGTACCGGGTCTGGGTAGGAACCTCGATCTTGCTCCGGCTGCGCCGGTGGAAGATGACGCTCCAGAGGATCAGGCCCCACACCAGGACACCGACCGCGAGGGCCGCAGCCCACGAGCCCTGCCACAGGGAGAGGATCCGCGGCGCCTCCTCCGTGACGGGAGTGGGCATTCCGAGGCGGGGAAAGTCCTTCGATGTGCAACCGGTGGCGGTCGCCAGAACAGCGCCCGCGGCCAGCGCCTGCAGCAGCTTCCGCCGCACCGGGCGCCGCGACGAGCGGTCGGAGCCGTTGGGACTCACGTAGCGCCTTCCCGAGAGTCTCGCCCGCGCGGCCGGCTGCGGCCGTCTCGGTCGGTCGCCGGCCCGCTGCGGGCAGGGTTTGGATGTTTATGCGGACCAAACCCTACTGGACGCTATTTGGGGTCGCGCGGGGAGGGTGCCCAACGCGCCGGGGGGCCGCGCCAAGACCCACCGAAGGGATGGAACGACCGGCTCCGGGCAGGATCTGGGAGGGCGTCAGCCCTGGCCCGCGCGGGAACGGGCGGCGCGCTAGGTTCGATGACGTGCCCTACTTCGACGCCGCCTCCGCCGCTCCCCCGCACCCCGTCGCCCGACAGGCGCTGCTCGCCGCCCTCGACGAGGGCTGGGCCGACCCCGCCCGGCTCCACCGGGAGGGCCGGCGGGCCCGCATGCTGCTCGACGCGGCCCGGGAGACGGCGGCCGAGGCGGTCGGCTGCCGGCCCGACGAACTCTCGTTCACCCCTTCGGGTACCCGGGCGCTGCACGACGGCATCGCCGGGGCGCTCGGCGGCCGCCGCCGGACCGGACGCCACCTGGTGGTCTCCTCGGTCGAGCACTCCGCCGTACTCCACGCGGCCGACGCCCTGGAGGCGGACGGCGGGAGCGTCACCCGGGTGGCCGTGGACCGGACCGGACTCGTCGACCCCGCCGAGTACGCGGCGGCGCTGCGCCCCGGCACCGCGCTGGCCGCCCTCCAGTCCGCCAACCACGAGACCGGCACGGAACAGCCGTTGGCCGAGGTCGCGGCGGTGTGCCGGGCCGCGGGGGTGCCGCTGCTGGTGGACGCCGCCCAGTCGCTCGGCTGGGGACCGGTCCCTGAGGGCTGGTCACTGCTGACGGCAAGCGCCCACAAGTGGGGCGGCCCGGCGGGCGTCGGCCTGCTCGCCGTCCGCAAGGGCACCCGCTTCTCCCCGCCCGGCCCGGCGGACGAACGGGAGGCGGGCCGCGCGCCCGGCTTCCCCGCCCTCCCCGCCATCGTCGCCGCGGCGGCCTCGCTGCGGGCGGTACGGGCGGAGGCCGACGCGGAGGCGGCCCGGCTGCGCGCCCTCGTCGACCGGATCCGCGCCCGCGTCCCCGCCCTCGTCCCCGACGTCGAGGTCGTCGGCCACCCCGCCCGCCGGCTCCCCCACATCGTCACCTTCTCCTGCCTCTACGTCGACGGCGAGGCCCTCCTCCACGCCCTCGACCGCGAAGGCTTCTCCGTCTCGTCCGGCTCCTCCTGCACCTCCAGCACGCTGGAACCCAGCCATGTGCTGCGGGCGATGGGGGTGCTGTCGGAAGGAAACGTACGGGTCTCGCTGCCGCGCGGCGCTCTCGAAACGGATGTGGAGCGGTTCCTGGACGTGCTGCCGGCAGTGGTGGAAGGGGTCCGGCAACACCTGGGCGCGCCCACTCCGGCGGCGGCCCCGCCCTCCGGGGCGGCGGAGGTCGTCGTGGACGCGCTCGGGAAGCGGTGTCCGATTCCGGTGATCGAGCTGGCGAAGGTGTTCGACCGGGTGCCGGTCGGGGGGCTGGTGACCGTGCTGTCCGATGATGAGGCTGCGCGGCTGGATGTTCCCGCCTGGTGCGATATGCGGGGGCAGGAGTATGTAGGGGAGCGGGCGGTGGAGGGTGGGGTGGGGTATACGGTGCGGCGGGTTTCGTAGGGGGGTGTGCCCCGGTCCCACCCTTTCACCGTTTCTTGCGGGAGGGCCCGCACCCCTGCATCGCGGCTTTGCCGCGAGGTCCTCAAACGCCGGACGGGCTGGAGTGGGCGCCCTATTCAGCCCGTCCGGCGTTGAGGACGAGCGGCGAAGCCGCGATAAGCGGGGTCTGGGGCGCAGCCCCAGGAAACGGTGAAAGGGCGGGACCGGGGCACAGCCCCCCGCAGGGGTCACCCCAGGTGACCCTGGACCTCCGCCGCCGCCTCGTGCCCGTACGCCTTGGCGAACCGCTCCATGAAGTGCCCGCGCCGCAGCTCGTACTCCTGAGTACCGAGCGTCTCGATCACGAGGGTGGCCAGCATGCACCCCACCTGAGCCGCCCGCTCCAGGGAGAGCTCCCACGTGAGGCCCGCGAGGAATCCGGCGCGGAACGCGTCGCCGACGCCCGTCGGGTCGACCTTCGCCTGCTCCTCCGCGCAGCCGACCTCGATCGCGGGCTCGCCGGTGCGCTCGATGCGGACGCCGCGGGCGCCGAGAGTGGTGACGCGGGTGCCGACCTTGGCGAGGATCTCGTCGCCGGTCCAGCCGGTCTTGGACTCGATCAGGGCCTTCTCGTACTCGTTGGTGAAGAGGTACGTGGCGCCTTCGACCAACTGCCGGATGTCGTCGCCGTCCATGCGGGCGAGCTGCTGGGAGGGGTCGGCGGCGAAGGGGATGCCGCGGGTGCGGCACTCCTGTGTGTGGCGGAGCATCGCCTCGGGGTCGTCGGCGCCGATCAGTACCAGGTCGAGGCCGCCGACGCGGTCGGCGACCGGCTGGAGCTCGATGAGGCGGGCCTCGCTCATGGCGCCGGTGTAGAAGGACGCGATCTGGTTGTGGTCGGTGTCCGTGGTGCAGACGAAACGGGCGGTGTGCAGGACCTCGGAGATGTGCACCGACTCCGTGTCGACACCGTGCCGTTCCAGCCAGGCGCGGTAGTCGCCGAAGTCCTCGCCCGCCGCGCCGACGAGGATCGGGCGCAGGCCCAGGACGCCCATGCCGAAGCAGATGTTGGGGCCGACGCCGCCCCGGCGGACGTCGAGGTCGTCGACGAGGAAGGAGAGGGAGACCGTGTGCAACTGGTCCGCCACGAGCTGGTCGGCGAATCGGCCGGGGAACGTCATCAGGTGGTCGGTGGCGATGGAGCCGGTGACAGCGATACGCACGGCGAATCTGCTCCTTGCGGGGCGAGGCGGTGAAGGGGCGTGGGGCGGTGGCGCTATACGGGAGGAAGCGGGCCGAACAGGAAAAGGCCGTACCACGCTACCGGCTCCCGCTCGGGACACCAGTCCTGATCTCGCCACGAGCGGCTGAATTTACCCGATGGTCGGCCTTTCTCCCCGGCCACGGCGATCGGTACGGTGCCGGTATGGGGACTCCTGTGAACCACGTCACCCCGCCCGCCGCGGACGCCGCTCCCGACGACGACACCCTCGCCGCGCTGCGCCGGGACTGTGCCGGGATGCTGCCGCACTGGCCGGTCGCGGTGGCCCTTGACACCCCCGCGGCCCCGTCCGCCCCGGCGGCCCGGCCGCCGCACGGGGTGTCGGTGCCGGAGCGGACCGCGCGGCTGCTGCGCGGCATGTCCGATTACGGGGACTGACGGCTTCGGCGACCGGCGGGTACGGGGCTCGACGGGCACGGCGCCCGAGCCGGCCGGGGCGGACGGGTCCGCCGTGGAACCGCCCGCTCCCCCGCTCCGTCCCACCGGCACCTCACCCCGGCCGGGGCGGGGACCGGGACACCGGTGGGAGCGGAGCGAAGGAGCGATGCGGTGGGCACCGAGGGCGACACCTCCGGCAAGCGGCGGCGGAAGCACTCGCCGACGGTGGTCGCGTCGGTCGCGGCGGCCGTGCTGCTGGCCGGGGGCGGCGGCGCGTACTGGGCGGCGACGGCGGGCGGCGGCTCGTCGGGGCCGGCCGCGGAGGAACGGGCGGTGCCCCCGCCGCCGCTGGCGCTGGACGACGACGGGGGCACCGGTTCGAGCGGGCCACCGCCGGGCATCGCGGTGGGCGAGCCGGACCCCAACGGCGGCGGCACCCGCTACCGGGCCGAGGGGAAGCTGCCCGACGGCCCGGCCAGGGCCCCCGTCTACACGGCGGGCCGGGCGCCGGCCGCCTCGGATGTGGCGACGCTGGCCCGGGCCCTGGGCGTCAAGGGTGAGCCGCGGAAGGCGGACGGCGTCTGGGCCGTCGGACGGGGAACGGAACCGTCGGTGCAGGTGGGCGTGGCCGCGCCGGGCGACTGGACGTACGCGCTGCACGGGATCGCCGGCGGGAAGCCGTGCGTGCGTCCGCCGGGCGCGGGGCCGGAGAAGGAAGGCCCCGGGGATTCCGGTGACGCCCCGGCCTGCCCGTCGTTCCGGGACCGGCCCGGCGGGTCCGATCCGGCGGCGGCTCGTCCGGTGTCGGAGGAACGGGCGCGGGCGGCGGCCCGGCCGGTGCTCGCGGCGCTGGGTTTGGGCGACGCGACGGTGGACGCGAGCCGGGTGTTCGGTGCCGTCCGGACGGTCACGGCCGATCCGGTGCTGGGCGGCCACCCCACGTACGGCCGGCAGACCGTGCTGCGGGTCGGCGCCGACGGCCGGGTGACGGACGGTGCGGGGGCGCTGGTGTCGCCGGTGAAGGGTGCCGAGTATCCGCTGGTCAGCGCCGCGCGGGCGCTCGACGAGCTCAACCGACGGGCCGGGAAGGGCGGGAAGGACGGTGTACGGATCGGGGGCTGCGCGACGCCCGTGCCGGCGGGCGGGGACGCGGGAAGCGCCCTGGAACCGTCCGGGCCGGAGACCACCTCCCCGCCCTGTGCGGGCGGCACGCTGCCGCGCGCCTCGGTGCCGATACGCGGGGCACGGTTCGCGCTGGCGGCGCGGTCGGTGGAGGGCCGGCCGGCGCTGGTGCCGTCGTGGCTGTTCGAGGCGGCGGTGCCGGGTGGCGGGAAGGCCACGGTGACGGTCGTGGAGCCGGCCGTGGACCCGAAGTTCCGCACCGCGGCGCGGGGTGCGCGGCCGGCTCCTGGCGGGGTCCGGGGGCGGACGGTCCCGGCCCAGGTGACCTCGTACAGCGCCGACGGCTCGCGGCTCACCCTGCACTTCTGGGGTGGGGTGTGCAGCGACTACGCGGTGTCGGCGCAGGCCCAGTCGCCGGCGGCGGTGACGGTGAAGATCACCGGCGTGGAGCGGGAGCCCGGCCGGCCGTGTGTGCTGATGGCCCGGCGGTTCGACCGGAAGGTGGCGCTGGACCGGCCGCTGGACGGGCGCAAGGTGGTGGACGTGGCGACGGGCGAGCCGGTGCCGCGGGGCTGACCGCCCCCCCCTTTCACCCCGTCCCTGGGCATGCGGAAGGCGGGCACCCCTTCGTGAGGGGTGCC
The DNA here is from genome assembly GCF_055585605.1 of Streptomyces sp. NPDC052910. Lineage (NCBI taxonomy): Bacteria > Bacillati > Actinomycetota > Actinomycetes > Kitasatosporales > Streptomycetaceae > Streptomyces > Streptomyces sp. NPDC052910. The sequence goes on from NZ_JBVJJR010000003.1 coordinate 377,847, forward strand.
CGCCTTCTCCGCGCGCGGTGCCCGCGGCCCTTAGCTGAAGGAGTCGCCGCAGGCGCAGGAGCCGGTGGCGTTGGGGTTGTCGATCGTGAAGCCCTGCTTCTCGATGGTGTCGACGAAGTCGATGGAGGCGCCGCCCAGGTACGGGGCGCTCATCCGGTCGGTGACGACCTTGACGCCGTCGAAGTCCTTCACGACATCGCCGTCGAGCGAGCGCTCGTCGAAGAAGAGCTGGTAGCGCAGGCCGGAGCAGCCGCCGGGCTGGACGGCGACGCGCAGCGCCAGGTCCTCCCGGCCTTCCTGCTCCAGCAGGCTCTTGACCTTCGCTGCCGCGGCGTCGGACAGGAGGATGCCGTCGCTCACAGTGGTCTTCTCGTCCTGAACGGACATCTGCTTCACTCCCGGGTTTCGTGCGGACTCTTGCCCTCGGCTGAACCGACGGAGCCCGGGATTCATTCCGGGTCCGGCCGTGTGTTCCTGCCTTTCATGCTCGCACATCCCTTGCGCGCCCGGGAATGCGTCACATCGACGCAATGGGCATCGTCAAAGTGACACGAAGCAGTTATGATAGATAGCGTCAAATTGACGACAAGGCCGGTGCAGCTCAGTCCGGTCGTCCGCAGAACAGAAAGGGTGCGTGTCGTGACCACCGCCCAGTCCCTGGATTTCCAGGACCCCGCCCCGTCGCCCCTCGCCCTGCTGCTGCTCGGCCGCGAGTCCGACCCGCGCAGCGAGCGCGGCGTGGAGTGCCCCGGCGACCTGCCCGCGCCCTCCGACCCGGACCTGGTGGAGCGGGCACGCGCCGCGAAGGCGAAGCTGGGTGACCGGGTCTTCGTCCTCGGCCACCACTACCAGCGCGACGAGGTGATCGAGTTCGCGGACGTCACCGGCGACTCCTTCAAGCTGGCCCGCGACGCGGCGGCCCGCCCCGACGCGGAGTACATCGTCTTCTGCGGCGTGCACTTCATGGCCGAGTCGGCCGACATCCTCACCACCGACGCCCAGCAGGTCGTCCTGCCGGACCTGGCCGCCGGCTGCTCGATGGCCGACATGGCCACCGCCGAGCAGGTCGCCGAGTGCTGGGACGTCCTCACCGAGGCGGGTGTGGCCGAGACCACCGTCCCCGTCTCGTACATGAACTCCTCCGCCGACATCAAGGCCTTCACCGGCAAGCACGGCGGCACCATCTGCACCTCCTCCAACGCGGAGCGGGCGCTCAACTGGGCGTTCGAGCAGGGCGAGAAGGTCCTCTTCCTCCCGGACCAGCACCTCGGCCGCAACACCGCCGTCCGGGACCTCGGCATGTCCCTCGACGACTGCGTCCTCTACAACCCGCACAAGCCGAACGGCGGCCTCACCGCCGAGGAGCTGCGCGGCGCCAAGATGATCCTCTGGCGCGGGCACTGCTCCGTCCACGGCCGCTTCTCGCTGGACTCCGTCCGCGAGGTGCGCGAGCGCATCCCCGGCGTCAACGTGCTCGTGCACCCCGAGTGCAAGCACGAGGTCGTGGCCGCCGCCGACCACGTCGGCTCGACGGAGTACATCATCAAGACCCTGGAGGCCGCCCCGGCCGGGTCGAAGTGGGCCATCGGCACCGAGCTCAACCTGGTGCGACGGCTGGCGAACCGTTTCGCGGCGGACGGCAAGGAGATCGTCTTCCTCGACCGGACGGTGTGCTTCTGCTCGACCATGAACCGGATCGACCTGCCGCACCTGGTGTGGGCGCTGGAGTCGCTCGCCGAGGGCAAGGTCGTCAACCGGATCGAGGTCGATCCGGAGGTGGCGGCGTTCTCGAAGCTGGCGCTGGAGCGGATGCTCGCGCTGCCGTAGGCAGCGGTTGGTTTGGGGGGTGGTGCCCCAGTCCCGCCCCTTCGCCGATTCCTGGGGGCAAGCCCCCCAGACCCCCTTTTCGCGGCTTCGCCGCTCGTCCTCAAACGCCGGACGGGCTGATTTAGCCCGTCCGGCGTTTGAGGACAGCGCGCGCAGCGCGCTTCGGGGGTGCGGGGGTCCGCCCCCGCAAGAAACGGTGAAAGGGCGGGGCTGGGGCCTACTCCCCCCGTGGCCGCACCAGACCCGTCTCATACGCGATCACAACCAACTGCGCCCGATCCCGCGCCCCCAACTTGGCCATCGCCCGATTGACGTGCGTCTTCACCGTCAACGGGCTGACGGCCAGCCGCTCCCCTATCTCGTCGTTCGACAACCCGCCGGCCACCCGCACCAGCACCTCCCGCTCCCGCCCCGTCAGCGCGTCCAGCGCCTCCGCCCCCCGCCGCGCCGGGCCGCCGGTGTCGAAGCCGCCGCCCTGGGCGAGGAACGTGGCGATCAGCCCCTTCGTCGCCGCGGGCGAGAGCAGCGCCTCGCCGGCCGCGGCGATCCGGATGGCGGCGAGGAGCTCGTCGGGCTCGGCGCCCTTGCCGAGGAAGCCGGAGGCGCCCGCGCGCAGGGACTGCACCACGTACTCGTCGACCTCGAAGGTCGTCAGCATCACCACGCGCACCCCGTCGAGCGTCGGGTCGGAGCAGATCTCGCGGGTCGCGGCGAGGCCGTCCACGCCGGGCATCCGGATGTCCATGAGCACCACGTCGGGGCGTACCTCGCGGGCCACGCGCACCGCCTCGGCGCCGTCCGCCGCCTCGCCGACCACGCGCATGCCGGGTTCGGAGTCGACCAGGACGCGGAAGGCGCTGCGCAGCAGGGCCTGGTCGTCGGCGAGGAGCACGCTGATGGAGGACTCGTCGGTCATGGGGTCAGCCTAGGCCGGGCGGCGGGCGGGCCCGGGGCGGGCGCGGGGGCCGGTGGGGACGGGCAGCCGGACGCGGACCCGGAATCCGGGCGTCCCCTGCCGTGGTCCGGTCTCGATGGTGCCGCCGAGCGCGGTCACCCGCTCCCGCATGCCGACCAGGCCGTGCCCGCCGGCCGGACCACCACCGCCCGGACCACCACCGCCCGGGCCGCCGTCCTCCGGGCCGTCGTCCAGAACGGTGAGCACCAGACTTCCGGGCGCCCGCAGGATGACCACCTCGGCGCGGGCCCCCGGCCCGGCGTGCTTGTGGACGTTGGTCAGCGCCTCCTGGAGGACCCGGTACGCGGTGAGGTCGACGGCGGCCGGCAGCGCGCCGGCGACGGACGTGGCGGGGTCCTCGTCGCCGGGCTCCGGCGCCTCCGCCGGCGCGCCGGTCACGGTGACGGCCACCCGCAGGCCGGCCCGGGTGAAACCGTCCACGAGCTGGTCGAAGGCGCCGAGGCCGGGCGCCGGCTCGGTGGGCGCCTCCGGGTCGCCGTACTGGCGCAACAGGCCGACGGTGGCGCGGAGTTCGTCCAGCGCGGACCGGCTGGCCTCCCGGACGTGGGCCAGGGCCTGCTTCGCCTGGTCCGGGCGGCTGTCCATGACGTGCGAGGCGACCCCGGCCTGGACGTTGACCAACGCGATGTGGTGGGCGACCACGTCGTGCAGCTCGCGGGCGATGCGCAGCCGCTCCTCGGCGACCCGGCGGCGCGCCTCCTCCTCCCGGGACCGCTCGGCGCGCAGCGCCCGTTCCTCGATCGCGGCGACGTACGCACGCCGACTGCGGACGGCGTCGCCCGCGGCGGCGGCCATGCCGGCCCAGGCGAGCATCCCCACGTTCTCCTGGGCGTACCAGGGCGGCGGGCCCACCAGCATCACCGCCCCGGTGAGGACGGCGATCGTCACCGTCGCGATGCGCAGGGCCGCGGCGCGCTCGGTGCGGGAGACGACGGTGTAGAGCGCCACGACGGCCGACAGCGCCACCTGGATGCGCGGGATCCCGTCCCCGGCGTCCGCGGCGCCCGCCACGGTCAGTGCCGACGTGACGGCCAGGACGGTACGCGGCGCCCGGCGCCGGACGGCGAGGGCCGCGGCGGCGAGGACGGCACACGTGACGAAGAGGGGTTCGAGCGGGTGCTCCGCCACCCGGTGGCCGACGAAAACGCTGCCGATCATCAGGGCGAGGACGGCGGCGGCGACCGCGGCGTCGGCGGCCACGGGGTGCGCGCGCAGCTTCCCGTGCGGGCCGGCTGCGCCGGAGGGGGCGGGGGTGGTCATCGCGGTCCCCTCCGGGGCGGGATGCGGCTGCGGGCGCCTGCGGCGGGCTGTGCCCCGGTCCCGCCCTTTCTCCCCCAGCTACCGCTGGGAGGTGCCCCCAGTTTCTTGCGGGGGCAAGCCCCCGCGCCCCCCAAGCGCGCCTGCGGCGCGCGTCCTCAAACGCCGGACGGGCTGACTTCAGCCCGTTGGGGGTGCCCCCTCTGGGGGAGGGACCGGGGCACAGCCCCCGCAGGGGTCACCCAGGGATGAGACCGTCGTCGCTGAGCATCTCGCGGACCTCCGCGAGCGAAGCGTCGGGCGCCGGCAGAATCAGCTCGGAAGGCTCCAGAGCGTCGTCGGGCAGCGGCTCGCCGATCCGCCGCACGGCGTCGAGCAGCGCGCCGAGCGTCCGGCGGAAGCCGTCCTCGTCGCCGCTCTCCATCTCTTCGAGGAGCTCGTCGTCCAGCGTGTTGAGCTCGGCGAAGTGGCTGTCGGCCAGTTTCCACTGGCCCTCCCCCATGATGCGAACGATCACGGCGCCTCCTCTCGTTCCGCGGCCCGCGGTCAGCGCTTGTGGAAGTCGGGCCGGTCCTGCGGCTGGGCGGTCTGCGACGCGGCGCCGCCCTCGATGGCCGGCTTGGCGGCGCCGCCGCCGGAGAGCTCGGCCTTCATCCGCTGGAGTTCCAGCTCCACGTCAGAACCGCTGGACAGGCGGTCCAGCTCGGCCGTGATGTCGTCCTTGGCCATGCCGGTGGGGTCGTCGAGGGCGCCGGAGGCGAGGAGCTCGTCGATGGCGCCGGCCCGGGCCTGCAACTGGGCCGTCTTGTCCTCGGCGCGCTGGATGGCCATGCCGACGTCGCCCATCTCCTCCGAGATGCCGGAGAAGGCCTCGCCGATGCGGGTCTGGGCCTGGGCCGCGGTGTAGGTGGCCTTGATGGTCTCCTTCTTGGTGCGGAAGGCGTCGACCTTGGCCTGGAGCCGCTGGGAGGCCAGGGTGAGCTTCTCCTCCTCGCCCTGGAGCGTCCGGTGCTGCGTCTCCAGGTCGCTGACCTGCTGCTGGAGGGCGGACCTCCGGGTGAGCGCCTCACGCGCCAGGTCCTCGCGGCCGAGGGCGAGCGCCTTGCGGCCCTGCTCCTCCAGCTTCGCGGACTGTCCCTGGAGCTGGGTGAGCTGGAGCTCCAGGCGCTTGCGGGAGGTGGCCACGTCGGCCACGCCCCGGCGCACCTTCTGGAGCAGTTCGACCTGCTTCTGGTACGAGTAGTCGAGGGTCTCGCGCGGATCCTCGGCCCGGTCCAGGGCCTTGTTGGCCTTCGCGCGGAAAATCATCCCCATACGCTTCATGACACCGCTCATGGGCCTCGCGCGCCCCCTTCTGACCGACTTAGCTCGGGCTTCGGCTCCATCACACCTACAGAACCCACAGTACGGGGCCTGTCCCCATTACCGCACTGTCCGGGCCCGGATGCGCTCCTCCTGCAGGACGATCAGAGGGACGTCCTCCTCCGGCGGGAGGAGGAGACGGCCCACCGGGCGGCCACCGGGCGGCCACCGGGCGGCCACCGGGCGGCCACCGGGCGGCCACCGGGCGGCCACCGGGCGGCCACCGGGCGGCCTCCGGGGAACCGTCCGGGGAAAACCGGGGGCGTCCCCGGGAGACCATCCCGGGATCATTCCCCAGAACGCTGGGGTCCACCCCCGGGACCCCGTACCCTTGGGTCCCGTGTTCCGAAGCCGTTCGAAGGAAGAGCAGTCCGCCCAGGCCGCCGACGCCAAGGTGACCGCGGACCAGCCCCAGCAGCCCCGTCATCCCGAGGCCCCCAAGGGCCGCCCGACGCCCAAGCGCAGCGAGGCGGCGTCCCAGCGCCGCAGCCTCGCCGGCACGCCGGCCAACCGCAAGGAGGCCGCCAAGCGGCAGCGTGAGGCCCGCCGGGCCGACATGGCCAAGCAGCGCGAGGCGCTGGCCAACGGCGACGAGCGGTTCCTGCCGGTCCGCGACAAGGGGCCCGTGCGCCGCTTCGCGCGGGACTTCGTGGACTCCCGGTTCACCGTCATGGAGTTCTTCCTGCCGCTGGCGGTGGCGATCCTCGTCCTGAGCATGTTCAACCGCGGGTCCTTCCAGCAGTACGTGCTGCTGGCGTGGGTGGTCGTCATCCTCGTGATCGTGGTCAACTCCCTGGTCATCGCGATCGGCCTGCGCGCGGAGCTGAAGAAGCGCTTCGCCGGCGAGCCCACCCGGGGCGCCGTGCCGTACGCGCTGATGCGCTCGCTGCAGATGCGGCGGCTGCGGCTGCCGAAGCCGAAGGTCGCGCGTGGGGAGAAGCCCTGAGCGGCTCCTCGTGGGGCCCGGCCGGCGCGTTGTCGGACGGGCCCGGAGCGGTACCGGCGGCGGGGCCCGGCCCTGAACCCGGCGCGGTTCCCGGTTCCTTTCCCGGGCCCGGTCCCGGGGCGGTGTTCCGGGTGACGGCCGGGTCGTTCTCCGACGCGGGGCCGGCGACGTACGCCGGTACGGCCACGCCCTCCGAGGGCGGGTACGGCGTCCACGCGATGGCCCTCCCCGCGGTGGCGGCCCCCGGGCCGGCCACGGGGCACGCCCCCGAGTACCACCCGGCCGTGCCGCCCGCTCCCGTCACCGGCTTCGCCGCTCCGGCCGGCCGGCCGGCGGGGACCGTCGGATACGCCGGATACGCCGGGGACGTGGCGGCCGTCGACGAGGACCTGTGCGAAGGCCTGCGGAACACCGTCCGGCACGAGCTGGTCGCCCGGCAGATAGACGAGCAGACGGCGGCCCGCTTCGCCGCCGGGCAGCGCCTGCGCGTCCTGGACGTCGGCCTGGCCCACGGCACCCAGTCGCTGCGCCTGGCCCGCGCGGGACACGAGGTGACGGCGCTGGAGTCCGACCCGGCGACGGTGTCCGCCGTCCGCAAGGTGCTCGCCGCCGAGTCCGCGGACGTCCGGGAGCGGGTCCGGCTCATCGAGGGTGACGGCCGGGACACGGGGGCGCACTTCACGCCGGGCGCCTTCGACCTGGTCCTCTGCCACGGTGTGCTGATGTACGTGCCGGAGCCCGACCCCCTGCTGGCCGGCCTCGCCCGGGTACTGGCCCCCGGCGGTCTGCTCTCCCTGCTGGTCCGCAACGCGGACGCGCTGGCGCTGCGGCCCGGGCTGGCCGGCGACTGGGACCGGGCGCTGGCCGCCTTCGACTCCCCCTACGCCACCGACCGGGCCGGCGTCCCCGTCCGCGCCGACCGGCGCGAGACCCTGACCGCGACCCTGGCCGGCATCGGGGCTCCGCTGCGTGCCTGGTACGGCGTCCGGGTCTTCTGCGACCCTCCGGCGCGCCCCCGCCGGTCCGACCTCGACCGCCTGCTCGCGGCGGAGGACCGGGCCGGCCGCACGGACCCGTACCGGTCGGTGGCGGCGCTGCTGCACCTGTGCGGGGTCAGGGGCGGGTAGGGCCCGTGGCCCCGGTCCCGCCCCCGGAGGGGCGCCCGGGAAACGGCGGAAGCGGGGCCCCGGAACGTCCGGTCAGCTCTCCGCCGCGGCCCTGAGGCTCATGGGGGACTCGTAGATCTCCTGGCCGTCCTCGAAGAGGCGCACCTGCTCCACGCCGCCCTCCAGCAGCGCCCGCCACTCCTCGCCGAGCCAGGACTCCGCGTCCCCCTGTGTCGTGAACTCCTCCGGCTCGACGGCCGGGGCCGTCTCCGTCCCGTCCGCCTTCTCGAACCGCCACACCCACGCCATGCCAGCCTCCAAAGGCTCGTGGTTCGCTGCCGTAGCGCAGCCTAACCCCCGGTCGGGGGCGCGGTCCCGGGGCGGGAAAGGGTGATCCCGACGCGCCCGCCGTGCGCGGACGCGAGACGATCGTGGCGTGGAACTGACTCTGCTCGGCACCGGGGCCCCCGAGGGGCTGCCGCGCCCCGGCTGCCCCTGCGCCGCCTGCGCCACCGCCGTGGGCGAGGACGCCCGGGCGGCGACCGCGCTGCTCGTCGACGGTGAACTGCTGCTGGATCTCACGCCCGGGCCCGCGTTCGCGGCCGCGCGGGCGGGCCGGTCCGTCGCCGGGGTGCGGCAGGTGCTGCTCTCCCACCCGCACGACGGCCCGGCCGTCGAGCTGCCGCCCGGCCTGCCGGCGCCGGTGCGGGTACCGGACGGCCGGGACCTGTCGCTGATCAGCGGGCACCGGGTGCGGGCGGTGGCCCTGGACGCGCCGGGCACCGGTTACGAGGTGACGGGTCCCGACGGCGACCGGCTGCTCTACCTGCCGCCCGGCGGCGCCCCGGCCGGGCTCTCCACCGCGGCCGGCCCCTACGACATCGTCCTGCTCGACGTGGTGGACCGCCCGGACGCGCTGGCCCGGCTGCGCGAGACGGGTGCCGTCACGGCGACCACGGACGTGATCGCCGTCCACCTCGGCCACGAGGTGCCGCCGGGGCCCGAACTGCACCGCCGGCTCGCCGCGGCCGGCGCGCGGGCCGTCCCGGACGGCAGCACGCTGACGGTCGGCGACTACCACGCCGTCCCGGACGTGCCCCGGCGGACGCTCGTCCTCGGCGGGGCGCGCTCGGGCAAGTCCGTGGAGGCGGAGCGGCGGCTGGAATCGTTCCCCGAGGTCCTCTACGTCGCGACCGGCGGCACCCGCGACGGCGACTCCGACTGGGCGGCACGCGTCGCCCTGCACCGCGAACGCCGCCCCTCCTCCTGGCGCACCGCCGAGACCTGCGACCTCGTCCCCCTGCTCACCGCCGACGGACCGCCGCTGCTGATCGACTGCCTCTCGCTGTGGCTTACCCATGCGATGGACGCCGTGTCGGCGTGGGACGACGCGGCGTGGGCGGACGGGGGGTCCTCGGCGCTCGCGCAGCGGGTCGCCTCGCTCGTCCGGGCCGTCCGGGAGACGCGGCGGACGGTCGTCGCCGTCAGCAACGAGGTCGGGTCCGGGGTGGTGCCCGCGACCGCTTCCGGGCGGCGGTTCCGGGATGAGCTGGGGAGGTTGAACGCGGCGTGGGCGGCGGAGTGTGAGCATGTGCTGATGGTGGTGGCGGGGCAGGCGGTGCGGTTGCGGTAGGGAGGGGGTGTTGCCCCGGTCCCGCCCTTTCGCCGTTTCCCGGGGCCCAGCCCCCGGACCCCGAAACCGCGCTCCGCGCGGTTGTCCTCAAACGCCGGACGGGCTGATACAGCCCGTCCGGCGTTTGAGGACGAGCGGCGAAGCCGCGACAAGGGGGTCTGGGGCGCAGCCCCAGGAAACGGCGAAAGGGCGGGACCGGGGCACCGCACCCCCCGACCCCGCCCCCGCGCAGCGGTAATGTGTCGCGGATGAGCGGTCTGAATCTTGACGAGTTCGCCACGCTGATCGAGCGCCCCGACCCCGACACCCGCCGCGAAGCGGAGGAGCGGCGCGAACGGCTGGCCCCCCGCCCGGGCGCCTTCGGCCGCCTGGACGAGCTCGGCGAGTGGCTCGCCGCCGCGCAGGGCGGGGTGCCGGTGAAGCCGGTGGAGCGGCCGAAGGCGATTCTCTTCGCGGGTGATCACGGCGTCGCCTCGCTCGGCGTGTCCGCCGGTCCGGCCGAGGGCGCGTACCCGCTCGTCCGCGCCGCGCTGGACGGGGCGAGCGCCCCGGCCGTGCTCGCCCGCCGGTTCGACGTCGGGCTGCGGGTCGTCGACATGGCGCTGGACTGCGACCCGGAGCTGCTGCCGGCGGACGTCACGCGGCACCGGGTGCGCCGCGGTTCGGGCCGGATCGACATCGAGGACGCGCTGACCGCGGAGGAGGCGGAGGCCGCGTTCCGGGCGGGGATGGCGGTCGCCGACGAGGAGGCCGACTCCGGCACGGATCTCGTGGTGCTCGGCGACCTGAGCGTGGGCGGCACGACCGCCGCGGGCGCGCTGATCGGCGCGCTGTGCGGGACGGACGCGTCGGTGGTGACCGGGCGCGGCGGCGCGGGCATCGACGATCTGGCGTGGATGCGCAAGTGCGCGGCGATCCGGGACGCGCTGCGCCGGGCCCGGCCCGTCCTGGGCGACCAGTTGCGGTTGCTGGCGACGACGGGCGGCGCGGATCTGACGGCGATGACCGGGTTCCTGTTGCAGAGCGCGGTCCGCCGGACGCCGGTGATCCTGGACGGCGTGGTGTCGGCGGCGTGCGCCCTCGTCGCGCAGCGTGTCGCCTTCCGGGCGCCGGACTGGTGGCTGGCGGGGCAGAGCAGCGGCGATCCGGCCCAGGCGAAGGCGCTCGACCGGATCGCGCTCAACCCTCTGCTCGATCATGGCGTCACACTGGGCGAGGGAACAGGGGCGCTGCTCGCTCTGCCGCTGGTGCGGGCCGCGGCGTCCCTGGCGGCGGAGCTCCCCGAGCGTTCCTGACGTTCCGGAGGCCGACACGGGCCGGAAGGTCTCGACAGCGGTCACCGGCAGCGGAAACGTGGGGGCCACGCCGTACCCGCGTCCCCTTCCGCCGCCTTTCTCAGGAGAAGTCCGCTTGACTCCGGATGACGAGGTGCGCCGCGGCCCCTGGCCTCGGCGCGCCGCAGCCTTCGCCGTGTGGTACCTGCGTGTCGCCGCCTTCGTCAACCTGCTCAGCGCGGTCTGGGTGTCCTTCGGGGCGAGCATCCGGCGGCACAGCGTCGACGACTACTTCACGCCGTATCTGCTGGAGGCCAGCTTCACCTCGGCCGTGGTGTCGCTGTTCATGGCGGTGACCCTGCGGCGCCGCAAACGGGCGGCCTGGATCCTCAACCTGGCACTGGCCGGGGTACTCCTGTTGCTGCTGGGTCTGCTGATGTGGTTCCCGGAGTTCCGGGCGCACGGCCAGAACTGGTTCTCGGTGGTGATCACGGCGCTGTTCGTGGCCGCCCTGGTGGTGGGCCGCCGGGAGTTCTACGCGATCGGCGACCGCTCCAACCCCCGGCTCGCCGCGGCGGTGGCGGCCGGGGGGCTGCTGGTCTGCTCGCTGATCGCCGCCTTCCTGGTGACCGTCACCAACCAGGCCGGTGACGCGTACCGGTCGACGTTCTGGGACCGCTGGCGCTACGGCGTACGGCGGCTGGTCTTCCTGGTGAGCGACGACAGCCCGTTCCCGGCGATCGACACCCCGGACTGGGTCAACGTCACCATCAACGTGATGAGCACGGTGCTGCTGGTGCTGGTGGTGTGGGCGGCGTTCCGCTCCCGCCGGGCCACCGACCCGTTGACGCCCGAGGACGAGGCGCGGCTGCGGGCACTGCTCGACAAGTACGGGGACCGGGACTCGCTGGGCTACTTCGCGCTGCGCCGCGAGAAGAGCGTCGTGTGGTCGCCGTCCGGGAAGGCCGCGGTGACCTACCGGGTGGTCGGCGGGGTCTCGCTGGCCTCGGGCGACCCGCTCGGCGACCCCGAGGCGTGGCCGGGGGCGATCGAACCCTGGCTGGCCGAGGCCCGGGCGCACGGCTGGATCCCGGCCGTGATGGGCGCGAGCGAGGAGGGCGGCACCGTCTACGCCCGGCACGGCATGGACGCCCTGGAACTCGGTGACGAGGCCATCGTCGACACCGCGGAGTTCACCCTGGAGGGCCGGGCCATGCGCACCGTCCGGCAGGCGTTCAACCGGGTGAAGCGGGCCGGGTACACGGTCCGCATCCGGCGGCACGAGGACATCCCCGAGGAGGAGATGGCCGAGCTGCTGCGGCGCGCGGACGACTGGCGCGACGGGGCGACCGAGCGCGGCTTCTCGATGGCGCTGGGCCGGCTGGGCGACCCGGACGACGGCCGCTGCGTGATGCTGGAATGCCATGACGGCAAGGGCGAGTTGCGGGCGCTGCTGAGCTTCGTGCCGTGGGGGCCCAAGGGCCTGTCGCTCGACCTGATGCGCCGTGACCGGGAGTCGGAGAACGGCCTGATGGAGTTCATGGTCATCGAACTCCTGCAGCGGGCGCGGGACCTCGGCATCGTCCAGGTCTCGCTGAACTTCGCGATGTTCCGCTCGGTCTTCGAACGCGGTTCCCGGCTCGGCGCCGGGCCGGTGCTGCGGGCCTGGCGGTCGCTGCTCAGCTTCTTCTCGCGCTGGTGGCAGATCGAGTCGCTGTACCGCGCGAATGCGAAGTACCGGCCGATCTGGGAGCCTCGTTTCATGCTGTTCGAAAAGAGCAGTGACCTGCTGCGCATCGGCATCGCCAGCGCCCGCGCGGAGGGTTTCCTGGAGGCGCCCGGGCTGCCCAAGTGGCTGAACCGCAAGCATCTGGAGAGCCGGCGATGAACCGTGCGGCGCTGCGCCGCGCCGCACGCACGGAATGGGGACCGCTCGCCGCGACCGTGACGGACGCCCTCGCCCGCGACCGGCTCCGCGCGATCCCGATGACCCTCTCGGCGGTCGCCCTCACCATGGCCCTCCAGTGGGTGCAGAACCGGCCCTGGGGTTTCGGCCCCGTCCAGGCGGCGGGGTCGGTCCGGGCCGAGCTGCCGTGGTGGCTGGCGCTGCTGCGCACGCCGCTGTCGCTGTTCGTCCCGGCCCTGGACCTGCCGGTCTGGGGGGCGCTGGTCCAGGTGCTGATCGTCTTCGGGATCGCCGAGATCTGCCTGGGCCGGTGGCGGACGCTCGGCATCGCCTACGTCGCCACCCTGGCCGGGACGATGTACGCGCGGCTGGCCATCGCCCTGGGCCCCGGCTGGCTGGGGCTGCCCCCGGAGGCGGCCAAGGTGGTCGACACCGGCCCGTCGGCGGCCGTGGTGGGGCTGGCGGTGTACGTGGCGTGGCGGTACCGGGCCTGGGCCACCTGCGCGGTGGTGGCGCTGGCGATGGCGGCCGAGGTGGCCGTCAAGCCGAATCTGGCGGGCAAGGAGCACATCGCGGCCGTCGTGGCGATGCTGACGCTGAGCGCGGCGGAGGAGGTGCGCGGGCGCCGCCGCAAGCCGCGGGACGACCGCTTCCGGGGCGGCCCCGGGAGCCCGGGCGGCGGGGGTCAGCGGTCGGGGGCGCCGGCCACCAGGTCGTGAAGCCGGTTGCGGACCGCGTTCCAGCGGGCGTCGTGCCGGTAGGCCCGCACCCGGGCCCGGCGGCGGGCGCGCGGGCGGTGGCGGTAGAAACGGCGGGCCCACGGCGACCCGGGCCGGGCCAGCCGCACCGCGCCGACCAGCGCCACCAGCGGCACCACCGCGCCGATGAGCGCTATCCGCGGCTTGCCCTTCGCCAGTGCGAACAGCGCGATCAGAAAGTTGATCAGGATGTTCGAGACCAGGATGCTGCGGCCGCGCAGCTCCTCGGGCGTCAGCTCGTTCACCCCGAAGGGGGAGAACCCGAAGAGGACCAGACCGACCAGGGCCGCCGTCAGCACCACGATCTCGACGCTCTTGCGGCCCTGTTCGGTCCAGTAGACGTCGTCGAGGTGCAGGATCAGCGCGAACTCGTCCAGCACCAGCCCGGCGCCCGCGCCGAAGAGGACCGCCGCGACCAGCGCGCCCAGCCCGTGCCGGCCCGCCGCCACCGCGCCGAAGCCGCCGATCACCATCAGCACCACGCCCGGCACGACGTGGTGGACGTGCAGGCCGCCGGGCCGGATGTTGCGGAAGGGGCCCTTGCCCGCGCGGATGAGCCGGGTGATGACCCGGGTGACGAGGAACGTCAGCACGAACGCGGTCAGGGCCGCCAGCAGCGGCAGCTTGCCCGGCTCGACGACGTTGCGGTCAAGCCAGTGTTCCATCGGACTCCCGCACTTCCGAACTCGCCCTGACGTGCAGCTTACCGACCGGCGGGCATCCGCCCCCGCTCGCGCGAACGGCTTCCGGCGACCGGGAGTCCGCCCTCCGGCCGGCCCCTCCGCGGTCGCCCCCCGACCGCCCGGGGGCCACTGCCGAGGCCCGGGATACCCTGCCCGCGATGACCGACACCCCCTCCCCGGACTCCCCCGGTTCCCCCCGCGCGACCAGCGGTGACGCCCTCCGGTTCGCCTTCGGTACGTTGACCGTACTGCCGGTCCGCCTCACCCGCTGGGACCGTGCGGCGGCGCGCGGGGGCATGCTCGTCGCCCCGCTCGCCGGGCTCGTCGTCGGCGCGTGCGCCGGTGCGGCGGGCTGGCTCCTGCTGCTGCTCGGCGCGGGGCCCGCGGTCGCCGCGGTGGCCGCCGCCGCCGTGCCCGCCGTGCTCACCCGGGGGCTGCACCTGGACGGGCTCGCCGACGTCGCCGACGGGCTGGGCAGCGGCAAGCCCGCCGAGGACGCGCTGCGGATCATGAAGCAGTCGGACATCGGTCCGTTCGGCGTCGTCACCCTGGTGTTCGTGCTGCTCGGCCAGGCCGCCGCGCTGCACGGCCAGTACGCCGCCGGCGGGGCGCGCGGCGCGCTCGCCGCCCTGGTGGCGGCCGTCGCCGCGCGCTGCGCCCTCACCCTCGCCGCCCGCCGCGGCGTCCCGGCGGCCCGCCCCGGCGGGCTGGGCGCGGCGGTCGCCGGGGCGGTGCCCGTCCCCGCCGCCCTGGCGGTGACCGCCGTCGCCTGCTGCGCGGCGGCCGGTGCCGGCGCGTTCCTCGGCCCGGGCGCCGCCCTGCGCGCCGGGATGGCCGTCCCGCTGGCCGCCGTGGCGGCCGAACTGCTCCTCCGGCACTGCCTGCGCCGCTTCGGCGGAGTCACCGGGGACGTCTTCGGCGCCCTCGCGGAGACCGCGGCGACCACCGCGGTGATCGTCACGGCCCTGGGCTGAACGACCGCGCGGGGATAGGCTCGCGCCAGCCCGAAGGCCCGGACCCCGGCGGCGCACGCGCGGCGCATACGATGCGCGGTGGCGGCCGGCACAGGCCTCGCTGTGCTCTCAAGCCGTGGAACCTCAACGGAAGTAGGGACACCCACCACCGTGACTGCTCTCACTCTCAGCACCTCCGGCGCGGCGACGCTGCGCGCGGACGCCCTCGTCGTCGGTGTCGCCAAGGGCCCGAAGGGACCCGTCCTCGCGCCCGGCGCCGAAGCCGTGGACCAGGCTTTCGACGGAAAGCTGGCCGCCGTCCTGGAGACCCTCGGCGCCTCCGGCGAGGAGGGCGAGGTCACCAAGCTGCCCGCCCCGGCCGGCGTCAAGGCCTCCGTCGTGGTCGCCGCCGGTCTCGGCGGCGTCCCCGCGAAGGGTGACGGCTACGAGGGTGAGGCGCTGCGCCGCGCCGCGGGCGCCGCCGCCCGTGCCCTCGCCGGTACGAAGAAGGCCGCCTTCGCGCTGCCCGTGACGGACGCGGACGACGTCGCCGCGATCGGCGAGGGCGCCCTGCTGGGCGCGTACACCTTCACCGCCTTCCGCAGCAACGGCGGCGGCAAGGGCGCCTCGAAGAAGGGCGAGCCGCCGGCGGACGTCGTGATCCTCGGCGGCAAGCCGCGCGACAAGGCGTTCAAGGCCGCCGTCGAGCGGGCCGCCGTGGTGGCCGCCGAGGTCAATCGCGCCCGCGACCTGATCAACACCCCGTCGAACGCCCTGCACCCGGCCGCGTTCGCCGCCCTCGCCCAGGAGGCCGCCAAGGAGCACGGCCTCAAGATCGAGGTGCTGGACGAGAAGGCGCTGCTCAAGGGCGGTTACGGCGGTCTGATGGGCGTCGGCCAGGGCTCGGCGAACCCGCCGCGGCTGGTGCGCCTCGGCTACACCCACCCCAAGGCGGAGAAGACCCTCGCCCTGGTCGGCAAGGGCATCACCTACGACTCGGGCGGCATCTCGCTCAAGCCGGCCGGCCACAACGAGACCATGAAGTGCGACATGAGCGGCGCCGCCGCCGTGTTCTCGGCCGTGCTGGCCGCCGCCAAGCTGGGCCTGCGCGTCAACGTCACCGGCTGGCTGGCCCTCGCGGAGAACATGCCGTCCGGCACGGCCACCCGTCCGGGCGACGTGCTGACCATGTACAGCGGCAAGACCGTCGAGGTCCTCAACACCGACGCCGAGGGCCGGCTGGTGCTCGCCGACGCCCTGACCCGGGCCTCGGAGGAGAACCCGGACGCGATCGTGGACGTCGCCACCCTGACGGGTGCCATGGTCCTCGCCCTGGGTGACCGCACCTTCGGTGTCATGGCCAACGACGACGCGTTCCGCACCGCGATCCACGAGATCGCCGAGGCGGTCGGCGAGCAGGCGTGGCCCATGCCGATGCCCGCCGAGCTGCGGAAGACGATGGACTCCCCGGTCGCGGACATCGCCAACATGGGCGTACGCAACGGCGGCGGCCTGATCGCCGGCCTGTTCCTCCAGGAGTTCGTGGGCGAGGGCATCACCTGGGCGCACCTGGACATCGCGGGCCCGGCCTTCCACGAGAGCGCCCCCTACGGGTACACCCCCAAGGGCGGCACCGGCTCCGCCGTCCGTACGCTCGTCCGGCTGGCCGAGCACACCGCCGACGGCGACCTGGGCTGACGTCCGGGCCGCGTCGGCCCCCCTCGCGGAAGCGCCGCGCGGCCCCGGGAATGCGTCCGGGGCCGCGCGGCGTTCGCTCTGGACGAACGCCCCCGGGGCACCGCGCCGGCGGACATCTCTACGCGCGAGTAACCCATCGAAGGTGACGCATCAGTCGCCCCTCAGCCCGGCCCGGCGTCCCGCCGTCCGTCAACAAGTGCGAAGATGTTGTCTCGGCAGGACAGGGCCCCCAGTAATCACAGGGCCGAAGCAAAGCGGCCGAACGACAGCCGCCGCCCGGTCATCGACGACCGGCAACGGCGTACCCATGCATGGAGGACGTGACGTGGCGAACGACGCCAGCACCGTTTTCGACCTAGTGATCCTCGGAGGCGGTAGCGGCGGTTACGCCGCTGCCCTGCGTGGAGCGCAGCTTGGTCTCGACGTCGCCCTGATCGAGAAGGACAAGCTGGGCGGCACCTGCCTGCACCGCGGCTGCATCCCCACCAAGGCTCTGCTGCACGCCGGCGAGGTCGCCGACTCCGCCCGCGAGAGCGAGCAGTTCGGCGTCAAGGCGTCCTTCGAGGGCATCGACATCGCGGGCGTCCACAAGTACAAGGACGACGTGATCTCGGGCCTGTACAAGGGTCTGCAGGGCCTGGTCGCCTCGCGCAAGGTCACCTACATCACCGGTGAGGGCCGCCTGTCCTCCCCCACCTCCGTCGACGTGAACGGGCAGCGCGTCGAGGGCCGCCACGTCCTGCTGGCGACCGGCTCCGTGCCGAAGTCGCTGCCGGGCCTGACCATCGACGGCAACCGCGTCATCTCCTCGGACCACGCGCTGGTCCTGGACCGCGTCCCGAAGTCCGCGATCGTGCTGGGCGGCGGCGTCATCGGCGTCGAGTTCGCCTCCGCGTGGAAGTCCTTCGGCACCGACGTCACCATCGTCGAGGCGCTTCCCCACCTCGTCCCGGTCGAGGACGAGAACAGCTCCAAGCTGCTGGAGCGCGCCTTCCGCAAGCGCGGCATCAACTTCTCCCTGGGCTCCCGCTTCTCCGGCGTGGAGTACACCGCCGACGGTGTCAAGGTCTCGCTGGAGAACGGCAAGACCTTCGAGGCCGAGCTGCTGCTCGTCGCCGTCGGCCGCGGCCCGGTCTCCCAGGGCCTGGGCTACGAGGAGGCCGGGGTCGCGATGGACCGCGGCTACGTCCTCGTCGACGAGTACATGCGCACCAACGTGCCCACCATCTCGGCCGTCGGCGACCTGGTCCCGACCCTCCAGCTCGCGCACGTCGGCTTCGCGGAGGGCATCCTGGTGGCGGAGCGGCTGGCCGGTCTCAACCCCGTGCCGGTCGACTACGACGGCGTGCCGCGCGTCACGTACTGCCACCCGGAGGTCGCCTCCGTCGGTATCACCGAGGCGAAGGCCAAGGAGCTGTACGGCGCCGACAAGGTCGTCGCCCTGAAGTACAACCTCGCGGGCAACGGCAAGAGCAAGATCCTCAAGACCGCGGGCGAGATCAAGCTCGTCCAGGTCAAGGACGGTGCCGTGGTCGGCGTCCACATGGTCGGCGACCGCATGGGCGAGCAGGTCGGCGAAGCCCAGTTGATCTACAACTGGGAGGCCCTGCCCGCCGAGGTCGCGCAGCTCATCCACGCGCACCCGACGCAGAACGAGGCCCTCGGCGAGGCTCACCTGGCCCTGGCCGGCAAGCCGCTGCACTCGCACGACTGAGTCCCGAGCGCATCACCATCCGCACTACTCGTAAGGAGCAACCGCACCATGGCGGTTTCCGTAACCCTGCCGGCGCTCGGCGAGAGCGTGTCCGAGGGCACCGTCACCCGCTGGCTCAAGGCCGAGGGTGACCGCGTGGAGGTCGACGAGCCGCTGCTCGAGGTCTCCACCGACAAGGTCGACACCGAGATCCCGGCCCCCGCGTCCGGCGTCCTCGCCTCCATCAAGGTGGCCGAGGACGAGACGGTCGAGGTCGGCTCCGAGCTGGCCGTCATCGACGACGGCTCCGGCGCCCCGGCGGAGGCCGCGGCTCCGGCCGCTGCCGAGGCCCCCGCCGAGCCCGCCCCGGCGCCCGCCGCCGAGGCCGCGCCTTCCGAGGCCGCCCCGGCTCCGGCCGCCCCGGCCGAGGCCCCCGCCGCTTCCGCTCCGGCGAGCGGCGCCACCGGTACCGACGTCGTGCTGCCCGCCCTGGGCGAGTCGGTCACCGAGGGCACCGTCACCCGCTGGCTGAAGGAGGTCGGCGAGGAGGTCTCCGAGGACGAGCCGCTGCTCGAGGTCTCGACCGACAAGGTCGACACCGAGATCCCGGCCCCGGCCTCCGGCGTCCTGCTGGAGATCGTCGTCGGCGAGGACGAGGTCGCCGAGGTCGGCGCCAAGCTCGCCGTGATCGGTGCCCCGGGTGCCGCTCCGGCGCAGGCCGCCGCCCCCGCGCCGGCCGCCCCGGCCGCCGCTCCGGCCCCGGCCGCCCCCGCGGCTCCGGCTGCCCCCGCGGCTCCGGCCGCCCCCGCCGCTCCGGCCCCGCAGGCCCCGGCCGCCCCGGCCCAGCCCGCGGCTCAGGCTCCGGCCGCGCCCGCGGCTCCCGCCGCCCAGGCTCCGGCCGCCCCGGCTGCCGCCGCCAACACCGACGGCGCCTACGTCACCCCGCTCGTCCGCAAGCTCGCCGCCGAGAGCGGCGTGAACCTCGCGGGCGTCCAGGGCACCGGCGTCGGCGGCCGTATCCGCAAGCAGGACGTCCTGGCCGCCGCCGAGGCCGCCAAGGCCACGCCGGCCCCGGCCGCTCCCGCCGCCGCTCCCAAGGCCCCGGCCGTGGAGGCGTCCCCGCTGCGCGGTCAGACGGTCAAGATGCCGCGCATGCGCAAGGTCATCGCCGACAACATGATGAAGGCGCTGCACGGCCAGGCGCAGCTCAGCTCCGTGATCGAGGTGGACATCACCAAGATCATGCGGATGCGCGCCAAGGCCAAGGACGGCTTCGCCGCCCGCGAGGGCGTCAAGCTCTCCCCGATGCCGTTCTTCGTCAAGGCCGCCGTCCAGGCGCTGAAGGCCCACCCGGTCGTCAACGCCCGGATCAACGAGGACGAGGGCACCATCACCTACTTCGACTCCGAGAACGTCGGCATCGCCGTCGACTCGGAGAAGGGCCTGATGACCCCGGTCATCAAGGGTGCGGGTGACCTCAACATCGCGGGCATCGCCAAGAAGACGGCGGAGCTGGCGGGCAAGGTCCGCACGGGCAAGATCAGCCCGGACGAGATGTCCGGCGCGACCTTCACGATCAGCAACACCGGCTCGCGCGGTGCGCTGTTCGACACGGTCATCGTGCCCCCGAACCAGGTCGCGATCCTGGGCATCGGTGCCACGGTGAAGCGCCCGGTCGTCATCGAGTCCGAAGAGGGCACCACCATCGGCGTCCGCGACATGACGTACGTGACGCTCTCCTACGACCACCGCCTGGTGGACGGTGCCGACGCGGCCCGTTACCTGACGACGGTCAAGGCCATCCTGGAGGCCGCCGAGTTCGAGACCGAGATCGGTCTCTGATCCCGGCTCCCGCCCAGGGCGCGGCCCCGGCCCCGTACTCCGGTACGGGCCGGGGCCGCGCCGTTTCCCCCGCCGGGATAATGGCCGGGCGATCGTCCGGCCGCCGAGGAGCGCCCATGTCACCACCCGCCGTCCCCGCCGTCCCCGTCGTGCACTCTCTGCGCGAGCAGATCCGCGAGCACATCCTGGAGGGGATCGTCAGCGGCCGGTGGCAGCCGGGCGAGCGCATCGTGGAACGGCGGATCGCCTCGGAACTGCTGGTCAGCCAGACGCCGGTGCGCGAGGCGCTGCGCGAGCTGGAGTCGCTGCGGCTGATCGAGTCGTCCCCGAACAAGGGCGTCCGGGTCCGTGAGCTCACCGCCGCCGACCTCAAGGAGAGCTATCCGGTCCGCGCGGGCCTGGAGCAGGTCGCCGCCGAGCTGGCGGCCGAGGCGCTGGCCGAGGACACGTCGGCGCTCGACCGGGAGGTGGCGCCGCTGTACGAGGCGGACCGCCGGGGCGACCGCGAGGCCCAGGTACGGCACACGGTGGCCTTCCACCGGGAGATCGTGCTGGCCTCCGGCAACTCCGTGCTGCTGCACACCTGGGAGTCGCTGGGCATCGAGGTGTGGACCACCCTGTCGATCCGCTGGCTGAGCCCCCGGCCCCGGCCGCACGCGGACGACCACGCGGAGCTCGTGGCCGCGTTCCGCCGGCGCGACCCGCACATCGGGGAGCTGCTGCGGACCCATGTGCTGGGCTGCGCGCCGCAGATCTGAGGACGGGCGTGTGGCGCGGGTCGCCCACGGTGCCCGCCGCCACCGGTTGATCGATCATCGATCAAGGCGTATCGTCTCCGCCGGAGCCGCGCCGCGCGCCCTGTCCTGTGTCGCGGAGCGGCTCAGGGGTGACGACAGGTCCTCGTCCGTCGACCATGCCCTGGCTGGGCGTACGGGTACCTGTCGTCGTCCCCTGATCCCCGTCTTGATCCCCGTCTTCGGCAGCCTGCCGGTGCCGCACCTCGCTGTCCGCTGCCTTCCGGCTGCCTTCCCCGGTCCTCCGCGGTCTTCCGCGGTCTTCCGCGGTCTTCCGCGGTCTTCCGCGGTCTTCCGCGGTCTTCCGCGGTCTTCCGCGACGGCATCATGGGCGGATGCGAGCCGCCCGCCTCATCAAACTCGTCCTGCTGCTGCAGTCCCGTGCGTCCATGACGGGCCCCGAGCTGGCGCGGCGGCTGGAGGTCTCCGAGCGCACGGTCGCGCGCGACGTCCTCGCCCTGTGCGAGGCGGGCATCCCCGTCTACGCCGATCGTGGCAGGACCGGCGGCTACCGGCTGGTCGGCGGTTACCGCACCCGCCTCACCGGCCTCGGACGCACCGAGGCCGAGGCCCTCTTCCTCTCCGGCGTGCCGTCCGCACTCCAAGAGATGGGCCTCGCCGACGCCGCGTCCGCCGCCCGCCTCAAGGTCTCCGCGGCGCTCGTCCCCGAACTCGGCGACGCCCCGACGATCGCCGCCCAGCGCTTCCACCTGGACGCGCCCGGCTGGTGGCAGCCGGCCGACCCCCCGCCCCTGCTCCCCGCCATCGCGGAGGCCGTCTGGGACGACCGCCTGCTGACCGCCCGCTACGGGCGGCGGGACGGCACGGAGGCGGAACGGGAGCTGGAGCCGTACGCACTCGTACTCAAGGGGGGCGTCTGGTACCTGGTCGCACGCGTCGCCGCACCCCACCCCTCCCACCGCGTCTACCGGGTGGACCGCTTCACCGCCGTCGCGGCGGGCGCCGACCGGTTCGACCGGGACGACTCCTTCGACCTGCCCGCCTTCTGGGAGGAGCGGGCCGCGCTGTTCGCGCGGTCGCTGCTGCGCGAGACCGTCGTCCTGCGGCTGACCCCGGAGGGGGTGCGCCGGCTCCCGTACGTCACGGACCGGCGGGCCGGGCGGGAGGCGGTCGAGGGGGCGGGGCCACCGGACGCGGCGGGATGGGTCACGGTGACGCTGGCCGTCGAGTCGCTCGACGTCGCCCAGGAGCAGTTGCCGGCGCTGGGGCCGGAGGCGGAGGTGCTTTCGCCTGCGGAGTTGCGGGGGCGGTTCGCGGAGGCGGCGCGGAGGAGTGCGGCGTTGTACGGGGTGGGGTGAGGATGCCCCGGTCCCTCCCCTTCGCCGATTCCTGGGGCTGCGCCCCAGACCCCCTTGTCGCGGCTCCGCCGCTCGTCCTCAAACGCCGGACGGGCTGATGGACAGCCCGTCCGGCGTTTGAGGACAGCGCGCGAAGCGTGCTTCGGGGGCCTGGGGGCTTGCCCCCAGGAAACGGCGAAGGTGGGGGTCCCCCCTCTGGGGGAGGGACCGGGGCACAGCCCGCCGCAGGCGCCTACCGGTACGCCTCCGCCGTCGCCGCCTTGCCCCCGAACACCACGTCCGTGAAGTACCCGAGGCAGTCCGGCTGCGACCCGTCCACGTCCGTCACCCCGTAATGAGCGGCGAGCTCCCCGCCGAACCGTGCCTGCCCGTTCCACCGTCCCCGTTCCGGATCTCCGGCGAGAGCGGCCACCACCCGCCCGAGGTACGCCGGCGACTCGGCGATCGCGAAGTGCGGTTCCTTCTCCACCGCGTCCTGCCAGTTCTCCTCCGTCACCCCGAAGTGCTCCAGCATCTCCTCGGAGCGCAGGAACCCGGGGCTGAGGCAGACCGCCGTCCCCTCGTACTGTTCCAGCTCCCGGGCGAGCGCCCAGGCCATCCGGGCCGGCGCGAACTTGGCGAGGTCGAAGACCGCGTTCTCCCGGTAGTGCGCGGTGTTGAACTCCGGCGTTCCGTCCGTGATCTCGACCACCAGCCCGCCCGGCCGCCGGATGAGCAGCGGCAGCGCGCAGTGGCTGGTGATCAGGTGCGCGTCCTGGGCCAGGCGCAGCATCCGCAGCGCCCGCTCCAGCTTCAGGTCCCACACCCGGGTCCCGAACTCCAGCAGGTGGTCGCCGCCCCAGACGTCGTTGACCAGGACGTCGAGCCGGCCGTGCTCCCGGTCGATGCGTTCCACCAGGGCCCTGACCTGCTCGATCTCCAGGTGGTCGACCGGGACGGCGATGCCGGTGCCGCCCGCGGCCGTGACCAGTTCGGCCGTCTCCTCGATGGTCTCCGGCCGGCCGACCTCGCTGCGGTGTTCGCGTGTGGTGCGGCCGGTCGTGTAGACCACGGCCCCGGCCCGGCCGAGCTCGATCGCCATGGCCCGGCCCGCTCCCCGCGTGGCGCCCGCGACCAGTGCGACCTTGCCTTCGAGTGCCCTCGTTCCGGCGTTCACGTTCGTGTCGTCCCCTCTCGTAACCGTTCCCGGTCGGCACGCGACCTCGTCGCGCGAGACGAACAGTGTCACGAATACCGGACATCTTCTGTCGTGATTTCCCGGGTATTTCCCGCGCACCCCGCGCACCCCCACGCGACCGCTTCCGTACCCCTCCGCGTGCGTCCCGGCAGGCCAGGACGGATGCTGTTGCCGTGATGGACGAGACGGAGTTCTGGCAGCTCATCGACGAGACGCGCGCCGAGGCCGGCGGTGATCCCGAGGACCACGCCGATCTGCTGGTCGAGCGGCTGATGCGGCTCGACCCGGAGCGTGTCACGGACTTCGCCCGGCACTTCGAGGTGCGCTACAACCGGGCCTACCGGTGGGACCTGTGGGGCGCTGCGGCCGTCCTGCTGGGCGGCGCGGGCGAGGACGCGTTCGACTACTTCCGCTGCTGGCTGATCGGCCAGGGCCGGCACGTCTTCGAGGGCGCCCTGCACGACCCGGACCGCCTGGCCGGGCTGCTCGGCGATTTCGACGAGGAGACGGACGGGGACGCCGAGGACCTCGGGTACGCGGCCGAGGAGGCGTACGAGCAGCTCACCGGCGCCGATCTGCCGGACCTGGCGCTGCCGCCCCCGCCGGACGAGCCGGAGGGGTCCCCGATCGATCCCGGCGACACGGCCGCGCTGGCCGAACGGTTCCCGGCGCTGTGGGAGCGTTTCCGGTCGTAGGCCCGTTCACCAGTGCCCCCTTCCGGCCCACCCGGGCGGGGATCCCCCCACCCGGGCGTGGATCCCCCCTACCCGGGCGTGGATCCGGAACACCCGGGAAAGGTGTGACCCATGCGCATCGCCATCACCGGCTCGACCGGCCTCATCGGTACGGCGCTCGTCCGGTCGCTCGAAGCGGACGGCCACCGCGTCACACGGTTCGTGCGCCGCGCGCCCCGGAGCGAGGACGAGGCCGAGTGGGACCCGAAGCGGCAGCGGGTGGACGCCCGCGCGCTCGTCGGCTGTGAGGCCGTGGTGCACCTCGCGGGCGCCGGCGTGGGCGCCCACCGCTGGACGGAGGCGTACAAGCGGGAGATCCGGGAGAGCCGGGTGCTCGGCACGGCGGCGGTCGCCGACGCCGTCGCGTCCCTCGACACCCCGCCGCGGGTCCTGCTGAGCGCGAGCGCCACCGGCGTCTACGGCGACGCGGGCGACCGCCTCCTCGACGAGGATTCCCCGCCCGGCCGCGGCTTCCTGGCCGGGGTCTGCCAGGAGTGGGAGGCGGCCACGGCCCCCGCCGCGGAGGCGGGCGTACGGACGGTGCTGCTCCGCACCGGGCTGGTGGTGAGCCGCAGCGGTGGCGCCTGGGGCCGGATGTTCCCCTTGTTCCGACTGGGGCTCGGCGGGCCCCTCGGCGACGGCCGTCAGTTCTGGAGCTTCATCTCCCTGCGCGACCACATCGCCGCCCTGCGGCACCTGCTGGACACCACGGAGCCGTCCGGGCCGGTAAACCTGACCGCGCCGGAACCGGTCACCAACCGCGAGGTGGCCCGGACCATGGGGCGCGTGCTGCGCCGGCCCGCGCTGCTGCCCGCGCCCGCCCCGGCGCTCAGGCTGGTGCTGGGCGAGCTCGCGTCGGACGTGCTGTCCAGCCAGCGGGTCGTCCCCCGGCGGCTGCTGGACTCCGGTTTCCGGTTCGCGCACCCGGACGTCGAGAGCGCCGTCCGCGCGGCACTCACCCCCGACGGCCGCGCTTCCGCCCGATGATTGAGCGCCCCGGAACCGTAACCGTGCGACCGCCGTGCGACCGTGCTCTATCCGTGCGCGACTGTTATTGACCGGAATTCTCTCTACGGTCGAGGCGAACTCGCGCATTGCGCCAGCCGGTTGGGGGCATCACGCCCCCGAGCGAGCGGACCGACCCCGGGAGGCCACGTGGCCAGCAGCGCACGCCACACCGCACACCATGCCGATGTCGTCATCGTGGGAGCCGGCCTCGCCGGGCTCTCGGCAGCACACCAACTGACCAGCGCCGGCGTCGGCGTCACCGTCCTGGAGGCCGCGGACCGGCCGGGCGGGCGGATGACGACGGACCGGATCGACGGCTTCCGGCTGGACCGTTCCGGCCAACTGCTCAACACCGCCTTCCCGGACCTGCGACGCACCCCCGGCCTGGGCACCCTCGCCCTGCGGCCCTTCCTGCCCGGGGTCCTTGTCCACGCCGACGGCCGCAACCACCGGATCGGCGGCGAAGCCCGCGGAGCCAAGAGGGCGTTCACCACCGCCCGCGCCCTGGCCACGGCCGCCCGCGCCTCCCGGGCCACCGGCCTCGACCAGGCACGGCTCGACGCGGCGCTCGCCCGGCTCGCCGCGCTGCCCACCGACCGGCTGCTGGCCCGCCCGGACCGCCCGACGGCCGCCACCCTCGCCGGCCGCGGCCTGCCGTCCCGCACGATCGAGGGCTTCCTCCGCCCACTGCTGGCCTCCCTGCTGTCCGACCCCGAACTGACCACCTCCAGCCGCTGCGCCGACCTCGTCCTGCGCGGCTTCGCCCGCGGCCGGCTCTGCCTCCCGGCGGGCGGGGCGGGCACGGTGGCCGAACTGCTGGCGGGGCTGCTGCCGCCGGGAACCGTCCGGACCGGCGTCCGGGCCACCTCCGCGGACATCACCTCCGTCACGACCGCCGCGCACGGCGAGATCGGCTGCCGCTCGGTGATCGTCGCCACCGGCGCCCGGGCCGCCGCCGACCTGCTGCCCGGCCTCCGGCTGCCCGGCTTCCACCCGGTGACGGTGCTTCACCACACCGCCGCCGAAGTCCCGCCCTGCGACGCCGCCCTGATCGTGACGGGCGGCCGGGGCGGGCCCGTCGCCCACACCACCGTCGCCAGCGAGGTCGACCCCGACCGGGCCCCCGCCGGCCGCGTCCTCATCACCTCCACCGTCCTCGGCCGCGCGGCCGGCACCCCGACCGCCGACCTGGACCGCACGGCGCGGGCGCAGTTGGCCCGGGTGTACGGCGTCGCCCCGGACGACCTCGAACTGCTCGCGTCCCACCACGACGCCGACGCCGTTCCCGCCATGCCGGCGCCGCATGACGTACGGCGCCCGGTGCGGTTGCTGTCCGGGCTGTACGTGTGCGGCGACCACCGCGACACGAGCACCGTGCAGGGGGCGCTGTTCTCGGGGCGGCGGGCCGCTCATGCGCTGCTGCGGGACCTGGGGATCCGGCCGGAGCAGGGGGCGCAGGCGCTGCGGGTGGCGTAGTGGGGGCCGATCGCGAACGCCGGACGGGCCGGAAACCAGCCCGTCCGGCGTTCGCGGACCTCGCGGCGAAGCCGCGTCGCCGGGGTCCGGGGCCGGAGCCCCAGGAATCGGCGAAGGGGGGTGCCCCTCTCCGGGAGAGGGGCCGGGGCCTACAACACCGCCACCTTCTCCCGGTACGCCCGGACCGCCGCCGCGTCCCGATAGGGATCGAGCCGCCGCTCGAACTCCCGCACGTACTCCACGGCCCGGACCGACCGCATCTCGGAAGCCGCCTGAGCCGCCTCCGCCCCCAGAGCACACGCCTGCTCCAACTCCCCCAGCCCCAGCCGCGCGGCGGCCAGCACCACCCGGCAGAAGAGTCTGCTCCGCGCATAGGCCGGCGCCCGGAGCTGCAGGGATCTCTCCGCGTGCTGCGCCGCCGCCCGCCACTGCTGGAGATCGCGGTGGCAGTGCGCGAACTCGTCCGCGAGCTCCGCCTCGTCGAAGAAGCGGATCCAGTACGGCACGTCGTCCGTGGGCCGGGCCGTCTCCAGCGCCCGTTCGGCGCGGGCGAGCGAGGCCGAGCAGGCCCGCACCTCGCCGAGCACCGCGTGCCCGCGCGCCTCCACCGCGTGCAGCAGGGACTGCACGACGGGGGGTGCCCCCGAGCCGACGCCCTGCTGGGCGACGCGGGCGAGCTGCACCGCCTCCCGGCCGTGGCCGAGGTAGACGGCCTGGCGGCTCATGGTCACCAGGACGTAGCTGCCGTAGGCCCGGTCACCCGCGGCCTGCGCCAGGCGCAGCGCCTGGACGTAGTACCGCTGGGCGAGCCCGTGGGCGGCGATGTCGTACGAGGTCCACCCGGCGAGCCGGGTGAGGTCCGCGGCGGCGCCGAACAGCCGGCGTCCCGTGGTCTCGCCGTACGTGCCGCGCAGCATCGGCTCGGCCTCGTGTTCGAGGTACCGGACGAGCGCCTGCCGCGCGTGCCCGCCGCCGTACGCGTGGTCGAGCGTGCGGAAGAGCTCGCCGACGGAGCGCAGGGCCGCGATGTCGCCCATGGAGACGCGGCTGCCGGGCGCCCGTTCGGCGCGCTGCCGGGGCACCGTCGGCCGGCCCGGGGGCCGCTCGCCGGCCCGGCCGCCGTCACCGGGGGGTCCGCCCGTGCCCGGCCCCTGGCCCCCCGGGGCGCCGGGGGGTCCGGCGGCCCCGGGGGGCGGGGCGGGCTGACGGGCCACCCGGTCGTCGGCCCGTCCGATCAGCCAGTCGCGGCTGGGCACCACCAGCCCCGCGGGCGTGAACGCGATTTTGCGTAGCTCGGTGTGGCTGCCGGAGTCCTTGCGCCACAAGCCGCTCACGATGTCAATGGCCTCCGCCGGCGACGCGGCGAATTCCAGCCCCGCGTACACCGGCGCACACGCGTCCAGCCCGAGGTCCTGCGCGGACAGCCGCCGTCCCAGCCGCCGGGTGAAGACCTCGGCGATCAACGCCGGCGTCGTACCGCGCGGCTGCTGGCCGCGGAGCCACCGGGTGACGGAGGTCTTGTCGTAGCGCAGGTCGAGGCCGTGCTCCAGCCCTAATTGATCGACGCGACGTGCGAGCCCCGCGTTGGAGAAGCCGGCCTCCGCGATGAGCGCGGCTAGCTGGCGGTTGGGAATGCGCTGTGGGGGTCGTTCCGTCATCAACCTGCCCGGTCTCCCTGATCGCCATTCTGGGAACGGCGTGAATTTAGCGGTCCCCGCCGCCCTGAACGCCACCTTCGCCCCGCATTCATCCGATCGTGTGAGGACAGATCAGAGACAGATCAAATAGGCACGGAAAAGCGCCGCCAGACGATCTTGTAAGGGGCTCGACCGCAGTCCATTCGGAGGCCGCCGTACAGTGGCTGGGGCACGGGTCGCGTCCGGGACGTACGCACCCGTGGACACCAGGGGTTCGAGGAGAACCGACCAGGACGGGAAGAGGAGCCGCCGTGAGTGAGCTGCGCTTTGTCCATCTGGGCTTCGGCGCGGACGCCGTCGAGTACCAGGAGGCGTGGCAGGAACAGCGCCGTGTGCACGCGGCCCGGTTCGCGGACGAGATCCCGGACACCTGCCTGCTGCTGGAGCACCCGGCGGTCTACACGGCCGGACGGCGCACGGAGGACAGCGAGCGCCCCCTGGACGGGACGCCGGTCGTCGACGTCGACCGCGGCGGCAAGATCACCTGGCACGGTCCGGGCCAGCTCGTCGGCTACCCGATCCTCAAGCTCCCGCGCCCGGTGGACGTGATCGCCCACGTGCGCCGCCTGGAGGAGGCCCTGATCCGGACCTGCGCGGAGTTCGGACTGGCCACCACCCGGGTCGAGGGCCGCAGCGGCGTCTGGGTCCTCGGCGAGACCCGCGAGCGGCCCGCGACCGGCGGTCTGCACCTGGACCTCGCGGCCCCCCGCCCGGCGGACGACGAGTTCGACCCCCGGCTCAACGGCCCCGAGTACGCCCCCTCCAACGCCGGCCAGCGCGGCGAGGACCGCAAGCTCGCCGCGATCGGCATCCGCATCGCCAAGGGCGTCACGATGCACGGCTTCGCCCTGAACTGCGACCCGGACAACACCTGGTTCGACCGCATCGTGCCGTGCGGCATCCGGGACGCCGGCGTGACCTCGCTCTCGAACGAGCTCGGCCGGCGGGTCTCCGTCGCCGAGGTGGTGCCGGTGGTGGAGAAGCACCTGCGGGAGGTCCTGGAGTCGGCGGAGCCGCTGCCGCGGGCGGTCTAGCGGCGGGCCGGCGGCTGGCTGGCTGGCTGGCTGGCTGGCTGGCTGGCTGGCTGGCTGGCTGGCTGGCTGGCTGGCTGGCTGGCTGGCTGGCTGCGTAACGGCCGGTTTCGGCCATCCGACACTCCCCGGCCGGGCCCGGCGGATCCCCGCCGCCCGGGACCTCCGCCCCGCACCCCTCCGGGAATGCCGCCGACGTCTCGCCGGTTCCCCGGGCGTAAGAACGTCAGAACGAACGGGCGTACCCTGGTGTCCGCCGAAGAATCGAAGCCATAGGGAGCCGGAGTGTCCGCTGTCGCACCCGACGGACGCAAGATGCTGCGCCTTGAGGTCCGGAACGCCCAGACCCCCATCGAACGCAAGCCCGAGTGGATCAAGACCCGGGCGAAGATGGGCCCCGAGTACACCGAGCTCCAGGGTCTGGTGAAGCGCGAGGGCCTGCACACGGTGTGCCAGGAAGCGGGCTGTCCCAACATCTACGAGTGCTGGGAGGACCGCGAGGCGACGTTCCTCATCGGCGGTGACCAGTGCACCCGGCGCTGCGACTTCTGCCAGATCGACACCGGCAAGCCGCAGGCCCTGGACCGTGACGAGCCGCGCCGCGTGGCCGAATCCGTGCGGTCCATGGAGCTCAAGTACGCGACGATCACCGGCGTGGCCCGCGACGACCTGGAGGACGGCGGCGCCTGGCTGTACGCCGAGACCGTCCGCCAGATCCACGGCCTGATGCCGGACACCGGCGTCGAGCTGCTGATCCCGGACTTCAACGCCAAGCCCGACCAACTGGCCGAGGTCTTCTCCTCCCGCCCGGAGGTGCTGGCGCACAACGTCGAGACGGTGCCCCGGATCTTCAAGCGCATCCGCCCCGGCTTCCGCTACGAGCGCTCGCTCGAGGTCATCACCAAGGCCCGCGAGGCCGGTCTGGTGACCAAGTCCAACCTGATCCTCGGCATGGGCGAGGAGCGCGAGGAGATCACCCAGGCCCTCCGCGACCTCCACGAGGCGGGTTGCGAACTCATCACGATCACCCAGTACCTGCGCCCGTCGCCGCGTCACCACCCGGTGGAGCGGTGGGTGAAGCCGCAGGAGTTCGTGGAGCTCCAGCAGGAGGCCGAGGAGATCGGCTACGCCGGCGTGATGTCGGGGCCGCTGGTCCGCTCGTCGTACCGGGCGGGACGGCTGTACCGCCAGGCGATCGACAAGCGGAGCGAAGCGGCGGCGTAGCTCCCTTTGCCGTCCCTGTCGTCCGACGCGGCCCGACCGGCCCCACCTTCCCACCCGGAGGGCCCGGTCGGGCCGCGTCAACGTTTCAATAGACTTTGACCACCCCGACACGCGCCGGTAACACCGTTGGGTGACGATGTGCGCACGAACAGTCGTGCGTCCATCGGACTGGCGCACGACCGCGCACGACGCACCGCCGCTCCCCCACCTCTCATCCTTCCGCCCACGAGAGGACACGACATGCAGGCCGCGCCCGCCCGCGCGACGACGGCGACCGCCGCGCACGCCTTCTCCGCCCTGCCTTCCACGCTCGCCGTCCGGCCGCCCTCGGTCACGGGTGCGCTGCTGGCCCTGGAACGCCTTCTCCTGCGCGGCGGCCAGCGCACCGCCCGCCGCAACGCGTGGACCGCGGTCCTGGAGGACCGGCGCCGGGCCAGGGACCGGAGCGAGGTCCAGCACCTCCTGGAGGCCGCGGCGGCAGCCGGTCCGCGGGCCACGTGAGCGGCCCGCAGGCCACGTGAGCCGGCGGCCCCCGGGACACGTAAACTTCGCCATATGGCGAGGAAGGAAACATCCGAGAACCCCGGGCGACTGAAGCAGATCGCCCTGACCTACAAGATGACCAAGAAGGTCGATTCGAAGGTCGGTCTTGTCGTCGCGGGCGTGGGCATTGTCACCTTCGGTGTCCTCCTCGCCATCGGCTTCTTGATCGACCACCCGATCTACCTGGGCATCCTGGGCTTCCTGCTGGCCTTCCTCGCGATGGCGATCGTCTTCGGCCGCCGTGCCGAGCGTGCCGCCTTCGGGCAGATGGAGGGCCAGCCGGGCGCGGCGGCCGCCGTGCTGGACAACATCGGGCGCGGCTGGACGACGACCCCCGCGGTGGCGATGAACCGCAACCAGGACGTCGTCCACCGGTCGGTCGGCAAGGCCGGCATCGTGCTGGTCGGCGAGGGCAACCCGAACCGGCTGAAGGGCCTGCTGGCCGCCGAGAAGAAGCGGATGGCGCGCATCGTCGCCGAGGTGCCGGTGCACGACATCGTGGTGGGCAACGGCGAGGGCCAGGTGCCGCTGAAGAAACTGCGCACCACGCTGCTGAAGCTGCCCCGAGTGCTGCCGGGCGCGCAGGTGACGGTCGTCAACGACCGGCTGCGGGCGCTGGGCGACCTGATGAGCAACATGCCGATCCCGAAGGGTCCGCTCCCTGGCAAGGGCATGCGGATGCCGAAGGGCCGCTGACACGGCCGCAGCGAAAGGCGCGGACGGAATGAGGGCGGGGCGGGACCGTATCGGTCCCGCCCCGCCCTCATCCGTTGCCGGCCCGCACTGCGTTGCCGACCCGCCGAAGCGGCCGGCCTGCCGACGCGGCCTGCCTGCCGACGCGACCGGCCTGCCCGCCTGCCTGGACGGGCCGGGCCGGGCCGGTCACCGTTCCGCTAGGACCGCCGACGGGCCGGTCACCGTACGGCCAGAACCGCCGACAGGCTGGTCACCGTTCGGCTAGAACCGCACCTGCACGGCCTTGGCGAGCCGGTCGTGCAGCCCGCGGGTGTCCCGGTCCCAGATGACGGCCGGGATGACGATCACGAGGAGCACGCTGCGCAGCAGGGCCTTCGGGAACGTCAGCCGGTCGCCGCTCTCCCCGATGACCCGGATGCGGAGCAGCCGCTTGCCGGGGGTGAAGCCGACCGTGCCGACGGTGAGCACGCTGAGCAGGAAGAAGACCAGCAGCGCCCAGTTGCCGGCCCGGTGGACGTCTCCCCGGGCGAAGAGGCCGTACGCGATGAGCATGCCCAGGCCCCAGTCGATGAAGATCGCGGCGAACCGCCGTCCGAGCGGGGCGACGGAGCCCGGCCCGTGCTCCGGCAGCCCGAGCTGTTCCCCGCGGTAGCCGAAGTCGATGCCCATCTGCTCCGCCGCCGCGCGGGGGCCGGAGAGCCACGAGCCGATTGCTTGCCTTTTGTCCACCCGACCACGGTACTGGGCACGCTTGCGATCACTACCGGCCGGGTAGGCGTCGCACTGATTCGATGATCATTTCGCGGCGCTCCGGTTAACCTCGGCGAAACAAATGGGTCATGCTTGGGAAATCCGGTCTCTCTAGGGTCGGCCGCAGCACCACCGAAGCAATCCCCGACCGCTGGCGGCCGGGCTAGGAGGGTTGGATGTTCCAGAACGGCGACGACGCCAAGAAGTTCATCAAGGACGAGGACGTCAAGTTCGTCGATGTCCGTTTCTGTGACCTGCCGGGCGTGATGCAGCACTTCACCATTCCGGCGGCGGCGTTCGACCCGGCCGAGGAGCTGGCCTTCGACGGCTCGTCGATCCGCGGTTTCCAGGCCATCCACGAGTCCGACATGGCCCTGCGCGCCGACCTCTCCACGGCGCGCGTGGACCCGTTCCGCCGCGACAAGACCCTCAACATCAACTTCTTCATCCACGACCCGATCACCGGCGAGCAGTACAGCCGTGACCCGCGGAACGTGGCGAAGAAGGCCGAGGCGTACCTCGCGTCCACCGGTATCGCGGACACCGCGTTCTTCGGCCCCGAGGCCGAGTTCTACGTCTTCGACAACGTCCGTTTCGAGACGTCGGCGAACCAGTCCTTCTACCACATCGACTCCGAGGCGGGCGCCTGGAACACCGGTGCGGTGGAGAACAACCGCGGTTACAAGGTCCGCTACAAGGGCGGCTACTTCCCGGCCCCGCCGGTCGACCACTTCGCCGACCTGCGCGCCGAGATCTCCCTGGAGCTGGACAAGGCCGGCCTTCAGGTCGAGCGCCAGCACCACGAGGTGGGCACCGCCGGCCAGGCGGAGATCAACTACAAGTTCAACACGCTGCTGGCCGCCGCCGACGACCTGATGCTCTTCAAGTACATCGTGAAGAACGTCGCCTGGCGCAACGGCAAGACCGCCACCTTCATGCCCAAGCCGATCTTCGGCGACAACGGCTCCGGCATGCACGTCCACCAGTCCCTGTGGACCGGCGGCGAGCCCCTCTTCTACGACGAGCAGGGCTACGCGGGCCTCTCGGACACCGCCCGCTACTACATCGGCGGCATCCTCAAGCACGCCCCGTCGCTGCTGGCCTTCACCAACCCGACGGTGAACTCGTACCACCGCCTGGTCCCCGGCTTCGAGGCCCCGGTCAACCTGGTCTACTCGCAGCGCAACCGCTCCGCCGCGATGCGCATCCCGATCACGGGCTCCAACCCGAAGGCCAAGCGCGTCGAGTTCCGCGCCCCGGACCCGTCCTCCAACCCGTACCTCGCCTTCTCGGCCCTCCTCCTGGCCGGCCTCGACGGCGTCAAGAACAAGATCGAGCCCGCCGAGCCGATCGACAAGGACCTCTACGAGCTCGCCCCCGACGAGCACGCCAACGTCCCCCAGGTCCCCACCTCCCTCCCCGCCGTCCTCGAAGCCCTCGAGGCCGACAACGAGTACCTCCAGGCCGGCGGCGTCTTCACGTCCGACCTGATCGAGACCTGGATCGACTACAAGCGCACCAACGAAATCGCCCCGATGCAGCTCCGCCCGCACCCGCACGAGTTCGAGCTGTACTTCGACCTCTAAGCCGGGGCGTGGCCGGGCAGCCGGAGACAGGTCCGCGTCCTGCGAGTCTCTTCCTGCAGGTCTCGCAATCACCACGGGCCTTCCGCCCGCCGACGCACCAGGTGTGCGCCGCCCGGCCGTTTCACCGGCTCGGCGACAGCAACGGTAAGGCCGTTACCCCAGACGGGTAACGGCCTTACCGTTTTCACACGCGCGGACATCCGCCGGGTAAATCACTGCGCTCCGATTACGTGCCCCGCTCCAAGAGCTTGTCGGCCTCTTGTGCCGGGGACACGCAGGCCAGACGCTTGGGGTTCCACATGATGATCTGTGTCGTGCCGTACCCGTACCAGCCTGGCCCCCCGAAAGCTGTCATGAGGCCGGACTCCCGCCAAAGCTCGAAACGCCTCCGATCATCGTCACTCACCGAATACGGCGACGACGTGATCGCGGCCGGCAGCCCGTCCTTGAGCCAGAAAACGGAGTGGTCAAGCCAGTCCTCGTCACTGCGGGGACCGGTACCGTACCTGCCGCACACGTCAGGTCCGCACTGCCTGCCGGCCTTACGCAACAGCCACCTTGGGCAGCATCCGCTCTCGCTGCTACGCAGGCCGTGATCTTCTGCCCAACCCACGATGACCAGTTGAGCCACGCGCGCATGGGCGACAGCCTTCTCGTACTGCTCTCCGCTGAGCCCGCTGCGTCGCCGGTTCGGAGTGGCGAGCCCGTAAGGCCACAAGATTTCGCCTTGCTGCTTCTTGAAAATCTTCGACGCCCGGAGCTCCAAATCGCGGTCCACGTCTGCCTCCTGACACCGGTGAACAGGTCATGACCGTCAGGTCGTCCCCTGGAGCTACGGCTCAACTACCCAGAGCGGATGCCATCGTAAGCTTCGTTGCAAGGCCCCACAGGGGCCGAATCTGTCCGGCACTCACATCTTGCGTTCGTCGGCTCAGGCGCAAGACGTTGCTGTACGGTGTGTCCGACGTTGCTGCGGCAGCGTGTCTCGCTACACCCGGTCCCGGCGCCGGCGCGAGCAGTGGGCTCTCGAGAGTCACCCGCAGTTGGCAGTCAGTACGCACCAGGACATCCGACCTGTCTCTCCTGTCGTCGCCGGGCGGCTAGCGGAAGGGGCGACGCATGTCCAGGTCACGCAACACCAACCGTTTGGCCAAGAAGATCCGTGACCAGACGCCACTCACGCTCTCGACTGCCTCCAGGCTGGCCCGGCAGGCCGACGTCTACCTCGGGTCCTCGATCGTGGATTCCCCAGATCCGCTTCAGCGCCGCCTGGAAGCACATGTGGCTCACGTGTTGGCCAGCAGCTTCCATGACCACCAACTCAACGGCGCCCTTCTTGGCGTACGAGAAGCGGAGCCAGAGAGTCGAGGCGTGAGGCTGATGCTGGAGTCCGAGATGGCGGACGAGGTTCTCCGCGAGCTTCTCCCACGGTTCGACCAGCTCTACGGAGGTATCCGTGGGGTCCCCGGGTTGCGCGTTCGAGGGAGCGGAAAACGGCTGATTCTCCACGATGCGCTGAGCTCGGCTCAAATCACCGTAGCGCGCGCCGACGATGCCCACATCCGCCTACCGTCCGCGCGCGACGGCGAGGTACTTCTGTGGAAACGAGTTCCCGGTGGGCTCTCTCGTGATGAAAGGGAGGAGGCTGACCAGTGGAGGGAATCCAGGTGGGTCAAAGACCTGGGAATTCGCGACTTGTTGCTGAGCCGAATCCTGCGCTGCCCTGGGCTGGTCAACAGGACTGCGGCGCCGCACGGTTTCGCCAACTGCTACACCCATCACGCCGGTGACATCGTGATCGAGTGGTGCTGCGGCGACACGGTGGAAGCTCTCTGCGCGGTCCTGTTGGCTCATGGCTTCGTCGACGACGTGCCCCGGACGAAGACTTTCGAGTTGCTCTCGCAGTGCTCCGCTCGCTTCGGGGACTGGACAGTGATCCTGAACCGTCACGCGACGTGCTTGTATGGCGACGGCGCGGAGAACCTCGCGGAAGTCATCAGGAATGGTTACCCGTCGTGACCCTGTCCGGGATCGTGCTCGTAGTGCCGGCGTGCATGGTCCTGGCCGCTGTCGCGCGCTATATGCGAGACCTGGCGGTACTTCGCCGCCTGGAGCGGCTCCTGGAAGGCTGCGACCAAGGGCAGCGGGTCGAGGTCTGCCGGATCCTCGCTGCCTCGCTGCACACGGCCCGGAGAGCGGGGCCGGGAGGGGAACCGCAGGAGGAGCCGCCACTCAGCGGGACAGCGGAGCGGTGACCCACCGGCTCGGAGCTGCGAAGGCACTCACCGTGTACCCCTTCGCCGGCTGTCTGCTCGAACCGCTCGAACCTGGCCGAGCTCGCAGGGCCGCCGCCCCACCTCGAGTGGCGGCCCTCGGGGTTCGCGTCACCGTCGCCCCGGTGGACGACGGGGTCAGGCCGGTTCGGGCTGGGGTTCGGGGTGTTGGGGTTCCGGTTCGGGTTTTGGCAGCGGGATCGGAGTGAGAGGGGTCGCGGCCCACTGTTTGGTGAGCCGGAGGTAGCCGTAGATGACCGAGAGCATGCCCAGGATGAGGACGGGGCCGAAGATCCACGGGTGTTCGGCCATTTCCAGGGGGAGGAAGCGGTAGGCGACCAGGAAGGCGGTGAAGACTGTCGTGCCGTAGACGACCAGGAGGATGCCCGGGCGGTCGGGGCCGCGGTCGAGGAGGCGCATGGCCGTTTCGATGGTGAGGGCGAAGACCACGCCGGCGATGACGTCCGCGCCGTAGTGGTAGCCGAAGCCGAGGGTGGCGCTGATGGTGGCGACCAGCCAGAACGCGCCGCCGTACCGCACCCAGCGGGCGCCCTTGCGGGAGTGGAGGAAGATCGCGGTGGCCCAGGCCGTGTGCAGGCTGGGCATGCAGTTGCGGGGGGTGAGGTCGTCGTACGTGAAGGCGTGCGGGATGCCGATCACGGGCGGGGTGTGCGGCCAGATGTTGGCCGTCGCCCACTCGACGCCGCCGGTGCCGGAGGCGCCGGGGCCGTAGGCGAAGACCGGTCCCACCACCGGGAAGAGCATGTAGATGCCCGGGCCGAGGAGGCCGATCACCAGGAAGGTGCGGACCAGGTGGTGGCTGGGGAAGCGGCGCTCGGCGGCCACGTGGCGGAGCTGGTAGAGGGCGAAGACGATCGCGGCCACCGCGAGGTGTGCGTAGACGATGTCGAGGACGTGGGGGCCGATCGGCTCGGTGGCCTGGAGGATCCGGCCCGCCACC
Organism: Streptomyces sp. NPDC052910; assembly: GCF_055585605.1. Taxonomy (NCBI): domain Bacteria; kingdom Bacillati; phylum Actinomycetota; class Actinomycetes; order Kitasatosporales; family Streptomycetaceae; genus Streptomyces; species Streptomyces sp. NPDC052910. Next base: position 415,030 of record NZ_JBVJJR010000003.1, read on the forward strand.
CAGGACGGGTTGCCCAGCGCGTGGTCGGCGGTCGCCACGTACTGGTCGAGCACCGTCGGGCGGGTCTTCCACGTGATCATGAGCCACGTGTCGCCGATCTTGCGGCCGGCCACCAGCAGCAGGCCGAGCCCGACGCCCTTGAGCAGCAGGGTGCGTTCCGCCCCCGTGCGGCGCGTGACGGCGATGACCGCGACGCCGAGCATCACCCACAGCGCGCCGTTGCCGAAGTAACGGCCGTCGGTCACCTTGACGTCGGCCGCCCACCGCCCCAGCACGAAGACGACGTCGATGCCGACCGCGAAGGCGGCCGCGATGAGCCGTTGCCGCCAGGTGAGGACCACCATCATCAAGGCCAGACCGGCGTACAGCGGGCCCGGCTTGGGTGGGAAGACGAGCTCTTTCGCCTGGGTGACCAGCGGGCCCGGCTCGCCGCCGACGCGGCGCGCGACGATCTCCAGCGTGATGAGGAATCCGAGCGTCACCACCCCCGCCACGGCCCACAGGATCACCCGTGGTTGCCGCCACGCGGCGAACTTGCTTCTGCTGCTTATTCGCGCGAACACTCAGAACACTATAGACGTCGTCCGTTTCGCACGATTTGTTGGATCAGTGGAGGTACGGGGGGGCTGCGGGGCGGCGACTACGGGCCGGTGAGCGGCCGTTACGGCGGGTGGGTGCGCTGGGCGACGGGGCGGGCGGTGGTGCCGTATCGCCGTATCGCGCTCGTTCGTGGACGGGTCAGTAGGCGGAGTTGACGTTGTCCATCGAGCCGTACTTGTCGGCCGCGTAATTGCAGGACGCGACGATGTTGGCGACCGGGTCCCAGATGTCCCAGGACGTGCCCTCGACGTGGTACGCCTTGAACGTCGGGTCGATGATCTGCAGCAGACCCTTCGACGGCACACCGTTCACCGCGTTGACATCCCAGTCGTTGATCGCACGCGGGTTACCGGTCGACTCCCGCATGATGTTGCGCTTCACACCGTCGTAGGAGGCCGGGATGCCCTTGGCCTTCATGATGTCCAGCGCCTGCGAGATCCAGCCCTCCAGGTCGTCCGCGTACGCCTTCGGCGCCGCGGCGGCGGGCTTGCGGACGGGCTCGCGGGTGGTGGAACGGTTCGCCGCCTGCTTCCCGGCCCGCTCCTTCTCCGCCTTCGCCTTCGCCTCGGTGCCGGCCTTCGTCTTCGCCGCCGCCTCGGCCTTCGCCCGCGCGGCCGCCTCGTCCGACGTGTGCGCCGCCTCGCCCTGGCCCTGACCCGCGAACGCCGTGGCCTCGAACGCCACCGGCTTCACGGACACCGACTGCGTGTCCGCGACGGCCGTACCACCGGAGACCACCGCGAACGCGACCGCGGCGGCACCCGCGGCACCGAGACCGGCGGCGGAGAACTTGTGGACCTTCGACAGACGGGTATAGCCGGAGTGAGTGGAGCGCATATCGAACCGAACCTCTTTCTCTCGCGAAAGCCGCAGCACACCGAAACCCGAACCGAAACCGAACCCGGCGCGTAAAAGAAGCGCCGTTCCCAGCACGGCGCCCTGCGACTCACACATTGATAGCGGCCCGGAAAACCCCTGCCAAGCACTGTGACCTACTCCCCCACCTCGTTCACCACCCGCCAAACCCCCGCCCATCCCGCGGGAAATGCGCACCCCACAGCACTAAAGGGCTTCGTATGTGATCGGGGCCCTATGCCCGGCCTCACAGGGGCCGCTCCGCTTGGTCGTTGGTCCGTGGCGCGGGGTAGGGGGACGGCCGCGCCCTCTCGGTCATCGAAGGTCGGCCCTCAGCGCGTGGAGGTATCCGCGGCTGTCGGTCAGATACAGCACGCCGTCGCCAACGGCCGGAGGGCGCTGGGGGTCCGGGCTGAGGAAGAGCTCGCGGGAGGCCAGCCTGCGGCCCGTGGAGAGTCGCCGAGCGGTCAGCACCGCGGCGCGGTCCGCGGTCAGGAGGGTGTCCCGGTGGGTGAAGGGAGGGGTGAGGAGGCTGCCGTCCGTCTTCTTCTCCCAGGTCACCTCGCCGCTCCGGCCGTCGAGTGCGGTGAGCCGGCCGTCCATGTCGCCGAAGACCACCAGCCCGCCCGTGGCGGTCGGGGCGGCGGCGAGGCGCGCGGCGGGCTTGTAGGCCCACAGCCGCTCACCGTCCGCCGGGTCGAGTGCCGTGATCACCTGGTGGCCCGGGCCGGCTTGTTCGACCAGGTAGAGGCCCTGGGGGTCCTGGGGGCTCTGCGGGTCCCGGGGGTCCTGCGGGTCCTGGGGGCTTTGGCGGTCCTGGCGGTCCTGGCGGCTCTGGACACTCCGGACGCCCTGAACGCCCTGGTCGGCGGCTGCGAGCCATTCCGGGACCAGGGCGCTCTCCATGCACCGGGACCACAGCTCCCGTCCCGTGGTGGCACTGATCGCCACGACCCGGTCTTCGGGAGCGTCCTCGGCGCCGAGCGCTCTCGTCAGGCAGACCACGGTGTCGCCCACTCGGGCGGGCGCGCGGGTCATGACCGCTCCGATGGGAGAGGGCGGCCGACGGTCGGCTCCGGACTCCGGGTCGATGGCGCGGAGCGTCGTGTCCGGAGCCGCCGCGTAAAGCGTGTCGCCGGACACGGAGAGGAGCCCGTCGCACACCCTGAGGAATCGGTGGAGGTGTCGCGGGCGACCCGTCCGGAGATCGACGGCCTGGAGGGTGCCGCCACGGTCGGGGAAGTAGGCCGCGCCGCCGTGAAAGGCGGGTGCCCCGGTGTATTTCATGCGTATCAGCGGGTAGCGGTCGTGCGTCGCCTCGTCGATCACGTGCAGCAGGCTTTTCTCCTGGACGATCAGGAGGCCGTCCTGCCGGACCGGCTGGCCGGCGGGGCCCGAGGCGGCCGCCGCGCGCCAGGGCTGTACGGGCCGGGGGCGGGCCGCCGGGGAACGGCGGGCCGGCTTGGTGCCGCTCGCGCCCCGGCGCCGCGGTTTCCTCCGCACTTTCGCCAGGGCTATGTCGTACCGCAGCTCACCACCCATGCCCGGCGTCTGTTCCGGCCCCTCGCGGTGAACCCGCTCGCAGACGTAGGTGTGCAGCTCCGACACCGTGACGAGGCCGTCGCCGTTGAGGTCGGCGGCGCCACTGCGCAGGCCCTCGACAAGCGCTTCCGTGAAGCGGGACAAGGCGGGCGCGTCCCCTTCCGGGTGGTCGCCCTCCCAGGCGAGCTGGTTCCTGGTGCCTGCCGTGAGCACGACGCGGCCGTGGCCGGCGAGCACCTTCTCGAAGTCCGCCGCCGCCTCGCCCTTGGCGCCGGGCAGGAACAGGCCGCTGTGGCAGCAGTCGAGCACCACGACGATGCTCCGTGCCCGGCAGGCGTCCATCGCCTCGCGGACGAGGGTCGCCGGGATGCCCGTGAAGATGGGCTGGTCCTTGTCGGTGTGCCGGAGCGCGAAGTAGAGCTTGTCGTGGCTCTCGAGTCCGTGGCAGGAGAAGTAGAGGAGCAGCAGGTCGTTCCGTCCCGCCTGCCGGAAGAAGTCGCCGATCGCGCGGCCGACCAGGGACCTGTCGGCGTCCACCAGCGCCTGGACCTCGAAGCCGCCGATCTCCGGGTCCTTCAGGACGTCGGCCAGCGCCGCGCAGTCCGCCGCGGGTGAGCGCAGCCGGGCGAGCCTGTCGTCGTCATACTCCCCGGTGCCGATGAGCAGGGCGCGACGGCCGCCCTCGCCGAATGCCGGACGGGTCACGGTGCCACACCCGCGCCCTGTGGCGGTTCGGGGTCGTTCCGTTCGCCGTCCGGCTGCGGCCCGCGGGCGAGGAACGCCTCGATCAGGCGCGCCCGTTCGTCGGCCGTGGCGTCGGTCAGCTCGATCGTGCGGCCGTCAAGTTCCATCTTGACGCCGCGTACCGGCCTGTTCTTGAGCCAGGTGTCCGTGAGCCGGACCGCTTGGCGCAGGACGAAGGGGGCCGCCGTGACGAGGAGGGCCCCGGCCGTGATCGCCTCGCCGCCCTTCGTCCTCTCCGGCGGGGCGGCGTCGGCGCTCAGCGGCCGCACGTCCTCCACGTCGAGTTCGAGGAGGGTCCGCCGCAACCGTCCGCTGAGGTCGGCCAGTTCGTCCTCGTCGGTGTCGGGCAGGCCCAACAGGGCCAACCGCATGGTTCCGCTCACTCTGTGCTCCGCTTTCCTCACGTTTTGTGCGGCTCACGATACGCGGGGCGAAACGGCGTGCGCGGAGGGGCGAGGGCACGGGAGGGTGGGGGCGATGCCGTGGGGGACAGGGCGTTGGCGTGTGGAAGGGGGCACGTGTGCGGGACGGTGGGTGCCTGATCCTTTCCGGGCTGCCCGGGGCAGGGAAGACGAGTGTGGGACGGGCGGTGGCCGAGAGGCTGGAGCGTTCGGCGCTGGTGTCCGGGGACGCGGTGGCGGACATGATCGTCCGGGGGCGGGTGAGCGTGGTGCGGCTCCCGGAACCGGAGGCGCGGCGGCAACTGCTGCTCCGGGCGCGGAACATCTGCTCGCTCGCCGGGAACTTCGCCGACGCGGGCTTCACTGCGGTCGTCGACCACGTCGTCCCGGACCGGGAAGTGCTCGACCTCATGCTCGGGCTGCTCCGGCCACGGCCCGTGCGGTTCGTCGTCCTCGCGCCGCCGGTCGCGGTGTGCCGGGCGCGCAACGCGGCCCGGCCAGAGCGGGAACGGGTGGACTACGACGTGGCCCCGCTCGACCGGTCGATGCGCGAGCGGCCGGCCGGGGTGGGGTGGTGGCTGGACACGGCGGCGATGAGCGTGGAGGAGTCTGCCGGGGTGATCGTGGAGCGGGGGGATCGGGGGGTTGTGGGTGTGGGGGTTCGGTGGGGCGGGGGTTCGTCGTGAGGCGGCGGTTCTCGTGGGGCGGAGGTTCGTCGTAAGGCGGGGGTTCTCGTGGGGCGGAGGTTCGTCGTGACGGGGGTGGGGTTGGGATGGAGGCGGGATCCGGATGAGGGCGGAGTCCGGATAAGGGCGGGGCTGGGGGCGGGTCGGAGCCGGGGCGCCGGCGGGGCAGGGGCCGGGGCGCCGGCGGGGCAGGGCGGGGCAGGGGTCGGAGCCGGGGCGTCGGCGGGGCCCGGGATGAGTCCCCCGTCGCGACAGGGCGGCGGCGCGACGAGGGACAGCCGGGCCGGGGCGGCGCGGCGAAGGCGGCTTTGACGTGGACCGTGTGACCGGGGTGGCTCGTGGTGACGCGGTGGTCCTCAGTGCTGCGGGATCGAGCCGACGAGGCCTCCGTCGACCACCAGGTCCTGGCCGGTGATGTAGGCGGCGTCGTCCGACGCGAGGAACGCCACCGCCGCCGCGATGTCCTCCGGCCGTCCGAGAGTGCCGAGCGGCACGGTGGCGGCGTTGCGGGCGTGCTGGGCCGGGTCGGTGACGGACTCCCGGTACATCTCGGTGTCGATGAAACCGGCGCTGACGGAGTTGACGCGGATGCCGCGCGGCGCGAAGTCGGCGCCCAGGGTGCGGGCCAGGTTGTGGACGGCGGCCTTGCCCGCCGAGTAGACGGACGCGACCGCCATGCCGCGGTGCAGGGTCCAGGACGCGTTGAGGACCACGGCACCGCCCTTCCGCAGCAGCGGCAACGCCTTCTGGACGGTGTAGAAGACGCCTTTGACGTTGACGTCCAGCATCCGGTCGACGTCGTCCTCGGTCAGTTCCGCCGCGGGCTTGAAGATGCCGACGCCGGCGTTGGCGAAGAGCGCGTCCAGGCCACCGCGCCAGGATGCGACGCGCCGCATCAGCGCTTCGAGTTCGGCCGGGGAGGCGGCGTCGGCGCGCACGGTCAGGATGCGGTCGGGGTCCGCGCCGAGCTCCTCGAACGCGGTCTTGAGCCGGGCGTCGTCTCGGCCGGTGATGACCACGTGCGCGCCCTCGTCGAGAAGGCGCCGGGCCGTGGCGAGGCCGATGCCGCTGGTGCCGCCGGTGATCAGGACCGTCTTGTCGGTGAAACGATTCATGACTGTCATGGTGGGATCACCGGCCGGTGTTCGGAAGGCGGGTGTCGAACCTGTTGTCGGTACCACCACGTTCGCGAACCTCCCGGTCCGGGCAGGCGCGGATCCGATCCCGCCGCCGGTCGGCCCGGCGTCGCCGATCCGTCCGCCGGGCGTGGGAACCTTCCCTCTTCCCGGACCGTCTCCAAGAGCCTGAGGCGCTCGCAGGATGAAGGGACCACAGTGGTGACCGCGCATTTGTCCGCCCTTATTCCCCTCCCCTGCCCGCCCGGATCCCGCCGTGCGGCGTCTCGTACGGGGCCCGGGCCCTGTGGAGGGATCACGGGCTGTAGGGGTTCCACGTCCCGTACCGGTTCCACTTCCCGTACGGGTTCCGCGTCCCCCTCAGGGTCCGTGTGAGCGGCGGGCGCGGCGCCCGGGCCGGGGTTTCGGCCGGGGCCGCCCTGTTCGGTTTCGTCGTGATGGCGGTGCTGGTGGTCCGGCACGGTGGGGCCGGGCTCCCCGTCGACACCGACGTCCGTGCCTGGGCGCTCGCCCACCGCCCGGACGTCGGTGTCGCCACCGCCCGGGCGATCACCGCCACCGGTACCGGACCGGTGCCCTACCTACTGGCTCTCCTCGCCGGGTGGCTGGCGGTGCGTGGCCGACGGCAGCGGCTGTGGGCGGCGGGTACGGCGGTGGCCGTGCTGGCCTGCGGGCAGGCGGTGCGGTACGGGGTGCTGGCGGCGTTCGCCCGGCCCCGGCCGCCCGTCGACGGCTGGGCGACGCATGCCGACGGCTGGTCGTTCCCGTCCGGCCACACCGCCACCTCGGCCATGGCCGCGGGCCTGCTCGCCGCCGCCCTGTCGCTCGGCTCCCGCCGGGCCGCCGGGCCGGTGGGCGCCGTCGTCGGGTGCTGGGCTGTGGCGGTGGGGCTGAGCCGCGCGTACCTCGGGGTGCACTGGTTCACCGACGTCATCGCAGGCTGGCTGTTCGCCACGACCTGGCTTTGCGCCTGTGCATGGGCCGCCCTCCGCTTCCTTCCCGCCACGCGGTACGGGGCCGTCCTGCGCGGCGGCCGGCGGGGCGGAGGGTACGAAGACGAGGGGGACGACGGTGATGACGGTGACGGGGGTGAGGGTGGGGCATCGGTCGGTGACAGCGGGGGTCCGGAACGGCGAGGAGAGCCGCGAGGGGAGCGGCCAGACGGTAAGACGGAGCGGGCGAGCGGCCGCAGCCCCGACGGTGGTGGCGGCTGTGGTGGCACCGGTGGGGCGCGCAATCCCGGCTCGTCCGACTGCGGCGGTCCGTACCGCTCCGCCTGACGGACCAGGGACGCGGTGGAGCGAGGCGTTCCCCCGAAAACCCGGGAGCGCACCGCCCCTGCCCGCCCCTAGGGTGACCGGCATGCGTCCCGAGTACCCGTCCAAGCCCCGACCCGGTGACCGTATCGCCGTCGTGTCGCCCTCGGCCGGGCTGCCCGGTCTCTTCCCCCGCCCGTTCGAGCTCGGGCTGCGGCGGCTGGAGGAGGAGTTCGGGCTGGTGCCGGTGGAGTTCCCGGCGACCAGGAAGACGGGCGCGTCGCCGCGCGAGCGGGCGGACGACCTGCACGCCGCCTTCGCGGACCCGACGATCACGGCGGTGTTCAGCAGCATCGGCGGCGACGACCAGCTCACCGTCCTCCCCCACCTGGACCGGGACCTGGTCCGGGCCCACCCCAAGCCCTTCTTCGGCTACAGCGACAACACCAATCTCCACGCCTGGCTGTGGAATTCCGGCATCGTGAGTTACCACGGCGGAAGCGTGATGGTGGAGCTGGGCCGGCCCGGGGCCCTGCACCCGCTGACCGCCGCCTCCCTGCGCGCCGCGCTGTTCACCTCCGGACCGTACGAACTCGCCGAGGCGCGGGAGTTCAACGACGTCGACCGGCCCTGGGACGACCCCGACACCTTCCTGAACGCGCCCCCGATGCGCCCCTGTCAGGGGTGGACCTGGCGGAACCCCGGCCGGGTGGTGGAGGGCGTCTCCTGGGGCGGCAACATCGAGATCCTGTCCTGGCTCCTCATGACCGGCCGGGAGATCAGGGAGCCGGAGGCCTACGAAGGGTGCGTGTTCTTCCTCGAGACCTCCGAGGACCAGCCGCGCCCGGCCGACGTGTACGGCGTCCTGCGCGCGATGGGCGAGCGGGGGCTGCTGCGCCGCTTCGCCGCCGTCCTGGTGGGCCGGGCGAAGGGCTGGTCGCTGGACCGGCGGCGCACTCCCGAGGAGGGCGACGCCTACCGGCGGGCGCTGCGGGAGGCGGTGGGCCGCGCGCTCGACGAGTACGCGCCCGAGGCTCCGGTCGTCTTCGACGTCGACCTGGGGCACACCGACCCGCAGCAGGTCATCCCCTACGGAGGCACGGTCCGGGTGGACGGGCCGGCGCGGCGGATCACGGTGGACTACTGAGTTCCACGGTGGTCCGCTGAACGCCGCGCCCTGCGGAAGCGGAGCACCGGTGGTCTCCCGTGATGTCCGCGAGCTCCCGTGGTCTCCCGTGATGTCCCGTGAGCTCCCGAGGTCTCCCGTGAGCTCCCGTGAGCTCCTCGACCTCCCTGATCTCCTGGGGGCGTCGGTCTCGCGGGCCCGCCCGGACCTGTGGCGGCCGGGCCCGCGAGCCCGGCCTGGTCCGTGCCGGCCGGCGCTCTGCCCCCGCGTTCCCGGTCACATGCCCGAAACGGGCCTGCTCCCCCGGCCGTGGCCATGTTTCAATAGGGGCATGGCCAGCCACCGGAACATCGCGAAGGGTCGCAGCGACCTCGAGCCCTTCTGGCCGTCCCGTCAGCACCACGACTTCGACCGAGTGTGTTGTCGCGCGTGTCCTCGCGCGCAGGCCCACCTTCCTCGCTGACCCCCGTCGAAGTCAGCCGTCGGCACCACTGCCGGCCAACGGCCCGCGCCAGCACGTCTTTTCGACGTTCACCGCGCGAAAGAGCTGAGCTCATGTCGAACCTCCGTACGCTGACCGCCGCGACCGCCGTCACCGCTGCGACCCCCTCACCCGCCCATCCCCCTCACTCTCACCCCCGCCCTCATCCCGTCCACCCCGCCGCCTCGGCCGTACCTGCCGCCCCCGCCGCTCCCGGCGTTCCCGGCGTTCCCGCCCAGCGCCACCGCCTCCGTGCCGTCGCTCCCGACGAGGCTCCGCCGGTCGCCGACCTGCTGCATCCGGGAGCGACCTGGCTGCCGGCTCCGCAGGAGGCGCTGCCGGTCCTGCCGGGCCGGCCGCCGATGATCGGCTACCTGGTGCTCGTACCCGCCGACCTGCATACGGCGGGACACCTCCCGGCCCCCGCCGGCCCCGCGCACCCCGTCGGCTCCGCGAGCACCGCAGGCACGTCAGGCCCCGCAGGCGCCTCACCCGCCACCATCACCGGCGACCCCACCGGCTCCCTCTCCGCCGCTCCCCGCCCCGCCGGGCACGGTGACAGCCTGGTGAGCATCGACCCCGAGCAGCGGATCGCCCGCGTCGCGGGACGGCCGCTGGACCTGACCTACCTGGAGTTCGAGCTGCTGGCCCACCTGGTGGCCCATCCCCACCGGGTGCACACCCGCGATCAGTTGGTGACCACGGTGTGGGGCTACGGACACGTGGGCGACGGCCGCACGGTCGATGTCCACGTGGCCAGGCTCCGCCGCAAGATGGGGGCGGAGCACCGCTCGTCGATCGTCACCGTGCGCCGGGTCGGCTACAAGTACGCGCCGCTGACCGACTTCTGACGTCTCGTCACTCACACGCCGACTGTCGGCGCCCCGGGCCCATGAGGTCCGGGAGCCGGCGCGGTACGCGCGGAGCACGCCGGTTCCCTTCGCCCGGCAGGGCCAGACCGCGGGCAGCAGCACCGTCCGCGCCACCGCGGCGGGGGCGGCAGCCACCCGAGGACGGCGGCCGTGGGTGGCGGGTGCTCCAGAGGCCCGGCCGGGCAGCCAGGCCCAGCCGGGCAGCCGGGGTCGGGCGGGCAGCGGCCGGGCCCAGCCGCTGCCCGGGCCGGGGCCCCGGCCGGAGTCCGCGTGGTCCGTCACGCCCCTGACGTCAGGAACGGAAGCCGTGCCGTCCCGGCCGCCCGACCCCTCCCGTGGGGACGGGAGGCCAGGTGAGAGGGTGTTGCCGGGTACACCCCCGCTCCGCCGGTTGCACCCCGTGACCGGGCGGCCGGCGGGCGGCAGACTGGGGGCCGGATCCGGGGCGACCGCCCCGGACGGCGAATGACGGGGCGGGAAAACCGATGGGGATCAGCCGAGCGTTCGGTGCAGTCGCGAGGTCCATGAGGCTCGCGTTGTGGGGGCTGGTGGCGTCGACCCTGCTGTTCACCCTCGCCGTGGTGTCGATCTGCCTGATCCCCGTCGGGCTCGGCCTCTTCACCACCCCGTACATTCTCAAGGCCGTACGGGCCTACGCCGACCAGCGCCGGGCCTGGGCCCTGAAGTGGTCGGACGTCCGGATCCCCAGCCCGTACCAGCCGGTGCGCGCCCGGGCCGGCTTCCTGGGGACGGTCGAGCGCTGCATGGCGCTGCTGCGGGACCCGGCCACCTGGCGCGACCTCCAGTGGCTGCTGGTCGACATGGGCGCCGGTTTCACGCTGGCCGTCCTGCCGCCCGGGCTCGTCCTCTACCTGCCGTGGGGCATCGTGCTGGCCGCCGGGGTGTGGAAGCCGATCGTCCGCGCCGACGGCAACGTGTGGTTCACCTTCCTGCACGTCGGCAGCCAGTCCACCGCCAACATGGCCGTCGCCCTCGGCGCGGTCTACGCGGTCCTCGGCGTCGCCACCGCGCCGGCCATGCTGCGCGCCGACTTCCGGATGGCCCGCGCCTTCCTACAGCCCACCCCGCAGCGGGAAATGGCGCAGCGCATCGAGCACCTGACGGAGACCCGGCACGACGCCGTGGACAGCTCCGCCGCCGAACTCCGCCGCATCGAACGCGACTTGCACGACGGGGCGCAAGCCCGGCTGGTCGCCATGGGCATGAGCCTGGGCACCGTCGAGGCGCTGATCGAGAAGGACCCGGCGCAGGCCAAGCGGCTGCTCGCCGCCGCCCGCGCGGACTCCGCCGAGGCCCTGACCGAACTGCGGGACCTGGTGCGCGGCATCCACCCGCCGGTACTGGCCGAGCGCGGTCTCGGAGACGCCGTCCGGGCACTGGCCCTGCGGCTGCCGCTGCCCGTGGAGACGGCGGTGGCCCTGCCGGGCCGGGCGCCCGAACCGATCGAGTCCGCCGCCTACTTCGCGGTGAGCGAGGTGCTCACCAACGCCGTCAAGCACTCCGGCGCCGACCGGATCTGGATCGACCTGCACCACGCGGACGGGATGCTGCGCGCCGCCGTCACCGACAACGGCCGCGGGGGCGCCGACGTCCGTGCCGGCACGGGGCTGCTGGGCGTCGAGCGGCGGCTCGGGGCGTTCGACGGGATCCTGGCCGTCAGCAGCCCGCCGGGCGGACCGACGCTGGTCACGATCGAGGTTCCCTGCGCCCTCACGGCGGCGGCCGGCTGAGCGCGCCGTTCGCCCTGCCTGGGTTCTGGCCCGCCCGGACCCTTACTGCCCGGCCTTCTTTCCAGTCCGGCTCGTTCCGCCCAGGCCCTCGTTCGGCACAGCCCCTCGTTCGACCCAAGCCCTCGTCCGGCACAGGCCCCCGTTCCGTACAGCCCCCGTCCTGCCCGGCTCCGTTTGCCCGTCCGGCTCGTTCCGCACCGCCTCCTCTCCCTGCCCGGCTTCCCGCCTCGCCCGGCTTCTCGATCCGCCCGGCTTCTCGTTCCGCCCGGCTTCTCGTTCCGCCGCTCGGCGCATCGCCCCCGCTCTCGTCCCACCGGCCCCACCCGCCTCACCACGCTCTCCCGCCCCCGATCCGGCCGACCGGGCGGCGGCGAGGCCCGCGTGCTGCCACATTGGGTCCATGACGGAGCTCTCCCCGCTGGTGGCCCTTCTCGGTCTGCGCCCGCATCCGGAGGAGGGCGGCTGGTTCCGTGAGACCTGGCGGACCACCCGTACCGCCGTGCCCGACGGCTACCCGGGGCCGCGGCCGTTCGCGACGGGGATCCTCTTCCTGCTGCACCCGGGCGAACGCTCCCGCCGCCACCGGGTGCGCTCCGACGAGCTGTGGCTGTGGCACCGCGGCGGCCCGCTGCGGATGCGGCTGGAGGGACTGGAGAAACTCGACGGCGAGGGAGTCGGCGCCGCGGCATCCGGCGTCACTGGTGGATCCGGCGCCACGGGGTCCGGCGTCACCGAGCCCTCCGGCGTCATCGAGCCATCCGGCGTCGAAGGATCCGGGGATCCGGGGGCCGTCGAGCGGGTCCTGGGACCGGCCGTCGAGACCGGGCAGTGGCCGCAGCTCCTGGTCCCGGGCGGGGTGTGGCAGTCGGCCGAGCCCGCCGGCGACGAACCGGTACTGGTCTCCTGCGTGGTGGCGCCCGGCTTCGACTACGCGGACTTCACCCTGGGCCCCGAGCCGCGGCGGGAACCGGACCCGGAGTCCTGACACCCAGCCCGCGGAGTCCTGACACCGAGCCCGCGAAGCCTTGACGCCGAGCCCGTGGCGCCTTGACGCCGAGCCCGCGGCGCCCTGACGCCGAGCGCGCGAGCGCTCCGACGCCATGGGGGACCATGTGGGGGTCACCGGGCCCGTGGGGGGCACGGGCCTGATCACCATGGAGCCGTTGTGCGCGTCGTCCTTGCCGAAGACCTCTTTCTGTTGCGTGACGGGCTGGTCCGGCTGCTGGAGGCGTACGACTTCGAGGTCGTCGCCGCGGTGGAGAGCGGCCCCGAGCTGACCCGGGCACTGGCCGAGCTGCGGCCGGACGTGGCGGTGGTGGACGTCCGGCTGCCGCCGTCGTTCACCGACGAGGGGCTGCAGTGCGCGTTGGCCGCGCGCAAGGCCGTGCCGGGGCTGCCGGTGCTCGTGCTGTCGCAGCACGTGGAGCAGTTGTACGCGCAGGAGCTGCTGGCCGACGGCACCGGTGGGATCGGCTATCTCCTCAAGGACCGGGTCTTCGACGCCGAGCAGTTCGTCGACGCGGTACGGCGGGTGGCGGCGGGTGGTACGGCGATGGACCCGCAGGTCATCTCCCAGTTGCTGTCCCGGCGTTCGCAGGACGCGCCGATGGCCCGGCTGACGCCGCGCGAGCGCGAGGTGATCGAGCTGATGGCCGAGGGCCGGTCGAACACGGCCATCGCGGAGCGGCTCACCATCACCGAGCGGGCGGTGGCCAAGCACACCTCGAACATCTTCGGGAAGCTGGGGCTGGCGCCCTCCGACGACGACAACCGGCGGGTGCTGGCGGTGCTGGCGTATCTGGACCGGGGGTGAGGCGGGGCGGCACGGCGCGTCCGCACGCTCCTACGCCCGTACGGAGTACGCGCGTCCGGCAGGGAGGGGGCGTACGGCTGCCCTGAGCGCCTCGCGCACGGCTTCGCACCCCCGCGAAGCGCCCCTCGCACGGTGGTGCCGTCGCGGGCTCGGCTACCGTTCTCCACAATAAAAGTGGAAAGCGGAAAAACGCCCGCGACAACGCCGAAGGCCGACAAGAGGGAGACGCGCGCATGCCGCAGTTCGACGCCTCGACCATTATCAACCTCCGCGACCTCGGCGGCATCGCGCTCGTGGGCAACTCCGCCGTGCGGCCGGGCCTGCTGCTGCGTTCCGGCCAGCTCGACCGGCACGACCCGGCGGCGGACCCGGCCGTGGCGGCGCTCGGCATCCGCACGGTGGTGGACCTCCGCAGCGAGAACGAGCGCCGCGAGCACCCGGACCGGCTCCCCCGCGGCGCCCGGCTCATCGTCGCCGACGTCCTGGCCGAGGGGACGGTCCCGGGCGGTGCGGCGATGCCCGCGCACATCGAGTCGGTGCTGGGCAGCCCGGCCGCCGCGGACGAACGCCTCGGCGGCGGCAAGGCGGAGAAGCTGATGTGCGAGTCGTACCGCGCGTTCGTCACCTCCGAGGCCGCCTGCCGCGCCTACGGCCGGCTGCTGACCACCCTCGCCGAACCGGACTGCGGGCCGCTCCTCTTCCACTGCACGGCCGGCAAGGACCGCACCGGCTGGGCCGCGACGGTCCTCCTGCTGCTGCTCGGCGCCGCGCCGGAGACGGCGGAGGCGGAATACCTGGCGGTCGAACCCGCCGTACGCGCCGCGTTCGCGCCGATCACCGACCGCTTCACCGCGGCCGGCGGCGACCCGGAGATCGCCTCCGCGATCTTCGGCGTCCGGCCGGCGTACCTGGCGGCGGCGCTGGAGGAGGTACGGCGGCTGTACGGGTCGGTCGAGGGGTACGTACGGGTCGGCCTGGGCGTCCCGGACACGGCCGTGAACCGGATCCGGGCGCGGTACGTGGCGTAGGACGGCAGGGGGGACGACGCGGCGCGGGGTGTAGGTCGCCTTCGCAAGGTGTACGGAGAGCCGCCCGGCCCCCTCCCGGCCGGCCCCTCCCGGCCGCCCCGGTGCGCCGTCGCTCGCGGGGGCGAGTCGCTCGCGGGGGTGAGGTGACCATCCCACCATTCACTCGTTCTACCGACGTGGAGCAGCAAGCGACAGCCCCCCGGCCCTCCGACGGCACCCCCGCCGACGCCGCCGGCGCCCCCGACACCACCAGTCCCCTCGACATCGAGCAGGCCGAGGCCGCGATCGTCGAGCATTACCCCCGCCTGGTGCGCCTGGGCTACCTCGTACTGCCTTCCGGTCTCGGCCGCAACCGCAGGGTGCTCACCGCGCACGCGCTGGTCCAGCGGTCCCTGCCGCGCAACCGGGTGAGTCTCGTCGAGTGCGCGGCGGGTACCGCCGTCCCCGGTCCGCGCGGGGCGGAGGGGCGGCGGAACGACGACCCCGGCTACGCCTACGTCCGGCTGCGGGTGCTGCGCGGCGCCCTGGCGGCCGGCCGGCCGCGCGGCCGGCTGTGGCCGCCGCGCCCCGGGCAACTGCCGCCGCCGCTCCCGCAGGTGTGGGGCCTGCGGCTGTTCCCCCGCTCGGGAGGGGCCGACGAACTGGCTCTCGACCAGGCCCTCGGCCGGCTGTCCCCGCCCGCCCGCGCGGCGTTCGTGCTGCGCGCCCTGGAGCTGCCGACCGACCGGGAGGTGCGGGCGCTGCTGGCGGCGGCCGGGGTGGCCGAGCCGGGCGCGGCCCTCGCCGAGGCGGCGGCCGTGCAGGTGCCGGCGGGCTCGCGGGACGGGTCGCTGCTGGCGTCGGCGGAGTTCGACCCGTGTTCGCTCCAGGCGCGCCCCACCGACCTGATGCGCCGCCGCCAGCACCTGCGGGCCGGGGCGGCGGCCCTGGCGGCGACCGTGGTCTGCGGCACGCTGCTCGCCCTGTCGGGCGGCGGCTGGGGGCCCGACGGCGCCGCGGCCCCGGCGTACGCCCGGAACGCCGCCGCCGAACAGGCGCTCGACCCGGGCCGGTTGACCCGCGCGCCGGCCGACGCCTGGCGCCGCGCCGACCGTCCGGGCTTCGCCTCCTGGCCGGCCCGCGGCGACCGCACGGAGGACGAGGCGCTGCTCCGGCGTGCGCTGTCCGTGTGGGCCCGCCCGGGGAGCACGGTCCGCGTGACCGCCACCCCCGGCACACCGGCCGGACCCGCCCCCGGCCCGCCGCAACTGCTCTACGCGGGCGCGGTCGACTCGGCGGTGGTCGTGCTGCTCTACGACGGGCTGCGCGTCGTCCGGTACGCCGAGGCGAGGAACGGCGACGCGACGGCCGCCGCCCTGGACTTCGCGCGGGCGGACGCGGCCGACACCGACACCGCGACGGCGGTCGTCCTCGGCCGTACCGACGGCAACGTGCGGTATCTGACGGCTCCTTGGGTCGCCACGACGGCCGTCCGCGACCTGCTCGACCCGGCCGGGAGCGCCCAGCCCCTGCACCGGAACGCGGACGGCGTGACCGACCCGACGACGGGCCCGGCGGCGGCGGGCGACTGCCGGTCCTGGCCGGTGCTCCAGCTCGGCGGGCGGCTGGCGACCGACCTCGGCGAGCTCGTCCCGGCACGTCTCACCGGCGGGGCGCCCGGCGCCGCCGACGCGGGCGCGGCCGAGCGCGCCGCCTGGGCGCACACCGCCTGCCTGCTGCCGAGCCTGCGTTCGCAGGGCGTACGGGCCGTCAACACCTGGCAGTTCGCCCGGCAGCCGCTGCCCGGCGGCGCCGGGGTCGCGGAGTGGCTGTGCACGCGCACCGAGACGTGGCGCGGCGCGGGCGGGCGCGCGGTCGCCCAGTTCCTGGCGCCGGGCGGCCGTCCCGGCGGTCAGGCGGCCGTCGTGGCCCGGGCCGAGGACTCCCCGGCCTGTGGCCCCCGGCAGCCGCACGTCCTGGCGGGCGCGCTGTGGAAGTCGCCCGGCGGTTCCTGGTACGCCCTGGCGGCGGGCAGCCCGGACGTCGTCTCGATCACCGCGACGGGCGGCGTCCACGGCAGCGGGCCGGGTCCGGTCCTCACCCTCCCGGCCGGGCAGGGCGCGGTGGCCCGGCTGGCCGGGCGGACGCGGGACGGGAAGCGGGTGGCCGCGTTGAGGTGAGGCCGGTTCAGAGGGCGGCCAGTGCCGTCGCCGCCTCGGTGAACGGGCCGTCCGCCGGCTCCTCGGCCACGATCCGCCGCAGCACGGCCGCCATCCCGTCGTCGTGCGCCGCGCCCACCGCGGTCAGCGCCACGAACGAGTGCACGAGCTGCGACTCCAGCTCGGCGCGCGGGATCCGGCGGCCGTCCGGCCACCAGCGGGCGGCCGTCTCCGCGAGCGAGATCCACGACCGCAGGACCACTTCCAGCCGGGGCCCCGGCGTCTCGACGCCCAGGTGCCCGAGGAGGTGCCCGTACGCCGCTTCCCGTACCTCGTCGATCAGGTCCGGGTGGGCGCGCAGCAGCGTGAAACGGCCGGCGCCGTGCGTCTCGACGAAGTCGAGGAACCGGCCGGCCACCGCCAACAGACCTTCGCCGGGCGGTCCTTGGCATGACGCGGTCAGCAGCGCGGTGAGGTCGTCGGCGGCGCGGCGCAACGTCGCCTCGTAGAGGCTCTGTTTGCCCGCGAAGTAGTGGTAGACGAGGGGGCGGGAGATTCCCGCCGCTTCCGCGACGTCGTCGAGGGAGACGTCCTCGGGCGGGCGTTCGCTGAACAGGTCCAGGGCTACTGTGATCAGTTGCCGGCGTCGCTGTTCCACGTCCATTCTGCGGCGCGGCCGGGGGTTCATGGGTGAATCCTAAGCGGTCGGCCGGGGAGGGGGGTTGAGTGCCCCGGTCCCTCCTTTCACCGGTTTCCGGGGTCCGGGCCCCCAGGCCCCCGGAAACCGCGCCCGGCCGCTTTCGCGCAGGAGACCACGGCCAGCGCCGAGTCCGCCGCCACCCTCGCCGTCAGCCGGCCGTCCCGGCCGACCCGCACCCGGCGTCCGCTCAGCACGTCACAGTGCTCCCCCTCCGGCAGCCCGGTGGCGAACGTCCGCTCAAGGGCCCCTCGCCCATGGTTGAGCACCACGAACCCCTTCCGTCCCCGCCCGAAGGCGACCGCGTCGCCTCCGTCGTCCCACCAGTACCCGACGCCACTCCCCCGCACCGCCGCACGGAACCCGACCATCCCCGCCGTCTCCGCCCGCCGGTGCTCGTACGTCCACCCGCCGCCCGGCGCTCCCTCGTCGCGGTCCGTGAAGGCGTACCCGGAGTGGACGTCGGGGGACCCGTAGGGCCAGGCGAGCAGGGCGACGTTGGCGAGGGCGTAGACGGGGCCCATGGTGCGGTCGAGCGTGCTGCCGTCGCGTTCCGTGTCCCAGTTGTCGACGAAGACGGACGCCGACCCGGACGGCACCCAGCCGCGCGCCTCTCCGAAGGTCCGCAGCTCGGCCAAGTGGCCCTGGGTCATGATCCGTTTGAGTTCGCGGGCGTAGCGGAACTCCTGGACGTCGCCGGTGCCGAGGTACTCCTCCGGTTGTACCGCCTCGCCGGCGCCGTGGATCGTCTCCTGCTTCCAGTAGACGTCCGGCTTGCTCAGCCGTGCCTTGACGGCCGCCAGGTCGGTGCTCGGGATGTGCTTGGCGGCGTCGATGCGGAAACCGTCGGCGCCGAGCGCGAGCAGGTCGTCGAGGTAGCGGGCGAGGCGGTCGCGGACGCGTTCGCTGCCGGTGTCCAGGTCGGCGAGGCCGACGAGTTCGCAGTTCTGGACGTCGTCCCGGCTGGTGTAGTCGGTGATCGGCTGGCGGCAGGGGTGGAAGTCGGCGTCCCCGTACGTCCCGGGGTAGGCGTACTTGGTGTACGGCGTGCCGCCGGTGCCCGTACCGGATCCGGCGGACATGTGGTTGAGCACCGCGTCCACGACGACCTTCACCCCGGCCCGGTGGCAGGCGGTCACCATGGCCGCGAAGGAGGCGCGGTCGCCGAGCCGGCCGGCGATCCGGTAGCCGACGGGCTGGTACGAGGTCCACCACTGCGGGCCCCGGATGTGCTCCTGGGGCGGCGACACCTGGACGTGGCCGTACCCGGCGGGGCCCAGCGCGGCGCCGCACTCGCGCGCCACGGCGTCGTAGGGCCACTGGAACAGGACGGCGGTGACGTCCCGTTCACCGGGCGCCCTGCCCCGGCCCCCGGCGTGCGCCGGGGGCGCGGCGACGGCGGCGCCCGCCACCAGGGCGAGCGCGGCGGTCAAGGCTCTCCGCAGGACGGTGGTGTGCGGCATGGCGGCTCCCCGGGTCGTCGGCAGCGAGCGGCGGCGGGCGGCGGCAAGCGGCAGCGGACGCGAACGCGGACTCCTACGGCCTCGGGGGGGACCGGCGGCGTCCCGTACGCCTTCGGCCGCGTCCCCGCGCCCCGCGTCCCCTACCGCCTCGTCACGTCACGCCACGTCACACCACGCCGCTCACACCACTCACGTCACGTTGCAAGCGGACTGCATGACGGTTGCAAGGCGCCCTCGCCTCCCGGCCATCCGCGCCACGCCGCACCGCGCCCCGAGACCGTACGAGTCCCACCCGCACCGGTCAACCCCTCAGGACACGGTCCGGTGACGACCCGGAAATCCCCGCTTTCCCTCCTTGCAAGCTCTTTCGCAAGAGATTGCAGCCTGTTAGCTTCCTCCTCAGCTCGGGCCGCCCGCTCAAGGAACGGCCCTCGTGAAGAGGAGAACCGGATGCGAAGAGGCATATCGGTCGCCGCCGTCGTCGGTGTGCTGGCCCTGACCGTGACCGCCTGCGGCGGTGACGGCGGCGGGGGCGGGGGTGACGGGTCCAAGGCGGCCGAGGATCCGGGCAGTGTGAGCGGGACGGTCACCTGGTGGGACACGTCGGACGCCACCAACGAGGCACCGGCCTTCCGGAAGCTGGTGAAGGACTTCGAGGCCAAGTACCCGAAGATCAAGGTCGATTACGTCAACGTGCCCTTCGATCAGGCGCAGCAGAAGTTCAAGACCGCCGCCTCCACCGGCAAGGGCGCCCCGGACGTCCTCCGTTCGGACGTCGGCTGGACGCCGGGCTTCGCGCAGCTCGGCTACCTCAAGGACCTCACCGGGACGCCGGCCCTGGACAAGACGGACGACTTCCTGGAGGGGCCGCTGAAGAACGCCGCCTACGAGGGCAAGACGTACGGCGTCCCGCAGGTCACCGACACGCTCGGGCTGCTCTACAACAAGGACCTCTTCAGGAAGGCGGGCGTGGACAAGCCGCCGGCCACCTGGCAGGAGGTCAAGGAGGCGGCGAAGAAGGTCAAGGAGAAGGCGGGCGCGGGCGGCATCGGGCTCAGCCCGGACAGCTACTACTCGCTGCCGTTCCTCTACGGCGAGAAGAGCGACATGGTCGACGCGGCGGCCAAGAAGATCACCATTTCCGACGCGGCGTCCCGCAAGGGCGTCGAGACCGCCGTGGACCTGGTGAAGTCGGGCGCGGCGCCCAAGCCCGCGGGTACCGACGGGTACAACGCGCTGAAGACGGACTTCAAGAACGGCAGGCTGGCGATGCTGATCGACGGCCCCTGGGCGACCAAGGAGCTGTTCGGCGGCGAGGCGTTCAAGGACAAGGGCAACCTGGGCATCGCGGCGGTGCCGGCGGGGTCGACCGGGGTGGCGGGGGCTCCGGTGGGCGGACACAACCTGGTGGTCTACGCCGGTTCGGGGAACTTCGACGCGTCGTACCTCTTCACCCGCTTCATGACGGACGCCGAGCGCCAGACCGAGATCTCCAAGGCGGTCGGGCTGCTGCCGACGCGCAAGGCGGCCTACACGCCGGAGGTGCTGGCCGACCCGGTCCGCAAGTCCTTCCACGAGGCGCTGGCCACGGCGCACCCGCGCCCGCCGATCCCGCAGGGCGGCGACCTGTTCACCGTCTGGCTCCAGCACTACACCCGGATCCTGACGCTCAAGGAGGAGCCGCAGGCGGGTCTGGACGCCACGGCCAAGGAGTGGAAGTCCGCCCTCCTCAAGGACTACGCGGTCCAGGAGTAATGCCGTGACCGCCGCCGTGACCTCGACCGCCCGCTCCCGCCCCGGCCTGCCGGCGCGGGTCCGCCGGTCCTTCGACACCCACTGGTACGCCTGGGCGATGGTGCTGCCGGTGGTCGTCGTCCTCGCCGTCCTCGTCGGGTACCCGCTGGGCCGGGGGATCTACCTCTCCCTCACCGACGCCGACGAGGCCAACATCGGCCGGACGATCGGCGTCAACCACATCCCGTCGACCTACCGGTTCGTCGGGCTGGACAACTACTGGAAGGTGCTCTCCGGCCAGGAGGGCCACTTCTACGGCCGGCTCGGCTGGACCGTCGTCTGGACGGCCTCCTGCGTCTTCCTCCATTACGTGATCGGCCTCGGGCTGGCCCTGCTGCTCCACCGCGGGATGCGCCTCCGCGGGCTGTACCGGGTGCTGCTGATCCTGCCGTGGGCGGTGCCCGCGTTCGTCGCCACCTTCTCGTGGCGGCTGATGTTCAACGAGAAGTACGGCGTGCTCAACGCGGTGCTGGGGAAGCTGGGCGTGGGCGCGGTCGACTGGCTCGGCGACAGCCTCCTCCAGAAGGTGTCGGCCGTCGCGGTCAACGTGTGGTTGGGCGTGCCGTTCATGATGGTCGCGATCCTCGGCGGGCTGCAGTCCATCCCGGCCGAACTGCACGAGGCGGCCGAGATGGACGGCGCCTCGCCCTGGCAGCGGTTCCGGCACGTCACCCTGCCGGGACTGCGGCCGGTGAGCGGGACGGTGATCCTGCTGGGCACCATCTGGTCGTTCAACATGTTCCAGGTCATCTACCTGCTGATCGGGCAGGGCGCGAGTTCCGAGAGCGAGATCCTCGTGACGTACTCCTACCGGCTGGCCTTCCAGGGCATCCGGGACTACGCGGGCTCGGCGACGTACGGGATCCTCATCCTCTCGCTGCTGCTGGTGTTCGCCGTGTTCTACCGCAGGCTGCTCGCACGGCAGGAGGCAGCGCGATGACGCGGAAGGCACGCACGCGCGGGGAGCGCTCGCGGGGCGCGTCCGTCGCCCTGCACGCGACGCTGATCGCGGCGTCGCTCGTCGCCCTCTTCCCGGTGCTGTTCATCGTCTTCGTCTCACTGCGGGGGCGGGACGGCTGGCAGGAGCCCACCCGATTCTCGGGGTTCGGGTGGGGGAACTACCGGCACGTCCTGACCGAGACGAAGTTCCTGACCTGGTTCGGCAATTCGGTGATCGTGGCCCTGGGGGCGACGGTGATCGGCGTGCTGATCGCGGCGACCGCCGGGTACGCGGTGTCCCGCATGCGGTTCCCGGGCAGCCGGCCGCTGATGTGGACGTTCCTCGTGGTGCAGATGTTCCCGATGGCGGTGCTGATCGTGCCGCTCTACGACATCCTGGGGCGGTTGGGGCTGCTGGACTCCCACGGCGGTCTGATCCTGACCTACTGCTCGGTCTCCGTGCCCTTCTGCGCCTGGATGCTCAAGGGCTACTTCGACTCCATACCCGCCGAGATCGACGAGGCCGGACGGGTCGACGGGCTGACCCCCTTCGGTACGTTCTGGCGGCTCATCCTGCCGCTGGCCCGGCCCGGCCTCGCCGTCACCGGCTTCTACTCCTTCATCACCGCCTGGGGCGAGGTGGCCTTCGCCGGCCAGTTCATGAGCAGCGAGGAGCACTACACCCTGGCGGTGGGGCTCCAGACGTTCGTCGGGCAGCAGAAGGCGGAGTGGGGGCTGATGACGGCGGCCGCCGTGCTCATCGCCGTGCCGGCGGGGGTGGCGTTCTTCTTCGCCCAGCGGCACCTTGTCGCCGGGCTGACGGCCGGCGGCACGAAGGGGTAGCCCTCCGGGCGGGTTGTGCCCCGGTCCCTCCCTTTCACCGTTTCCTGGGGGCAAGCCCCCAGCCCCCCTTTCGCGGCTCCGCCGCTCGTCCTCAAGCGCCGGACGGGCTGAGTGGGGCGCCCGATCCAGCCCGTCCGGCGCTTGAGGACGACCGCGCGGAGCGCGGTTTCGGGGGTCCGGGGACCTCCCCGGGAATCGGCGAAGGGGAGGGACCGGGGCACCTCCCGCCGCAGGCGCCCCACCACCCTCCACACCACCACCCGTGAGGACCTCCATGACCCACAACCTCGCCCCCGTCACGGCAACCCACCCCGCCACCACCCCGTCCGGCACGGACGCGTGGTGGCGCCGAGCCGTCATCTACCAGATCTACGTCCGCTCCTTCGCCGACAGCGACGGCGACGGCATCGGCGACCTGCGCGGAGCGAGGGAGCGGCTGCCGTACCTGGCGGAGCTGGGCGTGGACGCGGTGTGGCTGACGCCGTTCTACGCGTCGCCGCAGGCGGACGGCGGGTACGACGTGGCGGACTACCGGGCGGTCGACCCGCTGTTCGGGGATCTCCGGGACGCGGACGACCTCGTCCGCGAGGCGCACCGCCTCGGCCTGCGGGTGATCGTGGACATCGTGCCCAACCACACCTCCGACCGGCACGCCTGGTTCCGGGAGGCGCTGGCGGCCGGGCCGGGCAGCCCGGCGCGGGCGCGCTACCACTTCCACCCGGGCCGCGGCGCGGCCGGCGAGCTGCCGCCGAACGACTGGGAGTCGGTCTTCGGCGGCCCGGCCTGGACGCGCACGACGGACGCCGACGGCACCCCCGGCGAGTGGTACCTCCACCTGTTCGCCCCCGAGCAGCCGGACCTCAACTGGGACGACGCGGAGGTGCGGGCGGAGTTCGAGTCGGTGCTCCGTTTCTGGCTGGACCTCGGCGTGGACGGCTTCCGCATCGACGTGGCGCACGGCATGGTCAAGGCGGCGGGCCTGCCCGACATCGGGCGAAAGGAACAGGCCAAGTTGATCGGCGCCCAGGTGTTGCCGTTCTTCGACCAGGACGGCGTCCACGAGATCCACCGTTCCTGGCGCCGGCTGCTGGACTCGTACCCCGGCGAGCGGATCGGCGTGGCGGAGGCGTGGGCGCCGTCGCCCGAGCGGCTGGCCCTGTACGTCCGCCCGGACGAGCTGCACCAGGCGTTCAACTTCCAGTTCCTGACCTGCGCCTGGGGTGCTGAGCCGATGCGGCGGGTCGTGGACGACTCGCTGGCCGCCACCCGTTCCGTCGGCGCGCCCACCACCTGGGTGCTCTCCAACCACGACGTGGTGCGGCACACCACCCGGTACGGCGGCGGGGAGCGGGGGATGCGCCGGGCCCGGGCCGCCGCGCTGCTGATGCTGGCGCTGCCCGGCTCCGCCTACGTCTACCAGGGCGAGGAGCTGGGGCTGCCGGAGGTCGTGGACCTGCCGGACGAGGTGCGGCAGGACCCGGCCTTCTTCCGGGGGGACGGCCAGGACGGCACCCGCGACGGCTGTCGGGTGCCGCTGCCGTGGTCGGGCGGGGAGGCGCCGTACGGCTTCGGCCCGGGCGGGAGCTGGCTGCCGCAGCCCGCCGCGTGGCGGGCGCTGTCGGTGGAGGCGCAGTCCGGCGACCCCCGCTCGACGCTGGAGCTCTACCGCTCCGCGCTGGCCCTGCGGCGGGCCCTGCCCGGGCTGGGCGACGGGGAGATGACGTGGCTGACGGCGCCGGAGGGGGTTCTGGCGTTCTCCCGGCCGGGGTTCGTGTGCACCCTCAACACCCTTCCCGAGGAAGTGGAACTCACGGTTCCGGGGCGTCCGGTGCTCGCCACCGCCGCCCTGGAGTTCCACGCCGGGGCCGTCCGGCTGCCCGCCGACTCCTGCGTCTGGTGGGAAGTCTGAGATGCGACCGGTACAGTCACCTCCCGTGACCGCACGGCTGGCCGATATCGCAGCCCAGGCGGGTGTCAGCGAAGCAACCGTCAGCCGCGTCCTCAACGGCAAGCCGGGGGTGGCCGCCTCCACCCGCCAGTCCGTGCTGGCCGCGCTCGACGTGCTCGGCTACGAACGGCCGGTGCGGCTGCGGCAGCGCAGCGCCGGACTGGTCGGGCTGATCACCCCCGAGCTGGAGAACCCCATATTCCCGGCCTTCGCCCAGGTGATAGGGCAGGCCCTGACCCGCCAGGGCTACACCCCCGTGCTGGCCACCCAGACGCCCGGCGGCTCCACCGAGGACGAGCTGACCGAGATGCTGGTGGACCGCGGGGTCGCCGGGATCATCTTCGTCTCCGGCCTGCACGCCGACACCTCCGCCGACATGCAGCGCTACGAGCGGCTGCGTGCCCAGGGCGTGCCCTTCGTGCTGATCAACGGCTTCTCGGCACAGGTCAGGGCGCCGTTCGTGTCCCCCGACGACCGGGCCGCGATGCGGCTCGCCGTCACCCATTTGGCGGAGCTCGGCCACCGCAGGATCGGCCTGGCCCTCGGCCCCCGCCGCTACGTGCCGGTACAGCGCAAGATCGAGGGCTTCCTGCACGGCATGGCCGAGCAGCTCGGCGTGGCCGCCGACGACGCCCGGCAGTGGGTCGAGCACTCCCTGTTCACCCTGGAAGGCGGCCAGGCGGCCGCCGCCGCGCTCCTGGAACGCGGCTGTACGGCCGTGGTGTGCGCCAGCGACATGATGGCCCTGGGAGCGGTCCGCGCGGCCCGCAGAGCCGGCCTGGAGGTGCCCCGGGACGTCTCCGTGGTCGGCTTCGACGACTCCCCGCTCATCGCCTTCACCGACCCGCCGCTGACGACCATCCGGCAGCCCGTCCGGCCCATGGGGCAGGCGGCGGTGCGGGCCCTCCTGGAGGAGATCGGGGGGACGCCCGCCCCGCACAGCGAGTTCGTGTTCCTGCCCGAGCTGGTCGTCCGCGGGTCGACGGGGTCGGTGCCGGCCCGCACCGCCTGACACCGCCCGCCCGGCGGGCGGCACCGGCCCCGGGCGCCCGTACGACGTCCGCGCGCCCGGCCGAAAGCAGGCCAAACCCGACTTGAGGTCGATCTGCGCTCCGGCGGACTCTGGCACACTGTGGGCCTATGGGTGAAGCGACTGCAAAGACCCTCGAAGGCCGCACGGCCGCCCCGCCACCCAACGGGGAAAGCGGGGACAGGCCGCCGGCGAAGCGGCCGTCGCCGCGCCGGCCGCGTGCGCCACGCCGCCCGCGGCTCTGGTTCGAGGTGCTGCTCATCGCGGTCGGCTACTGGACCTACTCCCTGGTCCGCAACGCCGTTCCGGAACAGCGGGCCGACGCGCAGCGCAACGCCGACTGGATCTGGTCCACCGAGCAGAGCCTCCACATCGCCGTCGAGCACACCGTCAACAAGGCGGTGAACTCGGTGACGTGGCTCATCGTCGGCATGAACTACTACTACGCCACCCTGCACTTCGTGCTCACCATCGGCGTGCTCGTCTGGCTCTACCGCCGGCACCCCGGCCGCTACGCCGCCGCCCGCCTCGCCCTCTTCGCCACCACCGCCGTGGCCCTCCTCGGCTACTACCTGTACCCGCTCGCTCCCCCACGGCTCATGGACGACGGCCCCGGCTTCATCGACACCGTCCTCGTCCACCACACCTGGGGCTCCATGGCCTCCGGCAACCTCGCCGACGTGTCCAACCAGTACGCCGCGATGCCGTCCATGCACATCGGGTGGTCGGTGTGGTGCGGCGTGACGATCGCGCTGCTGGCGCGGTGGGTGTGGGTACGGGTGCTCGGCGCCCTGTACCCGGTGACGACGCTCGCCGTCATCGTGTCGACGGCCAACCACTTCTGGCTGGACGCGGTCGGCGGGCTGCTCTGCCTGGTCTTCGGGTTCGGGGTGTCGTACGCGTGGTACCGGGCGTTTCCGTACCGGCTGGCGCGGCAGGTCGCCGCTTCGCGGTGAGGGTGCCCCGGTCCCTCCCCTTCGCCGATTCCCGGGGGCAAGCCCCCAGACCCCCCGAAACCGCGCTCCGCGCGGTTGTCCTCAAACGCCGGACAGGCTGTATCAGCCTGTCCGGCGTTTGAGGACAAGCGGCGAAGCCGCGACAAGGGGGTCTGGGGCGCAGCCCCAGGAATCGGCGAAGGGGAGGGACCGGGGCACCACCCCTTACCCCCCGTAAAACCGCTCCTCCACCACGCCCCGAGCCCGCCGGGTGACCCGCCGGTAATCGTCGAGCATCTCCCCGACGTGCCCAGGCTCGTACCCGAGGTACCGCCCCACCGCCGCCAACTCCCGGGGATCACCGGGGAACGTGTCCCCCGGCCGCCCCCGCACCAGCATCACCGCGTTCCGCACGCTCGTGGCGAGCACCCACGCCTCGTCGAGGATGCGAGCCTCGTCGGCGTCCAGGAAACCCGCCGCGCACGCCGCGGCGAGAGCCTCCCGCGTGCGCGTCGTACGAAGCCGGGGCTCCGCGTGACCATGCCGCATCTGCAACAACTGAACGGTCCACTCCACATCGGAGAGGCCGCCCCGCCCCAGCTTGGTGTGGGTGGTCCGGTCGGCCCCCCGGGGCAGCCGTTCGGTCTCCATCCGGGCCTTGAGCCGCCGGATCTCGCGTACGGCGTCCTCGGACAGCCCCTCCGCCGGATACCGCAGCGGATCGATCAGTTCCACGAACCGCCGCCCGAGGTCCGCGTCGCCCGCGACCGGCTCGGCCCGCAGCAGCGCCTGGCTCTCCCAGACCAGCGACCATCGCCGGTAATAGGCGGCGTACGAAGCGAGGCTGCGCACCAGCGGCCCCGACTTCCCCTCCGGCCGCAGATCCGCGTCGATCGGCAACGGCGGATCGGTCGTCGGCAGTTGCAGCAGCCGCCGCATCTCGTTGGCGACGGCGAACGCCGCCTTCGCGGCCTCCTCGTCACCGACCCCCTCCCGGGGCTCGTGCACCAGGAGGACGTCGGCGTCGGAGCCGTACCCCTGCTCGCGGCCGCCGAAGCGCCCCATCCCGATGACGGCGAACCGGGTGGGCAGGGTCTCGCCCCACTCCGCGCGGACGGCGGCGCGCAGGGCGCCCGCCAGGGCGGCGGCGTTGACGTCGGAGACGGCCCGGCCGACGAGGTCGCAGCGGGCGCCGTGGTCGCGCTCCCCGGGCCCGGGCGTGGGGCCGCCCGGGCGGCCGTACGCGCCGACGATGTCGGCGGCGGCGATGCGGAACAGTTCGCGGCGGCGTACACCGCGCACGGCGACGATGGCCTTCTCCGCGTCCTCGGCCCGGCCCACGGCCGCCAGCGTCTCCTGCTCCAGCGCCTCGCGGTCGCGCGGCCGCAGCCCTTCGGGGGCGCCCAGCAGGGCGACCGCCTCGGGGGCACGCAGCAGCAGGTCGGGGGCGAGCCGCCCGGCGGACAGGACGCGGGCGAGGTTCTCCGCGGCGGCGCCCTCGTCGCGCAGCAGCCGCAGGTACCAGGGCGTCTTGCCCAACGCGTCGGACACCTTGTGGAAGTTGAGCAGTCCCGCGTCGGGGTCGGAGGAGTCCGCGAACCAGCCCAGCAGCACGGGCAGCAGCGTACGCTGGATCGCCGCCTTCCGGGTCACTCCCGAGGCGAGCGCCTCCAAATGGCGGAGCGCGGCGGCCGGGTCCGCGTACCCGAGCGCCTCCAGGCGCTGCCCGGCGGCCTTGGGACTGAGCCGGATCTCACCGGGTTCGAGCTGCGCGACGGCGTCCAGCAGCGGCCGGTAGAACAGCTTCTCGTGCAGCCGCCGCACCTCGCGGGAGTGCCGCCGCCACTCCTTGCCCAGTTCCGTGACGGGTTCCGTACGGAAGCCCAAGGACCGGCCCAGCCGCCGCTGTTCCGCCTCACTCTCCGGGACGAGGTGGGTGCGGCGGAGCCGGTGGAGCTGGATGCGGTGTTCCATGGCACGCAGGAAGCGGTAGGCCGCGTCGAGCGCGGCGGCGTCGGCCCGCCCCACGTAGCCGCCGGCGGCGAGCGCGGCCAGCGCGTCGAGGGTGCCGCCGCTGCGCAGCGTGGCGTCGCTGCGTCCGTGGACGAGTTGCAGGAGCTGGACGGCGAACTCCACGTCCCGCAGCCCGCCGGGACCCAGCTTGAGTTCGCGGTCGAGCCGGTCGGCGGGGATGGACGCGACGACGCGGCGGCGCATCTGCTGCACGTCGGGGACGAAGTTCTCGCGCTCGGCGGCCTGCCAGACCAGCGGCGAGACGGCGTCCGCGTACTCCTGCCCGAGCGCGGGGTCGCCCGCCATCGGCCGGGCCTTGAGCAGCGCCTGGAACTCCCAGGTCTTCGCCCACCGCTGGTAGTACGCGAGGTGGCTGCTGAGCGTCCGCACCAGCGGCCCGTTGCGGCCCTCCGGGCGGAGGTTGGCGTCGACGGGCCAGATGGTGCCCTCGGGGGTGATGTCCGAGCAGACGCGCATCATGCGGGAGGCGAGCCGGGTGGCGGCCCGCAGCGCCGTGCCCTCGAGGGTGTCGCCGCGCGGCTCGGCGACGAAGACGACGTCCACGTCCGAGACGTAGTTGAGCTCGTGGCCGCCGCACTTGCCCATGCCGATGACGGCGAGCCGGCAGGCCGCGGCGTCGTCGGGCTGCTCGTCGGCGGCGATCGCGAGGGCCGCCCGGAGGGTGGCGGTGGCCAGGTCGGCGAGTTCGGCGGCGGTCTCGGCGACGTCGGTGGTACCGGTGACGTCCCGGGCGGCGACGGTGAGCAGGCACCGGCGGTAGGCGGCGCGCAGCGCGTCGGCCGGCGTCAGCCCGGCCTCCCGTCCCGCCGCGGCCCCTTCGGCGAGGGCCCGTTCGAACTCGGCGGTGCCGGGGTGCAGGTCGGCCTGCTCGAACGTGACGAGCGCGTGCCAGTCGCCGGGGTGCCGCGCGAGGTGGTCCCCGAGCGCCTCGGACGCCCCGAGCACCCCGAGCAGCCGGTCCCGCAGGGGCTTGGCGGTGACGACGGTGTCCAGCAGCGCCTGCCGTTCGGCCGCCCCGCGCTTCCCCTCCAGCGACTCGGCGAGCCGGACCAGCCCGAGCAGCGCGAGATCGGGATCGGCGGTCGCCCCCAGCGCGTCCAGGAACACGGGGTCGTCGCGCAGCGCCGCGAGCCCGCCGGCGTCGTCCAGCAGCCGCTCGGCGGCGGCCGGATCGGTGAACCCGCTCCGCACCAGCCGTGTGTAGGTGCTGCCACGGCGGTTCTCGGGCCGCCCGTCCGGCACTGTCATCCCATCGCCTCCACTGACCATGCCCGGTCAAGGCTCGATCTCCAGCCTATCGACAGCGGCGCCCGCACGAGGCACGGCACCCGCCGGTCGGGGCTCGCGTATCGCGTGCGGGGTTTCGCCGGGCGCCGCGTCCTTCCGGCCAGCCGGTACGGCGGAGGGGGGTTGACCACACCCCCGACGGACCCGTTGTCCGGATGGCGGGGAAGATCCCGGACAACAAGGCTGAAGGCACACGGATCGACCCAGCAGAAGGAACCCTCTGTGCTCAGTTTCCAACAGCCGCGCAGCCGTACCGCCGATGCCACACGCACTGCCCGCCTCACCCGTTCCGCTCGTACCGCTCGCACCGCCGCGGTCGGCGTTCTCGCCGCGACCGTCTGCGCCACCGTCATGACCGGAAGCGCCGGGGCCATCGTCAACGGCTCGGACTCCACCGAGAGCTACCCGTTCATGGCGGTCATCCCGGTGTCGGCCCCGGACCAGGGCCTGCACGACGGGAACTGCGGGGCATCGCTGATCGACCGGCGGTGGGTCCTGACGGCGGCCCACTGCGTGCGGCTCGAAGGTCTCAGGCTGGAAGGCATCGTGCGGGTCGGCAGCGACCACCGCAAGTCCGGCGGCACCGTCCGGAAGATCGACCGGGCCTTCGTCCACCCCGGCTACGTGAACGGCGACGACAAGGGCCCCAACAAGAACGACCTCGCGCTGATCCGCCTGGACCGCCCGGTCGGCGAGCGGCCGATCAGGATCGCCGAGCAGGCGGGCCCGCCCGGCACACGGACCCGGCTCCTGGGCTTCGGCACCGTCGTCGACGGCGAGTTCACGTTCCCGGACCGGCTCCAGGAGCTGGACACCCGCAGGGGCGCCGAGTCCGAGTGCTCGCCGGGCTACGCGGACCGGACCCGGCTGTGCACGATCAGCACCGTGCCCAAGGCCATGGCGTGCCACGGGGACTCGGGCGGACCGCAGATCCGCAAGGGGCGGCACGGCCGCTGGGAACTCATCGGCGTCACCTCGGGTCCCGGCGCCCCGGGCGTGCCGTGCTCGCAGGGCCCCGGCCTCTACACCAGCGCGCCCGCCTACGCGGACTGGATCGGCGAGACCATGAAGACCGACGGCGCTCCCCCGGCCACGGCCCGTCCCGCCCCCGGGACGGAGGCGGAGACCGGCGGAGGGGCCCGCCCCGCCCCGCGGGGCTAGAGCACCGGCAGCATCTTCCGCAGCTCGAACGCCGTAACCTCCGAGCGGTACTCCTCCCACTCCTGCTTCTTGTTGCGCAGGAAGAAGTCGAAGACGTGCTCGCCGAGCGTCTCGGCGACCAGCTCGCTGCGCTCCATGAGCTCGATGGCCTCGCCGAGGTTCTGGGGGAGGGGTTCGATGCCCATGGCGCGGCGTTCGGCGTCGGAGAGGGCCCAGACGTCGTCGTCGGCGCCGGCGGGGAGTTCGTAGCCCTCCTCGATGCCCTTGAGGCCGGCGGCCAGGAGGACGGCGTAGGTGAGGTAGGGGTTGGCGCCGGAGTCGATGGAGCGGACCTCGACGCGGGTCGAACCGGTCTTGCCGGGCTTGTACATGGGGACGCGGATGAGGGCGGAGCGGTTGTTGTGGCCCCAGCAGATGTAGGAGGGGGCCTCGCCGCCGGCGCCGGCGGTGCGCTGGGAGCCGCCCCAGATGCGCTTGTACGAGTTGACCCACTGGTTGGTGACGGCGGAGGTCTCGGCCGCGTGCCGGAGGAGACCGGCGATGAAGGAGCGGCCGACCTTGGAGAGCTGGTACTCGGCGCCGGACTCGTGGAAGGCGTTGCGGTCGCCCTCGAAGAGGGAGAGGTGGGTGTGCATGCCCGAGCCGGGGTACTCGGAGAACGGCTTGGGCATGAAGGTGGCGTGCACGCCCTGTTCCAGGGCGACCTGCTTCATGACGAGGCGGAACGTCATGATGTTGTCGGCCGTGGAGAGCGCGTCGGCGTAGCGCAGGTCGATCTCCTGCTGGCCGGGGGCGCCCTCGTGGTGGCTGAACTCGACCGAGATTCCCATGGATTCGAGCATGGTGATGGCCTGGCGGCGGAAGTCCATGCCCACGTTCTGCGGGGTGTGGTCGAAGTAGCCGGAGGAGTCGGCGGGCACCGGGCGGGTGCCGTCCACCGGCTTGTCCTTGAGCAGGAAGAACTCGATCTCGGGGTGGGTGTAGAAGGTGAACCCGAGGTCGGAGGTCTTGGCGAGGATCCGCTTGAGGACGTAGCGGGGGTCCGCGTAGGACGGGGAGCCGTCCGGCATCAGGATGTCGCAGAACATCCGGGCCGTGCCGGGGGCCTCCGCGCGCCAGGGAAGAATCTGGAAGGTGCCCGGGTCCGGCTTGGCGATCATGTCGGATTCGTACACGCGAGCGAATCCCTCGATCGCGGAGCCGTCGAACCCGATGCCCTCGTCGAAGGCCTGCTCAAGCTCCGCCGGAGCGACGGCGACCGACTTCAGGTAGCCGAGCACATCGGTGAACCACAGCCGCACGAAGCGGATGTCGCGCTCCTCGAGGGTGCGGAGCACGAACTCCTGCTGCTTATCCATAGCTACCTATCCTCGCTGGTCAGGCCGTCCGGCTCCCGGCCGCGGGGCAGGACGGGGGCACATCAGCATCCCACCACACGATTTCGCACGCGTTGCGCCCGGGCGTCCCGTGGTGGTCGGTTCCATTGTGGGTGCCACGGAAGGGCGACGCAGGGGTGGGTCTCCCCCTCGCCTCACGGTTTCCCGCGTTCCCCTCCATTCCCCCTGCTCCCCGCCGTCCCCCGGCACCCGGACGCCCCATCCCGCCGCCGCTCTCACCCCGCCGCGGCCCCGGCGTTCTCCGAGACGGCGAGGATGGCCGCCAGCCCGGCCCGGCTCTCCTCCAGCTCCGCGATGCGTTCCTCCATGTCACGCAACCGGTCCCGGAGCCGGTCGCTCACGCAGGGATGGACGAACAGCCCGTCCCCCTCCACACACGGCAGCACCTCGCGGATGACGCGCGTGGGCAGCCCCGCGTCCAGCAGCGCCCGGATGCGGCGGACCGCCAGGGGCGCGTCCGGGCCGTACGAGCGGTGGCCGCCGGGCGTGCGGACGGGCGTGAGCAGATCCTGCTCCTCGTAGTAGCGCAGCAGGCGGACGCTCACCCCGGTGGCCGCCGCCAGTTCGCCGATCTTCACAGTGATCCCCCTCACAGTGCCGTGCTCCGGCTTGAAGCTCACACCCGTGTGAGCTTCTACCTTCTCCGCCATGCAGGAGAACACAGCGCACACCCCGGCTCCCGTCCACCCCCTGACCCACACCATCGGCGGCGATCTCGTCGTACCCCGCATGGGCTACGGCGCCATGCGCCTCGCGGGCCGACCCGACGAGCGGCGCGGTTTCACCGCCCCGATCTGGACGGCCCCCACCGACCGCGCGGACGCCGTCGCGCTCCTCCGGCGGGCGGTCGAACTCGGGATCCGCTTCTTCGACACGGCGGACGCGTACGCCCTCGGCACGAACGAGAAGCTGGTGGCGGAGGCGCTCCGCCCGTTCGCCGGCGAGGTCGTGATCGCCACCAAGGTGGGTGTGGTCCGGCCCTCCCCCACCGAGTGGGTCACCCACGGGCACCCCGCCTACCTGCGGCAGCAGGCGGAACTGAGCCTGCGCCGGCTGGGCACGGACCGCATCGACCTCCTCCAGTTGCACCGCGTCGACCCCGAGTACCCGCTCGCCGACCAGGTCGGCGCTCTGAAGCGGCTCCAGGACGAGGGGAAGGTCCGTCACATCGGGCTGTCGGAGGTGACCGTCGAGCAGGTACGGGAGGCGTCCGGCATCGTTCGCGTCCACTCCGTCCAGAACCTCTACAACCTCGGCGAACGCGGGCACGACCCCGTCATCGACCACGCGGCCGAGCACGGCATCGCGTTCCTGCCCTTCTGGCCCCTCGCGATGGGCGAGCACGCCGAGGTGAACGACTCGAACGGCCCGGTCGCGGTGGTGGCGGCCGTGGCGCGGGAGCTGGGGGCGACCCCGGCGCAGACGGCCCTGGCCTGGCTGCTGCACCGCTCCCCCACCATGATTCCGATCCCCGGCACCTCCTCGCCCACGCACCTGGCGGAGAACCGGGACGCGCTGGACCTGCGTCTCACCGCCGAGCAGTACGCCCGCATCGACCGGGCCACGGCCCCGGGGGCCCAGGCGGCCACGTCATGAACAGCAACCCCTTCAACCTGCGGGTGATCGGCGAATTCCGCGCCAACAGAGGCGTGGTGGGCGGTGAGTTCGCCGGTACGCCCCTGCTCCTGCTCACCACCAGGGGCGCCCGCAGCGGCTTGCTCCGCACCACACCCCTCGTCCACCTGCCGGACGACGCCGGCCGCCCCCACGTCTTCGCCCTCAACGGCGGCGCGCCCATGGCCCCCGCCTGGTACCACAACCTGCGCGCCCATCCGGAGTCGCTCCGCGTCGAGCTGGGCGAGGACTCGTTCCGCGCCCGGGCCGTGGAGGTGACGGACCCGGCGGAGTACGAGGAACTGTGGCGGCGGCAGACCGAGGCCGAGCCGAAGTTCGCCGGCTTCCGGGAACGGGCCGAGGGGGCGGGACGCGAGGTGCCGGTGGTACGGCTGGAGCGCTGGGACTTCGTCTTGTGAGTTCGAGCGGTCGCTCACACCGTGGTTCCGCGGGAAGACAGCCGGCCCCGGCCCGTCAGCCCGCCCCGCTCTCCTCCACCCGGTACCCCGGCACGGACGGCCACCGCACCGTCAGCACCACCGATTCCTCCTCCGCGCGCCAGGAGTGGTCCACCCCCTCGCCCCACACCACGTAGTCCCCCTGCTCACTCAACAGGACGCTGCGCCCGGGGAGTTCCACCCGGAACCGGCCGCTGATCAGGACCAGCAGGGCGGTGCGGGCCTCGCCCGTGACCCACTGGGCGCGTTCGTCGCCGGGCGGGTGGACGCCCCACTTGATCTCGACCGCCTCGCTGTGACGGGGGTCGGAGACGTCCTTGAAGTGGCCGAGCAGCCAGCCCCGGTCGAGAGCGGCGTCCTTGCCCGCGTTGCCCACGTACACCGTGTCGTTCATGCCACCGGAACGTACCAGTGCCACCACAACATACCGGCACGTACCAGCAGGTATCAGCGCACACCGGACGCCGTCCCCGCCACGATCTCGGCCACCCGCCCCGCCCCGTCCTCCTTCGCGACCTCCGCGGCCAGCCGGCCGGCCGCGTCGGCGTACGACCGGTCCGCCGTCACCCGCGTCAGCGCGTCCGCGAGGCGGCCGGCGGTGAGGTCGCGGAACGGGACGGGGGCCGGGGCCGCGCCCCGGGCGGCCAGGCGGGCGGCCCAGAAGGGCTGGTCCGCCATGACCGGGACGGGCACGGAGGGAACACCCGCGCGGAGCGTCGCGGCGGCCGTGCCCGCGCCCGCGTGGTGGACGACGGCCGCGAGCCGCGGGAACAGCAGCTCGTGCGGGACGTCGCCGACGGTCAGGACGTCATCGTCACCGGTCGCGGACAGACCCGCGGCGCCCGACTGGAGGACACCGCGGAGCCCGGCGCGGCGCAGTGCCTCGACGGCGAGCGCGCTCACCCGCTCCCCGTCGTCGGTGGGCATGCTCCCGAAACCGACGAACACCGGGGGCGGGCCGGCGGCCAGGAAGTCCTCCAGGACGGCGGGGAGCCGGTCGGCGTCGCGGTGCGGCCACCACGGGCCCGTCACCGTGTGGCCGGGCGGCCAGTCGGCCGGACGGCGGACGAGCGCCTCGGTGAAGCCGTGCGGCACCGGCGCGCCCGTCGCCGCGTGGCGGCGCCGCACGGCGGCCGGGGTGGCGGGCGGCAGCCCGAGGTCCGCGCGGAGGGTGCGGACGGCGTCGGCGTAGAGCCGGTCGGTCACGCGCAGCGCGAGCCGGCCGGCCGTCCGGTTGCCCCACCGGCCCAGCGAGCGGGTGCCGCCCACGACGGGCGGGAAGTCGCCGGTGGGGGCGGTGGGATGGAGGGGGACGTCGAGGGTACGGACGCCGGTGGCCTCGGCGAGGTGGCGGCCGAAGGGGGCCGTGGTCACGGAGAGCAGCAGAAGGTCGGGCCCCCGGCCGTCGCCGCCGGTGACGGCCTCCGCCACCCCACCCGCCAGCCGGCCGACGAACTCCGCCGCCGTACGCATGAGCTGCCGGTTGCCACCCTCCTGCCGCCCGGTGCGCGGGTCACCCGAGAGCGGACGGAAACCCAGCCCGGCGGCGCGGACGAGGGGGGCGAAGAGGTCATGGGTGGCCAGAGTGACGTCGTGGCCGTCCGCGCGCAGCCGGACGCCGAGGCCGGTGTACGGGGCGACGTCGCCGCGCGAGCCCGCGGCGGTGATCAGGATCCTCACCGGGCGTCCTCCTCACCTTCCGGGAAGCCCTGCCGCGCGGCATCGGGGTGGGTGGCGTTGGTGTGGGGGGCGTTGGCGTGGGTGGAGTTGGTGCGGGCGGCGCTGGTGAGGGCGGCATCAGTGCGGCCGGCATCGGGGTGGGCGGCGTTGGCGCGGGCGGCGTTGGCGTGTACGGCTGCCCGTACGTACTCCGCCAGGCCCGGCCGCTGCTCGGAGGGCGGCACGAGCAGGGCGAACGCCCTCGGGTCGGCGGCGAAGTCGTCGGCGACCCGGACGTGGGTCTCGGCCGGGCAGTCCATGAACCAGCGGTCGAGGTGTCCCCGGTGCGCCTCGGCCAGGTCCATGGCCCGCTCGCCGTCCGGCGGCTCGCCGGCGTCGAAGGCGGCACACAACTCCACCCGCCACTTCGCCAGTTCACTCATGATCCGCCGCCAGTCGTCCTTGCTGTGGGCGGCGGCGCTGGCCAGCGACTGCCGGTGCTTGTCACTGTCCCGCCACTTGAGGGCGGCCTCGGTGGCGTAGCTCAGGTCGAAGACCACCTCGCCGAACACGTCGAACCGCTCGGCCGGGGTCAGCGCGACCCCCGTCTCCTGCACCTCCATCGCCCGCTCGGCGACCTCCACGAGCCGCCGCAGCCGGCCGATCTGCTCGCTGAGCAGCTTGTGCCGGGCACGCAGTTGGTCGAGCGCGTTGGCCTGGGGGTTCTCCAGGATGGCGGCGATCTCCTCCAGCGAGAAGCCGAGTTCCCGGTAAAAAAGGATCTGCTGGAGGCGGGCCAGATCGGCCTCGGTGTAAAGCCGGTAACCGGCCGCGCTGCGCTCACTGGGGGCGAGCAGCCCGGTGCGGTCGTAGTGGTGAAGGGTTCGCACGGTGACGCCGGCGAAGCCCGAGACCTGTCCGACGGTGTACGTCATGGGGTCCTGCCTTTCGTTCGCGCCTCAGCCTGCCGCCTGACGTGAGGTGAGGGTCAAGCGGGACTCCGCGCCTGGTCAGGCGGTGGCGGCGGAGGCGTATCGCTCTCCGAGACGGCGGGGGGAGCGGCACGGCCCGAGGGGGTGACACGGCGGTCGTCTCCGCTTCGGACTGCTGCTGCCGGTCGCCCTGCTGGGCTTCGTGATGCTGGCCCGCTGGATCCCCGTCCGCCGCGCCCGCGCCGCCGCCCCCGCGACGGTTCAGGGCACCGACGAGACCGTCCCCGCCGAACGGCACTTCCCCATGGTCGTCGTACTGGCCCACGGCCTGCTCGCCGTCGCCACCCTCGTCCTGGTGCTGCTCACCGCCCTGGGCGTCGGAGGCGCCTGACGCCGGCGGACGGGTGACCGGGGGCGCCGGCCGAAGTGACGCGCGCGCCGAGCCCGGCCCGGCCCGGTCCCGCTCCGCTCCTCTCCGCCGGACGGGCGGGCGGACGGACAGACGGACGGACGGACGGACAGAAGGATGGGCGGCGGGCGAGCGGCCACGCCCCGCCGTCCCCGCCCCGGCCGCCCCGCCCCCGGCGCCCTCAGAACGGCAGGCCGACGATCCCCCACCCCCGCGCCCGCGCCTCCCGCACCACCTCCGCCCACTCGCGCAGCAGGACGGCGAACTCGTCGTGGTTCGCGATCCAGCGGCCGGGGGCGTCGGCGTGGGCGGTGTGCGGCCCCTTCAGCCCGTCGAGGAGCGGCTCCGCCGTGTCCCAGGCGGCGGCCAGGGCGGGGACGGCGCCGGGCGGGCAGGCCACGAGGAGGTACGGGTACCGCCGGCCGGTCTCGTACGGGATGAACTCCCGGGTTCCCGGCGCGTCGGGCCCGGCGCCCGCAGGTGGCACGGCCGTACCGCCCGGGTCCCAGAACAGCCCGGACAGGAACGCGTCCAGCGCCGCCCGCAGCTCCGGCACGGCCTGCTCCCGGACGTCCTCCCACCGCTCGCCGGCCCAGAAGTGCGCCTTGAACGAGCCGCTCGTGGACCGGAACTCGTACAGCGCGGACCACTCCGC
Organism: Streptomyces sp. NPDC052910; assembly: GCF_055585605.1. NCBI lineage: Bacteria > Bacillati > Actinomycetota > Actinomycetes > Kitasatosporales > Streptomycetaceae > Streptomyces > Streptomyces sp. NPDC052910. Next base: position 452,714 of record NZ_JBVJJR010000003.1, read on the forward strand.
CACCTCGTCCGGAAATCGCACCCACCCGTCGGGCAGCCCTGTCTCGAACGCCCCTTCGCACCCGTCCGGATACGCGGCGTCCGTCAGCCGCTCCCACCGCTCACCGGGCGCGAACCCCGCGAGCCGCTCCCAGTCGACGACCAGCACGCTGATGTCGAGCCCCATGTTCTTCCTTTCCACCCCGGGAGGCTCCCCGTCCCCGCCCTTTCACCGTTTCCTGCGGAGGCTACGCACCCGCACCCCCGAAACCGCGCTCCGCGGCGGTTGTTCTCAAACACTGGACGGGCTGAATGATCGTCCCGTCCGGCGATCGGCAACGGACGGCCGGGAGTGGACGACTCGCCTCCGAGGCGGCAGAGTCGGCGGGCATGGAAGAGGGGAAACGGCCCGGGAACAGTTGGCGCTACCCGCGCTTCGTGCGGCTCACGGACTCGCCGACGGGCTGGCCCGTGCCTGCCACGCCGCGATACGCGTCGGCGCGGCGGATACGCGAACTGATGGACACCGCGCAGCGGGAGGGGTTCAGCAGGAGGGCGCGAGGGCTGGAGGAGGTGGACGCGGACGGGTTCTTCGTGACCCCCTACCACCCCGAGCCCTCACCCCAGCCCATCTGGATGTGCTACGTCTTCGCGGTCACCGCCAAGGAGTCGGCCGACTGGAGACGCACTCTGAGGGGGCCGTTCCGGCTCGACATCCGGATGCGCGAGTTCTATGCGTTGCCCAAGGCGAGGAGGAGGACCGTGGAGGCACTCCTCCCGTTCCTGGCCGCCGAGGCGCAGCGGGCGGCCTGGCTTGCCGAGCCGCCCCGCGCCTGACGCGAAGCCACGCTCACAGGGGCGCGGGACCGCCCGTCGACACCGCCGCGGGGCGGGACCGGGGGGCCTCCAGGATCGCGGTCGCCACCGCCTCCGGGCGGTCGTACATGAGGAGGTGGCCGGCCGGGGCGACGGTGGTGAAGTGGGCGTCGAGGAGGTCGGCGAGGGCGCGCTGGCGGGCGAGGCGGCGGCGTTCGCGGCGGGAGTCGGTGCCGGCGGAGGCGGCGAGGACGGTGACGGGGACGGGCGGCAGGGGATGGTCCGCGCGGAGGAGTGCGAGTTCGGCGGCGACGTCGAAGTAGCGGGCGTTCTCCATGAGCAGCGCGCGGGTGACGCGGCCCGTGCCGTATGTGCGGCGGACGAGTTCGGCGGGGACGGGGTCGGCGCGGCCGGCGGACGAGGCGCGGACGGCGAGCCGGCGCAGGGCCGGGCCGAGGGCGCGTGGCAGGCCGGCGGTGGCGAAGGCGTGGCCGCGCGCCCGGGCTGCGGCGGTGCGCAGGGCGAGGGCGGGGAGCGGCCGGGCGTTCTCCTCGACGCTGGTGTCGACGAGGACGAGGCCGGCCGTGCGCTCCGGGTACAGCCGGGCGAACGCCTCGGCGTGGAAGCCCGCCAGCGAGTGGCCGACGACCGTCGCCGGACCCGGGTGCCCGAGGGCGTCGAGTACGCCGGCGATCCGCGCGGCCTCGCCTTGGGCGGTCGGCGGCTCGGTCAGGGGGGCACTGTAGCCGAGCCCGGGCCGGTCGAAGCGGACGACCGTGCGGTGCGGGGTGAGCAGCGGGACGACGGGCTCCCAGTCGAACCAGCCCATGCCCAGCCCCGGGCTCAGCACGCACACCGGCCCGGATCCCTCGCTGAGGACGTGCAGGGCGGTGCCGCCGACCCGCAGCATCCGGCCCGGCGGCCGGCCTTCGCTCATCCTCGTCCACCCCTCGTCCGGCCTCGTCCACGCGCTCGGGTTGGCGGGGAGGAGCGGCGGCGCCGTCCGCCCCTCCCCGTCGGGGAAACGGCGGACGGGCGGCGGGGGTTCCGCAGGGCGGGAGTTCAGTCCGCGTCCGCCGCCGCCCAGTGCGGCCTGCGGAACGCCAGGAACGCGAGCGGCGCGAGGAACCCGATGGTCAGCAGCCCGCCGCCGACGATGAGCAGGTACCGCCAGAGCGGCTGCCCCCCGAACTGCTCCGGCGGCACGAACCCGATGCACATCGCCGCCAGCGACGCCGCGAACCCGACGCCCGCGACGAGCCGGACGGCCGGGACGCGGAAGCCGCGCGGCCGGTCCGGCTGGAGCCGCCGCAGCCGCACCACGGCGGCGAACATCAGCAGGTACACGACGAGATAGATCTGCGTGGTGATCACCGAGAAGATCCAGTACGCGCTGGAGACGTCCGGCAGGAACGCATACAGCAGCGCGATGACCGTCGTCAGCGCGCCCTGCGCGACGAGGATGTTGCGCGGCACGCCGTTCCGGTTGAGCTTCTGGAGGACGGGCGGCAGATAGCCCTCCTGCCGGGCGACCAGCAGCAGCCCGCTGGACGGCCCGGCCAGCCAGGTGAGCATGCCGCCGAGCGCGGCGGCGACCAGCAGCACGCCGGTTACCTTGGTCAGCCAGCCGACCCCGAAGTGGTCGAAGAAGCCCTGGAACGCCTGCATCACACCGGCCGTGAGGCTCAGGTCCTCGCCGGGCATCACCCAGCTCACGGCCAGCGCGGGCAGGATGAAGATCAGCAGGACCAGGCCGGTGGCCAGGGCCATCGCGCGCGGGAACTGCCTGCCGGGCCGGCGCAGGGACGCGACGTGCACGCCGTTCATCTCCATGCCCGCGTACGACAGGAAGTTGCCGACGATGAGGACGAGGCTCGCCACGCCGGTCCACGGCGGCAGCACGTGGCCGCCGTCCATGGGCGCGGCGGACGGGTTGCCCTGCCCGAGGAAGACCAGGCCGAGGACGACGAGCACGACGCCCGGCAGCAGCGTGCCGACCACCAGGCCGATGCTCGACAGCCCGGCCACGGCCTTGGTGCCACGCGTGGAGATCAGGACGCCGGACCAGTAGACGACGACGATCACGAGCGCCACGTACAGGCCGTTGTCAGCCAGCGAGGGATCGACGATGTACGCGAAGGTGCTGGCCACGTAGGCGAGCAGGCTCGGGTAGTAGGCGATCGTCATCGCGAACTGGCACCACACCGCGAGGAAGCCCAGCGGCTTCGACAGCCCCTCGCTCACCCAGCGGTAGACGCCGCCCGTCCAGCCGGACGCGAGCTCGGCGGAGACCAGCGCGGTCGGCAGCAGGAAGACGACGGCGGGGAGGAGGTAAAGGAAGACGGCGGCCAGGCCGTAGAGGGCCATGGAGGGCGCGGGCCGCAGGTTGGCCACCGAGGCGGTGGTCATCAGGGCGAGCGTGGTCCAGGAGATGAACTGCCGCCGGCCGGCGACCGGGTCGGCGGGGCCGGCGAGGTCGGCGGGTACGCGGCGCTCGCCGGAGGCTTCGGAGGCTTCGGAGGCGACGGGGGCGGGGCCGGCGGGGGGACGTTCGTCCCTGACCTGTTCCGAGAGGGGCATGAGAGGGAGGAGCGTCCTTCGGGGCAAAGCAAGCGATCGGTTCGCCCCATCATCGGACAGAGAGCCCGTTGTGCGCACATCCGGTCGACGGGACGGATGTGCGGGGTACTCGTCGGCCGCATACCCCGTGGGGGTAGGGTGCGGGCGTACGAGGGATCGTTCCGGCGCGGGGAGGGTGCGATGCGCGGGCAAGCGGGCGCCGCCTACGCCCCCGGCGCCTGGTGCGGCCGGCTGCTGCTGCTCGCCGCGCTGCTCCTCGGCATCGTGACCATGCACACCCTCGGGCACCCGGCGGGGCACGGACGGCCCGGGACGGACACGTCCCTGGGCGAGACGCGTATGTCCAAGGCCGGGGCACTTGCCTCCTCGGCCGGAACGGTTGCCTCGTCGACCGGGGCGGTTGCCTCGTCGACCGGGGTGGTTGCCTCGTCAGCCGGGGCACGCACGTCCTCGGCCGGAGCGCTTGCCTCCTCGGCCGACGGACTTGCCTCTTCGACCGGGCCACGCACATCCCCCGCCGAAGCACTTGCCTCCTCCACCGGCCCACGCACATCCCCCGCCGAAGCACCTGCCTCCACGACCGGGCCACGCACGTCCCCCGCCGGGCCGCATACGTCCCCGCCCACGGCGGCGGTGGTGCCGGGGCAGCCCGCGGACGGGCCGCGCGCCGGGGCGGCGGCCGGCCACCACCCCACCGCCTATCACGGCCACCACCCCACCGCCCATCACGACCGCCCGCCGGCCGCACAGGCGGCCCTCACCGTCTCCCACGACGACGGCCCCGCTCCCCCACCCCACCACCCGGCCCGTCCGGACCTGAACCCCTCCTCCGTCTCCCGCGACCACGCCCCCGCTCCCCCGCCCCACCACCCGGCCCGCCCGGACCTGAACCCCTCCTCCGTCTGCCTCGCCGTCCTCGGCGGTGCCGGCTGGGCGGTCGTCCTCCTGCTGGCCCTGGCCGTCCTCCGGCGGCCGGCCGGTGCCGCCGGGGCCGTGCCGCCCGCCTTGGCCGTGGACGCCTTGCGGCCCATCCCGCCGCCGCCCCGGCGGAAGGCCCTCGCCCGGTTGTCGGTGCTGCGCGTATAGGAGCGAGCGCGTCCCCCGCGCTCCTCATCCCGGGCGCGCACGCCTCCGCAGACACACCACCGACGACACGTACAGGGGTCCCTTCACCATGCGCACCACCACGCGCCGCGCCGTGCTCGGCGCCGGCCTCGCCTCCGCCGCCGGCGGACTGCTCACTTCCTGCTCGGGCTCGGGCGCCCGGTCCGCGAAGCCCGTCGCGTACGTCGCCCCGGACGGCAAGGAGGTGGCGGCCGCCGAGGCGCGGCGGCGGACCACCGGCGCCGTCCGCGAGGTCCGGCTCACCGCCGCCCGGACCACCCTCGACCTCGGCGGCCGCGAGGTCACGAGCTGGGCGTACGGCGACGAGCTGCCGGGCCGGGAGGTCCGGCTCACCGCGGGCGACACGCTCGCCCTCACCCTCGCCAACCACCTCCCCGAGGCGACGTCCCTGCACTGGCACGGCCTCGCCCTGCGCAACGACATGGACGGCGTCCCGGACGTCACCCAGCGGCCGATCCGCCCGGGCGGATCGTTCACCTACCGCTTCGCGGTCGACCGCCCGGGCACCTACTGGGTCCACCCGCACTCCGGCACGCAGCAGGACCGCGGCCTGTACGCGCCGCTGGTCGTCGAGGACCCCAAGGAGCCGCTGGCGTACGACAAGGAGTGGGTCGTCGTCCTGGACGACTGGGTGGACGGGGTCGACGGCAGCACCCCGGACGCCGTCCTCGCGGAGCTCGCCAAGGGCATGGGCGGCATGGAGCACGGCGGAGGCGGCGGGAGCCACGGCGGCATGGACCACGGCGGCGGCGGAATGGGCGGCATGCACCACATGGCCGCCGTGACCCCCGCGGCCGGCGACGGCCCGTCCCGCATGCTGATGGGCGCGACCAGTCCGCTCCTCGGCGGCGACGCGGGCGACGTCGCGTACCCGTACCACCTCCTCAACGGCCGGACGCCGGACGCCCCGCGGACCTTCACCGCCAAGCCGGGCGACCGGATCCGGATCCGGTTCGTGAACGCGGGCGGCGACACCGCGTTCCGCGTCGCGCTCGGCGGTCACCGCATGACCGTCACCCACACCGACGGTTTCCCGGTCGAGCCCGTGGAGACGGACGCGCTGCTGCTGGGCATGGGCGAGCGGTACGACGTGCTGGTGACGGCCGGCGACGGCGTCTTCCCGCTCACCGCGCTCGCGGAGGGCAAGAAGCGGACCGCCCTGGCGCTGCTGCGCACCGGCGGCGGGGCGGCGCCGGCCGCTGACGTCCGCCCGTCCGAGCTGGACCGTACGCCGCTCACGGCGGGCCGGCTGAAGGCCGCCGGGTCCGTGCGGCTGAAGGACCGCCGCCCGGACCGGACACTCACCTTCGAGCTGACGGGTTCGATGGAGCGTTACGACTGGGCGCTGAACGGGCGGCGGTACGAGCCCTCGGAGCGGTACCCGGTGGCGGCGGGCGAGCGGGTGCGGCTCGCGTTCGTCAACCGCAGCGCGATGTGGCACCCCATGCACCTGCACGGCCACACGTTCGCCCTGCCGGGCGGCGGGCCGCGCAAGGACACGGCGATCGTGCTGCCGGGGCAGCGGCTGGAGGTGGACTTCGACGCCGACAACCCGGGGCTGTGGATGCTGCACTGCCACAACGTGTACCACGCGGAGTCGGGGATGATGACGCTGCTCGGTTACCGCGAGTAGCCACTCGCGGGCGGCGGGGCCACCCACCGGGCCACCCCCGGGTGGCCCTCTTCCACCCCCCATCGCGTCAGGAAGACGATTAGACTGACGGCGTGGCTCGACTCCGTCTCGCACTGCACCAGATCGACTCCACCGTCGGCGATCTCACCGGGAACGCGGAGTCGGTGCTCCGCGGGGCCCGCCACGCCGCCGGGCAGGGCGCCCACCTCGCGGTCTTCCCCGAGATGATGCTGACCGGCTACCCCGTCGAGGACCTCGCCCTCCGCTCGTCCTTCGTGGAGGCGAGCCGGGAGGAGCTGCGCGGCCTCGCCGCCCGCCTCGCCGACGAGGGACTCGGCGAACTGCCCGTCGTCGTCGGCTACCTGGACCGCTGCGAGGAGGCCCGCCCCCGGCTGGGCCGCCCGGCGGGCGCGCCGCTGAACGCGGCGGCGGTGCTGCACGGCGGCCGGGCCGTGCTCACGTTCGCCAAGCACCACCTGCCCAACTACGGGGTGTTCGACGAGTTCCGGTACTTCGTGCCGGGCGACACCCTGCCGGTGGTCCGGGTGCGCGGCGTGGACGTGGCGCTGGCCATCTGCGAGGACCTCTGGCAGGAGGGCGGCCGGGTGCCCGCCGCCCGGGCCGCCGGGGCCGGGCTGCTGGTCTCCGTCAACGCCTCGCCGTACGAGCGGGAGAAGGACGACACCCGCCTGGAACTGGTGCGCAAGCGCGCCCAGGAGGCCGGCTGCACCGTCGCCTACCTCGCCATGACCGGCGGTCAGGACGAGCTCGTCTTCGACGGCGACTCCATCGTCGTCGACCGGGACGGCCGGGTGATCGCCCGGGGGCCGCAGTTCGAGGAGACCTGCCTGGTGCTGGACCTCGACCTGCCGGCGGCCCCGGCCGCCGCGCCCTCCGGCACGGTGGACGACGGCCTGCGCGTCGACCACGTCACGCTCTCCGCCGACCCGGCCCCGGCCGCGGACCCGGCGTTGCCGGGCACGGTCGCCGACCACCTGGACGACGACGCCGAGGTCTACCGGGCCCTGGTGACCGGCCTCCGCGCGTACGCCGTCAAGAACGGCTTCCGCAGCGTCCTCATCGGCCTCTCCGGAGGCATCGACTCCGCCCTCGTCGCGGCCCTCGCCTGCGACGCGGTCGGGGCCGCGAACGTGTACGGCGTCGCCATGCCGTCCCGCTACTCGTCCGCGCACTCGCTCGCCGACGCCGAGGAGCTGGCCCGGCGCACCGGCCTCGACTTCCGTACCGTGCCCATCGCCCCGATGTTCGACGCCTACCTGGGCGCCCTCGGGCTCACCGGCCTGGCCGAGGAGAACCTCCAGTCCCGGCTGCGCGGCACGATGCTGATGGGCATCTCCAACCAGGAGGGCCACATCGTCCTCGCGCCGGGCAACAAGTCCGAGCTGGCGTGCGGCTATTCGACGCTCTACGGCGACTCGGTCGGCGCCTACGGCCCGATCAAGGACCTCTACAAGACGGGCGTCTTCCGCCTCGCCCGCTGGCGCAACCGCCACGCCGAGGAACGCGGCGAGACCCCGCCCATCCCCGAGAACTCCCTCACCAAGCCCCCCAGCGCCGAACTCCGTCCCGGCCAGGTCGACACCGACTCCCTGCCCGACTACCCCGTCCTCGACCGCATCCTGGAGCTCTACGTGGACCGGGACCGGGGGTACGCGCAGATCGTCGCCGAGGGCTTCGACGAGGAGCTGGTGGCGCGGGTGCTGCGGCTGGTCGACACCGCCGAGTACAAGCGGCGGCAGTACCCGCCGGGCACGAAGATCTCCCCGAAGGGCTTCGGCAAGGACCGCCGGCTGCCGATCACGAACCGCTGGCGCGAGCGGACGAATTGACGCCCCGCACCTCGAGGCCGTCCAGCAGCCGCGCGGTCGCCTCCGCCACGGCGTCGACGGCCTCGTCGAAGACGGCCTTGTTGTGCGCGGCGGGCGCCCGGAAGCCGGAGACCTTGCGGACGTACTGGAGGGCGGCGGCACGGATGTCGTCCTCGCCCGGGGCGGGGGTGACCGGGGGCCTGAGGGTCTTGATGCTGCGGCACATGCGTCCAGTGTGCGCCCGCGGGCGGGCCGGCGTCGCGTCGGTGATCAGTGGCAGAACGACGCCTCGACCGCCTTCACGACCTTGTCGGCCTGGGTGTCGTCGAGGGTCACGTCCCCGCCGCTGAACCGGAGCCGCGCGTTCTTCAGCACGATCCCCGGTTCCTTGGCCTGCACCATGTCCAGGCAGGTGCTCCTGGCCCGGCTGACCGCCCGGTCCTCTTTCACGACCAGCCCGGGATGCACCTCCCGCAGCCCGGCGAGGAGCCGGGCCGTCTGCGCGGCGTCGGGCCTGGGTATGCCGACGGCCGCCGTGGCGGCGGCCGTCGCTTCACGGGCGGCGGCGGTGGCGGTGGCGGCTGCCGTGGCAGTGGCCGTGGGTACGGGCTTGGCCTCGGCATCGCCCTTGTCGTCGCCCTGGAACAGCGAGACGGCTCCCCCCAGCGCGACCACCACCGCGCCGACGCCAAGCCACATCTTCGCCTTCTGCTGCACGAGCCCTCCCCGGTCGTCAGGTGATCACAGTCTGCCTGCCGAAGCCCGGCCCGTCCGGCGTTTCCGGACAACCGTGCGAAGTGCGGTTCCGGGGGCCGGGGGCCCGGGGGCCTGCCCAGGGAAACGGTGGAGGGGAGTGGAGGGGAGTGGAGGGGAGGGGCCGGGGCCCGCTCCCCGGCGATCACCTCAGAGCTTCACCCGCGCCGCCACCGGCAGGTGATCGCTCCCCGTCTCCGACAGCGTCCACGCCGACTTCGGGTCCACCCCCCGCACCATGATCTGGTCGATCCGCGCCATCGGGAAACTCGCCGGCCAACTGAACCCGAAGCCGTCCCCCGCCGCCCCCTGCGCGGAGCGCAGTTGCGACGTGACGGGCGCGAGCGAGCGGTCGTTCATGGTGCCGTTGAGGTCGCCGAGGAGGACGGTCTTCTGCAGCGGCTCGGCGGCGATGGCGTGGCCCAGCGCGGCGGCGCTGTTGTCGCGCTGGCCGGCGGTGAAGCCGGCGTTGAACTTCACGCGGACCGACGGCAGGTGGGCGACGTACACCGCGAGCGGGCCCTTCGGCGTCTCGACGGTGGCGCGCAGGGCGCGGGTCCAGCCCATGCGGATGTCGACGGGACGGGCGTCGCGCAGCGGGTACTTGCTCCAGAGGCCGACCGTGCCCTGCACCGAGTGGTAGGGGTAGGAGCCCGCGAGGGCGCTCTCGTAGCGGGAGGCGTCGCTGAGTTCCTCCAGGGCGATCACGTCCGCGCCGGAGGCGACGAGGGACCGCGCGGTGCCGGCCGGGTCGGGGTTCTCGGCGTTCACGTTGTGGCTGACGACGGTGAAGTCGCCGCCGGAACCGGACTTGTCGGTGAGGAGTCCGCCGAAGAGGTTCACCCAGACGGCGGCCGGGAGCAGCACGGCGATCAGCGCGCTCGCCGAGCGCCGCAGCAGCGCCAGGGCCAGCAGGACGGGGACGAGCAGCCCCAGCCAGGGCAGGAAGGTTTCCGTGAGGCTGCCGAGGTTGCCGACGCGGTTGGGGACACTGGAGTGCAGCAGCATCAGCAGGCCCAGCACCAGCGCCAGTACCGCGATCACCAGTCCGCGCCGCCAGATTCCCGGGCCCCGCCAGTCGCCCAGCCAGTCGCCCACGCGGTGCCGGACCCCGGAGCCGGCCCGCTCCGGACCGACTCCCTCACGGCCCGTCTCCTGCATGTGCGCCTGCGGCATCCGCATGTCCTCACTCGGTCTCGCTGTGTCCCGTCACCCGACGATAGGTGATCGACGATCCGTCGTGATCACCGCGGGAGGGCTGTTCCGGGCCCCACCCGGAAGGGGGCCTTCGGGGAGGAGGACGGCCCGTCGGCCCGGGCGGGTTCCTCGGTACGGGCCGACAGGGGCGTCCTGTGACACAACGGGCACATTCGGGCCCCGGCCTCGCGCGGCGCCCGGCCGGGTCCTGGCTCGGCGCCTCGCGCGGCGTCCGGCCGGGACCCCGCGGCCCGGGTCCGTCAGGACAGCCCGGGTGCGTCAGGACGGCCCGGTCCCCGGCCGGACCCCGTCCAGGATCGTGTCCACGATCCCCTCCGCGAGCCCCGCCGGCAGCTCCGCCCACTCCTGTAGCACCGCCCGCACCAGCATCGGGCTGACGATGAGGTCGATGAGCAGGTCCACGTCCACGTCCGGGCGGATCTCCCCGGCCGCCGCCCCGCGCCGCAGCACCGCCCGGAACGACTCCCGCCGGGCGGCGACGACCGTGTCGTGGTACTCCCGCCACACCCGGGGCTGCGCCTGCACCTGGGCGACGACCGTGCGCATCACGGCGGAGGAGCGCTTGGCCAGGCCGCGCCGGCGCAGGAAGTCCAGCAGGGCGACCAGGTCGTCGCGGACGGAGACGCCGGCGAGCTCGGGGGCGGCCTCCTCCAGGGAGCGCAGGACGTCGAGCATCAGTGCCTCCTTGCCGGCCCACCGCCGGTAGACCGTCGCCTTGCCGACGCCGGCCTCCCGGGCGATCCGTTCCATGGACAGCTCGCCGACGGTGACGCCGTGCTCCAGCAGCCGCAGGACGCTCTCGATCACGGCGGTGTCGACGGCGGCGCTGCGCGGCCGGCCGCGCTGCTGGACGGGGACGGGGGAGCCGCTCCCACCGGCGGGGCTCCCCGGACCCGCCGAACCCGCCGGGCCGCCCGGACCCTCCGAACCGCCCGGACCCGTCGGCCCCACCGAGCCGCCGGGCCCCGCCGGATCTCCGGGCCCCGCCGCGCCGTCCGAGCCCGCCGAACCGCCCGGTTCCGTCGGCCCTACCGGCCCCGCCGGACCTCCCGGACCCGTCGGTCCCGCCGGACCCCCCGGACCCGCTCCGCTCACCTGCGTGCCTCCTCCGTTTGCGGTCGCTCGGCGGGCCGGCCGTGGCCCGGGGCGGGCGGCGTCGTGTTCTTCCCCGGCAGGAAGACGCCGGCGACCAGGGCGCCCAGCGCCGCGACGCCGGCCGCGCCCAGCGCGGTGACGTGCATGGCGTGCAGGAACGCGTCCTGGGCCGGGGCGACCAGGTCCCGTCCGGCCGGGCCGAGCCGGCCGGCCAGGCCCAGGGTGGCCTCGATGGACTCGCCGGCCGCGTGCCGGGCGGACCCGGACAGGCCGGGGACGCCGTCCAGGTGTCCGGCGATGCCGTCGCGGTAGGTGGTGGAGAGCACCGAGCCCAGCACGGCCACGCCGAGGGCTCCGCCGACCTGCCGGAAGGTGTTGTTCACGGCCGAGCCGGAACCGGCCTTCTCACGCGGCAGGGACTGCATGATCGAGACGGTGGCGGGCGGCATGACGTGCGCCATCGCGGTGCCCTGGAGGAAGAACAGCACCTCCAGCACCCAGATCGGGGTGTCGGCGTCGAGCAGTACGAAGCCCGACATCGAGCAGGCGACCAGCAGCATTCCGCCCGAGCAGACGGCCCGTGCGCCGAACCGGGCCACGACGAGCCGGGCGCGCGGCGCGAAGAACATCTGCGCGGCGGCCAGCGGGAGCAGCAACAGGCCGCTCTGCAGCGGGCTGTAGCCGCGCACGCTCTGGGTGTAGAAGACGGTGAAGAAGGTGACGCCCAGCAGTCCGAAGAAGACCAGCCCGATCGAGGCGACGGCCGCCGAGAACGTCGGCTTGCGGAAGTACCGCATGTCCAGGGCGGGATGGGCGCTGCGCCGCTCGTGCAGGACGAAGAGGACGAGGACGAGCAGTCCGCCGCCGACCGTGCCGAACACCTCGGGGTCCGTGAAGTCTGCCAACTGGCCGCCCTTGATGATGCCGTACACCAGCAGGACCAGACCGACGACGGACAGCAGCACGCCGAGCGGGTCGAGCCGGCCGGGCGAGGGGTCCTTGGAGTCGGGGACGAGGACGACCATCGCGATGACGGCGACGATCACGATCGGCACGTTCACCAGGAAGACCGAACCCCACCAGAAGTGGTCCATGAGCAGACCGCCGGTGATCGGCCCGATGGCGATGGCGAGTCCGACCGCGCCGGCCCATATGCCGACGGCCTTGGGCTGCTCGTCGCGCTCGAAGACGTTCATGATGATCGCGAGCGTCGCGGGCATCACGAAGGCGCCGCCGAAGCCCATCACCGCACGGAACGAGATGAGTTCGCCGGGCGAGCCGGAGGTGGCCGAGAGCACCGAGCCGATCCCGAACACGACCATGCCGAAGAGGAGGACCTTCTTGCGCCCCAGCCGGTCGCCCAGCAGGCCCGCCGTGAAGAGGATGCCGGCGAAGACCAGCGTGTAGGAGTTGATCGCCCACTCCAGTTGGCTCTGGGTCGCCCCGAGGCCGGTGGGTGCGGGCGAGGCGATGGTCTTCATCGCCACGTTGAGGATCGAGTTGTCGAGGACGACGACGAGCAGGCTGAACAGCAGCACGGCGAGGATCGCCCACCGACGCTTGTGCACGGCCTCGGATACCTGGCGCACCGGCGCTTCACCGGCAGGGGTTGTCATACCTCCACCGTAGACCGCTTTCCGATACGCCACCGTCTCGTATTGCGGAGGTTTTGCCCGGCGGGCAGGCGGTCCGGGCCCGGGCGAGGCCCGGAGCGGGCCCGGACCGAGGCCCGAGGAGCGAGGCGAAGCCGGAGCCGGCGCGGGCCCGGTGCGGGACCCGGCGCGGGGCCGGGTGCGGGAGCCGGAGCCGGGACCGGCGCGGGGCGGTGGGGGCCCAGTGCGGGGCCCGGTGCGGGGCCCGTGCGCGGAGGCGGGGACCCGGTTACCCCCGGCGCCTTCCTCGCCATCGCGTCCCGTGTCAGCATGGAGGGGATCCGGAGACGCCGCCAGGGCGCTTCGAGACGACGTTCAGGAGCCACTGCCATGACGCATGCCGTGACATCACCCGACAGCAGCCGTACGGGCGCCGCACCCGGCAAGGCGCTGTACGGGGGGACGGGATCCCGGCGCATCACCGTCCGTGACATCGCCGCCGCGAAGGGGCGCGGCGAGAAGTGGCCCATGCTGACCGCCTACGACGCGATGACCGCCTCCGTCTTCGACGAGGCGGGCATCCCCGTGCTGCTCGTGGGCGACTCGATGGGCAACTGCCACCTCGGCTACGAGTCCACGGTGCCGGTCACCATGGACGAGATCACCCTGCTCTCGGCCGCCGTGGTCCGGGGCACCAAGCGCGCGCTGATCGTCGGCGACCTGCCGTTCGGCGCGTACCAGGAGAGCGCGGTCCAGGCGCTGCGCAGCGCGACGCGCCTGGTGAAGGAGGCGGGCGTCGGCGCGGTCAAGCTGGAGGGCGGCGAGCGCTCGGCGGGCCAGATCGAGCTGCTGGTGCAGGCCGGCATCCCGGTGATGGCCCACGTCGGGCTCACCCCGCAGTCCGTCAACGCCTACGGCGGCTACCCGGTCCAGGGCCGGGGCGAGGAGGCGGCCCAGCAGTTGCTGCGCGACGCCAAGGCGGTACAGGACGCGGGCGCCTTCGCCGTGGTGCTGGAGCTGGTCCCGGCCGAGCTGGCGGCCGAGGTCACCCGCAGCCTGCACATCCCGACCGTCGGCATCGGGGCGGGCGCGGAGTGCGACGCCCAGGTGCTGGTCTGGACGGACATGGCGGGCATGACGTCCGGCCGCGTCCCCCGGTTCGTCAAGCAGTACGCGGACCTGCGGGCGGTGCTGGGCGGCGCGGCCCGCGAGTTCGCGGAGGACGTGGTCGGCGGGGCGTACCCGGCGGAGGAGCACTCCTTCCACTGACCGGCCCGTGGGTACTTTCCGGGCGGTCCGCCGCTTCTCTCCGCCCCGTCCGCCGGGGTGTGATCGGCGAACTGCCCGTCGGTGAGCGGTGAACGAGGGCGCAGGCGCGGGTCGCACGGCCCGTGTCGGCGCCCTGTCGGGCGGATGTCGGCCCGTTGTCAGTGGGGTCTGTCAGCCTCTTCCCATGACACGAAACGACATCCCCGAAGACCGCGGAAACGCCGTGGAAGTCCGAGGGCTGGTCAAGCACTACGGCGAGACCAGGGCCCTGGACGGGGTCGACCTGGACGTCCGCGAGGGCACCGTCCTCGGCGTCCTCGGCCCCAACGGCGCGGGCAAGACGACGCTGGTGCGCGTCCTGTCCACGCTGATCCGCCCCGACGCCGGGACGGCCCGCGTCGCCGGGTACGACGTCCTGGCCCAGCCCCGGCAACTGCGCCGGGTGATCGGCCTGACCGGCCAGTACGCCTCGGTGGACGAGAAGCTCTCCGGCTTCGACAACCTCTACATGATCGGCCGGCTGCTGGACCTGTCCCGCAAGGAGGCCCGGCGCCGCGCGGACGAGCTGCTGGAGCGCTTCTCCCTCACCGAGGCGGCGAAGCGGCCGTCCGGGCAGTACTCGGGCGGCATGCGCCGCCGGCTCGACCTGGCCGCCTCGATGATCGGCCGGCCCGCCGTGCTCTACCTCGACGAGCCCACCACCGGCCTCGACCCGCGCACCCGGAACGAGGTATGGGCCGAGGTCCAGTCCCTGGTGCGGGACGGCGCGACGGTGCTGCTCACGACGCAGTACATGGAGGAGGCCGAGCAACTGGCCAGTGAGCTCACGGTGATCGACCGCGGCAAGGTCATCGCCGGCGGCCGGGTGGACGAGCTCAAGGCCAAGGTCGGCGGCCGGACGCTGCAGATCCGCCCGGCGGACCGCTCCGAGCTGACCCGGATGACCGGCGCCTTGGCGCAGTCCGGTCTCGACGGCATCGGCGGCGCCACCATGGACGAGACCGAGGGCCTGGTCAACGTCCCGATCGTGAGCGACGAGCAACTCACCGCCGTCGTCGGCATGCTGAGCGCGCGCGGCTTCGCCCTCGCCGGCATCAACACCCATCTCCCCAGTCTGGACGAGGTCTTCCTGGCCATCACCGGCCAGAAGACGTCCCTCACCGACGACGCCCCGCGCGCCGAAGCCGGCGCCGAAGCCGAAGCCCTTCAGGAGGCCGCCGTATGACCACCGCGACGATCGGCGCGCCCGTGGCGGCGCCCGCCGGCGAGGGGCGGATCCCCCTCCGCTCCCACGTCCGGCACATCGGCGCCCTCGCGCGCCGCAACGCCCTTCAGATCAGGCAGGACCCGGAGTCGATGTTCGACGTCCTGGCGATGCCGATCATCTTCACGCTGATGTTCGTCTACGTCTTCGGCGGCGCGATGTTCGGCCCCGGACAGCAGGAGGCGTACGTCAACTACCTGGTGCCCGGCCTGATGGCGATGACCGGCCTCAACATCGCGATGGCGGTGGGCTCGGGCGTCAACGAGGACTTCCGCAAGGGCGTCATGGACCGGTTCCGGACCATGCCCATCGCCCGGTCCTCGGTGCTCATAGCCAAGATCGTCACCGAGATCGGCCGGCTGCTGGTGGCCGTGGCCGTCCAGCTCGCCATCGGCTTCGCCCTCGGCCTGGACGTCAAGACCTCCGTGCTGCACCTGCTGGCCGCGGTCGGCCTGAGCGTGGTGTTCGGCTCCGCCCTGATGTGGATCTTCATCCTGATCGGTCTGACGATGAAGACCGCGCAGGCGGTGCAGGGCATGGGCATGCTCGTGCTGATGCCGCTCCAGTTCGCCAGCTCGATCTTCGCCAAGCCCACCACCATGCCGGGCTGGCTGCGCACCTTCACCGAGTACAACCCGCTGGCCAACCTCGCCGACGCCTCCCGCAACCTGGTGATCGGCGGCCCGGTGGCCCACTCGGTCTGGCTGACGCTGGCCTGGTCCGTGGGCATCACGGCGGTGACGGCGCCGCTGGCGGTCCGCCGGTTCCGCAGCAAGACCTGACGGGTGGCGTGCTCACGTCGGCGCGGCCCCTCCCGGATTCCGGTCGCACGCCGGGGCCATCCCGGCCGGGCCGACACCGGCGGGCTCGTCCCGGCCCGGGTCACACCGGCCGGACCGCCACCGGCCGGGTTCCTATCCGCCGAGCCACCACGGGCCCGGTTCGCACCGGCCGAGCCTCCACGGGCCCGGCTCATATCAGCCGAGTCGCCACGGGCCCGGCTCACACGAGGGCGTCTCACACGAGGGCGACTCACATCAGAGCGACTCGCACCAGAGCGGCTCACACCAGAGCGGCGGCCTCCTCCAGGGTGAGGCGGCCGCCCTCGGCGTGCGCCCGTTCGTACGCCTCGTCCCCCAGGGTGGCCCGGGCGGCGGCCGTCGTCCACTCCCGCAACTCCCGTTCCACGGAAGCCTCGTGCAACCCGGCGGGGCGCAGGGCGGCGACCGCGCCCAGCAGCCGGGCCGCCGTCGCGGCGTGCTCGCGCCCGGGCAGCGCGGAGTGGGCGGAGGCGGCGTTGAGGAGCATGTGCACGGGCAGGTGCGCGGCGACGAGGGCGGTGAGCGGATCATCGGTCGCGGTCAGCGCGTCCCGCAGTTTCGGCAGCGCGTCGGCCGGCCTGCCCTGGAGGACGTCGAGCCAGCCGAGCACGCTCTGGAGCATGCTCGCGAACAGGGGGATGGAACGGTCCCGCAGTTCCCCGTGCAGCCCCTCGAAAATCTCCCGCGCCTCGTCATGGCCGCCGTTGCGGGCGATCCGGATGCCGAGCGAGATCCGGATGAAATAGGCCGCGTCGGGATTGAGCGGTTCGGCCTCCTCCAGCGCCTCCCGCAGCAGCCGCTCCGCTTCCGCCCCGTCGATCTCCCCGGATTCGCCGAGCACTTCGGCGAGCCGGCACCTGAGCATCGGGAGCTGCGCGCCGGATCCCAGTTCGCGGGCGTTGTCGAGCGCCTCGCGGTAATCCCGCGCGGCCTCGGCGAAGGCGCCCCGCCGCTCGTGGCTCTCGGCGCGCCCGGACAGCGCCTCGGCCACCCCCCAGGCGTCCCCGATCCGGCGGAACAGCTCAAGGCTCTCGTCGGCGTCCCGCAGTCCCACGTCGGCGCGGCCGGGTATCTCGTTGAGCAGCTTGGCCCGCTGCTGGAGGTGGAAGGCCAGCTCCCACTCGTAGCCGAACTCGCGGCACATCTCGATGCCGCCGTCCAGGTTCCGGTAGAGGCCCTCCACGTCGCCGGTGAACAGCCGGACGAAGTACCAGGCGAATCCGGGCACGCGGCAGTTCTGCGGCTGTCCCGGCCCGTAGGCGGCGGCGACGCGGCGCATCCAGGACCGTGTCTCCGAGTCCTCCATCACCCGGATGTCGTGCTCCCGGTTCGACAGCCAGACGAGCCGGACCCCACGCCGGGCCTCCATCAGCAGTTCGGGCGACATCGGCGGCGGCGCGTCGATGCACCGTTCGTACAGCGGCGGAGCCGGCCGCACGGGTTCGTCGAACGGGTCGGGGCCCAGTGCCATGACGGCCTGCGACCAGGTGCCCCCGTCGACGCGGTGATCGCGAAGCTGCCAGAACCAGCCCAGGGACAGCACCAGGCACAGCGCCTCCTGCTCGTCCCGGGCGGCGACCGCGCGCCGCAGCGCGGTGCGCAGGTTGTCGTGCTCGCGCTCCAGTTGGTCCAGCAGGACGCGCTGCCCGGGGCCGCGCAGCAGCGGCTCGGTGGTGCGGGCCAGCTCCCGGTAGTGGACGAGGTGCCGCCGCTCGACCTCGGCCCGCTCGCCGGCCTCGTCCAGCCGCTCGGCCGCGTACTCCCCCACCGTTTCCAGCAGCCGGTAGCGCATCTCCCCGTCGTCGGCGGGCGCGGCGACGACGAGCGACTTGTCGACGAGCGAGCCGACGAGCACGGCGACGTCCTCCTCGGGGACGACGGCCGCGGGCGGGGTGTCTGCGATCTGGGGGGTGCCTGGGGCGCCGTGGGCGCCGAGAGAGCCGGCAGCGCCGTGAGCGCCAGGAGCACCGTGGGCGCTGCGGGGGTCGTGGGCGCTGCGGGGGTCGTGGGCGCTGCGGGGGTCGGCAGTGCCGGTGGCACTGGCGGCACCGGAAGCGTTCGAGGCACCGGGAGCGCCGTGAGCACCGGCGGCACTGAGACCGTTCGAGGCACCAGGAGCGCCGGAAGTACGCAGGCCGTCGGCGCCGGGGGCACTGGGGACACTGGAGGCGGCCGGGTTCCCGGGGAAGGCGGAGGTCCCGGGGACAGCGGAGCCCTCGGTGGCGGCCGAGGTCCCGGCGGTGGCCGGGGCGCCGGTGAGGGCCGCCCTGCCCAGGCCGTTCCGGCCGCCCGGGCCGCCCGGATCATTCGGGCCGCCCGGACCGTCCGGACCGCCCGGGCGGTCCGAGCAGACCGCCTCCGCCGCCGCCAGGTCGCAGCCGCCCGCGAACACCGACAGCCGGCGCAGGACGGCGCGTTCGGGCTCGTCCAGCAGGTCCCAGGACCAGTCGACGACCGCGCGGAGCGTCTGCTGGCGCGGCAGGACCGTGCGGCTGCCGGAGGTGAGCAGCCGGAAGCGGTCGTCCAGGCGGTCGGCGAGGCCGCGCGGGGTGAGCATCCGCAGCCGGGCGGCGGCCAGTTCGATGGCGAGCGGCAGGCCGTCGAGCCGGTGGCAGATCTCCGCGCACGCCTCGGGGTCGTCCTCGATCCGGAAGCCGGGCCGCGCGGCGGCGCCCCGGTCGGCGAGCAGCCGCAGCGCCACCGGGTCCGGCAGCGGTTCCACCGGCCGTACGGACTCGCCGGGCACGGCGAGCGGTTCGCGGCTGGTGGCGAGGACGGTGACGCCGGGGCAGTGCGCGAGCAGCGTCTCGGCGAGCCGGGCCGCGGCGTCGATCACGTGCTCGCAGTTGTCGAGGACGAGCAGCATCCGGCGGGGTCCGCACAGCTCGGCCAGCCGGGCCAGCGGGTCGGACGCGGTGGCGTCGGTGGCGGCCCGCAGCCCCTCCGCGGTGCCGCGCACCACGGTCTCGCGCCCGCCGAGAGCCGTGAGCACGGCCTCCGGCACGGTCTCGGGGTCGTCCACGGGCGCGAGCTCGGCGAGCCACACCCCGTCCGGCCAGGCCCCCGTCTGCCGCGCGACGGCCTCGGCGGCCTCCTGTGACAGCCGTGTCTTCCCGGCCCCGCCGGGTCCGAGCAGCGTGACGAGCCGGTGGTGCTCCAGGTCCCGCCGGATCACGAGCACGTCGTCCTCCCGGCCGACGAAGGACGTGGGCCGGGCGCGGAGGTTGCCGCGCAGGGCGGGGCGGGCGGGCTGCCCGGCGGGGGTGAAAGGTTCCGCCCCGGCGGACGGACGGTCGTGGGCACCGTCGGCGTACGGGCGCGGCGAGGCGTACGGACCGGGTGCTTCCGGCCCGCCGTGCCCCGGCTGCCCGGCCGGGCCGGCCTGGTGTCCCGCCCCGGCGTAAACGGCGTCCCCGGCCGTCCCGGCCCACGGGCCGTCGCCGCCCGGCTCGCCCTCCCGGGCACGGCCGGGCCGGGGGCCCGCCCCGGAATCGGAACCCCCGGGGTGACCGACCCACGCCGCCGTGGTCCCGCCCCCGGCAGCGGTCCCGGCCTCGCCGGCCGTCCGCCCCGGCGCGGTGTGTCCCGCCGGCCCGCCCCACGGGCTCTGCCCGCTCGTCTCGCCGCCCGGCTCGCCCTCCCGCGCACGACCGGCCCGGCCGGTTGCCTCCCCCGCGTGCCGGGCGGCCGCCCCGGGCCCGGGTCCCCCGGGGTGACCGGCCCAGTCCGCCGTGGTCCCGGACGAGGCCGCAGGCCCGGCCTCGCCGGCCGTCCGGGGCCGCCCGGCCCCCGGAGCGTCCGGGACCTCCTGCGCCCGGCCCGGCACGGGAAGCGCGGACCGTCCGGACCCGGCGTCCCCTGACGTCCCGGAACCCCCCGCGCCCCCGCCCCCCAGCAGCTCCGCGTGCAGAGCGCGCAGTTCCGGACCTGGGTCCGTGCCGAGGCGGTCGGCGAGGGCCGCGCGGACGTCCTCGTAGGCGGCCAGCGCCTCCGCCGGGCGGCCCGCGGCGCGCAGGGCGCGCAGCCGCAGCGCCTGAAGCGGCTCGTCCAGGGGGTGGTCGGCGCAGAGTTCGGCCAGTTCGGGCAGGGCACCGGCCGGGTCGCCGAGGGCGACGGCCGCCGTGAGCCGGCCGCGCCGCGCGGCGAGGTGCCGGGCGTCCAGCCGGGCGGCGAACGCCTCGTGGCCGGGCAGGTCGCAGAGGGCCGGCCCGCGCCAGAGCGCGAGCGCGTCGTCCAGCAGCCCGGCCGCCTTCACGGGGTCGCCGTCGGCGAGCGACCGCTCGCCCTCGTCGGCGAGGCGCTGGAAACGATGCAGGTCGACGTCGTCGGCCCGGGCGTTCAACCGGTAGCCGCCGGCCACCGACTCCACCGCGTCGCCCCCGAGCGCTCTCCGCAGCCGCGCGACCAGCGCCTGGAGCGCCCCCGGCGCGTCCGCCGGCGGCTCGCCGGCCCAGACGAGGTCGATGAGCGTGCCGGACGCGTGCCCCCGTCCCGGGTGCAGGGCGAGCGCCGCGAGCAGGGCGCGCAGCCGCGCGCCGCCGACGGCGACGGGTCGCCCGTCGTCGGTATGGGCCTGGGTGGTGCCGAGGATGCCGTAACGCACCGGGCCATTGTCCCCGCTCCGGCTCCACGGGCGTTACGACTTTCCGGCGCGACCAAGTACCGTCCTGCCGGTACACCCCTCGCACCGGGGCCCCCGGCCGCCCCGCAGACCCTGGAGCGCAGAACCATGGCATCCGACGCGACGCACGCCGAGCGGCGCGTGAGCCCCGTCTTCCTCGCCCTCGTCGCCGTGATGGCGGTGTCGATGTGGGCGGTGTGGACGGACTACGCGGCGAGCCCCGGCTTCGCCGTGTTCCTGTTCGTCGTCTCCGGCTGGGTCGTCTCGCTCTGCCTCCACGAGTACGCGCACGCGCGCACGGCCCTGCACGGCGGCGACCTCACCGTCGGGGCGAAGGGGTACCTCACCCTCAATCCGCTCAAGTACACGCACGCCGCGCTGAGTGTCGTCCTGCCCGTGGTCTTCGTGATCATGGGCGGGATCGGTCTCCCCGGCGGCGCGGTCTTCATCGAGCGGCACCGGATCCGCGGCCGCTGGAAGCACAGCCTCATCTCGGCCGCGGGACCGCTGACGAACGTCCTGTTCGCCGTCGTCTGCGCGGCGCCGTTCTGGCTGGGCGCGCTCGACGGGGTGCCGGACGCCTTCCGCTACGCCCTCGCCTTCATGGTGCTGCTCCAGGTGTCGGCGGCGATCCTCAACCTGCTGCCCGTCCCGGGCATGGACGGCTACGGCATCGTGGAGCCCTGGCTGACGCCGGGGATGCGGCGACAGGTGGAGCCGTTCGCGCCGTTCGGGTTCCTGGCGCTGTTCGGGTTCCTGATGATTCCGGAGGTCAGCGAGGCCTTCTTCGACGTGATCTACACCGTCATGAAGGCACTGGGCGTCGACGACGGGGACGCGTACTGGGGCCGCGCCCTGTTCCGCTTCTGGGACGCGCCCGGGTGCGTCCCGCCCCCGGGCCAGATGTGTTTCAGCACGGGGTGACCCACACCCTCACTCCGTGACAGCCGCCCCCCGCGCCGCTTCCCGCTCCATCTTCCGCTTGCGGACGTAGAACCAGGCCATGTTGGAGGCGACCCCCGCCAGCAGGATCCAGACGACGCCGAGCCAGCTTCCCCGGGTGAACGAGACGACGGCCGCGGCCACCGCGAGGACGCAGACGGCGAGGGCGTAGAGGGCGAGGCGGGGCATGGGGAACGGCTCCTGTCCGGGGACGGGGAACGGCACGGGGAACGTCGACGGCGACCTGACGCGAGTGCGTACGATCCCGGTCATTGTCCCCCATGCCCGTCATCGGCCCCACGGCCACCCCGCCCCCGGCCGGCGCCGCGCCGGCTCCTCGCCGACAGCGGCCGGGGGCGCGGGACAGCGGATCAGACGTCCGTGACGCGCAGCCCCGCGTGCGCCTTGTAGCGCCGGTTGACCGAGATCAGGTTGGCGACCAGCGACTCCACCTGGTGCGCGTTGCGCAGCCGCCCCGCGAAGACGCCGCGCATACCCGGGATGCGGGCGGCCAGCGCCTGGACGATGTCGGTGTCGGCCCGCTTCTCGCCGAGCACCATCACATCGGTGTCGATCTCCTCGATCTCCGGGTCGGACAGCAGAACGGCGGACAGGTGGTGGAAGGCGGCCGTCACCCGGGAGTCCGGCAGCAGGGCGGCGGCCTGCTGGGCGGCGCTGCCCTCCGCCGGCTTCAGCGCGTAGGCGCCCTGCTTGTCGAAACCGAGCGGGTTGACGCAGTCGATCACGAGCTTCCCCGCGAGCTCCTCGCGCAGCGCTTCCAGGGTCTTGCCGTGACCCTCCCACGGCACGGCGACGATCACGATGTCGCTGCGCCGCGCGCACTCGGCGTTGTCGGCGCCCTCGACGCCGAGGCCCAGCTCGGCGGCGGCGGTCTCGGCGCGGTCGGCGGCGCGGGAGCCGATGATCACCCGCTGGCCGGCCTTGGCCAGCCGGTAGGCGAGGCCACGCCCTTGGTCGCCGGTGCCGCCGAGGACACCGACCACGAGACCGGAGACGTCCGGAAGGTCCCAAGGGTCCTTGGCGGCAGGCTTTGTTGTGACAGGGGAATCGGCGGAATCAGCGGGACCGGCAGAACCAGCAGAAGTAGTCATGACAGCGATACTGTCACGCCCGCCACGACCGTCACGGGACCGCACCGGGTACCCCCGCGTACCGTCGTGCACCGCCGGGCGCAGGAGGAGCGGGGCACGATCGGGTGAGCCGGGCGGCTTCCCCGTTTTTCGCCCGGTTCGTCGCGGCAGGATGGTGAGCCATGGACGCTGTGCGAGTCGCGCTGGTGCGCGAAGTGCTCGCCGGGACCGACTGGTTGCGGGGCACACGCCGCTTCGCGGGGACGCCGCGCCGGCCGGCCCGGGCGCACGGCGGCGGCCTGCGGCTCACCGGAACGGCGGAACACGAAGCCTGGTACCTCGCGGCACACCCGGACGAGGAGACGGCCCGCTCGGGCCTCCCCGAGCCACGCCCCACCCCCGTCCGCCACCGGGTGCCGCCGGGCGCCCCGGCGCACCCGGCGGCGTGGCCGGAGCGGCCGGAGCGGCCGGGCGGCGGCGGGCACGACCGGACGCTGCCGTTGGTGGTGCGACAGGGCGGACCGCCGCCCGGGAAGGCGCTGCCGGAGCGGGTGGATAGAGAGGCGCTGCCGGGGTGGGGGGACGGGGGCCGGCGCGGCGGAGCCACGGCCCCGACGCCGGACTGCGGCGGGGGCGCGGACAGCGAGGGCCGGGACAGCCGCGAAGACTGGGAAGGCCGAGAAGACCGGGAGAGTCGCCGGGCCCGCGAGGCCCGCGAGAGCCGCGAGAGCCGCGAGGCCCGCGAGGCCCGCGAGAGCCGGTCGCTCACGCACGAGGTGCCGGCGGTGCCCGCCTCCGCCGGGCCGACCTTGTGCACGGTCCAGCGCCCGGTCAGTACCGCCGCCGCTGAGGACGCACCGCCCGGTCGCCGCCACCGCGACCGGCTCTCCCGGCCGGCCGATTTGCCGTCCCGGCAGTCCGACCGGCAGCCCCGGCCGTCCTATCGACTCTCCCGGCCGTCCGACCGGCCGCCCCGGCCGCCCCGGCAGTCCTATCGACTCTCCCGGCCGTCCGCCCGGCTGTCCGGCCGGCTGTCAGACCGACCGGCCGGCCGAGTCCCGGCCCCGCCGTGGGAGCCGTGGTGAGCGGGCTCGCGCGGCGCCTCGGGGCGCGTAAGGCGCCTCCCCGGCACTCGGTCCGCTCCTCGTCCCGCACCCGCTCCTCATCTTCCCCATCTTCTTCCCCATCTTCCTCGACCGGCCCTTCCAGCCCTCCGGGCACCTCCAACCCGTCGGGTGCCTCCGGCCCCTCCGGTAGCGCGGGCTCCGCCTCCCGCGTGAGACCCGTCACGCAGCGGCGTCGCGTCACGCACCACGCGCGCGGCCGAACCGCACGGCCACGCGGCCCGGCGGCACACCGTAAACTCCCCGCCCACCGCGGCCTTTTCGCGACATTCCGGGGCATCACTCACCTCCCTCCCTTCCGCCCGCTGCGTTCCTTCTGGAGCTCCCGCCCCGCGCGGCGTCAGGGCAAAAACGTTTGCTCGCACCACTTCGGCCACGGACCATGGACCCCCGTGACCGAGCACGCCCCCTCCGCATCCCCTCCGGAATCTCCGGAACCGCCGGCATCTCCCGAGCCGGCATCTCCCGAACCGCAGGCATCGCCGGAATCCCCGGAACCTCCCGGCACAGCCACGGCTCCCGCCACCGCCGCACCTCCCGCCACCACCACGGCTCCCTCCGCGGCCCCCGTCACGGCCCCCGTCACGGCCCCCGTCGCGGTCCGGCTGCGTGCTCTCCTCCCCGACCTGACCCCCTGGCGCGCGTCACGCGACTTCCGGCGCATGTGGATGGCGGGGCTCGTCACCGTCTTCGGCAGCTTCCTGACCTTCGTCGCCCTGCCGGTGCAGCTCAAGGAGCTGACCGGCTCGACGCTCGCCGTCGGTGCGATCGGCGCGGTGGAACTCGTTCCGCTGATCGTCTTCGGCCTCTGGGGCGGCGCCCTCGCGGACGCCCTCGACCGCCGCAAGCTGATCCTCTGGACCGAGGCCGGACTGGGCGTACTGAGCGGCCTGCTGCTGCTCAACACCTTGCTGCCGCACCCGCTCGTCTGGCCGCTGTATCTGGTCGCCGGCCTGGTCAGCGCGCTCACCGGACTCCAGCGCCCTGCGTTGCAGTCGATCGTCCCGCGCATCGTCGCGCACGACCAACTCCCCGCCGCCATCGCGCTGAACACCATGCGCTGGCAGGTCGGCGCCATCGCGGGCCCGTCGCTCGCGGGCCTGATAATCGCCTTCGGCGGCCTCCAGTGGGCCTACGCCCTGGACGTCGCCTCCTACGCGGTCTCGGTCCTGTTCACCGTCGGCCTGGCCGCCTCCCCGCCCGCGCGTGACGCGGAGAAGCCGTCCGTGCGCGGCATCCTGGAGGGCGCCCGCTACGCCTGGAGCCGCAAGGAGTTGCTCGGCACCTACGCCGTCGACATGGCGGCGATGTTCTTCGCCTTTCCCAACGCGGTCTTCCCGTTCCTCGCCGACGACCTCCACGCCCGCTGGGCGCTCGGCCTGATGTACGCGGCGAGCGCGATCGGTTCACTGCTCGTCAGCCTGACCAGCGGCTGGGTCTCCCACGTGCACCGGCACGGCCGGATGGTCGTCGGCGCGGCGCTCGGCTGGGGCGCGGCGATGGCGCTGGCGGGCTGGATGGACGACATCTGGCTGGTGCTGCTGATGCTGGCGCTGGCCGGTGCGGCGGACACGGTGAGCGGCCTGTTCCGCTCGGCGATGTGGGACCAGACCATCCCCGACGAGCTGCGCGGCCGGCTCGCGGGCATCGAGTTGCTTTCGTACTCGGTGGGCCCGCAGCTCGGCCAGGTCCGCGCGGGCGGCATGGCCGCCCTCACCAACGTGCGTGCCTCCGTATGGGCGGGCGGCCTGGCCTGCGTCGCCTCGGTCGGCCTGCTGGCCATGACCCTGCCCAAGCTGCTCTCCTACGACCAGCGCACCGACGAACACGCGGTCCGCATGCGCGAACGCCGGGCACGGAAGCCGGAGGTGACGGAGGTGGTGGAAGCGGCGTAGGACGGGACGGGGTCCCGTCGGCCGCACCGCGCGCCCGTCAGCCCTTGAGGGCGCTGCGGGCCTTCCACTCGGGCCACGTCGACTGCCAGGCGCCGAAGCCGTTGCCGGGCTCCGTGACCTCGGTGTTCTTGGTGTTCTTCACGACGACCGGGTCGCCGATGCGGATGCGGTCGAACAGCTTCTTGGCGTCGCCGCTGTACATGCCGACACAGCCGTGGCTGGCGTTGAGCGCGCCGATCTTCCCCGCGTTCCAGTCGGCGGCGTGGATGAAGGTGCCGGACGAGGTGAGGTGCACGACCGAGGTGGTGGGCAGGCTCGGGTAGGCGTCGCCGAGGCCGACCGATGCGGACTTCATCGTCTCGTGGGCGTTCTTGGCGAGCACGACGTGCGTACCGCCACGGGTCGGGTAGGTGTCGGAACCGGCGGATATCGGGTACGACGCCACGTCCTTGCCGCCTTCGGTGACCGACATGCGGTGGCCGGCGACGTCCACGGTGACCACGCGGTTCTCGCCGACGGTGAACCCCATGGCGTAGTCGCGGGCGAAGGCGCGCCCCTGGCCGCTCGGCAGGCCCGCGAGGTCGCCCTTGAGCTTGACCTTGGTGCCCGGCTTCCAGAAGTCCTTGGGGCGCCAGTCGATCCGGTCCTTGTGGTCGAGGTCCTTGACCCAGCCCCACGACCCCTCGGTCCTCGGGGAGGTCTCGACGTGCAGGTTCCGCTCGATGTCCGCCTTCTGGGCGTCCGTGACCGGGTGGTCGAACAGCAGGGAGACCGGTTGGGCGACGCCGACCGTCGACCCGTTGCCCGGCACGAGTTCCAGCTTGTTGGGCTTCTCGGGCGCGGCGGTGGTGACCGTCCCGGAACCGTTCCGCTTGTCCCCGCCCTTGGCCTTCGCGGTGTAGCCGACCGTGTAGGTGCTGGCGGGCCGGGTCCCGGATCCGGAGGTCCAGGAACGGCCGTCGGCGGAGATTTTGCCGTCGAGACGCCGGCCGTGCTGGTCGGTGACGGACACGTCGGCAAGGCTGCCGTCGCCGGAGGTCACCTTGAGCGTGATCGGGGATCCCGGTGCGGCGCCCTTGGTCTTGTCGGCCGGTGTCATGCCGACCTTGACGTCCGCCGCTCCCCCGCCCCGGCCGGCGGCGTCGCTACCGCCGCCGCTGCCGCCGGAACCACCGCATGCGGTCGTGAGCAGCAGCCCGGCCGCCGCGGCGATCGGCAGCAGGGCGCGGGGGACGGACGACGTACGGATCACGGCGGCGGCTCCGGGAGGGTCGGGGTGCGACGGGCCTACGGTTCGTTGGCCCTTACATCCACAGAGAGCGGCAGCGCGCGCGGCCGGTTCCGTCCCTCTGACACCGCTTCGTCATGATCTGCGTCACGCGGGGCGGGAGCGATCCGGGAAAGGGGATCCAGAGAGGGGAATCCGGGGAGGGGCATCCGGGGAGGGAGCGATCCGATCCTTGGTACGTGCTTTCTGAACTCAGGGTGATGCGCTTGGGGCGGGACCCAGAGGGACTTCTCCCCTCAGCCTCGGCCCGCGCACGGACCGATGCCGTTGTTTCCGCTGAGGATGGGAACGGGGACGGACAGGACGGGCACCTCAGAACCGCACAGGTGAATGGGGATGTTGGGGAGGTCGGCGCCGCCGCACTGGTTGAAGGGGCCGGCGATGGGCAGGCCGGCGAGGTTTCCGGCGCCGGTCCCGGTGCCGCGGGCTGCGCTCCCCCGGGCCGTGGCGCCTTCATGGTCGGCGCACCCGTTCCCGAACGCCGGCGACAGGGCCCCGCCGATGCCACCCGCGACCACCGGCCCGGCCGATGACAGCACCGCCACCGCCGCTCCCGACACCACGGCAATCCCCGCAACCACCCTGTTCACGGTCATACCGGGACAACGACCACTTCCCAGCGAGGTCACCGGCTCCGACTACGGAAACACGCGCTTTACGGGTCGGCCCGGGCTAGGCACTCACCGCCGTCTCCAGCAGTTCCTTGAGCCGGGCGAGATCGGCGACGACCATCGCGGTGTCCCGCTCGAAGTCG
This sequence comes from Streptomyces sp. NPDC052910, assembly GCF_055585605.1. Taxonomy (NCBI): domain Bacteria; kingdom Bacillati; phylum Actinomycetota; class Actinomycetes; order Kitasatosporales; family Streptomycetaceae; genus Streptomyces; species Streptomyces sp. NPDC052910. The sequence goes on from NZ_JBVJJR010000003.1 coordinate 480,402, forward strand.
GCGTCGCTGGTGTCCGGCCGCCGGCGGAGGGTGAACACCGCTTCGCTCCCCGCCCCGTCGGCGATCACGCGGAACGGATTGTGGACGGTCTCCCCGGAGGGCAGCGTGACGTCGTGGTCGAGCACCCCGAACGCGTTGCGGGGTGCGAAGGAGACCACGACCCGCCCCATGGGCGAGGATTCCGCGACCCACTCGTCCCCCCGCTTCTCCAGGGAGCCGCCGAGGCCGCGGGCCCAGGCGGGCAGGTTGGCCGGGTCGGACGCGTAGGCGTAGACCTCGTCGAGGGGGCGATCGATGTGGACGCCGATGTGACGGCTTTCCCTGCCGGTGCCGGTCATGTCGCCGGTCATGTCACTGGTCATGACCGTGACGGTAGCGAGGCACCGGCGCCGTTCTCTTGAACGAATCGGACGCGCGGGAGAGAGGTGCCCGCACAGCCCGCCCCCCGCCCATCCGCCCATCCGGCCGCCCGGCCACCGGCCGCCCGGCCACCGGCCGCCCGGCCACCGGCGCATGCCTCCCTCCCCCGATGCGCTCGCCACCCAGGGGCGTCAGCCCTCCCCGTCACCCCCAGTCGCGCCCGCGCCCTTGCCCCGCTCCCCGTCGTTCCACCGCGGGTCCTCCCGCCACTCCGTCTCTCGCTCCCGCGCCGTCTCCATCGCGTGCGCCGCCTCCTCGCGGGTGGAGTACGGGCCGAAGCGGTCGGCGGCGCGGCACTGCGGGCCTTCCTCCACCGTGCCGTGTTTGAGGCAGTAGTACCACTCACCCGGTTTGCCCGCCGGGCGCTTCTTGAACAGGGCCATGGGAACTCCTCCTTCGCCGGTCGTCGGCCGACCATCGGTCCATCGCCGATCGTCGGTCGATCGATACTCCACCGATTCTCCGCCGGTGCCCTGCCGGACCGCTGCCGAACCTCCGCCCGTCCCGCTGCCGGACCTCCGGCGTTCCACCACCGGGCCGCCCCCGGCCCACCGACCGGCCCCCACCCACCGCCGGCCCACCGACCGGCCCGCCACCCGCGCACCACCGCCGGCCTCTCGCCCCCGTGCTCCCCGACCGGCCGTGACTACACTCGCAGACATGTCTGGCCAGTCACTTCTCGTCCCCGGGACACTCTCTCCCGCCCGCCCCGTACCCGCCTCGATCCCGCGGCCCGAGTACGTCGGCAAGGAAGCGCCCACTCCGTACACCGGACCCGAGGTCCAGGACGCCGAAACGATCGAGCGGATGCGGATCGCGGGCCGCATCGCCGCGCAGGCGATGGAGGAGGCGGCCAAGCACATCGCGCCCGGCGTGACCACGGACGAGCTCGACCGGGTCGCGCACGAGTTCATGTGCGACCACGGCGCCTACCCCTCGACGCTCGGCTACCGCGGTTTCCCCAAGTCCCTCTGCTCCTCGGTCAACGAGGTCATCTGCCACGGCATCCCCGACTCGACGGTGCTGCGCGACGGCGACATCGTCAACCTCGACGTGACGGCGTACATCGGCGGCGTGCACGGCGACAACAACGCGACGTACCTCTGCGGCGACGTGGACGAGGAGTCCCGGCTGCTGGTGGAGCGCACCCGTGAGGCGCTGAACCGGGCGATCAAGGCGGTCAAGCCGGGGCGCCGGATCAACATCATCGGCCGCGTCATCGAGTCCTACGCCAAACGCTTCGGCTACGGCGTGGTCCGGGACTTCACCGGCCACGGCATCAACTCGTCCTTCCACTCCGGCCTGATCGTCCCGCACTACGACAGCCCGCACCACGACACCCTGATCCGGCCGGGGATGACGTTCACCATCGAGCCGATGCTGACGCTGGGCACGTACGAGTACGACCTGTGGGACGACGGCTGGACGGTCGTCACGAAGGACCGGAAGCGCACAGCGCAGTTCGAGCACACCCTGGTGGTGACGGAGACGGGCGCGGAGATCCTCACCCTGCCGTAGGACCGCCGCAGCGCTTCTCACGGCGGCCTCCCGCGACGGCGGCGACGGCGGTATCGTCTTTCCGACAGCGCGTCGGGAAAACGATTGACTTAGGTAACCCTAACCGTAGACAATCGGCTCACGGGACGCTTCGGCGTACTCGTGGACCGGTTGTTCGTCGCTCGCCCGTCGCTCCCGTCCCCTCGCCACCGGAGGCCCGCCGTGGACTCGTCCGACACGACCCCGCACGCCCCCTCCGCCCCCTCCCCTCTCCCGACGCCGTTCTCCGTGCTCATCCGCACCGCCTCCCAGGGGGAGCACACGGAGGCCGAGAACTCGTCGTTCATGAGCGACCTGCTCGGCGGCCGGCTCGGTCTCACCGCCTACCGCCGCTACACCGAGCAGCTCTGGTTCGTCTACCGGGCCCTGGAGGCCGCCGCCCCGGCCCTCGCCGACGACCCCGTCGCGGGCCCGTTCCTCCGCCCCGAACTCGCCCGCACCGGCCAGCTCGAACGCGACCTCGCGCACCTGGGCGGCCCCGGATGGCGTACCGGCCTGCGGGCCCTGCCGGCCACCGAGGCGTACGCCGCCCGCATCGAGGAGTGCGCCCGCGACTGGCCCGCCGGCTACGTCGCCCACCACTACACCCGCTACCTCGGCGACCTCTCCGGCGGCCAGGTCATACGCGGCACCGCCGAGAAGACCTGGGGCTTCGCCCGCAAGGGCGACGGCGTCCGCTTCTACGTCTTCGAGGACATCGGCAACCCGTCGGCCTTCAAGCGCGAATACCGCGAACTGCTGGACGCGCTGCCGCTCGACGACCTGGGAAGGCAGCAGGTCGTCGCCGAGTGCAGGCGCGCCTTCGCGCTCAACACGGCGATGTTCCGGCAACTCGGCGAGGAGTTCCCGCTGAGCGCGTGACCGGGGGGGACGGCAGGGTGCGTCGGCGGATCTCGGGTCAGGGCCGCGTCCGACTGCGCCCGAAGCCCCGGCGGGCGGTGACGCGCGCGCCGTCATGGGCGACGAACTCGCCGCCGCAGAACGGGCCGTGGACGCGTTCGCCGCCGGCCTCGAGCCCGCGCGGCACCTCACCGTGCGCCCACCTCACCGTGCTCCCAAGGGGAGGCGGCTCGCGGCGAGTTCACCGCCGATCTGCCGCACGGGCGCGGCGTCCTGGGTCAGCCGGCGGGGCCGCGCCGGCACGTCGTCCTGCGCCCCCGCACTCAGGCGGTCGCCGTGGCAGCCGGTCCCGCGCCGTTCGGCGATCCGCACCACCCACCCTCCCGACGGCGGTCACCGGCACGACGTACGAGCGTCCGCCGACGGTCGGTGGGCCGCGGTCTCGCCGGGTATTACGCTCAGGCCCTCACATGGATGTGAAGGACGGCCGAGCGCACCACACGAGGGTGATCACATGCGGAAGCACCTGCGAATCGGGGAGTTGGCGGAACGCACCGGAACATCGCGGCGGCTGCTGCGCTACTACGAGGAGCAGGGCCTGATCGCCGCCGGCCGGTCAGCGAACGGCTACCGCGCATACGACGAGCGCTTCGTCGACCGCGTCCTGCAGATCAGGGGACTGCTGGACGCCGGCCTGCCGACGCGCATCATCAAGCAGATCCTCCCCTGCCTCGATCAGCCCCGCACCATCTACTTCTCCGACGCCACCCCCGAGATGCTCGCCACGCTGGAGCACGAACGGGACCGCATGACGGCCCGCATACGGTGCCTGGAGCGCAACCGGGACGCCATAGAGGAGTACCTCGACGCGGTCCGCCGCGGCGCCCGTCCGGACGCGACGGCCGGGGAACAGGCCGGAGGGCGCGTCCGGGAGCGCTCCGAGGAACCGGGCCACACGCCCGCGCCCGCGCCGCTCACAGCATCCTGAGCGCGCGGACGAGCGGCGCGCGGCCGGACGGGTGGATGGATGGACGAGCGGGCGGGCGGCCGGACGAGCGCGCGGATGGACAAGCGGGCGGACGGCAGTGCGTGACGCGAGCGGAATCCGCCCCGCCGCACACTCCCGCCACGCACCCCCGCCATGCCGGCCACCGCCACGCCCCTCCCCCTTATGCCCTCCCCCTCACGCCCTCCCCCTCACACCGTCCGCCGCTCCAGCACCTCCGCGCGCCCGCCGACCTCGATCGCCCCGTCCGGCAGCGGGCGGGTCACGATGCGGGAGCCGACGCCCTGCCGGATGTCCAGGGCGCGGCCCAGTTCGGCGGTGAGGACGAGGGCGGCGGCGCCCGTCGCCTCGTCCTCCAGGATGGAGTCGCCCCGGCGCGGGAAGGCCCGGGCCCGGACCCGGCCGGCCGCCTCGTCCTCCCAGGCCCAGGCGTACAGCCAGCCTTCGCCGGGCGGCGGCGCGGGCAACGCGTCGACCTCGGCCACGGACCCGTACCGCTCCATGCGCCGCCCGGACGCCCACTCGGGCCGGCCGGCGATCCGGATGAGGTCTCCGTCGCGGCGCACCGGCACCTCCCCGGCGGGCGGGCGCAGCGTGTCGACGTCCGGGAGCAGGGAGGCGACGCCGATGAGCGGATGTCCGGCGAACGGCAACCGGACGCTGGGCGTCCGGATGTCGACGATCCCGCGCACGGCGTCGTCGACGAACACGGTCTCGCTGAAGCCGAGTTCGGCGGCGAGCTCCTGCCGCCGCTCCGAGCCGGGGACGGACGCGCCGTCCAGGACGACCCCGAGCGGATTGCCGCCCCGGCCGTCCTCACCACGGAAAACGCTCAGTATGTGAAGGCTGATCATTTCCCCATTGAACGCCACTCCGGGTGCGGCGGGTGGTGGGGTGCCGGTTCTCGGAGCCCGGCGGCCGTCCCGGCCCGGCACCGGCTTGCCCGCGTACGGCCCGGTCCTGCCGTCACCGGCTCAAGCCGGGGCGGGGCGGTCCGGGGCGGGGCGGGGCGGTCCGGTGCGGGCATGTCGATCGAGGCGGGCTTGGCCGGGTTGACGACGATGCGGATGCCGCTGATCCGGCCGTCGGTGACGGTGAAGGCGATGACGGAGCGAGGGGTTCCGTCAGCGCGCCAGGACATCCGGCCGGGAACGCCGTCGGCCAGCACGGGCCGGCTGCCGGCGGCCATCGGCGTCGACCCCGCCGGCCGGCGGTCCAGGCTGACGCGGCCCACCACGGTGGCCGGCCGGCCCGGCCAGGTTGCCGATGGCCGCCTCGTCCCGGCGAACGAGACGCATCCATGCCTCCCGGACCACGTCCTCGGCATCGGCCTCATCCTCGGCATCGGCATCGGCGTCGTCCTCTGCATCGGCCTCGGCATCGGCATCGGCATGCGAGCCCAGCGCGCGGTGCGCGACGGCGCGCAGCCGGTCGCGCTGGGCTTCGAGCGCCTCGGTCACCGGGCCGGACGGGCGCCCGTCACGGCTTCCGCTGCTGACGGAGCGAGACCTGGTTGCCGTCCGGGTCCACCGCCTCGACGCGGACCCCGAACGGGTAGTCCTCGGGCTCGTCCCGCGTGAAGACGACGCCGCGCCGCCGCATGACCTCGAAGTCCTTCCGCAGGTCGTCGGATTCGAGGATCAGCGGGCCGGGCGCCACCTGCCCGTCCCCCTCGCCCGGCTGTCCCGCGGCCGTCGCGTGCGGCCACAGGATGATCTGCACCGGGCTGCCGGGGACACCGACGGTGAGGAAACGTCCGTCAGGCCCGGAGAAGTCGATCCGCTTCTCCAGGCCGAGTCCCCCGGTGTAGAACTCCAGCGCGCGGTCCTGGTCGGTGACGTAGACCGTCACGTACATGAGCTGGGTAAGCATCGTGTCTCTCGTTTCACTCGTCGGCACGACGACGGTTCGTATGCGGTCGTCGCCACCATGACGAGTGCCGGCGGGAAAAGGTGACAGGACCGGTCCGCCGGTTGTCGTGACGGGCCGCCGCCCGTCCTCCTCCCCCCCAGGCGCCTCCCCTCACCGAGCGTGCCGGTACGCGGCGCGCCAAGCGGCGGGCGGTACGCCGGTCTGGCGTCGGAAGAACGTGGTGAAGTTGCCGGCGTCCCGGAAGCCGAGGCGCCGGGCGCAGCCGCCGGCCGGCAGGTCGGTGTGGGCGAGCAGCCGTTTGGCCTCCAACAGGACGCGCTGGTCGAGGAAGGTCTTGGCGCCGGTTCCGGTGGCGGCGCGGGTCGCGCGGGTGAGCGTGCGCACGTCGTAGCCCAGCGCCCGTGCGTAGTCGGACACGTGGTGCCACTCGGTGAAGTGCTCCTCGACCGCGTCCCGGTAGCGACGGAACACCTCGGTGTGCCGGTGGCCGGTCCCTTCCGCCCCGGCGGGGGCCGGCGCGTCGGGGAGGGCGCGCAGGATGAGCGCCGCCAGCAGGTGGGAGAGCAGGGCGGGGGACGCCGGGTGTGGCGTACGCGCCGCCGCGTCGTGTTCGCGACGGAGGTGTTCGGCGGCGAACAGCGCGAGGTCCAGGCGCTGCCGGTCCAGGCGCCAGCAGGCCGGCGCGGCGGCTTCCGAGGCCGCGAAGCCGGGAAGAAAGCCGGTCCGGAAGAGGATCAGCGGGCCCTCGCACGCATCGACGTCACTCCAGCGGTGCACCATGCCGGGCCGGATCCAGACGGCGCTGCCTTCCCTCAACCGGTAAGCGTGGAAGTCCGCTTCGTGGCGGCCGGTCCCCGAGCCGACCACGGCGAAGACGTGGAAGTCGGGGCGCTGCGGCTGCGCCCGGCGCCGGTGGGCGTCCATCGCACGCAGCGCGGCGAACGAGAGCACCTCGACGCCGTACACCGACCCGATGGCCGGCAGGTAACGCAGTTGCCGCACTGCTCCGTGTCCGTTTTCCACAACTGTTCCGTCCCTTTCCACCACTGGGTGACCTCCCTCCCCGCCTACCGTCGGGCCGGGCCTGGCGGTCAGGCCCAGTCAACCGGTTCAAGCCGCGGCAGGACGTGCGAAACCGCCCGCCGCAGCGGGTACCGCACCGGACACGGAGGCATGAGGATGACGGAAACGACAACGGCGGTTCCCGTGGAGGGCGGGTCCCTCGACGTACGGACAGGGGGGCGGACCGGACCGGCCCTGGTGTTCGTCCACTACTGGGGCGGTTCGGCCGGCACGTGGAACGGGGTGCTGGAGCACCTGCCGCCCGCGCGGGCGACGGTCCGCTTCGACCAGCGCGGCTGGGGCACTTCCCGGGCGCTGCCCGGCCCGTACCACCTCGACCGGCTCGCCGACGACCTCGCCCGCGTCGTCGCCGCGTGCGTGCCGGGCCCCTTCGTCCTCGTCGGCCATTCGATGGGCGGCAAGGTGAGCCAGCTCCTCGCGGCCCGCCGGCCGGACGGACTGGCCGGCCTGGTCCTCGTCGCCCCCGCGCCACCGCGGCCGCCCGTCACGGTGACCGAGGAGCACCGGCGGGGCCTGGCACGGGCCTACGACTCGCCCGACGCGGTGCGGCACGCCCTCGACCACGTCCTCACCGCCACCCCGCTGCCCGAGCCGGTGCGGGCCGCCGCCGTGCGCGACAGCCTCGCCGCCGGTGCCGAGGCCCGGTGCGAGTGGCCCCTGCGCGGCATCGCGCGGGACATCACCGACGCCGCACGGGAGATCACCGTGCCGGTGGCGGTACTGGCGGCGGAGAACGACGTGGTGGAGCCACCGCGGGTCCTCCGCGACCACCTTCTCCCCTACATCCCGCACGCGACCCTGCGGACCGTCCCCGACGCCGGCCACCTGCTCCCCGCGGAAGCCCCCGGCGCCGTCGCGACGGCTCTGACGGACTTCCTCGCGGTCATGGAACGCTGACCGGGCAGCACCGGGGCCGGACCCGAAGGCGGCGCCGCAGCCGTGGGGCGGCTGCCCCCGCCGCGGCGCCACAGCGCCCGGCCGTCCTCACCCGTCCCGGCGGCAACGGCCTTCCTCCTCCGCCGCCGCCAACGGGGTGTTGCCCCAGCCGTGTTCCAGCAGGGCGAACAGGTCCCGCAGGGTCCCGGCCGGGTCGTCCCCGGCACGAGCGAGGGCGGGGGCTTCCAGGGTGAAGCGGGCCAGGCCGGCGACGGCGGGGGCGTCCGGGGCCAGTCCGGTGGCTTCGGCCAGGGCGGCGGCCAGTGCCTTCTCATGGCGTGACCACATGCGTCGTGCGTAATCCCGCAGTGCGGGAGTGGATTCGACGAGGACGAACGTGGGGTCGTCGGTCCGCGCGGCGGTACGGGTGCGCACCATGTGGTCGCGCAGCGCGTGCAGCACGGACTGGCCGGGAGCCCGGTCGCGAACGGCGGCGACCAGGGCGCTCTCGATGTCCGCGTCCAGGTCGAAGACGAGGGCTTCCTTGCTGGGGAAGTGCTTGAAGAGCGTGCTCAGCGAGACGTCGGCGGCCTCCGCCACCTCGCGGACGCCGACGTTGTCGAAGCCGCGCTCGGTGAACAGCCGTACCGCGGCGTCCGAGAGGGCCTGCCTGGTCCGGGCTTTCTTGCGCTCGCGGCGCCCTGTCGTCGTCTCGGCCATGCCGCCACCTTACCCCGCTGAAGGGATTCGATCTCAAAGGCGATCGGCTGGAAAATCGGAGCAGTTGTACTTTCGGAGCGGCTGTGCTTGTGTGAACGAGGACGCCCGGCCCGCCGCGCACGACAACGGCCCGTCGGCGGCTGAGGGCGGGCGGGGCCGGACCGGGTCACCCCGCGCCTCGCACTCCAGCAGCTCAGCACCTCCGCGCGTCAGCTCGTCAGCACGTCAGCACGTCAGCACGTCAGCTCCTCAACACCTCAGCACGTCAGCACCTCAGCACGTCAGCACGTCAGCACGTCAGCACCCCCAACACGTACACGTCCGTACACGTCACCACCGGCCGCCGGCACTCCCTCATCCGCAGAACGGAGCGCGCCCCTCATGCCCCCAATGCCCCCCAAGACCCCCATGACCGCCACAAGCACCGCAACCCCCACGCCCCCCACCCCTCGCATAGCGATCGTCGGCGCCGGCCCAGGCGGCCTCGTCTGCGCGCGCGTCCTGCAGCGGCACGGCGTGCGGGTCACGGTCTTCGAGCGGGAGAGCGACCCCTACTCCCGCTCGCAGGGCGGCACCCTCGACATCGACGAGGACACCGGCCAGAAGGCTCTGCGCGCAGCCGGGGTGCTCGACCGGTTCCTTGCCCTGTCCCGGCCGGAAGGCCAGGAGTGGCGCCTGTACGACCGTCACGCGACCCTGATCCGCCACGACCGGGCCGCCGAGGGCGATCTGAGCAGGCCCGAGATCGACCGCGGCCGGCTCCGCGCCCTGCTGCTGGATTCCCTCGCCCCCGGCACCGTCCGCTGGGGCCACCCCGTAAGGGCCGTCACACCGCTGCCCCACGGCGCCGCCCGCCTGCACCACCACGACCGCGGCACCGAGGACTTCGACCTGGTCGTCGGCGCCGACGGAGCCTGGTCACGGGTCCGCCCAGCGCTCTCCGGCGCCCGGCCCGCCTACGCCGGCGTCACGATGGTGGAGGCCCGCTTCGACGACGTCGACCACCGCCACCCGGGCATCGCCCGCCTGGTCGGGCCCGGCACCATGTCGGCCAAGGCGGGCCGCCACAGCCTGGTGATGCAGCGCACCGGCGACGGAAACGTCCGCGCCTACATCACCTTCCGCGGCCCCGAGGACTGGCACGCCGGCCTCGACCTCGCCGACACCGAGGCGGTGCGCGCCCGCCTCCTCACCCGGTACCAGGGCTGGCACGAGAGCCTGCTGGACATCCTGCGGGACAACGACGGCGGTTTCGTCAACCGGCCCATGTACGTCCTCCCCGTGCCCCACTCCTGGCAGCGCGTCCCCGGCATCACCCTGCTCGGCGACGCCGCGCACCTGATGCCGCCCGCCGGGGTCGGCGCCAACCTCGCCCTCCTCGACGGCGCCGAACTCGCCCGGGCCGTCATCGACCACCCCACCGTCGACCAGGCCCTCGACGCCTACGAAAGCGCCATGCTGCCCCGCGCCCACGACAACGCGAGGACCGCCCGGCAGATGCTCGCCACCCTCATACCGGACACCGAGTCGGACGAGGCCGCCTTCCCCGGCACCGTCTGGCCGACGGACCCCCGCCCCGACCCTCACCCCCTCACCACGCGCTGACGGCCGGGCCCGGAAGCGGGGCGCCCGCGAGTGGCTGTGACCACGCACGGGCACCGCCTTTTCGATAACCCGTTGCCCTGGAGTCAACCGGCCGACTAGGTTCGCCCAGCCGCCCGCGCGAGTGCGGGCCGGCGCTGTCGACGAGGAGGTGTGCAGCACATGCGCAGGAGTGTCCAGGTGTCGAGCTCGCGTACTGACCTTTGCCGCCCCCTCACGACGGAGACACCTTGTCCCTCCGCATCACCCCGCTGACCGACCCCGCTCACGGGCCGCACGGCCGGCGTCTCGCCTGGCTGGCGTCGGACGCGGATTCCATCCCCGCCGGGACGGCCTTTCTGCGCCTGTTCGACGGCGGACAAGAGCACCTGGCCGAGCTCGACCTCCGCGTTCATCCCGCGGAGCGCCGCAAGGGCGTCGGCTCCCGGCTCCTCGACACCGCCGTGGCCACCGCCCGGGACAACGGCAGGCGCCGCGTCGTCGCGGAGGCGGAAGCCGGATCGCCCGGCGACCGCTTCCTGACGGCGCGCGGTTTCCGGCAGGTCCTCACCATGAGGTTCACCCGCTTGTCCCTGCCCGACGTGGACACCGCCGCACTCACCGGGATCATCGAGCGTCCGCATCCCGGCTACCGGCTGAGGTCATGGCGGGGAACCGTCCCGGACGGCCTCGCCCGGACGTTCACCGCCTCCCGCCGCGCCATGGACGACATGCCCGTGGACGACGCGGACTTCGGCACCGTGACCTGGGACGTGGACCGCGTGCGGGCCGCGGCGAAGGCCGTCGAACAGCGCGGCGACCACCTGCACACAGTCGTCGCCGTCGACGCCTCCGACGGCTCCGTCGCCGGGTTCACCGAACTCGTCATCCCCGGTGACGGCACAGGCGACGGCCGGCACTACGGCACCGGTGTGCTGCCCGAGCACCGAGGACACGGCCTCGGCCGATGGATGAAGGCCGAGTCGATCCGGCAGGCCCGGAGGGGCTATCCGGAGCTCGGCGGCCTCCTGACCGACACCGCCGACAGCAACTCGCACATGAGACGGATCAACGACGGCCTCGGCTACACGCCCACGCACACGACACACCGGCATCAGCTCGACCTCTAGCGGCGAACGGGCGGGCTTCGGCCGAGAGCGAGCGGGCTGGACCGGGGTGCCACCCCGCCCGGCCCGCCCGCGCTTTGATGCACGGCCCAGCGGCGGCGGACCACACCGTGAGCGGCACGACCGCGACAGCGGACAACACACGGCCCCCATGGCGCACAGCGCACGGCGCACGGCCCGCCGGGGTGCCTCGGGCCCGCCCGCCCTGCCCGTCGGCGTGCCCCGGGCCACCCCGCTCCCCCGCACTCCACTCCACCCCACTCCACTCCACTCCACTCCACTCCACTCCGCCGCCCGGTCACCGGCTCACACCGCTACCGGGAACGCGTACCGCACCCCCGTCGCCCGTTCCGACAGTTCCCACAGGCGGCGGCCGGTGGCGGGGTCGGCGGCGGTGGGGGCGAGTGCGACCTCCGTCGGGGCGCCGCGCAGTTCGGCCGGGCCGGACGGCCCGATGAACAGGCTGCCGTCCAGGCCCGGTTCGGTGGCGGCGTACAACTGCGGCAGCGCGCCGCGCTCGGGCGACTGCGCGAGGAGCGGGTTGCCGAGGCGGCCCAGCAGCAGCCGCCACACCCCGAACGGGGACTTCATCTGGAGGCCGGTGGCCGTGTAACCGGGGTGGGCGAGGAGGCTGCGCACCGGGCTGCCCGCCTCCGTCAGCCGTCGGTGCAGTTCCCGGCCGAAGACCGCGTTGGCGAACTTCGACTGGTTGTAGGCGCCCATCGGTGAGTACCGGTGTTCGCCGGTGAGGTCGTCGAAGTTCAGGCCCGCCTTGCGGTGGTTGACGGAGCTGACGGTGACGACGCGGGGATCCCGGCCGGCGGCGAGCAAGTCGAGCAGCAGTCCGGTGAGGGCGAAGTGGCCGAGGTGGTTGCAGGCGAACTGCGTCTCGTGCCCGGACGGGGTGAGCGCGCGCGGCAGCGCCATCACACCGGCGTTGTTGACGAGTACGTCCAGGTGGTCGTGGTCGGCGCGGATCCCGTCGGCGAAGGCGCGGACCGAGTCGAGGTCGGCAAGATCCAGCCGGCGCACCTCCGGGCGGGCGCCCGGCCGTTCCCCGGCGGCGTCGGAAGCCGCTTGGTGGCCCTTCTCCACGTCCCGTACCGCCAGGATCACGTGTCCGCCCCGGCGGACGAGCGCCCGGGTGGTCGCGAGGCCCAGCCCGCTGTTGGCTCCGGTGACGACGAACACCCGGCCGCTGAGATCCGGGATCCGGTCGGCGGCCCACGGCCGCCGCTGCTCCTTGGTCATGCGGCACACGCTGCCGCGCATGACACTTGGTGTCAAGATGCGCCTGAGTGCCATGCGCGGCACTTCGCCGGTACGATGTCCCCCGTGACCTCCCGCCCCGACTCCGCCTCCACCACACCCAGCACGCCCGGCACGCCCGGCACGCCCGGCACGCCCACCGCACCCACCGCACCCACCGCACCCACCGCACCCACCGCTCTCACCCTCGCCGAGCGCAAACGCCGGCTCGTCTCGGACGAACTGTCCGAAGCGGCCTTGCAGTTGCTCGCCTCGAAGGGGTTCGACGCGGTGACGGTGGACGAGATCGTGGCCGCCGCCGGCGTGTCGAAGCGGACCTTCTTCCGCTACTTCGCGTCGAAGGAGGACGTCGTCGTCCGCTTCCTGGCCGACATGGGCACCGGCATCCACGCCGAACTGGCCGCCCGCCCGGCAGGCGAACCCCCGTCCGCCGCCCTCCGGCACGCGGTCTGGGTGCCGGTCGAGGCCTGCGCGGGCCACTCCGAACGAGCGTTGCGGGTGGTGCAGTTGATCCTGCGCACCCCCGCCCTGCTCGCCCGCTTCCTGGAGCGGCAGGCCGCGTGGCGCGAGGACCTCGCCGCCGAGCTCGGCCGCCGCCACGGCCGCGACCCGGAGACCGACCTCTACCCCCGGATGGCCGCCGGAATGGCCCTCACCGCTTTCGACGCCGTCCTCCGCCGCTGGAGCGACAGCGAGGGCACGGAGGACCCGGCCGCCCTCCTGGAGCGGGCGTTCGCCGTCATCACCCCGGCACTCGACGCTGCGGCCACCTGACCCACGGGACGCCAGAACGCGCTGCGGCTGCGCCCCCAGCGACTCAGGTGGCGCACGGTGCGGGCGATGACGGCGGCGGCGGCACGGTCCGCCCGTGCGGCGTCCTCCGGCGACGGCGCGACGACGGGCGGCAGTTCGCGCGGGCGCAGCGCGCCGTACTCCGTGAACCGGCGCGTCCCGCACGCGGGGCAGCGCTCCTCGCCGCCCTCCGACTCCCAACCGCCGAGGTGACGGCAGTGGCCGACGAGGCGGCCGACGGTTCGCTTCATCACGCTCTCCCTCATGCGGCGGTGTGCGGGTCGGGGCAGCGGAAGGCGCGGCTGCGGCTGGGGCAGGCGAGCAGCATCAGCCGGACGATCCGGCCGTCACCGGTCGGCCACTCCAACGGCAGCTTCCGTACGCCGTCGTCCAGTTCACCTTGCGCGTAGCCGACGATCCGTCGCGCCGGCACCCGCGCGACCGGCCGGTCGGCGGCCAGCCGGGTCTCCAGCCAGGCGACGCAGGAGGCCGGGTCGGCGAGCCGCGCGGCGTGCAGCGAGGCGGCCTTGCGCACCCAGGCGGCCGGCGCGGCGTTGACGGCCGGCGGCTTGCCGCACTCCGGATCCGCCTCCTCGTCCCGGGTCGGAGCGGCGGCCCCGGACCAGTAGAAGGCGTGCCAGTGCGGTACGGACCGCTCCACGACAGGTGGTCGCGCCCCGCCCGAAGCGTCCCCCGGTGCACCGTCCGGCGCGCCGCCCAACGGCAACCGGCAACACACCGCCTTCCCTCCGCCGGGCGACCTCTCCGCGTTCCAGTCCCCACCGGTCAGCCGGTCGACAATCAGCAACCCACGCCCCTCCTCCCCCTCCCGCACCCCAAGCGCCGACGGCCACTTGACCACCGGCAGCGCCGACGACCGGTCCCGCACCCGGATGTGCAGCACCCCGTCACACACCCGCAGCGTGAGCCCGCACTCCCCCTCCCCCGCGTGCTTCACCACGTTGGCCAACAGCTCGCCGACAACGCACAGCGCGTCGTCCACGACGGGCTCGACCAGCCCCCACCAGCGCAGTTGCAACCGCACGAAGCTGCGCACCTGCGGCAGCTTCGTCGGCGACGGGGTGAGGGCGAGCGACAGTTCCAGCTTCAGGTCGTGCACGGGGAGAGTCATGGCGGCTCCATGCTGAGGGCGCGCAGCACCCAGGGCACACATGATCGACTCCGGGTTACGCGCCGAACGCGGTGCGTGATGACTCAGCATGATGTGGGTCACACTGGCATCCGGTCAAGCTTCTGCTTGGCAGATTGCCAATCTGTTGCCAACTGCCGCTCCAGAGCGGCTTCCAGACAGCACGCCAGGCTGTACGCTCGGCCAAGCCGAAGCAGCGAGCAGATGGAGGAGCAATGGCACTCACATCCGGCGTCGGCCCGCTCACCGCACGACGCAGGCTGGGCGCCGAGCTGCGGGCACTCAGAGACCGTCAAGGCCTGACCACCGAGGAGGTCGGTGATCACCTTCGATGCCACAACTCCAAGATCAGCCGGATTGAGACCGGCAAGCGCTCATGCACGAAGCACGACTTCGAAGCACTGATGGAGTTGTACGACGTTGAGGATCCCCTGCTCACTGAACTCACGGAGCTGATGATTCGCGGCAAACAGCGCGTACCGCCCTGGTGGCACGCCTATCGCGATGTCATCAGCGCCAACTACAGCGACTTCCTTGCTTACGAGGCCGACGCTGTGCACAGCCGTGAATACCAGCCGCTACTGATCCCCGGCTCTCTCCAGACCCCCGACTACGCGCGCGCGGTGACCGGCGTCAGCTACGCCGCTCTCGGGCCGGACCAAGTAGACAGCCTGGTCGAGGTACGGATGCGCCGCCAGGACAGACTCCGCGAGGACGAGCCGCTCACCTATCAGGCTGTTGTCACTGAGGCCGCTCTGCGCCTACGTGTTGGGGGGTCGACGGTGATGCGGGGACAGTTGCAGTATCTGTGCGAGGTGTCTCGCTTGGAGAACGTCAGTCTCCGAGTCATCCCCTTCGAGGCAGGCGAGCGAGGCGCCAGCACAGGAAGCTTCGTACTCTTCAGCCCGGGGAAGAACGCCAGTGCCGATGTCGCCTTCACAGAGTCGGCCGAAAACACGGCCTGGCTCAGGGAGGAGCAACTGACGCTACGACGTCTGACCCGCTTGTTCAACAACTTGTCCGACGCCGCGCTCTCGGAGGATGACAGCCGTGAGCTGGCTGAAACCATCAGAAACGAGCTGCCACGATGAACAAGTCAACCGACGCGAATCCGCCCCACCCCTCCTGCGTGCACTGGTGGAAAAGCTCCTACACGGCCGGAAACGGGCAGTGTGTGGAAGTCGCGGTTATTCCGGAACTCAACGGGCTCGCGTTCCGCGACTCCAAGGACGTCAGCCGCCCGTCGGCTCGCGTACCGCTCGTTGCTTGGGCCGCTTTCGTCGATGCCGTACGGCAGGACTCGCTATAGCGCACGCTTCTGCCAGGTGAGAACGCCTTGGCTCGCCAGAGCCACAGCGGCGCAGCAAACATCTGCCTTGATCCAGCCATCTTGACCGGAGCGAGGCAGACGGTACGTAACAAGCGACGTGGCGTCGGTGGCCGGCCACCCGGCAACCCGCCCAGCAAGTGGCGCGGCCCACCGGCGCCGGGTCCCCGGGAGCGACCCCGCGGTCTCGCCGGAGGGACGAGCCGGCTCCGCCGGCAAATGCCTCGACAGCACCCCCGGCCATAGGGAACGCTTCGCGCGATGGCCGTAATCGATTACACCCCGCCCTCGTGGGACGAGCGCACGCAGCTCACCACGTTTCTCGACTACGCACGTGACACCGCCCGCGCCAAGTGCGAGGGTATCTCGGCGGAGAACGCGCGCAAGGCGTTGTTGCCGGGATCGCCGCTGATGACGGTGAGCGGACTGATCAATCACCTGCGCTGGGTGGAGTATTACTGGTTCCAGGTGGTGTTCCTCGGCGAGGAAGACCGGGCGCCGATGACCGAGGAGGACCCCGACCGGGAGATGCGTATCGCGGTCGACTTCCCGCTGGAGCGCTTGCTCGGCGAGTACGCCGAACAGAGCGCGCGCTACCGCCGGCTGGTCGAGGGGAGCAGCCTGGACGAGCGTGCTCGGGGAGCCGTCGGTGAGGGGGTCCACGTCGACTTGCGCTGGATTCTCCTCCACCTCACCGAGGAGACAGCCCGCCACAACGGCCACTTGGACATCCTGCGCGAGCTGCTGGACGGCACGACCGGCAACTGAGCGGTCGTTTCCTCGGCGCATCACGAAGCCCGGCCGTGGAACCGACCCGCGCGAGGTGCACACCGGACAGTCCGTACCCTCGGTGCCACCGGCGCCGACACCCTGGAGGTAGCCGATGAGCAATTCGGACACGCCGGACGGGCCCGTCCCGCAGGCCGACAGGGCCGTGGCCCTGATGGAGGGCCTGGCCGAACGGCTCGGTGACCGCGCCTCCGTGACGGCCGTCTTCGGCGAACCCGTCACCAGCGGCGGAACCACCGTCATTCCGGTCGCCGACATCGCCGTCGGATTCGCCGGAGCCGCCGGCGCCGGCTCGGGAGGGGGCGGAGCCGGTGCCCGCCCCCGTGGCTACATCGAGATCAAAGACGGCGCCGCCACCTACAGACCTCTCCGGGCTCGCTGGACGGACGTCGCCATACCACTTGCCGCGTTCCTGGCGGGAACCATCGTTCCCCGGCTCGTCCACCGCCTCGGCACCCGCCGCCTTCGCTGAACGACAGCAACGACCGCAAGGCGAGGGGCCGTCGGATGCCAGGGCCGCCGGTCGCGTCGCCGGCGACCTGCACCACCGGGACACCTCCGGCGAGACGGAGCGGCCCCCGTCCGAACGGACAACGGCCACCGCAACCGCGCTCCCTGAACGGTGATACGACATCACCGGGAACCGGATCGAGCTCGTCCGCGCCGCGGTTTCACCGGAAGCCGACGCCGGCTCGCGCCGCGGCCGGGTGGGTCGGTGGGTGGCTCTGTGCCCGAGAACGAGTTCTGGTCCAACTTCTGTGGGCTCTCACGCTCTGGATCTGCCGGGACTGGACGGCCCTTCGTGCCTTGTCGACAGATCTGTTTGGGATCATGCCCACATGGACTTCGACCTCGCCCCGCCGACTGGCGTCGGCCCGTTGCGGATCGGTATGACTGGGCACGCGGCCGACACGGCGCTGAACGCGCTCCGCGATCTCTCTGCGATATCGGAGTCCGACCGGCCGGGTCAGCACATCTTCCGCCCCAGTGGACTGATGATCAGCATCCACTGCGTGCGCGACATGCTTGAAGCCGTCGAGTTCGGAAGGCCGTCGTCCCAGACTGATCGAGTGTTGTTTCAGGGGGTGGACCTGTTCGCGCTTCCGGCCCGCGAGGTTGTCCGGCACGTCGGTGAGTTCACCTCGATCGAGGAGGATCCTGACGACGACGCTTCATTCATCGCCCCGGACTTGCTGCTGAGTTTCTGGCGTCCGTTCGCAGCCGACGATGAGCCGGAGGAAGAGCAGGGCTACTACTTCGGCGCGGTCCTGCTGGCACGGCCTGGCTACTACGACACCCCTGCTCAGGCTGCGGAGCGCCTTCAGCAGAGCTGGTGACTGTCCCGTCAGGGTGCCGGCAGCACTCGTTTCCGCAGGAAGAGCCATCGCGCGGTCATCAACGGGATTGTCTTCCGGCTCCGTTCGGGGGTCCCCGGTAGGGATCTTCCGGAGCGGTTCGGAGAGTGAAAGACCGTGCACGACAGGCGCCGCCGGTGGTCAGCGGGCGGCACGTGGGAGCGGATCCTACGAGCCGGCAGGCCGGCGCGGATGCGGAGGGACGGATCGACTGGAGCACGGTCGGCGTGGACTCGACAGTGTGCCGGGCTCACCAGCACGCAGATGGCGCCCTCCGTCGGGCTCCGCGCATCCCGGGCAGGCGCACGCGAGCGCACGGGCACCGGGATGACGAGGCTCTGGGA
This sequence comes from Streptomyces sp. NPDC052910, assembly GCF_055585605.1. Taxonomy (NCBI): domain Bacteria; kingdom Bacillati; phylum Actinomycetota; class Actinomycetes; order Kitasatosporales; family Streptomycetaceae; genus Streptomyces; species Streptomyces sp. NPDC052910. The sequence goes on from NZ_JBVJJR010000003.1 coordinate 498,510, forward strand.
CGTTCCCGAGGCGGGCTCACGACGAAGATCCACCTGGTGGGTGAGGGTGGTCTCCGGCCGCTTGGCTTGTTGATCACGCCGAGGCAGTAAGGTGACGCGCCTCCGATGATCCCGGTCCTGGAACGCGTCCGGGTGCCGCGTGTGGGCGGCGGGTCATCCGCGCACGCGGCCGGATCATCCGGGCGGGGACAAGGCGTATTCCTCGCCGCCGTAACCGCCGCTCCCCGCGTCGACGCCGGATCGCTCATACGATTCCGGAGCCGGAGAACCAACGGGCCGATCGACGTCGCCGCGGGAGTGGCGGCGGCCGGCCCACTGCCTTTGACCCGGCGCGGTACGTCCGCCGGAACGAAGTTGAGCGACGGGTCGGCAAGTTCAAGACCCACAGGGCTGTCGCGATGCGTTTCGACAAGCGGGCCTTCGCCTTTGAAGAAACCGTCTCTCTCGCGGCGATCCGGCTCTCGCTCCGTCCGTGAGTGAAGCTCAACGCGAGAGCTGAATCACGGTGCCGGATCCGGCGGCACGGCCGTGGTGACGGAATGCGAAGGGCTGGCCTTCCTCAAGCACGACAGGCTCTTCGAGTACCACTGTCACCTCGGCTCCATGAAGCGGCCGGACTGTCTCGACGCCCTCGGGCAGTGTGACGGTGCCCCAAACCACGGCGGTGCGGGCGTAGAAACAGAGACGATCGCCGGAGACAACGTCCGCACCGCCCTGCTCCTCGGACAGCAGGGTGATGTCGGCAGTGAAGCCGGTATGGGCGCTGACCGACCCTGGTGCCGCGAGCACCTGTCCCCGCTCGACGGCGTCCGCGGCAATGCCACGCAGCAGCACCCCCACGTTCATCTCCGCCCTCGCCTCCCCGATGGACATGTGGTTCTGTTCGATGTCCGCGATGAAAGCGCTCGCGCTGCCGCCCAAGCCGATGATCTCCACCGCGTCGCCCTCGCGTACCCGGCCGCGTTCGATCCGGCCTGTCGCCATGACCACCCTGCCCTGTTGCAGACAAAAGGTGTCTGCGACGGGCATCAGGAACGGCTCTTCCACCGCACCCGCCACTGACCCACCTGGAGATCCGCCCATGAGTACCCGTGCTCCCTTGTGACCCGGCGTGCATTGTGCGAGTCCGATCGGCGAACCGGTGCCGGTGGGCATGGCGACCCGCTCTCGCCCGGTTCCGGTGCCGGAGCCTACTCCGGCGCCGACTCGGAGCAGGTCGCACGGAGGCACGGGCTGTGGCGGGAGACACTCCGCTCGGCTGCTTCGCCGAGGTTGCGCCAGAGACGGAACCGGCCGGCGACCCGAACAGCGGCAGCGGAACCCGAACCCAAGGACACGAAGAAACGCCGAGCCGGCCACCTGAGCACCCGCAGGGAATACCAGTGGCCCGTGAGTACGGCTTTCAGTCATCACACCATGGGGCACATACTGTCGACGCATACGTGGACTGTCTCGCATGCGTCGGCAGTTGTATTTCCGCGCCTGTTCGTCTCTCGGGTCACACGAACCGACGCAAGGAGCACCGGGCCCGGAGTGCCCGGATGAGCGGCTGTGCACGTGGCGAGTGGGCTTCGACGGCCGGTTTACCTGCTCGCGGCCTCGGACATGCATGAAACACTCCCACCTCTTCACGGGCAGGGCATTCTCACAACACGAACGCGCGGAGGCAAGAATATGACCTCAGTATCGCTGCCCGCCCGTCTGGCGGCCGTTCTCGCAGCGGCCCTGCTGACGTGTGGGCTGAGCGTCAGCGCCCAGGCCAGTACCGCGGCTCCCTAGGTCGACATGGAGAAGTTCAAGGCATGCATCAACGACCTCCAGCGCATTCATGAAGCGAAAATGAAGTCCGGAGCGCCTGCATCCGCGGGGCAGGAGACGTTTCAGGAGTTCGGATTTGCGAACGCCCAAGGGAAGTTCAACGAAAAAGGGGCGACGAGTAAGCTCACCAAAGATTGCGGCATGACAAAGGGGGAGGTCCACACCTACTTCAACTTGCTTCCAGGGACGTGTAACGTGCCGCCGATCAAAACGGCCTCGGGTGCCGGGTACTGGGAAAAGCTGTACCAGTGCATCCGGCGGCAGACCGCGGCCCGCGCCTAGACCCCGTCCCAGGCGATCCGTATCGGAATGCACCACCGACGATCGCCATCGCCGCCCTGCGCCCGCACCGATGCGACGCACTCACACGCATCCCGCCGTCACCCGCCTCCAGGCCCCGATGCCCGCGGGCTACGACGGGCGCCGATGACGCGGAAGCGATTGCCCTCGGGGTCGGCGAGCACGACGAAGTCGGCGCCCTCCGGGTGAGAGTCCCGGTCGACGCGTTCGGCGCCCAGGGAGATCAAGCGCATCACTTCGGCGTCCTGATCGGCGGCGTCGTCCGCATGGAGGTCCAGGTGGACCCTCGGCCGCTCCTGGACGGGCGTCGTACTCAGGTCGAGGGCCAGAGCGGCGCCACAGCCGACGGCCGGCACCAATACCGTCCACTCACCCCCGATCTCGCCATCACGGGGGACGTAGTCCAGGGCCCGACCCCGGAACTCGGCGGCCCGCCGGACGTCGGCAACCCCCATCACGATCGTTCCGACGCTCAACATCCACCGATGATGGCAGAACCCGACCGCCCCTGGTGCGAGCCACCCCCTCCAACTCCGTTGTGGGAGACGCCTGATGCGGCAAACTGGATCTACTCCCTCCCGCACCCTGTTCACACGCGTACGAAAGGTCGCCTCCGTGACCGGACTCGGAGCCGCGGCGGACGCGTGGGGGGCGCGGGTATGCCGCCGAGGCGTGCGCGGCGACACTCGGCTCGTCCGCCGACGTGTTTCCCGGCGAGGCGGTGGCGCTCCGCACCCGGGCCGCCGACGACCGCGCGATGCGCCTCGCCCGGCGAAGTCGGGACGCACGCAGGCGGAACGGTTCGAGGAGTACGGCGCCGGACAACAGCTCGGCGTGTGGTCTTCGGCCCCAGCGCCCGGCCGAGCCGGGCGGACTCGAGCCGGGCGGACACGGCTGAGCCCGCTCAGTCGACAGGCTTCACCCAAGGCTGCCGGGGGCCGACCGGGCCCGCTCGCCGCCTGGCGAGCCGGGCGCCGGCGTCATGTCCGCGCCGGGTACCCGCGGTGGCCTGCCCGCCGTGGCCGGCCCGCCGCGACCTCGACGGAGGCCGGGCGCCCGGCCCGGGCACTCACCCGGGCCCTCCGCCCGTCAGGCGACCGTCCCGCCCGCGTTGCGGATCAGCCGCTGGAGGACCTTGAGGGTGGTGACGTAGTCGGCGTCGTCGATGCCCTCGTGGAGGGCGGCGCGGATCGCGGGGGCGTTGCGGGCGAGGTCGACGCGGGCCTGCTCCCCTGCCTCCGTGATCCACAGCCGGTCGTCGGCGTCGCGGGACAGCCAGCCACGCTCCAGGAGCACCTCGGCCTCTGCCGCCAGGTCGTCCTCGGCACGTATGTAGGAGGCCATCGCCTTCCGCAGCTCGTCCAGGGTCATCCCCTCGCCGTCGGGCGAGATGTCGTTCACCGACAGATTGCGCAGCAGCCAGAACTGGGGCTGGGTGTAGCCCTTTTCGGCCTGCCGGGCCCGCGTGTACGCGATGAGCGCCTCGTAGGCGACACCGGTCCAGTACGCGGCGGGCTGTCCGGCGAGTTCGGCGTCGGGCATCTGCTGGGTCGTCATGGGATGAGCTCCTGCCACTTGGTGCGATCCTGCACTTCGTGCAGGTCATGCGGAAACCGTAGAACCTCAAGGATGGTTGAGGTCAAGCGGATGATCTGCATGACACCGTCGGCGCGAGGGCGGGGAGCCGCCGCTCCAGGGGCCGGACTCGGGCACACCCCGCCGGCTCGGCCGACGTTCCGTTCACTCGGCGGATGCGCACCGGGACCGATCTCGCCGTCGATCCCTCCCCAGCCCCCTGATGACTCTCTCGTCACTCACGACAGGTGCTGAGCCGGAAACGCCTTCAGATGACCGCTGTTCAGCGGAGGAGCGCAGAGGGTGTGGGGACACTCGTCGACAGGTGCCCCCACACTGCCTCACGTCAGGTCGTCCGGATCCTCGGGGCAGAGCAACAGACTGACGTCGCTGTTGCCGACGCTCGCCCCGAACTGCTGGAGTTCCTCTTCGCCCCGCCCGGGCTTCATGGTTTGCAGGTCAAGGAGAACCATTCCTTGTCACCTCCGGCCTTCATGGCTACCCGTTCCGGCCTTCATGGCTACCCGTCGCGGCCGGCTCCATCCGGCTCGCGCGCCCGCGAGCCCGGCCCACGCGGCGCGTGCGCCCCTGCCCGCCCTCCTTCCACAGCCGGACCCGAATTGGCTGGACGCGTCGGGCCCGGTCAGGACAGTGTTCACGCATGCCCTTCATTCGTGTGACGATCAGCGACCCCCAACTCGACCCCGCCACGCAGGAAACCCTTGCCAAGGGCTTCACCGACTTGGCGGTCACCGTCCTCAACAAGCCGTTGGAACGGACCACCGTCCACCTCGACCTCGTACCTGCCGACCGCTATTACGTCGGCGGGGAGCCACTCCGGGAGGCCACAGGCGCGCACGTCGAAGTGAGCATCACGGCGGGAACCAACAGCGCGGACGAGAAAGCCCGCTTCATCAAGCGAAGCTATGAACTCTTGCGCGCCACGTTGGGGTTGCTGCCGTCCGTCGCCGGCGTAGCGCTCTACGAAATGCACCCGGAAAGCTACGGCTACAACGGCGTGACGCAGCTCGCCTTCCGCCGCGGATAGGCGCGCCACCCGGGTGTGACAGTCCCTCCGGCCTTGCGCCACCCGGTCACGCCGGGAGCCGGATGAGGAGCGCGGCAGCGGTATCGGTGCCGAGGTGGACCTGCCGGCGCCGGGCGGCCGGTGGATGCGGCCGCCTGCCACCGGGCCGAGGCGCCGAGCCGCCGCACCCGGCGGCGTCCACACAGGCGCGCACCCCCACACGCCCAGGCGACCACCGACCGGTCCCCGCACGTGCCGCACCCGCGCACCGATCCCCCGCACCCCGCCCCGCCTCCCACTGCCGAGACCGCGAGGCGGGCGCCGGCTTGGGTGCGCGTGGCCACCACCGGTCGGCCCTTCGGCCGCGGTCCACTGTTCTGGCTCATCGAGGCCGCCGGAGGGATGGACCTCTAGTACGGGCCGTGAGCGGCAGACCGGGGCGGGACCACGAGCTACGGCCGTACTCGCATGCGGCAGTCACCGGCATGGTCGTCATCGAACGGCGGTCCAGCGCGAATCCGCCCTGGGCGACGCTCCAGGCGTCCCCAAGTCGTCGGTATCGGGGTTCTGCCAGGGGTCCTTGATCGCCACCGGACGCACCCGGCGGGGACGGGACGGACGCACTGCCTCGTGACCGGCTGCGGCTTGCATGCCGCCGTCATCGTTGCGACCGGGCACGGCAGCCGGCCGCGTTCCGCGCAGGACGAGCGGGACACCGCCGGGCCGCGCGGGGCGCAGGCGGCGGGGGCGGACCGTAAGGGCCGGTCGTCCCGTGCAACGCCGGCTTGGCAGACCTCACCGTGCCCGTGTTCCGGGCCGGGCGCTCCTCGATGCCGCCGGAGATGACCGTGGTGAAAGCTCTGGTGGGCGGGCAGCCACGTCGGCGTCGGGCGGGCGTCATCCGGCATCCGGCCGTTCGCACTCACAGCCGCACTCGGCAGCGTCACCGCGACGGACGCGGCGCGGTCGACGGAGTCGACTGCTTCAGCCCGAGCGGCTTCTTGCCGGTTCGGTCACCCTCACGACACGGGCACCACACCGTTCACCTCGTGTTTTGCCAACGCCGGGAAGTACACGTCCCCCGACCCGCGCCGTGGGCCGACACAGTCTCGACCGGCGGCGACCGCGTCCGTGGCACAAGGTCTGCGGATTCCCGCAACACGCCGGAGAGGCCGGCACGCCGGAGAGGTCGGCCCCGGCGGGGGTTGCCGCCGCTCGCCGCGCCGGCGCGATGACGGTCGAGACCACGGGCGCCGGACGACACCACCACGGCGTGCGGCGGCGGCCGCCACGCCACCGCCCTCCGGCTGCACCCGCCTGCGGATGGCGCCCCCCGCGTAAGCCCGGAACGACGCGGCGATCCGGGCTCGGAGCAGCGGGGGGTGCGTCGAACGGCAGGCGGCACGCGGCTCCGTCATCCCTCTGCTCCTTGTGGACTGCGTTCGCTCCGGCGCCGCTGCCCGTGGCCGGCCCGTGGCACGGCTGTGTCGCACCCGGACGAAGAGGCCTTCGTGGGGCCCTCCGTGGCCGAACCCGCTTACTTTCCGGCGGGTTGCCGGCCCCTGAGTGCCGCCTCGGAAGCGGCAACGACGGCGTCGATGGCCGCTGCTCCCTGAAGAACGAGTGTGCCTCGCAGGGCATCGGGGGACGTGTCCTGCGCGGTGAGGAGTGCTCGTTGCTGCTCGGCGACGTACGGCCAGGTGGCGATGGCCACCAGTGTGAGGACGAGGTGTGCGGCCTTGCTGGGGCAGGCCAGCCCCAGGGCCTCGCTCAGTTTGGCGCATTTCTCCTTGTAGTAGGACACACGGGTGTCGCGGTTGGGGAAGTCCTGACCTCCGTAGTGAAGGCCCTCCCAGGCGATGAGCCGGGCCAGGGCGGGGGCCTTGGCGTGGTAGTCGAAGATCGCGCCGACGTACTCGTGAGCCTCGTCCAGGGTGGCGGGGATCGGAACGCTGTCGCTGAGCTCCGCGTAGGCGTCGGCGATCACGGCCGAGAACAGTCCTTCTTTGTTGCTGAAGTTGGCGTAAATACGTTGCTTGTTCACTCCCGAGGCTGCCGCGATGCGGTCCACACGCGCGCCACTGATGCCGTGCTGGGCGAACTCGTTCCGGGCGGCATCCAGCAGTTTTCGCCGGGTGATGCGGGTTTTCTCTGTCTGCATGGCTCCACTCTACGAGGCGTCCAACCAACCAGTTGTCCTAAAACAGAGGCAAAGAACCAACTGGATGGTTGCGTGCCTCTGATGCTCTCTGTAACGTGATCACCACCGCGAGGGACCGCAAGGCCCCTGGGTGAACGCCGGCTCACACAGCGCGGCCACCGTGCGACAGCACGCGGGGATGACTTTTTCTTTGGAACGCGGGGGGTACCGTTATGTCCGAAATCATCATTGAGGCAAGACCGCAGGTGCTTGTCGTGGTCGGGGACCGGTTCGCCGGATTCGCCGCCCAGGACGGCGTCGTCACGGTCTCGCAGTTTCTCGCCGGCCTGCACTCCGGTGCTTACGGCACCGGCCGGGTGACCGTCCGCGCCGGTCAGGGAGTGGGGGACTTCGAGTGGCAGATGGTCTGTGAGCAGGTCCGCTCGCGCGGGCTGGAGGAGCGCATGGCGCTCGTGCGGCCGACTGCACAGCTCGCTTTCCGGGCGGAGTGCCACAAACGCAGTGAGGCCAACGCGCTCATAGCCGACCTGCGCCGGGTGGACGACCAGAACTTCACGGCATCGATGCGTCTCCACAACGACAACGAACTGCTGCTCGATCACCAGACCGGACAGCATGTGCAGGGCATGGTGGCCGTGGAAGCCGCCCGGCAGATGTTCCTCGCGGTCAGCGAACGCTTCTACGCCTGCGCTCACCCGGAGCGCCGCTACTACTACGTCATCGAGTCCATGAACACCGACTTCGAAAACTTCCTCTTCCCGGTGCCCGCGCGGATCGATTACCGCGTCGAGGCCGCGCACGTGGGCAATCCGCAGCGGTTGTCCTTCGAGGTCGAGGTCAGTGTGATGCAAGCGGGAAGCCGGGCCTCGGTCAGCCGCATCGTCTTCAGCGCCTTCGACGAGCAGGTACTCAAGCCGAAGGAGCACCGCCGGGGTGCCCGCAGCGTCGAACACACCGCGGCGACGGTGCCGGAGCTGGCCGGTGTCTGAACAGGGGCACGGCGCCGATCCGCGGGCCGCGTTCTTCGACGTCGACGAAACCCTGATCGCTCTCAAAAGCATGTTCGGTTTCCTGGCGTTCTTCCTTGACGCCAAGGGGGAGACTCCCCAGACCTACCAGCGCCTGTCCGGCGAGTTGCGCACCATGGGAACGCTGGGCGCCGGCCGCGAGGACGTCAACCGCGCCTACTACCGCCTGTATGCCGGCGAGTCCGTACGGGAGTTGGCCCGGCTGGGTGCCCGGTGGTTCGCCGAGGAGAGCGGCAAAGCCTCTTTCTGGCTGCGGGACCCGGTCGCGGAGCAGACCCGGTTGCGGCAACTGGGCGTACCGACCGTTCTCGTCTCCGGTTCCTTCTTCGCCTGTCTTGACCCGATCGCCGAACACCTGGGAGCCAGTGATGTTCTCGGCGCTCCCCTGGTGGTACGACGCGGGGAGCTGACCGGCGAGGTCACCGAACCGATGATCGGCGAGGGAAAGGCACGGGCCGCCCGTGCCTGGCTGGACCTCCACGGAATCCCGGCCGAGCGGTCGGCCGCGTACGGCGATCACCTCAGTGACGTGCCGTTGCTTGAGGCCGCGGGGACGGCCGTGGTGGTCGGCGACGAGCCCCGCATGGTCCGCCTCGCCCAACAGCGCGGCTGGCAACGGCTGCCGTCCGTACCGGTCGCCGCCTGACCCGGCTCCCTCCCGCCGCAGGGACGTGTTTCGGGGCGCCCCCTTCCGCATGTCCGCGCCCATGGCCTCTTCCCGGGCCCCGGGGCACCGGCTTCACGGCTCCCCCGGGTCCCGCGTCCTGCCCGACGCAAGTCTTCGTCACCAACCCGATGACAGCGCACCGCCTGTCACTTCACCGATCCCTTGAGGAGAATCCGCCATGTCCGCATCCCTGATCGTCACCTCCGAGCTGTCCGTCAAGCCTGACCGGGTCGACGAGGCCGTCACCGCTTGGCAGCGCCTGCAGAGCGACGGGCGGGAAACCGGCCGCAGCCTGTACCGCGGGCTGGACGGCACCTCGCTGCTGGAGTTCACGCCCCTGTCCGCCCTGACCGAGGTCGAGGCGCTGCGGGACCGCTGGCAGCGGCAGTTCGAGGCGCTGGCCCCCTTCGCCGAGGGCGACTTCGCTCGCGAGCTGCTCGAGTTCGTCGAGGCGCCCAAGCCCACCGACGTCCCGGTGCCGCAGACCCGCTATGTGCAGATGCGACACGTCGAGGTCAAGCCGGCCCAGTTCGCGGCCTACCGGGCCTGGCGCGAGGAGACCATATTCGACGTCGTGCGCGGCCACGACGATGTCGAGGTCTTCCTCGCCTACCACTCCCTGTTCAGCAGCGCCCCGGGCGTGATGTTCATCTCCGGCTTCGACTGCCCGCCCGAGCAGTACAACACCGCTTTCACCTCGCCGCGCTACCAGGAGATCGTCCAGCAGGCCGGCGACCGGTACATCACCGGCGGGGACCGCGGCCTGTACACCAAGTTCTACCAGCGGGTGGGACAGTGACCACCAGCCGCTCCTACGACCTGAGCGTCACCACGCAGGGGCCCGCCTACCCGCCGAGCGAAATCATGGACGAGGACGGCAACTTCGTCGTCATCGGCCGGCTCAACACCCCCGCCGGCTCCCGTTGGGGCCGCGCGGTGGTCTCCGCGGACAGCCCGGTGCCCCCGCTCGGCCAGGACCTGCCGTACACCATCCTGCGCGAGCTTCCCGAGGAACTCGACGAACAGGACCGGCAACGGGAGTTGTACACACTGCCCCTGCCGCTGCCCTGCAACAACTACCCCATGCTGTTCGCACCGGAACAGCGCCCCGACGCCCATACGGTCGAACGCCCCAGTTACCCGCTGCACCGGGCGCCCATCCCCGATCTGCGCGCTTCCGACGGCCCTCGTCCGAGGGCCCCGATCACGCTGGGCCAGTGGCTCAGAGCACGCGGGCAGCTCGACGTCACGCTCACCCCCGACCGGCGCAGCGCACATTTCGGGTTCTCCTTCACCGGGCTGATCCCCGACAGCGTGTACACGGTGATGTCCCTGCGGGAGCGCGACCTGGACCCCGCCGGTCCGACCCGGCCCGGCCCGCTGGGAGTGCCCAATGCCTTCTACAGCGATGAGCACGGCATGGGCCACTACCAGGCCGTCCTGCCCGATCCCTTCCCCGCGCCGGATGTCCCCGGAGCAAACCGGGTGATCAACGTGGTCGTGCTCTGGATGAGCTACCAGCAGAACTACGGAGGAGCCATCGGCCACTTCGGTCTCGGTGGCGACATCCACGCCCAGCTCAAACTCCGTGGCCCCCACTTCGGCGAGTTCACCACCCACGCCTGACGCCCGGCACCGGCCTCCGGCCGCGCCATCCGCCTCACCTCAACCCGCAAGGAAAGCAGACTGTCATGTCCCTATCTGCCGGTCGTACGGCCCTGATCACCGGCGCCGACCGCGGCATCGGCCTTGCCCTGGCCCGCCGTCTGGGTTCCCAAGGCATCAACCTGATCCTGCACTCCGACAACGCACAGGGCCTGAGCGACGCGGTCGGCCGGGAGGCGTGGCCCGAGGAACGGGTGCACACCAGTGTTCTGGACGTCGCGGACCCGGCGTCCGTGGAACAGGCCGTCTCCGAGGCCGTCGACCGCTTCGGCGGAATCGACTACCTCCTCAACGTCGCCGGCATCGTCCACTTCGGCGGCATCGAGCAGTGCACCGTCGACCAGTGGCAGCAGACTCTGCAGACCAACCTCACCGGTTACTTCCTCATGGCGCGCAGCGTCCTGCCGCATATGCGCAAAGCCGGCTCGGGCGTCATCGTCAACATGTCCTCCATATGGGGCCGGCGCCCCGCCCCCGGGACCCTCGCCTACTCGGTTTCCAAGTACGGCGTCGAAGGCCTGACCAAGTGCCTGGCCGAAGAAGCCCGCGCCTGGGGCGTCAAGGTGTCCAGTCTGGTGTTGGACAAGGTGGACACCAACTTCCGCGACGGCATGGCCGCCCATGTCTCCTACGACGCCGAGCAGCGGGAACGCATGCTCTCCGCCGAAGACGTCGCCGACGCCACCTGGGCCATCCTCGCCAGTTCCTCCCGGGCCCACCCGTCCTCCATCGAACTGGACGCCTGGCGCTGGGTCTGACCCCGGACCGACCACCGAACACCCGGCCTCCAAGACGAAAGAACTCAGTGATGTCCTCAGCAAAGACCGTCGCCGGAGCCGCAGGCGGCCTGGCAACCGCCCTGGCCTGGGGCGGCATGTTCACCGTCGCCCAGTCCGCCTACCACCACCTGGACCCCTTCCATCTGACCGCCGTCCGGTTCACCCTCGGCACGGTGATCTTCGTGGCCTTGCTGGCTTTGAAGGAAGGCACCAAGGCCCTGCGTTACGAGGGCAGTCTGGGCAAGGTCTGGCTACTGGGCACGATCGGGTTCGCCGGCTTCAACCTGCTCACTTACGTCGGCCTCAAGTCCATGCCGGCCCAGAGCTCCTCCCTGATCGTGGCCACCATGCCGCTGGTCACCGTGCTCGTGCTCTGGGCCAGGACGAAGAAGGCGCCCGCACCGGTCGCACTCGGCTTCGTCGTCCTCGCCCTGGTCGGGCTGACCATCGTCCTGGGCAACGGCAACCCGCTGGCGGTGTTCTCCGGCGGGCTGGGCACCGGCGGACTGCTCACCCTCATCGGCGTGATCTGCTGGGTCGTCTACACCACCAGCGCCGCTCAGTTTCCCACCTGGTCCCCCCTGCGGTACACCGCGCTGAGCTGCTTGCCCGGCACCATCAGCATCCTGGTGATCACCGCCGTCAGTCAGGCCGCCGGCTGGGTGGGTAGCTTCGGCGTCGGCGCGTACACCGCCTCTTGGTGGCAGATCCTCTACGTCGCCCTCCCCGCCACTGCCGTAGCGATCCTGAGCTGGAACATCGCCAACCGCAACCTCGGACCGGCCAACGGTGTGCTGTTCATCAACCTGGTCCCCGTCACCGCTTTCGTCATCTCCGCCTTCCAGGGGCACACCCCCACAGGGGCCGAACTGACCGGTATCGCCTTGGTGATGGTTTCCCTCCTGGGAGCGAACATCGCCTCGCGTCGCCACGCAGCCCGCGCCGGCCGTGCCACCGCTCCTGCCGCCGGCCCCTCCACCACCGCCGAGGCCATCCCGGCGCCCTCCGGTAGCTGAGACCCGGCACACCGGCACGCGAAGACCGGTCGGCGGAGCGTTGCGACCCCCGGCACCGCCCCGCCGACCCCTTGGCACACTCACAGGAGAAGCGTTCATGCACACTCGCCGCCTGGGTACCCACGGTCCGCACGTCTCCGCCCTAGGGCTCGGCTGCATGGGCATGTCGGCCTTCTACGGGCTCCGCGACGAAGCAGCCGCCCGCCAAACCCTGCTGCACGCGGTCGACCTGGGTATCACCCTCTTCGACACCGCCGACGCCTACGGCAACGGCCACAACGAACACCTCCTCGGCCGTACCCTCGCCCCCCACCGGCACCGCATCACCCTCGCCACCAAATGCGGCATCCGCTCCGTCAGCCCCCAGGGCACCGGCGGCGGCGCCGTCATCGACTCCAGTCCCGCCTACATCCGCCAGGCTTGCGAAGACTCCCTCACACGCCTGAACACCGACTACATCGACCTCTACTACCTGCATCGCCGCAACGCCGACATCCCCATCGAAGAATCCGTCGGCGCCATGGCCGACCTGGTCGCCGAAGGCAAGATCCGCCACCTCGGTCTGTCCGAAGTCAGCGCGGCCACCCTTGAGCGAGCCCACGCCACACATCCCATCGCCGCTCTGCAGAGCGAGTACTCCCTGTGGGAGCGCTCACTCGAACACGACGTCCTCCCCACCGCACGCCGGCTCGGCATCACCGTCGTCCCCTATTCCCCTCTGGGCCGCGGCTTCCTCACCGGTGCCCTCACCTCATTGGACGACCTCGCCCCCGACGACTACCGGCACCACGACCCCCGTTTCCAGGGCGACAACCTCGCCCGTAACCTCACCCTGCTTCACCACGTCCACCGCCTCGCTCGACATCTGAACACCACGCCCGGACAGATCGCGCTCGCCTGGCTCCTCGGCCAGGGCGACGACATCGTGCCCATCCCCGGCACCAAGCGCATCCACCACCTGCTCGACAACGTCCGGGCCACTGACCTTCGTCTCGCCGGCGACCATCTCAGCCTGCTCTCGCGGGCATTGCCGCCCGACGCTGCCCACGGCGCCCGCTACAGCGAAAAGGCTCTTCGGCTGCTCGGCACCTGACTTCGCGAACGACCGCACCCACCACGCTCAGAAAGGCGACCGGACATGTCCTGCACCACATCGCCCTGCGTTTCCGGCCTTTGGTACACCCAAGGCGGCGCACTCGAAGCACCCGCCCCGGCACAACACCGCCACGGCATCCTCGGTACCGGCTCCTACCTGCCCGCCCGCACCGTCGGCAATGAGGAAATCGCCGCCCGCACCGGTGTCACCGAGGATTGGGTCCTACGAAAGACCGGCATACGCACTCGCCACTACGCCGCCGACCACGAAGCCACCTCCGACCTCGCGGCCGCCGCCGCCCGCGCCGCACTCGCCGACGCCGGCATCCGCCCCGGCCAGCTCTCCTACATCGTGGTCGCCACTTCCACCCCCGACCACCCCCAACCGGCCACCGCCGCCATCGTCCAGCACCTCATCGGTGCCGAGAACGCAGCCGCGTTCGACGTCAACGCCGTGTGCACCGGCTTCCTCTTCGCCCTCAACGTCGCCCACGGCATCGTTCCCGACGACGAATACGGCCTCGTCATCGGCGCCGACATCTACTCCCGCATCATCAACCCCACCGACCGTCGCACCGCCGTCCTCTTCGGCGACGGAGCCGGCGCCGTCGTCCTCGGCCCCGTCGACACACCGGGCGGCCTGCTCGGCAGCAGTCTGCGCACCTTCGGCGACCAGCACCGCACCATCGAAGTCCCCGTCGGCGGAAGCCGTCATCCCGCCCGCAACCACACCCCCGACGACCCGGCCCACTACTTCAGCATGCACGGCCGCGCCGTACGCGACTTCGTCACCGAACAGCTTCCCGTAGCCGTCAAAGACATCCTCCACCGCACCGGCACCAACCCCGACGACATCCACCACTTCATCCCGCACCAGGCCAACGGCCAGATGCTCCAAGAGATCGCTCCCACTCTCGGACTCGACAGTGCCCAGCACCACCTCGTCGTGCGCGACACCGCCAACACCGGTGCCGCGTCCGTCCCTCTCACCCTCGACCTGGCTCACCGCGCCGGACGCCTCAACAGAGGAGAGAACATCCTGTTGTCCGCTTTCGGTGGCGGAATGTCCATCGGAACCACCCTGCTGAGGTGGACGCGATGAGCACCGCACGCCGACACCAAGCGGACGACGCCCTCGGGCCGGCCCGCCTCGAGCAAGTACTCGGCGCCCTGTCCCATGGTGCTCGCCTTGCCGCGGTCCGCACCCTTGCACGCTCCGGGCGGCCACTGCCCTGCAACGCCCTCGGCTTCCCAGGCAGTAAATCCACCACCACCCACCACCTCGGCATCCTCCGCCGAGCCGGCATCATCACCCAGACCGAAAGCGGCGCGACCGTCCTCAACACGTTGCTTCGGGACCACCTCGACGCCCATTACCCCGGCCTTCTCCCCCTCCTCCTGAACACGGGACGATAAGCCGCACGTGGACGCCAGGGCCGCCTTCCGAGACGGCCGGCGCCACCGACTTCCCCTTCCCCGTCGCGCGGTCCCCGACCTTTTGGCCTTCCTGGCCTTCCTGGCCTTCCTGGCCTTCCTGGCCTTCCTGGCCTTCCTGGCCTTCCTGGCCTTCCTGGCCTTCCTGGCGAAGTGTGCCGCCTACGTCGGCGCCCGCCGCCCGAGGTCACGCCCCCCACAGCGGCGAGGCGGAGAACCGGAGCAGCCTGATCAGCGGCGAGCGTCGGGAGAGTTTTGCGCCCCGCTCCCAGCCGAGCCGGCCGGGCGGTGCCCCGCGGACGTGCTTCTCGGCGGGTGGCTGCCCGAGCGGTGGTCCGTCGAAGCGGCTCGGCCGCGTCCCGTGTGATTGGCTACGCCGCATGGGTCCCAGGAACGCATCCCCGCTCCCGCCCCGTGCCGCCGACGCGAAGGCTCACCGAGTGGCTTCGACGTCCGGACCGGATCCGTTCGACCCCGAACTGGGCGCAGTCCTGGCTTCCTTGGGGGAGGACGAGCGGGAGCCGATCACGCCGGAGAATCTCGCGGCGCGGCAGCGCCGGGACGCCGCGACACGGGCGAGGCCGACGGCCGAGGGCCTCCGGGCCGACGGTCTCTTCGAGGTGACGGAACTTTCGGTTCCCGGGCCGGTGGACGGTCCGGACGTGACGCTGGTGAGCGCCCGGCCCGCCGGGGCGGCCGGGCCCCTGCCGCTCCTTTACTACATGCACGGCGGCGGGCTGATCATGGGCAACGCGTGGTCCGTGTTGCCGCGCGTCCTGCGGGAGTGGGTGCTCCCGCTGGGCATGGCGGTCGTCTCGGTCGAGTACCGGCTGGCGCCCGCGGCCCGGTATCCGGAACCGCTGGAGGACTGCCACGCCGGACTGGTCTGGGCGGTCGAGCACGCGGACGAGCTCGGCTTCGACGCGGGCCGCGTCGTCATCGGCGGGAAGAGCGCCGGCGGCGGCCTCGCCGCGGCCCTGGCCCTGCTGAACCGGGACCGGGGCGGCCCCCGGCCGCTGGGTCAGCTTCTGCTGTGCCCGATGCTCGACGACCGCGCGGCGACCTTCTCCAGCCGGCACCTGTCGGTCCCGGGAGTGTGGGACCGCACCTCCGACGCGACCGCCTGGCAGGCGTACCTGGGCGCCCGCTACGGCGCCGAGGACCTCCCGTCGTACGCGGCCGCCGCCCGCGCCACCGATCTTTCCGGCCTCCCCCCGGCCTACATCGACGTGGGGTCGGCCGAGATGTTCCGGGACGAGTGCGTGGCCTACGCGAACGCCCTCTGGCAGGCCGGCGGCCAGGCCGAACTCCACGTCTGGCCCGGCGGCTGCCACGGCTTCGACAGCCTGGCGCCGCAAGCGGCCCTCAGCCGGGACGCCGGTGACGCCCGCACCCGCTGGCTGCGCCGGCTCCTCGCCCAGTCCGGCGCCGGGGGCGGACCGGGCGCGTGAGGGGTGCGTGGGGTTTGGGGGTGCGGGCCTGAGGGTGTGGGCGTTGGGGGTGCGGGGGTGGGCGTGAGGGTGTGGGGAGACATGTCATCGAACGTGGTCAAGTTTCGTCGTGTTACGGGTCTGTCCCAGAGAGCGGCGGTGTGGGCAGAGGTGAAGGCGTGGCGAGATCGTCGTCCCGGCCGGTCGGCGGCCCGGTCCGGTGCGGTGGATCCGCGTGGCATGTAACAGACATGTAAGAGGGGTTGGCCGGGAGGAACGATTCGCCGGGCCGGGGGCATCCTGCTGATCAGAACGGTTCGCTCATAGCGGCCCTTACCGGGCAGCCGGCACCCCAACGGATTTCGAGGCAGTCACCATGCGCGTTCGCAAGCTCACCTTCGCCGCCCTGGCCATCACCGCAGGTCTGTCACTGACCGCCTGTCAGAGCGACGACGACGGCAAGGACGAGAGCGCCCCCGCACCCTCTTCCGCCTCCTCCGCCTCTTCCGCCGCGTCCTCTTCTGATGGCGGTTCCGGCTCGGCCGGTTCGGAGCAGGGTGGCGGGAAGGGATCCACCGGCAAGGGTTCCCCCGGCAAGGAATCCGGCGGAAAGGGTTCCGCCGGGAAGGGCTCCGGCGAGCAGGGCACGACCACCGGGTCCGGCTCCCAGGAGAACGGCAAGCTCGCCAAGTGCCGTACCGCGGACCTGCAGATCACGGCGAAGGACGACACCATCGACGGCGACCCCGACGGCACCGTCGTCGTGCAACTGAAGAACCGCGGCGCCCATGGTTGCACGATCTCCGGGTACGCGGGCGTCGACCTGAAGACCACCGCGGGCGACCTGTCCGCGAAGCGCGGTGGCCAGGCGGGCGGCCCGGCCACCCTCACCCCCGGCCGGACGACGGCCTTCGGCATCACCTACCCGGTCAACAAGTCCGGTGGCTCCGGCGTCCGCATCACCGGGCTGCTGGTGACCCCGCCGGGCGAGACGAAGACGGTGTCCCTCCCGTGGCCGGGCGCCGCCACGCTGCCCGTCACGGACGGTTCCGGTTCCCCGGTGAAGGTCGGTCCCATCGGAAGCGCCGGCCAGGGCGGCTGAACCGCCCGCCCCGGAGTTCCCGTTCGACGGGCGAGGTTGGGTCCGCGAACCGCGGTCCGGGCCGGGGCAGCAGTCCTTCGAGGACGATCGGGTCGCCGGTCCGCCGGTCCGCCGGGAGAGTCCGGCCCAGCTCAGCCGTCGCCGGCCGGGGCCCCCTCACGCCGCGCCTCCCCGCGCCTCGCCATGCCTCCTCACGCCCCCCACACCCCGTCCCACCGGCCGGTACTGCGGCGTCGCCGCCTACGCGACCGCCGTGCCGAACGGGTTGTCGATGACGTACCGCCAGAGGCCGTCCTCGCCGCGCCGGGCGACGTCCGTGGCCGTCCCCTCGATGTGGACGTGACGGCCCCCGGGGCCCGGACCGTCGATCACCCAGTCGACGATCAGCAGCGCGATGTCGTCGGCGACGTAGGCGTGGCGCGTACGGACCTCGATCGGAACGCCCAGCGCCTGGAACGACGCGTTGGCGGCGCGCAGTTCCGGTCCCGTGACCGCCTCGCCGGGGCGGGGGACGAACACGGCTCCCTCGTCGTAGACGCGCGCGAGAGCGTCCGGGTCACCGGAGTTGAAGGCGGCGGCGAAGACGTCGGGATGCCGCACGACCTCACCCGTCAGCCTTCCTGGGGAGGCGGCGGACACGGCGGACGCGGCGGGGGCCACTGGGGCGGCAACAGGACCGCCAGTAGGGTCGGAACCATGTCCGGGATTCACGTCGATGATGCTCATGACCGCAGCCAAGCCCGTCCCGCCGTGGCTCACCAAACGGAAAGCCGCGTGTGGGATGCCGACTTGGTGCCGCCGGGGCCCGGGCGTACGAACCGGCCGGAGGCGACGTGTCCGGTCGAGATCGCGCTGGCGGCGGTCGCCGGCCGCTGGACCACCCTCGTCCTGCGCGAGTTGATGCACGGCCCGCACTCGTTCGGCGCGCTCCACGACCGGCTGCCGGACATCAGCCCCAAGGTGCTCGCCGACCGCCTGCACACCCTCCGCGAGCGTGGCCTGATTGCCCGGGAACACCTTCCGGGGTTCCCCGTCCGTACCCGCTACAGCCTCACTCCGGCCGGCGAGGCGCTGCGTCCTCTGCTCCTCGAACTGCACCGCACCGGGGAGCGGCTTGGCACGCTGACCGGCCGGCCGGCGCCGGCGGACCGGGGCGTCGCCCGGTAGGCCGGAATGCCAGGGGTACCGAACGAGCCACGCCGGCCGCGCCGGAAAGGCGTGGCCGGCGTCGCCGAGCCGGGACTGCGCGTCGGCGGCTTGGGAAGTCCGATAGCCGTCCGCCGAGCACGGGAATGCGGGAACCGACACCCGGCGGAAAGGCCCGTCCGGGTGCGGTGCTCCCCGGTCGGGAACTCGACTCGCCGCCCCGGCCGCCCGTCAGAGAATTTCGATGGACTTCACCTTCGGCGGACGGTTCGGGAAAGTGATGTCGTGCCAGCGCTCGATCTTCACCGAGTCGCCGTTGGCGTCGTAGTAGATCAGGTCGTTGTTACCCGTGGAGATCCGGTCGACCCACCACTCGCCGAAGTCGGTCCGGCCGCGGTTGGCGTAGCAGTCCACGCTCTGGCGACCGCCGCTGTGGGACCAGATCTTCAGGAAGGGCTCCCCGCCGCGGCAGGGGATGTGGTCGATGGCGTACGCGTTGCCGGCCGGGACGACCACGGTGAACGCGGCGGCGGCCGCGAACGCCAGGGCCACGGACGTCACGGACTTTTTCGTTTTCGACAGCACTGGTTCTCCTCATTCGAATGTCGAAACCGGAGTTCAGTCGAGCAGTCGCTATGGGCTGCTTTTTGTGCTGGGCGCTGGGCAGGCGTTTTCATGACGCCCGTCGTCGTAGCGGTGGCGTCACTTCGCCTCGCGCTTGCATAACAACGGTCTCCCGAATCGGCTGTACATAGCAACCGTCCATGTGAGCCCTGTCTGGAATCCACCCTTCCGATGTCCGGATCGAGACCCCATGGGGCAGTTGACCGGGATGACCGCGTACGGGGACCGGACGGCGGCCAAGTGCCGCAACGCGCAGGAGAGTTCGGCGCAGCCGACGGGGAGGGTCACCTCCTGGCCACGCGCCGGACCGAGGCCGACGAGCCGTTCGCCGCCCTGCCGACGCCCCTCGACACCTCGGCGTTCCGGTACTTCGCAGGGTCGGGTCGGCGGGGGGAGGAGGAGGGGGAGGTACGGGGAGGCCGGGGCCGGCGGGACCGGCGGCCAGAGGCGGCCGACCGCACGCATCGGGCCGCGCCAAGCACCGCGTCGACGCCGTGCCCGCGTCAGGCCTCATGGAGTCGGCCGGGCTCGGGGCGGCAGCCCGCAGGCCGGGAGCAGGGGGATGAGGGAAGGGACGACGGCCGTCGGCAGGCCGGAGGCGGCGTTGCCTCGTGGAACGTCCGGCCGTTCTTGTCGCGGTCGGTCGGCAGGCTTTCCGGCCCTCGCCCGGGTCCGTGCAGGACTTTGACGATGTGACGAGAGCCGGTGCGCGGGTGATCCGTCAGGGCGCGATGGGCAGTTGGCGCTTGTGGTCGGTGAGGCGGTAGCGGCGGACGATCGTCTCGAAGGCCCGCTCGTCCACCGGCTTGCACTCCAGGAAGTCGTCGATGTCGTCGTACGTGACACCGAGCGCGTCCTCGTCGGCCTTGCCCGGGGCGAGGGTCTCCAGGTCGGCCGTGGGGGTCTTCCACACCAGCTCGGCGGGGGCGCCCAGGGCGTCGGCGACGGCGCGGACCCGGCGCTTGGTGAGGCCGGTCAGCGGGACGAGGTCGGCGGCGCCGTCGCCGTACTTGGTGAAGAAGCCCGAGACCGCCTCGGCGGCGTGGTCGGTGCCGACGACCAGGCCCTCGTGCGCGCCGGCCACCGCGTACTGGGCGAT
The DNA here is from genome assembly GCF_055585605.1 of Streptomyces sp. NPDC052910. Lineage (NCBI taxonomy): Bacteria > Bacillati > Actinomycetota > Actinomycetes > Kitasatosporales > Streptomycetaceae > Streptomyces > Streptomyces sp. NPDC052910. The sequence goes on from NZ_JBVJJR010000003.1 coordinate 518,476, forward strand.
CATGCGCTGCCGGGCCTTGATGTTGCCGTGGACGAAGTCCTGGTGGTGGGCGTCGCGGAAGCGGGTGCCGCCGGCGAGGGCGGCCTCCAGCGCGGCGTCGCTGGCGGGCTTGACGTCCACGGTCAGCACGTGGTCGGCCCGGATGAAGGAGAGGGCGAGCCGGGCGTCGTGCTCGTCGGCCTGGACGCCGTAGGGCAGCCGCATCGCGTAGAAGTGCGCCTCGTGGCCGGTGGCCCGGGCCCGCTCGACCGCGAGCTGGCAGAGCCGGCCGGCGGTGGTGGAGTCGACGCCTCCGCTGATGCCGAGGACGAGGGAGCGCAGGCCGGTGGAGGTCAGCCGTTCGGCGAGGAAGGCCACCCGACGCTCGATCTCCCGCTCGGCGTCGAACTCCTCGGCGACCTGGAGTTCCCGGGCTATCTCCTGCTGCAGGGCGATGGACGCCGGCTCGCTCACGTCTGCTCCTTGGTGCGGTTCGCGTGGTGCTGTCCCGCCAGCCTACCCAGCGGGCGGGCGGCCGGCGGACGGCGGACCGGTCGCGGAAGGCCCCCGCTCCCGCCGTCGTACGGCGGCGGGAGCGGGGGCCGGGAGTGCCCTGCCTCCGGCGGAGGCAGGCGATGGCGGACCGAGGTCAGCCGGCCAGCTTCGCCGACTTGCGGCGCGCGGTCCAGACCGCCGCCCCGCCCGCGAGGACCAGCGCCGCGGCGCTGCCGACCAGCGGGCCGGTGGGGGTGTCGGAGCCGGTGTGGGCGAGCGAGTCGTCCGTGCCGCTGCCCGTGCCCGACGAGCTGCCGGAGCCGGTGCCCGTACCGCTCGTTCCCGTGCCGGGGCTCGGCGAGCTGCCGTCGGTGTTGGTGCCGGTGGAGTCGTCGTCGAGCCTGGCGTCCTTGTTGACCGCGATCTTGGCGGTCACCGGGTCGAGGCCGTCACTCTTGTTGAGGCTCACGTTCGGGATCTCGAGGGCCTCCTTGCCCTTCTCCGTCAGGGCGGCCTGCACCATGTTCAGCGTGACGACACCGTTGACGGGCTGGAGGGAGTCGTTGAAGAGGGTGAGGTCGGCCAGCACCCTCTCCTCGTCGATCTTGGACTTCCCGTCCGCCTTCTTGCTGACGTGGGCCAGGAGCTGCCCCTTGGTCCCCTTGGCGTGGATCTTGAACCCGGACAGTGTGAGGTCGGTCTTCGAACCCTTCTCCGTCTGGTCGGCGAGGAACCGCACCGACCCCTGGAACTCGACGTCCAAGGCCTTCCCCGCGTCGTAGGTCCCCTTCCCCTTGGTGAAGCGGAAGCCGGTGTCCCGCTGCTCCGCGCCGCCCGAGACCTCGATCTTGCCGTTGGGCGAGCCGGTGACGGCCTTCCGGAAGGACTCCTTGACGCCCCAGTCCAGGCGGCCGTCGTAGACCGTGGAGTCCGCGGTCAACTGCTTCGGGGACTCGGACGGGTTTCCGCTGCTGCCGGTGCTGCCAGTGGTCCCGGGGGTCTCCGAGCCGCCGGTGGTCCCCGTGCTTCCCGTGGTCCCGGAGGGCTCGCCGGAACCACCGGTGTCCTGGCCGCCGGCCTTCGGGTCACCCGTCTCGGGGATCAACGACTCGTCCTCCGGGTCTGAGACCTTGCCGTCCTCGACGCCCTCCGGCTTCGGGTCGGACGACGGGGTCTCCTCCGGGGCGGGGGACTCCTTCGAGTCGGACGTCTTCTCCGGCGCCGGCTTCTTCTCCGGCTCGGAGCTCTTCTCAGGCGCCGGCGTCTTCTCCTCCGGCGCGGGAGCGGTCGGGGGCTGCGTCGGCTTGGGCGTCTGCTTGGAGCCGGACGGCTCCTTCGGCTCGGAGGGCCCCTTGGGCTCGGACGGCTCCTTCGGCTTCGGCTCGGGAGCAGGCGTCCTGGTGGGCGCGGGGACCGGCTTCCTGCCGGGTATCGGCGTGGATCCGGAGTCCGGGAGCGGAGCTCCCCGCTTCACCGACAGGGAGACGCGGTCGAGCGCCGTCCCGGCCTTGAAAAAGGACTTCCCCTTGTACGCGAACACCTTGGCACCGTCGGCCGTCAGGGTCGCGGGCACCTTGGCGAGCGACGGAACGGCTCCCTTGCCGCCGCCCTTCTTCCCCTTCTCCTCCTTCTCCTCCTCCTTCTTCCGCTTGCCGTCGCTCTGATCCCCCTTCTTGCCGTCGTCCGTCTTGCCGCCGTCCGTCTTGCCGCCGTCCTTGCCGCTCTCCGCCGCCGGCTTGCCCTTGGCGAGGTCGAGGGTGGCGAGGGTGACGTCCTCGCGGGTCTTGCCGGAGGCCTTGACATCGGCGGTGACGCGGCCCTTCGCGCCGTCGCCGACCACCTTCAGGTCGCTGAGCTCGAGGTCGAGCCGCCAGTGCTTCTTCTTCCCCTCTCCCTTGGCGTGGCCCAGGAAGCGGACACTCCCCTTGAAGGCGGTGGTGAAGGTGTGCTTGTCGCGGTCGTAGCTGCCCTTGCCGCCGGTAAAGGTGAACGGGCCGTTGTGATCGGCCTGTTCGGCGCCGTCGGCGACCCGGATGGTGCCGTCGGCCTCGTCGCCGGTGACGTACTGGCGGAAGGATTCCTTGATGCCCCAGGTGAGGGCGCCGTCCTTGAGCTGGAACCCGGTCGGCGGCTTGGCGGCCGCTTCCGGCTCCTCACCGGCGGCTCGGGCGGGCAGGGTGAGCACGGAGGCCCCGAGGGCGATCGCCGTGGCGACGGCGGCGGTGAACGCCGTCCGTCTCTGAGTTACGGCCATGTGTCAACTCTCCTTAGGGGTAGTGCGGCCGGTGCCTGCCGGCACATGAAAGGTAGTCAGTCGATTGGATGCACGGAAAGCGGAAAAGGGTCCCTCGGGCCTCACATGAGCCGTCACACACGTCGCCACACCAGCCGTCACGCCGGCCGCCGCGTGGACGCACACCCGACGCGGCACGCGGATCGGCACACGAGTCGCCACCCACACCATGCGCGGCTCCGGCGACCACCGGGAACACGCCAAGCCGCTCCACGGCGCCCCGGTGAGGCATACGGCCCGTGGCGCACGGGCAGACCTGTAGGGCGATCGGAGGCGCGGCCGGGTGCGTACGGCGGTGCCGGGCGGGGGCACGCCCCGGCTCGTTCGGCGCGTACCGGGCAGGACGCTCCCGGCACATCCGCCCGCGTGGCCGGCGAAGCGGCGCCGGAGCAAGGCGGCGGCAGCGTGAGCGGCGGCATCGAGCACCTTTCCCACCGGGGTGTGCATCACCATGCACCCACCGTGACAAATTAGGTAAGGCTAACCTAAGCTAGGTCCGCTCGGAACGTACGGACCGTACCCGTCCGGCTCCACGGAAAGGCAGGAACGTGCAGCAACGGCAGGCGCGGGAAGCGCCGTTCACACCGCCCTCCACCCCGCCGGCCACCGCACCGGCGGCCCGGCCGGACAAAGCGCCGCGGTCAGACAAGCCGGCCCGGCCACGCAAGCCGTCCCGGCCCCGCGCCGGCACCCTCGGCACGCTGATCGTCCTGGCCCTCCTCTCCCTCTCCCTGACGGCGTGCGGAAGCGACGACACGTCGGATGACGGCCCGTCACATGCCGCCCCGACGAGCGGGAGCACCTCAGGCGCCGCGTCCCCCGGCTCGTCCGGCGGCTCGTCCCCCGGCGCGTCCGGTGGTTCGCGGCAGGCAGGGGCCGCCGACCGCGTGGATCCGCTCCCCGGCAAGCCCCCGGCGCCACGGCTCCCGGCCACCGCCCGCTCGGCGGACGGCCGCGAAGTCACCGTCCGGAGCGCCGACCGGATCGTGCCGCTGACCGGTTCCCTCTCCGAGGTCGTCTTCACCCTCGGGCTCGGCGACCACGCCGTCGGCCGGGACGTCGCCACGACGTTCGAGCAGGCGCGGAAGCTGCCCGTCGTCACCCGCGGCCACGACGTCTCGGCGGAGAGCGTGCTCTCCCTCAAGCCGACCGTCGTCCTCGCGGACACCTTCGTCAGCCCCGCCGAGGCCCTGGACCAGATCCGTTCCGCCGGTGTCCCGGTGCTCGTCCTGCCCACGCCGAAGAAGCTGTCCGACGTCGGCCCGCGCATCGAGACGGTGGCCGCCGCGCTCGGCGTCCCCGACGCCGGGAAACGGCTGCGCGAACGGACGGAACAGGACGTCGAAAAGGCCCGGAAGGCCGCGCCGAAGGACGGGAAGAAGCCGCGGGTCGCCTTCCTCTACCTGCGCGGCGCGTCCTCCGTCTACCTGATCGGCGGGGCGGAGTCCGGCGCTCCGTCCCTGATCGAGGCGGCCGGCGGGGTGGACGCGGGTGCCGCGTCGGGGCTGCGGAAGGACTTCACCCCGCTCACCAGCGAGGCGCTCGCCAAGGCCGCGCCGGACGTGATCCTCGTGATGACCGGCGGACTGGCCTCGGTCGGCGGCGTGGACGGCCTGCTGAAAGTGCCGGGTGTCGCGCAGACGCCGGCCGGCATGGACCGCCGGGTGGCCTCCGTCGGCGACGGCGAACTGCTCAGCTACGGCCCCCGCACCGGCCGCGTCCTCGCCTCGCTGGCCGACCAGTTCCACCGGAACGGCAGGTGACCGGTACGACCCCCACACGCGGAACGCCCGGGACGCCCGAAACGCCCAGGACACCCGGGACACCCAGGACGCCCGGGGTGGACGGGCCGGAGAAGCCGGCGGGGACGGACGAGCCGACGGGGGCGGACGCGGCGCGCGTCCCCGTCCGCCGCCGCCGGGTCGCCGCCCTGCTGGCCTGCGGGATGGCCGGCGCCCTGGTCCTCGCCTGTCTGGCCTCGGCGGGGCTCGGCGCCTACGACATCCCGCTCGGCGACGTCATCGGCTCGCTGCTGCACCGCGCGGGGCTCGGCGGTGCCGAACTGGATCGCGTCGCCGAGAGCGTGCTGTGGAACGTCCGGTTGCCGCGCGTCGTGCTGGCCCTGCTCGTCGGGGCGTCCCTGGGCTGTGCGGGCGCACTGATGCAGGGCCTGTTCGGCAATCCGCTGGCCGAACCGGCCGTCATCGGCGTCTCGATGGGCTCGGCCGTCGGCGCGGTGGCGGCCATCGCCCTGGATCTGACCGTGTTCGGCACCTGGACGGTCACCGGCTGCGCGTTCTTCAGCGGTCTCGTCACCGTTCTGATCGTCTACGCGCTGTCGCGCTCGGGCGGCCGGGCGGAGGTGGTGACCCTGTTGCTGACGGGCATCGCGATGAACGCGCTCACGGGCGCGCTGATCGGCCTGGGCATCTTCGTCGCGGACAACGCGCAGGTCTCCCAGATCGCCTTCTGGCAACTGGGCTCCCTGGCCCAGGCGACCTGGCCGAAGGTGCTCGCCGTCCTGCCGTGCGCGCTGGCCGGGCTGGCGACGGCGCCGCTGTTCGCGCGCCGCCTCGACCTGCTGTCCCTCGGCGAGCGCCCGGCGCGCCACCTGGGCGTGGACGTGGAGCGGCTGCGCCTGGTGCTGATCCTGGTGGTGGCGCTGCTGACGGCCGCGGCGGTCGCGGTGTCCGGCGTCATCTCGTTCGTCGGGCTGCTGGTGCCGCACCTGCTGCGGATGGCCGCCGGGCCGGGGCACCGCTTCCTGATTCCGGGGAGCGCGCTGGGCGGGGCGCTGGTGCTGGTGGCGGCGGACCTGGCGGCCCGGACCGTGGCGCGCCCCGCCGAGCTGCCGCTCGGTGTGCTGACGGCGCTGATCGGCAGCCCGTTCTTCTTCTGGCTGCTGCGCAGGACCCGGCGGCGGCAAGGGGGGTGGGCATGACCTCGGGGACGGACGGACGTCGCTCGCCCCTCCAGGCTCTCCCCTCGCGCTTCTCGCGCCTCCCCCACCTCTCGTCCCTTTCGCGCCTCTCACGTCTCCCGCGCCGCATCCGCGCCCTCCCCTCCCCCGCTCCCCTCGGCACACCTCTCGCCGAAGCCCGTGCGCTGCGGGTGCGGCTGGGCGGGCGGACGGTGGTGGACGGCGTCGACCTGTCCGTCGGCGCCGGGGAGGTGGTCGCGCTGGTGGGCCCCAACGGCGCCGGGAAGTCCACGCTGCTCGCGGCGCTGGCCCATGACCTGCCGGCCGAGGGCGGCGAGGTGCGGGTGGACGGACGGGCGGCGGGCGGCTGGACCGCGCGGGAACTGGCCCTGCGGCGGGCCGTGCTGCCGCAGTCGGCGGAGCTGTCGTTCCCGTTCACCGTCGAGGACGTGGTCCGGATGGGCCGCGCACCCTGGGCCGGGACCCCGGCGGAGGACGAGGACGACGACGCCGTGCGGGAGGCCATGGACCTGACCGAAGTGGCCGGATTCGCCCCCCGCCCGTTCACCGCCCTCTCCGGCGGGGAACGGGCCCGGGTCGCGCTGGCCCGGGTGCTGGCGCAGCGCGCCCGGCTGCTGCTGCTCGACGAGCCGACGGCCGCGCTGGACCTGCGCCACCAGGAACTGGTGCTCCGCGTCTGCCGCCGGCGGGCCGCGGCCGGCGACGCGGTGGTGGTCGTCCTGCACGATCTGGGGCTGGCCGGGGCGTACGCGGACCGTGTGGTGGTGCTGCACGACGGGCGGACGGCGGCGGACGGGCCGCCCGCCGAGGTCTTCGACCCGGCGCTGCTCGGCCGGGTCTACGCGCACCCGGTGGAGGTGTTCCGGCATCCGGTCAGCGGGGAGCCGTTGGTGACACCGGTGCGGGACGGGAAGGTTTGAGGCGAATGCGGCAGTTTGCGGTAGAAGGGGCTAATCGCCACGGACTTGGCGACGCGCCGGAGACCGGTGGTGCAGGGTGTGCGAAGGGCGGCGCATTGCGCGGGAGTTCACGGCCGCCCACCACCCCGGGCCGTAGCGGGGGTGACGCGACCCGTAGCGGAAGTGACGCGACCCGCAACGGGAGTGACGCCACGGACGGAAGTGATCAAGAAGGCGGCTGGGGCGAGATTTTGCCGCATGAGAGCAGGATCACGTGCACTTTGGGGAACGACTCAGGCAAGGCTCAGATAAGTTAGGTCGGCCTTATTAGAGGTGCTTTTTCAGCCACATCGACTCCCTTTGTGACGGAGATGTGATGAAAGAGCAGGTATTCCGCCTTCCGAGCACGCCTGGAGCCCCTATGCGAGCCCTTCGCTCCTCCGCTGTCACCGTCGTCGCCGCGGCGGCGGCCCTGGCCGTCGTGTCCGGCTGCGCAGAGAAGTCGGACGCCGGTGATTCCGACGCGATACGGGTGACCGCCTCCGACGACAAGTGCGAGGTCTCGAAGACCTCGTTCCCCGCCGGGGACGTGAAGATCGACATCAAGAACAAGGGCTCCAAGGTCACCGAGGTCTACGTCTACGCCGCGGACGACCGGATCGTCACCGAGCGGGAGAACATCGGCCCGGGCACCAAGGCCGAGATCACCGCGACGATCAAGAAGGCCGGCGGCTACGAAATCGCCTGCAAGCCGGGGATGAAGGGCGACGGAATCCGTCAGAAGATCACCGTCACCGGCGGCGACGGCAAGGAGAAGAAGACCGACCCGGCGCTCGACAAGGCCGTCGCGGAGTACCGCAAGTACGTCCAGGAGCAGGCCGACGCGACCATTCCGCTCGCGCGGAAGTTCGCCGACGCCGTCAAGAAGGGCGACCTCGACGAGGCGAAGAAGGCGTACGCCCCGTCCCGTCTCGGCTGGGAGCGGACCGAGCCCGTCGCCGAGTCCTTCGGTGACATCGACCCCAAGGTCGACGTCCGCGAGGACGGTCTGGAGAAGGACCAGAAGTGGACCGGCTGGCACAAGCTGGAGAAGTCGCTCTGGGACGGCAAGAAGATCACTGACGAGGACAAGGCCCTCGCCGACCGGTTGATGAACGACCTCGCCGACTGGCAGAAGCGGGTCGGCAAGGCCGACATCACCGCCACCAGCATGGCCAACGGCGCCAAGGAACTCCTCGACGAGGTGGCCACCGGCAAGGTCACCGGCGAGGAGGAGCGCTACAGCCACACCGACCTGGACGACTTCCAGGCCAACGTGGAGGGCGCCGAGAAGTCCTACGAGCTGCTCAAGCCCGTCGCGGCCAAGAACGACGCGGCGCTGGCCAAGGAGCTCGACAAGCAGTTCGCGGACCTGAAGAAGCTGCTGGGCGACTACCGCGACGGCGACTCCTTCAAGGCGTACGACACCGTCGGCAAGGACGACCGCAAGAAGCTGTCGGACGCCGTCAACGCCCTCGCCGAGCCGCTGTCCAAGCTCGCCGGCGCGGTCGCGAAGTAACCGGGGGCCGACGAATGACCGACGCGATCGACACCACGGCCGGCGACCACTCCGAGGAACCGGCGGGCGCGAAGACGGAGACGACGGCGGACGCGAAAACGGCCGCGAAGCCGGACGCGAAGACGGACACGGCGGCGGCAGCGGCGGGCGCGAAGCCCGACGCCAAGGCCGCGGGCGAGGCCGAGGCCGAGGCCAGGACCGACGCCAGGAGCACCGGCCGGCAGCCTTCCCGTCGCACCCTGCTCGGCTGGGGCGGCGCCGGGCTGGCGTTCGGCGCCGCCGCGGCCGGCGGCACGGCCGCGGCCCTGCGCCTCGGCGACGACGACACCGCGTCCGCCGCCGACGAGGGCGACGCCGTGCCCTTCTTCGGCGCCCACCAGGCCGGTATCGCCACGCCCGTCCAGGACCGGCTGCACTTCGCCGCCTTCGACGTGCGCACCGACGACCGCGAGCAGTTGATCAAGCTGCTGAAGGAGTGGACGGCCGCCGCCGCCCGGATGACCGCGGGCCACGAGGTCGGCGAGGGCGCCATCAGCGAGAACGACGAGCTGCCGCCGGACGACACCGGCGAGGCCCTGGGCCTCAAGCCGTCCCGGCTGACGCTCACGTTCGGCGTCGGGCCCACCCTCTTCGAGAAGGACGGCAAGGACCGGTTCGGCCTCAAGGGCCGCCGCCCCAAGGCCCTGATCGACCTGCCGGCCTTCCCCGGCGACAATCTGGACCCGGCCCGCAGCGGCGGCGACCTGTGCGTCCAGGCCTGCGCGGACGACCCGCAGGTCGCGGTGCACGCGATCCGCAACCTCGCCCGCATCGGCATGGGCCGGGTGGCGATCCGCTGGTCGCAGCTCGGCTTCGGCAAGACCTCGTCGACCACCCCCGACGCCATGACGCCGCGCAACATGATGGGCTTCAAGGACGGCACCCGGAACATCGCGGGCACCGAGACCGACCGGCTCGACAAGTTCGTGTGGGTGGGCGAGAAGGACGGTCCCGACTGGATGACCGGCGGCTCGTACCTCGTCGCCCGGCGCATCCGCATGCACATCGAGACCTGGGACCGGACCTCGCTGAAGGAGCAGGAGGACGTCTTCGGCCGCGACAAGGCCGAGGGCGCGCCTCTCGGCAAGCGCAAGGAACGCGAGGAGCCCAACCTCCGGGTGATGAAGCCGGACGCGCACGTCCGCCTCGCCCACCCCGACAGCAACGCGGGGGCGACGATCCTGCGCCGCGGCTACTCCTTCACGGACGGCACCGACGGCCTGGGCCGGCTCGACGCCGGGCTGTTCTTCATCGCCTACCAGCGCGACGTCCGGGACGGCTTCGTGCCGATCCAGACCCGGCTGTCGCGTTCGGACGCCCTCAACGAGTACATCCAGCACGTGGGTTCGGCCGTCTTCGCCGTCCCGCCGGGCGTCCGCGACAAGGACGACTGGTGGGGCCGGGCGCTGTTCGGCTGACGGCCCCGCACACGAAGGAGGCGCCGCGTGTTCGGCAACTACCTGATCGGCCTGCGCGAGGGGCTGGAGGCCAGCCTGGTCGTCTGCATCCTCGTCGCCTACCTGGTCAAGAGCGGCCGCAGGGACGCCCTGCGGCCGGTCTGGCTCGGCATCGCCGCGGCCGTGCTGCTCAGCATGGGCTTCGGGGCCGTGCTCCAGTACGGCTCGCAGACCATGACGTTCGAGGCGCAGGAGATGCTGGGCGGCTCGCTGTCCGTCATCGCCGTGGGCCTGGTGACGTGGATGGTCTTCTGGATGCGGCGCACCGCGCGGCACCTGAAGCGTGAGCTGCACGGCAAGCTGGACGCGGCGCTGGCGATGGGCACCACCGCGCTGGTGGTGACGGCGTTCCTGGCCGTGGGCCGGGAGGGGCTGGAGACCGCGCTGTTCATCTGGACGGCGGTGCAGGCCACCGACGACGGGGTACGGCCGCTGGTCGGCGCGCTGCTCGGGCTGCTCACCGCGGTGCTGCTGGGCTGGCTGTTCTACCGCGGCGCCCTGAAGATCAACCTGGCGAAGTTCTTCACCTGGACCGGCGCGATGCTGATCGTGGTGGCGGCGGGCGTGCTCGCGTACGGCTTCCACGACCTCCAGGAGGCCGACGTCCTGCCGGGGCTGCACGCCACGGCGTTCGACATCAGCGATCAGGTGCCGGCCGACAGTTGGTACGGGACGCTGCTGAAGGGCGTCTTCAACTTCCAGCCGGACCCGACGAAGCTGCAGGTGTGGGTGTGGGCGCTGTACCTGGTGCCGACCCTGGTGCTGTTCTTCCGGCCGAGCGGCCCCGGTAGGGTGGCGCCGTCCCGAGCCGCCACCGCAGCCGCCGCAGGCGGCGCCGCCACCGAGGAGTCCAAGGCCGATGCGACGTCGGACGCGCCCGCGTCTTCCGCGGCTCCTGCCGCGGCCGGCCCGTCGGGTCCTGCCGCTCCTGCCGCTCCTGCTGCCCGCGCTGCTGACGACCGGGTGCGTGACGGTGCACGGCGAGCGGGAGATCGTCCCGGCGGTGGACAAGGCTGAGGCCGCCAAGGTCCTCGACGGCTTCACCGCCGGCTACACCAAGGCGTACCGGGCCCTCGACCCGGCCCTCGTGGACCGGGTCGAGACCGGCGCCCTCGCCGAGATCGGCCGCGCCGACGTGACGGCGCAGCGCAAGCTGCTGCCCAAGGGCAACCCGGGCTACCCGGCGCTGGAGCTGCGCGACGCCCGGTTCGCCATCCCCAAGGCGGCCGGCTGGCCCCGGTTCTTCGTCGCCGACACCCTCAGCAACCGGGACGCCAACCGGTGGCTGGTGGTGTTCACCCGCGACGGCGCCAAGGAGCCGTGGAAGGCCGCCTACCTGACGCTGCACGCGCCGGGCACGGTCCCGGCGTTCACGACGGACCGGGACGGCTGGGCCGAGGCCGTGCCGGCGCGGGCCGGCGGGCCGTCCGGGCTGGCGCTGGACCCCGACGCGGTCAGCGGCGCGTACACCGGATTCCTGCGCACCGGCAAGGGCGACGTCTTCGCCCCCGATCTCGCCACCACCCAGTTGCGGGCCGACCGCGCCAAGCTCGCGCGCACCCCCACCTTCTGGACCGACTGGATCGACACCCCCGAGAAGGCGCCCGGCTATCCCCCGCTCGCCCTGCGCACCACCGACGGCGGCGCCGTCGTCTTCTTCACCGCCCACCACCGCGAGAAGCGGACCATGGCCAAGGGCGTCCGCCCCGCCGTCACCGACCAGCGGACGAAGTCCCTGCTGACCGGGCGGCTCACGACGGCGATCACGTTCACGCGGGTGTCGGAGTCGGCGGTACGGGTGCCGGCGGCGGGGATGCCCGCGGCGGAACGCGAGGGAGCCCCAGGGAGCAAGGGGGTCCCGGGGAACAAGGGAGCGGCGGGGAGCAAGGAAGCGGCAGGGAAGGGCACGGCCGGGGCGCGGGTGACGTTCCTGAACCGGATCGAGTCGCTGATCGCCGCGAAGGGCGAGTAGACAGGGCGAGTGGACAGGGCGGGCAGCGGCGGGCCGCCGGTCGCTCAGCGCCCCAGTGGTCGATGCCCCAGCGGTCAGCGCTCCATCGAAGCTCAGCGCCTCATCGGCGCTCAGCGCCCCATCGGCCAGGCCGCGTGGTGCTCGTGGTCCGGCCGGTCCCCCGCGTACTGCGCGCACGCGTCCGTCAGCGTCTCCAGCAGCGTCAGCGGATCCGGCAGCGGCCGCTCCGGCCCCAGCAGCCAGGCCACGTACGCGTCGTCGCCGGGCAGCCGGGACGGCGGCAGGAGGACGTAGCTGCCGCGGCAGTGCCAGCGCAGCCCGGGGTGTTCGTCGAGGGTCTCGGGGTGGCAGTCGAGCTCGCAGGGCCACCACTCGTCCTCGTCGTCCGGGGTGCCGCGGGTGGCGGTGAAGAAGAGCATGCGGTCGGGGGCGACGGTGGCCACCGGGCCCACCTCGACGCCGGCGGCCGTGAGCCGGTCGAGCGCCTTGCGGCCGGCCTCGGCGGGGACGTCCAGGACGTCGTGGGCCATGCCGGTGGCGGTGACGAAGTTGGCCTCGGGCTGGGCCCGCAGCCATTTGGTGACCTTCTCCGGGTCGGTGGTGGCGAGGGTCTGCCAGGCGAAGGAGACGGGATGCCGCCCCGGAGTGGGACAGCCGATGCGTTCGCACGAACACCCGTAACCGGAGGGGTGGGCGGCCGGGGCCAGGGGGAACCCGGCGGCGGCCGCGGCCAGGAGCAGTTCCTCGCGGGCGGCGCCGGTGGCCGCCCCCGCACCCGTATCGCCGCCCGCTCCGCTCCTGGGGCGGCGCAGCCACTGGGAGAATCTGCTCTTGCGTTCCATCTATCCCCTCACTTCGACCGCGGTCTCCGCTCAATGCTGCCACCATCCCGCCCCCGGCGTGACCGTCGGGCGCATCCGGGGGTGTGACACGGACCGCTCCCCGCGGCCGGACGGCCGTGGGGAGCGGGGCGGCGGCGGGGTTCAGCGCGGGGTGAGCCCCCGCAGGGTGATCTCGACGACGGTGTCGGCGTAGGAGTGGGTGAGCGGCAGGGTGCGCAGCATCCAGCGGTGGGCGAGCGGGCCGACGAGCAGGTCCACGGCGACGCGCGGATCCACGTCCGGGTCGACCTGCCCGGCCTCCTGGGCGGCGGTCAGCCGGGCGACGTACAACTGGAGCTGCGGTTCGAGGACCGCCCGGGTGAACTGGGCGCAGAGGTCGGGGTTGACGACGCTCTCGGCGGCGAGGGCGCGGGAAGGCGCTTCGTAGCGGGGACTGTTGAGCTCGTCGACGGTGGCGCGGAGGACGAGCTTGAGGTCGGCTTCCAGGTCTCCCGTGTCGGGGAGTTCGTGCTGCCCCTCGGCGGCCTCCTCGCCGAGGGCGACGAAGGCGTCCAGGAGGACGGCGGCCTTGGACGGCCACCAGCGGTAGATGGTCTGCTTGCCGACGCCGGCCCGGGCGGCGATGGCCTCGATGGTGAGCCGCTGGTAGCCGGTCTCGCCGGTGAGTTCGAGGGCGGCTTCCAGGATCGCGCGACGGGAACGCTCGCTGCGGCGGTTGGCGTCGGGCGGGGTCTTGGTAGTGGCCATGCGTGCCAGGGTAGCGGCAAGTGAGGCGAGACGTTTCGTCTCATTGGGGTTGACGGGGCGAGGGGTGACGTGGCGTAATAACGAGGTCGCGAGACGAGACGTCTCGTTGCAGACAGATGACGAACCGACGGAAGGAGCCCCCATGACCCGGGGAAACGGCAGGATGCTCGGCGTGGGCGGGACCCGCAGCAACCTCTCGCGCAAGGCGCTGCGCGGCGCCTCGTCCGGCGGGGCCGGCCGGGGCGCCGACCCCCTCGCCGCGAAACGGGAACTGCTGCGCGCGTTGCGGGAAGGACGGGGCGGTACCACCGGGGCGTGACGGGCCGTGCGTAAACCACCCGTACGGTTCATGCGCGAACGCCGCCCAGCGAGGACGATTTGGGCACGTACGCTCGTCGCGTACGTGCCCAACACCACCGTGAGGAGCGCGACTTGCGTACCGCAGCACCACGGGCGGCGAGTCCCCGCCGTTATCTGATGTGCCCGCCCGCCCACTTCAAGGTCACCTACTCGATCAACCCGTGGATGGACCCGGCCAAGCCGGTCGATCTGCCGCTCGCCCTCACGCAGTGGGAAACCCTCCGCGACCGCTACCGCGCCCTCGGCCACACGGTGGAGGAGCTCGAACCCCGCCCGGACCTGCCCGACATGGTGTACGCGGCGAACGGCGCCACCGTCGTCGAGGGCCGCGTCCTGGGCGCCCGCTTCGCCCACCCCCAGCGCGCCGACGAGGCGGCCGTGCACGTGGAATGGTTCCGGTCGCACGGCTACTCCGTGGTCCGCGAACCCGAGCACATCAACGAGGGCGAGGGCGACTTCGCCGTCACCGACTCCTGGCTGCTCGCCGGCCGGGGCTTCCGCAGCAGCCCGCTGTCCCACCCCGAGGCCCAGGAGTTCTTCGGCCGGCCCGTCATCGGCCTGGACCTGATCGACCCCCGCTACTACCACCTCGACACGGCCCTGTGCGTCCTCGACGCGACCACCGACGAGATCATGTACTACCCCGGCGCCTTCTCCCCCGGCAGCCGGGCCGTCCTGGAACGCCTCTTCCCGGACGCCCTGATCGCCACCGAGGAGGACGCGGCGGCCCTCGGCCTCAACGCGGTCAGCGACGGCCGCCACGTCCTCCTCCCCCAGGCGGCCGTCGGCCTCTTCGGCCCCCTGCGGGAACGCGGCTTCGAGCCGATCGGCATCGACCTGGGCGAACTGCTGAAGGGCGGCGGCAGCGTGAAGTGCTGCACGCAGGAACTGCGGTGAAACACACCGGGCGGTCCGACCCGGGCTTCGGGCCCGGCCCGCCCGGTGGGATCATTCGACGTCTCGCGGGGGTGCGGCTCGGGGCGGCCCAGCCCGCCCGGTCCTCCGTCACCCTTCCTCCTCACGGCCCGCGCCGCTGCCATGAGCACCGGTGAGTTCGACGATCAGGCGGACCACGGAGACGATGGCCCCCGGTATCGCGAAGCCCGTTCCCTCCCGAAAGGGGATGGCATAACGGTGTTCGAGGATCCACGGCAGCACCGGGAAAGCCAGCAGATGCAGGGGGCACACGACGAGCCCCCAGCGTCGGCTCCGGGCGACGAGCAGTGGCGGTACCGCCCAGGCCGCCGCCACGGCGAACCAGAACAGGAAGACCACCAGGACGATCAGCACGGCCGGCCCCCGCCCGGGGCCGCGCGCCCTTCGTGAACGTCGGTCCGTTCCTGTCGCCGCCTCATGCACGGGCTCTACCCCGCGCGACAGCGGATGCACCACCCGACTCCGGGTTCAGGCACGGCCCGGACCGGGACGGATCCGCCCGTACCGGCTCAGGCCGGGTCTGCGGTCCACGGCCAGGACGCCTCGCGGCCGGCCTCGACGAGGGCGACCATCCGGAACGCGGCGTCCGTGAGGGCGCCGAAGGTGTGCCGGAGGGGGCCGGTGGGGCCGTGGGCGGGCTGGTAGCCGGCCAGGTTCCAGGTGTAGACGGGGATGTCGGCCGGTACCGGTTCGGCCGGGTGGCCCGGTCCGTAGGGGCCGTACGGGGCGGCGGTCTGCTCGTCGGTGACGATCAGGACGCGGTCGTGCCCCCGGTAGTGGTCCCGCACCGCCTTCGCGGTATGGGTGCCGCCGAGGCTGTGGAACCGTTTCAGCACCTCGAGCACGGGCTCGCCCCGCTCGAACGGCACCGCCCTGCTGGTCCAGCCGAATTCCACCAGGTCCGCCCGTTCCGCGCGCAGGGCGAGGGCGGCGCCGAAGACGGCCGCCGCGTCCGCCCGGCTCAGCGTGGACCGTTCGGAGACGGTGTCCCAGAACATGGAGTCGGACCGGTCCACCAGGATCAGCGTCCGGCCGTGCAGCGACGGGACGTTGGCCAGGGAGTGGCTCAACGCCCGTTCCAGCGCGTCCGTCCAGCGCGGCGACCTCACCTGTCGGTGGGCGGCCAGGTAGCGGAACGGGAACTGCCGTGACCGGGCCACCTCGGAGGCGTCCGCGAGCCGGGCGGCGACCCCGGCCGCTACCTCGTCCGAGACCCCCGCCTCGTCGAAGTTGCGCAGGTTCCGCAGGAGCGCCATCGGTCCCATCGTGGGGATCACGGCTTCCCAGACGGCGGCGTCCAGCGGACCGTGGAGCCAGCCCGCCAGGGCTTCCCAGGTCATGCCCGCGGCGGCCGTCCGCTCACCGCCGCCCGGCCCGGTCACCACCGCCCGCCGTTCCTCCGGGGGCGTCTCCATCAGTGCCCGGTGGGCGGTCAGGAGGCGGTCGGAGGCCGGCGGAACTGCCTGTTCCGGGTGGTGCCGGCGGTCCAGGGCGTACCGGAAGAGGGCGCCCTGCCAGGGCTTGTCCGGGTCGGGCGAGGCGTGCACCAGATTGAGTACGTCACCGAACCGGAAGGCCTTGGACGCAGTGTCGTACTTGAGCAGGGAGCGGGACGTGTACAGCCGGCGCACGCCGTCGGCGATGCCCCGCTTCACGGGTTGCGGCACCTTCCGCCCGTACGCCGAGATCCAGTGGGCGAGCAGCTCGCCGGGCTCGTCGGCGCGCTGCAGCACCGAGTCGATCACGGACCGGTTGGACGGGCCGTCGCACGCCCCGGCTTCGAGACGCGCCCGGACGTACGCGGCGGCCCCCACCAGGGACGCCGTCCGCATGTTGCCCTCGGCGCGCAGCCAGCGCAGCAACCCGGCCGTCCACGCCGGATCCTCGAGGGCGAGCCGGCGGACGAGGCGGATGTACCGGTCGTCCCGGTCCTCGCCGCTTTCGTAGAAGGTCCGTTGGGAGACGAAGTTGCCGACCGCGAGGAGGAAGAGCTCCTCGCGGGGCTCCCGGACGAAGGCCGGGGCGCCCTCATAGGTGCGCGGGTCCGGAGTCGCGGGCCGGTGCCGGGACCACGGCCGGAGCGTCGAGCGGGCGGCCGCCGCGATGTGCGGGGCCACGAGCATCTCGGACCACATCTTGGAGACGCGTGGGGTGTGACGAGGCAGCGAATCCCCCCGGATTCGAAGGACGACGGACCGGCCCCGGCCGGAAGGCCCGGGGGCCGAAGACATGAGCGCCCGCGCCTTCGAGATCAAAAGGGGCGGCGGCGTCACTTGGTTGTCAGAAGGAAGTAGCCGCAGCCGAGCGCATCGAAGACGCGGTCGCCGGGCCACCGTACCCGGGCCGCCGAGGCGCGCACCAGCGAATATGCGCGGGGCGGCGGCTCTGGGCGGCGTCCGGCCCCGGCTCTGGGCGGCGTCCGGAACCGGCCGGGGGCTGGGGGCACAGAGGCTGGGGGCACAGAGGCTGGGGGCACAGAGGCTGGGGGCACAGAGGCTGGGGGCCGGCTTCCGGCGCGGATCACCGCCGGAAGCCGGCCCCAGCGGGTCAGGCCTCGCCCTCCGGGGGCCACGCGTCGCCCCAGTCCGCGTCGCGCGCGGCGCGGTAGAGGTCGCCGTGGCGCTTGGTCACCGTGTCGCGGCGCAGGCCCTCGTCCCGGGTGCAGAGTTCGAGGAGCACCTGTCCCTTGCGGATCTGCGGCCGGCGTACGACGCGGGCCCGTGCGCCGGGGAGGCCGTCCGGGCCCGCCGGGGCGCCGGGGGCGTCGGTGCGGACCGCCGCGACGTAGGAGAACTTCTCGTCCTCGTACGCCAGCGAACCGCCCTTGACCTGCCGGTGCAGGGAGGACCTGCTGACCCGGGCGGAGAAGTGGCACCAGTCCGAGCCCGGCTCTATCGGGCAGGCGGCGCTGTGCGGGCAGGGGGCGACGACCTCGAAGCCGGCCGCGATCAGCCGGTCGCGGGCCTCGATCACCCGGCGGTACCCGTCGGGGGTGCCCGGCTCGACGATCACCGCGGCGCGGGCGCGGGCGGCCTGGTCGACGACGGACCGGCGGGCGTCGTCGGTGAGTTCACCGAGGACGTAGGAGACGGTGACCAGGTCGGTGCCGTCGGGCACGGCCGGACCGCCGCCGATGACCTGCCGCTGCCAGCGGGCGGCGCGCAGCGCGGGCGAGGCGGCGGTGCCGGCGAGTTCGGCGCCGAGGGCGAGGGCGGGTTCCGCCCAGTCCAGGACGGTGGTCGCCCGCTCCCCCGCCTCCGGCCAGGCCGCCGCGACGGCCCAGGTCGCCGCGCCCGTACCGCCGCCGAGGTCCACATGGGTGCCGGGCGACCAGTCGGGCAGCCGGTTCCGGAACGCCTCCAGCGCGTGCCGGACGGCTTCGAAGGTCGCGGGCATGCGGTAAGCGGCGTAGGCGGCCACGTCGGAACGGTCGCGCAGGACCGGCGCGTCGGTCGGGGTCCGCCCCCGGTAGTTGGCGATCAGCCGCTCGACGGCCCGGGCGGCCTGCCGGGGCGGCAGACCGTCGAGCAGTCCGGCGAGCGCGGCGCGGAGGTTCTCGCCGGTCGGCGGCGGGTTTTCGGGGGCGTGCATTGGGTGGATTTTACGGGGTGGGGGGTGGAGTGGGTGCCGCTCCCGGTCGGCACGGGTGCCACTCGCGATCGGCGCGGGCGCCACTCCCGATCGGCGC
This sequence comes from Streptomyces sp. NPDC052910, assembly GCF_055585605.1. Classification (NCBI taxonomy): domain Bacteria; kingdom Bacillati; phylum Actinomycetota; class Actinomycetes; order Kitasatosporales; family Streptomycetaceae; genus Streptomyces; species Streptomyces sp. NPDC052910. Next base: position 536,682 of record NZ_JBVJJR010000003.1, read on the forward strand.
GGGCGCCACTCCCGGTCGGCGGGCGGTGCGGTGGGACCGCTCGCCGGGTGGGTCGGTGGTCGTGTGCGACCGGCGCGCCCGCGCGGCGGGCCGGCTACTCCGCGGCCTTGGGGTCCGCCGCACCCGACACGTCAGCCGCGCCCGCCGCGCCCGCCGCATCGATCAGGCCCGTCGCGTCCGCCACGCCCGTACCGTCCTCGGGCTGCCGCTCACCGGCCGGGGCCATCGCGCCCGCCGCGCCCGCCGCGTCCGCGCCGCCGCGCGGCCCGCACAGCAGCACGAAGCTGAGCACCGCCAGCACGGCGCAGCCGAGCTGGACGGCGGCCATGGGGACGGCCGTGTGTTCGCCGGCGATGCCGACCAGCGGGGAGGCGATGGCGCCGAGCAGGTAGGTGGAGGTGCCGAGCAGGGCGGAGGCGGAGCCGGCCGCGTTGCCGGAGCGCATCAGCGCCTGGGCGTTGGTGTTGGGCATGGCCAGGCCCATGGCGGCCATCAGGACGAAGAGACCGGCGGCGACCGGGGCCAGGCCCGGCTCGCCGACAACGCCCGAAGTCAGCACCAGCAGGGCCGCGGCGGCCAGGGTGATCACGGCGAGGCCCCAGCCGAGGGCCTTGTCCAGGCTGACCCGGCCGACCAGCAGCTTGCCGTTGATCTGGCCGACGACGACGAGGCCGACGGAGTTGAGGCCGAACAGCAGGCTGAACGTCTGCGGCGACGCGCCGTAGATGTCCTGGACGACGAACGGCGACGCCGAGATGTAGGAGAAGAGGGCGGCGAAGGCGAAGCCGCCGGAGAGCATGTAACCGGTGAAGGCGCGGTCCGCGAGCAGGCCGCGCATCGCGTGCAGCGTTCCGCCGAGGCCGCCGGACTGCCGGCGGTCGGGCGGCAGGGTCTCGTCGAGGTAGCGGTACACGAGGAACGTCAGGGCGAGGCCGACGACGGTGAGCACCACGAAGACGCCCCGCCAGTCCGTGAAGCGCAGCAGTTGTCCGCCGATGAGCGGCGCGACGACCGGGGCCACACCCGAGATCAGCATCAGGGTGGAGAAGAAGCGGGCCATGGCCACGCCGTCGTACAGGTCGCGCACGACGGCGCGCGCGATCACGATGCCCGCCGCGCCGGCCAGGCCCTGGGCCAGGCGGAACGTGATGAGCAGGGGCACGTTGGAGGCCACGGCGCAGAGAACGGTGGCGACGACGTAGAGCGCCATACCGGCGAGCAGCGGCCGTCGGCGGCCCCACTTGTCGCTCATCGGGCCGACGACGAGCTGTCCCAGCGCCATTCCCATGAGGCAGGCGGTGAGGGTGAGCTGCACGGTGGCCGCAGGGCTTCCCAGCGAATCCGTCACCTCGGGGAGCGCCGGCAGGTACATGTCCATGGACAGCGGGGCCACGGCCGTGAGCCCGCCCAGGGCGAGCGTGACGAACAGCCGGTTCCGGCGACCGGGCGTCATCCCGGCCGACGCGGATATGTGCTGGTCGGACGAGGCGTCCCCGGGGGCTTCGGCCCCGGCGGAGGCGGGCTCCTTCATGCATGACTCCATGGCTAGTACAGGTATCCCTCCATGGTGTCATGGACGTAACCGGAATCCGGCCCTTACAGAGGCGCGCGACACCCGGAAGCGCTCCCGCCCATGCGCCTCATACGCCTCCCTGAAGGGCCGATTCCAGGAGTAGCGTCCCGTCACGCTCGGCCCAAAGGCACATGCCGGGGCCGGGCCATACCGAGGGGGACGGACATGAGCGCCGGAGATCCGCCACACCTGCCCGGTCCACCGGGGAATCCGTTCTGGCACCGGGTCTGGGCCTACTGGGTCACCGGCGGACTGGCCGTGGTCCTCGGCGCACTGCTGCCCGTCCTCCTCCAGGGGCACTCCTCGGACGACAAGGCGGATCCGCCGACGCCCCCGCCCGCGACCGGTCCGGCGGCCGGCTCCCCGGCGCCGGCATCCTCCGGCCCGCCTCCGACGTCCTCCGGTCCGCCGACACTTCCCTCGCCGATCCTCCCCTCGACACCACCGGCGAGCACCCAGCCGCAGGTCACCCCACCGCCGTACACGACGGCACCGGCGACGCTACGGGTCTCGGCCAGCGTCACGAGCGTTCTCTCTCAGGGGCCGGCCGGCGTCGGGCTCACCAAGGTGCAGGTGAACGTCACGTTCAACGGGCTGAAGGGCAGGACCGCGTACATCAGGTGGCACACCTACAGCGACCTGAACAAGCAGAGCCTGAGCCTCGACAGCATCGTCCGCTCACCGGTCCTCAACTGGGACATCACCAACTGGCACCCCACCTTTGTCGTCGTCAACCCGCCCGTGCACTGGCAGCTCCAGGTGACGGCCTACGGACCGGACGACGCCCGACTCGCGACCAATCACTCGAACTTCACGTTCTCGTCGTGACGTGCGGGGCCGCGTCGGGGGTGACGGGTGCGACCGGTGCGACCGGTGCGGCGTGGTGGCCGCGTCAAGGGGGATGGTGGCGGCAGGGGCGGGGTTGGTGATGGTGGCGGCGGTGGCGGTGGCGGTGGCGGTGGCGGTGGCGGGATTTTGCCCCTGAGGGCGCCTCCGGCACCCGCTTCGGAAAAGAGTTCGATGCAGCGTGCAACCGACATCGCTCTTTTCCCGTATTCCCCAGTGAAGCCCCGCCATCGGGTCATCGAGACCCAACGGGTCCATCAGGGAGGAATACGTCATGAACCGTGCCTACCGCTTCGCCATAGCCGGTGCCCTCACCGCCGGCCTCGTCGCCGGGGGTGCCGCGGCCGCCTTCGCCGCTCCTGCCCCCGCCTCCGCTCCGGTCGCCTCCACCGCCGCCCCCGCGTCGCCCGCTCCCGCCCCGGCGGCCAAGCCCACGCTCACCGCCCAGGCGAGCGTCGCCACGGTCGCGGCCTGGCAGGAGTTCCGCGTCAGCGGCAAGGCCACCGACATCAAGCCGGGCACCACGGTCGTCCTCCAGCAGAAGCAGGGCGCCAAGTGGGTCTCCCTCCCCGCGAAGGTCACCGTCAACAAGAACGCGGCGTACTCCATGCGCGTCAAGCTCGGCATCAAGGGCAAGAACGCCCTCCGCGTGACGGGCGGGGGCGCGGTGTCCGAGCCGATTTACGTCACTGTGCGCTGAAGTCACTGGTCACTGAAGTCACGGGGTCACGGGGTCACGGGTCACCGAAATCGTTGAGGCCACGAGGTCGTTGAGGTCGCTGGGGTCGCTGCCGCGCTGAGGTCACTGCCGCGCTGAAGTCGCCGTTGCGGATGATGCGGCTGTCACCCCAGGGGCCGCCGATACCGCCGGGTCGCTCACCCACTGAGACCGACATGCGATGAGGTGACCGCCATCCCCTCCCCGAGACCCCGCCCGGCGCCGACCGCCGGACGGGGTCTCGGCGTGCGCGGGCGGGCGCGGGGGCACGCGGGGCATGCGGGGGGGAGGCACACGGAACGGGGAGCACAGGGATGCGGGGAGGTGGAGCCGAGCCGCTCCCCTGCCCGCCGCGGACGGCGCCGGACGGCGAGCCCCGACGGGCGCTTGCCCCCTCTTCCCCGCCGGAATAACCGCCTGGACACGCCTGGTTGGGGTGTCCATGACGATCACCGACCGCACGTCCGAACCCACCTCGCCTGCCGGTCCCACGACCGGCTCCCCCGGCGCCCCCGAAATCCTCCGCTACACCGCCTTCTCCGCCGACCCCGAGGGTGGCAACCCGGCCGGCGTCGTCCCGGACGCGGCCGGTCTCGGCGACGCGGAGATGTTGCGCATCGCCGCCGAACTCGGGTACAGCGAGACCGCGTTCCTCACCGCGCCGCCCGAGGGCACGGCCGAGCCGGACCGGTCGTTCACCCTCCGCTTTTTCAGTCCGCTGGCCGAGGTGTCCTTCTGCGGCCACGCCACCGTGGCCACCGCCGTGGCCCTGGCCGAGCGGCACGGTCCCGGGGAGTTCGTCTTCGCCACCCCGGCCGGCACCATCCCGGTGACCGTCACCGAACACGCCGGCGCCCTCCGCGCCACCCTGACCTCCGTCGAACCGCACACGGAGGAGGCCGCGCCGGAGGACGTCACCGAGGCGCTGGCCGCTCTCGACTGGCCCGCCGCCGACCTCGACCCGGCCTTCCCGCCGCGCATCGCCTTCGCGGGCGCCCGTCACCTCGTCCTGGGCGCGGCCACCCGGGAACGGCTCGCCGACCTGGCATACGACTTCGACCGGCTCGCCGCCCTGATGCGGAAGCTGGACCTCACGACGGTGCAACTCGTCTGGCGCGAAAACGAGTCCGTGTTCCACGTGCGTGACCCCTTCCCCGTCGGTGGCGTGACCGAGGACCCCGCGACGGGCGCGGCGGCCGCCGCCCTCGGCGCGTACCTGCGGGAGCGCGGACTCGTCGGCGACGACGCGACGCTCACCCTGCACCAAGGCGACGACCTCGGCCGTCCGGGCCTCCTGGAAGTCACCCTCCGACCGGGCGACCCCCGGGTCCGGGTGTCGGGCACGGCGACGCGGATCGGGTGAGGCGGGACGGCTGACACGGGCCGGTCGGCGCATCGACGGGCAGGGCCGCCCGGCCGGCCTAGACAACCCCGCCCCCTTTCCCCCTCCCCTTACCCGTCGGGTCCATCCGCAGCCGCACCGCCGTGCGCCGGAGCTCCCGCGCCCGGGTGTACTCGGGCGAGGCGTACCGCCGCCTGATCCGCTCCCCGTCCGGGAACTCGACGACGATCAGGCGGGACCACGGCCACTCCCCCTCGACGGCCTCGGGCGTCCCGCCTTTCACGAGGTAACGGCCGCCGCAGGCGCGGACGGGCGGCTCGGCGGCCTGGTGGTCCGGCCTGGCGGCCTCGGCGTCGAGCGCGTCGCCCTCGACGATCACGTAGGCGGGCACGAATCTCTTCCAGGTTCAGTCAGGTTCGTACGGTGGTCGGTTCGACTGGACCGGTCGGGCCGGTCCGACCGGTCAGAACCTGTCCGACCGGTCAGAGCCGGTCCGTGAACGGCGGGCCCATCCGCGTCGGCCCCGGCCCCCGCCTCGGCTCCGTCCGCCGGCCGCAGCCGCCCCGTACGGGCCAGGAAGGCGACGAACACGCCCATGACGATCCACCCGGGCCACCCGGTGAGCCCCATGTGCAACGGATCGAGAGCGGCGTCCGGATCGGCGAACTCCTTGACCATGCCCACACTCAACGAGCTGACGAAGGCGTGGGCGACGACGGCGGGCACCACGGAACCGGAACGCAGCCGCAGCCAGGTGAAGATCGGCAGCACCAGCGTGCAACTCACCACCATCGCGGGCACGGACACGTACCAGGGGCGACCGGGGTACTGCCCACCCATGATCAACGTGGGCAGGTGCCACAGAGCGAAGGCGGCCCCGGTCAGCAGGTACGCCCGGAGCAGGTACGCCCGGAGCGGCCGCGCCCCGGGGCCGTCCCGCAGCAGGCGGGGGAACAGGTAGCCCTGCCAGCCCAGTTCCTCGCCGAAGAACAGCGGCAATGACACCACCAGCCCCACCAGGCCGCCGGCCAGCCGGCCGGTCACGCTCCCGGCGTTCACGTCCCCCACGGGGTACCGGCCGGCGAGCGATCCGAGAGCGAGGGCCGCGAGGGTGAGTCCCGCGGGCACGGCCACCGCCGTCAGACACTCCCGCACCGCGCGCCCCCACGGCCTCGGCCACCTCAGTGCCAGCGCCTCTCGCATCCGTCCGCCCCCGCGCATGTACCGCACGGCGACGACCGCACCGAGCGCGGGGGCGAACATCGCTGCGGCGATGCACACTTCCGCCAGACCGCCCGTTGCCTCGCGGGCGTCACCCCGCCGGTACCCGGTCACCAGCAGCGGCAGCATGGCCAGCCACATACCGGCGTACGCCACCCCGAGATACAGCCACAGGTCTCGCCGCCGCCCCAACGGCCCCACTGACCCCATCGCCTCGGAAGGGGGCGCAACGCCCGTCGATATCGTCATGCCGCCGACGCTACGAAGCGGCGCGCACCCCCGTAATAGGGCCGCCTACACCTCGAGGGTGCACTTCTCTACACCCCCCGCCTCCTCGCCGCCGGCCGACCGCCGGCCGGCTGACCGGCTGACCGGCTGACCGGCTGACCTGAAGTCGTCTCACACGCCCCCACTACCATCCGGCCATGACGCTATGGCTGGCGCCGGTCCTCATATGCGCATGCTTTTTGGTCGTGTGGTTCCTCTTCTACATACCGTGGTGGCTCGCCTGCGAGACCGTGAAGGTGCACCGGCTGCGCACGCACGGTCCACGTGTGACGGGCACCGTGATCTCCGTGTGGACCGACACGGACGGCGACGGAGACCTCCACCACTACCCCGTCGTGTCCTTCAGCCTCAAAGATCCGCCGCACACCACCATCGAGGCGAAATCGGCGACCGGTCGGCCACATGGCTGCGACCTCGCCCCAGGAGACGAAACGGAGGTCGTCTACGACCCGGAGGACCCCCGGAACATCATCGTCATCGAGCACGACTGGGCGGCGAGCCCGTTCTGGTATGGGCTCGTCACACTGCTCATCGGAGCGGTCTGCGCCCGGGCGCTGACTCCTGTGTTCAAGGGGGTGTACAGGTTCGGAGAGCTGGTGCTGCGGTAGCCCGGCTCAACCGTTCCATCCGCCTCATCCGTCCCTCCGGCCCACCGTGACCACGATCTTGCCCACCTGCCCGTTCCCCTCCATATAGCGGTGGGCGTCGGCGACGGCCTCCAAGGGGAAGGTCCGGTCGATCAGCGGGGAGAGTGCGCCCGAGCGGAGGCCCGACTCGATGAAGGCGGTCGCGCGCCGCTTGCGGTCCTCGTGGTCGAGGACGGCGGGCAGGGCGAAGCCGTAGACGGCGAGCGGCCAGTGCAGGGGCAGCGGGGTGGGGCGCCCGTCGAGCGAGCCGTAGACGATCAGCATGCCGTCCCGGGCCACCGCACCGGCGAGACGGGGGAGTTCGGGTCCGCCCACCGCGTCGAAGACCACGCGGGCGCCCGCGCCGTCCGTCAGTGCGCCGGCACGCGCGACGACGTCGTCCTCGTCCAGGCAGATCACGTGCGCGGCGCCGGCCTTGAGGAGTTGTGACCTCTTGGCCACGGTGCGGGTGACGGCGATCGGGGTCGCGCCGACGAGGTTCGCCACCTGGATCGCCGCGATGCCGACGCTGCTGGAGGCGGCCGTGATCAGCGCCGTGTCGCCCGGGCGCAGCCCGCCGACCTCCACGAGGGCCCCGTACGCGGTGAGGTACGACAGCCAGGTCGCCGCCCCGGTGACCGCGTCCACCGACGGGTGCCGCCGGAACAGGGTGTTCGCCGGGACGTTGGCGCGCTCCGCACAGACGCCGTGGGCGGACATCAGGCCGGCGGCGGTCGCCAGCACAATCACCGGATCACCGGCGGTGAATCCCTCGACGTCCGGGCCCACTTCCTCGATCACGCCCGCCGCCTCGGCGCCGATCCGGGACGCCGGCAGGTCGGGCTGGTAGTAGTACGCGCCGGCCCGGAACAGGGTCTCCGCCCGGTTCAGGCCCACGGCCTCCACGCGGACCCGCACCTCGCCCGGCCCCGGCATGCCGAGCTCCACCTCCTCGACGCGCAGCACGTCCGGGCCGCCCACCTCGTCGAACAGCACCGTTCTTGCCTTCGTCACTCCGCTCTCCGTCACCCCACTCCCCGTCAACCCGCTCTTCATCGCCCCACTTTTCATCGCGCCGCTTTTCATCGCCCCGCCCTTCTTCGCGCCCATGAGCGCTTCCGGCCCGCACTGACAACGCTGCACATATTCCGTGCACCGTTCAGTTTTCACTCGGCGCACTGTAATGCAGCGCTGTACAGTGTCAAGCGTGATCCAACAGACGCAGGGCAGACGGGCCCGGCTCCGCGCCCAGACCACGGCGGAGATCAAGGCGACGGCCCTCCGGCTCATGGCGGAGGGCGGCCCGGACGCCATCTCGCTGCGCGCCATCGCCCGCGAGATGGACATGAGCGCCAGCGCCGTCTACAGCTACTTCGCCACCCGGGACGAGCTGGTCACAGCGCTGATCAACGACGTCTACCGCACCCTCGTCGACCGGGCGGAGGCCGCCCGGGACGCCTGCCCCGCCGACGACCCGGCCGCCCGGCTCCAGGCCTGGTGGCGGGCCGCACGCGACTGGGCGCTCGCCGATCCGGAAGGCTTCCGGCTCATTTACGGCGATCCGGTGGCCGGGTACGTCGCACCCGCCGGCGGCCCCGCGCCCGGCCCCTCGAAGCGCGCCTGCCTGGGCCTCGTCGAACTCGTCGCCGCCGCCTGGCCCCACGCGGCGCCCTTGCAGCCGCCCGGTGACCACACGTGGTCCGACTTCACCCCCGAACTGGCCGAGGAGATCCGCACACACCTGCCCGATGTGCCCCCCGGCGCGGTCGCGCTGGCCTTCCGCGTCTGGGGCCGCATGTACGGGCTGATCGGGCTGGAGATCTACGGCCACCTCCGCCCGAACGTGGCCGATCCGGGGGCGCTCTACGAGGCGGAGCTGCGCGATCTGGTCGTGTCGCTGGGGCTGGTCACGTCCGGGAACCGCTGACGGAGGCGGCCGTCAGGGAACGTCCGGCCGGGCACAGCGGTGATCAGGCGTTGTCCAACCGGCCCCTGCGCTGGCCAGGGACGTTCGACCGGCCCCTGCGGTGATCAGGGGCGTTCGCCCGGCCACGACGTTGGTCGGAGACGCCCGGCCGCTCTCCGCGATGATCAGAGGTTGTCCGGCCGGCCCCTGCGGCGACCAGGGACATTTGCCCGGCCGCGACGCCGGTCGGAGACGCCCGGCCGGCCTCCGCGATGATCAGGCGTTGTCCGGCCGGCCTCTGTGGTGATCAGAGAGCGTTCGGCCGACCGTTGCCACGGACCCGTCTGCGTCCGGCCGACCGTTGCCGCGGGTGCTCGGCACCGCATCACCCCGCCCCGCGACGGCCGCGGCCAGCGCCGTCACGGCCACTCCGCATCCCGCGACGACCGCCCAGGCGGGGCGCACGGCGTCGGTGAAGGCGTGGGCGTCGTGCAGCGGAGCACCGTGCAGCCCGCCGGCCAGGATCGCGCCGAGGACGGCCACGCCGAGGGCGAAGCCCGAACGGCCGCAGGACGTGAAGAGGCCAGAGGCGAGCCCGGCCCGGTCCTCGGGCAGGCCGGAGACGGCGGTCGTGATGAGCAGCGGGGAGGCCAGGCCCAGCCCGAGGCCGAAGAGGACGTACTCCGCGAGGATCAGCGCGGTGGACGTGTTCCCGGCCAGGGCCGCCGACAGCGCTCCGGCGGCGGTGAGGGCGGCGCCCGCCGCGACGAGCAGCCGCCGCGCCCCGAACCGCCGCGCGAGCCGGCCCGCGCGGAAGGAGCAGAACGCCAGCACGGCCGAGGGCGGCAGCATCCACAGGCCCGCGACCAGCGGGGACTCGCCCAGCGGGTTCTGCAGGAAGAGGGAACTGAGGAAGAAGAAGCCGCCGAACACCCCGAAAACGCACGTCCCGGCAACGATCGCACCGCTGAACTGGGCGTTCCGGAACAGCCCGAGCTCGATCAGCGGTTCGTCGCGGCGGTGCTCGTACCCGACGAGACCGGCGGCCGAGGCGAGGGCCAGGGCAAGTGCGCCCAGGACGGCCGGAGCGGTCCAGCCGGCGCGCGGCGCTTCGATGACCGCGTAGGTGAGCGGGGCGAGGAGGGTGATCGTCAGAGCCTGGCCCACCGGGTCGGCCCGGCGGGCCCGCGCGGCCCGCGACTCGGGCACGTACCGGGCCGCGAGCACCGACGCCGCGATTCCGACCGGGAGATTGAGCCAGAACACCGCCCGCCAGCCCGCCGCGGCCACCAACACCCCGCCGACCAAGGGTCCGAGGGCCAGCCCGAGGCCGTAGACACCGATCCAGGCACCCATCGCCCGGGTGCGCTGGGCCCGGTCGGTGAACGTGTGGGAGATGATCGCCATCGACACGGGCGTCAGCCCGGCGGCCCCGACGCCCTGGAGCACCCGGAAGCCGACCAGCGCGCCGAGGGACGGGGCGACGGCGCACAGCGCCGAGGCGGCGGTGAAGACCGCGAGCCCCGCCCGGAGCACCCTCCGCCGTCCGGTCCGGTCGGCCGCCGAGCCCATCAGCAGCATCAACGCGGCCATCGACAGGCTGTACGCGTCGACGGCCCACTGCATGCCCGCCACGGAGGCCCCGAGCTCCCGTTCCATCGCGGGAAGGGCGACGTTCAGGGCGGTCACGTCGATGCCGATCATCAGCAGGGCGACGCAGCAGACCGCCAGGACGGCGGTCCGCCGGTCGCCGTCCGGCTCGTGACCCGGCAGGGCGGCGGGGGGTGGCGCCGGGGGCGGTGAGGGCAAGGCGGTGCCTCCTGGTCCGTCGGGGACGGTCGGGGCGGTCGAGGGCGGTCGGCGGGCCGGGGTGATCCGGCGTGGCCGGGGTGTCCGGGGCGTCCCGGACCCTGTCTCCAGCATCCGGCCGTCCGGCGCCGGCCGCCTCGGGAGAAGGGGCGAGACACCGGGGGACGACTCCTTCCCCCGATCGGAGGGCCGGCCGGTCGCCGGACGCGAGCGCTCCGGGCGGACCTCGTCAGCCTCCGCCGAAGCGGCGGACGTACCGTTTCTGCCAGGGCGTCTCGACCGCGTGCGGGTCGTAGTGCCGCCGCACGTACGCCACCGCCTCCCCGGCCGGGACTCCGTCGAGCACCGCGAGGCAGGCCAGCGCCGTACCCGTCCTTCCGCGCCCGCCGCCGCAGGCCAGTTCCACCCGCTCGCGCCCGGCCCGCTCCCAGGCGGTCTCGAACAGCCGCCGGGCCCGCTCGGGGTCGGCGGGCAACCGGAAGTCCGGCCACCGCAACCACTCCGTTTCCCAGGCCACTTGATGGGGCTCCTTGCCCAGCAGGTACACGGCGTATTCGGGCTTCGGGCCGTCCGGCAGCGGTCGCCGGAGCGCCCGACCACGTACCGACCGCCCGGTGGGGAGCCGGAGGAGGCCGGGGGTGGTGTCGGGCCATGCGGGGTTCATGGGGCCACGGTAGGCGGAGGGGAAGCCGAGCCGAGGTCAGACGCACACCCCGGTAGACGTACACCCCCACCGAGGGCCGCCCCGCCCGAGGGCCGCCCCGGCGGACGCCCGCCGAGACCGAGCGACCAGCGCGACCGAGCGACTCTCGCAAGCGATCGAAAAAGCCGAACTCCCCATCACATGAGTGCGTTTATTGTCGCTTGCGTCACGACAGCAGTGCGGACGCACTGTGAGGTGCATCACTTTCACATACTCGCAAAGCATGCGACCTGCACCCATGACGGCCGGTCACCTTCACCTCACACCGATCGACATTCGACCGCTTGTCGAAATCGATCTTGAATCACGGGCAAGATGGACCCGTTGCATCAGCGTAGGGGTGACGTGGATCACAATCTTGCGGATCGGCTTGCGCTCATGGTGACACCAGTACTGCGGAAGGGCGAGAGCCCCACCCCTGAGCCCGCGAAGCCGTGGGGATGGGGCCCTCTGCCACCCACCGCAGCGGGGCCTCGGTCCTCAGGGACCGGGGCCCTGTGCACGACGCAGGCGGATCACATCCAGTCCCACACCATCCTGAAGACGGCGTAGAGCGGACCGATCCAGCGGACGCGGCGGTAAAGCCGGTCCGACCTGCCGCTGCGGTGACCCTCCGGACGTGTGGCCATCGGGCCACCCCCTTCCGGGATCCAGCGCTCGTGGACCCCATGGAGTGCCCACGAAGCCGTCGCTTCCCCGGAGGGGTGGTTGGTAACGCATCACCCTAGCGTCCGGAGTTGACGGTGGGACCCCACGCCCGACCCACCACGGACCACCGCCTGGGCCCCACAACAGGCACCCAGTGCCGCAGCATTCGCGTGTTCGATGGAACGTCCGCTCGAATCAAGCCCCCGACCAGGGCGGTTACCGAGGGACACGGAGAAGCGGAGTGCCAGTTCCCCTGACGCCCGTCACCTAAATCACATCCGCCGCCCGGCTCTTGCCCGGGCGGCACGGATCACCAGAGCTCCCCGCGCCCTTCCGTACGCCCTCCCACGAACCCCTCCGAGCGCCCTTCCCCGCTCACTCCGCGAGCCCTCCGGCCGACCATCGACCGACCGCCGGCCGACCACCGGCCGACCGGCAAGCAACCACCGAACGACCGCCGCAACGACCGCCGCAACGACCGGAGTCGATCACCTGAGGGGTCGTTGTCAGTGCCGGGTGCCATGCTCTTCCCATGGAGAACGACGTGCGGAGGAACGAGGGAACGGACGGCTCGGCAGCCCGTCGGCCGGCCCCCGCGTCCCGACGCGCGCCCGGCCGAGCAGCGTACGGAGAAAGACCCGTGGACGATCTCGTGAACGACAAGGTGAGCACCGCCCTCCCCGTCTTCCCCTACCACCCCGACCCCCTGGCCACCGGCTCCGTCGCCCCCGACCCGCACACCGCCTGCGCGTGCTGCGCCCGCGCCCGCGGCTACGTCTACGCGGGGCCGGTGTACACCCCGTCCGACGAGGATCTGCGCGGCCGTCTCTGCCCCTGGTGCATAGCGGACGGCAGCGCCGCCGAGCGGTACGACGCCGGCTTCAACGAGGTCGTGGCGGGCGACGTGCCCGAGGACGTCCGGCTCGTCATCGAGCGGCGCACCCCCGGCTTCATCGCCTGGCAGGAGTCGGTGTGGCTCTCCCACTGCGGGGACGCCGCCGTCTTCCTCGGCCCCGTCGGCTCCGCGGAGTTGGCCTCCTACCCCGACGCGGTGGACGCGCTGCGCCGCGAGGCCGTCGGCTGGCAGTGGTCCGCCGACGAGATCGAGCGGTACCTGGGCTCCTTCGACCGCGAGGGCCAGCCGACCGCCTACCTCTTCCGCTGCCGGGCGTGCGGAACGCACCTGGCCTACTCCGACTTCACGTAGGTGCCCATGTCGAAGTCCATGCTCACGCCCACCTCCACACTTATTTCCACCTCCACGCCCATTTCCACGCCCACGCCCGCTCTCACGCCCACGCCCGCTCCCGCACCCGCTCCCCCACCCATGAACGGATCGGTCGCGCGGCGTCCGCGCGCCCCCGGTCGTCGGCTCGGCTTGCTCGGCCGGGTCGGCTTCCTCAGCCGACCCGACTTCCTCAAACGACTCGACTGCCTCAGGCAACTCGACTTCCCCAGACGGCTCCGCTGCCTCGGCCCGATCAGTCGGGTCGGCCACATCAGTCGGGCCGCCCGGGTCAGCAGGTTCAGCCAGGTCTGCAAGCTCAGCCGGATCGGCAGGCCCAGCAGGCTCAGCCGGATCGGCAGGCCCAGCAGGCTCAGCCGGATCGGCAGGCTCAGCCGGATCGGCAGGCTCGGCAGGCTCAGCCGGATCGGCAGGCTCGGCAGGCTCAGCCGGATCGGCAGGCTCGTCGCTCGCCTCCAGGGCTCGCGCCGTCCCCTCCGACCGCGCGAGCCCCGAAGTCCGGTGCCCCGCCCGTGCCGTGCGGCGGCGGTCGACGAGTCGGGCCGACGCGGTCCCGGGTGCCGGCCCGGTGGTGTGCGGTCCGGCACGGCCGCGCCACCGTCCGGCTGCCCGCGGTCACTCGCGGAGGACGATCCGGCCCAGCGGCGTGACGGCCAGCCCGAACCGGTCCGCGTGGACCAGCCGGCGGCCGACGGGCACCGCCGTGCCGCCGCCGGCCGGGGTCACCGTGCCGGTCGCCGTGGTCCCGTCCGTCGCGTACACCTCGTGCTCCTCCACGACCAGCCGGTACTCCGAGAGCGGCAGCAACTGCGGCGTCGGTGGTACCAGGTCACCGGACCAGACGAAGGAGGATCCCTTGGGCACGCAGGTGAGTTCGAGGACGGTTCCGGTGCCGGCCCAGTCCAGGTCGCCGCTGCCCACGGCCCGCCGTTCGACGGTGGCGAGGACCCGGCGGCTCGCGGCCATCGCGGCCTGCCCGCTGCCGACCCGCCGGCCCAGGGCGTTCGGTGCGACCGGGCCGCCCAGTTCCAGCCGGACGGCGCCGGCGGACGTCATGGTGGCGGTGACCGTCCGGTCGGGCAGCAGTTGGAGGAAGTCCGCGGTCACGACCTTGGACAGATGCAAGGGGTCGACGGAGTAGGGCTGGTAGCGGGCCAGGGCGAGGCGCAGGTAGGGGAAGTAGGCCGTGGCGCCGGCGGCCGTCCCGAGGTCGACGTCGATGTCGCAGTTCCACAGCCGGAGTTCGCGGTCGTACGTGGGGGTGAACGCGGCCACGGAGACGCTCGCGGTTCCGCCGCCCACCGGCTCGGCGAGTACGCGCCCGTCGGCGGTGAGAACGGCGCCGGGGAAGTTCGCCGGGGTGAGCCGGGGCAGGTCCGTCGGGTCCGCCCATACCGGGTCGGTGGCGCAGCGGCTGACGAGTTCGTCGGGGAGCGGCGCGGTGCTGCCGGTGCCGGCTTCGGTGCCGGTGCCGATGCCGGTGCCGATGCCGGTGCCGGTGCCGATGCCGGTGCCGATGCCGATGCCGGTGCCGGTGCCGGTGCCGGTGGGCCCGGGGTCCAGGACGACGGCGAGGAGTTCCCCGTCGCCCGAGGAGAACCAGGGGCGGCGCAGGTGCACACGGAAGCCCGCGTGCCGGCGGGTGCGGGTCACCCGGTGCCGTTCGTGGTCGACGGTCTGCTCCCAGCGGACCGTCGGCACCAGGTGGCTGACGTCCGGCGGCTCGGGGCGACGGGTGCTGGGGACGTGCCAGCCGTGGCCGTCGGGTCCGGCACTCGGCGGGCCGGTCCGGGTGATCAGGTCGGGCTGCTCCGTGATGGCCGGGTGGAAGTATTCGCGGAACCGGGTGGTCGCGGTCGGGGTGTAGGTGACCGCGCGGTGCAGGGTGTCGCGGAACTCGTGGCGGAGGCCGGAGAGCGAGCGGCCGTTCTCGAAGGGTTCGAGGGTGAGGTGGCCGACGCGTTCGTGCCGCCCGGTGCGTTCGGGCGCGTCCTGCGCGACGTCGTCGGTCCACTCCTCCCAGGTCGCGTCGATGTCGACGCGGCCGGTGCTGCGGGCGTGGCTGCGGAGGTTTCCGGAGAGCGGGGTGAAGGTCTGTCCCTCCGCGCGGGGGAAGTCGAGGGGGCCGAGTTCCGGTGCGGCGAGCGGCTTCTCGACGGCGTGGACGAGGGTGAGTTCGACCCAGGGGGTGAGCATCCAGTTCTCACCGTGTGCGGCCGCGGCGGTCAGCTCGTCCTTCTTCTCCTGCGGCAGCCCGGTGGCCGGGTCGGGGTCGTTCCACAGCTTCGACGCGGTCAGCAGCTCCCAGACGCGGAAGAGGGTGAGGTCGGCGGGGTCGAGGTGGCAGCTCATCCGGACGGTGGCGACGGTGGCCTTGGGCAGCCGGACGGTCAGTTCGCGTTCCAGGAGACCGCTCCAGACGGGCGGCCCCTCCCCTTCGACGATCTTCAGCCGCAGCGGCCGGGCCTGGGGCCAGGGTCCGGGGAAGTCGTAGGTGGCGTTGGGCGGTGCTCCCGGCAGGCCGCGCAGGGAGACGCCGCGGGCCAGGACGTCCGGCAGGTAGGGCAGCAGGAGCTGCGTGCCCCGGTGGACGACGTACTCGCCGGGCCGGAGGCCCTGCCCCCGGGGGACGGGGAGTTCGGTGGGCGGTTCGGGGTCGTGGACGTCGTGCTTGGCGACCTTGATCTGCCCGAGGAGTCCGAGGTCGGTGGTGACGTCGGGGTTCTCGGGGAGGCTGACGACGGTGTCCAGGTAGCTGCCGGCCTCGCGGGAGGCGGCGGCGAAGTAGCGGCGGCGGACCAGGTCCGCCTTGTCGGGGCCGAAGACGGTGTCGTACACACCGTGCTGTTCCGCTGCCTGGAGCGGGGTCTTGGGCGGGCTGACGTGCCGTTCGTCCCAGGCCCGGTAACGGCGGTCGAGTCCGTCGACGGACGAGACCGCCCGGTGGTCGGGGACCTGCCCGTTGCGCAGGGCGGCCCAGACGTCGGGCGGTACCGGTGTCCCGTCGTCGTGCACGGTGCTGCGGATGACCAGCCGCGGTTCCGACTCGCCTTCCAGGAAGGGCCACCGGGGCACGAGCACGGGTGGCGGCACGGGCTCCCAGCGCCGGTAGGTGACGGGGGCCGAGGCGCTGCCCTCCGGGGTGTCGGCGCCGAGGCCGGGGCCGTTGCCGGCAAGGTCGCAGAGCCGGGCGCGCAGCCGGTACGTCCGCCCGAAGCGCAGGGCCGGGAGCGACCCTCTGACCGGGCGGAAGGCAGTGTCCAGCGGGAAGACCGGCGACACCTCGGGCGCGGGCACCCGAGGCCGGTCGTCCGGCCCGAGGGTCCGGCCCGGCGGCGGGGCGGCCAGGCTCCAGCCGTGCCAGCCGAAGAGGGCCTGGTGGACGTAGAGCTGGTTGCCGTCCCGTTTGTCGTGGGTGACGGCGGTGGCCTTGACGTGGCCCTCGTCGGGGGCGACGGCCAGCGGCAGGGCGGGCTGCCCCGGGCGGCGGATCGCGTAACGGCCGGTCCGCGCGCACAGCGGACGCCAGACGGTGACGGGCGCGACGGTCTCTCCGTCAGCCCCACCGGCCCCGTTAGCCCCATCGGATCTGCCGGCCTCATCGACTTCGTCAGCCCCATCGACTCCATCAGTTCCATTGGCTCCGCCAGCCCCTGCCATCCCCGCCTCCACCGCCTCCCCCGGCTCCTCGACCACGCCCACGTCGACGCGGTACCCCCGGACGAGGTCGGCGGCGTCGAGGACGGCGACGGCGGGCGTCTGGTCCGCCGGGCCGACACCGGCGGTGTGCCGGGCGTCGGCCTCCATCCGGTCGGCGAGTTCCACGTCCCGGCCCTCCCGGAGAACGGTGAGGCCGGCGCCGTGCAGGGCGGGCGGGGCGGTGCCGTCGGGGGCGGCGGACGCCTTGGGGTCGGTCCGGGCGGCCAGCGTCTGGTCCACGATCCGGGAGAACTCCACGAATTTCATCGCGGCGCCGTCCAGGTCGAGGTCGGTGACCAGGATCCCGTCGCCGCCCAGCCGCAGCATCCGCCGCCCGTAGGGGCCGTCGTCCGGCGCGTACGGCTCGAAGCGGCTGCCGACGACGTAGCGCAGGGCCGTCCAGGGCCGCAGTCCCTCGTCCTCGTTGAGCCGTTCCTGGTCCGCGGTGAACAGGACGCGCGCGTGCCAGCGGTCGGCGAGCGCCGGCGGCGGGGTGACGACCAGATCGACGGCGAGGCCGAAGCGGCGCAGCAGTTCGGGGTAGTCGGCGAGCAGGGCGCAGGCGGTGTGGAAGTCCACGTCGGGCGCCGCGGGCGGGGGCGGCGCGGGCACCTGGGGCCGGTCGTAGAAGCGGTAGGCCTCCGCGAGGTTGTGGGCGGCGGCGTTGCCCTGGTAGGCGTCGCTGGTCCGGTCCATGTACCGGGGCCGGAACGGGTTGGCCGCGGCGGAGGGTGTCCCGCCCGCACCCTGTTCGATCAGCCGGTCCAGGGCGGGGTAGGAGGCGGTGACGCCGCGGGCCAGTTCGAGCAGCGGCGGGGGGAGCGGGGCGCGGAGGTCGCCGGTGTGGGGGTAGTCCCAGGTGCCGGGCGGCGCGGCGGTGGCGCCTTCGCCGGACGGGAAGGCCCGGCGGAGGGCGGTGGCCGTGGCGACGGCCTCGTAGAGGGTGCCGATCCGGTCGTGGACGGCCCGGCCGGGATAGGAGCGCAGGGTGGGCGGTACGGCCGCGGCGGCGGCGAAGGCGCCGGCCGGCGGCCGTACGGGGGAGGTGGGCGGGAAGAGGGCCTTCCACAGTCCGCTGTCGGGGGGCGGGTAGCGGTCCTGCCGCGCTTCGACGGGCACGGCGGTCCCGGGCCCGGTGGCGTCGGGCGCGCGGAACTCGATGCGCAGGGCGGTCGTGTACCGGCCGAGGGTGGCGGGCCAGTCGCGGAAGCCGTCGAAGGCGTCGAGCGTGCTCCCCCCGGTCAGCCGGGGGCTGACCAGGACGGTGAGGTGGAGCCGCCCGCCGGCGGCGGTCCCGTCGGGCAGTACGGTCCACCGGATCGTCTCGGGCATGGCGTCAGCTCACTTCCGCGAAGGCGGTGCAGTACTCGTCGACCGGGTCGCGCGGCAGCCCGGTCACCGGGTCGGGGTAGGGCGCCATCATCTGGGCGAACGTGGGGGGCCGGACGACGTCGTCGGCCGCGGTGAGCGGGCTCGGGGGGTGCCCGGCGCCCAGGAACCGCTTCTCGCACTCGATGGTGACGGACTGGGACCAGAACCCGATGTGGACGCTGATCGAGATCCGGGCCCGGCCGTAGACGGTTCCGCTGCCGCTGTCGTAGGTGAGTTCCAGGAGGAGTTCGATGGAGGCGGAGACGATGCCGAGGACGTCGACCTCGCCGCGGGCGCGGAAGTAGCCGGTGATCCGGCATTCGGAGGTGGCGAGTTCGAGCCGGAAGTAGATGCCGGCCATCACGGACAGGCTCCCGCTCGCCACGCCGAGGTTCATGGAGACGGCGGCCCCGAACTCCAGGGCGGCCTCCAGGACGGCGACGTGCTTGGGCGTGATGACGATGCCGAAGAAACCGCCGCCGCCGAGCAGGGACACGGTGAGCCGGAAGGGTGCCTGGCGGCTGCAGAAGGAGAAGCCGATCTCCAGCGGCCGGCCGATGAACGGGAGGTCCAGATAGGCGTCCAGGCGGATGTTCTCCAGGCTGAAGACGCCGACGGCGAGATTGGGGAGGGGGATGCCGTAGCGGGCGGTGATGCCGGACGAGGTGACCTGGATGCCGGGCGGGTCGCTGAAGCCGTCGATGGGGATGAGCTGCCGCAGCGTCTCGACGAAGGACAGCGGGCCGATGAACTCGACCTTCCGGAAGCCGACGTCGATGTCCGGCTTCTCGCCCGCGCGCATCCGGAAGCGGACGCGGTCGAAGGTCAGCCGCATGGCCTGGAAGGAGGGAATGAGGACGAGGTCGAACTTCTCGAGTGAGCAGGTGACGTCGGCTCCGGACGATACGTCCGGGCGCAGCGACCCCCGGAGGTCGACGACGAGGGAGAGCCGCCCGACGGTCCGGGTGCCTTCCGTGTGCGGCACGAAGACCGGGTCGCCGGTGTCGGGCCACGGTTTGATCTGCGGGCTCCACTCGATGCGGGTGCTGACCGTCTCGGGCAGCTTCAGGCCACGGGCGGCCTGCTGCAACGCGTCCCGAAGGGACGGCAGTTGCCCGGCGGCGGTGGTCCAGGTGTCGACCTGCTCCCGGACCCGGGTGAGCAGGGTGCGGAGGCCGGGGTCGGCGGTGGCGGGGAGGGCGGTGAGGAGGCTGGTGAGAGCAGTGGAGAAGGCGGCGAAAGCGTCGTCGATCTGCTGGAGGGTGACGGGCGGGCTGGCGGCGGGCGCGACGCGCGGTGGCGGCGGGCCGGTGGGCGGAGTGGCGCTCGGCGTCGGCGGGGCGGCGGAAGACGCGGAGCGCGGTGGCGGCGGGCCGCCCGGGGGTGTGACGCTCGGCGGCGGGGGGCCGGCGGGAGGCGTGACGCTCGGCGACGGCGGGCCGCCGGGGGGCGTGACGCTCGGCGGGCCAACGGGAGGCGCGGCGCTCGACGGCGGCGGGCCGCCGGGGGGCGTGACGCTCGGCGGGCCGGCGGGAGGCGCGGCGCTCGACGTCGGCGGGCCGCCGGGAGGCGCGGCTGCCGTGGGCGGGCCGGTGTCCGCCGGCGGGCCGGCTGCGGGCGAAACGGTCGTCAGCGGCGCGGCGGTGGGAAGGGAGGGATGGGAGAGGTGTTCGGCGAGGTAGGCGGCGACGAGTTCGGCGAGCCGCCGGGCGGTGTCGGCCACCTGCCGTGCGGCGGGCGGCAGGCCGGGCGCGGCGTTGTCGGCCAGGTCACGGACGCGGCGCAGGTCGGTGAGGAACCCGGTGACCGAACTGACGGTCTGGGTGATGAAGTTGGGCACGTGCAGGGCCGGCAGCGGGTCGCCGGGCAGGATGTGCCGGATGACGTCGGCGAGCGAGAGGACGCCGAGGAAGTTGACGCCGAGGGTGCCGAAGAAGTCGGCGGGGTCGAACTCCCCGCCGGCGATGCGGTCCACGGCCGTGGCGACGGGTCCGGTGCCGGCAACCGGACCGGTGGCGCGAGACAGTCCCGCCACGTCGAAGCTGGGCGCGACGAGCGCGCCGGAGCGGTCGCGCCGGCTGTCGAAGTCCATGGCGAGCGAGGGGGCCCCGGTGTGCAGCAGGCTGAGGAAGACCTCGCCCGGGTTGCCCTTCCTAGCCCCTTGGGTCGCCGCCGCGAAGCCGGAAAGGGCGTATCGCCGCGCGTACATCACGGGCACGGCGGCGGTTCCGCCGCCGGTCAGTGCGCCGACGGCGGGGACGGCGGCGGTGGCCCAGCTCAGTTGCGGGATGAAGTGCGCCTCGCCGGGCGCCGGATGGGCCGGGTCCGGGACGGCGAGGGCGGGCGGCGCGGCGGCGGCCCAGACGAGGTGGGCCACGTCGACGCTGGTGTCGTCCGGTTTGACGGGCGGCGCCAGGGCCACGGACTGGCCGAGCAGCGCGGCGCTGGTGAACGTGGGCGGGTCGACGGTGACGGCGGCCCTGGAGCCGTCGGGCGCCGGCGCCGGGGGCAGGGACGGGCGGTTGTACTCGGCGAGCACGGCGGCGAGTTGTTCGCCCCGGCTCAGGTGCTCGGGGACGAAGAGCAGCGGGGTGCGGAACTCGATGATCCGTCCCTGGTGGTCCACCGCCGTGGCCTTGAAGAGGAACGGGTCCTCGGTGGCCGTCGCAGGGAAGAACCAGGTGGAGTCGGGCGGATCGGGAAGGTGGACGAGGTTCGGGGTGACGAGGGTGTCCAGCCGGACGCTGGTGAACGGGAAGAGGAGGTTGGTGAGGTCGGCGGCCGGGTCACCGTCCTTGGCGGGCAGCGGCCGCCCCGGGTCGTAGGTGCGCAGGGGCTGCCGGACGAGCACGTGGAAGCGCTGGAAGAGGAAGGCGGTCCGCGGGTCCTTGAACTTCCGTTCGGTGACCTTCACGACGGCCGCGCGGTGCCCGAACGGACACAGGTACCCCTCGTACATCACCCGCACATAGTGGTCCCGCCCGAGGGTGGTGTGCTGCCGCCAGTCCGACAGGTCGATGCCCGCGGGCCGCTCGGGCCACTGCCCGACGCTCTCCAGCCAGCCGCCGAGCGCCGACAGCATCAGCGTGCGGGCTCTCACCGGCAGCGGCGTGAACGGCTTGCCCTCCGCCGTCGACAGCCCGTCGTGCGCGGTCAGATCGACGAGGCGGGTGCGGTCGCGCGGGGTCAGCGGCAGCCGCGTCACCTCGGGGGCGGGCGTCCCCGGGTCGCGGTCGCGGTTCCACACCGCGCGGACCGTCCCCCCGGACAGCCGGGTGTGCCACAGCTCCACCCGCTCACCCGGCCCGGGTTCGTCCACCTCGTCCCGGTGGATCCAGCGGGCCTGCCGCGGGGGCGACAGCAGGAGCCTGTACGGCAGTTCGATGCCGGTACGGGGATGGGCGGGGTCGGCGAGCGGGTTCTCGGGGGTACGGGGGACGAGCGGTGCGCCGGGGACGGCGGCCGCGGCGAGTGTGGCGTCCACGCCGTACCGGGCGGTGAGCTGGGCGGTGGTGCGCAGCAGCCGTACGAGGGCGAGGGCCCGGTCCGTGGCGTCACCGTCCGCCTCCGCTCCCCCGCGCACCCCCGCGGCGTCCGCCCCCTCCGGTCCCACCCCAACCGCCCCGCTCGCCCCGCCCGCCCCGACCACCTCCGCGCCGGGCGGCGGCCGCAGTGTGACCACCGCCGGGTCGGCCTCCCGGGCGGCGTCGACGACGCGCAGCGGCAGCACGCGCATGGCCGCCAGCAGCCCCGCCTCGGAGTACCCGACCGTGTCCTGCGCCCCGACCTCGAAGACGAGGACGCTCCGCCCGCTGACGAGCGAGTCGACGGGCGCGTCCCGCGGATCCGGATCGGTTCCCTCCTCCAGCAGCGCGTGCTCCGTGACGTGCTGCGGTCCGAGCGTGACGACGAGCAGCCCGTCCTGCTGTGGATCGGCGCGGATCAGCCGCCGGTTCCCCGGCCGGTCGTCGAACTTCAGCCCGACGAACGCGAAGCTCAGATCCAGCAGGTCGGTTCCGCGCAGTACCCGGATCGGTGCCGGAGTGCTCATGCCGCCCCCTATCGCGCTGCCCAACCCCCTGGATACTCCCGTGGGAGCGACAGGTGTATGGCCCGAACGGGTGATGGCGGAACGTGATACTCCGAACAGGTGATACCCGGGCAGGGCTCTTCCCTTCCGGACGGAGGGGTGCGAATTCTCCTTTCGAAGGGCGCACCGGGCGGCGTCTTGCGAAGGGCGGACGGGCGGCGTCCACGCGGTGCCCGTGCCACCGGTCCGGGAGACCGGCGGCCCTCCGCTCACGAAGGGGTGCGCGGTGTCCGCGTCCTCACGGCGCGTCCACGTCCTCACGGCGCCGGGCGGCGCGACCGGCCCTGGTCCTCGCGGCGGCCCCGGCCCTGACCACCGGCCTGGCCACCACCGCACCGGCCGCCTCCAACGAGTTCATCCCCCGGAGCCGCGCCACGGGGTTCACCCGCACCTTCGCGGACCCGGCGAACAACGTCCGCCTCTTCTTCGAGTCCGGCACCAACTGGATGGTCGACAGGACGAACAGGACCGCCCGGGCGTACCTCAGCACCGTCTGCGGCGAAGGCGGTTTCGCGGACGTCCCGAAGGGCGGTACGAAGACGGCCCTGCTCGACGACTTCACAGCGTGAGGTTCCTGTAGCCGGCCGGGCCGGGGCCGCCGCTCGGACGACGGCCCCGGTCACCCCACGCATCTCCATCGGCCGACGCCCCGGACAGCGGGACCCGTCGGGCGACCACCGACCGGCCCGCCTCTCAGGCCTCCGGACGGCTCTCAGAGCTCGGTCACCACCACGTCCACCGCCCACGGCCGCCCCGCCTTCTCCGGAGCGCCGCCCTCCACCACGTACCCCAGGTCCCGCAACGCCACGACCAGCTCCCCGGGCCCCGCGGGCACGGCCCCGTCCACGAGCAGGTCGCGGACCATCCGCCCCTTGGTCGCCTTGTTGAAGTGGCTGACCACGGACCGCTTCTCGACCCCGCCAACGACCCGCGACTGCAGCACCCGTACCGTCACCGTGCGCTCCGCCACGTCCCCCTTCGGCTTCCAGGCCGTCGCGTAGGCGGCCGAGCGCAGGTCCAGGACGAGGCCCTCCCCCGCGGCGGCGGGCAGCGCCTCCGCCAGCGGCCCGCGCCAGAACGCGCCGAGTGCGCCCAGCCCCGGCAGCTTCACGCCCATCGAACACCGGTAGGACGGGATGGCGTCCTCGACACCCACCGCGCCCCACAGCCCGGAGAAGACCAGCAGCGACCGCTCGGCGGCGCGCCGGGCGGCGGCGGGAAGCGTGGTCAGACCCAGTGCGTCGTAGAGGACGCCGGTGTAGATCTCGGCGGCGGGCCGGGTGCCGGCCGTCCGCAGGCCGGCGTTCTTGGCGATCTCCCCGCGCAGGCCGGGGCTCAGCCCGAGGACCTCGGCGGCCTTCTCCTCGTCCCCCGAGCACAGCTCCACGAGCTCGCCGAGCACGGCCTCCCGCGCGGCGGAGAGCCCGGGAAGGGACAGCGCGCCCGTGTCCACCGGCTCCCCGGTCCCACCGGTGGCCTTGCCCTCGGACGGCGGCAGCAGCACGAGCACGATCGGTTCTCCTTGCGTGAATGTGTCCAGTCGCCCCAAGCCCACGGCCTCCCGGGGCTCGCGGGCCCCAGGCCCCCGGCGAGCCTAACGCCGCCACTGCCGACGCCGTACGCCACCGCCGACGCCGTACGCCGCCACCGCCACCACCACCGACGCCTTATGCCACAGCCGACGGCACCGACGCCGTACGCCACACTCACCGCGCCGCCCGCCCGGCCCGCCCCTACGCTCGGATCATGCCCCGCCGCACGATGCGGGTGACGGACGAGGACCGCGCCCCGCTGCAGAGAGCGCTGCGCGAGCTGCGCGAGCGGACGCACGCCCCCGTCGGCTTCCCAGCGGACGTCCAGGCGGAGGCGGACCGTGCCGCGCGGCGGCTGCCCCGCGTCCCGGCGTACGACGCGACGGCGCTCCCCCTGATCACGATCGACCCGCCCGGCGCCAAGGACCTGGACCAGGCCCTGCACCTGTCCCGCCGGACGAAGGGCGGCTACCGCCTCCACTACGCCATCGCCGACGTCGCGTCCTTCGTCACCCCCGGCGGCCCCCTGGACGCGGAGACGCACCGCCGCGCGGTGACCGTCTACTACCCGGACGTCCGCGTCCCCCTCCACCCCGCCGCCCTCTCCGAGGACGCGGCGAGCCTGCTGCCGGACCACGACCGGCCGGCGCTGCTGTGGGAGTTCGACCTCGACACCGACGGATCGGTGGTCCGCACGGACCTGCGCCGGGCCCTCGTCCGCAGCCGGGCCCGCCTGGACTACGCGGGCGCCCAGCGGGCCCTCGACACCGGCACCGCCGACGAACCGCTGACCCTGCTGCGGGAAACGGGCATGCTCCGGCAGGAACGGGAACGGGAGCGCGGCGGCATCTCACTGAACGTCCCCGAGCAGGAGATCGTCCGGCAGGACGACCGGTACGTGCTCGAGTACCGGACGCCACCGCCCGTGGAGGGCTGGAACGCACAGCTCTCCCTCCTCACCGGCATGGTCGCCGCCGAGCTGATGCTGACGGCGGGCACCGGCGTCCTCCGCACCCTGCCGGCCGCGCCCGAACCGGCGGTCGCGGCCCTGCGCCGGGCGGCCCGCGCCCTCGGCGTGAACTGGCCGGACGACATGCCGTACGCCGTCCTCCTGCGCGCCCTGGACCCGGCGCACCCGCAGCACGCCGCGTTCCTCCAGGAGTGCACGGCCCTGCTGCGCGGCGCCGGTTACACGGTCTTCGACCGCGAACGCCCCGCCGACCGGCCCCCGCCCGCCGACCCCGTCCACGCGGCCGTCGCCGCCCCCTACGCGCACTGCACGGCCCCGCTGCGCCGCCTCGTCGACCGCTACGCCCTGGAGCTCTGCCTGGCGGCGGTGGCCGGCGCCCCCGCCCCCGAGTGGGTACGGACCGCCCTCGACGCCCTCCCCGCCGAGATGGCCGCCGGCTCCCACCGGGCCGCCGAGGCGGAGCGCGAGTGCGTCGACCTGGTGGAGGCGGCGCTGCTGCGCGACCGCATCGGCGAGGTCTTCGACGCGTACGTGGTCGACGTGATCGACACCCGCCCGACCGCGGGCACCGTCCACCTCTACGAACCCGCCGTCGTCGGCCACGTCGAAGGCGACCCCGACGGCCCGCCGCTCCGGCTCGGCCACCGCACCCGCGTCCGCCTGATCGAGGCGAACCCGGGCCGCGACAAGGTCTGGTTCGCCCCGGCGTGAGGCTTCGGGGCGAGGCCCGGCTGGGGATTCCCGGCGGGGGCCCGGCGCGAGCCCCCGCCGACGCGCCCCCTCCCCTCGCCACCCGCTCCCCCGTCCGCCTCTCCCCCGCCCGCCCGGTACCATGGTCCACACGGCGGACGAGCCGGCCGGGCGGCCGCGTGGGATCTTCGGATCCCCCGAGGAACGTCCGGGCTCCACACGGCAGGGTGGTGGGTAACGCCCACCCGGGGTGACCCGCGGGACAGTGCCACAGAAAACAGACCGCCGGGGATCTTCGGATTCCCGGTAAGGGTGAAACGGTGGTGTAAGAGACCACCAGCGCCTGGGGTGACCCAGGCGGCTAGGTAAACCCCACCCGGAGCAAGGTCAAGAGGGGCCGCCTTCACCGGCGACCCTGCGCGGACGATCGAGGGCTGCCCGCCCGAGTCCGCGGGTAGACCGCACGAGCCTGTCGGCAACGGCAGGCCTAGATGGATGGCCGCCTCCCCCGGGCCCGCAAGGACCCGAGGAGACAGAACCCGGCGTACATGGCCGACTCGTCCGCCTCTCAGGGCCCCTGATCAGCGAAACCGCTGGTCAAGGGCCTTTCTTACGCGTCAGAGCGCTTGGGCAAGCCCTGATCCGTACCGGTTCGAATGAGACCGCGTGGCTACGTACGCAGCCGTGAAAGCAGCCGTACTGGTTGCCGTTTCGGATGTTCGTGCGTGACAGTGATGCGGTGGGTCTTCCCGGCTGCGAGCCGGCTCGCCCACTTGCCCCGCCTCCGCTGCACCGAACACTCCAGGCCGCCGGGAGCTTCCGCTGCAAACAAATGCTCACCAGCGGAACCTCTCACCGCTCAGTGACGCCTCCGGGCCTTCCACCGAAGGTCGCGGCGGAGCGGAAACCCTGGTCGCCGAATCTCGGCCCGCGCCCTCGCCAGTGATCGACTACCCGACTTCGTGAATATCGGCGTTCTCGCATGGCGGCCCCGGCCTCTCACCCCCTAGCGTCGTCCCAGCGCAGGGGCGGACCCTGCCGAGAGGGGTGGACCATGGCACGTGAGGGGCTGAAGCGGCTCACGGGAACCGGCTCCGGAACCTACGCCAAGAACGACTGCCCTACCGTCTACCGGACGGCCACGGGCTCCATCCTCGTCCAGGGCGACCTGTCCGACGTCTTCACACCTCCCCGGGGCGAAGGGCTCGTGGAGATCCCCGCGAGCGTGCTGAAGGAGGCCGTCCGTGCTCTTGGATGGTGAGGAGTGGGACGCCATGTTCCTCGACTTCCGAAGCGAGGCATGGCGGTTGGAGACCTTGCCGGTCTACCGGGTCCCGCAGGAAGAGGAAGAGATCCGGCAGTTCCTCGCGGGCGAGCGCATCGACCCTCACACCTACTCGGACGAGTACACCGACGACCTCAAACGGGTGCGTCGTGAGGGCAGGACGAAAGGGCGCGTGCACATCGTGACCCGTCCGCTCTCGGAGTACCTCAGGTACGAGTTCATGTACTACGAACCCCACGTGTGGGCCGGCGAGGACATCCGCATCATGGATGTGACCGACAGGGAGAACCCGTTGGCCGGCGTCCAGGACTTCTGGATGTTCGACCGCTCGCACGTGGTGCTGATGCATTACGCTCCCGACGGCACCCAGATCGGCCGGGAACTCCACTCGGGCGATCCGGAACCGTACCGGGAGTACCAGCGGATCGCGTTGGCGGAGTCGGTGCCCTTCGAGGAGTACGTGAAAGGTCTTGACCTTCGAACCTGAGCAGCTAGGGCGATCCAAGGCCGACTTGGCCGCCACGCTGAAGACACTCCGCAAGCGAGCCGGACTTTCACAAGTTCGGCTCGCTCGGCGTTGCAACACGTCTCAAACCAAGGTCAGCAACATCGAGAGCGGAAAGGTAACCCCGAACCTTGTCGACGTCGAGCTGATCCTGAGAGCTCTCGACGCTCCCCCGCACCTGGTCGCGGACGTCACGGCACTGGCGCGGATCGCGAACACCGAATGGCAGGATGACCGGTCCCTGCTCCGCAGAGGGCTCGACAAACGACAGAACGAACTGGCCGGGCTCGAGAAGTCATCCACGGAGTTCCGATATTTCCTGCCTACGATGATCACAGGCCTCCTGGGGACGCCGGAGTACGTGAGAGCAAGCATTGCGGACGTTCCAGGAGACCAGGGAAAGACCATCGCGAAAAAACTGGAACGCCAGACGGTCCTCTACGACAGGTCGAAGAGCTTCACCTTCATCCTCACCGAGCAGGCCGTCAGGTGGCCCATCGTGCAGCCTGACGCCCTGGCCGTGCAGATCGACCGCCTCGCGTCGTTGTCACACCTTCCGAACGTCCGCATCGGGGTCATCCCGATCGGGCACGACGTGAAGCCGGGGCCGTTGAGCGTATTCACCGTCTACGGCAACAGTATGGCCACCGTCGAAACTCCGACCGGGGTCCTTATTTTCAGGGATTGCAGAGACGTCTCCGCATACCTGGACGAGTTCGCGATACACGAGGCCCATGCCGCGTTCGGGGAGCAGGCCAGGGACAAACTCACGGAGTGGGCGTCCCTTTGCCGATCATGATTTTTAAGCGAACACCCGCATAAAACTGGACCCGCTCGACCCGACGTCACGACGATGTGCGGCATGACCTCCGACATCGAATCAGCAGCACAGCAGGCCGCCGCCTTCCTGGCGGGAAAGAAGCAAGCCGACGACACGGCCTTCATGCCGGCCCAAGTGCTGGCCCTGATGGGCGTCAGGGTCGGCGACCGGCGTGCGTGGCCGCAGCTCGCGGGGCGTGCTTCTCTGTCCGGTGAGCCGTCCGTGTACCTGGGGACGGTGCCGATGGCCACGGCCAGGAAGCTGATCGACACCCTGATCTACGCGGAGTCGGCGAAGCGGTTCCACCGGCGTGTCACGCCGGTCGCCGACTAGGCGGCCGTACGAGTCCGCCGCCCCAGGGGGCATACCACGCCCGGCCGGGCGACTCGCTGGGGCCACACCTTCGTGGGAGCGCATCGTGAACGGGTGGACGGTTCAGCCCAGTTGGCGACGTTTCTTCCCGCACGCCCCCTGATGCGGCGTACTGCCACGGGAGATGGGAATCGCCCATGATGGCGCTGAAGGTCCGGGACATCCCGGTACTCACCCGTCTTCCAACACCCGGAGGGAAACGTGTCGTTCCTGAGGAACACGGCGGTGGCCGCGGCCGTCGCCGTCACAGCGTTCGCCGGACTCGCGGCGCCGGCCAGCGCCGAGCCGGCGCCCGGTACCGCCGAGGCGCAGGCGGTCAGCACCGACGGGCAGAGCAGGACCGACACCGCCGGGGTCGCGCCGGTCTCGGCGAACACGGCGGTGCAGCGGGCTTCCAGTTCCACCGAGCGGGAGCTGTCGGCCAACTGCTGGAACGGGCGCACCGACGGCGGCCGCAACTTCTTCATGACGTGCAACGGCACCTCGTACCACGTGTACGTGGACTGCACGGACGGCCGCCACCTGTTCCCGCAGGTGTTCTCCGGGCAGTGGGACTTCCGGCTGACCTGTCCGGTGGGCACGCGGGCCGTCTGGGGCGGTAGCTGGTAGCGCGCCGCGCGCACGCGGCCGGGCGCCGGATCCGGCGCCCGGCCGTCGAGTCCACGAGGCCGGGGACGCCGGGGAGGGCGGGCAGCCGGGGAACCGGGCCGTCCGAGGCGTCAACTCGCCGCCGTGTCAGCGGTGATCACCACTGCCGAACGGCGATAACCTGCCCCACGCCATGAACGAATTCGCTGACGAGGCACGCTCGCGCGTCGCACACCTGCTCAGGATGGCCAATACGACGGACGACGAGGTGCGGGCGCGGCTGATCGCCTACGCGGACGCCACGCCCGAGCCGCCGATCATGGACCGGGCGGGGATCGTCACCACGGGCTGCGCCCGGTGCCGGGGGACGGCGTGGCGGCGGCAGGACAGGGAGGGCCCGGTGTGGGTGTGCGGGTCCTGTGGGCATGTGGAGGGGGTGACGGTGCAGTGTCCGCACTGCGCGGTGGACATGGAGCCGCCGCTGCCCGGGGCGCCGGACCTGTGGTACTGCCCCGAGTGCCCCCGGACGGCGGCCACCGGCGAGGGGCCGCGCGAGATCGAGGAGCGGGAGCGCAAACGGCGGCGTGCGGGCGGGCTGTTGGGGCGGACGGTCGTGGGGACCGGGTTCATAGGGGCCGGCGACTCGTGAAAAGGAAACGACCCGGGAAAAGGAAACGACCCGGGAAGAGGAAGAGAGCCGCGAGGAGGAAAGGGTCCGCGGAGGAAGGGCTCTTTCAGGAGCAGGGGACCCATGAAGGGGAAGGGCCGGTGACGAGGAAGGCCGGCGGGAGGCGAGGGCCGGTCCGCCGGTCCGCCGGCCCTCGCCTCACCTCACCTCACCTCAGGTGCGACGTGTCGTTCAGCAGTCGCAGCGACGTGTTCCCGTCCGCGTAGTACGCCACCGCCGACAGCGAGGCCGCCGACAGCTCCATCTTGAACAGGGACTCCGGCGGGGCCCCGAGCGCCAGCCGCACCAGGGACTTGATCGGGGTCACGTGCGACACCAGCAGCACCGTCCGGCCCGCGTAGCGGGCGAGGAGCCGGTCGCGGGCGAGGGCGACGCGCCGGGCGACGGCGGCGAAGCTCTCGCCGTCACCGGTGGGGGCGGCCTTGGTGGAGGCGAGCCAGGCGTCGAGGTCGGCCGGGTGGCGGTCACGGACCTCAGCGAAGGTCAGGCCCTCCCAGGCGCCGAAGTCGGCCTCGCGCAGGCCCTCTTCGACGCGGACGTCGAGTCCGAGGCGGGCCGCCACCGCGCCCGCCGTCTCGCGGCAGCGCCGCAGGGGCGAGCTGACGACGGCCTGGATCGTGCCGCGCGCGGCCAGTGCGGCGGCGACGGCCTCGGCCTGTCGCCGACCGGCCGGCGACAGCTCGGGATCCGAGCCGCCGCTGCCGGAGAATCGCTTCTGCGGAGTGAGCGCGGTCTCGCCGTGCCGGAGCAGGACGAACGTCGTCGGAGCGCCCAGGTCGGCGGGCGCGGCCCAGCCGAGGGGCGCGGCCTTCGGCTCCCCGAGTGGCTCACCGAGCGACTCCCCAAGCGGTTCCGCGAGCGCCCCCACGGGGACCGGGCCGCCCGTCGGCTCCCCGACCGGCGCCGGTTCCACCGGGACCCGGGCATCGGCCGCGCCGACGGAGGGCCGGGGCCGCCCGGAAGGCTCCCAGGCCAGGCCCTTCTTCCCCGCGTCCATGGCCTCGTTGGCGAGCCGGTCCGCGTGCTTGTTGCGCTCGCGCGGGATCCACTCGTAGCCGACCCGGTCCGGCGGGAAGACCAGCCGGGCCCGGGCGGCCAGCGGCCGCATGTCCGGGTGCTTGATCTTCCAGCGGCCGGACATCTGCTCCACGACGAGCTTGGAGTCCATCCGGACGGTGATCTCCGCGTCCGGGTCGAGCGCCCGCGCGGCCTCCAGGCCGGCGATGAGCCCCTTGTACTCGGCCACGTTGTTGGTGGCGGTGCCGATGTACTCGGCGGCCTCGGCGACGACCTCGCCGGTCGCCGCGTCCAGCACGACCGCGCCGTACCCGGCGGGACCCGGGTTGCCCCGGGAACCGCCGTCGGCCTCGACGACGAAGCGGTGGGCCATGCGCTGCCTACAGCCCCGACTCGGGGGTGCGGATCAGGATCCGGCGGCAGTTCTCGCAGCGGACGACCTCGTCCGCGGCGGCCGCGCGCACCTCGTTGACCTCGGTGATGTTGAGCTCCAGGCGGCAGCCCTCGCAGCGGCGCTGGTAGAGGCGGGCCGCGCCGACGCCGCCCTCCTTCTCGCGCAGCTTGTCGTAGAGCTTGAGCAGGTCGGCCGGGACGGAGTTGGCGACGATGCCGCGCTCCTTGGTGACGGTGGCGACCTCGGCGTCGATCTCGGCCAGGGCCTCGTCGCGACGCGCGACGGCCGCGTCGACCTTGCCCTGGACGGCCTCGACGCGGGCGGTGAGCTCGGTAACGCGCTCCTGCGCGGCCTCGCGGCGCTCCATGATCTCCAGGACGACGTCCTCCAGGTCGCCCTGGCGCTTGGCAAGGGAGGCGACCTCGTGCTGGAGGTTCTCCAGGTCCTTGGGGGTCATCCCGGCACCGGAGTCGAGCCGCTGCTGGTCGCGGGCGGCGCGCTTGCGGACCTGGTCGACGTCCTGCTCGGCCTTGGCCTGCTCGCGGGCGGTGTCGCTCTCCTCGGTCTGCGCGGCGACGAGGAGGTCGCGGTGCTGGGTGAGGTCCCCTTCGAGGGCCTGGATCTCGGCGTGCTCGGGCAGGGTCCGGCGCTTGTGGGCGAGCTGACCCAGGCGGGTGTCGAGGGCCTGGAGATCCAGAAGGCGGATCTGGTCGGCGGGCGCGGCGTTCAGTTGGGGGCTCCTCTTACTGGTGATCGGGGTGATCGGTCGGGGCGGGGGACGCCGCGTGGGCGGTCCAGGGGTCGGTGACCAGCCGGGAGACGTGGGTGCGCAGACCCCAGCCGTGCCGGTCGGAGATCTCGTCGAGCTGGGCGGCGGCCTGCTCGGTCCAGGGCCACTCGGTGGCCCAGTGCGCGGCGTCGACCAGGGCGAGCGGGGTGTGCTGCCGCGCCTCGGAGACGGGGTGGTGCCGCAGGTCGGCGGTGACGTACGCGTCGACGCCGGCGGCCCGCACCTCGTCGAAGAGGGAGTCGCCGGAGCCGCCGCAGACGGCGACCGTACGGAGCACCCGGCGCGGGTCGCCGGCGACGCGGATGCCCTGCGCGGTGGCGGGCAGCCTCGCGGCGCAGCGCTCGCCGAACTCGGCGAGGGTCAGCGGCGTGACGGGCTCGCAGATGCGGCCGAGGCCGCGGCGGCCGGTGGGGTCGGTGGGGTCCGGCACCAGGGGGCCGATGACCCGCAGGTCGAGGGCGCCGGCGAGGGCGTCCGAGACACCCGGGTCGGCGCGGTCGGCGTTGGTGTGGGCGACGTGCAGCGCGATGTCGTTCTTGATCAGGGTGTGCACGGCGCGGCCCTTGAAGGTGCCGGCCGAGACCGTGGTCGTCCCGCGCAGGTAGAGGGGGTGGTGGGTGACGACCAGGTCGGCGCCGAGCTTCACGGCCTCGTCGACGACGTCCTGGACGGGGTCCACGGCGAAGAGGACCCGGCCGACGTGGGCGTCGGGGTCGCCGCAGACCGTACCGACGGCGTCCCACTGCTCGGCCCGCTCCGGGGGCCAGAGGGCGTCGAGGGCGGCGATGACTTCAGACAGTACGGGCACGGGGAAAGGCTACCTGGCTTACGGGGGCGGGAGGCTTGCCTCCCGGCGGGCCGCCTTCGGGCCGCCTTCGGCGGGGGGTGCCCCTGCCCCTCCCCCAGAGGGGGCACCCCCATTCTCCGTTTCTTGCGGGGGGCCGGCCCCCCGCACCCCCCGAAGCGCGCTCCGCGCGCTGTCCTCAAACGCCGGACGGGCTGAATACCCCTACTTCACGAGGAAGCCCCGGAGATCGTCCAGCACGCTGTTCGCCGCCGTGACCCCCAGCCCCAGGTACCACGTCTCGTCCTTGACGTCCTGCGCCCGCCCCTCCTTGACCGCCTTCAGGTTCTTCCACAGCGGGTTGTCGCGGGCGACGTCGCGCTTGGTGCGGGAGGGGTCGCCGTAGACACCGGTGAAGATCCAGTCGGCGTCGGCCTGGTCGATCTTCTCCGGGCCGATCTGCACGGCGAGCTCGTCGGCCTGCTGGTTCTTCGGCCGCGGCAGGCCGGCGTCCTTGAGGACGGTGCCGATGAACGACTTCTGCGCGTACAGCCGGGTGAACTGCGGCATGTAGCGGACCATGCTGATGGTCGGCTTCTTCTCGCCGACGTCCTCGCCGAGCTTCCTCGCCTTCGCCTCGTACGCGGCGAGGTTGGCCTTCGCCTTCGCGGCCTCGTCGAGGGCGGCGGCGTTGAGGAGGTAGTTCTCCTTCCAGGTGAAGCCGGGGCGGACGGAGAAGACGGTCGGCGCGATCTTCGACAGGTCCTTGTAGTGCTTCTCGGCGCGGAGCTTGCTGCCGAGGATCAGGTCGGGGTGGAGGTTGTTGATCGCCTCCAGGTTGAGGCCGTTGATGGTCCCGACGCTCTTGGGGTCGCCCGCGTCCTTGCGCAGGTAGGCCGGTATGCCGTCGCCGCCCTCGGCCGGGGCGTAGCCGACGGGCTTGATGCCGAGCGATACGACGTTGTCGAGCTCGCCGACGTCGAGGACGACGACCCGCTTGGGCCTGGACTTGATCTCGGTCTTCCCCAGGGCGTGGGTGACGGTGCGGGGGAACTGCCCGGCGGCGGCGTCGGTGCCCATCTTCCTGGTGAGGTCGGCGGCCTTGCCGAAGTCCTTGCCGCCCTGGGCCACGTCCTTCGACCCGGCGCCGCCGTCCTTCCCCTTGTCGCCGTCGCCGTCGGATCCGCAGGCCGCGAGGGAGAGCGCGGCGACGAGGGCGAGGGCTGCGGCGGCGGTACCGCGGCGGCGGAGGGACATGAGGGCACTCCTGAGGGCTGAGGGGGCGCCGGAGGGGTCCGGCCTGCGGGTTCCTGGGGGTTCCTGCGGGTTTTTTACGGGTTTCCTACGGGTCCCTGGGGACTTTCAAGGGGTTAGGCCACCCTTACTTTAGAGGGTCAGGACGCCCCGCCATCAAGAGGGACGGACCACCGCAAGCACACCCACCCCACGTTCCTCCGGCGAATCGGACAACCTCCACCCTTACGCGTGAAGCCGCCTCACTCGCAGGGTGGGGCACCCGGCGCGAAAACTACGTTCTGTGCCGGAGGTGACGTTTCTCATGACGGTCTGTGCCCCCCAGAGCACTCCGGAGACCACTCCCCGGCGTGCGCCGATGGACTCCCGACGTCCGGCGTTCACCATCGCGGCCGACGGTTCGTACGCCGCGTGGCTCGCGCTGAGCCGGGCCACGGGCGGCTGGTTCCCGGAGCGCTGGACCCTCGACGGCCCGGAGCCGTACGCGGTCCCGCTGCCCGGCAGCCAGCCCGAGGAGCCGGACAGCGAGGTGCTGCCGCTCACCGACGGCCGGGTGCTCATCCGGCGCCGGGTGGCCGAGCGGTACGCCCTGTCGCTGCTCTACCCCACCGGCCCCGGTACCGGGGAGCTGCCGCTCGGCACCATCGAGTGCCCGTACCTGTCGCTGCTGCCGCCCGCGCCGGACGGCCTCTCCGCGTACGCGCTGGTGCACGGCGAGCGGACCACCACGCTGTGGCGCGTGTACGGCTCGCCCACCGGGCCGGAGCTGCTCGCCCGGGTGCCGGGACGCTGCTCCGGCGGCGCCTGGCTCGACCGGCCGGGCCGGCTGCTCGCCCTCGACCGCGAGCTGGACGGGCTCACCAAGGCCGTCGTCGTCGACCTCGGGCGCGGCGGGGAGACCACCCCGCTGTTGCAGATCGCCGACACGAGCAACGACCGGCTGGTGCTCGCCGACCCCGACAGCGGCCTGCTGCTCGTCCGGTCGGACGCGCCCGGGGAGGAGCGGCTCGGCTGGGGAGTGCTCGGCTCGGCCCGGCCGGTGCGCTTCCCCGAGTGCCTGCGGCAGCCCGGTGCGGCGGTGACGCCGTTCGCCGTCCAGCCGGGGCAGACGCTGACCCCCGAGGTGTGCTCGGTGGCGTTCCGCGTCGACCGCGAGTCGGGCACCTCCGTGGGCATCTGGCGGCCGGCGGAACGGCAGTTGCGGCAGTTCCCCGGCCCGCTGGGCTGGGTGGCCGGAGCCGGCCTGTGGACGGCCGGCGGGGAGCTGCGGCTCCCCTACGTGACGCCCCACGTCCCCTGCGGACTGGCCCGGCTGCGCCTGCCGGACCCCGAAGGGGAAGGGGCCGGCCCCCTGGGGGAAAGGAGTGACCCCCTGGGGGAGATGACGGGGAACGGGGGGTCCCCGACGCCTCGGCCGGTGCCGCTTCAGCAGGCGCCGCTCCGGTAGGAGCCCCTCCGGTAGGTGCCCCTCCGGTAGGAACCGCTCCAGGGGGGCCGCTCCAGGGGGGGCCGCTCCGGGAGGGGCCGCACCGGGAGGGGCCGCACCGGGAGGGCCGCACCGGGAGGGCCGCACCAGTAGGCACTGTTCCGGTGGAGCCGCTCCGGCGGGTGTCACTCCGGCAGAGGCCGCTCCGGCAGGCGTCACTCCAGTAGGCGCCGCAGCCGCACGTCCGGGTGTGACAGGGGCAGCGCGACGACCGGGCGCGGGGGGCGGGCGCGGCACGGGAGGGGCGGTGACCCGGCGGGGGCAGTGACCCGGCGGAGGCGGCGGCCCGGCGGGGGGCGACGTCCCGGCGCGAGGGAAGGTGACCCGGTGGCCGGTCGTCGGCCGGGCACTTGCCGGACTCCGGCCGGGCGGGCGCCTACCAAGCCCCACCCAGCCAGACCCCAGCCGGGCCCCTGCCGGTCCCATGCGCCAGGCCGCTTGAGAGTTCCCCCGGCCTCGCCCCCAAAGGGAACGCCCCCGCGCCCCGAGGCGCGTGCGCCCGCTCTCCGCGGAGTGCGCTTCCGCGCGGGTGCGGGTCCTCCCGCGGAAACGGAGGAAGGGCGGGACCGGGGCACACTCCCCGCCGGGTGCCGGCAGTGAACGGGTGCCGGGCACCGGCCTCCGGCAGGCGCCGGGCGATCCGCCCATACCGGGCGCCCGCCGGCCGCCCGGGGGGTGGCTCACGCGATCAAGGTCCCGTTAGACTTCGGGGCCGGGGGTTGCGCACGTGGTACCGGCGGAGCACCGCGGTGCGCCGAACGACCGCGCGCGGTACGGGCGTTGACCGTACGTTGACCGTACCCCGGGACGACACCTACGGGTGCCCCTCACAGGGGAGGCGCCTACGGGTGCCACCCGAGGACGGCGTCCACGGGCGTCGGCCGACGCCGCGGCCCCCGACGCGCAGAGCACGCACCCACATCCCACGGAGTGACTCCCGACATGTCCGAAGTCCGAACCGACACGACCGAGGCGCGCCCCCTGGAGGCGTCCGCCCAGGCCGCAGCCGCCGGCTCCGGCAGGCACCGCGGCCCCGCGTCGTCCGACGACGCCGGCGGCCCCGCCCGCGGCAAGCACCGGCGCACCGCCGACGCCGCCTGACGGGCGGGTCCCGAGAGCAGCACGGCCCCGGCGCGGGGGCGGGCCCACCGGTCCGCTCCCCGCCGGGGCCGGCTGTCTCCGGCCCCGGACCGCGGCCCCGCCCCGACGCCGTCCACGGACTCCTCAGACGTGCTCGACGACGGTGTCGGCCAGCACCTCCGCGTCGTCCCGTTCCACGACCGTCACGGACACCCGCACCCGCCCGGGCCCCGGCGTCTCGCGCCACATCCGCACCCGCAACGTCTCGCCCGGATAGACGACTCCCGCGAAACGGGTGCCGTACGAGCGGACCCGGTCGACCCGCCCCTCCAGCACCGTGTCCACGACCGCCTTGAGGGTCATCCCGTAGGTGCAGAGCCCGTGCAGGATCGGCCGGTGGAAGCCGGCGCGGGCGGCGAACTCCGGGTCGGCGTGCAGCGGGTTCCAGTCCCCCGACAGCCGGTAGAGCAGCGCCTGGTCCTCGCGGACGGCCCGCTCCACGGTCAGGTCGGGCGCCCGGTCCGGGAGCCCGAGCCGCGCCGACTCGCCGCGCTCGCCGCCGAAGCCGCCCTCCCCGCGGACGAAGATCCGCGCCTCGCCGCTCCACAGCGGCCCGTCCACGTCGTCGACGTCGGTGCGCAGGACGACGACGGCCGCCTTGCCCTTGTCGTACACGGCGGCGACGCGTGAGATCTGGGTGACACCGTCGGCGCGGACGGGCAGCGGCCGGTGCAGGGTGATGCCGTGCCCGCCGTGCAGGACGCGGGCGAGGTCGACGTCGATGCCGGGGGTGGAGAGCCCGGCCGCGAGGGCCATGCCGCCGCCGGCGACGGTGGCGAAGGAGGGCAGGACGTGCAGCCCGCTCTCCAGGGTGTAGCGGAGCTCGGCGGGGTCGGTGGCGGGGACGCCCGCGCCGATGCCGAGGTGGTAGAGGAGGACGTCCTTGTGATCCCAGGAGAGGGAGACGGTCCGCGGTTCGGCGGCCGTGGCCTTGGCTGCGTCGATGGGCATGGAGAGGGACTCCTTCGCCGGGACGGGACATCAGGAACGGGACATCGGGGACGGGACATCGGGGACGGGGCAGCACGGGCGGGGCTTCGGGAGGAGCATCGGAAGGCGGGACATCAGGAGGCGGAACATCGGTCGCGCACTGACGGACTCGGCACCGGTCGCAGGAAAGCGAAAGCGGCGGCGCAACGGGAACGTCACCGGAGACGCGGCCGACGCCGAAGACCCCGGAGACCTTGAAGACCCCGGAGCCCCCGGAGCCCCCGGAGCCCCCGGAGGCACCA
The DNA here is from genome assembly GCF_055585605.1 of Streptomyces sp. NPDC052910. Taxonomy (NCBI): domain Bacteria; kingdom Bacillati; phylum Actinomycetota; class Actinomycetes; order Kitasatosporales; family Streptomycetaceae; genus Streptomyces; species Streptomyces sp. NPDC052910. The sequence continues at coordinate 574,315 of NZ_JBVJJR010000003.1, forward strand.
GAGCCGCCGCAGACCCCGAAGACCTCGAAGACCCCCGAGACACCAGAGCCTCCCAAGACACCGGAGCCTCCGAAGACGCCGCAGCCCCCGGAACAGGAACGTGTTCCACCAACCGAACCCTTATAACCGCTCCGCCACGGCCGAGGGAAGGTCCCCGACGCCACCGCGTCCGCCGCGCACCCGCCCCGGCCCGGGACAAATGTCACGGCCTTCCCCACACATCCGGCATCTGCCCAGGTCACAGCGGCGCTGCTTAGGATGCGGCGTATGAAGCGCATGCCCGAGGAGATCGAACGGATGAGGGCCCCGGGCAGGAGGGCCTTCCTGCCGTGGCTCTTCTCGCTCAGCGGCGACACGGTGGACATGTTCCTCGGCCACATGCCGCTGCCCTGGCTCGGCGGCCTGGGCGAACTGGCCTTCGTCGCCCTGTACGTGACCGTCGTCTTCACCTCCCTCGACGAACACCGGCGCCACACCCGCGTCCCCCTGCTGGCCCTGCTCGGACTGGCCGTGCTCGCGTTCGCCCTCAACATCGGCTACCGGAGCAACTGGCAGATGTGCTTCCCGCTGCTGTCCGTCGCCACCGGCATGGTGCTCCGCGACCGGCACCGGGTGATGGGGGCCGCCCTGGGGGCGCTCGGCATCACCTGCGGGCTGTCGTGGTTCGTCCGGCCCGACGACGACAGCGTGGGCAGCGTCCTCGCCGTCAGTTGGGGAACGGCCCTGGGCGGCCTGGTCGCGGCGGCCGTCCTCAACCTCTTCGAAGCCATCACCGTCCTGCGCGACACCCGCGAGGAACTGGCCCACGCCGCCGTCGAACGCGAGCGGCTGCGGTTCTCGCGCGACCTGCACGACCTGCTCGGGCACACCATGTCCGTGATCGTCGTCAAGGCGGAGGCGGTCCGCCGGCTCGGCCCCCGGAACCTGGACGCCGCCCTCGGGCAGGCCGCCGACATCGAGGCGGTCGGCCGCCAGGCGCTCACCGAGATCCGCGAGGCGGTCACCGGTTACCGCGAGGGCAGTCTCACCACCGAGCTGGACAACGCCCGTTCCCTGCTCGACGCGTCCGGCATCACGGCCGAGATCCGGCAGTCCGGCCCGCCGCTCCCGCCGCAGACGGGGGTGCTGCTGGGCTGGGTGGTGCGCGAGGGCGTCACCAACGTCGTCCGGCACAGCGGCGCGTCGCGCTGTGAGATCGAGGTGCGCGGCAAACCCGACCGGGTGCACCTGGAGATCATCGACAACGGCGCGGGCGTAGGCTCGGCGGAGGCGGTGGGCGCGTCCTCGAACGTGGGGGGCAACGGGCTCAAGGGCCTCACCGAGCGGCTGGCCGCCGCCGGAGGCTCCCTGCGCACGGGCCCCGACGGGCGGCGCGGCTTCCGGCTCGTGGCCGAACTGCCGGTGGACGACGAGCCGTACGCCAGACCCGGCGACCCCGACACGAACAGCGATCAGACCGGCGACCCGACCGGCGACCGGCGCGGTGAGAAGGAGCGAGCGGCGTGATCAGGACACTGCTGGCCGAGGACCAGGGCATGATGCGGGGCGCTCTCGCGCTGCTGCTCGGGCTGGAGGACGACATCGAGGTCGTCGCCCAGGTCGGCAACGGCGACGAGATCGTGCCCACCGCTCTCGAGGCGCGCCCCGACATCGCCCTCCTCGACATCGAACTGCCGGGCCGCAGCGGCCTCGACGCCGCCGCCGACCTCCGGCAGCGGCTGCCCGAGTGCCGGGTGCTGATACTCACCACCTTCGGGCGCCCCGGTTACCTCCGCCGCGCCATGGAGGCCGGCGCGTCCGGCTTCCTCGTCAAGGACGGTCCCGTCGAGGACCTCGCCGCCGCCATCCGGCGCGCGCTCGCCGGCGAACGCGTCATCGATCCGGCGCTGGCCGCGGCGGCGTTGAGCGCCGGGCCGAACCCGCTGACGCAGCGGGAGCGGGACGTGCTCTCGGCGGCGGTGGACGGGGCGACGGTCGCGGACATCGCGGCGAAGGTGCATCTGTCGCCCGCGACCGTACGGAACTACCTCTCCGCCGCCATCGGCAAGACCCAGACGCGGAACCGGATGGAGGCGGTGCGGGCTGCCCGGCAGAACGGGTGGTTGTAGGGTGCGCCCCGGTCCCGCCCTTTCACCGTTTCCCGCGGGGGCGAGCCCCCGCACCCCCGGACGGGCGGACCTCGGCCCGTCCGGCGTTTGAGGACAGCGCGCGCAGCGCGCTTCGGGGGTCTGGGGCCCGCCCCCGGGAATCGGCGAAGTGGGGGTGCCCCCTCTGGGGGAGGGACCGGGGCACAGCCCGCCGCAGGCGCCCCACCACCCACTTACCGACCACCGAAGGACGACCGTGCCCCCCAAACCCGCCACCTTGACCGCCTTCGAAGAAGCAAAGGGCTTCATGCCCCTGGATGAGGGACTCGCCCTCCACCAGGCGGCGGTGACCGCCGCCTCCGAACTCGGCCACCCGCTCCTCGAAGTCGGCACCTACTGCGGTCGCTCCACCCTCCTCCTCGCCGACGCCGCCCGCGAGGCCGGCACGACGGTCGTGACGGTGGACCACCACCGCGGCAGCGAGGAGCAGCAGCCCGGCTGGGAGTACCACGACACGTCCCTGGTGGACGACGCCCCGGGCGTCGGCCGCATGGACACGCTCCCCACGTTCCGCCGGACGCTGTACCGGGCGGGCCTGGAGGATCACGTGGTGGCGATCGTGGGCCGCTCCCCGCAGGTGGCCGCGTTGTGGGGGACGCCGCTGGGGCTGGTGTTCATCGACGGGGGCCACACGGACGAGCACGCGACGGCGGACTACGAGGGGTGGGCGCCGCACCTCGCGCAGGGCGGGCTGCTCGTCGTCCACGACGTCTTCCCGGACCCGGCGGACGGCGGCCAGGCTCCGTACCGCGTCTATCTGCGGGCCCTGGAATCGGGTGGGTTCACGGAGGTGTCCGTGACGGGGTCGATGCGGGTTCTGCGCCGGACGGGCCCCGCGACCTGACGGGCGGCGCTAGCATCGCCCGAGTGTCCTACGCCAGCTCTCCTCGTCACCCGAGCCACGACGGCCGCCCCCGCGGCGCCGCCCGCCGCGCCCGCCCGGCCGTCGCGGCCCTGACCGCGCTGCTGCTGGCGGCGGCGGTCGCGGGGTGCGACGACGACGGGCCGGCCGACGCCAAGGCGTCCGCGCCGGCCGGTGGTTCCCCGTCCGCGGCGGCCGGCCGCTCCCCCGCCCCGGACCGGCCGTCACAGCCGCCGACGGCGAAGAGCGCACCGTCGTCCCCGTCCTCCTCCTCGGAACCGGAACCGGATCGGGCGAAACCTTCCGTCCCGCCCGCCGGCGACGCGCCCGTGAGCGACGGCCCGCTCCGCGGGAAGGTCGTGGTCATCGACCCGGGGCACAACATCCGCAACCAGCAGCACACCGCCGAGATCGACCGGTCCGTCGACATCGGCACCGGGCGCAAGGAGTGCGACACCACCGGTACGTCCACCAACTCGGGTTACGCGGAGGCCTCGTTCAGCCTGGACGTCGCCCACCGCATCCGGTCGATCCTCCAGGCGCAGGGCGCCCGGGTCACCCTCACCCACGACGACGACCGCCCGTTCGGCCCCTGCGTGGACGAACGGGCCGCGATCGGCAACAAGGCGCATGCCGACGCCGCGCTGTCCGTGCACGCGGACGGCGCGGCACCCGGGCAGCGCGGCGTCCACGTGATCCTGCCCGCCAAGGTCAAGGGCGGCCGGGCGGACACCGCTCCGATCGTCGAGCCGTCGCGGGAACTCGGGGAGCGCGTCCTCGGCCGGTTCGTCCGGGCCACCCGCAGCATGCCGTCCAACTACGTCGGCCACAACACCGGCCTGGACGTACGGAGCGACCTCGGCGGTCTCAACCTCTCCACCGTGCCGAAGGTGTTCATCGAGTGCGGCAACATGCGCGATCCGCAGGACGCCGCCCAGCTCACGGACGACGGGTGGCGGCAGAAGGCGGCCCAGGGGATCGCGGACGGGATCGGGGACTTCGTGCTGAGCCGGTCCTGACCCCGCGCCCCGGACGCGACCGTTCCGCCGACGATCCCGGGGTGGCGCCTCGCCGGCTTTAGGCGGGCCGTATAACGGCAGGCCACGGGCGTGTCACGAGGGCGAAACGAAGAGACGCCCCGGGCATCGGGACGATAGGTTCCCCCGTACGATGGGGGGCCGCGTTCGTCCGCGCCCTCCGTCTCGCGTCCGGCGACAGCGACGAGACCGACCGACTCTGAAGGCACTGACAAAGGATTTCAGGTGAACTTCCGCTCCCTCACTAGAGGCGACGGCGTGGTGATCGGAGCAGCGGTGTTGCTGTTCATCGCGTCGTTCCTCGACCTCTTCTCTGACAAGTGCGAGGTCCCGTCGGGGGCTTCCTCCCAGCTCGGCGCCGGTCTCGCGCGCAAGTTCTGTGAAGAAAACGTCGACAACCCGAACGCCTGGGAGTCGGCCCTCTTCCCCGACCTGCCGTCGATCTTCCTCGCCGGCATCATCGGTGCCGCCCTGATCGTCACCGCGCGTCTCCTGCCGCAGGACCGCAAGCTCCTCGGCATCGGCTTCGACCAGTGGGGCGCGGTGCTCGCCGTGTCCGCCCTGTGGGCCTCCCTCTGGGCGCTCGGCGCCGGCGGTGACCGCAACGACCCGGGCATCGGCCTCATCCTGGCCCTGATCGCCAACCTGGCGATGGCCGGCGCCGCCCTCTTCACCCCGCGCGTCCCCGCCCTCAAGGCCCCCCTCCTCGGTGCCCCCTCCCCCCAGGTGCAGTCCCCCTACGGGACGGGCTCGCACCCCGGCTACGGCTACCCGGGTCCGGGCGGTCCGGCCGGTGGCTCCTTCGGCGGGCAGCCGTACGGTGCGCCGCAGCACGGCGCGCCGCAGCCGGCCGACCAGACCGGTCCGCAGCCGGCGGCCGGGCAGCCGGCCGGTGGTACGGGCGGGGCTCCCGCGGCCGGTGGGCAGGCTCCGGCGGCGGGTGCCACGGACTTCGCGCCGTTCTGGTTCGCGGTGCCGGTGAACCGTCCGCTGTTCCCGGAGGACGGCGGGCAGACGCCGATGGCCGAGCTGACCCCCGGTACCTGGTACCTGGCGGTGGACCAGCGCGGTGCCGCGCTCGTCGCGCAGACCCAGGACGGCCGCCGCGGCGTCCTCCAGGACACCTCGGGCATCCAGCGCGGCTGACGCGCCCGCGCCCAGCCTGACCGAAGGCCCGCCGGACTTCCCGGCGGGCCTTCGCCGTTCCCGGATGGGCGGCCCTCAGCGGTGGCCGGGCTTGCCGGCCTTGAAGAGCCACGTGTCGAAGAGGCCGCCCAGGTCCTTGCCCGCCTTCTTCTCGCAGAGCCGGATGAAGTCGTCGGTCGCGGCGGTGCTGTGGCGGTGGTCGCGCGTCCAGGTCCGGAGGATGTCGAAGAAGGTGTCGTCGCCGACGGTCTCCCGCAGTTTGTGCAGCACCATCGCGCCCCGCACGTAGACCGGCCGGCCGGATACCGTCTCGGCGGTAGGAGCGGCGGGCGGGAAGGCCCAGATGTCGTCGCTCTCCTCGCCGCGGGACCGCTCGGTCCTGCCGTCGTAGAACTCGTCGAAGATCTGCCGTTCCGTCCGCTTCTTCTCCTGCCGCGCCTCCCACATCCATTCCGTGTACTCGGCGAAGCCCTCGTTGAGCCACATGTCACGCCAGGTGCGCGGGGTCACGGAGTTGCCGAACCACTGGTGGGCCAGCTCGTGCGCGATGATCTCGTCGGACGGCGGTACCTGGTAGTAGGGCTTCGTCTGGGTCTCCAGCGCGTAGTGGACGTACGGGTTCCGGTCGATGACCGCGCCCGACGAGGTGAAGGGGTAGGGGCCGAACATCTTCTCCTCCCACGCCAGCACCTTGGGCACCATCTCCTTCATGTGCCGCCCGGCGGCGTCCTCGCCCTTCGCGTAGGCGATATAGACCGGCACCTTCCGCACCGCGTCCGTGCCCCTGGCGTCCGTGCTCCCGGTGCCCGTGTCCCCGGTGGCCGTCTCCCCCGCGGTCGCCTCCGTCTCCAGGACCGTGAACTCGCCGATCGCGACGCTCGCCACGTAACTCGCCATCGGCTCGCCGCTGTGCCAGCGGAAGGTGGTCCAGGCGTCCCCGTCCTCGTCCTCCTTCTCCTCCGTCCCCTTCGGCTCGCCGTTGGCGACGGCCGTGAAACCCTTGGGGACGGTGACGGTGAAGTCGTAGGCGGCCTTGTCGAACGGGTGGTGGTTGCCCGGGAACCAGGCCATCGAGCCCTCCGGCTCGCCCAGCCCGACCGCCCCGTGGTCCGTCTCGATCCAGCCCTCCTTGGCGCCGTCCCGGTCCCTGATCGTCTGCGGTTTGCCCTCGTAAGCGATCTCCGTCCGGAACTCCCGTCCCTTGCGCACTGGTTGGGCTGGCCTCACCTTCAGCTTGGTCCCCGAGCGGGAGGTTTTCGCGGGCTCTCCGTCGACCTTGGCGGACGTCACCTTGAGCCCCTTCAGGTCGAGGGTGAAGGCGCTCAGGCTCTTGGTCGACCGCGCGGTGATGACGGCGGTCGCGTCGAGGTCGTTGCCCTCGGGCTCGTAGTCGAGGGTGAGACCGTAATGTTCCACCTGGTAACCGCGGTTGCCGAGGGTGGGGAAGACCGGATCGCCGACGCCCGTACCGCCCTCCTCCGGGCCGTCGTCCCCACCGCCCCCTCCGCCTCCCCCGCCACAGGCCGCGACGAACGCGAGGGCGAGGGCGGCGGGCAGGGCCCGGCGGCGGGCCGAGCGGCGGGCGGGGCGGGAGGCTTCCGTCGTCCGGTTCATGGGCCCATGCTGTCATCGGCTCCCGGACGTCCGCCCGGGAACCGGGCCGGCGCGTGCCGAGGCCGGACGCCTGCCAAGGCCTGGCGCCTGCCAAGGCCTGGCGCCCGCCGGGTCCCCGGGCGGATGCTGCCGGTCAGCCCTTCTGAAGCTCGCTCGCCGACGGCACCTTGTCGGTGACGGGGGCTCCCGCGCTCTTGCCCGCGTCCTTGACCTTGCCGATGACGCTGTCGACGGAGTTCACGTCGCTGTCTGTGGCCTCGCCCTTGCGGAGCTTGCCGCCGAGGCCCTTGAGGGAGTCGATGCCCGCGCTGACGGGGGCCAGCGCCTTGGCGAGCGTCGGATCGCCCTGGGCGTTGCGGGTGGCGGCCTTGAGCCGGTTGTACGTGAACGCCCCGGCGAGACCCGCCTTGACGAGCGCGCCCGTCCGGCCGTCCGCCCCCTTCTTGAACGCGCCGTTGCGGTACGGCTTGACGATCCACTGGTAGGCGGCGCCGGCGGCGAGCCCGGCGTTGGTGACGAACCGGGTCTTGGCGAACTTCTGCTTCTCGATCGAGCTCGTCGGGCTCGCCTCGCCGGTGGTTTTCTCCTTCTTGTCGCCACCGCAGGCCGAACCGGCCAGCAGCAGGCCGCAGACCAGCGGCAGGACGACAACGGTGCGGCGGGCACGGGCACGGTCGGACACGCTTGCCTCCGGGGCCGGCGGGCACGGTACGGAACCAGCGTGGCCCGCCCGGCGGCCCGGCGCATCCGGATCGCATCGTTCGGGCTACCGGGTGCGGAGGTACACGTCGAAAACGGGCCAGAAACGGGCGGGGCGGCATCCGCCGGCGAGCCGGCCGGCGTCGTGTGCCGTCGTCCGGCCCACCCGCTCCGTCCGCCCCTGCGCCGGCCCGCTCGGCCGCCCCTGCGTCGGCCCGCCCGCCCGCTCGTCGGCCCGTGCCGTCGACCCCCGCTCACCGGCCCTTTACGCCGGCCCGCCCGTCACCTCGTCCGCCCGTCAGCTCGCCCGCCAGCTCGTCCGTCCGTCAGCCGCAGCAGTCCGGTTCGAGCCCGCGCGGCAGCCGTTCGCCGCCGAACACCGCCGTCGTCGCCTCGTCGCCGCCCAGCGCCGCCACCGCGAGCAGCAGCGAACCGGCCGTCCAGGTGGTGAGTTCCTCGGGCCACACGGCGTCGTCCTCGAAGACGTAGCCGGTCCAGTACATGCCGTTGTCGGCGCGCAGGTGCTGGATCCAGCGCAGGATCTCGACGGCCCGGTCGGACTCCCCCATCACCCAGAGGGCGAGGGCGAGTTCGCAGCTCTCGCCGCCGGTCACCCAGGGGTTGGGGAGGACGCAGCGCACGCCGAGGCCGGGGACGACGAAGCGGTCCCAGCCCTCCGCGATACGGGCCGCCGCCTCCGCACCGGCGACGGCACCGCCGAGCACCGGGTAGTACCAGTCCATGGAGTAACGGCTTTTGTCCAGAAACCGCTCCGGATGCCGGCGTATCGCGTGCGCCAGCAGACCGGTGGCCAACTCCCAGTCCGGCTGCGGCTCCTCGCGGTGCTCGGCGATGGCCAGGGCGCAGCGCAGCGCCTGGTGGATGGAGGACGAACCGGTGAGCAGCGCGTCGGTGACGTCGGCGCCACCGCCTCCCTCGCCGTCCGGCGCTTCGCGCTTCCAGCCGATCTGGCCACCGGGCTGCTGGAGCGAGAGGACGAACTCGACGGCCGCGAAGACCGTCGGCCACATGCGGTCGAGGAACGCGTCGTCGCCGGTGGAGAGGTAGTGGTGCCAGACGCCGACGGCGACGTAGGCGACGAAGTTGGTCTCGCGGGCGCGGTCCGTGGGCCGCCGGTGGTCGCCGTCGGCGTACGCGGCGTACCAGGAGCCATCGGGGTTCTGGTGCTCGGCGAGCCAGCGGTAGGCGGCCTCGGCGCGGTCGTGCTCGCCCGCGGTGTCCAGCGCCATGGCGGCCTCGACGTGGTCCCAGGGGTCGAGGTGGTGCCCGCGGAACCAGGGTATGGCGCCGTCCGCGCGCTGCCCGGCGGCGATGCCGGCGACGGTCGCGTCGAGCTGTTCGGCGGACAGCACACCGGGGAGGACGAGGCGTTCGAGGCGGCCGGGGCGGCGGCTGTAGGTGGTCACGCGCGGTCCTTCGCGGACGCGGCCTCGGCGGCGGACGGGCCGTCGGCGGGCAGGTGCGGCTTGGTGGCGTAGGCGACGAAGCTCTTGCCGATGACCGGGTTGAGGACCTGCTCGGCGATCCGCGTGGCCGCCGGCTTCTTCATGATGTCCCAGACCAGCAGCTTGTGGTACGCGCGGACGGGCAGCGCCTTGTCGTTGTCCACGCCGAAGGCGCACTTGAGCCACCAGTAGGGGCTGTGCAGGCCGTGCGCGTGGTGGGTGCCGTACGGCTTCAGCCCGGCCTCCTCCATCTTGCGCAGCAGTTCGTCGGCCTTGTAGATGCGGATGTGGCCGCCCTCGACCTCGTGGTAGGCGTCGCTGAGCGCCCAGCACACCTTCTCGGGGCCGTAGCGCGGCACGGTCACGGCGATCCGGCCGCCCGGCTTCAGGACGCGGACCATCTCGGCGAGCACGCCCTTGTCGTCGGGGATGTGCTCCATCACCTCGGAAATGATGACGACGTCGAAGCTGTCGTCGGGGAAGGGCAGGGCCAGCGCGTCGCCTTCCATGGCGGTGGCGGTGGCGCCGGCCGGGGCCTCGCCGGCCTCCTTCATGGCGGCGAACCACTTGGCGACCTCGCGGATCTCGTCCGCGTTGCGGTCGAGGGCGACCACCCGGGCGCCACGCCGGTAACACTCGAAGGCATGCCGGCCCGCACCGCAGCCCAGGTCGAGGACGCGGTCGCCGGCGGCGAGCGGGAAGCGGGAGAAATCGACGGTCAGCACGGAGTTCTGCTTTCGTCCGACGGGGCAGGTCAGTGACGGTCGGCGCCCGGCCGGGCGGGCTGCCGCGCGGAAGCGGTGCCGCCGGGGGCGGCGGGTGGTGCGGTACGGGGTGGTGCGGCGCCGCCCGGTGGCGGCCGGCCGGTTCCCTGGGAAGCCGTCCGGCTCTTGCGGCCGGCGCGACCTCGCGGGTGGCCCAGCCTTGCGGGTGGCCCAGTCTTGCGGAGCCCGTCCCTTGGGGCGGTCCGGCCTCCAGGGCGGCCTGACCCTTACGGGTCGGTCGCCCCTCAAGGGTTCAGCGCCCCCTGGGGGATGGCCTCTCCCTTACGGGCGGCCGCTTCCCTTACGGGACGACCTCTCCCTTACGGGATCGCCTTCCCCCAAGAGAACTTCCCCCAAGAGAACCGGCCGCCCGTAAGGGCCCCGGCCCCCTGGGAAACCGCGCTCCCCAAGGAACCCGCTCCCAAGGGAACCACTCCCCCTCGGGAACCCGGCCTCCGGGGGGCCGCCCACCCCTGGGGGCGGCCCTGGGGGCGGGCAGGGAACCACCCACTTCTAGGGGCGGGCGCGCGAGGGGCGGACGGGCAGGGGCCCCGCGCCGCTCCGGGCCCGGGCTCTCGCCTCGGCGGCCCGTTCGATCGAGATCCGGTAGCGTTCGGCGGTCCCGATGGCCGCCTGCCGCCAGGTGAAGCGGGACAGCACCCGTTCCCGCCCGGCGGCGCCGAGGCGCCGGCGCAGTTCCTCGTCACCGAGCAGCCGCTTCAGCGCACCGGCCAGCGCGTCGGCGTCGCCCGGCGGCACGGCGAGGCAGGTCTCGCCGTCGGGCCCCGCGACCTCGGGGATCGCCCCACCGGTGGTGGCCACCAGCGGCGTCCCGGTGGCCATGGCCTCCGCGGCGGGCAGCGAGAACCCTTCGTACAGCGACGGCACACAGGCGACCTCGGCGCCGCGCACCAGCTCCACCAGCTCGGCGTCGCTGATGCCCTTGACGAACCGCACGGCGCCTTCCAGCCCGTAGGTCTCGATGGCCCGCGCCACCGGCCCGTCGTCCGCGCGCCGGCCGACCACGACAAGGTGCGCGTCCGGGTTCTCCGTCCGTACCTTCGCCAGCGCCTCGACCAGGAACACCAGGCCCTTGAGCGGAACGTCCGCGCTGGAGGTGGTGACGATCCGGCCCGGGACCACGGGGACCGACGGGTCGGGCGAGAAGAGGTCGGTGTCGGCGCCTATCGGTACCACGTGGACGCGCTCCGGGCGCACCCCGAGGTGGTCGACGATCTCCTGCCGGGACGAGCCGGAGACGGTGACGATCGACGGCAGGCAGCGGGCCACCCGCTCCTGCATGCGGGTGAAGCCGTACCAGCGGCGGACGGAGAGCCGGCGCTTCCAGTCCCCCGCGGCGTCCAGCTCCAGCCGCCGGTCGACGGTGACCGGGTGGTGGACGGTGGTGACCAGCGGGGCGCCGAGGTCGGCGAGGAGGCCGTAGCCGAGCGTCTGGTTGTCGTGGACGACGTCGAAGTCGCCGCGGCGGGCGGCCAGATGGCGCCGGGCGCGCAGCGAGAAGGTCAGCGGCTCGGGGAAGCCGCCGGTCCACATGGTCCCGACCTCCAGCGCGTCGACCCAGTCGCGGTACTCGTCACGCTTCGGGGTGCGGAAGGGGTCGGGCTGGCGGTAGAGGTCCAGGCTGGGGAGCTCGGTGAGGGTGACACCCTCGTCCAGGACGGGATACGGCTGGGCACCGATGACCTCGACGGAGTGGCCGAGCCGGGCCAGCTCACGGGAGAGGTGACGGACGTAGACGCCCTGGCCGCCGCAGAACGGGTTGCCCTTGTACGACAGCAGCGCGATGCGCAGCGGCGCGTCGCCCCCGGCCGGGGACACCGCGGCGAGCGGACCTGACCCGACTGCCTGGGCGGTCTCAGCGGTCACTCGCGGCCCCCATTCTTCCTGCGGTTCAGCGGGAGCGTAACCGCTCCCGATTCTCTAGAACAAGTTTCACTATCGGAAACCGGCGGAAAGACCGACAAGTCCAGAACGTACCCGAGGCGCCGACAAGCGGCGATCGCACCACCCCCACCCGGCCCCCGGACGGGACTCCGCCCCACGCCCCGCCACCCCCCGCCCGGCACCCCTCACCGCCGCGCCCCCCTCGTCTCACCCTCGCCCCACCCTCGCCCCACCTCGTCCCCGTCCGGCCGCGGACCTGGGGCGCGGGCCGTCCGGCCCGCTAATGTGGAACACGTTCCAGTGATTCGTGTCACGGAACCGCGCCCTGCCATCATGCTGGCGACCGCCCCCTGCAGAGGAAACGCACCGACGTGGGACAGAAGACCGCAGACCCGAGAGCCGCCTCCGCCCCGGCGGCCCCGCTGACCGAGCGTCAGGAGGCCCGGCGGCGCAGCATCCTCGCCGCCACCACCCGGCTGGCGAGCCGCGGCGGCTTCGACGCGGTGCAGATGCGCGAGGTGGCCGAGTCGTCGAACGTCGCCCTGGGCACGCTCTACCGTTACTTCCCCTCCAAGATCCACCTGCTGGTCGCCACCATGCAGGACCAGTTGGAGCAGCTCCACGAGACACTGCGCAAACGCCCGCCCACCGAGGCCGACCCGGCCGCCCGCGTCGCCGGGACCCTGATGCGGGCCTTCCGCGCGATGCAGCGCGAGCCCCACCTCGCCGACGCCATGGTCCGCGCCCTGACCTTCGCCGACCGCTCGGTCAGCGCCGAGGTGGACGCGGTCTCCCGGCTGACCACGGCGATCATCGTGGACGCCATGGGCCTGCCGGTGCCGCCCGGCCCGGAGCAGTTGTCGGTGGTCCGGGTCATCGAGCACACCTGGCACTCGGCACTGATCACCTGGCTGTCGGGGCGGGCGTCCATCGCCCAGGTGAAGATCGACATCGAGACGGTGTGCGGGCTGGTCGGGGAGCGTTGAGAAGGCTGGTCGAAGAGCGTTTGAGGGGGCGGGTCGGAGAGCGTTGAGGGGGCTGGCGGAGTGCTTAAGGGGTGCTGAAGCGGCGCTGAGAGAACGGCGCTGAGGCGACGGTTCGCGCGGCGCCGAGGGGACGGCGGGGGACAGCGCGGAGACTCCGCGGGGGGAATGGCGCGGGGGGAATGGCGCGGGGGCTGCCCCGAGGGAATGGCGGGGGACGGCGCGCGGGGCTACGGGGCTCCCCTGCCCCGCCCGGCCCCCGGCCCTCGCGCTCCTTGCCCCGCCGCCCGGCCTCCGACCCTCGTGCTCCTTGCCCCGCGCGCCCGGCCCCGGCCCTCGCGCCCCTTGCCCCACGCGCCCGGCCCCCGGCCCTCGCGCCCCTTGCCCCGCCGCCCGGCCCCCGGCCCTCGCGCACCGCCCCGGTTAAAGTGGGCGGGCACCCAAGACCGCCCTACGCCCCCGCGACCCCGAGAGGCACACCACCCCCATGGCTCCCTCCCCCGCCGTTCGTCCCCGTTGGGCCTCCCGTGCCCGCAGGGGTGCCATGGCCCTGGCCGGCGCGGCCGTCCTGAGCACCGTCGCGGTCCCGGCGGCCGTCGCCGACGCGTCCCCCGCGGCCCCGTCGCCCTCAAGCGCCGTGCCCGGTCTCTACGGCAGCGCGGACCCGAAGTTCGACGGCGTCTTCCGGCAGTCGCTGGCGTTCCTCGCCCAGCACGCCACGGGCGTCACCCCGGCGAAGCCGGCGGTGGACTGGCTGGCCGGGCAGCAGTGTGCGGACGGCGGGTTCCCGGGCTTCCGCGCGGACACGGGGAAGCCGTGCGACGCGGCCAAGGACGAGTTCCCCGACCAGACCGCCGCCGCCGTGCAGGCGCTCGCGGCGGTCGGCGGACGCGGCGCGCAGGTCGAGAAGGGTCTCGCCTGGCTCAAGGGCCACCAGAACGCGGACGGCGGCTGGGGCATGAACCCCGGCGCCGAGAGCAACGCCAACTCCACGGCCGCCGCCGTCGGCGCGTTCGCCGCGACCGGCCAGGACCCGGCGAAGATCCGGTCCAAGGACGGCAAGAGCCCCTACGACGCGCTCCTCACCTTCCAGTTGGGCTGCGACGCGCCCGAGGACCAGCGCGGCGGATTCGGCTGGGCGCCGCAGAAGGGGAAGCTCACCGCCGACAACTTCGCCTCCGCGGCGGCCACCACGGCCGCCCTCGGCAAGGGCTACCTCGTCGAGCCGGCCGGTGCCGGCAAGGGCGACGCGCCCGTCAAGCCGCTCGCCTGCTCCGACGGCGACAAGGGCAAGCCGAAGGACGCGCCCGCCGCGGCGGCGGCCTCCGCCGCGTACCTGGCGAAGAAGCTGGACGCCGGACACGGCCGCCTGGAGACGTCCCTGCCGGGAGCCCCCAAGGGTCCCGACTACGGCACCACCGCCGACGCGGTCACCGCGCTCGCCGCGGCCGGCCACCGCGAGGCGGCCGGCAAGGCGCTGGACTGGCTCAAGTCGGCCGACAGCAAGACCCTGGCCTGGGCCGAGGGCGACAACCGCAAGGGCGACCCCGGCCGGCTGGCCAAGCTGGTGCTCGCGGCCCGCGCGGCGGGCGCCGACCCGCGCGACTTCGGCGGCGCCGACCTGGTGCGCAAGCTGAACGCGACCGGACCCGCCCCCGAGTCCGCCGAGAAGGCGGACGAGGAGAAGAACGACGACGGCAACGGCTCGTCCACGGGCGCCTGGTGGGTCGCGGGCGTCTGCTTCGTCGCCGCCGCCGGCGTGGGCTTCCTGTTCAGCAACCGGCGGAAGAAGCAGCGGTGACCGCTGCCGTACGAAGCACGACCGGAATCCCTCTCCGCGCCGGTCTCCCGACCGCGCGCGGCGGCCACCCGGCCACTCCCGGCGGTCACTCGGCCACTCCCGGCGGTCACCCGGCGACAGGCGGCGACCACCCGACCACTCCGGGCCGTCGCCTGGCGACACGCGGCGACCACCCGACCACTCCGGGCCGTCGCCTGGCGACACGCGGCGGCCACCCGGCGACAGGCGGCGTTCCGCCGATGGCGCGCGCCGACCGCCCGTCGACCATGCACGCCGGCCGCCCGTCGACCATGCGTACCGGCCGCCCGCCGACAGCAAGCACCGGCCTCCCGGCCGCCGCACGCGCCGCTCTCGTCGCCGTACTCACCTGCCTCCTGGCCGTGTCCGCCGGGCTGGCGGGCGCCGCGCCCGCGCACGCGGCCGGGTACCGCTACTGGTCGTTCTGGCAGACCGCGGGCAAGGGCGGGGACTGGACGTACGCCACCCAGGGCCCGTCCCAGGCGCGGCCCGGGGACGGCGACGCGGTCGGCTTCCGGTTCGCCGTCAGCGCGGACTCCTCCGACGCCGAAAAGCCGCGCACCGCACCGGACTTCACCGCCGTCTGCGGCCGCGAGCCCGCCCGGGAGGGCGGCAAGCGGGTCGCCGTCGTCCTCGACTTCGGTACGCCCGCCGACGCCCCCGGCGGCGAACGGCCCCCGGCGGCCCGGACCGCCTGCGCGCGGGTCGCGGACGACGCCACCGCCGCCGACGCGCTCGCGGCCGTCGCCAAGCCCCTGCGTTACGACTCGTCGGCCCTGCTGTGCGCCATCGAGGGCTACCCGCGGACCGGTTGCGGCGAGAAAGCCGACAAGAAGGCCGACAAGAGGGCCGAGGAGACGAGCGGCGCCTCGGCCGCGCCCGAGGCCGGCGAGAAGGACGGCTCCGGCCCGTCCGCCGGTCTGATCGGCGGCGTCGCGGCCGTCGTCGCGCTCGGGGCCGCCGCCGTGTGGCAGGCGCGCCGCCGGCGCGCGCGGTGACGCCGGCGCTGCACCCCGGCGCGTGGTGGATCTGGGCGCTGGGCCTGGCCGCCGCCGCGTCCCGGACGACCAACCCGCTGCTGCTGGCGCTGCTGGTGGCCGTCGCCGGTTACGTGGTGGCGGCCCGGCGCACGGACGCGCCCTGGGCGCGCAGTTACGGAGCGTTCCTCAAGCTGGGGTTGGCCGTCATCGGCATCCGGCTGCTGTTCGCCTTCTTCCTCGGCTCGCCGGTCCCCGGCACCCACACCGTCGTCGTCCTGCCCGAAGTCCCGCTCCCCGACTGGGCGCGGGGCGTGCGGCTCGGCGGCCGGGTGACGGCCGAGGGCCTGCTCTTCGCCCTCTACGATGCCCTGCGGCTCGCCGCGCTGCTGGTCTGCGTGGGCGCCGCCAACGCGCTCGCCAACCCGGCGCGGCTGCTGAAGTCCCTGCCGGGAGCGCTGTACGAGGCGGGGGTGGCGGTCGTCGTCGCCATGACGTTCGCGCCGAACCTCGTCGCGGACGTCCAACGGGTGCGGGCCGCGCGGAGGTTGCGCGGCCGGCCGGACCGCGGGTTCGCGGGGCTGCTCCAGGTGGGGCTGCCGGTGCTGGAGGGCGCCCTGGAGCGTTCTGTGGCCCTGGCCGCCGCCATGGACGCGCGCGGCTACGGCCGTACGGCCGAGGTCCCGCCCGCGGTGCGGCGCACCACGGCCGTCCTCACCCTGGGCGGCCTGCTGGGCGTGTGCGCCGGCACGTACGGGCTGCTGGCCGACGAAGGGGCCGGATACGGGACGCCGCTGCTGCTCGCCGGCGTCGTCGCCGCGCTGACCGGGCTGCGGCTGGGCGGCCGCCGCTCGGTCCGCACCCGCTACCGTCCGGACCGCTGGGACGCCGCCGCGTGGCTGGTCGCGGGGTCGGGCGCGGCGGTGACGGCCCTGATGGTGTGGGCCGGCGCGTACGCCCCCGAGGCCCTCCACCCGCCGGCCGTCCCCCTGACCGCCCCGGACCTCCCCCTGTGGCCCGCGGCCTCGGTCCTCGTCGGCCTGCTGCCCGCCCTGCCCCTCCCGGGGCGCCGGGGCGGGGGCGGGGGCGGAGAGCGCACGCGACACGGCCGGGGTCGCCCGACGCCCGGACCGGGCGCTTCGCCGTACGGCCCGGGCCGCCCTGCGGCGGGGCCGGACGCCTCGGCGCACCGCGGCCCGACCCACCCGACGCCCAAGCCGAACACCTCACCACACGGCCCGAGCCACCCCGCGTCGGAACCACACGCCTCACAGCCCGACCCGAACCACCCCACGCCCGAACGGGGCACCGCGCCACACGACGGCCGGACCCATCCGACGCCCAAGCCGAACACCTCGCCACACGGCCCGAGCCACCCCGCGCCCAAGCCGGACGCCTCACCGCACGGTGACCCAAGCCACCCCACGCCCGAACCGGGCACCTCGCCACACGGCGGCCCGAACCACCCGACGCCCAAGCCGAACACCTCACCACACGGCCCGAGCCACCCCGCGCCCAAGCCGGACGCCTCACCACACGGTGACCCAAGCCACCCCACGCGCCGCCGGGACCACGCGCCGTCCGGCCGTGGTCGCCTCTCACCCGGCGGGAACGCGTCCCCCGGTCCGGGCCGCCCCTCCCCCGACACGGACCCCCCGTCTCCCGCCTCGGGCCACCCGTCCGCCGTCCCCGGCCACCCGTCCGCCGTCCCCGGCCGCCCGTCCTCCGGCGACGGGCCGCACGAGGCGCGCCCGGACGCCCCGGACACCCCGCACGACCCCGACGCGACCGCAGCACCCCGAAGGAGCCGTACCCGGTGATCCGCTTCGAGCAGGTGACCGTGACGTACCACGACGCCGCCGCCCCGACCCTCCGAGATCTCGATCTGACCGTCCCCGAAGGGGAGTTGTGCCTGCTGGTCGGGCCGTCCGGGGTCGGCAAGTCGACGTTGCTGGGCGCCGTGAGCGGGCTGGTCCCGCACTTCACCGGCGGCACGCTGCACGGCCGGGTCACCGTGGACGGGCGGGACACCCGTACCCACCGGCCGCGTGAACTCGCGGACGTCGTGGGCACGGTGGGACAGGACCCGCTCGCGCACTTCGTGACCGACACCGTCGAGGAGGAACTGGCGTACGGCATGGAGTCGTTGGGGCTCCCCGCCGACACCATGCGGCGCCGCGTCGAGGAGACCCTCGACCTGCTGGGCCTGGCCGGCCTCCGCGACCGCGCGCTGCGCACCCTCTCCGGCGGCCAGCAGCAGCGCGTGGCCATCGGTTCGGTGCTCACGACGCACCCCCGGGTGCTGGTCCTGGACGAGCCGACGTCCGCGCTCGACCCGGCCGCCGCCGAGGAGGTACTCGCGGTGCTGCAACGGCTGGTCCATGACCTGGGCACCACCGTGCTGCTGGCCGAGCACCGGCTGGAGCGGGTGGTGCAGTACGCGGACCGGGTGGTCCTGCTGCCCGGGCCGGGCGAGCCGCCCGTCGCCGGGCCGCCGGGCGAGGTGATGGCCGTCTCCCCCGTGCACCCACCCGTGGTCGCTCTCGGCCGGCTCGCCGGCTGGACGCCGCCGCCGCTGACCGTGCGGGACGCCCGGCGCGCCGCGGCACCGCTCCGCGCGCGCCTCGCGGACGTCCCGCCGCCGGCCGCGCCCGCCCCGCACGGGCGGGACGGGCGGGACGGGCGGGACGGGCAGGCCGCCCGTGCAATGGCGGCGGAGCCGCGCGGCCTGTTCCGCCGCTTCCGGCGCACCGCGCCGACGGGCGCCCCGGCCGGGGCTCCGGCCACTTCCCCTGCCGCCTCGGCCGAGGTGACAGGCCTGGCCGTCCGGCACGGCCGGGTGGACGCCCTCAGGGGAGTGGACCTCACCGTCCGGCCGGGCGAGACCGTCGCCCTCATGGGCCGCAACGGTGCGGGCAAGTCCACGCTGCTGCGCACCCTCGTCGGGATGCACGAACCGGCGCGCGGCACGGTCGCCGTCGGCGGCGCCGCGCCGCACCGCACGGGCCCGCGCGAACTGCTGCGGCACGTCGGCCTCGTCCCCCAGGAGCCCCGCGACCTGCTGTGCGCGGACACGGTCGGCGCCGAGTGCGCCGCCGCCGACCGTGACGCCTCCGTCACCCCCGGCACCTGCCGCGACCTCGTCTCCGACCTGCTCCCCGGCGTCCCCGACGACACCCACCCGCGCGACCTCTCCGAGGGCCAGCGGCTCGCCCTCGCCCTCGCCGTGGTCCTCGCCGCCCGGCCGCCGCTGCTGCTCCTCGACGAGCCGACGCGTGGCCTGGACTACGCGGCGAAGGCCCGCCTGGTGGAGATCCTGCGCGGCCTGGCCGCCGGGGGCCACGCGATCGTGCTGGCCACCCACGACGTCGAACTGGCCGCCGAGCTCGCCCACCGCGTCGTCGTCCTGGCGGAGGGCGAGATCGTCGCGGACGGACCGACGGCCGACGTCGTCGTCGCCTCCCCGGCCTTCGCACCGCAGGTGGCGAAGGTACTGGCGCCCCTGCGGTGGCTGACCGTCGCGCAGGTGCGGGACGCGCTGGGGACGGCGGGGGCAGCGGTGACGGCGGGGGTGGACGGGACGGCGGGGGCGGCCGTGGCGGAGGCGCCCCCCGCGGCACCGGACCCGTCAGGGACATCCCCTATAGGACCGGAGGCGCCGGGGGCCTCCCCGACAGGACCGGGTGCGTCAGGGGCGGGCCCACGGGGTCCGCGGCCGCACGGAGCAGACCCGTCAGGGGCGACCCCTACGGGACCGGACCCGTCAGGGACATCCCCTACAGGGCCGGGGGCGCCGGGGGCCTCCCCGACAGGACCGGAGGCGTCAGGGGCGGGCCCCCGGGGCCCGCGGCCACACGGAGGAGCGGACCCGTCAGGAACGGACCCCACGGAAACAGACTCCACGAGACCGGGCCCCACGGGACCGGACTCCTCACCGGACTCCCCAGGGGCGCCCTCATGACGGCGGCGGCCCGGTCTCGCGCGAAGAGACAGACCGGCGTGACGGCACAGACCGGCGTGAAGGCACACAGGGCACAGACCGGCATGAAGGCACAGACCCACGTGACGGCACAGGCTCGCGCCGTCCGCCTCGGCCGCCGCTCGGCCGTGGCGCTCCTGCTCCTGACGATCGCGGGCGTCATGGCGTTCGGCTGGCCGCTGCTGGCGGCGCCGTCGTCCGGCCTGGCGCACTCGCGCGACGCGCCCTGGCTGTTCGCGGCGCTGCTGCCGCTGCTCCTCGCCGTCGTCGTGGCGACCATCGCCGACACCGGCCTGGACGCCAAGGCCATCGCCATGCTCGGCGTCCTCGCGGCGGCGGGCGCGGCGCTGCGCCCGCTGGGGGCCGGGACGGCCGGGATCGAACCGATGTTCTTCCTGATGGTGCTGGCGGGACGGGTGCTGGGCCCGGGCTTCGGGTTCGTCCTCGGGGCGCTGTCGATGTTCGCGTCGGCGCTGCTGACCGGCGGGGTCGGGCCGTGGATGCCGTTCCAGATGCTGGCCATGGGCTGGGTGTCCCTGGGCGCGGGCCTGCTGCCGGGCGCGGACCGGCTGCGGGGCCGCCGCGAGCTGCTGATGCTGGCGGCGTACGGCGCGGTGGCGTCGGTCGGCTACGGCACGGTCATGAATCTCCAGGGCTGGCCCTACATCGCCGGTCTCGGCACGGGCATCTCCTTCGTCCCCGGCGATCCGCTCGGCGACAACCTGGCCCGCTTCGCCGCCTACTGCCTCACCACGTCCCTGGGCTGGGACCTGCCGCGCGCGGTCGTCACGCTGCTGGCCACGCTTCTCCTGGGCCCGGCGGTCCTCAAGGCGCTGCGCCGCGCGACGCGCCGGGCCGCTTTCGCGGCGCCGGTGAGGTTCGAGGGCCCGGGGACACCCGAGGGACCGGAGACCCCCGAGGGGCCGGAGACGCCCGAGAAGCCGGGGACACCCAAGGAGCAAGCGGCACCCGAGAAGCCGGAGACGCCTAAGGGACCGGGGACACCCGAGAAGCCGGAGACACCCGAGGAGCCGACGGCGAAGACCAGCCCCGCGCGGGACGCGGACGGAGGCGGGGCGTAGCGGGCGCGAACGGAGGCGGGGGCGTACCGGGGCGGACGGACGGGCGCACAGCCACCCGGACGGCGGCCTCAGGCCACCGCCACGTCCGCCGCACCCTCCGCCGACGGGCCGATCCGGAACGTGAACTCCGGGCGCTCCCACATGATCCTCGACGGCACCACGGGCAGGGTTCCCGTGCGCACGGCCCCCATCGACCGGTAGAAGCCCTCGGCCGGCGGGTGCGAGACGACGCGCACCGAGGTCAGACCGGCGGCCCGGGCCTGTTCCTTCATATGGGCCACGAGGGCCCGGCCCACCCCCATCCCCTGCGCCGCGTCGGCGACGAACATGAGGTCCAGCTCGGGCGGGTCGAGCAGGAGCGCGTAGAAACCCAGCCGCCTGCCGGCGCCGACGGCGGGGTCCTCGGCCACGGCGACGAAGACCGGGTGGGCGGCGAGGTAGTCCCGGCCGACCGTGTAGCCCTCGACCATCGGCGCGTAGTGACCGTCGTACGCGCGGGAGGACCGGACCATCCGGGTGAGCGCGGACGCGTCGGATGCCTGGGCACGCCGTATGACGTAAGAGATGTGCACGGTACGAGGGTATTACCTCCCCGTGAGGGCCCCCACGTGACCCGCCCCACAAACGACCGTCTTTCGTAGCGAACCAACCCGCGGCCCCACCCCCGACCCCGATCGCTCCCGCCTTTCTCCGCCCCGCCCTAGTACACAGCGGTCGTTGCACCGCCCCGGAACCGTCCCGCAGGTTGGTTGAGCCGCCAGGGACCCCACGGTCCGGCGGCGCTGTCCTGCCCCCGACGGAAGGTTCTCCTCCGTGACGTTCTCGACCATCAGCCGCTTCGCCTCCCGCAAGCTGACCGCCGGCGCCGGTGCCGCCGTGGCCCTGGCCGCCGCGGGTGCCGTCTTCGCCTCCGGTCCGGCCCAGGCCGCGACCGCCGCGCCGCAGGCCGCCGCGCAGGAGACCGCCCGGCAGATGATCAAGGATGAGGGTCAGTTCCAGTGCTTCAGCAAGATCGTCGAGCATGAGAGCGGCTGGAACCCCACCGCCACCAACCCCTCCAGCGGCGCCTACGGCCTGGTCCAGGCCCTCCCGGCGTCGAAGATGGCCACGGCCGGCGCCGACTGGCAGACCAACCCCGCCACCCAGATCAAGTGGGGCCTGGACTACATGAAGGACCGCTACGGCAGCCCCTGCGGCGCCTGGTCCTACTGGCAGGCCCACAAGTCGTACTGACGGACCCCGTACGACAACGGCGGTGGCCGCCCTCCCCGGCACGGGAAGGGCGGCCACCGCCGTTTCGCCTGCCTCACCCCCGGGTCCGCGCCCCCGCCGCGACCAGGACCCGAACGGTCTCCCTTCCCGCCTTCCCTCAGGGCGCCACCAGGCGCAGATTCATGCCGGAGACCTCGGCGAGGTATCGCCGCTCCTGTTCGGTCCGTCCTTCGATGGAGACGCCGGAGCGTTCCAACAGCCGGATGGAGATCGGGAGCACCCCGTCCAGCAGCCGGTCGATGAGATCGTCCTGGCGCTCCGCGCGGTAGGCCAGCACCGCCCTGACGAAATCCTCGAACGCGGGGACGTCGATCCGGTACAGCTCTCCCGGAATGGCGATCAGCCCTGTGGGGCGTTCCAGGGCCGCACCGGCGGCTTCTGCCATGCCTGAGTAGAGAGCACCCAGCCGGAGGTCCGGCATCCAGATGGTCTTGTCACCAACGTTGAACAGATAACTCAATCGGTCCACCTCAAACGGATGTCCACGTCCGGATGCAGCGCACGGAACTCGTTGAGACGCAACTCCACCTGTCTGCGGAGTTCGGGCGTCGTGCCGGACTTGACGAACCACATGCCGATGGGGGCTTTCTCGTATCCCTTGACGTACTGCCGGGCCCGGATGTACACGGACAGCTTCTTCCCCACCGTCTCACTGGCCCAACGGACAGGGTCGATATTCGGGTGCACGGCCGTCTTCTCTTCCCACAGCACCCCGCCCTCTATCACGTCGATGTCGGTGATGGTGTCACCGAAGTCGTTCGGGTTGTCTATCTTCGAGTTCCGGTCCCCCTCCTTCAGGTGGTACTTGCCATCGGACCCCAGCTTGGCCCGGTCTCCCTTGTGCGGGAAAGTGACCGGTCCACAAGGGTTGGGGTCGCCCCCGGCCTTGCTGACCGGTTGCCGCGACCCCAGCCCGGCCGCCGGCTTGAGGCAAGGCTGCGGCTTCTCCGGAGCCGGCTTTTCCGCCTTCGCCCGCTCGACGATCCGGCGCATCCGGTCGGTCGTCTTCCGGCCCCACTCGGCCTTCTCGAAGAACCCGCTGATCCCGGTCGCGACACGGTAGATCGCCTTGCCGATGGGCTTGATCTTGGTGATGAGCGTGAACCAGCCCGCGGCGTCGACCAGCCCCCACAGGCAGCTCTCTATGTGCCGTTCGCCAAGGCAGCGCTTGACGTTGTTGACGCCGAGCACCTCGAGGAGGATCTCGGCGCCGTTCTCCTTGACCCAGTCGACGACACTCATGGAGGCGGCCTTGCGCGCTTCCCGGAAGTCGTCGACGCAGGTCTGGCCGCAGGCCTTGAGCAGGATCGCTTCGTCGTCGGTGCCCAGGTCGGGGCCGCCACCGCCGGGAACGGGGAAGTTCCCGGCCTCCATGGCCTTCTTGCGTTCGGCTTCCAGGCGCGCCCGTTCCTCGGCCTCGGCACGAGTAGCGGCGTCGCTCGCCTTCTTCGCCTCGTCACGGGCGTGAGAGGCCGAGGTCTCGGCTGCCGTCGCATAATCGTCGGCCCGTTCGGCTACGCCGCGGGCGGCTGATGCGTCACCTTCCGCGGCGCGGGCCGCCTTTCGTGCGCTGCCGGCGTCCTTTTCCGCCTCATCGGCACTGTCACGGGCTGCGGAGGCTTCGGACTCGGCCGTCCCCGCGGCCGCGTTGGCGAGATACGCGTCCTTACCGGCCTGTTCGTTGTACCGATTGGTGTTCGCCTCGGCTCGCTGCGCCGCCTCGGCCGCTGCTTTGGCCCGTGCCGCATACGTGCGGGTTTCGGCGAGGGAGCGTGCGGCACGCGCGGCGTCTTCCGCTGCCGTCGCCGCTGCCTCGGCCGCGAGCTTGGCGTCCTTGGACGCCTTCACGGCGAGTTCTCTTGCCTCCTTGGCGGCGCGGGCCGCCTCCTCCGCCTTCGCCTGCGCCGCGGCTTCCTGCTGTTCGGCAAGCGACTTGGACGTCTGCCCCACGATCACCGACAGGCCCGCCGAGGAGTCTTTCTCCTGGTACGGACCGCCGAGCCCTATGGCCACGGCCGCCGGCCGCGTCACCTCCGCCGCCGAGTCCCGGGCCGCTGCGGCTGCTTGTGCCGTCGCGTGAGCGTGCCCGGTCGCTTCGGCGCTGGTGGCGGCGGCTTGACGAGCCTCCGACCGTGCTGCTTCGGCCTCCTTGCGTGCCGTCTCCGCGGCCTCTGCCGCCTTCTTGGCCTCCTTCTCGGCGTTGCGCACGTTCCGGGCCGCCTGTTCGGACGCCTCGATCGCCTCGGCGGCGGCGGCGTGTGCCGTCGCGAGCGCCGAGCGCGTCGTGGCAGCGTCGGAAGCGGCGGCATCCGACGCGGCACGGGACCGTTGTGCGGCACCGGTCGCCTTGATGGCGTCCTCACGAGCGGCGACAGCGGCGGACGTTGCCTCGTCGGCCTCGTGACGCGCCTTTGACGCGGCATCCGTCGCCTCAGCCGCCTCGGTCTTCGCCTCGTCGGCCGCGGATCTGGCGTCCTTGGCGGCCTCGGTGCCCTGCGCGGCGGCGGCGGCCGCCTCCAGGGCCTTGGACCGGGCCTGCGCAGCGGCCTTCCGCTGTTCAGCGACCTCCGCGTCGTGACGAGCCTGACTGGCCCGGTACTCCGCGTCCTCGGCCGCCCCGGCCTTCTCGGCCGCCGTGCCGCCCGCGCCACGGGCCTTGTCCAGCGCCTCCGCCGCCCGTGTTCTCTGTTCCTGAGCCCGTTTGTCGGCCTCTGCCGCCCGCTTCCGCTCGGCATCGGCGTCGGCCCGGTACTTCTTGGCGTTGTCCCGTTCGCGTTCGGCGACGGCCCGCTTCTCGGAGGCGTCCTTCGCCGCATCGCGTGCGGTGGTCTCGGCCTTCTCCGCCGTCGCCTGGGCGGCCACGGCCTTCGCCGCCGCGCCCTTCGCCTCGGTGGCCTGCCGGCCGGCCGAGTCGGCCGCCGCCTTCGCCTGTGCGGCCGCTTCCTGGGCCGCCGCCCGGTGATACTCGGCCTGGACGGCGTGCGCCTGGGTCTCGGCGAGTGCTGCCAGCGTCTTGCTGTCCTTGACGGTGGCCTCGGTGGCATGGGAGGCCGTCCGGGCGGACTTGGCCGCCGCCTCCGTGGCGGCGACGGAGGCCCGGGCGACCTGCGCGGACTGCTGCGCGTACTCCAGACCCCGGCCGCGCGGCGCCCCGATGGCGTCGGCCGCCTTGGCGGCCTCGTCCTGGGCCGCGGTGATCTTCGCACCCTCGCCCTTGGCCGCCGTGGACGCCTGCTCGGCGCGCTTGGCCTCGACCTCGGCCTTTGTCCTGGCGTCCTTCAGAATCGCATCGGCCTGCCTGAACACCGAGGCGTCGGGGACCTCTTGCTTCGCCTTTCGGCGGTCATTCTGGTACTTCTGCCACTGCAGTACGGCATCGGCCACCCACGCCTGCCCCGACGCCTTCACCATGGCATCAGTGGCGCTCCGCAGGTGGCGTACCGACTGGATCTGAGCCTGCACTATGGCGGTACGGGCCTTCGCCTGTGCCGCCAGCTCCGACTGCCATTCCTGGTGTGCGGCGGTGATGACAGGGCCCAGTACCCGGTACGCGTCGAAAGGCGTACCGACATCGCACCCGGCCCATTTGGCCTTGGCAGCCTCGACCTCCGTGCGGAACTCGACGGTGCCGGGTTCCGGAGCGACCTTCAGATACCCGCCGTGTTCGATGAAAGCGCGGATGTCGCCGGGACCGTGGGCGTGCCCCAGCATGTCGAAGACCTTCCGGTCTTCGCCGTCCACCCCCTCTGCCACTTTTTTGGCCTGATCCTTGGCTGCCTGAGTGGCTTCGGGAAGCTTGTACCGAAAGGGGATGTCGTGGATCAGGTACTGACGGATCGGCTCGCCGAACTCCGGCGCGCGCCACAGCTTTTCCGGGAGGAACCAGTACTTGTTCAACGGGTCCAGCGTCTTCGCCCAGTCCGTGTACTGGGTGTCCCATGCCTTCCAATAGGCACGGACTTCCTTCTCGTCGCGGTACTTCGCTTCGCCCAACGGCCCGCCGTGCGACCACAAACCGCCGTCGACGGCTTCGTGGAGCTTGTCTTCCGGGCCGTCCAGCAGGCCGGAGGCCACGGTCTTCGTCTCCACCTCGCCCCAGTTGAGCAACTGACCGGCCAGGCAACGGTCGTTACGTGCCTGCCTACCCAGTTGAGTGGAATCGTCCGGCTCTTCCTCTCCCGCGACTCGCAAGCCACGCGGAGAAGCCGGCTTGCGTGGTTCCAAGGGTGCGGCTTCCGCCGCGATGCTCAAAGTGAGTGACGCAACAGTGGCCAGCGCTATGCATCTGAGGGTGGTCGGCAGCGCCTTCCACGTCGTGCCACCACCTTCTCTCGGGTTCCGTGCCCTTGACGTCGTTCTGTGCATTCCGGACCTCTTCCGGGTCGCGCACCGACGGGAAATGGATCACAGTGCTCCTCCGCGCATGAGCGAACGGCGCGACCGTCGGCGCCGGCCGGGGAAGCCGCACGCCCGGCTGACGCGGCGTCACCGCGAGCGGAACGGAGGGAAGCGGCTGGATCCTCGCCCGTGCCGGCAGGCACCGGTACCCCCCGGGGGAGGGTCGCCAAGCCTGCGATCGGTGGGGGACCCCACCCGATGGGAGGGGTGGTCACCGCCGGAGTGCGGCAGCCGGGACGTGCGGCCGAGCGGTCAGGACACCTTGGCCGAGCCCCGAGCGCCGTTACGCTCGCTCGAGATCCCAAGTGGGGACCATGCGTCATTCATGGGGGTGAGGAACATCGATCCGAAAGAGGCACCCAACACGGTCAATGTCCTGATAGCCGACGACGAAACACTGCTGAGGACCGGCATCAGGCTCATTCTTGAAGCCGCTGCCGGCCTTACGGTGCCGACGACCTGCACCATCGCGGAAGCGGTCTCGTCAGCCACACATCTGCGCCCGGACGTCGTGCTCCTCGGGATTCAGCCTCCCGCGGCAGTGGGTCTCACGGTGCTCGGCCGCTTGCGCTCGCTGGAGACTCCGCCTCACGTGGCGGTGCTCTCCTCTCTCGACAGCGACAGCCATATCGGAGAAGTCCTGAGGCTGGGAGCGACCGGATTCCTGCTCAGGGACACCGATCCGGATGTACTGACGCGGTCGGTCCGGGCTCTGGCCACCGGGGCCGGCTGCCTGTCCGCGCCGATCGTCCGACGACTGAGTCAAGGGTTCGCTTCCGGAGACGCCCCCGTTCATCTGGTGGGCAAGTTGAGAGCGCTCTCGGCCCGCGAACGTCAGACCCTCCACCTGCTCGGGCACGGGCACACGAACGCCGAGATCGGGAGGCAACTGAATATCAGCACGACCACCGTCAAGGATTACGTCAAGGCCGTACTTGCCAAGTTGGGAGTCACCAACCGAGTGCAAGCCGCCGTCATCGCCACCAGAACCGGAGCATGCGGCTGGCACATTCACCCCAACTCCCTTTGTTGTTGACTGAAATAGCCGACCACCGCAGGCCTTGCCACTGCCCGGCGGCGGACTTACTCTCGGGTACACCTTGCGGGACGGCGAGTTCGTCCCCCGCGCGTCCGTCGTGTCGCGCCTGGCGCGGCGGACGCCTCATGGATCACCGGCATCACGCACACCAGCACATAGCAACGCACCTCGCACCTCGCACCTCTGCCACCACGCGGGCATCGCGGCCGGCACGGGCACGCAAGGCACTCCGGCAGCGCTGTCGCACCGCCCACCGAGGGGACGACGCAGCATGAAGGACGTACAGGGAAGACAGGTGACGGGCCGGGTCAGGTGGCGCAGATTCGCCGTACTGGCCGTTCCCGGGTTCGCGGTCACGGGCGCGCTGGCCGTGGCGCTCGCGCAGGGCGCGCTGGCGGCGTCGTTCGCGGTGTCGGGGCAGGAGTTCAAGGTCTCGGCGAAGAGCATGAAGGGTGAGGGGTTCGCGCAGTACGGCGGGATGGACTACACCGTGCGGAGCACCGACGAGCATCCCTTTCCCGTGGCGGTGACCGCGCTCAAGAAGGCGACCATCGTCAACCTCTGCCAGTCGGTGGTGACCGACATCCCCATCATCGGCACGTTCTCGTTGAACATCTCCGCCGGCAGGGACCCGAACAACCCGGTCAAGGCGGAGGATCTGGTGCTGGACGTCACCCAGTTGTCGGGTGACGCGGAGTTCGAGGACATCGAGATCGGCCGTGACGCTTCGACTCTCGACAAGGGACCCGATACGGCACAGGGCATACAGGACCTCTTCGCCCAGCAGGCCAGGACGGTCACCATCAAGGATGTCAAGCAGACCGCCGTCGCCACCACCGCGGCGAAGTTCAAGCTGTCGGGCTTGAACCTGACACTGCACAAGGGCAAGTCGGAGTGCTTCTGACGTGACGTCCGGCACCGAGGCACGCCGTCACCCCTGGTCGGCCTGGCGGACGTGGCGCAAGGGCCGCCCCTTCTGGGGCGGTCTGCTCAGCGCCCTCGCGGGGGCCGAGATCTGCGCCATTCCGCTGGGGCCGCTGAAGATCATGCTGGTCCAGGGGATCACCGGCATCCTGTCGATCCTGATGGGGCTGGTGATGATCATGATGGGGCTGAGCGCCTGGTTCGCCCCCTCCTACCGGATGTTCGCCGGGATCGTCACCGTCATGTGCGCCGCCGCCGCGCTGGTGCTCTCCAACCTCGGCGGGTTCCTGCTGGGCACCCTGCTCGGCGTCATCGGCGGCAGCATGGTCTTCGCCTGGCAGCCGCACCCACCGCCCCCGCCGCCACCCGCGTCGGCGACGGCGGAACCGGAGGACGAACCCGTCGAGCCCACAACGTCCCCCTCGGCCCCGACCACTGCACCCGCCCCACCCGCCGCACCCCCGCGCGTCCCCCTTCGCAAGGTCCCCCACGCACCACCCCTCCCCCCGAAGGAGCCGCAATGACCACACCGCTCCCCCGCCTCCGCGCCCGTACCCTGCTCGCCGCCGGGGCCGGCTTATCCCTGACCGCCGCGCTCGCCCTCACCGGCGCCGGGACCGCCACGGCCGGAACCGCCACGGCCGCCGACGCCCCGTCCACCACCGTGACGCCGGCCGGCCACTCGTTCGCCGCGACGCTCAACGGCAAGGCGACGTTCAAGGCCGGCTCCGTCACCGTCACCTGTACGGCCTCCGGCTCCGCGCCCACGGCCGGCAGCGCCAACAACCGGATCCCCGACGCACCCGGCAACCACAACGCCTCCGGCCCGGTCAGCAACGACATCAACCCGCCCACCTTCAGCGGCTGCACGACCAGCATGCCGGGTGTCAGAGCGACCGTGGAGACCTACGGCACCTGGACCGTCGCCATGCAGAACGGCGCCCCGATCATCGCCACGCTCGGCATGCCCGCCGGAGGCTTCAAGCTCTCCACGACGGGCCTGGCGACCTGCACCGTCACGGCGGCACCCACCGCGCCGGCGGCGCTGCCGGCCGTCTTCACCAACGGCGACGCCGACAACCCGTCGAGGATCACCCTCTCCGGCGCCCCCACGCCGGTGAAGGTCGAGGGCGGCTTCGGGTGCCCGACGGCCGCCAAGACGTCCGCGTTCAGCGCGGTCTACGACGTCACCGACGTGACCGACCCGGCGTCACGCGTCCTCGTCGGCGAATGACCGGCGGGTGACCGGCCGGAGATCGGCGATAGACCGGCCGGGGATCGGTGATTGACCGGCCGGGGATCGGCGGATGGACGGCGGGCGATCGGTGGCCGGCGACGAACGACCCGCGGGTGATCAGCGAGTGATCAGCGGATCACCGACGAACGTCCGACGAACGACCGACCTACAACCGCCACACGACCGCCGCACGACCGCCGCACAGCACCGAACAACCGGCGCATGACCAGCGCACATCGCCGGACGACCGGCGATTGACACGCCCTCTCCAGGGCAGACGACCGACCGGCGGCCGAGACGCCGCCGGGAGGCCGTCACCCCTCCTCCGGCCCCCGCCCGCCGCGCCCCCGTCGGTGGGCCGGGGCCGGCTCCTCGCACACCTCGGTGATCGCGGCGCTGTCCCGTGGGAACGGCCGCACGCGGGCGATCCGCCCGTCCCGCGCCTCGATCGCCCGGACGATCGGGAACTCCGGCTCCCGCCCGGTCGCACGGACCCGCAGCGCGGCCGCCCGTCCGCAGGACGACGGCTCGTCCGCAGGACGACGGCTCGTCCGCAGGACGACGGCTCGCCCGCAGCGCGACCGCCCGCCCAGGAAGCCGCCGCCCGCCCGGGACGCGACCGCCCGCCCGCGGCGCGACCCCCGACCGCGCCACCGCCCGGGTCAGACCCGTGCCGCGGGCGCCGGTTCCGGTGCGTCGCTCCCGCTGCGGGCCGCCGGGATCCGGGCGCGGGCCGTCCGGCCCGGGCCGCTCAGCGCGTACTGGATGCCGAACCCGGAGGCCACCACCAGTGCGCCGCCGCACGCGTCGAGGACGTAATGGTTGGCCGTGCCGATGATCACCAGGAAGGTCATCATCGGGTAGACCATCCCCAGCACCTTCATCCACACCTTCGGCGCCACGACGGCGATCATCACGCCGCACCACAGCGACCAGCCGATGTGCAGCGAGGGCATCGCCGCGTACTGGTTGGACAGCTCGGTGAGCGCGCCGAAGTCGGGATTGGACAGGTCCTGGGGACCGTTCGCCGTGTCGATGAAGCCGCGGCCCGGCATCAGCCGCGGCGGTGCCAGCGGGTACGCCCAGAAGCCGACCAGCGCCAGCAGCGTGGCCAGCGCGAGGGCGGTGCGCGCCCACCGGTAGGTGGCCGGGCGGCGTACGTACATGAAGGCCAGCAGGGACAGCGGCACCAGGAAGTGGAAGGTGCCGTAGTAGTAGTTCATGGCGTCCTTGAGCCAGCCGATGCCCGCCACGAAGTGGTTGAAGCCATGCTCGAAGTCGATGTGCAGGAACTCCTCGGCACCGCTGATCTGCCGCCCGTGCGCCTCGGCGAGGGCCCGCTCGTCGGGGGCGCTGCCGCGGATGTACGAGTAGGCGAAGTAACCCACCCGTATCAGCATCAACTCCAGCAACAGGTTCGGCCGGTTGAGCGGCCGCTTCCAGAAGCGCAGCAGCGGCACCCACGAGAAGCGGCCGGGCTGCGGCTCGGCGACCGGGGTCGGCGCCGGCCGGTCCCACAGCGGTGACGTGCGGGTCAGGAACGGCACCGCGCAGGCGGCGGCGAGCGCGGCGAGCAGCGGCGCGTTGTCGCCGATCGGGACGAGGACGGGGTGGTCCGGGACGATGATCGTGTGGTTCAGCGTCATGACCAGCACGACGAGGACGGGCCACACCAGCCGGTCCGCGCGCCGCTTGCCGACGCGCCCGGCGAGGGCGAGCAGGATCCACAGTTGCTGGTGCTGCCAGGCGGTGGGCGAGACGGCGACCGCGACGCAGCCGGTGATGGCCGTGGCGAGCAGCGGCTGCCCGTCGCGGGCGTAGTGCACGGCCCGGCGCAGCCCGAGGACGGCCACCGGGACGGCCAGCACCCCGTACAGCGCGATCTCCACCGGGCCGTGCAGGCCGAGGCGGAGCAGCAGGCCGTGCAGCGACTGGTTGGTCAGCCCGTCGGGCTTGTCGCCGAGGCCTGCGCCGGCGATGTGGTGGACCCAGTACGTCCAGGAGTCGTCGGGCGCCACGGCCCAGGCCACGGCGGTGGCGGCGGCGAACGTCACGCCGGTGGTGACGGCCGCGCGGCGGCGGCCGGTCAGCCACAGCAGCGGGGTGAAGAGGAGGACGGCCGGCTGCAGGGCCGCCGCGACGCCGACGAGGACGCCGGCCGCCCGCCCGTCGCCCCGGGCGAACCACGGCAGGCAGCAGGCCAGGAGGACGAGCAGGACGGGGATGATGCTGGTCTGGCCGAGGCTGAAGGTACTGCGGACCGGCAGCGAGAGCACGGTGAGGATCACCGCGACGGGGGCGGCCAGGAGGGCGGTGCGGCGGGAGAGCGGCCCGGGGAGCGCGCGGGCGGCGACCAGTGCGAGCGCGACGACGAGCAGCAGCGTCGCGAGCGTCCAGCCGATGCCGAGGCTGCGCTCGGCGGCGTTCGTCAGCGGTCTGAGCACCAGGCCGCCGACCGGGGTACCGGTGAACCGGTCGTCCTCGTAGAAGGAGCCGCGCGTCCGCAGGACGCCGTGCTCCCCTATCCAGGCGCCGAGGTCGGTGAACCGGCGGTCGGGCGGCCGTCGCAGCACCACCGCCGCCTGGCGCACCGCCAGGAACCCGGCGATCAGCCAGAGGGCTCCCAGGGCCACGAAGGTCCGTGAACCCGCCCGCGGAGCATCGGCCGCCCCGCTCCGTTCTGCTTCCACCACGCCTTGCCGCTCCTCCGGTCGCCCATCGCGGTCACCCTGACGGTCACCCTCGTCCGGCTCTTTGAGACCTTACTGAGTCCTGGAGAACAGCCGCAGGTCACCCCCAGGTCACCTCAAAGCCGCCGAACGTGGCCGGAAGGCGTCCCCCTAGGGGGCGCGGTGCCGACATTCCCGCCCATTAGGGGTGCCGAGGGTTCCCGTGGGGGTGGGGACGACGGGGTTTCTCCCTTACGGGGCGGCGGATTGCTCGTTGTAAAGGACGGCGGATCCTTCCCCCGTACGGGAGGGCGGGGGCGTCGCCCTTACGGGACGTTCGGGCTCTTTCCGTAGGGTGCGGCGACCATCAAGTTCCCTCCAGGACCTCTCAGGTCTCCCGACTTCTCCCAGGCCCCCCGATACGCCGGCGAGCGCCGGCCCCGCCGTCCCGGTGACTCGGACACCGGCGCCGGCCGCCCGGAAATTCCCGCGCGCCCTCCCGGTCCGGCTGCCACCCTCCCCTTCCATGACGACCACACGTCCCACCACAGGCGGCGACACCGGCGACGACAGCGGCGGGCGCCCTCGCACCGGCACTCAACCCCTCACTACTCCCGAGACACTTGCTGCTCCCGGGTCCCTCACTGCTCCCGGGCCACTCGATGCTCCCAAGCCCCTCACCGCTCCTGGGCCTCTCACCACCACCCAGCAGCTCACCACCACCCCGTCACGCACGACAACCCCGCGGCTCGCCACCACCCCACCACTCACCACAGCCCCGCCACTCACGACAGCCCTGCCACACACGACCACCCCGCACTTCACGGACACCCCGCAGCTCGCCGGCACCCCACAACTCACTGCCGCCGTCACCCCCCAGCTCACCGTCACCCCGCACCCCATCACCTCGCCCGAGGCCACCCTCCTCCTCCGCGAGTACCTGATCGACGTCGCGGACCGCTGGTACCTGCTGCACCACGGGCGGACCACCACCCCGGAGGAGATCGAACGGCACCTGGCCGAGGACTCCAGCGACGACCTCGCCCCGCCCGACGGCGTCTTCCTGCTCGCCCGGTACGGGGACGAGCCGGCGGGCTGCGCCGGGCTGCGGCTGCTCGACGCCCGTACCGCCGAGCTCAAACGGATGTTCGTCCGGCCCGCGCACCGCGGCCGGGGGCTGGGGGACGCGCTGCTGGGTGCCGTGGCCGAGGCCGCGCGCGGCCGGGGCGCGGAACGGGTGGTGCTGGAGACGCGCCGCGACCTGACCGAGGCCCGGGCGCTGTACGCCCGGCACGGGTTCACCGCAGTCGAGCCCTATGTGCGTGGCCCTTACGCCGAGGTGTGGCTGGGGAAGGAACTGGAGGACGGCGCCGGCCGCCCGGGCGACGTCCCCTAGGGGGCGGGACGGGCCGTCACCGGGCAGCGCGGTCCGCCGTCATGGGTGCCGGTGATCGGCCAGGCTCCGCCACCGGTGCCCGTCGTGCGGCTGCTCCGCGTCCGAGCCGCACAGTTCGCCGCAGAGCTCGTGGACGAGGGCGTCGAGGTCCGTGGGCCGCTCCGGGCCCCACCAGTCGCCGAGCAGTTCCGCGAGTGACTCCTCCCGTACCCGGAACAGGAGGTCGGCCTGGTCCCGTCCCTCGTCGGTGAGGAAGATCCGCAGCCCTTCGCGCCGGACCAGCCGGCCCGCTTCGAGCTGCCGGACGGCGTCGGTGACGACGCGCAGCGGGACGTCGACGCGTTCGGCGAGGGCGGCCGGCTCGGCGAACCCGTGCCGTCGGGTGCGCAGCAGCAGCCAGCTCGCGGCGGGGTGCAGGTCGAGCCCGGCGCGTTCGGTGATCCGCTCGTAGATCCGTTTCTGTCCCTCGCGGCTGCCGAGCACGGACAGGGCGCGGGCCACCTCGTCGTGGGAGGAGCGTTCGACGGGGTTGCTGGAGACGACCTCGCTGTGGTCGGGGGCGGTGACCCCGGCGCGCAGCGGTTCCTCGCGCAGGAACCAGGCGAGGACGAACGCGGCGATCCCAGCGGGGACGGCGTAGAGGAAGACGTCGGTGATGGAGTCCGAGTACGCGGCCAGGACGCCGCCCTTGGCGGCGGCGGGCAGCCGGTCGACGGCGCGCGGGTCGGCGGTGAGCGTGCCGGGGCTCAGTCCGGGCGGCAGCGGGACGCCGGCCAGGGCGTCGGTGACGCGCGGGGCGAGCTTGTTGCTGAAGATCGTGCCGAACACGGAGACGCCGAACGAGGCGCCGATGGAGCGGAAGAAGGTGGCGCCGGAGGTGGCGACGCCGAGGTTCTCGTAGGCGACGGAGTTCTGCACGATGAGCACGAGCACCTGCATGACCAGGCCGAGCCCGAAGCCGAACACGAAGAAGCAGACGCTCATCACGGTGGTGCTGGTGGACGGCCGGAACTGGTGCAGGAGCAGCAGTCCGACGCACATCACGGCGGTTCCGGCGACCGGGAAGACCTTGTAGCGGCCGGTGCGGCTGACGATCTGTCCGGAGGCGGTGGAGGAGATCAGCATGCCCGCGACCATGGGCAGCATGTGGACGCCGGAGAGCGTCGGCGTCACGCCGTGCACGACCTGGAGGAACGTCGGCAGGTAGGTCATCGACCCGAACATCGCGAAGCCGACGACGAAGCCGATCACCGAGCAGAGCGTGAAGGTGTGGTTCCGGAACAGCCCCAGGGGCAGCACCGGTTCGGCGGCCCGTCGTTCGACGAGGACGAACGGGACCAGCAGCAGCACCCCGAGCACCCCGAGCCCGATGATCTGCCAGGACGACCAGGGGTAGCTCACCCCGCCCAGCGAGGTCATCAGCACCAGGCAGGTGGCCACGCCCGCGATGAGGAGGGTGCCGAGGTAGTCGATGCGGTGCGGGGTGCGGCGGACGGGGATGTGCAGGACGGCCGCGATGACGGCGAGCGCGACGATGCCCACGGGGACGTTGATGTAGAACACCCAGCGCCAGCTCAGGTGGTCGACGAACAGCCCGCCCAGCAGCGGGCCCAGCACGCTCGTCCCGCCGAAGACCGCGCCGAACAGGCCCTGGTAGCGGCCGCGTTCGCGGGGCGGGACGATGTCGCCGACGATCGCCATCGACAACACCATGAGGCCGCCGCCGCCCAGGCCCTGGACGGCCCGGAAGGCGATCAGCTCCGGCATGCTCCGCGCGATGCCGCACAGCACCGAGCCGATCAGGAAGATCACGATGGCGGTCTGGAAGAGCTTCTTCCGGCCGTACTGGTCGCCGAGCTTGCCCCAGAGCGGGGTGGCCGCCGTGGAGGCGAGCATGTAGGCGGTGACCACCCAGGACAGGTGTTCCAGGCCGCCGAGATCGCTGACGATCGTGGGCAGGGCGGTGGACACGATCGTCTGGTCGAGCGCCGCCAGCAGCATGCCCAGCAGCAGGGCCCCGATCGCGAGGCGGACGGTACGGGCGGGGTGCTCCTCGCCGGGGAGGGGCGCCGCGGTCGTCGCGGCACCAGGGGTGTCCGGGGCGCCCGGGACTCCGGGAGTGCTCGGGTTTCCCGGGGTGCTCGGGCTTCCCGGGGTGCCCGGGGTCTCCTGGGACATGGCAGCGCCTCCTCGGGGACGGGGTCCGGGGTGCGGACCGGTTCCGGCGCGTCGCCTTCCCATCGTCGTCCGAATGGCCGCCCGGGGCCCGCCGGGTTACGCCGTCACGACGGCCCCACGGACCCCTCACGCCCCATCTGACCTGGGGCGTTGGCGCGAAGGGCGAGATTTTTTGTATCTTTGGGAAACAAAGTGGTTCCGCCCGCACTCCCTGACCGGCGGGCGGAACCGCTTGTTCTCTCGCGCCCCCTCTCTCCGTGTGTCCGTGCCCCCTCAGGGCTACCGCTGACGGGCCGGGCTCCCGCCCTCCTCCTGCTTCAGGAACGCCACCTCCGGGAACTCCGCCGACGGACCGTCGAGCAGCTTCCCGGGCGCGTCGCGCAGGTGCTTGTCGAAGAAGGCGACGAGGTACGCCCGGGTGAGCGCGTTGGCGCGGCCGCTGGGGAGTGTGCCGAACGCGCCGGCCGCGTCCTCCGGCGGCACGCCCTCCGGCAGACCCACCTGGTCGGCGAGCCAGTGCATGTCGGTGAAGGTCATGTGGCCGCCCTTGCCCACGTCCAGCCAGCGCTTCCAGCCGGTCATCCGCTTCCAGGCGGGACTCCAGGTGTCCATGGGCCCGCCGAGGTCGCCGGCCCGGGCCGCACCGAGCAGCAGCACCGGCTTCCCGGCACCCTCGGCGGGCGGATCGGTGAAGAAGTCACCGTCCATGTCGGCGGCGGCGGACACCCGGGCGTCCTGCCCCAGCACCTCCACGGCGCTCGCACCGCCGATGGAGTGGCCGGCCATGCCGACGCGGGCGCGGTCGACCCGCAGGCCCGGCACGACCGGGGAGCCGGTGACGATCCGGTCGAGGACGAAGCGGAGGTCCTTGGCGCGGTTGCGGACCACCGCCGCGTTGTCACGCTGCTCGGGGCCGCAGATCGCGCACTGCTCGATGCGGCCGCCCGGGAACTCGACCGCGGCCTCGTAGGTGTGGTCGACACCGGCCACCACGTAGCCGCGGCTCGCCAGTTCCTCGGCGACGGAGGTCAGCGACGCCCGGCTCTGCCCGAAGCCCGGCGACAGCACCACGAGCGGCCGCGCCCCGCCGGCCGCCGGTACGGCGTCGACGACGGCGTGGGTCCGTACGGTGCTCAACTTGGTGTTGCCGTACAGCGCTTCGGAGAGCCCCGGCGAGACGTACGGCGCCGTGGCACCGCGCCCGGACCGCGCCGGGTACCAGACCGAGACCATCAGCTCGCGCTTCCCCGCGGACGGCTTCCACGGGTCCGCCCGGGACCCGTCGACCAGCCGGAGAACCTTCTCCCCGATCGGCTGCCGGACGGTGGGCACGGGCACCTCGGGCCCGGCGGATCTGCCGGCGGCGGAGGCGGGGGTGGTGGAGGTGGGAGTGGCGGAGGCGGTGGAAGTGGCGGAGGCGGCCGGTGCCGCCGCGGCGACGGCGGGTATTTGGGAACCGGCGAGCGCGGCGAGCAGGGTCGCGGCGGCGACCGTACTCGCCCGGCCGCGTCCGGGGCGCACGGAATGCGGGGCGAAACCACGTGCGGAACGAGGCACGAAACAACGCGTGGAACGACGTGCGGAACGACGTGCAAAATTCTTCGTCATGCCCGTCACGGTAGAAATCCCCGAAGGGCCGGGCATCGGCCAGGGGAACGAGCCCTGGCCCCTTACGAGGCCTACCGCGTGACGCCACGTCAGCCGCAGGCAGGATGTAAGGGCCACCGACCGGCGGGGGTGGGACGCCGTCGGGTGCACGTGTAAGGGCCACCCCGAGAGGCCGGGTGTTGAAGAACACGGTGGACCCACCGGGCGCGCGGCGAAAGACTCGCGGGCATGATGACTCTGCGGGTTCTCTCGGAAGACGACTGGCCGTTGTGGCGGACGCTCCGCCTCGCGGCGCTGACTGACGCGCCGAACGCATTCAGAGTCCGGCTCGCCGACTGGGACAGGGGCGAGGAAAAACGCTGGCGTGCGCGCCTGGAGCTTCCCGGCGCCTACCACGTCGCCGCGCTGCTGAACGGGCACGCCGTCGGCATGGCCAGCGGCCTTCCCGGCGCCGGTGACACCAGGGAGTTGCGGTCCGTCTGGGTCAGCTCCGAGGCGCGGGGCCGTGGCATCGGCAACCGGCTGATCACGGCGGTCGAGACCTGGGCTCTGGGATCGGGCGGAACGGCCTTGAGGCTCGCGGTGCTCCCGGGCAACGAACCCGCCATCGCCCTCTACCGGCGCAACGGGTTCACGGTCACGGGAGAGCCCGGCAGCGTGCTGCCGGATGGGGTGACCAGGGAACAGGTCATGGTGAAGGTACTCCGCCGGGCGTGATCGGCGGGCTTGATCCACTCCGGGGAAACCGTCCGGGACCGGCCACCGCACTCGCGGCGTACCTTCCTGGTCGGAGCACCGCATGCCCTGCCCACCCAAGGCCCCGCTCCCGGCCCTCACCGTCGCGGCACTCCACCGCCGCCGCCGGCACCGCATCACCGCCGTTACCGCCGGGCAGGGTGGGGCGAACACCACTGAGCTGCGGTATTGGCGCGCCCTCTCCTGTTTTGTATCGTGGAGAAACAAAGCGTCCCCGCTCGCCCGGGGCGAGTCCGGCGACGCCCGCCCCACCCCCGCAGGAGTGCAGTATGCCCAGGTCAGAGTCCATAGGTGCGATCAAGGCCGTGCTCCTCGACATGGACGGCACCATCGTCAACTCCGACGTGGTCGTCGAGCGCTGCTGGCGCCGCTGGGCCGAGGAACACGGGCTGGACGCCGACGAGGCGCTGAAGGTGGTCCACGGCCGCCAGGGCTGGGCCACCATGGCGCTCCTGCTCCCCGACCGGCCCATGGAGCTCAACCACGAGGACAACCGGCGCATGCTGGAGGCCGAGACCGCCGACATGGACGGCGTGGTCCCCGTCCCCGGCGCACCGGCCTTCATGAGCGCCCTCGCCGGCCTCCCGCACGCCCTCGTCACCTCCGCCGACCGCCCCCTCGCCGAGGCCCGCATGGCGGCCGCCGGGCTGCCGATGCCCACCGTCCGCGTCACCGCCGAGAGCGTCGGTGCCAGCAAGCCCGACCCCGAGGGGTTCCTCAAGGCCGCCGCCGAGCTGGGCTTCGGCCCCCACGAGTGTGTGGTGTTCGAGGACTCGGGCGCGGGCATCGCAGCCGGCCGCGCGGCCGGCATGCGCGTGATCGGCGTCGGTCCGCGCGCGGCGGCTCACGCCCCCGACGCACACGTCCTGGACCTCACCGGGGTCCGCGTCGAGTCCGCGGCCGACGGCACCCTCACCCTCCACATCACCGCCGGCGACGACTGACCGCCGAATCGGCCGCCCTAACCTCGGCCCGCCACGCTCCCCGCAACCGTCCTGTGTCCTCCCGACCAGCGCCTCCCGGCCGGCGTCCCGGTCGGCGCCTTTCGGCGACCGACGGTGACGCCGCGAAGCACCGACGCCGGGGGGCGAGAACGCCGCCGCCCGCCATGAGAGCGGTGAGACCGCCGCGCATGACCGTTGCCGACCGGGGCATGCGGGACTGCCGGAGCACGAGGGACCGCTGATGCCGTACGTCTCGGTGGCGGGACCGGTGCGTACGCCGGGCCCTGTCGGGAGGCCGGATGTTCGAGGGTTTCGAGGCGGACCGGATCGACGTCGGCGAGGCGTCCCTCTTCGTCCGCCATGGCGGGGACGGTCCGCCCGTCGTATTGCTGCACGGCCATCCCCGCACGTCGGCGACATGGCACAAGGTCGCTCCGTCGCTCATACGGGCCGGTCACACGGTGGTCTGCCCGGACCTGCGGGGTTACGGACGGTCGCGGGGGCCGCGGTTCACGGCGGATCACTCGGGCTATTCCAAGCGCGCGGTCGCCGGGGACGTGGTGGCCCTGATGCGCCACCTCGGACACCCCCGGTTCGCGCTCGTCGGGCACGACCGCGGAGGCAGCGTGGCTCTGCGCCTCACGCTCGACCACCCCGAGGCCGTCTCCCGGGTGGTGTTCGCGGACTGCCTGCCGCTGACGGAACACCTGTCACGGATCACCGTCGAGTTCGCCACGCAGTGGTGGCACTGGTTCTTCTTCGCCCAGCCGGACATTCCCGAACGGGTCATCACCGCCGACCCCGACCGCTGGTACCACGGCGACCCCGAGGCCATGGGCCGGGAGAACCACGACGAGTGGAGGCAGGCCGTACGCCGGCCGGACGTGGTCCGCGCGATGCTGGAGGACTACCGCGCCGGCCTCACCGTCGACCGGCGGCACGAGGAAGCCGACCGGGCCGCCGGCAGGCGCGTCACATGTCCGACGCTCGTCCTCTGGTCGCTGCGGGACGACCTGGAAGACCTGTACGGGGACCCCGTCGCCATCTGGAACCGGTGGGCCGACGACGTCCGCGGCCACGGCATCGATTCCGGACACCACGTCGCCGAACAGGCCCCCGAGGCCCTGGCCTCCGCGCTCACCGACTTCCTCCGGCCGGACGCGTGAACGGTTCTTCTCACGCGCCCGGCCGGCACAACGGCGGGACGGCGGGACACCAGCGGGCTACCAGGCCCCTGACCCCCTTCAGGCGAACCGGCCGGGCCGGTAGTCGCCCGCGGGCGTCTGAACGATGACGTTCATGCGGTTGAAGGCGTTGATGAGGCCGATGAGGAACACCAGGGCGGCGAGCTGCCGCTCGTCGTAGTGCCGGGCGGCGTTCGCCCAGACCTCGTCGGGCACTCCCCCGGCCGCGTCGGCGATGCGGGTGCCCTGTTCCGTCAGCTCCAGGGCGGCCCGCTCGGCATCGGTGAAGACCGTGGCCTCCCGCCAGACCGCGACCAGGTGGAGACGGGTCGCGTTCTCCCCCGCCTGGACGGCCTCCTTGGTGTGCATGTCGGTGCAGAAGCCACAGCCGTTGATCTGGCTGGCGCGGATCTTCACCAGCTCCTGCGTCACAGCCGGCAACCCCGAATCCGTCACGACCTCACCCGCCCCGACGAGGTGCTTCACGAACCGGGCCGTCTGCGGGTCGTCGAAGAGGTTCAGGCGCGCGTTCATGGGAACTCCTGTGTCACGTCGCTTTCGCTGTCACCTCTCTGACGGGACAGCCCGGCGCGTTGTGAC
This sequence comes from Streptomyces sp. NPDC052910, assembly GCF_055585605.1. NCBI lineage: Bacteria > Bacillati > Actinomycetota > Actinomycetes > Kitasatosporales > Streptomycetaceae > Streptomyces > Streptomyces sp. NPDC052910. Next base: position 615,000 of record NZ_JBVJJR010000003.1, read on the forward strand.
AGGACCTCGCGTGACCTGCGCCTCGTCCATCCGGCGTGCGTACTGGTCCTCCGGGCCAAGGCCGTGAGCCGCTTGCGAACCAGTCCACGGGGCGAGTACGGCGCGTCGGTGCACCGGCCGGCGCCGTATGGGTGGCCACTGAAGTGTGCGCACCCTCCGGAACAGCCGGAACAGCCGCTACTGAACGCTCACGAACCGTCCGCTCAGAAGGGTCCCGTAGGGGCGTAAAGGAAACGCCCCTACGGGACTACGGAAGCCCCCAGCCCTGAAGGCCCCAAGGCCCAAAGAGCATCAGCCCCTCGCCCCCGTCCGTTCCGCCAGCTCCCGCAGCGCCGGTGGAGTGGGGCGCCCGGCGAGGAGGGTCAGGTCACGGATCGCGGACCGTGCCGCCTCGTGCCCGCGGAGCATGTCCGGGTCCAGGTGCTCGGCCGCGAGGAAGCACTCCACGGCGTCGCCGACGTGCCGGAGCTGGGCATGCGCCCTGCCCAGGTCGAGGGCCAGCCGCGCCCGCCGCTCCACGGACAGACCGCTCGCGTCCACCCGCAGGCCGGTGTCGAGCGCTTCGCCGGCGTCACCGAGCTCCACGGCGACGGCCACCGCCTGGATCTCCACGTTGGTGGGGCCGAATTCCAGGTTGAAGTCGTTCCGGTCGCCACCGACGCGACGCGCCACCGACCGGGCGTGTTCCGTCTCCCGCAGGGCGGCCGCGCGGTCGCCGCGCCGGGCGTGGACGAGGGCGAGCACCAGGTGGAAGGAGCCCAGGAGCGACAGTTCCTCCGGGGCGGACGCCGCCTCCTCACAGTGCCGGCCGAGCGCGTCCACCGCGGCCCGCGCGACGTGCTCCGCCTGCTCGTACCTCCGGAGCCGGACGCAGGCGTGTGCCAGTCGGTAGGTCCCCGCGAAGACGTCGAGCACGTGCCCCGACATCTCCGCCGCCGAGATGGACCGGTCGGCGGCCACCCATGCGGCATCCGCCTCGTTCTGCCGGGCGAAGGCGGCCGAGAGCGCCTGATAGGTCCGCGCGAGGAGGCCGTACGCCATGGCCCGCTCGCGCTTCCCGGCCGTGCGCGCCAGCCGTTCGAGGACGGGCAGCAGCGCGTTCAGCGCCGAGCCCAGCTCCGCGTACCGGTCGCCGTGGGCCAGGGACCACACGCGCTCGACGTCCTCCCGGAGGTCGGTGAGCGGTGGGACGCCGTGCCGTGCGTCCGGCGCAGTGGAGGCGTCCGGCCGGGGCGAAGTGTGCGGCGGGAGGGAGGCGTTCGCAGGACCGGAGGAGAGCAGCGTCCCGAGCGCGGGGTGTCCGGAGAGGAGGAGCCTCGCCCGGCTCAGACGGTCGTCCCTCAGGGGTCGGTCCGCCACCCCTACGGGTCGGTCCGCCGCCCTTGCGGGTCGGTCCGCCGCTCCTCCGGCCGACGGCGCGTCGGGGCGCAACTCGCCTACGGATACGCCGAGTCCGACCGCCAGCCGGTGCAGCACGTCCAGCCGGTTGACCGGCTGGATCCCCCGCTCGACCTGGGAGAGCCAACTGGTCGTACGGCCGAGTCGGGCCGCCAGTTCCTTCTGCGTCAGGCCGCGCCGCGCCCGGAGTTCCGCCACCAGCGCGCCGAACGCCCGCCTCTCCCTGTCACGTTGCTCGGCGTCTTCGTCGATTCCGCGTCCCGCGTCGGCCACCGGCTCGCTCACATCCCTCCGCCGGCAGGTACGCCACCGGCCCCTTCTCCCTCGGCGTGCTTCCCGTCGGCGCGCTCCGGAAAGGCGGCCTCGGCCCCGGAGACGCGATGTGCGCGCTCGGCGAAGAACCGCCGGGCATGCGGCCGCCGTTCACGTTCACCGAATGCCGAGCGATCGGCGTACGGCTCGCAGGAGACGCATACGTCGGATTCGTCCGGCGTGCGATGCGTCGCGAGCAGGAGCGTTCCGGATTCACGCCGTCTGATGTTCTCGACCGTCCGCGAGACCAGGGTGCCGAAGGCGTGCGCAGCTTCCGGTCCGCACAAGGCGGACCTGACGACCAGGCCGAAACGCGCAGCCATAGGCACTCTCCCCTCGCGTCGCACCAAGAATCGCAGAGCGTTGAGAGACGGTACAGACGCAGTATTTCTTGACTCGCAGAAACACTGCGAGTAGCGTCGCGGTCACGCCGCCGGGCGCGCCGGATCCACTGCGGCAGGGCGTCAACACGCGTACTCGGAAAGCCACTTCGCGGGCCTATACGACGAACCCGCACGACGGGCCCGCACGACGAACCCGCACAACGGACACACGTGACGAACGTGCAGGACGAACGCGCCCCACGGAAGCGCGCGGCGGACACGCACAACGGACACGCACAACGGGCGCACACAACGGAATACGCGATACGCAAAACGGACAAGAAAAAGCCCCGGCGGATATCCGCTCTCCGGTGCCGCAACCACCGGACGAGCCCCGCCGAGGCCGACATCCAACCCCTGACAACACCAGGAGATTCGATGCGTCCTCAGAATAACGCCCCACGGGCCGCGGTGGCCCGGCCTTCCACTTCCCGGCGCCTCCGATGCGCGCCCCTCGGGCGGTCCGGGCGGTCCGGCCCCGCCGGACGGTTCGCCGCCGGACGGTTCGCCGTCGGCCTGCCGGCCGTCGGGGCGACTCCGTGCCTGCGGACGGCGGCCCGCTCATGACCTCGGCCCGGACCTCCACGCGCCCGTGGAACACGCGGAACACACGGAACACACAGAACAGCTCCCTCGTCTCCCCCATCCCGCACCGTTCCTGCGCCCACCCGCCCTCCGCCTGGTCGGTGGCGGACGGCATGCGGACCTGCGGCGCGTGCGGGACGCGCAGAGCGGACGACTACGGGGCGCTCGCCCTGGCCCTGGATCCCCGGAGTGGATCCGCCGACAGGAGCCGACCGCCTACCACTGGGGCGACGTGACGATCAGGCCTTCAGACAGTCGGTCTCGACCTCCCTCCGGGACCTTCAGCCCTGCGGACCCCGCTTCGACCCGCCGCGCGGAACTGCTCAGGCGCGTTCGGGAGGCGAACCGCTGGAGCGCCAGAGAGCTGCCCTGAGGGGGCGTCGGTCGGCGAACCGGCCGGCCTTCCGCCCCCAGGACCCGGCCCCGTGCCACTTACCCCACAGCCGCCTCGTAGAGGCTGAAACCGGCCAGCGCCAGCATCACCAGAGCGGCGATACGAGTGATCAGCGTCAGGGGCACGTAGCGCATCAGGGTCCGGCCCCCGACGATGCCGAGGGCCGCCACGGCCCACAGTCCGAGGACCGCGCCGAGACCGACCGAGACGGGATCGTCGTAGCGGGCCGCGAGGTTCGCGGTCATGATCTGGGTGAGGTCGCCGAACTCGGCCGCCAGGATGAGCATGAACCCGGCGCCGGACACCTTCCAGAAGGACTGATCGGCGGGCTTCCTGACCTCCTCGTCGTCCTCATCCTTCTGGAACAGCAGCATCGCCGCGCCGATCAGGAAGGCCGCGCCGACGATGGCCTGGAGCAGGCGGTGCGGGAGGAGGGTGAGCAGGCTGCCCGCGGCGATCGCCAGGGCGACGTGCACGACGAAGGCGGCGGCGACGCCCGCGAAGACGTACGAGGCGCGGTAACGGGTGCCGAGCATGAGCGAGGCCAGGGCGGTCTTGTCCGGCAGCTCGGCCAGGAAGATCACGCCGAAGACCAGAGCGGTGACGGTGAGGCTGATCACAGGGTTTCCTCGTCGGTGGGGCTGCCGCACCGGAAGGGTCCCGCCCCGAGTCCCGGGGGATTCGCCCTAGGGGTTTCAGGGGTCGCTTCGGCACGGCAGCGTCATGGACACTGCGGCCGAAGGTCTCGCTGGCCTGCACCCCTACGGGTACGGCCTCCGGGCGCCGGCCGGACCCTGAGGCCCAGCAGTATGTCGACGGTCCGGCGAAGAGCTACTCCCCTTCTGCTCCCCTCAGGGTACGGGACGAGCGTGACTGGCGTCGCCTCACGCTTCCGCGAGGACGGATGAGGCGAGCGAGACCGAGCGAGGCGCGCGCGGCGGAGAGGAGACGCGGGGCGGGAGAGGAGACGCGGGATGTACGGGACACGCGAGGCAGGCATGCACCGCAGAACGGTCGGGCGCACGGGGTGGGAGCCGGAAAGAACCACCCCGCCCGCTTTCGGAAAATTCGACCAGTTGTTCCGCTTTCGGTGGCGCGCCGTACGTCGCACGCTGTCATCAGAGGGACCGGACGACCGACCGGTTCCGGATGCGCGAGGAAGCCGGGAGGGTGAGGAGAAAACGCCGGAGCGCCCGGCGCACGACCGGAGCGCTCGAAGCGAACGAGAAACTTGAACTTGCAAGTATCGTTAGGGGTACCTAACCTTTGGACCTCTCGTCGTATCCGTCCCCGACACGAGGAGCAGTCCCATGCCCCCCACACCCACTCAGGCCGCCCCCCACTCGGCGTCCGCTTTCCCCCGCGGCTCCGCACCGCTCGCGGCCCGCCTGGACGCCGCCCGGCCGTACGTCCTCTCCCTCTTCCGGATCGTCGTCGGCCTGCTCTTCGCCTGCCACGGCGCCGCCTCGCTCTTCGGCGTCCTCGGCGGCGCCGCCGGCACCAACGGCGGCACCATCGACGCCGGCACCTGGCCCGGCTGGTACGCGGCCGTCATCCAGCTCGTCTGCGGTGTCCTGGTGATGCTCGGCATCGGCACCCGCGGCGCGGCCCTGGTCGCTTCCGGTTCCATGGCGTACGCCTACTTCGACGTGCACCAGAAGCTGGCGCTGTGGCCCATCCAGAACGGCGGCGAGGCCTCGGTGATGTTCTGCTGGGCCTTCCTGCTGCTCGTCTTCACCGGCCCGGGCCCCATCGCCGTCAGCCGGCTGTACTCCCGCCGCTGAACCGCTTTCCGCCCTTAGAGGGCGGGACCGAAAGCCACCAAGGGTGCAACCGGGGGCACGTGATGCGCACTACATCGCGCGCCCCCTTCACTTGCCCCACCAGCCTCAGGCGTACTCTGTACGGTTGTGAAGGCCGCTCCTGCCGCTCCCCTGCGACATCGCGGCGGGGGACCGTACCAGGAGATCGGACGTGCTGGATCAGTTGGGGGCGTTGGCCGACACCCCATGGATATACGCGATCGTCGGGCTTTCGGTACTGCTCGACGTCTTTCTGCCGGTGCTGCCGAGCGGAGTGCTCGTGATCACCGCGGCCACCGCGGCGGCCGGCTCCGCCGTGGGCACCCACGGCCACACCGCCCTTCCCGAGATGTTCGCGCTGGTGATGTGCGCCGCGACGGCCTCGGTCCTGGGTGACCTGGTCGCCTACCGCCTCGCCTGGCGCGGCGGCGACCGTTTCGACCGGGCCATCGCCCGTTCGCGCCGTCTCACGGCCGCCCAGGAACGGCTCGGCTCCGCGCTGCTGCGCGGCGGCGGCGCGCTCGTCGTCGTCGCCCGGTTCGCGCCGGCCGGCCGCTCGGTGGTCAGCCTGGGTGCGGGCGTCATGCACCGCACGGTGCGGGAGTTCCTGCCCTGGTCCGCCCTGGCAGGGCTGACCTGGGCGCTCTACAGCGTGTTCCTCGGGTACTTCGGGGGCCAGTGGCTCGGCGCGACGTGGATCGGCACGGCCGTCTCCGTCTTCGCCCTGTTCCTGGCCGGTGCGGGCGCGGCGTTCCTCGTCCGCCGTCCGCACGAGCCGGAGGCCGCGGCGGTGGAGGCCGGCTAGTACCGGCCGGCGGTCCGCGTCCGGTGGGACGACCGGACGGCGTCCGGAGGCGAGGCCGGTGCCCTTCCGCCGGATGCGCATCCGTCCGTACGCCCACTCGGCACTCACCCGTCATGACACGAACGGCCCGGCCCTCACCCGAGGGCCGGGCCGTTCGGCGTCCGTCTCGGGTACCCGCCCTCGGTCCTCGGCCCTCCGCTCTCCGCTCCCCGCCTTCCGTTGTCCGCAGCCCGTCCGCGGGCCGCCCGCGGCCCGCCCGCATGGCGCCGGAAACCGTTCGGCGTTCGCCCGACGCCGCGCATAACCTGACATTGTGTCGACAGAACTGCCCGCCGATGTCGAGGAGACGCTCGGCATCCTGTTCAGCGGGGACGACCCGGTGCGCCGTGCGCTGCGGGCGCAAGTCCCGCACGTGCGGGTGACCGAACGCTGCGGGTGCGGCTGCGGCACCGCGTTCTTCGCCCTGGACGCCGACGATGTGACCCCCGCGCCGGCACCGGCCGGCAAGGGCACCGTCGTGGCCGTCGCCGCGCAGTTGACCACCGACGACGGAGAGTGTCCCGGCGAGGTGCTCGTCTTCACCCAGGGCGGTCTGCTGTCGTGGCTGGAGGTCTGTTCGTGGAGCGACGACGTCGAGGTGACGCTCGACACCGCCCGCCCGTGGCTGCGAGCGCGACCACCGGCAGGCGCACCGAGAACGTGTTCCGGATCAGCATGAGCCCTGAGGTCCGCCGTCCACCCGCGTACCAGGCCTGACCCGGGAAGCGGGATGCTTTCGCGAACCCATCCCGCCCAACCCGCTCATCCCGCAAGACGCCCTCATAGCCGGCCTCACGGCCGCGACCTCCCCCTGATCCTCTGTGACAGAGCACACGATCAGAGGGAGGCCGCTTTCCCGTCCGCCGAACCGCACAAGCACCGATCGGGATCGAACCGCGTTCGATGCCGGACCTTGGCGACAGACCAGGGGGACCACTACTGGAGCACCTCTACGAGAGCACCCCTACGGGATCGTCCTTGCGTCATCCCCCCTGCGGGCCGCCCGCGCGGGAGCGTCACCTCTCGCGAGGCCGTCCCGCGCGTCCGTCACGCGGCCCGTCGGAGCCCGCCGCCGGAGTGTCGCCGACGCCGTCACCGCCGGCCGCACCGGCTCCGTCGGCCACATGGGCCGTCAGTGAGCCGGCCGCCGCCGGAAACGCGTCAGTAGATCTTCTTCAGTACGCCCTGCTTGGCGAAGGGGGACAGCCCGTTGCGCCACAGCGAGTCCACCCGGCTGCGCTCGTTGGTGTTCGGGTAGCGGTTGGTGCAGGACGGGCCGGGGCCGCCGCCGGACATCAGCTCGCTGCACGGGCCCGAGTAGTGGTCGGGCAGGCCGAGGACGTGACCGGTCTCGTGGGCGGTGACGCGCACCGAGTCGTACTGCTGGTTCTGCCGGTAGTCGAGGAAGACGTATCCGCGGCCGTGGCCGTCCGTGCTCGCGTACGAACCCCGCGAGTCGTTGCCCTCGTAGTACCGGAAGTCCGCGTTGGAGCCCGCCTGGAGGCGGACGTTTCGGACGGAGCTGTTCCATATCTGCGCGCTCTGCGCTATCTGGTTGGCGAAGCTCGGCGCCTGGCGGGCGTCGTACGTCACCGTGACCGTGCGCAGCCCGGGCGACGCCGCCTGCTTCGCCTTCGCCGACTTCATGACGGCGTCGAAGAACGCTTTGTTGTTGGCCTCTTCCTGGGCGGAGCCGACGTACGACGATCTCGTCATGCCCTGCCCGGTCCGGGACGCCTGGGTGGCGGCGGTCGCCGGGACGGCCGCGGTGGTGGCGGCGACGGCGAGGCCGAGGGCCGCCGCGGCGACCAGGGCGGAGCGCTGCGTGGAGCGCCTGAGGGAACGCTGCATGGAGTGGTTCATGTGGGGGACTCCATTTCCTGCGGTGGGCCTCGGAGCCGCGCGGGTGGGACGCACGGCCGGACGGCGCACCGGTGAACTTTCTGGTTCCGCAGAGTGTCTGCCGAGCCCTCGGCGCCCGGGATGATGCCAATCGGCGATAGCTTCGGCCAATCACCCCCCGACGCCCGCGCCATGCGCTGCCCCGTCCCGTGCCCTCAACGGAACGCGCCCGTCCGGGGCCGCTTCACGCCGCCGCTCCACCGCCGCCGCCCCGCCGCGAACACGCCCCACTCCGGCACCGTCCGCGTCCTCCAGCCCCACCCCCACCGCCGTGCACCACTGCCTCTCAATGCCGCTTCACCACCGCCCATGCACCGGCGCGCGGTTGACGGGTGGCTCCCACACCTGCCCGAGAATGTGCCTGGTGTGGCCAAGGGGGCGCGGTTATGCTCCGGACCGTGGAGCTTGAGGTCAGGCACCTCCGTGCGCTGTGCGCCATCGCCGACACCGGGAGCGTACGGAAGGCCGCATTACAACTGGGCATGACCCAGCCCTCGCTCACCACTCAGCTCAGGCGCATCGAGGGAGCGATCGGCGGGATGCTGTTCACCCGCGGGCAGACGGGCAGCCGCCCGACGCCTCTCGGCCATTCCGTGCTGTCCCGCGCCCGGCCGATCGTGGCCGAGATGACCGCCCTGGTGATGGCGGCGCGTGACGCCGCCTGCGGCATGGGCGGGATGTGTCTGCGCCTCGGCAGCGTGGGCGGCCCGCCCGTGGCCGCATGGCTGCGCCGCGTCCACCGACGGCTCCCGGGCACGGACACCACAATCCACATAGAGGTCTCGTCGGCCGCCCTCGTCCAGTTGCTCGCCACCAACCAGTTGGACATCGCCCTCGTCCAGGAACCGGCCGGTTTCCCGCTGCACCTGCCGCCGGGCCTGGAGCGGCGCGTCGTGGTCGACTGCGAGCCCCGGTTCGTCGCACTGGCCGCCGGGCATCCGGTCGCCGCGCTCACGTGCGTGGCGCTGCCCGAACTCGCCGACGAATCCTGGATCGTCGACCCGACCGCCGACCACGACTGCGCCGCCCTGCGCCGCGCCCTCTCGGCGGCCGGCCTCAACCCCCGGCTGCTCCAGGTACGCGACACCGCCACGGCCGCCGACCTCGTCGCCTCCGGCGAGGCCGTGCGCCTCTGCCAGGCCACCGCCGAACCGACGGACGGCACGGTCGTCCGCCCCCTCCTCGGAGATCCCCTCACGGCCCGACTGTCCCTGGTGTCACGGACGGGCGCGCTGTCCATCACCGAGATCGACGCACTGTACGGCGATGTCACCGACGCCTACGAGGAGTTGGCACGGGGGAACGCGGCGTACCGGGCGTGGCGGGAACGGCGCGGGGAGATCCTGCCCGGGCCGCAGGGCCCTGTCGGGCTGCCGGGCCATTACGGGTCACCGATTCCGTACGGGTCCCCTGGCCCGTACGGGCTCGCTGGTCCGTACGGGCCAGGGGAGCCGTACGGGTCTACGGACCCCTACGGGTCTACGGGCCCCTGTGGGACGGCGGTCCCGTACGGGTCAGCCGTCCCCTACGGGGCAGCTACCCCCAACGGGTCGGTGTACCCCCACGGGTCGGCGCACCCTTACGGTTCGGCGCACCCCCACGGGCCAACGGACCTGTGTGTGCCGGCGGGTCCGTGCGCGCCGACGGACACCTCCGCCTCGGCCCGACCACCAGTGCCACCCGCCTCGTCGGAGCCGGAACGCCCTTCATCGCCCATGCCACCGCCGTCCCTCTCTCCGGCACGACCCTCGCCGTCCACGCCTCCGGAACAGCCCTCGGCGCCCCCGCCTTCGGAGCGGCCCTCGTCGCTCGCGCCGCCGGAGCAGCCCTCGCCGTCCTTGCCGTCCTTGCCGTCCTCGCCGCCGGGGCCGTCTGCGCCGTCTGTGCCGTCTCCGTTCCAGGGGCCGCCCTCCCCGCAGGTGACGTCTGTGCCCGCTCAGACCCGCACAACTCCCGCGACATGCGAGGCTCCTCTCGCCCCTGCGACTCCCCCGGCTCCCCCGGCTCCCCCGGCTCCCGCGGGTCCCGCGGCTCCCCCGGCTCCCGCGGGTCCCGCGGCTCCCCCAGTTCATCCGGCGCGCCCGACTCGACCGGCCCACACGACCCGCGCGGCCCAAGCGCCGTCCACGCCACCCACCGTGCTCCGGGCGCAGGCCGTGCGGCTGTCACCCACCGGAGCACCGCAAGAGCACCGGCACCTCTCCGCGTGAGGCCGCCCGGGTGAGTCCGGACAAATTCCCGGATGGGAACGTGCGAGGGCGGGCAGTTCCCTCTCACTCGGGCGGACCCACGCGCCCGGACACGAGGAGCACGCCCCATGCCCCAAGTATCCATTCGGGATTTCGCGTTCCATCCCGGCGAGTTGACCGTCACCGTCGGCGAGACGGTCACCTGGACCAACGACGAGACCGACAGTGACCACACGGTGACCGCGGACGACGGCTCGTTCGACTCGGCCCCGTTCCCGCCACGGGGAACCTTCTCCCACACCTTCACCGCTCGGGGCCGGTTCCCGTATCACTGCTCCCTCCACCCCTCGATGCGGGGGACCGTCACGGTCGCCTGAGGAGTCGGTCCCTGGGGAATGGGCAGCCGCTGGCGAGGCCTGCTCGGGCATCGCCGTCCGAAGCGTCCGTGTCCGGCCGGGGGTTCGGCGGTCCTCCCGGCGGGCCGGACCCAGGCGGGCGGTGACGGACGTCCTCACCGTCACCGCCCGCCGTGCCGGCGCCCCTTGCCCGTACACCCGGTTCCCGTACCCACACCCGTACTCCCACCCGCACCCTTACGGCTTTCCCCTACGGGCCCTACAGGCCCATGCACCAGGGACTTGCCGCCACCCCCTCACACTTACCTCCTCGCACACCCCTCACCTCACGCCAACAACGCCGCCGCTCGCTCCATCACCTGCGGGTCAGCGAACGTCATCCGCCCCACGTGCACCCCGTCCGACCCGTACGCCGGTTCCTTGAGGACGGCGCTCCGTAAGACGTCCAGCGTCCAGGGCTCGCCGTGCAGGACGAGCCCGTCGGCAGGCGGCATCACGCTCATGCTCCAGCCCGCTCCGAGCAGCCATCTCCCGTACACGTCCGTCTCGTTGGTGGTGTTGGCGGGCAGATGGCGGCCCGCGAGTTCCCACAGCGAGGCCGCGACCGGGGAGGTGCCCGGTACGGGCACGGAGGCCACCACCGCCATCGACTCGTGCCTGGCGTACGCCAGCACGCACCGGGCGTCCGGCCACTGGGCCGTGAAACGCGCCATGATCACGCGGTCCGAGCCGGTGATGCGCCTGGCCATACTCGTCCCCTCCCCTTGCGCCGGTTACCCCCGCCGGCCTTCCCTCGTGCAACCAACAGCCCCGGGACGCAAGGGGTCACGGGTGCAGCCGAGGTCACCCGACGTCCGCCACGACCGGACCTGCGAGGCGGAGGACAGGGCGCGCACCCGGCCGGAGCGCGGTGGTGCCAGGTACACCCCACGCGGGGACACAGACCCATGGTCCGTCCGACGGGCCGGTGATGGGATCGGTGTACGCGACGGCGCGGGAACAGGACCGGGAGCAGGGTGGGGGCAGGGTGGGGACGAAGCGCGGGCAGCGACGTGCCCTTGCCCGTCAACGAGCACGAGGAGAGCGGAACATGCGGGTGCGCGAACGCGGGCGAACGGCCCGTAAGACCGGGGGAACTGAGAGGACTGGAAAGACCGGGAAGACTGGAAGGGCCGGGAGGACTGGGAGGACCGGGAGGACCGGCGCGATCGGCGGTGTGGTCGCCGTGGTGACGGCACTGTTGACGGGCTTCACCCCGGCCGCCGCACCCCCACAGTTCGCGGCCCGCCTCACGCCGCCCGCCGACACCACCGCCCCATCCGGCCCCACCACCGGTACCGCCTCCCGGAAAACGCTGAACACGGACGTCCAGGCCGTCCGGGCAGCCGGCGGGAACGTCCGCGTGCTCGCCGAGACGGACACGGGCCGCCGGGTCCTCCGGGCGCGAGCGGGCGGCGGTTTGGCGCCGACGCCCTGGAACGCGCACTTCCGGGCCGCGAGCACCACCAAGACGTTCACGTCCGTCGTCGTCCTCCAACTGGTCGCGGAGGGGCGGCTGTCGCTCGACGACACCGTCGAGCGATGGCTACCGGGAGTCGTCCGGGGGCACGGAAACGACGGGTCGCGGATCACCGTCCGGGACCTCCTCCAGCAGACGAGCGGGCTGTTCGACTACGTCGACGACCCGGCGCTGGGCCGGGCACTCGCCGAGGACTTCGAGAAGTACCGCTATGACACGACCCCCGCTGCGGAGTGGGTGGCCGTCGCCATGCGCCACCGCCCGCTGTTCACCCCGAACGACGTCACCCCGAACCACGTCGCCCCGAACCGCGTCACCCCGGACCGCCCGGCCCCCGGCGGGCACCGCGGCGCGCCCCGGCGCTGGGCGTACTCCAACACCAACTACCTGCTCGCCGGCATGATCGCCGAGAAGGCGGGCGGCCTGGGCTGGCGCGAACAGGTCGAACACCGCATCATCGCCCCGCTGGCCCTGCGCGGCACGTCCGTGCCGGGTGCCAACCCCTACCTCCCCGCCCCGCACGCCCGTGTCGTCCTGCCCACCCCCGACGGCGGGCGGACGGACGTCACCGACCACAGCATCCAGCACACGGCCGACTCCGGGCTGGTCACCACCGCCGCCGACCTCCGCACCTTCTTCCGCGCCCTGGCCGGCGGCAAGCTGCTCCCGCCCGCCCAACTGCGCGAGATGCAACGTACGGTGGCCAGGACCGGCGACACGGACGACCTCGCCGAATGGCCTGAGGGCGGGTACGGGCTCGGCCTGCGCTGGACCCCGCTCACCTGCGGCGGCGGCTACTGGCACCACGAGGGCGACGGTTTCGGCTCGTACACCCGCACCGGCGTCACCCCGGACGGCCGCCGCACCGTCGCGGTGACCGTCACCAGCGACGGGGACCTCCCCGACCTCGTCCGCCTCGGCAAGGCCATGCGCGAACTGGCCGACGACGCGCTGTGCGGGCGCACCGAGCGGTAGGGGATGCCCCGGCCCCGACAGGGATAGGGCGCCCCGCCCCGGCCTCCCCCCTCCCGCCCCTGCCCTGCCTACCTACCTGTCTGTCTGCCTGCCTGCCTGCCTGCCCTGAGGCATCCCGCATACGGGTAACCCCCACTCCGATGGAGGCGCCCCCGCCTCCCGGCTACGCGGACGGCCGCACCCCGAACTCCACCCGCCGCCACCCGGCCCCGCCGTCGGCCCATCGCGAGACCGAGGCGTTCGGCACCGGCCACGGCCGGTCCGGTGTCTCGTCCTCCAATACGTGGCGCAGCGCCACGACGACCGCGTCGTGCGCGACGAGCAGCACCCGTCGCCCGGGCGGCACGACGTCGGCATCGTCCAGCAGGGCCCGGACGCGGGCGGCGACATCGGACAGCGACTCCCCGTCGGGCGGCCGGTAGGCCCACTCGCCGACCCGCTCGCGGCGCAGCGCCTCGTCGGGGGCGCGCAGCCGGACGGCGGTGGCGTCGTGACCCTCGAAGACGCCCATCTGCCGGTCGCGGAGCCGGTCGTCGAGGACGGGCGGGGGCAGGGGCGGCCGGCAACCGAGCCGTTCGGCCGCGTCGGCCATCGCCTCCCACGTCTGCCGGGCCCGGACGTACGGGGAGACGACGACGGCGTCCGGAACCGTCGCCGCCAGCCACCGGCCCAGCCCGGCGGCCTGCTCCCGGCCGAGCGGGGACAACGGCACGCGCGGATCGACGCCGGCGGGCAGCACGGCGGGCGTACCGGTGGCACGGGCCCGGTCGAACAGCACGTTCGCCGTGCTCTCGCCGTGCCGGACGGCGATGAGCTCGGCGGGGCCGGTGGCACCGACGGGTCCGGCGGGTTCGACAGGTCCGACGGGTCCGGGCACGGGCGGGCTCCTAAGAGAGGTCGGCGACAGCCGGGGACATGGGGGAAGGCGGCGAGCGAGCAGGAGCACTCGGCCGCCGCCACACCTGAGCCTCCGCTGTATGTACCCCGAGGTACACCTCACATTGCACCGGCCCGTCACCCCCACCGATGCTGGTTCCATGATCGAACAGCCCACCGTCCGTCTCTTCTCCTACGGCACCCTGCGCCAGGCCGAGGTCCAGCGCTCCCTCTTCGGCCGCGAGCCCACCGGCACGCCCGACGCGCTGCCCGGCTACCGGCTGGCCACCGTGGAGATCACCGACCCGCACGTCATCGCACTCAGCGGCTCCGCCCACCACCCGATCCTCCAGCCCACGGGCGACCCCGCCGACCGGGTCGAGGGCACCGCCCTGCTGATCACGGAGACCGAACTGACCGCGGCGGACGACTACGAGGTGGACGACTACGAGCGCACCCTGGTGCCGCTCGCCTCCGGCGCCGAAGCGTGGGTGTACGCGCCGGCGAGCACCGGGGAGGCGGCGGGCGCGGGGGAAGCGGCGAGCATTGGGGAGGCGGCGGGCGCGGGAACGGCAGCCGGCGCAGAGACGCCGACCGGCGCGGGGACGGCCGCGTGAGCGACATCGCCCCCGGCAGCGGGCCGACTGCGCAAGCGATCCGCGAACGGTAACGGAGCGGCCGCGAACGGCAAAAGCCCTCCCAGGGGCCGGGGCCACGCCCCTCCCTCGCCACCACAGTCTCAAGTGCCAGGCGGCGGAAGCACCTTGGCGACGCCTGCCCTGGCCTCGACGGCATGCTTGCGGACCTGCCACAACTGGCTTTGCCGGTTGCCGACGTAGATCGGTTCGTCGCCTGGATCGCCAAGGTCACCGACATCGCCGAGGTCACCGACATCACCGACATCACCGACGTCCAAGGCGAGCCCCTTACGGGTCTGGAGCCCGGAGGCCACCACCCGGTGCACTCCGCCGACGGCACCGCCGTCACCTCCGCCGACAAGGGTGACCTCCCAGAGGTGCCCGTCGGCCTGCGGACCGACGACGCAGGCCTTCCCGGCACCGTCGGGCTCCACGCGGAGGACCCTCGCCCCGGGAAAGCCGGTCACGGCGTGACGCTTGCCGTCGTTCGGGACTGGGACATCGCCGTCGGGTCTGGGGCATCGCTGTCGGGCTCCTCTCGCCGCGCATCCCGCCCCTCCGGGCGACGGGACATCGTCCGGCCCCGGAGCGAGGCGGAACGTGACCACGACCAGAGCCGGGCAGAGACCATCGCAGCCCCCTCGGGGCGCCGCTGCTTTTTGATGGTGGCCGGCAGAAAGGCGCGGAGGCACATCCGCACACCGCGACCGCGGCAGTCACGACGATCCCAACAAGTCCCACCAGCCCTCGACCTGCCGCCTGCGCCAACTCCCGGGCCCAGGCTCCCGCATCACACCTGTGGTGGCGACTGTCGCGCCGGGGAGACGGCCGCGTCGACCGCGGTCGATATGCGGTTGTTGCCGGTCGGCCCACCACGAACTCGGTGCCGGTTACGGAGCGCTCAGCGGGAAGGCGAGCTCAGCGCCCGTTCCGCCACCGCAACTGGCCGGCGGCCAGCCACGCGGCGCGCATCCGCTCGTACTCCCGCCGCTCGGTGGTGGTGAGCGCGCGTCCCCGGCGCTCGGTCAGGAAGGCGCGGATGGCACGGTTGATCTCTTCGGCGCGTGGCTGCTGACGGATGGGGACCAGGGACATGCCGACAGGCTAAGGGGAGCCACTGACAAACGGCCCTTGATCCGGGAAGAGTTCAGGAGAAGCTCATCAAATCCTCATCAAGCGGGGCACGGCGGCCGGCACAGCGTCCGTACACCGGTCGTGACATCGGCCCCTGCGGCTCCGTCCAGCGCGGGTCCCTCCCCTGACCCGTTGGCACCGAAGGAACCGGCCCCGCCCGCCGGGACACCTCCCCGACTCCCCCACGTCACCCCCGCGTCCGGGGGGCGGCCGATCAAGCCGCTGTGCAGTACCGCCCCCGGCCGCGCGTGGCCGCGAGCCACTCGGTGCGCAGGCGGGCGTACTCCCGCCGTTCGTCTCCGGTCAGCGCGCGGCTGCTGCGCGCGGCGAGGAAGCTGCGGATGGCGTGGTTGATCTCCTCAGGGCATGCGGGACCTACGGTCCGGGTCTGGAACATGCGCTCAGCGTACGAAGCCACGCGGACCACCGCATCCGAATAACGCCCCGCCCTCCGCCATGGCCGGCCGTTCGATCGGGTTCCGCCGGTGTACGGGCCGGGGAAGAACACCGGCCGCCCTGGCTCAGCGGTCCCCGAGGGCCGCCACCGCGAAGACCAGCCGGCGATCCGGCCAGCGGGAGGTCAGGCGGAAGTCGGGCCCCACGGACTGCATCACTTCCTCGTCCCCCGCCCGCCACAGCAGGGTGCGGTCGCGGCGGGCTCCGTCGTCCTCGGCGCCGAAGGACAGCACCGTGTCCAGCACTCCTTCGGCCAGCTTGCCCGCGGCACGGAGGGCAGCATCCTGCCGGGAGATGGCGGCCCATTTGTTACGCCCCACAATCTCCGGACGCCCGGGCTGGTCGACGCGCCAGGTGTGCCGCAGCAGCCTGCGCGCCGGAGGGACGCGCCGGACGCCGCCGATCTCGCGCCCCTCACCGTCCCGTACCGCGTAGCACCGCTCGGCGTCGTCGGCCGCGCCGTCGGTCCGCTCGACCGTGCACAGGACGCGCTGCCGCTCCCTGTCCTCGTAGAGCACCTTCGTGTTCTCGTCGACGGCGACGATCAGCGCACACGGCGGGTTGACGCGCCCCTCGCCTTCCCGGCGAGACACGCGGACGGCGGTGGGCCCGAACACCATGCCCCGGCCCTTCGCCCCGTGCCGTTCCACGGTGCCCACGGTGAACCTGGTGACGTCCCGCCAGTCGACGATCTCCGGCAACGGCTCACGCCCCCGCCCTGCCCTCATCCGTCCCAAAACCATCCCCCGACCCTACCCAGCCCGCCCGCGCTCTCCCCGCTCAGTCCCCGTCCCCCGGTTGTTCGGCCCCACCGGTGGAACAGCATCACGCAAGGCGCCTTGCGGTACGCCCCCGGAACAGCACGACGACGCCAACCTGAACGACCGACCGACCGACGGAGCGACCGACCGGCGCCTCAAGGCACGCCCGGCCGAACACGGTTCGATGAACCGCCGGGTACCGAGAGGCAGGCCCAGGCCGGGATCCAGACCGGGATCCAGACCGGGATCCAGTTTGGAAATCCAGACCGGCCCCTCCGAGAACTCGCCCTGCCCCGCCGTTCCCACCCTCGGACCGGCGGGCTACGCGACCGGCTCGGGACCTACACGGAGAAACCGTTCACCCGCTCCGGGGTGATCCGGACGATCAGTCGGACCTCCGTCGCCTTCTCCTGCGGCGGGTCCTCGCCGAGGTAGCGCTGCGAGAGCCGCTTCGGCAGCTCCTTGCCCGGGTCCGGCAGCAGCTCGGCGGTGCCCCGGATCTCGGCGGAACGGTAGGGGTTGCCCAGGTCGAAGACCGTGAGGCTGACGCGCGGGTCACGCTCGATGTTCCGGGTCTTCTTGCGGCCGGCGGTCACGGAGACGAGCACCGTGTCGCCCTCGCGCTCGAACCAGACGACCGAAGACTGCGGACCGCCATCGGGGTTGATCGTGGCGAGGGTGGCGAAGTTCTTGCCGTCGAGAAGATCGGCAGTGGCGGCGTCGAAGCCGTCGAATCGTGTCATGCCGCGTGACAACAGCAGGCCGACGCTCCTTCTTCCCCAACTTCCTTACTCACCGAAGAACGACCGGCTGCCCCGCCCGGATCCGGAAGGCCACCGGGACCGAAGAACCGCCGCCGGCCCCCACGTCACCAACCGGTGGCCCACTGCTCCGGTGCGGTGCGCTGCCGTGGCGTCAGGCGGGCGGGCGGGTTCCCGACACCGGAAGCGGGCAACCGGCTGCTTTCCGGACGCGCTCCGGCCGGGCCCCACTCCCGATCACGCAGGGGCCGGAATCCGGGCGGTCGAAGCCCGCAGGACGGCGGGAGTTGACGTTAGAGTGGGCGCCCGTGATCGGCGAAACGCACTTCACCATCGACCATCCGGCCGTCGCGAGCATGGTCGTCCCGCTCGAGGCCGGGGCCGATGTCGCCGCCCACAGCCACCCGCAGCACCAGTTGACCTGGGCGCCCACCGGTCTGCTCACCATGGGGGTGGGCAATTTCCGCTGGGTGGTGCAGCGTTCGCGAGCCCTGTGGATCCCCGGGGGCGTGGATCACTCGGTTTACCCGAAATCGTCCGTGTCGATGGTCTCGCTGTACTTCGAACCGGACGAATGCCCGCTGCGCTGGGACGCCCCGACCGTCATCGACGCCACCGGGCTGGTCGGGCCGCTGCTGAGCCACCTCGTGACCATCGGCGCCGACGCCGAGGACCATCGCGCCCGGGTCACCGCCGTGCTGTGGGACCTGATGAAGCCGGTGTCGGTCGCGACGATCCCGACGATCCTGCCCACCGACCCGCTGGCCCTGCGCGTCGCGCTCGCCATCAAGCAGGCTCCCGCGGACCCCCGGGACCTGGAGGACTGGGGCCGGGAGGTCGGGGCGTCGCCGCGCACCCTCTCGCGCCGCTTCCGTGCCGAGACAGGTGTGAGCTTCGCGAGCTGGCGTACGTACGAGCGGCTGAACGCGGCGCTGCCCATGCTCGGCATGGGACAGCCGATCTCGCGGGTCGCCCGCGCCGTCGGCTACGGTACCGCGAGCGCCTTCATCACCGCGTTCCGGCGCGAGATCGGCGCCACTCCCGCCGCGTATTTCGGCGGGAGCGGCGCACAGTCCCGGTTTACGCGGACACCGGCCGCTCCTCCTCCCGGCGGCGGCTGACCCGGCCGCGGTCGATCGCGAAGGCGATGCCCGCGATGACCACGGAGCCCGCGCCGATCCAGGTGCCCAGAGCGGCCAGGGAGTTCAGCCCGTCGATCGACGCGTTGTCGGCGACCCGGGCCAGGGCGGGCACCAGGTCGTGGAACTGCGGCGGCACCGCCTCGACCACCTGGTGCCCCGCGCCGGATCCGACCTGGTGGGCGAACTCCTGCCGCAGATCCTGCGGCACCGCGTGGCTTCCGGCGACCGTCTGGAGCCCGGACTGCGCCTTGTCCTGCGCGACATGGCTGAACATCGCGCCGAGCCCGGCGATGCCCATGGCCATGCCGACCTGCCGCAGCGTGGCGAAGGTCGCGGAGGACATGCCCGCGTTCTCCTGCGAGGCGAAGGTCAGCGACGCGGCCTGGTTGACCGCGGTCAGGGCGCCGATGCCGAGACCGCCGATGATCATGCCGGGCAGGAAGTGGGTCCACCCGTCGCCGTGATCGTAGTTGCCCAGCAGGAACATGCCCACGGTCACCATCGCCATGGTGCCCGTCAGCCCGACGCTGACCGGCACCCGCTTGGCGACGATCGGGGTCAGGGCCGCGGCGACCATCGCACAGGCGCTGATCGGCAGCAGCCTGAGGCCCATCTGCAACGGCGTGTAGCCGAGCGCGCCCATCAGGAACAGCGACAGGTAGGTGGCCGCGGCCATCAGGGTGGCCATGTGCGCGACGGACACGACCGCGGTGCCGGCGAACCCGGGCTTCTTCGCCATCGAGATGTCGAACAGCGGGTGCTTGGCCCGGGTCTGCCAGTACAGGAAGGCGATCACCAGGACGACGCCGGTGACGAGGAGGGAGACGACCGTCCCCGACGTCCAGCCCAGCGCGTTGCTTCGGGTCAGCGCCGACACGGCCGAGACCAGGCCGCCGGTGAGCAGCAGCGAGCCGAGCCAGTCGGCGCGGCGGCCCGGCGTGCTCGTGGTGGCGGGCATCTTCAGTACGGCCAGCAAGGTGACGGCGATCCCGATCGGCACGTTGACGGTGAAGATCGAGCGCCAGCCGAACTGGGTGACCAGCACGCCGCCGATGACCGGTCCGAGGACGGTCGCGCCCGCCATCACCGCCCCGTAGACACCGATCGCCTTCGCCCGCTCCCCAGCCCCGGGAAACGCGACGGCCAGCAGCGGCAGCGCGGTGGCGAACAGCATCGCCGCACCGATGCCTTGCACCACGCGCAGGACGTCGAGTTCCACGATGCCGCCCGCCAGCATCAGCGCCAGCGAAGCGGCGGTGAACACGATCATGCCGGTGATGAAGAGGCTCTTGCGGCCGAACCGGTCGCCGAGCGTGCCGAAGGTCAGCATGAGGCCGGCCAGCGGGATCGAGTAGGCATCGACGATCCACTGGAGCCCGTCGATGGAAGCGTTGAATTCCGAGCGGACATCGGAGAGGGCGGCGGACACGACCATCGCGTCGAGCATCAGCATGAAGATCGCGACGCAGACCATGAACAGCACCAGTCCAGGCCGGCGCTGTTCGACATCGCCCGGCGTGTCCCCACGCGTGGCCGTCGCAGTCGTGGACATGGGAAACTCCCCGGAATCAGGCGTGGATGTCGGCTGCGGAGAAGCCACCCGTGGATGCCGGTCGGGTGCCGCGCCGATCACGCTAAATGCCCGACGGGCCGCTCGGGAATGGCGTTTGAGGACGGCCGATTTCGCGTAGCGGACAACTTCCGGCCGTTCGGCCGGAGCGATTTCGCGGAGCGGACACACGACTGTCCGCACCGGTCACGGAAGCCTTGAGGGGTCGTCCGGCACTCTTTGGATCGCTGACTTTCCTGACACCGCACGCTCCTCCTCTCCGGCCAAGGAACGTTCCGATAAGCGCATCCACTCAGCGCACAGGACTGGTGACCGGCGCCTCCCGACGGGCATCGGCCGGTCAACCGCGCGCCCCCTCCCGGCCCTTCGTCGCCCACGGGGTTGAGCCGGCAGGGTGAGATCGTCGGTCACCGGTGGTCCGACGTCGACTTGGAGCGGCGGGTGCTCACGTCCGGCAGCGGATCCAGCGCCGGCGCGGCGTCCTCCACGACGACGTGACGAGGAACCGCCGACGCCGCACGGTTCCGCTGCCTGCCATGTGCGTCGCGGCCGCTTCGGTGGCACCGGATGCGCCGGACTGCCGCGAGGGAGCGCGCCGGTGAGCGGTGGAACGACGGTGGCTTCGTGTTCGCGGCTCGGACCGGTCGCCCGGTGGAACCGCGGAACGTCTGTCGGCGGGAAGCGGCTCGACCGCTCGTGACCGTGCCCGTTGCTGTCGGGGCCGGATGTCAGAAGCCCCGGAGCTTGATCGCTCCGGGGCTCTGTCCGCTGGTGGGCACAGACGGATTTGAACCGCCGACATCCGCTTTGTAAGAGCGGCGCTCTACCGCTGAGCTATGCGCCCGCAACAAAAGGACAGCCTACATGTCCCCGGCGGGCTCCCGGCAAACCCGTCGGGCCCCGCGTCCGGGTCGGTTCGGGTGCCGGGCCGGCCTTCGGTTCGGCACCCCGGGGCGCGGAGGAGCGCGTGGGGTGGGGCGGCGGCCGAGGGCGGCGGGGGCGGGTGGTGGAGAGTGGGTGGTGGAGGGTGGGCGGGCCACCGGTGGGGTGGGGGCTGCGTGTGCCGGCTTGTTCGCGCGGTGACCGTCCTGTGTGGGCGTCCCCGGTGGATGGGACAATGTTCTTCGGGCCTGGGGCGATCAACGGGAGAGGCAGAGGGCACGTGACGGCTACCTTCGCGCAGTCCGTACGACCGGCCGGACGGCCTGCCATATCCGGACCGTCCGCCTCCGCCGCCGGCCGGGCCGCCGCGCCCCTACGGTCCGCCCCGGCCCCCGAGGGCCCCCGCGCCCCCGCGCGCGGCATCCGGCCGGCTCTCCGTGACGCCGTCGCGCTCGTCCTCCTGCCGCTCCCCCTGCTCGCCGCCGCCACCGCCGTCGCCGTCGCGGCCGCTCCCGCGGCCTTCGCCGGGGGCGGGACGCGGCGCTGGGGCTGGGGACGCGGCGACGCACAGCGGGCCGAGGCACAGGCCGCGAAGGACGCCGCCGCGACCGCGTTCTACGAGCTGGACACCGCCCAGCGGGACCTGCGGATCTCCCTCGAGACCATCGCCGCCGTGGACTCCTCGCCCGCCGCCCGGCGCGCCGCCCAGGACTTCGCCGCGCTCGGCGCCCGCATCGACGAGGTGTCCGGCGCGTACATCACCGCCGTCGACACCCATGACCTGGACCGCGAGGACCTCGACTCCGCCGCCGCCTCCCGGGCCCGCGCCGACCTGAACCGGGCCAGGGACGAGCTCGTCCGCGTCAAGGCGGACCTGGAGCGGTTCGCGCAGGGGCTCGGGCCGCTGCTCGCCGCCGCCGAGGCGGAGCTGTCCCGGCTGGCGCCCGCCGTCGAACGGGCCCGGCAGGCGCTGCTCGCGGCGACCGAGGCCCTGGACGCGACCCGGGCCGCCGGGCTGCGGGCCGACGACCTGGCAGCCCGGCTCGCCGCGCTCTCCCCGGAGCTCACCAAGCTCAACCAGGGCGCCGGGCAGCACGGCGTCGCGGAGACGATCGGCCGCGCGGAACGGGTCCTGCGCGAGGCCGACGCGATCCGCGAGGCGGCGGCGCAACTGCCCCAGCGGGCCGCCGAGATCGACAAGCGGCTGGTGTCCCTGCGCACCCGCGCCCAGGCGCTCGCCACCCGCTCCGAGCAGGTGGCGCCCGTCCTCAGCGAACTGCGCCGGCGGTACAGCACCGCCTGCTGGCAGGACCTCCAGCAGGTGCCCGAGGAGGCCCGGCAGGCCGTGGCCCAGGCGGAGGCCAAGCTCGCCGAGGCCCGGACGGCCCGCGACGAGCAGCGGTGGCCGGACGCCACCGCCCTGCTGTCGACCGTCCGCGCGCTCCTGACGACGACCGACGCGTCCGTCTCGGCCGCCGGTGACCGGCTGCGACGGCTGGACGAGGTGTCCGCCGACCGGCAGCAGGAGGTCGAACGCACCCGGTTCGCCATCCGGGACGCCCAGCGGCTCGCGATGGCCGGACGCAGCACCCCGGACCCCCGGCACGCGGCCCCGCTGGACGAGGCCGTGGCCCGGCTCGACCGCGCCGTGGCCGGCCTGGAGGGGCGGCACCCCGACTGGTGGCGGTTCCTGACCGAGACGGAGGCCGTGCGGCAGTCGGTCGCGGCCGTGGTGCAGGCGATCCGCGAGGAGCGCGGCGGGGGACGCTGACCGGGCGCCTGGTCCGGCGCCGGACCAGGCTCGGCGCCGGGCCGGGATCGGCGCCGGGCCGGGATCGGCGCCGGACGAGAGCGGACGCGGGACGGCCACCGGCCGCCGGGTGAGAGCCGACGCGTGGACGGACGGCGGACGGAGAACGGGCAGCGGCCCGCGAACGGGGAGTGGCGCGTGGACGGGCAGCGGCCCGCAAACGGGCAGTGGCGCTCGGACGGACAGCGGCACGTGGACGGGCGGCCGCCCCGCCGCCCGAGAACAGGCAGCAGCGCGTGGACGGGCCGTGGAACCGGACCATGACCGGTGCCTGGCCGCGACGAAGCGGAGCCGTTTCCCCGCTCCCCGGTCAGCCCCGCCCTGCCACCCCGTTCCCGACGTACCCCAGGTCCACCGGCACCGCCGGCGCGCCGGCTTCACGCACCCCCGCGAGCAGTGCGGGCAGTTGCGGCGGCCACAGCGGCTCGGTGTCGCCGGACAGTTCGTCCGGCGTCCACCACCGCCACCGGAGGATCCCGTCCGCGGCGTCCGCGGCGTGCGCGGCGGTCAGGTCACCGGCCGGCTCCCGGCGGGGGCCCCGCGCGAGGAAGACGTGCTCGTACTGCCGGACCGGCACCCCGGCCCGGGTGAAGTCGTGCGACCAGAGGCACAGTATGGTGCCGTCGACCTCGATGTCGGTCCACCCGGTCTCCTCGCGCACCTCCCGCTCGGCCGCCCGCGCCGGTGACTCGCCCGGGTCCGGCCCGCCGCCGAGCATCGCCCAGTGGACGCCGACCTCCTCGTTGTCGTACCGGAACAGGAAGACCGCCCCCGCCGGGTCCAGGACCGCGACACGGGCTGCTCGTCCGGGTATCCGCATCACCCCGGCCTGCCAGTGCCGTCGGCCCCCGCCCGGGCTCCCCCGCGCGTCCTCCGTCGTTATGCTGCCTGACATGCCTCGCTACGAATACCGCTGCAAAGCCTGTGGTGCCACCTTCGAGCTGCGCCGCCCCATGGCGCAGTCCTCCGCTCCGGCCATGTGCCCTCAGGGCCACCTGGACAGCGTCAAGTTGCTCTCCACCGTCGCGGTGACCGGGGCGGCGGGCGCCGCCTCCGCCGGGCCGTCGTCCGAGGGCGGCGGGGGCGGAGGCGGCGGGTGCTGCGGAGGCGGCTGCTGCGGCTGAGGCAGGGGCCGACGGGGCCGGCCGGGCGCGGCCGGTGCCCGGCTCGCCTCCGGTGCGAACCTGAGCTCCTCGAACCCGGCACCGAGCAGCGTCGGGACGGGTGGGTGGGGGCGGGTAGGGGCGGGCCGGGCCCGGCGGTCGCCGACTTCGCCGTTCACACCCGCGGTCGCCGAAGTCGACATTCGCGCCCGCGGCCGTCGACTCCGACGTTCGCACCCGCGGCCGTCAGCCCGCCGTCCGCAACGGTGGTCATCAGGTCCGCCGTCCGCGCCCACAGTTGTCAGCGCCCCGCCCACCACACCCGCGGTCGCCGGCCCGCCTTCAGCGCCCGCGCCCGCCTCAGCCCTTCTTCCGCGCCAGCGTCAACCCGTCCGCCACCGTGAGCATGACCGACTCCATCCGTCCGTCCGCGGCCACGTGCTCGTTGAACGCCTTGACGCCCTCGCCCGCCGCCGACGCCTTCGGGGCGACGACCTCGCCGTGGAAGAAGACGTTGTCGACGACGATCAGCCCGCCCGTGCGCAGCCGGGGGACGACCTCCTCCCAGTAGTCGACGTAGTGCTCCTTGTCGGCGTCGAGGAAGGCGAGGTCGAGGTGCGGCTCGGCGGGCAGTGCGCGGACGGACTCCAGGCCGTCGCCGAGGCGCAGTTCGACGCGGTCGGCGACTCCGGCCTTGGCCCAGGCCTCGCGGGCGTGGGCCGTCCACTCCTCCGATATGTCGAGGGCGATCAGCCGCCCGTCCGCGGGCAGCGCCTGGGCCATGGAGAGGGCGGAGAGGCCGGTGAAGGTGCCGATCTCCAGGATGTCGCGGGCGCCGGTCAGCCGGACCAGGAAGGCGAGCAGCGGAGCCTGCTCCTCCGCGACCTGGAGGTGGGCGCTGTCGGGCAGCAGCGAGCGGGTGGTCTCGACCAGGGCGCGCTGTACGGAGTCGAGCGGCGGATTGTGGTCGATCATGTACTGGTAGAGCTCGGAAGTGAGCGGACTGCTCTTGGACTCGGTCACGCGAGGCTCCTCGGTTCGCTGACGCCGCACGGGCGGTCCGGCGCCCCGGCTGTGGTCGTCGCCGGGGCGCCGAACCGCCGACGGCACGGGGGGCGGGTCGGGACATCCCCATGTTTGTCCCGCACACGTTGATGCCTCAACGAACGCTACGGCGACCGGGTTTCGGAAAACAGCCGCTTACCAGACATTCCGTCCCTGCTGCCGTCCCACACCTCCCCCCAGCTCACATCCCTCGCCTCAGCCCACATCCCTCACCCCAGTCCCGGCACCCCCACCGCCTCCGCGAACGCCCGCGCGATCTCCTCGCCCGCCGCGACACCGGCCGTCTCCAGCCCCGTGACGTGCGGCGCTCCCCATCCCGTCTCGGCCAGTTCGCCGTGGCCGGGCCGCCAGCCGCGGTCGGCGGCGAGCAGCAGGTCGGCGTCGAGCAGGGAGTCGCCGGCGGACAGGACGCACCCGGCACCGGTGCGGCGGGCGACCTCCGCGACCGCCGCGCTCTTGGTCACGGGCCGCGGGACGGCGTAGATCTTGCGGCCCTGGAGCGAGACGTTCCAGCCGCGCTCGTCCGCCCACTCGGTGAACTCCTTGACCCACGCGACGGGCAGCAGCTCCCGGTCGACGACCAGGTAGGCGAAGAGGTCCTCGGCCGTCCGCTCGCGCAGCAGCCACGCCGGGTCGGCCGTCGCCAGCAGGCGCGCCCGGACCTCGTCAAGGGTCGCGCACTCGGCGGCGACGGCCCGGCGCACCCGCTCCCGCCAGCCGGTGTCCGGTTCGCCGTCGACGAGGATCTCGCCGCCGTTGGCACAGACCGCGAACCGGGGTGCGGGCCCGGGCAGTCGGATCCGGCCGTACTGCGCCCGCGTGCGCGTGGTGGCGGGCACGAACGCGCCGGTCCGGGCGAGGCTGTCGAGCAGCGCCGCCGCCGTCTCCGTCACATAGGACAGCGGTTTCCCCTCGTACACCTCCACGCACAGCAGGCGCGGCGCCCGCGCGTCGTCCGTCCCGAGGCGGAGGGCGGCGGCGGAGTAGATGAGTGTGCGGTCGAGGTCGCTGGCGACGAGCGTCTCCACCGAATGAGCGAGATCATTCACCGGGTTCACCTTCACGAGGACCGCACCGCCCGCCCGTCGGTTCCCGTCGCCCCGCGCGTGTACCGCGGGTGGACGAGCCCGACGCAGATGTACGGCAGCCCCTCGACCTCCTCCACCGGCACCCCGCGCTGGGCGGCCAGCAGCCGGACGTGGTCCAGGTCCGCGCCCGCGCCGCGCTCGGCGAGGATCTTCCAGGGGACGCGGCGCAGCAGGACCCGCGTGGTCTCGCCGACGCCGGGCTTGACGAGGTTGACGTCGTGGATGCCGTACTCCTCGCTGATCCGCTCGACCGCCGCCCACCCCCGCCAGGTCGGCGCGCGGTCGGCGCCCGCGAGCTCCTTGGCGTCGTGGGCGACACCTTCCTCGACCTCCGCGAACCGCGCGGTCACGGTGTCGAGGAAGGCGCGGGAGACGTCGGCGTCCGCCAGCTCGCGGTAGAACTTGGCGCCGTGGAAGTCGCCCGGCCCGACGAGGTCGGCGCGCAGCACGGTCCGCGAGATCAGGCCGGAGACCGTCGAGTTGAGGCAGGCGGACGGAATGAGGAAGTCGTCCCGGGTGCCGTACGTCTCCACGCAGTGACCGGGGTCGGCGAGGACGGCGAGTCGCGGGTCGAACTCCGTTCCGCGCAGGGCCTGTTCGAGCTCGCGGGTGATGGCGCCCTTGCCCGTCCAGCCGTCGACGAAGACGACGTCGGCCGGGTCGTGGTGGTCGGCGAGCCAGCGCAGCGCCGCGGTGTCGATGCCCCGGCCACGCACGATGGACACGGCGTAGTGCGGCAGGTCCAGGCCGTGCGCGTGCCGCGCCCAGCGGCGCATCAGGACGCCCACGGGGGTGCCGGCGCGGGCCAGCGAGACCAGCACCGGGCGCGGCGACCGCTCCGCGAGCACGGTCTCGGTGACCGCGCCCACGGCACGCGCGATCCGGCCGGCGGACGACTCCAACGCGGCGGCGTACAGGGCCTGGTAGCGCTCGGACGGCTGGTACTCGACGGGCAGCGACTCCGCGTAGTGCGCGCCGCCGCTCTGGATCGCCTCCTCCCGCTCCTCGGTGGGCACTTCGAGGGTGACGGACGACAGGTCCTGGAGCAGCCAGCCGACGTCCTCCGGTTCGTACGAGGAGAAGGCGGGGCCGCGCAGGGGCTCCCCGGCGGCGCGGTGGGACGGGATCACGGCCAGCAGGACCTTCCGGGTGTGCGCGGCGAGCCGGTCCAGCAGGCCGCCGGGTGCGTGCAGGGCGGGGGTGTCGCCCGTCGAATCGGTGACGACGACGACCGCGTCGAAACCGGCGCCCGCGACGTTGTACGCGTAACGGTCGGGGGCATCGCGACGGTCGGGAGAAGCGTGGCGGTCGGGTGAGACATGACAGTCAGGAGACGCCTGGCGGTCGAGGGAACCGTGACCGACGGGAGACACGTCGCGGCCGGGAGAGCCGCCGTCCGGCGCGTCGGCAGGGGCGCCGTCCGGCGCGTCGTGCGCCGGGAAGACGAGACGGGTGCGGATCGCGTACCCGGGGTCGTCCACGGGCAGCACGGGCGACCGGGTCGTGGTCGAGAACAGCACCTCGATGCCTCCGCTGCGGGCGGCGGAGAGGGCCGGGGCGCCCGCGCCGGGCGAGGAGCCGGAGCGCGAGCCGGCGCCCGGCACTCCACCGCCCACGCCCGAAGCACCCGAAGCGCCCGCAGCGCCCCCAGCGCTCACCGCACTCCCCGCTCCCGCAACTCCCGCCGTCTCCGCCGCTCCCGCGAAGAAGTCCTCCAGCGCTCCGGCGAGCCGCAGCGGCGCGTACATCAGCTCCTCGGTCCCCAGGACGAGGACGCGCCGGGCCCCGGAACCGACCCTGCGGGCCCCACCGATCGCGTCGGCCCCGGAACCCGCCCCGCGGACCCCACCGGTCGCGTCAAACCCACCGCTCCCGCCGGCTGCGTCGCTCACATCGCCCCCGCCCCCGGAGGACGGCCGCTCCGCCAGCGCCTCCGCGACCCGCGCCGCCATGCGCGGCAGCGCGGCTTCCAGCCGGTCGCGGTGTGCGGGGGTGAAGCCATGCCGGCCCCCGTCGGGCAGACCGACGGGCCAACCGAGATCGACTCGGACCACGCCCCCGGAAGCGACGGAAGCAGCGGAAGCAGCGGAAGCAGCGGAAGCAGCGGAAGCAGCGCCGGAAGCCATAGCGGGAGCGGGAGCGGAAGCCGCAGCGGAAGCGGGAGCGGCAAAAGCACCCGCGGCGCCGCCTTCCCCACCGCTCCGGCCCTCCCACTCCGCCACCAGCTCCTGCCCCCTCCGGAGCACCCCCTCCGGCAGCGCGACCGTCCCCGACGCCAGGGCGACGACGTCCACGCGGGCGCCGAGCTCCGCCGCGAAGGCGTCGAGCGCGGCACGCTGCTCGACCGGGCGCAGGTCGACGAGGGAGACGACGACGTACCGGTCGCGCGGGCGCCGGCCGTGCAGGGTGGCGATGGTGTTGCGGATCGTGCGGCCGGTCGACAGTTCGTCGTCGACGAGCACCAGCGGGCCGTCGCCCGCGAAGAACCGCGGATCCTCGGGCAGCAGCAGGTGGGACGTGGCGTGGCTGTGCTCTTCCTCGAAGCCGCCGGCCGGTGCGACGCCGGCCACCGGGCGGCGCGTGGAGTGCAGGTAGGGCGCGAGCCCGAGACCGTCGGCGACCGAGTGGCCGAGGCCGGTGGCCGTCTCGGCGTAGCCGAGGACGACCGACCGGGCGGCTTCCGCCTCGCCGAGCAGCGCCCGCACCCGGCGGCCGAGGTCCAGGCCCACGCCGTGGACGACGGACGGCCGCTGCGGCACGTGCTTGCCGAGGACGTTCGAGACGAGCAGGTGCGCCCGCTTGGGGTTGCGGCGCAGGGCCAGGCCGAGCAGGCCGGGCAGCTCCGCGTCGCCCTCCAGCCGTACGCCGAGCCGATCGGCCACCCACTGGCCCGACCACATCAGAACGTCACTCCCTCTCGCGGCACTCTCAACACTCGAACCACTCTCACCACTCGCACTCTGTCGACGCCCCGCACGCTCCACACCCCACACACCTCACACATCCCCCACGCTCCGCACCACCCGCACCGCTCAGACCACCCGCCCCCTCACACCATCACCCACCCCTCACCCTCATCCCACCCGCATCGTCGGCACGCACGCCCCCAGCAGTTCCACGAACCCGACGTCCTCCCGTGCCACACCGAACACCTCGGCCCGCTGCAGCGTCCTTTCCGCCCAGGCGCGGTGCGGCTTCACCTCGTTCATCTTGTTGGTGTAAGCGGACCGCAGCACCCCGCCGCCCCCGTCCACCGACCGCAGGATGTCCTGGGCGTCGCTGAACTCCTCGTGGCTGACCACGGACAGGGCGTGCACCGGGGCGACGTGCGAGGGGTGGATGCACGTCTTGCCCTGGAGGCCGTTGGCGCGGTCGAGTTCGATCTCGCGCAGCAGGCCGTCCATGTCGTGCTCGATGAGAGCCGAGCGCAGCGCCTCGGCCGGCCCGGCGAACGGGCTGCGCCGCAACTGCGGCTTGAACATCCGCTGGTGCTGTCGGAAGTACTCCCACACCGGCCCGGTGACGGTGAAGCCGCTGCCGTCCGCGCGGCCGAGGACGTTGACGACGTCGGCGATGACGGAGGCGACGAGCCGGACGTCGTAGGCGGTCATGTCGGGCGCGCGGCGCAGCCCGTAGGCGGAGCAGAAGTCGGTGACGCCCAGCCGGAGGGCCAGCACCCGGTCGCGGTACTTGGCGACGGCCCGGGCGATGCCGCCCAGCGTCTCGGTCCTCGTCTCCAGGTGCAGCAGCTCCGGTGACTCCAGGACGGGCATCGCGAACAGCCGCTGCCCGTACGCCGTTTCGGCCTCGGCGAGGGCCTCCAGGAAGGGCAGACCGCGGTCCTCGGTGAACTTGGGGAGGACGAAGCCGGAGAGCAGCTTCCGGGCGGGGCCCAGGCGGCGTACGAGGTCGGTGATCTGCCCGGGGCGGCGGACGCGGACGAACAGCAGCGGCATCCGGTCGGCGGGGGCGGCGGCCAGCTCGGCGAACTGCCGGACCAGGTTCTCCTCGGCCTCGGCCACCTCGCCGTCCGCTATGGAGTCCTCCAGGCACAGGACCATGGACACGACACCCTGTCCGGCCTGCTTGAGGATGTCCCGGGCGAGCGCCGGCCGGGTGGCGGGGCTGTAGAGGGTGGCGCCGAGGGCGACGGCGAGCGTACGGGCCGGGGAGTCGACGCCGAACTCGCCCGGCTCCCGGTGGAACAAACCGTTCCGGACCTCGGGCGCGAGGTGTCCAAAATGCCGCATCTCTCTCCCCGTTGTGCCGCGCCGTCCCGCCGGGCCGTCCAGCCGACGAGCGTGGCCGATTATCGTACGTCCGGGGAAGGGTCAAGAGTTCCCCAAACGCCGGACGAATCTCGTTCCGCCCGCCCCGACACTCCGGCACCGCCACCCGGCAACCCGGCGCCGGCACCGCCACCCGTCACCGATACCCGCCGCCGGCGCCGGCCACCGGCACCCGCCGCCGACCGGCCCTCGAGAGCGCGGCCCCCGCGCGCCCCGGGCGCTCCCCCGGTTCCCCCGGCCGCGCTTCGGCCGCGGGCGGGGCCCGCGTTGTCCGCGGCCCGCGCGGGAGGGCAGGATTGCGGGCATGACGCACGCGATGCTGAAGGGATCGAACATCCCGCTGGAGGCCCCGGCCGTACGGGCGGTGCTGCGCTGGACCCCCGGTGCCGGCATCCCCGACGTGGACGTCTCCGCCCTGCTCCTGGGCGCCGACGACCGCGTGCGTTCGGACGAGGACTTCGTCTTCTACAACCAGCCCCGCCACCCCTCCGGCCTGGTGCGCCACCTGCCCAAGAAGCGGCTGCACGAGGGGCTGACCGACACCGTCGAGGCCGACCTCGCGCGGCTGGACGGCTCCGTGCGCCGGGTGGTGATCGCCGCTTCCGCCGACGGCGGGACGTTCGGCCTGGTCGACGACCTGTGCCTGCTGCTCTACGACGCCTCCGCCGCTACCCGCGGGAGCGCGGCGCCCGGCGACACCGCCGCCGCCCCCGGCCCCCTCGTCGCCCGCTTCGACGTCCGGCCCGAGACGGGCGACGAGACGGCGATGATCTGCGGCGAGCTCTACCGCCGCGGCGACACCTGGAAGTTCCGGGCCCTCGGCCAGGGGTACGCGACGGGCCTGGTGGGACTGGCCACCGAGTACGGCATCTCCGTCGAGGACGAGACCGACGAACCGGACGGGACCGGCTCCGGGGCCGCGGTCGCCGATGGAACGCCGAGCCGAGGCGGACCATCGAGCTCCGACGGAACGGCCCCAGCCGGGACCCGGGCCCCAGC
Source organism: Streptomyces sp. NPDC052910 (assembly GCF_055585605.1). Classification (NCBI taxonomy): domain Bacteria; kingdom Bacillati; phylum Actinomycetota; class Actinomycetes; order Kitasatosporales; family Streptomycetaceae; genus Streptomyces; species Streptomyces sp. NPDC052910. The sequence goes on from NZ_JBVJJR010000003.1 coordinate 646,233, forward strand.
CGGAACCCGGGCCGCAGACGGCACCCCGGCCCCAGGCGGCACCCCGGCCGCGGCCGAACCCGCCAACGCGAGCGAAACCCGGACCCGAACCGGGAGCCGGCCCGGAACCGGGGGCGACACCCGCCCGCCCGCCTCCCCCGACACCACGCCCGGCAGCCCGCTCCGGCACCCCGAGCCCATATCTCCGACGTCTCCGGCGCCCGCCCGGCCGGCGTTCCCCGCCGCACCGGCGCCTGCTCCCGGAGCCCACGGGACGCCGGTCGTACCCTCCACGCCCGCCGCATCCGTCCCGTCCGGCTCCCAGGCCGCGCCGGTCACCGCGCCGCCTCCCCTGCCGACCACCCCGCTCGCCCCCGCCGCCGACGCGCCCACCACCGCCGTCCCTCGCCCGGCCGGGCCGGGATACGGCTACCCGCCACCGCCCGGCGCCCCTCCGGCCGTCCCGCCGGCGCCCCCGGCACCGCCCGCGTACGGCTACCCGCAGTACCCGGCCGCCCAGCCGTCCTACGGCTACCCGCAGCAGCCCTACCAGCCTCCGCACGCGCAACAGCACACACAGCAGCAGTCGTCCCGGACGCAGCAGCCCTTCCAGGACGCCCAGGACGCGCAGGCCGACTACCCGCTGCCCCCGCCGTCGGTCCCCGACCCGGCCGCCTTCCGGCTCCCGCCACAGGGACCGCAGTTCCTACCGGGCCGCTGAAGCCCCCGCCCGGGGCCGTACCGCGCGGAACGGGCGGCGGCCCGCACACAAGGCCGCCGCCCACCCGCATCACCACACCCGACCCGCCACACCACCACGCGTCACGCCGTCACGCCCCACACCCGTCACGCCACACCACCGCACCACCACACCGTCACACCTTCGACTTGTACCCCCGCCCCCACTGGAGCCCCCACCCGTACAGCCGGTCCAGCTCCGACTGGAACCCGTACACGTACCGCATCTCCCGCCGGACGACGATCTCCTTCTTGTCGTTCTCGATCAGGACCACGGCGCACGACCGCGCCTCCGGCGCGCGCTCGTGGAGTGCGACTTCGAGCCGGGGGCCGTTGCCGGGATACAGCGTCACCGTGGCCTGGGTACGGTCGAACGCCGGGGTGCCGTCATAGATGTAGACGAAGATCAGCAGTCGCTTGATCTCATCCCGGTGGTCCATGTTGATGTAGATGGTCTCCCCCGAGCCGGAGCCGAACCGGTCGTCGCCGCTGAGCTGGACATACGGTGGAGAGTTGATGCTGCCCAGTATGTCGCCGAGCGGTTGCACTACGCCTTTTGAGCCGTCCCACAGCTCGTACATGCAGGCGAGGTCCAGGTCCACACTGACCATCGCCGGCCCCTGCGCCTGCACCATCTCGGGGGTGAACTTGCGGAACGGGTGCCGCATCCCGCCGCGGGCCGGCTTCTCGTGGATGACCGTGGTCCGCATCTGCCACGACAGGTTGACCCGCATGTTGCCGCTGACCGCTCCGTTCCTGGTCAGCGAGTAGACCGGGCGGCGTTTGGTGAGTTCGACCGCGCCCGAGGCGCTGTGCTGGGAGTCGAACTGCCAGGCCGCGCCACGTCCCCAGTTGCCGAACAGCTTGTCCCGTACCGTCATCTGCTGCCCCCACCCCTCAAGGTCCGGTTCCCGCCCCGGAAACCGGTGAGCGGGACGGCCGTGAGGTGATCTCACCGCCGCCCCGCTCAGAGGGTTCCCGCACAGGTGCCGGGGTCACACCCCGGACGTGACCTCCTGTCGGCTGCCGTCGCCGCCGCCGGCCTCGGCCTCCTTGCGGTTGCGCCGCACGGAGGAGAAGAACGACAGGCCGATCAGGGCCACGCCGATGAGGCCGGTGACGACCTCGGGGATGTCGTATTTGATCGTGGCCAGCAGGATCAGGGCGAGCGCGCCGATCGCGTAGTGCGCGCCGTGCTCCAGGTAGACGTAGTCGTCCAGGGTCCCCTTGCGGACCAGGAAGACCGTCAGCGAACGGATGTACATCGCACCGATACCGAGGCCCAGCGCCATCACGAAGATGTCGTTGGTGATCGCGAAGGCGCCGATGACCCCGTCGAAGGAGAAGGAGGCGTCGATGACCTCCAGGTAGAGGAACATGAAGAACGCGGCCTTGCCGGCCAGTCCGACGACCGAGCCGCCGCTCTTCTTCTCCGCCGGAGCGGACTCCTCGGCCTCGTCCTCCTCATCCTCCAGGCGCTCCTCGAAGAAGCCCGAGATACCGCCGACGACGAGGTAGGTCACCAGACCGGCGACACCGGCCAGCAGGACGGTGGCGGCCTTGTCGATCGTGCCGTCCCCGCCGTGCACCGGGACGGAGGTGGCCACGGTGGTGGCCGTGATGATCAGCACCACCAGCGAGACGATGACCGACAGGCCCTCGACCTTGCCCAGCTTGGCCAGGAACCGCTCCACCGGGCCCAGCCACTGTATGTCCCGGTCCTCGAAGACGAAGTCCAGGAAGATCATGAGCAGGAACATCCCGCCGAACGCGGCGATGGCCGGGTGGGCGCTGGTGACCAGTTGCTCGTAGCGGTGGTGATCGTTGATCGCCACGTCGACGGCCTCGATGGGCCCGAGTTTGGCGGTGATCGCCACGATGACGACCGGGAACACCAGCCGCATGCCGAAGACGGCGATGAGGATGCCCACCGTCAGGAACATCTTCTGCCAGAAGGCGTTCATCTTCCGGAGGATGCCGGCGTTGATGACCGCGTTGTCGAACGAGAGCGAAATCTCCAGGACGGACAGGATCGCGACGAGCGCCAGCCCTTTCCACCCCCAGAGCACGCCGGCCAAGGCAAAGCCGGCCGCCGTGATGGCGAACGACCAACCAAAGGTTTTCAGGAGCACTGGCTACCCAATCCTTCGCTGCGATACTGCCCGCGCGGTGCGCGGCTTTACGAAACGTTGACCACGCAGTCTAGAGGGCCCGCCCCGCAGCCGGGAGGGCCGACCTGCGGGCGCGCGCGGCGTCGCCCGGTGCCACAGGGGCTCCCGTGACCACGCCGTGTGCGCCCGCGCTCACCGGGCGTGGCTCACGAGACGTTGACGCCGAAGTCCAGGGCGATCCCCCGCAGGCCCGACGCATACCCCTGTCCGACCGCGCGGAACTTCCACTCGCCGCCGTAGCGGTACACCTCGCCGAAGATCATCGCCGTCTCGCTGGAGGCGTCCTCGCTCAGGTCGTACCGGGCCAGCTCGGAGCCGTCCGCCTGGTTGACCACGCGGATGTACGCGTTGCTGACCTGGCCGAAGTTCTGGCCTCGGAGGTCGGCCTCGTGGATGGAGACCGGGAACACGATCTTGTCGCAGGACGCCGGGACCTTGGCCAGGTCGACCAGGATCGTCTCGTCGTCGCCGTCACCCTCACCGGTGAGGTTGTCGCCGGTGTGCTCGACCGAACCCTCGGGACTCTTGAGGTTGTTGTAGAAGACGAAGTACTCGTCGCCGAGCACCCGTCCGGAGGCGCACAGCAGGGCGCTGGCGTCCAGGTCGAAGTCCGCACCGGTGGTGGTGCGGGCGTCCCAGCCCAGACCGACCACGATGGCGGTCAGGTTCGGCGCGTGCTTGGAGAGGGAGACATTGCCTCCCTTGGCGAGCGTGACACCCATGGTCCTGTTCCTCCCCGAGTTGAACGTAGGTCGCCGCGCACGTCCGGCGCCGTACTCCCGGAACTGCCCAGGACGGACTGCCTGAACACGGGAGTACGGCGCCGGAGGTGAGCCGCTGCGGCCGCGCGGGCGGCCGGGCCGTCGGTCAGACGTTGACGCCGAAGTCCTGCGCGATGCCGCGCAGGCCGGAGGCGTAGCCCTGGCCGATGGCGCGGAACTTCCACTCCGCACCGTTGCGGTACAGCTCGCCGAAGACCATGGCGGTCTCGGTCGAGGCGTCCTCGCTCAGGTCGTAGCGGGCCAGCTCGGTGTTGTCGGCCTGGTTGACGACGCGGATGTACGCGTTGCGCACCTGGCCGAAGCTCTGCTGGCGGCTCTCGGCGTCGTAGATCGAGACCGGGAACACGATCTTGTGCACATCGGCGGGGACGCCGGCCAGGTTGACCTTGATGACCTCGTCGTCGCCCTCGCCCTCACCGGTGAGGTTGTCGCCGGTGTGCTCGACCGAACCGTCGGGGCTCTTCAGGTTGTTGAAGAACACGAAGTTCTGGTCGTTCGCGACCTTGCCCTGCTCGTTGGTGAGCAGCGCGCTGGCGTCCAGGTCGAAATCCGTACCGGTGGTGGTACGGGCGTCCCAGCCGAGACCGACGATGACCGCGGTCAGGTTCGGGGCTGCCTTGGTCAGCGAGACGTTGCCGCCCTTGCTGAGACTGACTCCCACGAGTCCTCCATAGGTTCGAGGGGCCTGGCCGGCCGGCCCTGCCCCCGGTTGTGCGATGGCATCCGGTGAACGTACGGATCCTAGTGACCGGTTCCCACCGATTACAGGGTCTTGCGTCAGGGGTCTCGCGTCAGAGCGCGGCCAGTTCCCGGGTGTACTCGTTCAGGTCGCGCGCGTCGGGCAGCCCGTTGACGATCGTCCAGCGGACGACGCCCTGCTTGTCGATGATGAAGGTGCCGCGCAGCGCGCAGCCCTTCTCCTCGTCGAAGACGCCGTAGGCGCGGCTGACCTCGCCGTGCGGCCAGAAGTCGGAGAGCAGCGGGTAGTCCAGCTTCTCCTGCTCGGCGAAGACGCGCAGCGAGAACGGCGCGTCGTTGGAGACGGCGAGCAACTGGACGTCGTCGTTCACGAAGTGCGGCAGCTCGTCGCGGAGGGCGCAGAGCTCGCCGGTGCACACGCCGGTGAAGGCGAACGGGTAGAAGAGCAGGACGACGTTCTTCTCGCCCCGGAAGTCGGAGAGGCGGACGGTCTCGCCGTGCTGGTTCTTCAGCGCGAAGTCCGGGGCCTCGGTGCCGACGTCGATCGCCATGGTCGCATCCCTCTCTCGGCGGGCCGGCCCCGGGTCCGCGGTGCGCGGGCCCCGGCCACCGGCGCGGGTAGGCGGCCAGTCTGTCACTGCCGTCCCGGGGGAACGCACGGCGCCCCCGGCAGCGAGGCCGCCGGGGGCGCGGTGGGGCGAAAACGGCCGCGAAACTGCCGCGAAACGGCAGGGAAGGGCCGGGAAGGGCCGGGATGGGCCGGCGAGCCGGGATCAGCGCTTGGGGGTCACCAGGCGTGTGCCGGTCCAGTCCTTGCCCACGCTGATGCTCTTGCTCTGGGAGAGGCCCGCGGTCTGGGCGGCCTCGGAGATGTCGCTCGGCTCGATGTAGCCGTCGCGGCCGGTCTTGGGGGTCAGCAGCCAGATCAGGCCGCCGTCCTCCAGCAGGCCGATGCCATCCACCAGCGCGTCCGTGAGGTCTCCGTCCTCATCCCGGAACCACAGCAGGACGACGTCGGCCACGTCGTCGTAGTCCTCGTCCACGAGGTCCTGGCCGATGAGGGACTCGATACCTTCACGGAGATCGTGGTCGACGTCGTCGTCGTAACCGATCTCCTGGACCACCTGTCCGGGCTCGAAACCCAGCCTTGCGGCGGGGTTGGTCCGCTCCTCCGCGTGGTCCGCGGTCGCGCTCACGGATTGCCTCCTGTCATCTTTCGAGAATGCTGTCGTGCCCCCCGCGTACGCGAGGCATTGGGCGTAGTCCACACGTGCCGGACGGATCGCGCAAGTACCCGCTCAGCGATCCCTCCCAAACGTTGACGTCTCATGGCAACTCCCACCATGAGGCAGCAGCCGCGAGTGATTCACGCCACAGCGTTCCGCCGGGTTTGCGAAGTTACTCCCTGGGATCGCGGCGGTCGGGGCCGAACGGCCGTACGCGGGGGACCCCCATTGGGGGCGTATGGTTGCGATTTGGCCGCCGCGTTGCGGCCGCCCTCCGACGCTTCGTCTACCGAGTGGTGGTTACCGCCCAGTAGAGATGACGTTTCCGTCGCAGCGGTCCACGATGGGAGCCGGCGCGACATAAGCGAAGACAGCATGTGACCGCGCGCGCAGCAACGATTGCGTGCAAAGCACGACACACCCGAACAGCGAAGGAACAGCGTGGCTTCCGGATCCGATCGCAACCCGATCATCATTGGCGGTCTTCCCAGCCAGGTCCCGGACTTCGATCCCGAAGAGACCCAGGAGTGGCTCGACTCGCTCGACGCGGCCGTCGACGAGCGAGGCCGGGAACGTGCCCGCTACCTCATGCTTCGCCTGATCGAACGGGCGCGCGAGAAGCGTGTGGCCGTGCCCGAGATGCGCAGCACGGACTACGTCAACACCATCGCGACCAAGGACGAGCCGTTCTTCCCCGGCAACGAGGAGATCGAGCGCAAGGTCCTGAACGCGACCCGGTGGAACGCGGCCGTCATGGTCTCCCGTGCCCAGCGCCCGGGGATCGGCGTCGGCGGTCACATCGCCACCTTCGCCTCCTCCGCCTCCCTCTACGACGTGGGCTTCAACCACTTCTTCCGGGGCAAGGACGAGGGCGACGGCGGCGACCAGATCTTCTTCCAGGGCCACGCCTCGCCGGGTGTCTACGCCCGCGCCTTCCTGCTGGACCGACTCTCCGAGCAGCAGCTCGACGCCTTCCGCCAGGAGAAGTCGAAGGCCCCCTACGGCCTGTCGTCGTACCCCCACCCGCGCCTGATGCCGGACTTCTGGGAGTTCCCGACCGTCTCCATGGGCCTCGGCCCGCTGGGTGCGATCTACCAGGCCCGGATGAACCGCTACATGGAGTCGCGCGGCATCGCCGACACCTCCAAGTCGCACGTCTGGGCGTTCCTGGGCGACGGCGAGATGGACGAGCCCGAGTCGCTCGGCCAGTTGTCCCTGGCCGCGCGTGAGGGCCTGGACAACCTGACCTTCGTCGTCAACTGCAACCTGCAGCGCCTCGACGGCCCGGTGCGCGGCAACGGCAAGATCATGCAGGAGCTGGAGTCGCAGTTCCGCGGTGCCGGCTGGAACGTGATCAAGCTGGTGTGGGACCGCTCCTGGGACCCGCTGCTGGCCCAGGACCGCGACGGCATCCTGGTCAACAAGCTGAACAGCACCCCCGACGGCCAGTTCCAGACGTACGCCACGGAGACCGGCGCGTACATCCGCGAGCACTTCTTCGGCGACGACCACCGTCTCCGCAAGATGGTCGAGAACATGACCGACGACCAGATCCTGCACCTGGGCCGCGGCGGTCACGACCACAAGAAGATCTACGCGGCGTACGCGGCGGCCAAGGCCCACAAGGGCCAGCCGACCGTGATCCTGGCGCAGACGGTCAAGGGCTGGACGCTCGGCCCGAACTTCGAGGGCCGCAACGCGACCCACCAGATGAAGAAGCTGACGGTCGAGGACCTGAAGCGCTTCCGGGACCGCCTCCACATCCCGATCGCCGACAAGGAGCTGGAGTCCGGCCTGCCGCCGTACTACCACCCGGGTCGCGACTCGGAGGAGATCCAGTACATGCACGACCGCCGCAAGGCGCTCGGCGGCTACGTGCCCACCCGTGTGGTGCGCTCCAAGCCGCTGAACCTGCCCGGCGACAAGGCCTACGCGCCTATCAAGAAGGGCTCCGGCCAGCAGTCGATCGCCACCACCATGGCGTTCGTCCGCCTGCTCAAGGACCTGATGCGGGACAAGGAGATCGGCAAGCGCTTCGTGCCGATCGCCCCGGACGAGTACCGCACCTTCGGCATGGACTCGCTGTTCCCCTCGGCGAAGATCTACAACCCGCTGGGCCAGCAGTACGAGGCCGTGGACCGCGAGCTGCTGCTCGCGTACAAGGAGTCCCCGACCGGCCAGATGCTGCACGACGGCATCTCCGAGGCGGGCTGCACCGCGTCGCTGATCGCCGCCGGTTCCGCGTACGCCACGCACGGCGAGCCGCTGATCCCGATCTACGTCTTCTACTCGATGTTCGGGTTCCAGCGCACCGGTGACCAGTTCTGGCAGATGGCCGACCAGCTCGCGCGCGGTTTCGTCCTGGGCGCGACCGCCGGCCGGACCACCCTGACGGGTGAGGGTCTCCAGCACGCGGACGGCCACTCGCACCTGCTGGCCTCCACCAACCCGGCCGTCGTCGCGTACGACCCGGCGTTCGGCTACGAGATCGCGCACATCGTGCAGGACGGTCTGCGGAGGATGTACGGCGAGAACGCCGAGGACATCTTCTACTACCTCACCGTCTACAACGAGCCGATCCAGCACCCGGCCGAGCCGGAGAACGTGGACGCCGAGGGCATCCTCAAGGGTCTGTACCGCTACAAGGCGGGCGAGGCCGGCGCCATCCCGGCGCAGATCCTCGCCTCCGGCGTGGCCGTGCCGTGGGCGCTCGAGGCCCAGAAGATCCTCGCCGAGGAGTGGAACGTCAAGGCGGACGTCTGGTCGGCGACCTCCTGGAACGAGCTGCGCCGTGACGCCATCGCGGTGGAGGAGCACAACCTGCTCCACCCGGAGGAGGAGCAGCGCGTCCCGTACGTGACGAAGAAGCTCGCCGGCGCCGAGGGTCCGAAGGTGGCCGTGTCCGACTGGATGCGTGCCGTTCCCGACCAGATCGCGCGCTGGGTGCCGGGCACGTACCAGTCGCTGGGTGCCGACGGCTTCGGCTTCGCGGACACCCGTGGCGCGGCCCGTCGCTTCTTCCACATCGACGCGCAGTCGATCGTCCTGGGCGTGCTCACCGAGCTCGCCAAGGAGGGCAAGGTCGACCGCTCGGCGCTGAAGCAGGCGATCGACCGCTACCAGTTGCTCGACGTGGCGGCGGCCGACCCGGGCGCCGCGGGCGGCGACGCGTAAGCGCCGTCCCTCGGAACGCGTGAAGGGGCCCCGGCCGGTGAGAACCGGCCGGGGCCCCTTCGCTCGTTCGGGCTATTCGTGAGGGGCGACGGCGCGCGGCTCAGATGTGGGCGGCGCCCTGGGCGGCCTCGGCGTTTTCGCCGCGCCGGGTGAGCAGCGCGAGCAGAGCGGCGACGGCGGCGACACAGCCGGCGACGACGAACGAGGTGCTCATCCCGGAGACGAAGGTCTCGTGCGCGGCGCCGGTGATCTTCCCGGCGATCTCCGGCGGGGTGCCCTTGGGCACCGGCGGCACGCCCACCTCCACCACGGCGGAGGCCGCGTCCTTCTGCTCCTTCGTCAGCGGCGGCAGCCCGGCGTCGGCCCACTTCTCCGGCAGTTCGTGCCCGACGCGCGAGGCCATGACGGCGCCCAGGACGGCCGTGCCGAAGGTGCCGCCGACCTGCATCGAGCCCTGCTGGAGGCCGCCGGCCAGGCCCGCGTGCTCCAGGGGGGCGTTGCCGACGATCACTTCGGTGGCGCCGACCATGACCGGGGCCAGGCCGATGCCGAAGAGGGCGAACCAGACGGACATCAGGCCGGTGCCGGAGTCCACCTCCAGGGCCGACATGCCGAAGCAGGCCACGGCGGTGCACACCATGCCCACGAACAGCGGGATCCGCGGCCCGATCCGCCCGATCAGCGCACCGGCCACCGGCGACGCGACGATCATCATCCCGGTGAGCGGCAACAGGTGCAGGCCCGCGTCGACCGGCGTCATCCCGTGCACGTTCTGCAGGTAGAAGGTGACGTAGAAGAGGCCGCCCATGAAGGAGAAGGCCATCAGGACGATCAGGGCGGCACCGGCGGAGAGCGGTACGGACCGGAAGAGCCTCATCGGCAGCAGGGGTTCGCGCACCCGGTTCTGCCAGAGGACGAAGGCGACGAAGCCCACCAGCGCCACGCCCAGGAAGATCAGGGTCTTGGCGTCGCCCCACTGCCACTTGGGCGCCTTGATGAGCGCCCAGACGAGGCAGAACATCGCGCCGGACAGCAGCGCGATGCCGAGGAGGTCGAAGGAGCGGGGGGCGTTCTCCGCCCGGTGGTCCTTGAGGATGACCAGGCCCAGGACCAGTCCGAGCGCACCCACCGGCACGTTGATGAAGAAGACGGACTGCCAGTTCACATGCTCGACCAGCAGCCCGCCGACGATCGGCCCGCCCGCGGTGGAGGCGCCGATGACCATGCCCCAGAGGCCGATGGCCATGTTGAGCTTCTCGGCCGGGAAGGTCGCCCGCAGCATGCCGAGCGCGGCCGGCATCAGCAGCGCGCCGCAGAGGCCCTGGAGCACCCGGAAGGCGACGACCATCGACACGCTTCCGGAGAGGGCGATGAGTCCCGAGGCGGCGGCGAATCCGGTGGTACCGATGAGGAAGATCAGGCGGTGCCCGAAGCGGTCGCCCAGCTTCCCGGCCGTGATCAGCGCGACCGCGAGGGCGAGGAGGTAGGCGTTGGTGATCCATTGGACGTCGGCGAGCGAAGCGTCCAGGTCCTTCTGGATGGCCGGGTTGGCGATGGCGACGATCGTGCCGTCGAGCGCGACCATCATCACGCCTATCGCGACCGTCACAAGAGTCAGCCAGGGATGTCCCCGCAGTCCACTCCGGGGCCCGAGGTCCGGCGGCGTCGCGTCCGCGACGGTGGTCTGAGACGTCATGGATTCGAGATTATGGCAGGTGCTGACAATTGACAAACGACTTCATGAGTCGTTATCTGACAACTTGTCCAGAGCACTATTCTGACCAGCGCAAACACCGAGCAGAGGCAGGGATCCATGCAGGCGATCGACGGCGTGGCGGAGCGTGAAGCGCTCCCCGGACTGCGGGAACGCAAGAAGCAGCGGACACGGAACACCCTGACGCGGTGCGCCCTGGAGCTCTTCGCCCGCCAGGGGTACGACGGCACCACCGTCGACGAGATCGCCGAGGCCGCCGACGTCTCCCAGCGCACCTTCTTCCGCTACTTCGCCAACAAGGAGGAGGTCGCGCTCGCCCTCCAGGAGGTGGAGGAGGCGGTGGCCCTCGCCGCGCTGGAGACCCGCCCGCCGGAGGAGCCGCCGCTCACGGCGATGTGCAACGCGGCCATGGCGACCTGGGACGCGATGGGCGGCGCCATCCAGGCCGTCGTCCCCCTCGAACTGCACCTGCACACCCAGCGCATGATCGAGTCGACTCCGCAGTTGCTGGCCGCCCGGCTGCGCCGGCTCGGCCACTTCGAGGACCGGCTGGCGGCGGAGATCGCCCGCCGCGAGGGCGTCGACCTGGCCGCCGACCCCCGGCCGCGGGTCCTGGTGGCCGCGTGCAGCGGGGTCCTGCGGGCGGCGTCCCGGGTCTGGGGCGAGAAGGAGGACGGCGACCTGGACGATCTGCTCCGTCTGGTCACGGACTACCTCGGCCTGCTCGGCCCGGCCCTGACGGACGACTGGCGGGGGCGGAGCGAGGCGCGGGACGGGGTGCGGCACCGGCCGGAGTGAGACGGCGGCCGGAACGCGGCACCGACGGCCGGAGTGCGCCGCCCGCCGGAGTGCGACGCCGGCCGCCGGAGTACGGCACCGGCCGGAGTGAGGCAGCGCACGTATGTCCAGCGTCACTCGCGATCAAACGTGATCCCTGTCACTGTCTTGGCGGACGCGCCGCCCTTTCTCCTAGGGTGGTCCGCGGTGACTTCCTTCCCGGGGCTCGGCTCCCCCTCCTCGCCGTGGACGAACACGGCCACGGTCTGGCGCGCGCTGCTGGCGCTCACCGTGGTCTTCGTCATGCTCGCCACGACCGGCTGGACGGCCGTCCGCGGCCGCGGCGCGGCCGACCCGCGCCGGGCGGCGCTCACCGCCTGGCTGCACGGCAGCATCGCCGGTCACCCGCTGCCCTCCCCGTACGCGGAACCGGGCGTGCTCGCCCGCTTCTTCGCCGCGCTCTCGGGCACCGACCGCGACCGGCTCGCCGACCGCTACCCCCTCGTCGTCGGCAACCTCAACGGCGCCCCGCTGTCCCTGCGGTACCGCGCCAACCGGGCGGCCCTCACCCAGGCCCGCACGGTCGAGGAACGCCGCACCCACGACAGCGGTCTCACCCCGGCCGGCCGCTACGAGGCCAAGCGGCGCATGCACCGCTTCGACTCGCTGCTCTCCCGCGGGCGGCAGGTCCTCGCCTTCGACCCCGGCGGCACCGGCCGGGTCGCGGAGGTCCTCGGCGACCTCGCCCACGCCGAGCGGGTCTCCGTCGTAGTGCCCGGTGTCGATACGAACGTCCTCACCTTCGAGAAGAGCGGACGTCCGTACGCCGCCCCCGCCGGAATGGCCGACGCCCTCTACACCACCGAGCGCAGCCTCCGCCCCGCCACCCGCACCGCGGTCATCGCCTGGGCCGACTACACCTCCCCCGCCGGGGTGGGGGTCGACGCGGCCACCGGCAAGCTCGCCGCCGAAGGGGCGCTGCGCCTGCGCGCCCTGGTACGCGGGCTGCCGGGCGACTCCTCCGTCTCCCTCTTCTGCCACAGCTACGGCTCGGTGGTGTGCGGCGTCGCCGCCCGCGACCTCGACCCCCGGGTCACCGACATCGCCGTGGCCGGCAGCCCCGGCATGCGCGCCCGACGCGTCTCCGAGCTGCACACCAGCGCCCGGATATGGGCCATGCGGGACGCCGACGACTGGATCAGGGACATCCCCCACCTGGAGGTCGGCGGCCTCGGGCACGGCGCCGACCCCGTCTCCTCCGGCTTCGGCGCCCGCCTGCTGTCCGCCGCCGACGCCGACGGCCACGCCGGCTACTTCGAGCCCGGCACCGTCAGCCTCGCCAACTTCGCCCGTCTCGGCACCGGGGACACCGGCGGAATCCGCTGCTCCCCGTCCGACACCGACTGTGCCGCCGGCACCGCCCCGCTCCGCTGACGCCCCGGGCCCGGCCGGGCCCGGCATGACGCGCGTAGCACCGGAGGGGGGACGCGCGGGCGGGCGCCGCATACGATGACCCGCATGGGTGATGTGCTGGCCGGTTTCCACACCGTCTGGGAGTTCGACACCGACTCCGTGCTCATCCGCTTCGAACGGGGGATCCGGACACCGAAGCTGCTCCAGGCGCTCGGTGAACGGCGCATCCCCTACGAGGCGCTCGCGGCGGTCGAACAGGGCCCCGGCAGACGCGGCACGGTGGTGCTGCGCGCCGTGCCCCGGCCCGGCGCCGATCCGCTGATGGACGCCGCCGACGGCCAGCTCAAGGAGGGCACCGACCCCTACCGGCTGGTCCTGCCGGCCGAGCGCGCCACCCTCGCCGAGTACTACGCCGACGAGATACGGGCGCTGCTCCCCGCACGCGCGGCCGAGCCCGTGGAACGCCCGCTCGTCGTCGCTCCCGAGCCGCCGCGCTCCTTCAAGGCGTACGACGGCCGCGCTTCCTTCGACGGCCGGACCGTCGCCTTCCGCTGGTTCTGGTCCGGCGCGACCTCCGCCAAGTGGAAGGCCGGCGACCAGCGCTTCTCCGTCGGCGAGCTCGCCGACGTCCAGTGGCGCTCGCCCGACCTCATGGGCGGCCACCTGCGGCTGGTCCTCCGCGACCCGGAGCGGTCCGCGGCGGGCCAGCCCGATCAGGACCCCGCGTCCGTGGTCTTCGGGATGGGGTACGGGCCCGTCCACGAATCACTGCCGTTCGCGGCGGCGGTACTCGACGCGGTACGGGCCGCTTCCTCCGGCATGCCCGCCCATCCCGCCTCGCCCGCGGCGGCGGCCCGGCCGGATCCGGGGGCGATCGCGGAGCGGATCCGGCATCTGGGGGATCTGCATTCGGCGGGGTTGCTGACGGATGACGAGTTCAGCGCGAAGAAGGCGGAGTTGCTGGCGGAGCTTTAGGGGTGCTTCCGGACCCCGGGCATCGCGGCTTCGCCGCGAGGTCCTCAAACGCCGGACGGGCTGGAGTGGGCGCCCCACCCGCCTCCCCTTACCCTGAGCAAGCCATGCCCAAAGCCTCGCTCCGCCCCCACCTCCCCTACGCCTTCACAGCTCTCCTCACCGCGATCCTCCTCCCGGTCACGGCCACGATCCTCCCGAACGACTACGGCGTACACCCGGGCCTCGCCCTGGTCTACGCGACGCTGGAGATCGGCCCCCTCCTCCTCGCCGTCCGCAGACCCCTCCCCGCCTGGGCGATCACCCTCACCGCCGCGACGGCATCCGCCCTGACCATCCCCCCGGGGGCGTCGCCGAACGGCGTCTGGCCCTGGCCCCCCACCCTTCTCGTCGGCTTCCTCCCGATGATGTTCTTCCTCGGCCTGCGCTCCCGCCCCCGCGCCATGCTGGCGGTCTGGGCCGCCTACACGGCCCTGAGCTACGGCTTCGACGCGTCGGACCCGCGGCGCAGCAACGGCAGTTGGCTGATCGTCACCCTGCTCGGCGGCACGCTGCTGCTGCTCGGCGCGGCGTTGCAGAGGAGCAAGCGGGCCGAGCGCGCCCTCGACGAGCAAGCGACGATCAGCGAGGCCGAACGGGCCCGCCGCACGCTGCTGGAGGAGCGCGCGCGGATCGCGCGCGAGCTGCACGACGTCGTCGCCCACCACATGTCGGTGATCACCGTGCAGGCGGACAGCGCCCCCTACCGCCTCGCCGGCCTGCCGCCGGAGGCCGCCGAGGAGTTCGGCACGATCGCCGCCACCGCGCGCGAGTCGCTGAGCGAGATGCGCCGGCTGCTGGGCGTGCTGCGCAGCGAGGACGCGGGGCAGGGCGGCGCGGAGCGGACTCCGCAGCCGGGCGTCGACCGGGTCGGGCAGCTCGTCGAGGCGACCGTCCGGGCCGGGCAGCCGGTGGAGCTCACGCTCGACAGGGAGGCGGCGCCGGAGTCGCTCCCCCAGGCCGTCGACCTGTCCGCGTACCGCATCGTCCAGGAGGCCCTGGCCAACGCGGTCCGGCACGCGCCGGGCGCCGACACCCGGGTGTCGGTCACGGCGGACGACGAGGGGCTGACCGTCCTCGTCGTCAACGCGCCCGCCGACCGCCCGCACGTCCCGCTGGAGACCACCGGCACCGGCCACGGCCTGGTCGGCATGCGCGAGCGGGTGCGCCTGGTCGGCGGCACCCTCGACACCGGCCCCCTGCCGGACGGCGGCTTCCGCGTGGCCGCCCGGCTGCCGTATACGGCGGACGTGCCCGCCCCCCTCACCGAACCGACAGCGAAGGAATCCCCGGCCGCATGACCATCAAGGTGATCATCGTCGACGACCAGGCGATGGTGCGGGCGGGCTTCGCCGCGCTGCTCGCCGCCCAGTCCGACATCGACGTGGTCGGGGACGCCCCCGACGGCGTCCGGGGCGTGGAGCTGAGCCGCACCGCGCACCCGGACGTGGTGCTGATGGACGTCCGCATGCCGGAGATGGACGGGCTGGAGGCCGCCCGCCGCCTCCTCGACCCCCCGGCCGGCGTCGTCCACCGCCCGAAGGTGCTGATGCTGACCACCTTCGACGTGGACGACTACGTCTACGAGGCGCTGCGCGCCGGCGCCTCGGGCTTCCTGCTCAAGGACGCGCCGCCGGCCGACCTCATCTCGGCGGTCCGCGTGGTGGCGGCCGGCGAGGCGCTGCTCGCGCCGTCGGTGACCCGCCGCCTCATCGCGGACTTCGCCCGGCAGCGGCCGGCCCCGCGCCGGGACCGCTCCCTGCGGCTGAAGGGGCTGACGCCGCGTGAGACGGAGGTGCTGGAGCTGATCGCCCGCGGGCTGTCCAACCAGGAGATCGCCGGGTCGCTGGTGCTGGCCGAGCAGACGGTGAAGACGCACATCGGCCGGGTGCTGGCCAAGCTGGGGCTGCGGGACCGGGCCCAGGCGGTGATCTTCGCCTACGAGTCGGGGCTGGTGAAGCCGGGGGCGGCGTAGCGGCTCTCGTCGGCCCGCCGGGCCTCCGCGTACCGGTCGATCTTGTGGTCGAGGACGTCGAGCGTGCTCCGCAGCTCGGCCATCCGCCGCCGGACGTCCTCCCGGTGCGCGCTCAGCAGCCGTTCGCGCTCGGCCACCGTGTGTTCGCCCTCGCGCACCAGCTCGGCGTAGCGGACCATGTCCGCCACCGGCATGCCGGTGAGCCGCAGCTTGCCGACCAGGTCCAGCCAGTCCAGGTCGCGGTCGGTGTACCGGCGCTGCCCGGTGTGGGAGCGGTCGACGTGCGGCATCAGCCCGATCCGCTCGTACCAGCGCAGCGTGTGGGCGGACAGTCCGGTGTACGCGGCCACCTCGCCGATCGTGTACCGGCCGCGTCCCCGGGGGCGGCGCCCGGTTTCGGCCGGTGTGGTGTCGATGACGGTCATACGGCTCCCCCTCGTGTACCAACGGTCCCTTCCGGCACCCTGTTCACCCCTGGGCAACGCCGAAGCGGTGCCCCACACTCCGCGCCCCCGGATCCTTGACGGAATCTTGGACCGGCGGAGCGCGTTAGGCTCGTGCTCATGGAGAGCCTGCGGAAGATCGAGAACTGGCCGGTGCCGACCGCCGCGGCGGCCGTCGTACGGGCCGACGGGACGGTGGCCGGGACGCACGGACCGACCGCGCACCGCTTCGCCCTGGCCTCGGTCACCAAACCGCTCGCCGCCTACGCCGCGCTGATCGCCGTCGAGGAGGGCGCGATCGAGCTCGACGAACCGGCCGGCCCCGCCGGGTCCACGGTCCGTCACCTCCTCGCACACACCTCCGGCCTGGCCTTCGACGAACACCGCCCGGCGGCCGAGCCCGGCACCCGGCGGCTCTACTCCAACGCCGGTTTCGAGGTACTCGGCGACCACATCGCCAAGGCGACGGACATCCCGTTCACCGACTACCTCCGCCAGGCGGTCCTGGAACCCCTCGGCATGACCGCCACCGATCTCCCCGGCTCCCCGGCCAAGGACGGCGTCTCCACGGTCGGCGATCTCTGCCGCTTCGCGGCGGAGTTGCAGGCGCCGCGACTGCTCTCCGGGGAGACGCTGGCCGAGGCGACGACGGTCGTCTTCCCCGGTCTGACCGGGGTCCTGCCCGGCTACGGGCATCAGCGGCCCAACGACTGGGGGTTGGGGTTCGAGCTGCGGGACGGGAAGTCGCCGCACTGGACGGGTGCCCGCAACTCGGCTCGTACGTACGGCCACTTCGGGCAGTCCGGGACGTTCCTGTGGGTCGACCCGGAGGCGGGGGCGGCGTGCATCGCCTTGACGGACCGGGACTTCGGGGCGTGGGCGGTGGAGGTGTGGCCGGCGTTGTCGGACGCGGTCCTGGCCGAGCTGGGTGGGAAGTAGCCCCAACCCCGCCCTTTCCCGTTTCTTGCAGGGGCTGCGCCCCCGCACCCCCGAAACCGCGCTTCGCGCGGTTGTCCTCAAGCGCCGGACGGGCTGTATCAGCCCGTCCGGCGCTTGAGGACAAGCGGCGAAGCCGCTTTCACGGGGTCCGGGGCAGAGCCCCGGGAATCGGCGAAGGGGAGGGACCGGGGCACCACACCAAAACCTCAGCCCCTCCCCCCACCGCAACCACATCCAACCCCGAAGCATCGCGCACGCGAGCCGCGTCCCCAGCCCCGAGCTCGTACTCCCCCACCCGCACAACCCCCCGCACCACGTGCGCGTACAGCCACTCCGCCGCAGGCAAGGCGACCCGCTCGCCGGCTCCCGGGCGCAGGACGTGCAGCGCGGCACCCGGCATGGCGCACACGATCCCGTCCGCCACCCCGCGCGTCACCCGGTACTGAGGCGTCCCGCCGGATTCGACCGGATCAAGCCACATCTGAACGAACCGCACCGGCACACCAGCCGCATTGCGCTCCACATGTCGCACACCGGCCCCCGCACTCAGCCACTGCACGTCACCGGGACGGACCGTCACGACATGCCCGGCCGAGTCCTCGTGCGTCAACTCCCCCTCCACCACCCACGTGACGATCTCCACGTCCCGGTGCGGATGCTCGTCGAACCCCGCACCCGGCGCGAGCGACTCCTCGTTGCAGGCGATCAGCGGGCCGAAGCGCACGTTGTCGGGGTCGTAGAAACCGGAGAAGGAGAACGCGTGCCGCGTCTCGATGCCGGCCTCCGGGTCGCCTCCGCGATACCGTTCCGCCGCCCGCCACACCTGGATCCGCGCGTCGATCATCGGGCTACGGTAGCCCGGCCGCCCCGAGGCGTACCCGAATAGGGCAGGCTTGTCCCCGTGCCTGAAACCGCCGCTCGCCCCCCGCATCCGCACAGCGCCACCCTGCGCAACCTGGAGAAGTCGTCCGGGACCCTGGCCGCCGCCGCCATCGCGAGGATGGACGCGCAGTTGCCGTGGTACCGGGCGATGCCGCCGGAGAACCGTTCGTGGATCGGGCTGGTGGCCCAGGCCGGTATCGCGGCCTTCACGGAGTGGTTCCGGCATCCGGAGACCCCGCAGGCGATCAGTACGGACGTCTTCGGGACCGCGCCCCGCGAGCTGACCCGGGCGATCACCCTGCGCCAGACCGTGGAGATGGTCCGGACGACGATCGAGGTCATGGAGTCGGCGATCGACGAGGTCGCCGCGCCGGGTGACGAGTCGGCGCTGCGGGAGGCGCTGCTCGTCTACGCCCGGGAGATCGCCTTCGCCACCGCTCAGGTGTACGCGCAGGCGGCGGAGGCGCGCGGCGCCTGGGACGCCCGGCTGGAGTCGCTGGTGGTCAACGCCGTGCTGTCGGGCGAGGCGGACGAGGGGGTGCTGTCCCGGGCGGCGGCGCTTGGCTGGAACTCGCCGGCGCATGTCGCGGTGGTGCTGGGGACGGCGCCGAACGGCGACAGCGAGCTGACCGTGGAGGCGATCCGGCGGGCGTCCCGGCATGCCAAGCTCCAGGTGCTGACCGGGGTGCTGGGCACCCGCCTGGTGGTGATCGCCGGGGGCAGCGACAACCCGTTGCAGGCGGCGAAGGCGCTGATCGGGCCGTTCGCCGCGGGCCCGGTGGTGGCCGGTCCTGTGGTTCCGGACCTGCTGGCGGCCACGCGGTCCGCGCAGGCCGCCGCCGCGGGCCTGAAGGCGTGCCAGGCCTGGCCGGACGCCCCCCGTCCGGTGCTCGCCGACGATCTCCTGCCGGAGCGGGCGATGGCCGGTGATCCTGTGGCGCGGGTGCAGTTGGTGGAGGAGATCTACAGACCGCTGGAGGAGGCGGGTTCCGCACTGCTGGAGACGCTGAGCGTCTACCTGGAACAGGCAAGCAGTCTGGAGGGTGCGGCGCGGATGCTGTTCGTCCACCCAAACACCGTGCGGTACCGGCTCCGACGTGTGACGGACGTCACCGGATGGTCGCCTTCCGACGTCCGTTCGGCCTTCACGCTGCGCATCGCGCTGATCCTGGGGCGTCTGGCCGACACGGAGTGACAGCCGTAGGCTTTTGTGGAACGTAAACAATTCCCCTGACGGTTCTTCGTCCCTGTCCCCACGGGTGGCCGAACCCGTCCACGAGAGAGAGTGTGAGGGTGCTCGTACTCGTCGCTCCCGGCCAGGGCGCTCAGACGCCCGGCTTCCTGACCCCCTGGCTCGACCTTCCCGGTGTCGCCGACCGCCTGCGGGGCTGGTCGGAGGCCATCGACCTGGACCTCGTCCACTACGGCACGAACGCCGGCGAGGAAGAGATCCGTGACACCGCCGTCGCCCAGCCGCTGCTGGTCGCCGCCGCGCTGGTGTCCGCGGGACAGCTCTTCCCCGGGCCCGACCTCACCGCCGCCGTCGCCCGGCAGGTGGGCGCCGCCGCCGGTCACAGCGTCGGCGAGCTCGCCGCCGCCGCGCTGACGGGCGTGCTGTCCGAGCGCGACGCCATGCTGCTGGTCCGCAAGCGCGGTCTGGCGATGGCCGAGGCCGCCGCGGTCACCGAGACCGGCATGTCGGCACTGCTGGGCGGGGAGGCCGACGTCGTCCTCCCGCATCTGGAGAAGCTCGGCCTGACCCCGGCGAACGTCAACGGCGCCGGTCAGATCGTCGCCGCCGGTACCATGGAACAACTGGCGGCGCTCGCCGCGGACAAGCCCGAGGGCACCCGCCGCGTGGTGCCGCTGAAGGTCGCGGGCGCCTTCCACACCGAGCACATGGCCCCGGCGGTCTCCGCCCTGGAGGCCGCGGCCCGCGAGCTGGAGCCGGCCGACCCGCGCACCCGCTACGTCTCCAACCGCGACGGAGCGGTGGTGACGGGCGGCGCCGAGGTCGTGGCGCGGCTGGTCGGCCAGGTGGCCAACCCGGTCCGCTGGGACCTGTGCATGGAGACCTTCAAGGAGCTGGGCGTCACGGCGATCATCGAAGCGGCCCCCGGCGGCACCCTGACGGGCATCGCCAAGCGGGCCCTGCCCGGTGTGAAGACGCTGGCCCTCAAGACGCCGGCGGATCTCGACGCCGCGCGTGAGCTGATCGCCGAGCACGCCGCCGCCGATTCCTCGGCCGCGTAAGGAGCCCCGGACATGACTGCCAAGATCAAGGCCGCCAAGGGCGCGCCGTACGCGCGCATCATGGGCGTCGGCGGCTACCGCCCGGTGCGCGTGGTGCCCAACGAGGAGATCCTCAAGCGCATCGACTCGTCGGACGAGTGGATCCGTTCCCGCTCCGGCATCGCCACCCGGCACTGGGCCGGCCCCGAGGAGACGGTGGCCACCATGTCGGTGGAGGCCGCGGGCAAGGCCATCGCCGCCGCCGGGATCACCCCGGAGCAGATCGGTGCCGTGCTGGTCTCGACCGTGTCGCACTTCAAGCAGACCCCGGCCATCGCCACCGAGATCGCCCACCGGATCGGCGCGGGCAAGCCGGCCGCCTTCGACATCTCCGCCGGCTGCGCGGGCTTCGGCTACGGCCTGACCATGGCCAAGGGCCTGGTCACGGACGGCTCGGCCGAGTACGTACTGGTCATCGGCGTCGAGCGGCTGTCGGACCTGACGGACCTGGACGACCGTTCCACCGCGTTCCTGTTCGGCGACGGCGCCGGCGCCGTGATCGTGGGCCCGGCCCAGGAGCCGGCCATCGGCCCGACGGTGTGGGGCTCGGAGGGCGACAAGTCGGAGACCATCCGGCAGAACCTGCCGTGGGACGTCTACCGCGAGAGCTCCGAGGTCCGTACCGAGGTGCGTTTCCCGGCCATCACGCAGGAGGGCCAGGCGGTGTTCCGCTGGGCCGTCTTCGAGATGGCGAAGATCGCCCAGCAGGCGCTGGACGAGGCCGGGATCACCGCCGACGACCTGGACGTCTTCATTCCGCACCAGGCGAACATGCGGATCATCGATTCGATGGTCAAAACGCTGAAGCTGCCGGAGAATGTCGTGGTCGCCCGGGATGTGGAGACCACCGGGAACACCTCGGCGGCCTCCATTCCGCTGGCCATGGAGCGTCTCCTGGCCACCGGAGCGGCGAAGAGCGGCGACACCGCGCTGCTCATCGGCTTCGGGGCGGGTCTCGTGTTCGCCGCGACGGTCGTTACCCTCCCCTAGGCGAGATCCGCACGGAACGGCACCAGCCGACCACGGTGCGGGAGCTCTCCACAGCAGTTCCCTGAGCAGTTTTTCCAGAACCACCGCACAATTAAAAGGAGCGCCACCATGGCCGCCACGCAGGAAGAGATCCTCAAGGGCCTCGCCGAGATCGTCAACGAGATCGCCGGCATCCCGGTCGAGGACGTCAAGCTGGACAAGTCCTTCACCGACGACCTGGACGTCGACTCGCTCTCCATGGTCGAGGTCGTCGTCGCCGCCGAGGAGCGCTTCGACGTGAAGATCCCCGACGAGGACGTCAAGAACCTCAAGACGGTCGGTGACGCGGCCGACTACATCGCCAAGCACCAGGCCTGATCCCGCGTTCGTCGCCACCCCGGCGGGTGGCGTTTCCAGCACTTCTATTCGTGGAGACAGAATTCCTGTGAACTCGACCAATCGCACCGTGGTCGTCACCGGTATCGGCGCAACCACACCGCTGGGTGGCGACAGCGCGTCTACCTGGGAAGGACTGCTCGCCGGTCGCTCCGGCGTGAAGTCCCTGGAGGGCGAGCGGTTCGCCGACCTCCCGGTCCGCATCGCCGCCACGGCGGCGGTGGACCCCTCGGAGGTCCTCCCCCGCCCCCTCACCCGCAAGCTCGACCGGTCGGCGCAGTTCGCGCTGATCGCGGCCCGCGAGGCCTGGGCCGACGCGGGCTACACCGCCCGGGCCGGTGACGACGCGGCCATCGCCCCCGAGCGGCTGGGCGCGGTCATCGCCTCCGGCATCGGCGGCGTGCAGACCCTGCTCGACCAGTACGACGTGCTCAAGGAGAAGGGCGCCCGCCGCGTCTCCCCGCACACGGTGCCGATGCTGATGCCCAACAGCCCGTCCGCCAACGTCGGCCTGGAGGTGAACGCCCAGGCGGGCGTGCACACCCCGGTCAGCGCCTGCGCGTCCGGCGCCGAGGCCATCGGCTACGCCGTGGAGATGATCCGCACCGGCCGCGCCGACGTGGTCGTCGCGGGCGGCACCGAGGCGGCCATCCACCCGCTGCCCGTCGCGGCCTTCGCCAGCATGATGGCGATGTCCAAGAACAACGACGAGCCGGAGAAGGCCTCCCGCCCCTACGACAAGGACCGGGACGGCTTCGTCCTGGGCGAGGGCGCCGGCGTCGTCGTCCTGGAGTCGGCCGAGCACGCGGCCCGCCGCGGCGCCCGCGTCTACTGCGAGATCCTGGGCCAGGGCCTGTCCGCGGACAGCCACCACATCGCGCAGCCCGAGCCCACCGGCCGGGGCATCGCCGCGGCGCTCCGGGGCCTGCTGGACTCCAGCGACCTCAAGCCGTCCGAGGTGATGCACCTCAACGCGCACGCCACCTCGACCCCGCAGGGCGACCTCGCGGAGATCAAGGCGCTGCGCAAGGTGCTGGGCCACGACCTCGACCACGTCGCGGTCTCCGCCACCAAGTCGATGACCGGTCACCTGCTGGGCGGCGCGGGCGGTGTCGAGACGGTCGCGACCGTCCTCGCGCTGTACCACCGGGTCGCCCCGCCGACCATCAACGTCGACGAGCTGGACGGCGAGATCGACGCGGACATCGTCCGCGGCGAGCCCCGCGAGCTGCCCGAGGGCACCATCGCGGCGATCAACAACTCGTTCGGTTTCGGCGGCCACAACGTGGTGCTCGCCCTGCGGACGGTCTGACGCCCGCCTGCCGCGCGCTCCTGACGCACGAGGGCCCGCCCGGTCGTTCATCGACCGGGCGGGCCCTCGGCGTTCACCGCTCCCGCGGTTCCTCGAAGCTCGCGAAGTACGACGCCGCCATGTCCTCGTCGCCGTGCCCCTGTTCGACGGCCCGCCGGAAGCGCTCCGCGCCGGCCGCCGCGACGTCGAGCCGTACGCCGGCCCGCTCGCCGGCGGCCACGATGAGCCGGGCGTCCTTCTCGGCGGTGGTGGTCGCGAAGCTCGGCGGGGTGAGACCGCCGTCGAGCAGCAGGGCGGACTTGGCCCGCAGATAGCCCATGTCCAGCGGGCCGCCCTCGACGGCCGCCAGGAAGTCGCGGGCGTCCACGCCCAGCCCCTCGGCGAGCGCCAGTGCCTCGGCGGCGCCGTGCGTGACGGTCAGCACCCAACTGTTGAGCACCAGCTTGAGCCGGGAGGCGCTGCCCGCGGCGCCGTCCTCGCCCGTCCACACCGTCCGCGTGCCCACGGCGTCCAGGACGGGGGCGAGCGCGGGGCGGACGGCGGCGGGCCCGGCGGCGAGGACGGTGAGTTCGCCCTTCTCGGCCGGCGCCCGGGTGCCCAGGACCGGGGCGTCCACGAGGACGACGCCGTGCTCGTCGGCGAGGGCCGCGAACGCGTCGAGGACGTCGAGGCCCGCGGTGGTCGACTGGAGCCACACCGCGCCCCGCCGCAGCCCGGGGGCGGCCCGGCGCATGACGTCCAGGACGGCCGCGCCGTCGTACAGCATGGTGAGGACGGTGCCGGCGTCCCGGACGGCGTCGGCGGGGGTGGCGGCGATCCGGACCCCGTCGGCGGCGAGCGGTTCGGCCTTGGCGGGGTCGCGGTTCCAGGCCCGGACGTCGAGGCCCGCGCGGGCGAGGTTGCGGGCCATGGCGGCGCCCATGATGCCGGTGCCGAGGACGGCGACGGAAGCGGTGTGGGTCATGCCGGAACCGTACGGGCTGGAGCGCGCTCGAAGGCAAGTCCGCCGGTCACACCACCTGGTGCAGCCACCGCACGGGGGCGCCCTCGCCCGCGTGGCGGAAGGGTTCCAGTTCGTCGTCCCAGGGCTTGCCAAGGAGGCCGGCCACCTCGGTGGCCAGGTCGGTCTCGCCGCGCTGGGCCCGGCCGAGGGCGGCGCGGAGGCGGTCCTCGGGGACCAGGATGTCGCCGTGGACGCCGGTGACCGCGTGGAAGACGCCCAGGTCGGGGGTGGAGCTGTAGCGCTCGCCCTCGGTGCCGGCGGCGGGGTCGGAGGTCACCTCGAAGCGCAGCAGGTGCCAGCCGCGGAGGGCGGAGGCGAGGCGGGAGGCAGTGCCGGGGCGGCCCTGCCAGGAGAACTCGGTGCGCCAGGTGCCGGGGGCGGCGGGCTGCCGGATCCAGTCGAGGGTGACGCGGGCGCCGAGCACCCCTTCGACGGCCCACTCGACGTGGGGGCAGAGCGCGCGCGGCGCGGAGTGCACGTAGAGAACGCCACGTGTCGTCACCGGGACCTCCAGTGCGGTTCGAGGTTCGCCTTCCTCAGCGGCCTCGCGTCCGTACCGGTCCCGCCCGGGGCGGCACCGGACGGTTCCGTCCCCATGGCCCCTCCCGCACCAGCTCGCGAGGTTACCAACAGTAAACACCATAGGGGGCAATTTTCCGGAAAGGGACAGGATGTGACGTGTTGTGATCCGGCGCAGTGGTGGTGCGGACAGGACCCGTAAGGCCTCGGTCACTCCCGGGAGGAACCCCGCGCGCCGCCGGGACGCCGGCCGGGTGACGTACCGTCGGTCCAGTACACCTGTCACCCGGCCGGAGGGGGAAGACGATGCGCATCGGCACCGACCGCCCGTCGCGGGCCGCCGCCGCGGCGCTCACGGCGGTGGCCGCGCTGACCGCGGGGCTGCTCACCGCGGGCTGTGACGACCGGGCTCCGGGCGCGGCGGCGGAGCGCCCGGCGGCGAAGCCGAGAGCGAGCGCGGGGCCCGTCTGGAACACCCGGCCCGACTCCCTGGCCTCCCTCGGCGACTCGATCACCCGGGGGTACGACGCCTGCCGGCTGCTCAAGGACTGCCCGGAGGTCTCCTGGGCCACCGGCACCGAGGTGGACAGCCTGGCGGCCCGGCTGCTGCCCTCGCCGGAGACCCGGAGCTGGAACTTCGCCCGGACCGGCGCGCGGATGGCGGACCTCCCCCGCCAGGTGCGCGCGGCCGTCCCGCACCGGCCGCAGTTGGTGACGGTGCTGCTCGGGGCGAACGACGCCTGCCGGGCCGACGTGGCCGAGATGACGCCGGTGAAGGACTTCCGGGCCGACTTCGAGAGGTCGCTCAAGGAGCTCCGCCGGTCGCTGCCGAAGACCCAGGTCTATGTGGCGAGCGTCCCCGACCTCAAACGGCTGTGGTCGGAGGGGAGCAAGAGTCCGCTGGGCAAGCAGGTGTGGAAGCTGGGCATCTGCCCGTCGATGCTGCGGGACTCCGAGCTGGTGGACGCCCCCACCCGCGAGCGGCGGGAGAAGGTGGAGCGGCGGGTGACGGAGTACAACGCCGCCCTGGAGGACGTCTGCCGCCGTGACCTGCTCTGCCGCTACGACGGGGGCTCGGTGCACTCCTACGGCTTCACCGGCGCGGACCTCAGCCACTGGGACTGGTTCCACCCCAGCAAGGAGGGGCAGCGGCGGCTCGCCGAGCTCGCCTACCGGCGGATCACGGCCGGGGGCCGCTGACGCCCGGTCCGCGGCGGAAGGGCGGGCGGGGGCGGCGTCCGTCAGGTGACACCGCCCCCACCCGTTCCGCACGGTAGCGGATGATCGCCGTTCGCAGGGCCAACTCGCGCGTGTGGTACGTGTGTTCGTGGGTCATTCGGTGCTGTCGCGGTGGGCGCGCAGGCCGACGTCGAAGACGCCTTCCCAGTCCGTCAGCTCCTCGACGAGCGGGTGGGCGGGCTTGCGTCCCTCCAGCCCCAGCACCACCTCGGCCTCCCGCCCCTTCCCCTTGCCCCTGCCGTTCTCGCCGTCCCGGGACTCGGAGTGGATGTGCACGTCGGTGACCCGGAACCCCTGGCTGGTGCAGAGCTCCAGCACCCGCCCGAGGACCCCGCGCCGCGTCCGGTAGGAGAGCAGCAGCTCGAACCGCTCGACCGTGGGGACCGCCGTCAGCCGCCGGGTGAGCAGCGGGAAGCCGCGTACGACGAGGAAGTGCACCACGGTGGCGGCGGCGCCGAGCAGGGGCAGCCCGCCGCCGCAGGCCATGCCGACGGCGCAGGTGAGCCATATCGTCGCGGCGGTGGTCAGACCGCGGACCGCGTCACGGCGGACGAAGATCAGGCCGCCGCCGATGAAGCCGATGCCGGAGACGATCTGCGCGGCGACCCGCGAACCGTCGAAGGCCGAGCCGGCCAGGCCGTTCGCCGGGCCGAAACCGTGCAGGGAGACCTCCACGAAGAGGGCGCTGCCCACCCCGACCAGGGTGTGGGTGCGCAGTCCCGCGCTCTTCTGCTGGAGCTCGCGTTCGAGGCCGATGAGGGAGGAGAGGAGCAGGGCGAGGCCCAGTTCGGTGAACTGCCGGGCGCCCTGTCCGGCGCCCGTGCCGAACAGCGCGGACGCCCAGGAGTGACCGGAGGGGCCGGGGGATACAAGGGGGTGTGCTGCGATGAACTCGGCTGTGTTCATGCGTCATTGTGGCCTGAAAGCAGTCGGTGGGGGGCCTGAATCCTTCGGTGGGACGGGTGGCGGGGCCACCCCTTCCGCGATGTGGACAACGCTGATTTCATACGGCCCCATGAGACTCACCACGCTCGCACCGCGTCTTCCGGGCGCCGCCCTCGTCGCCTCCGCGCTGGCCCTGTCCTGCCTCGCCGCTCCCCTGGCGACCGCCGCCCCCACGCCCGTACGGCCGACGCGGGAGGAGAGCCGGCTGGACGGGCGGGTGCCCCAGGAGATCCTGCGGCGCTCCGGTTTCGACGGGGCGGCCGGCGACCTCGCCGGGGCGCTGGCCCGCGCCCGGACGCCCGGGCAGGCCGAACGGGCGGCGGCCGACGCCGGCCACCGGCTCTGGCGGCGCGCGGTGGACCGGGCCCAGGGCCGCGGCCCCGCGGCCGGCGACCTGCCCCGCGACGACGACCGGCCGCTGTACTGGGCACGGCTGAGCCTCACCCGCGAACTACGGGCCTGGAAGCCGGGGTTCACGCTGTCCGACGAGCGGCGCGCGGCCCTGCTGGACGCGCTGGAGCGCGGCTCGCGCGGCCAGGACTCGATCGACTTCCCGGCGGGCCACCAGGTCAAGCGGGTGCTGGTCACCGGCTTCGACCCGTTCCGGCTCGACGACGACACCCGCCGCTCCAACCCGTCGGGCGCGGCGGCGCTCGCGCTGGACGGCACCGTGATCGACACCCCGGCGGGCCCGGCCCGGGTGGAGGCGGCCGTCTTCCCGGTGCGCTGGGAGGACTTCGCGCGGGGCACGGTGGAGCGGACGCTGCTCCCCCACTTCCGGCCGGGGCCGCGCCGGGTGGACCTGTTCACCACCATCAGCCAGGGCCGCCCGGACCGCTTCGACGTGGAGCGGACCAACGGCGCCTGGCGCGGCGGCGCCACGGACAACGAGCGGCTCACGGGCGGCCCCGGCCCGGTGCCCATACCCGCCGGGATCCCCACCGTGCGCCCGCAGCCGCAGTGGACGCGGACCACGCTGCCGTACACCGCGCTGACCTCGGCGGCCACCGGCCCGTTCCCGGTGTACGACAACACCGCGGTCACCGAGGTCCCGGCCGGTGCGGACACACCCGTCGAGCGGCCGGACGGGCCGACGCCGGGTTCGGCGGCGCGCGAGGGCGGCGGGGGCGACTACCTGTCCAACGAGATCGCGTACCGGGCGACGCTGCTGCGCGACGCCACCCGCCTCGCCGTGCCGGGCGGCCATCTGCACACACCGGTGCTGCGGTTCGGCGCGGACAACCGGTCACCGGCGGGGAGCGTCACGGACCCGGAGTTCGAGCGAGACCGGCAGCGGATCACCGCGCAGGTCAGGTCGCTGCTCGGGGTGGCCGCGGGGACGCTCCGGCGGTCATGATGAGCGCATGATCATCGCAAGCGCGCAGTTCACGGCCCGGCCGGGCGACATCGGGGCCAACGTCGAGACCATGGCCGGGCTGGTCCGCGAGGCGGCCGGGCGGGGTGCCGCGCTGGTGGCCTTCCCCGAGCTGGCCGCCAGCGGCTACGAGTTGGCCGCGATCACCGCCGACCCCGGCCGGCTCGCCCTGGAGCCGGCCGACCCCCGGCTCGGCCCGCTCCGCGCGGCCTGCCGGGAGACCGGCACGGCGGCCGTCGTCAACTGCGCCGGAAGCCCCCGTCAGGCCGGTTCCGGGCCGACGATCAGCGCGTTCGTGTACGGGCCCGACGGCACGCCGCTCGTCCGCTACGACAAGCGGCACGTGACGGAGAAGGAGGCCGCGGCCGGTTTCGCGGCGGGCGCGGAGGACGGCCGGTTCGTGCTGGACGGCGTCCGGATCGGCCTCGCGATCTGCTACGACGTCGACTTCCCCGATGTCGGCGCCCGGGCGGCGGCGGACGGTTGCGCGCTGCTGGTGGCCACCTCGCTGTACGGGAGCGAGGGCGGCCGGGACGAGCGGGAGCGCCTCTTCCCGGCGCTGGCCCGGGACACCGGGATGTACGTGCTGCTCGCCAACCACGTGGGCCCGGCCGGCGGTTACGTCGGCTGCGGCGGCAGCGGGGTGTGGGGGCCGGACGGCGGTCTCCTCGCCGGGGCGCCGGAGGCGGCGTCGGGCGTGGTGACGGCGGACGTGCCGCTCTGACGGCGTCCGGCCCCCGCGCCGGGCGTCAGCGGACGGAGAGCGCGACCTCGATGTTGCCGCGGGTGGCGTTGGAGTACGGGCACACCTGGTGCGCCTTCTCGACCAGCGCGAGGGCGGTGGCCTCGTCCACGTTCGGGATGTGCGCCGAGATGGCGACCTTCAGGCCGAAGCCGCCCTCGGGGGTCTTGCCGATGCCGACCTCGGCGGTGACGGTCGAGCCGGAGATGTCGGCCTTCTCCTGGCGGGCGACGACGCCCAGCGCGCCCTGGAAGCAGGCGCTGTAACCGGCGGCGAAGAGCTGCTCGGGGTTGGTGCCCGCGCCGCTGCCGCCCAGCTCCTTCGGCGGGTTGACGACGACGTCGAGCTTGCCGTCGCTGCTGGCGACGCGGCCGTCACGGCCGTTCTCGGCGGTGGCGACGGCGGTGTAGGCGACGTCGACGGGCTGGATGCTCATGGGGTGCTCCTGGTGTCCGAGGGTCTCTGAGGGAAAGGGAGTCAGCCGGCGAGGGAGACGATCATCTTGCCGGTGTTCTCGCCGCGCAGCATGCCCAGGAAGGCGTCGGCGGTGTTCTCGATGCCGTGGACGACGGTCTCGTCCCGCTTGAGGGCGCCGGACCGGATCCAGCCGCCGACCTCCTGGAAGAACTGCGGGCGGAGGTGGCCGTGATCCATGACGATCATGCCCTGGAGGCGCAGCCGGTTCTGGATCATCAGGGCGAGGTTGCGCGGGCCGGGCGCCGGCTCGGTGGCGTTGTACTGCGAGATGGCGCCGCAGAGGGTGGCGCGGCCGTGCAGCTTGAGGGCGCCGATGGCCGCCTCCAGGTGCTCGCCGCCCACGTTGTCGAAGTAGACGTCGATGCCGTCGGGCGCGGCCTTCGCGAGCTGCTCGGCGACCGGGCCGTTCTTGTAGTTGAAGGCGGCGTCGAAGCCGTACTCCTCGACGAGGCGGCGCACCTTCTCGTCCGAGCCGGCGCTGCCGATGACCCGGGAGGCGCCCTTGAGCTTGGCGATCTGACCGACCTGGCTGCCGACGGCGCCGGCCGCGCCGGAGACGAAGACGGCGTCGCCCTCCTTGAAGGAGGCGACCTCCAGCAGCCCCGCGTAGGCGGTCATGCCCGGCATGCCGAGCGCGCCGAGGTAGGCGGAGAGCGGTACGTCGCCGGCGTCGGCCTTGACGGCGTACTTGGCGTCGAGGACGGCGTGCTCGCGCCAGCCGAGGTCGTGCAGGACGTGGTCGCCGACGGCGAAGCCCTCGGCGCGCGAGGCGACGACCTCGCCGACCGCGCCGCCGGTCATCGGCTTGTCCAGCGCGAAGGGCTCGACGTAGGTCTTCTTGCCGGTCATCCGGCCGCGCATGTACGGGTCGACCGACAGGTGCAGGTTGCGGACCGCGATCTGGCCCTCGGCGGGCTCGGCGAGCGGCGTCTCGCGGAGGTCGAAGTCGGCGGGGGTGGGGGTGCCCTTGGGGTAGGAGACGAGGTGCCAGGCGCGGGTGGTGCCGGGGAGCGGTGCGGACATCGGAAGGACCTCCTGCGTTGTTTCAGGTACTGAAACAATAGTTGACCTAGATATTTTAGGTTGTCAAGCAACTGGGTACTCTTCTTCCATGGCCCCGCCGACACCCCGCCCCGACCCCGTGACGATCGAGGTCGTCGAGCTCATCGCGACCGTCGTCACGCGCTACCACGAGGAGTACGACGCGGCGGCCGGCCGGCACGCGCTCACCGGCGCCCAGGCCCGCCTCCTCGCCCTCCTGTCCCGGGAACCGCTGCCCATGCGCCGGATCGCCCGCAAGCTGAAGTGCGAGCCGTCCAACGTCACCGGCATCGTCGACCGCCTCGCCGCCCGCGGCCTGGTCGAGCGCCGGCCCGACCCGGCCGACCGCCGCGTCAAACTGGCCGCCGTCACCGAGGACGGCCGGGAGACCGCGCGGCAACTGCGCGAGGAGCTGGACTTCGCCCGGGAGCCACTGGCCGGGCTCTCCGGGGACGAGCGACGGCACCTGCGCGACCTGCTGCGCCGCGTGGTGGGCGAGATCCCGGACGACGACGGCGAGGAGGCGCCCTGAGACCTCGGGACGGGCCGCGTACGGCCCCACCCACCGCACCCGCCGCACCCACGCCCACGGCACGATGGGCCCATGGACGCGACCCCCGGCCCCACGCCGCCCTTCACCCCCCTGGACTTCCAGCTCGTCCTGCTGCGCCGGATGGCCGACCACCAGCCCGGCCTGGTCGAGGACGCCCTGCGGGAGCTGAACACCGGCCGCGCCGCCCTGCGGGAGGCCAACCGGCGGTGGCAGGCCATGCTGCGCTCGCCCCGGCGGCGCGGCGCCGGCGCCCGCTACCGCGCCGTCCTCGGCCCGCCCGAGACCGTCACCGAGCGCCGGATCGGCGACCTCACCGCCGAGGCCGCGGCCTGGCCGGTGCCGCTCTGGCCGGACCTGCGGTTCGAGGTGCTCACCGCGCCGGGCGGCGCGGTCTGGAACGAGTGGCTGGTCCGGGCGCCCGGCGCCCCCTCCCCCGTCCCGCGCACCATCGAGGAGCTGCGGCCCTGGTCGTGCACGGTGGACGAGGTGGCCCGCGCCTTCGCCCCGGCCCGCCCGATGGAGGGCACGGCCCCGACCCGCTGGCAGCTCGCCTTCACCGCCCCCGACGCGTCCGGCGCGCGGCGCGAGCACGTGGCCGAGTTCACCTGGGGGCTCTACCAGCGGCTGGTGCGCTGACCCCGGCGTCTCCTCCTTTCGGACGAGGCGGCCGGCGGCGGACCCGGCCGTTTACCCGAGGCGGGCCCCCGCGCGGCGTCCGTAGCGTGGGCGCGTCCCCTGTTCCCGTCCCGGACGGAACCCCATGGCTCCCTCCCTCTGGCCGCATCGCACCACCCTGGCCCGGACCGCGCTGGTCCTGGCCGCCCTCGTGCTGCCGGTGGCCCTGCTGACCGGGCTGACCGGCTGCTCCTGGGGCGGGATCGACGACTCCAAGGCCGTCACCGCCCCGGCCTCCCCCGCCGAACCGCAGCGGGTGCGGATCCCCTCCCTCGGCGTGGACAGCCCCCTGATCCGCCTCGGCACCGACCGGGACACCGGCCGCCCGGTGCGGCAGCCGCCGCGGGACCACAGCGGCACCGCGGGCTGGTGCACCGGCAGCGCCCTGCCCGGCCGGCCCGGCACCGCCGTCCTCGTCGGGCACCGGGAGGACGGCGACGGGGGCGGCGGCGGGGCCGGGGTCTTCCGGAAGCTCGGCACCCTGCGCGAGGGCGCGGTGGTGGAGGTCGAACGCGGCGACGGCGCGGTCCTGCGGTTCACCGTGACGGCCGTCCGCACCCTCGACCGCGACGCCGCCTTCGCCACCCGGAAGGAACCGGCGACGGCCCCCGCCGAACGGGCCCTGCGCCTCGTCACCTGCGCGGGCGCCGACCCGGGCGGCCGGGACGAACACCGTGCCCTCGTCGTGGACGCGGTATTGCGGTCGTGACGGCCGGGGGCGGGCCACCGCGTTCGGGAGGGCCGACGGATTATGAGTCCGCTGCTCCCACCGGGCGGCCGGCCCGTGCGCCGGGGGTCAGCCGAGCTCGGCCGAGAGGGTGATCGTCGTCCCGGCGAGCGCCTGGCTGACCGGGCAGTTCTTCTTGGCGTCCTCGGCCGCCGCGGCGAAGCCCTCCTCGTCCAGACCGGGCACCTCGCCGCGGACCCACAGGTGGATGCCGGTGATGCCCTCGCCCGGCTGGAAGGTGACGTCGGCCTTGGTCTCCAGGCGGGTGGGCGGGGTGCCCGCGCCGGTCAGGCCGTGCGAGAGCGCCATGCTGAAGCAACTGGAGTGGGCGGCGGCGATCAGCTCCTCCGGGCTGGTCTTCCCGTTGGCCTGCTCCGCGCGGGAAGGCCAGGAGACCGGCTGCGAGCCGATGCCGGAGGAGTCGAAGGTGACGGTGCCGCTGCCGTTGAGCAGCTCGCCCTCCCAGACGGTGTGCGCGGTGCGGGTGGTGGCCATGGCGGTCCTCCAGGGGTGTGACGGATGCCGGGGGCACCGGCGGTCGGTGTCCCCGGTACACGGCGGAACGATCGGACGGTACGGCCGTACGGCCATCGGGGCGACGCCCCGGTCGATCATCCGGTTCCGTTCCCCGGCCGCACCGCTCCGACACGCCCCTCCGGAGCCGGTGTGTTCCAGGCCACCAGAGCGGGCCGCCCGTGCTCGGTGCCGATCCGGCTGACGGTCGCGGTGTCCAGCCGGAACAGCGCGCCGGCCGACGGCGGCAGCCCGAGCCTGCGGGCCGTCAGCACCCGCAGGAAGTGGGCGTGGGCGACGAGGACGACATCCCCGTCGTCCGCCGCCAGCCAGGGCTCGATCCGGGCCAGCACCCGGTCGGCGCGGGCGCCCACCTCGGCGGGCGTCTCGCCGGGGTGCCCGTCCGGGCCGGGGATGACGCCGTCGTCGAAGAGGAACCAGTCCGGGCGTTCCTTGTGGATCTCGGCGGTGGTGATCCCCTCGTAACCGCCGTAGTCCCATTCCCGCAGCTCGGGTTCGATCCGTACGCCGCGCAGCCCGGCCAGTTCCGCGGTGCGCAGCGCGCGGGCGCGCGGGCTGGCCAGGACGTGGCCTATGGTCCGCTCCGCGAGCAGCGGGCGGAGCGCCGCCGCCTGCCGTTCGCCGCGGGCAGTCAGCGGGAGGTCGGTCCAACTGGTGTGGAGGCCGTCGCGGCTCCACTCGGTCTCGCCGTGCCGGACGAGGAGGAGCTCACTCACCGTCCCGCCCGCTCTCCTTCTGCTCGCGCGCCACGGCGGCGCGCACCTCGTCCATGTCGAGGGCGCGGGCCTGCCGGATGACGTCCTCCAGCGCGGCCTCGGGGAGCGCCCCGGGCTGAGCGTAGACGGCGATGTTGTCGCGCACGATCATCAGGGTGGGGATCGACGTGATCTCGAAGGCGGCGGCCAGTTCCGGCTGGGCCTCCGTGTCGACCTTGCCGAACAGCAGGTCCTCGTGGCGCCCGGCCACCCGCTCGTAGACCGGGGCGAACTGCCGGCAGGGCCCGCACCAGGCGGCCCAGAAGTCGATCAGAACGAACCCGTGGTCCGAGACCGTCCCGTCGAAGTTCTCCTTGGTCAGCTCCACGGTGCTGCTCATGCGCGTCTACCCGCTTCCCTTCGGTCGGCCCGGTGAGGGGCCCGGCGATCGGCCCGGTGGGGGCCCGGCAGCGGTAACCCGGTACCGGTGCGCCCTATTCCGCAGCCACCGGATGGCCTACAGCCGCCTCCGCGGCGAACCGGTGTGACCGTGGTTACATCATCGCCGGAGGTGCTTTTGTATGACCGGCGACAGACCGCAGAGCGGTGGCAGACCCCACGACGAGCAGGTCCGTACATCGACGTCACAGACTTCACGGCGCCTGGTGCTGGCCACCGCCGCGCTGGTGCCGATACTGGCCGGCGCCGGACCGGCCCGGGCCGGCACCGCCGCGCCGGGACGGACCACGCCGGACCCGTGCGGCGGCCGCCGCGCGCTGGTCCACCCGGCGTCCACCGGCGAGTCGGACTGGGCGGAGGTCACCGAGATCCTCCAGCACCGCGGCCGGCTGGCCGGCAACCAGGTCTACCGCATGGGCTTCCTCCGGCACGACCTCAAGGTCAGCTCCTACGGTTACGCCGTCAAACCCAGCCTGGGCGTCGGGTCGTTCGTCTCCTTCCTCCGCTACGAGGACGGCAAGACGATGATGATGGGCGACATGGCGGTCACCGAGCGCGAGATGCAGCGCGTCATCGACGTCCTCGACGCGCGCGGCATCACCCAGACCGCGATCCACAAGCACCTGCTGTCGCACGAGCCGGCGGTCTGGTGGATGCACGTCCACGGGATGCACGAGGACGCCGGCTACCTGGCCGAGGCGCTCCGCCAGGCGCTGCGTGCCACCGGCACCCCGGCCGGCACCGGACTGCCCGTCAAGAAGCAGCTCGACCTGGACATGGCGGGCATCGACAAGGCGCTCGGCGCCCAGGGCGACGTCGAGGGCGACATCTACAAGATCGCCTTCGCCCGGAACGAGACCATCGTCGACCACGACCGGGTGCTGCCCCGGATGACCGGCTCGACCACGGCGATCTCCTTCCAGCCGGTCGGGAAGCGCAAGGCGATCGTCAACGGCGACTTCGTGATGACCGGCCACGAGGTGCAGGACGTCATCAGGACCCTGCGGCGCGGCGGGATCGACATCGTCTCGATCCACAGCCACATGCTGACCGACGACCCGCGCCTGTTCTTCCTGCACTTCTGGGGCGTCGGCGACGGCGTCCGCCTCGCCCGCGCGCTGCGCGCCGCGGTGGTCAAGACCAACGTCTCGGCGGCGGCCGCCATGGGCTGAGAACCCGGCGCCGGATACGGCGAAGGGCCGTCACGGAAACAGTGGCGGCCCGGCTGCCCGCGGGACGGCGGGCTGGATCATTCTTTCGAACGGATCGCTCGTGTGGGGCGGGTGGGACTCGAACCCACGACCGACGGATTATGAGTCCGCTGCTCTAACCGGCTGAGCTACCGCCCCGTTCACGGCGCGTCGCGCACATCTGTGCGCGCCGTCTGCCGCAGCATAGCCGCTCATACGATCTGTTGCCCCGGTGGGGGCACATCGTGTGACCAGCCTGACCTTGAGGACTGCGGGCGGGGCGGGATGGTTCCCGCCCGGCGGGAAATCCCGGCATGAAAAAAGGACCCCCGCGGGGGTCCTCTTCCGGGTGGCTCCTCCGACTGGACTCGAACCAGTAACCTGCCGGTTAACAGCCGGCTGCTCTGCCAATTGAGCTACAGAGGATCGCGCTCCCCCGACTGGACTCGAACCAGTAACCTGCCGGTTAACAGCCGGCTGCTCTGCCAATTGAGCTACAGGGGATCATCGCGTGCCTCGAATGCATCTTCGTCCGGTCTCCCGGGCGGCGTGCGCTCGCTGCGAGACATACATTAGCGCAAGCAGGGGGGTGCTCCGCCAATCGGTCTGCCCGGAGTGACCTCCGGGCACACAGGGTAGGCGGCGGGCACAGCCCGGCAGGGGCCCGCGAGGCCGTGGGTTCCACGGGATCCGAGGGAAGGATGGGGTGTGATGCGCTACCGGCTGACGTTCATCGCCGGCGCCGCCGTCGGCTATGTGTTCGGCGCGCGGGCGGGCCGCGAGCGGTACGAGCAGTTGCGCAAGGGGGCACGGCGGATCGCGCAGAACCCGGCCGTGCGGAACACCGCGGAAACCGCCGCGGTGAACGGCAAGGCCCTGGCCGGCCGTGCCCTCGGCAAAGTGGGCGAACGGGTCCCCGGCTCGGTGGCGGACCGGGTCCGCTCGCTGCGCGAGCAGCGGACCCCCGACGAGGACGAGTGGGGCACCACCAACACCTGACCGGATGCGGGCGGGCGTCGGCCGTTTGGCATCATCCTCGGCATGGGCATAGTCGCGGGGCTGGACAGTTCGACCGAGAGCACACGGATCGTCGTCTGCGACGCGGACACGGGTGCCGTGCTCCGGCAGGGGTACGCGCCCCATCCCCCGTCCGCCGCCGAGGGTGACCCCCAGGCGTGGCTGATGTCACTCGGCGAGGCCGCCGCCGGCGGGCTGCTCGAAGGCGTCCAGGCCATCGGCGTCTCGGCGCAGCAGCACGGGCTGCTGACGCTGGACGCCGGTGGGGTGCTCGTCCGTCCCGCGCTGCTGGGCAACGACAAGCGGGCGCAGCCCGCCGCCGCCGACCTGACCGACGCGCTGGGCGGCCGGGCCGCCTGGGCGGAGGCCGTCGGCACGGTGCCGCAGTCCGCGATGTCCGTCGCCAAGCTCCGCTGGCTGGCCAGGAACGAACCCGAGTCGGCGACCCGCACCGCCATGCTGCTCCAGCCGCACGAGTGGCTGGTGTGGCAGTTGCTCGGCCGGCCGGCGCGCCGGACCACGGACCGGGGCGCTGCCTCGGCCACCGGCTACTGGTCCGCCGCCACCGGCCAGTGGCGTCACGACCTGGTCGAACTCGCCCTGGGGCACACCGCGGCGCTCCCCGACGTCCTCGCGCCCGCCCAGCCGGCCGGGCACACCCCCGAGGGCCTGCTGATCTCCGCCGGCACCGGCGAGACCATGGCCGCCGCCTTCGGCCTCGGCGTGGGGCCGGGCGACGCGGTGATCTCGCTGGGCGCCTCCGGCTCCGTCTTCGCCGTCCACCACCAGGCGCTGACCGACCCCTCCGGCACCATTACCTCGTTCGCCGACGCCACCGGCATGCACCTGCCCGTCGTCCACACCCTCAACGCCGTCCGGGTACTGCGCGGCACGGCCGAGCTGCTCGGCCTGGACCTGGCCGGGCTCTCGGAGCGGGCGCTGCTCTCGTCCTGGGGTTCGTACGGGCTGGTGCTGCTGCCCTACCTGGAGGGCGAGCGCACCCCGCACCTGCCGCACACCGCGGGCACGCTGGCCGGGCTGCGACGGGAGAGCATGAAGCCGGAGCACCTGGCGCGGGCCGCCTTCGAGGGGATGCTGTGCGGGCTCGCGGACGCGCTGGACGTGCTGCGCGGGCGCGGCGTCGTGGTGCGGCGGGTGTTCCTGCTGGGCGCGGCGGCGGAGCTGCCGGCCGTGCAGGCGCTGGCCCCGGCCCTGTTCGGGACGCAGGTCGTCGTCCCCCAGCCGGCCGACTACGCGGCGCTGGGCGCGGCCCGGCAGGCCGCCTGGGCGCTGGGCGTGCAGCACGGCGTGCTGTCCCCGCAGGAGCCGCCGCGCTGGCCGCAGGGCGCCGGGCAGGTGTTCGAGCCGGGTGAGGACCTGCCGTCGGGCCACGCGGTGCGGCAGCAGTACGCGACGGTGCGCGAGCAGACGCACCCGGGGGCGTTCCAGCAGTAGCGCGCGGCAGGACGTCATTCGGCAGGGCGCCGGTCCGGCAGGACGTCAGTCGGCAGGGCGTCAGTCCAGGTAGCCGCGGAGCTGGTCGGCGAAGGCGTGGTCGCGCAGCTTGTTGAGGGTCTTGGACTCGATCTGCCGGATCCGCTCCCGGGTGACGCCGAATATCCGGCCGATCTCCTCCAGCGTCCGCGGCCTGCCGTCCACCAGCCCGTACCGCAGTTGCACGACCTTCCGCTCACGCTCGCCCAGCGTGGACAGCACGGCCTCCAGGTGCTCGCGCAGCAACAGGAACGCGGCGGACTCGACGGGCGAGGCGGCGTCCCCGTCCTCGATGAGGTCGCCGAGCGCGACGTCGTCCTCCTCGCCGACCGGCGCGTGCAGCGACACCGGCTCCTGGGCGAGGCGCAGCACCTCGCTGACCCGCTCCTCGGAGAGGTCGAGATAGGCGGCGACCTCCTCGGCCGTCGGCTCGCTGCCGCGTTCCTGGAGCATCCGGCGCTGCACCCGGACGACGCGGTTGATCAGCTCGACGACGTGCACCGGGACACGGATCGTACGGGCCTGGTCGGCCAGGGCCCGGGACATGGCCTGGCGGATCCACCACGTCGCGTACGTCGAGAACTTGTAGCCCCGCGCGTAGTCGAACTTCTCGACCGCCCTGATGAGCCCGAGGTTGCCCTCCTGGACCAGATCCAGCATGGTGAGCCCGCGGCCGATGTAGCGCTTGGCGACGGAGACGACGAGGCGCAGGTTGGCCTCGATCAGGCGGCGCTTGGCCATCCGGCCCAGGACGACGAGACGGTCGAGGTCGAGCGCCAGACAGGTGTCGAGGTCGGGGTCGTTCGACAGCTTCTCCTCGGCGAACAGCCCGGCCTCCACCCGGCGGGCCAGCTCCACCTCCTCCGCCGCGGTGAGCAGCGGGATCCGGCCGATCTCGCGGAGGTACTGGCGGAACAGGTCCGAGGACGGGCCGCCGGTCTCGGCGGCGCGCCGCTCGCGGTCACGGTCGCGGTCGCGCTCCCGCTCCGGAAGCGGCTCCGGCTCGTCGGCCAGGGTCTCGGGCGGTGGCGGCCCGGCTTGCCGCGGAACGGCCCCTACGGGGTCGGCCAGGGCCTCGGGGAGGGTAGGGGTCCGGGTCTGCACGGGGGCGACCTCCAGGGTGATCGCTGCTCTGGGCAGAGTCTCGGCGCGGCGGCGGCACCGCCCACCAGTGTGGGGCACGACGCGGCTCCGCCACGAGGGTCGTGCGACCACTTTCTGTGGACGGAGGGTGACGCTGCGCGGGCTGCGCCCCGGGCCCGCCCTTTCGCCGTTTCTACGGGGAGGACCCCGCACCCCCCGAAAACCGCGCTCCGCGCGGTTGTCCTCAAACGCCGGACAGGCTGAAGTGTGCGCCCAGGGCCGCACCGCACTCCGCCCGTCAGGGCTAAAGCGCCGCCGCGCCCCGCTCCTGCAACGCCTTCCCGTACTGCTGCAGCACCCACAACTCGTTCTGCACCGCCGCCAGATGATCCGGCGCCGACTGCGCACCGAGCCGTATCAGGCTCCCCTGGACCTCCTTGACCCGCCGCTCCACGGCCCGCAGCCGCACCTGGACGAGCTGCTGCCCGGCGTACACCTCGTCGACCGTCCGGGCGTGGATCGACTCGACGGCCAGCTCCGTGATCATGGAGCGGACGGTGTCGTCGGGGGCGGCCTCGCGGACCCGGGTGAGGTAGTCGGCGTCGGCGAGG
Organism: Streptomyces sp. NPDC052910; assembly: GCF_055585605.1. Lineage (NCBI taxonomy): Bacteria > Bacillati > Actinomycetota > Actinomycetes > Kitasatosporales > Streptomycetaceae > Streptomyces > Streptomyces sp. NPDC052910. Next base: position 685,504 of record NZ_JBVJJR010000003.1, read on the forward strand.
GCGACGCCGCCGGCCTGCTCGATGGCGCGGCGGACGACCGCGTAGGGCGGGGCGGTGAACTCGTCCTCGCCGTAGGCGTCGAAGGCGGGGGCGACCAGCTCGGGCCGCTGGAGGGCGAGCTTGAGGAGCTCGCGCTCGGTGCGGTGGGCGGGGCTGCGGAGGTTGAGGGCGGGGCCGCGCGGGGCCGCGGGGGCGGGGGCGGCCGCGGGCCGCGGGGCCGTCGCGCGGGGGGTCTGCCGGCCCCGGCCGCCGTCGCGGCCCTCGCGCTCGCGGGCCCAGCGGGCCAACTGGCTCACGCGCATGACGACGAACTGGGTGTCGAGGATGCCCAGCAGCCCGGCCAGCCGCACGGCGTACTGGTGCCGGATGGAGCTGTCCTTGATGTGGGCGACGATCGGGGCGGCTTCCTCCAGGGCCGCCGCCTGGCCCTCCGGGGTGTCGACGTCGTGCCGGGCGACGACGGAACGCAGGGCGAACTCGAAGAGGGGCGTGCTCTCCTCGACCAACTGCCGCACCGCGTCGTCGCCCTTGTCGAGCCGGAGCTCGCAGGGGTCCATGCCGCCGGGGGTGACGGCGATGTTGGTGTGCGCGGCGAACTTCTGGTCGTCCTCGAAGGCGCGCAGGGCGGCCCGCTGACCGGCCGCGTCCCCGTCGAAGGTGAAGATCACCTTGGCCCGGGAGTTGTCCATCAGCAGCCTGCGGAGGATCTTGACGTGCTCGCCGCCGAAGGCGGTGCCGCAGGTGGCGATGGCGGTGGTGACGCCGGCCAGGTGGCAGGCCATCACGTCGGTGTAGCCCTCGACGACGACCGCGCGGTTGCCCTTGGCGATGTCCTTCTTGGCGAGGTCGATGCCGTAGAGGACGTGGGACTTGCGGTAGATCGGCGTCTCGGGGGTGTTGAGGTACTTGGGGCCGTTGTCGTCGTCGCGGAGCTTGCGGGCGCCGAAGCCGACGACGTCGCCGGTGATGTCGCGGATGGGCCACATCAGCCGGCCGCGGAAGCGGTCGATGGGACCGCGCCGGCCGTCCTGGGAGAGGCCGGAGAGGATCAGCTCCTTGTCGGTGAAGCCGCGGCCGCGCAGGAACCGGGTGAGGTGGTCCCAGCCGGCCGGGCTGTAGCCGACGCCGAAGTGCCGGGCGGCGGCCTGGTCGAAGCCGCGGCCGGCCAGGAAGGCCCGGCCGATCTCGGCCTCGGCGCCGTCCAACTGCTCGGCGTAGAACTGCGCGGCGACCTTGTGCGCCTCGACCAGCCGGGTGCGCTCGCCCTGCTGGCGGCCGGGCGTGTAGCCGCCCTCCTCGTAGCGCAGGGTGATGCCGGCCTGGGCGGCGAGCCGCTCGATGGTCTCGGTGAACGACAGGTGGTCGATCTTCATGACGAAGTCGACCGTGTCCCCGCCCTCCTGGCAGCCGAAGCAGTGGTACAGCCCCTTGGACGGGCTGACGTGGAAGGACGGGGACTTCTCGTCGTGGAACGGGCAGAGGCCCTTGAGGTTGCCGCCGCCGGCGTTGCGCAACTGGAGGTATTCGGACACGACGGCGTCGATCGGGACGGCGTCCCGGACCGCCTTCACGTCGTCATCGTTGATCCTGCCTGCCACGCGTGAAGTCTACTGGCGGCCGGTGACACGCCCGGCCCATGGCCGGCGGAACCGGGGGATCTCCGGGGGATCTCGGGGGTTCCCGGAGACCCGTCCCGGGGGCGCGCCCTCAGGACGCTCCGGCCTCCGGGGCCAGTGAGTCCAACGGGACACCGGGGTCGGCGAGTGCCTCCGGGTCCGGACGGGCGCCGGACCGGATGAGGCGCTGAACCGACTCCGTGACGTCCCACACGTTGACGTTCATCCCCGCCAGGACCCGGCCCTCGCACAGCCAGAAGGCGACGAACTCGCGCTTGCCGACGTCCCCGCGGCACACCACCTGGTCGTAGGAGCCGGGCGGCGCGTAGCCGGAGTACTCCATGCCGACGTCGTACTGGTCGGAGAAGAAGTAGGGGACCCGGTCGTAGACGACCGGCCTGCCGAGCATGGCCCGGGCCGCCGCCGGGCCGCTGTGCAGGGCGTTGGCCCAGTGCTCGACGCGGAGCCGGCCGGTCCCGTCCGGGCGGCCGATCGCGGCGACGTCGCCCGCGGCGAAGATCTCCGGGTCGGAGGTGCGCAGGGAGGCGTCGACGGCGATGCCGCCGCCGTCCTCGCGGTCGACGAGGGCCAGCCCGGCGGCCTCGGCGAGGGCGGTGCGCGGGGCCGCGCCGATGGCGGCGAGGACGCTGTGGGCGGGGTGTTCCTCGCCGTCGTCGGTGCGCACCGCGAGGACCATGCCGTCCTGGCCGGTGATCTCGGTGAGGCGGGCGCCGAAGTGGAAGCGGACGCCGTGCTCGGCGTGCAGGTCGGTGAAGACCTGCCCGAGCTCGGGACCGAGCACCCCGTGCAGCGGGGTGGGCTCGGGCTCGACGACGGTCACCTCGGCGCCGTAGCCGCGGGCGGCGGCGGCCACCTCCAGGCCGATCCAGCCGGCGCCGGCGATGACGAGGTGGCCGTTGTCCCGGCCGAGGGCGGCGAGGACGCCGCGCAGCCGCTCGGCGTGGGCGAGGCGGCGCAGGTGGTGGACGCCGGCGAGGCCGGTGCCGGGGATGTCGAGGCGGCGCGGTTCGGCGCCGGTGGCGAGCAGCAGCCGGTCGTAGTGGACGCACGTGCCGTCGCCGAGCCGGACCGTGCGGGCGGCACGGTCGAGGTGGACGGCGGGCTGTCCGAGGTGGAGCTCGATGTCGGCGCGGGCGTACCAGGCGGGCTCGTGGACGAAGACGCTGTCCCGTTCGTCCTTCCCCATCAGATACCCCTTGGAGAGCGGCGGGCGCTCATAGGGGTGGTCGCGTTCGTCGCAGACGAGGATCACCCGCCCGGTGAATCCCTCCGCGCGGAGGGTCTCGGCCGCCTTCGCGCCGGCGAGTCCCCCTCCGACGATGACGAACGTCTGGTTCGCGTCCACCACTTGCTGCCTCCTCGCTCGATGTGCTTCGAGTCCCCGGTGCGATCGCCGGAACGGCCAGTGTGAGCGTCCCGCACGCGGCGGGCCGCCGGAAGAGGGCCGCGCCGGGGACCGTCCGCGGCCCGGGCCCTCACCCTTCCCCCCAAGGTCATGCGTGGGATTCAGCCGGCGGCCGGCGGCCGGCCTCCGGTGAGCCGGGCGTGCAGGGTGCGCGCGGAGGCGTCGGTGAGGGCGGCGATCTGGTCGACGACGGCGCGCAGCCTGCCCGCGTCGTCGGCCGCCGCGGTGTACAGGGAGCGGAACTGCGGGTCGAGGCCGTCGGGCGCGAGGGCGATCAGCGCCTCGGCCAGCTCGGCGATCACGACGCGCTGGTCGGCGCGGAGCTTCTCCTGGTCCTCGCGCTGGATGACGTACCGGTCGGCGACGGCCTTGAGCACGGCGCACTCCAGCCGGGTGCCGTGCGGGACGACGAGCCCGGCGCGGTGCCGGGTGAGCCGGCCGGGCCCCCAGGCCTCGCGGGTGGCGGTCTCGGCGGCGAGGCAGAACCGGCCGATGAGCTGACTGGTGGCGTCCTTGAGCCGGGCCTGGGCGACGGCCGAACCGTCGTAGCCGTGCGGCCACCACTCCTGCTCGAGCAGCCGGTCGAGGGCCTCGGCCAGCTCCTCGGGGTCCGCCCCGGGGGCGTAGCGGCGGGCGGCGACGGCGAAGATCTCGCGGCGTTCGGGTTCGGCGGCGAGGACGTTGGGGTCGAGGTGGCCCGCGTGCAGGCCGTCCTCGACGTCGTGGACGGAGTAGGCGACGTCGTCGGCCCAGTCCATGACCTGGGCCTCGAAGCTTCTGCGGTGCGGGGGCGCGCCCTGCCGCAGCCAGTGGAAGACCGGCAGGTCGTCGGGGTAGACGCCGAACTTGGCGGAGGTGGGGTCGGTGGGGTGGCCGGCGCGCGGCCAGGGGTACTTGGTGGCGGCGTCGAGCGCGGCGCGGGTGAGGTTGAGGCCGACGCTGGCCGGTTCGCCGGTCTCGGGGTCGAGGGTGAAGCGCTTGGGCTCCAGCCGGGTCAGCAGCCGCAGGGACTGGGCGTTGCCCTCGAACCCGCCGCACAGCCCGGCGACTTCGTCGAGCGCCTGCTCGCCATTGTGGCCGAACGGCGGGTGGCCGAGGTCGTGCGCGAGGCAGGCGGTCTCGACCAGGTCGGGGTCGCAGCCGAGCGCGGCGCCGAGCTCCCGGCCGACCTGGGCGCACTCCAGGGAGTGCGTGAGCCGGGTGCGCGGGCTGGCGTCCCACACCTGCCCGCTGGCGCCGGGGGTGACGACCTGTGTCTTCCCGGCCAGCCTGCGCAGCGCGGCGGAGTGCAGGACGCGGGCGCGGTCGCGCTGGAAGGCGGTGCGGCCCGGCCGCTTGTCGGGCTCGGTGACCCAGCGCTCCAGGTCCGGGGCGTCGTAGCCGTCGAGGGCGGGCGCTTCGCCGCGTGCGGTTGCTGCTGAGCCGTTCATACCTCCGACGGTAGCCCCCGGGTCGGACATGGGCATGGGCCCCTCGGCCCGTTCCCGCCGGTCCGGGGGCCCGTACGGCCTGTCCGCACCCCGTCCGGCCCGCGCGCTCGTGGAACCGTGCGGTCCCGCACGGCGTTCCTTCCTGCGGAAAGGGGGAGGCGAACATGTGTATGAAAAAGTGGCCGTTCCTTCGGCTGCCCGCCACCCGCAAAGGCAGGCGCCGGACCGTCCAGGCGGTGATGGCGGCCTGCGTGCTGGCCCTGCTGCCCGTCACCTGGGTGCACGCCGCCGCCGAGTCGCGGCTGCGGAGCGCCGACGACGTGCCGCCGGCCCCGGTGGCCATCGTCTTCGGCGCCGGCCTGTGGCAGGGCAAGCCGTCCCCCTACCTGGCGCACCGGCTCGACACCGCCGTCGGCCTCTACCGCGCGGGCAAGGTCCGCGTCGTGCTGGTCACCGGCGACAACGGCCGCCGGCAGTACAACGAGCCGGACGCCATGCGCGCCTACCTCCGCACGCACGGCGTGCCCGAGAGCCGGGTCGTCGCCGACTACGCCGGCTTCGACACCTGGGACTCCTGCACCCGTGCCCGGCGCGTCTTCGGGGTGCGCAAGGCGGTGCTGGTCACACAGGACTTCCACATCCGGCGGGCGGTGGCGCTGTGCGACGCGGCCGGGATCGACGCGTACGGGGTGCCCGTGGAGGCCAGGCGCGACCGCACCTGGTACGCGGCCGGCGCGCGGGAGATCCTGGCGGCCGGCAAGGCGGCGGTGGACGCGGCCGTGCGGCCGGGGCCGACGTTCCTGGGGCCGCGCGAGCCGGGGGTGGACCGGGCCCTGCGGGCGGCGGAGCGCTGAGCCTTCCTCAGGAGGCGCGCGCACGCGCCCTCTCAAGGAGGGCGGCTACCGCTTGGGCTCGCGGTTGTTTATGGCGTCCACGTACAGCCGGAAGATCTCGTCGTCGTTCAGGGGGCTGTACGACACCTGGGACGAGCGGTCGCCGTCCGGGCCGCCGCCGTTGAGCCCGCCCAGGACGCCGACCAGGTCGCCGGTCCTGGTCCGCTCGTCGAAATGGACGAGCCAGGGGCTGCCCGAGGTGCCGGAGAAGAAGCCGTCGCAGCGCATCTTCAGTTGGCGGTGGCTCTCCAGTTTGCTGGTCAGGGCGGTGCAGCGGATGGCCTCGTCGGCCGGGTCGTCGTCCGCGCTGGGGTAGCCGATGACGGTCACCCGGTTGACGTAGCCGGGGGTGCGGGCCAGCCGGTTGGCGCCGGTGACCTGCTCGATCTGACGGCCCTTCGCGTCGGGCCGGACGGTGGCGAAGGCGAAGTCCAGGTCGGAGCCCTCACCGGTGTCGGTGCGTCTGGGGTCGACGAAGGTGCGGTCCACCGCCCACACCCCGTACGGCTGTTCCTTGGCGCCCTGCTGGTAGTCCGGCACGAACGCGGCGTCCTCCCCGATCGAGCAGTGCCCCGCCGTGACGATCAGGTTCCCCTTGGGGCTGTGCACGACGCTGGCCGTGCAGTGATGACTCTTCATGTCCTCGCCGGTGTAGAAGAGGACCCCCACCGACGGCACCCCGCCGAAGTGCCGCGCGCTGCCCGTGACCCGCTGCGCCTCGCTCCGGCCGTCGGCGCCGGCCGCGTCGTCGGCCGTCGCCCGTCCGGCGGACGGGGTGGGGTCGGGCCCCCAGAAGCGTCGCGCCTGCTCACTGGTCCAGTTGCGGTCCTTCCCGTGGCCGCCGGCCTGCGGGACGGCCGCCGCCAGGACGACGACATAGAGTCCCGCCAGCGTGGCCCGGCCCCACCGGGCCCGGCTCCACCGGGGAAAACGCACGGGCACCCCCACCACGTTCGGAAGGTCGTTCACAGGCTAACCGCACCGTCCGGCGCGAACGGCGCACCGGACGGTTTTCCGTACCGTCGGACGACCGACGATCCGGTGTATGACCAGCGTACGAATGATCGTCAACCATCCACCACATCCGGGGCGGAACGTCCCGTCCCGTCCCCTCCGATCACACGAACGGACGTCCGCCCTGCCCGCCTTCCCCGTCCTACGCGGCCCATTGGTCGTAACCGAGCTTGCAGAGCAGCCCCAGCACCACGACGACCAGCACCCCGCGCACGAAGCCGCTCCCCCGCTTCAGCGCCATCCGGGCGCCCAGCGTCCCGCCCGCCAGGTTGAAGACCGCCATCGGCAGGGCCACCCACCACAGCACCGCGCCCTGGAGCGAGAAGGTGACCAGGGCGCCGACGTTGGTGCAGACGTTGACGATCTTGGCGGTGCCGGAGGCGGTCACCAGGTCCATGTGGAGGATCCCGGCCAGCGCGAGGACGAGGAAGGTGCCGGTCCCGGGGCCGATCAGGCCGTCGTAGAAGCCGATGCCCAGGCCGGCGACGAGGATCGCGGTCCACACCCGGCGGCGGCTCACCGGACCGGCGGCCGCGGCGACGGAGCCGAAGCCGGGACGGAGCAGCACGAAGGCGAGGACCACGACCAGGATCACCATGATCAGCGGCCGGAGGACCGCGCTGTCGATGCCGGCCGCGAAGACCGCCCCTGCCAGCGAGCCCGCGAGCGCGGCGAAACCGGTCCGGAAGGCGGTGCGCAGGTCGAGGGGGGCGCGGCGGGCGTAGGAGACCGCGGCGGCGGCCGTGCCCCAGATCGCCACGGCCTTGTTGGTGCCGAGCACGTGCGCGGGCGCGGCGTGCGGCAGGCCGACCAGCAGGGCGGGGAGCTGGAGGAGGCCGCCGCCGCCCACGACGGCGTCGATCCAGCCGGCGGTGCCCGCGGCGAGGCAGAGCAGGAGCAGTGTGGTCAGGGATATGTCGTGGGTCACCTCGGGATCGTACGGGCGGGGGACGGGTCAACTCCGGTTCCTCACCCGCCCGGTGTCCCTTCCCGTATCGGGCGGGCCGTTGCCGGTCCCGGCCCCTAGGCTGGGTGCGGCAGGTGGCGGTCACCCCTGATGTGCCTGGTGAGGCAGGGCGGAGGAGCACGTGACGAACGGCTGGACCCTGGACGACATGCCCGACCAGAAGGGCCGGACGGCCGTGGTGACCGGCGCCAACAGCGGCATCGGCTTCGTCACCTCGCGCGAACTGGCCCGCCGCGGCGCCCGCGTCGTGCTGGCCTGCCGCGACGAGACGCGCGGCAGGGCCGCCGCGGACCTGCTGCGGCAGCAGGTGCCCGGCGCGGCCGTCCGCCCGGCCCGGCTCGACCTGGCCGACCTGGCGTCGGTCCGGTCCTTCGCCGCGGACCTGCCCGAGGAGCGTCTGGACCTGCTGGTGAACAACGCCGGGGTGATGGCCCTGCCGCGGCGGCGCACGGTCGACGGCTTCGAGACGCAGTTCGGCACCAATCACCTGGGGCACTTCGCGCTGACCGGACTGCTGCTGCCGCGCCTGCGGGAGGCCGGCCACGGCGCGCGGGTGGTGACCGTCTCCAGCTTCATGCACTGCCTGGGCACGGTCGACCCACGCGATCCGCAGATGGACCTGGGCTACCGCCGGTGGACCGCCTACGCCCGCTCCAAGAGCGCCAACCTCCTCTTCACCCACGAACTCGCCCGGCGCCTCGCCGCCGACGGCTCCCCGCTGGTCGCCGCGGCGGCCCACCCCGGATTCGCGGCGACCGGCCTCCAGACGGCCGCGGTACGGATGACGGGCCGGCGGCGCACCGAACGCCTCATCGCCACGGCCACCCGCCTGGTGGCGCAGCCCGCCGAGCACGGCGCCCTGCCGACGCTCTACGCCGCGACGGCTCCCGAGGTCCGCCAGGACGACTTCATCGGGCCGGGCGGCCCGCTGCTGCGGGGCGCCCCGGTGCGGGCGCCGCGGGCCCCCTGGACGCGGGACGATCGGGCGTCGGAGGGGCTGTGGCGGATGTCGGAGCGGCTGACGGGGGTGCGGTACGGGTGGCCGGCGGGGGTGTGAGGCCCCGATCCCTCCCCTTCGCCGATTCCTGGGGCTGTGCCCCAGCCCCCCTTGTCGCGGCTTCGCCGCTCGTCCTCAAACGCCGGACGGGCTGGAAGTGCCCGCTCAGGCACCATCCAGCCCGTCCGGCGTTTGAGGACAACCGCGCGGAGCGCGGTTTCGGGGGGCTGGGGGCTTGCCCCCAGGAAACGGTGAAAGGGAGGGACCGGGGCACCCTCCGCGTCAGCGGCCCCCCGCCGCCTCCACCCGGAACCGCAACCGGCAGATCACCGCGTCCGTATCCCGCCGCACCGCGTGCGCGACCACCGCCCCCCGCTGGTTCTGCAGCAACCGCTGCCACAGCCGGGCGGGTTCGACCTCCGGAATCAGCACGGTGACCCGGTTGTCGGGATGCCGGCCGGTCAGCTCCTGGACGTAGTCGACGATGGGGCGGCCCAACGCGCGTGTGGGAGCGGGGAGTTCGACGAGGTCGACGCCCGGGTTCCAGAGTTCCCAGTCGCGCCGCAGCGATTCCGCCGCCCGCCGTCCCTCCGCGTCGGGCTGTGTGACGGTGACCGCGACCACCTCGTCGCCGAGGGAGACGGCGGCGGTCAGGGCCTTGCTGGTCAGCCGGGAGAGGGAGGAGACGGGCACGACGACGACGGAGTGGCAGCGGCGGGGCGGTTCGGGCACCCGGCCCAGTTCCAGCCGGTCGCCGATCCGGCCGTACGCGCGGTGGACCGCCTCGAAGGACAGCACCATGAGCGGGAGTGCCAGGACGATGAGCCAGGCGCCCTCCGTGAACTTCGTGGCCGTGACGACGACGGCCGACACTCCGGTGAGCAGCGCGCCGAAGCCGTTCAGCAGGGCCTTGCCGCGCCACCCGGGCGACCGCTCCCCGCGCCAGTGCCGGACCATGCCGACCTGGCAGACGGTGAAGCCGACGAAGACCCCGATGGCGAACAGCGGCACCAGCGTGTTGACGTCACCGCCGGAGAAGACCAGCAGCAGTGCCGAGACGGCGGCCAGTGCGAGGACGCCGTGCCGGTGCACCTGGCGGTCGGCCTTGAGGGCGAAGACGTGGGGCAGGTAGTTGTCCCGGGCGAGCAGGCTCATCAGGACGGGCAGCCCGCCGAAGGAGGTGTTGGCGGCCAGTGCCAGCAGCACCACGGTGGCGAACTGCACGACGTAGAAGGCCCAGTTGTGGCCGAGCGACGCGTCGGCCAACTGGGCCAGGACGGTGACGCCCTCCACCGGCTGGAGGTGGAAGCGGCCGATGAGCACGGACAGTCCGATGAGCATGGCGCCCAGCAGTGCGCCGAGTGCCACCTCCGTGCGCTGGGCGCGGCGGGCGCGCGGGGTGCGGAAGGAGGGAACGGCGTTGGCCACGGCTTCGACGCCGGTGAGGGCGGAGCAGCCGGCGGCGAACGCCTTGAGCAGCAGCAGGGCGCCGACCGAGGTCGCGTCGGCGCTCAGCGCGGACGCGTGTCCTGCGGCGGCCTCGGTGCTCGCGGGCGCGTCCCGGAACAGCCCGACGGCGATCATGGCGAGGATCGAGCCGACGAAGACGGCGGTGGGGACGGTGAACGCCTTGGCCGACTCCGCGATCCCCCGCAGGTTGACCGCGGTGACCAGCACGAGCACACCGAGGCAGATCCACAGCCGGTCGGCGTGGAGGCCGGGGAAGGCGGAGGTGAGGGCGGCGACGCCGGCGGTGACGGAGACCGCGACGTTCAGGACGTAGTCCAGGACCAGCGAGGCGGCGGTGACGAGTGAGGTGCGGCGCCCGAGGTGCCGCTTGGCCACCGCGTAGGAGCCGCCGCCATCCGGGAAGGCGGCGATGACCTGCCGGTACGAGGCGACGAGCACGGCCAGCAGGGCCGCGATGGCGAGGGTGACGGGCAGGGTGCAGCCCAGCCCGTGGGCGCCGGCCGCGGCCAGCACGAGGACGATCGACTCCGGCCCGTACGCGACGGAGGCCATCGCGTCGAGTGACAGCGCGGCCAAGCCCTGGAGGGCGGTGAGCCGGTGCCGCTCCTCCCGGTGGTCCTCGCGCCCGTCCGTCGTGGCATCGCCGCGCGCGGTCGCGGCGCCGGTATCCGGCGGTTCCTCGCCGGTCCCGTCGGGCCGTTCATCCGTGTGGGCCGGCGTGGACATCTCTGTTCGTACCTCCGTGGTGACGTGGGAGGCTCAGCCTGCGCCGGAGGCGACCGGAAGGCGCTGATTCTTGGCGGTCTCTTGACGCCTCACGTGGCCATCTTGGCGTTCCTTTAACGGATATTGACCGGAGCACTGTCAAGAGGACGTCAGGAGGTCGTCAGGTTCGGACACGTTTCCGTCAGCTTGGCGTCAACGGGGACGGGATCACGGACCGGGCGGCCCTAACCTCACGCCATGGGACGGCGACCGACGGTAAGGACGCGCAGACACGGGGCCCGCTCCGGACCCCCCACCGCCACGGCCCCCGGCGACGTGCTCGCCCACGACCGCGGCTGGCGACGCGAGGCCCGCGAGGCGTGGTGCTGGGGGACGACGCTCGGCGGCCTCCTCACCCTGGTCGACCTGCTGCGCGGGGAGCTCGACGCGCCACGGGCGTGCTGCTGGGTCACGCTCGGCGTGGCTCTGGTCGCGGTCCTGCGGCCGCCCCGCGTCACCGCCGGCGACGGCTGGCTGGCCTCCCGCGGCCTGCTCCGCGAACGGCGCGTACGGACCGATCTGCTCACCCGCGTACGGCAGTCGGACGGCGTGGCACCCCGGCTCGTCCTCCGCGACGTGGGCGGGGGCCGGGTGGAGCTGGACCCGCGGGTGCTGCGGACGAATCCGCTGCTCTGGCATCAGGTGGAGCGGGGGGCCCGGAGGGCGTCGGAGCGGGGGTTGCTGCGGGAGGGGGCCGCGGTGCTCGCGGCTCTGGGGAGCCGGATCGACGGGGAGGGGGTGCGGGGGATTCTGCGGGTGTCGGGGCTGGAGTGAGGTGTGCCCCGGTCCCTCCCCTTCGCCGATTCCCGGGGGCAAGCCCCCGAGACCCCCGAAGCGCGCTGCGCGCGCTGTCCTCAAACTCCCCCAGAGGGGGCCCCAACGGGCTGACTTCAGCCCGTTGGGGGTGCCCCCTCTGGGGGAGTTTGAGGACAAGCGGCGAAGCCGCTTCCACGGGGTGCGGGCCCTCCCGCAGGAAACGGTGAAAGGGTGGGACCGGGGCAAACCTCCAAGCGACTACCGCCGCTTCAGCCTCCCCCGCACCCCCTTCAACAGCTCGACGCGCCCCGTCCGCAACACCAACACATCCCGCCCCTCGACCGCCTTCGCATACCACGGCAACCCGAACCGCTGCCACCGCGCCGCCTCCAGCCGCCGCCCCGGCGGAACGGGAACGACCCACTCGCCGGCACCGGCCGAGAGCCGCAGCTCCAAGCGCCACTCCCCCGGCGAGGCGGCGCAGTCGTACCGCACGGCGAAGGCCCCGTCCGCCCCGGTCTCGACGGGCACCGAGCGCACCGCGCCGCTCGCCACCTCGGTCGCCCGCAGCGTCAGAGCGCCGACCGGCCAACCGGCCAGCTCGCAGCGCCCGTTCACGACGAGCACGGCGGACCCCTCGCCGGCCCACGACGCCCCGTCCACACCCAGCAGCGGCAGGACGCGATGCCGGGTCTCCCCCACGTCAAGCGAGAGGTTCCCGTACGGCTTGGTGGTGAACAGCGCCGCCGCCGTCCCCTCCCCCGTCACGACCGTCACCGTTTCCGAAGTGACCGTCTCCGCGCGCCGGCTGCCGAGGCGCGCCTGCTTGGTGACGCCCCGGACGTCGACCGCGAGGGTGAAGTCCCACAGGCCGGGGCCGAGCGGCGCCCCGCCGGCCGCCGTGGCGAGGTCCACCGTCACGTCGAAGCCCGCGTCCGGGTACCGGAACTGCCCGCCGTCCTCGTCCGCGCCCAGGTCCGGGGTGGGGACGGGCCGCACGGGGAGGCGGTGCTCGACGTCGCTGCCGCGTTTGCGCACGAGCAGTTCCACGCCGGTCTCGCCGGATATTCGGTGCACGTACGCGTGCCCGGCCAGCCGCAGTGCGCCGTCCCGGAGTTCGGCGGTCTCCAGGAAGTGGCGGACGCGCAGCTCGGAGGTGATGTCGAAGCAGTCGTCGGGGATGTTGAGCGTGGAGTCGCGGAAGTAGGGGTACTCCGCGTACGCGCGGCCGTCCTCGGTCAGGATGTCGGGGCCCTGGGCGGCGGTGGCGGCCAGGGTGGTGATGCCGTAGCTGGCGGCGCCCCGGTCGAGCTCCCAGCGGACGACGGTGAGGAGCTCGTCGAGCAGCCCTTCCCGGATGAGGTGGCACCGGAGCCGGACCATGGCGGGCAGCCGGGCGGCCAGGCCCTCGTGGTAGTACGGCTCGATGAGTCCGCCCAGCTCCTTGAGGAGCTTGTCCTGGGTGTCGCGGTAGGGCTCGCGGCACAACTGGAGCACGGCGTCGCGCAGCTCGACGGCGAAGTGACGGTGCATCAGCACGTCGCGCCGGTCGCCCGGTTCGGTGTGCCGGGCGACCAGCTCCGTCATCATCCGGAACAGGTCCATGCGCATCCGGGTGCCGTGCGGCTGCGCGGTGATGTTGTTGCCGTCCTCGCGGGCCACCCAGTACAGGCAGTCGTAGTCGGCGACGACGGAGATCGCGGCGGCCTCCAGGTAGGCGGTCGCGGTGAACGGCTGGTCCTCGCCGATGGACAGACCGGTCTCGAAGCGCAGGCCGAGCCGGTCGATCAGCTCGCGCCGGAACAGCTTCATCGGGTTGAGCGTCCAGTAGACGCGGGACGAGAACACGTCGGTCTTCGGCTGGTTCCGGCCGAACATGGAGGCCGGTGCCCGGCGGCCGCCCTCGCCGACGATCCGGCCGAGGACGACGTCGGAGCCGTTCTTGTCGGCGGCGCCGACCATCCGTTCCAGGGCCTCGGGCCCGAGGTGGTCGTCGGCGTCCAGGAAGAAGACGTGGCGCCCGGCGGCCAGGTCGAGACCGAGGTTGCGCGGACCGGCGGGGCCGCCGGAATTCGGCTGGTGGATCACCCGCATGCAGGGCGCGCCGGCCGCGAGCCGGTCCAGCTCGGCGGCGGTGCCGTCGGTGGAGCCGTCGTTCACGACGATCAGCTCGATCCGGTCGGCCCCCAGGGTCTGGTCCAGCACGGACGTGACGCTGCGGGTCACATACGGCATGGCGTTGTACGCGGCGATGATGACCGTGACGTCCGGGCCGGGCATGGGTGCGTGCTCCGTTCCTGCGGTCGGGGCGTGGCTCCCGGCCGGGTGGGCTGGTCGGTGCCGGCCGGGTCCCCGGCACGGGCCATTTCAGGGTATACGAGGGTGATATCCCGAACGACTGTCCGAAAATCGACCGTCCCGGGCTCCGACCGGGCCCGTTCCGATGGCCGGAACGATCGACATGTCCGCGCAACACCCCTGTCGTGATCGCGTCCCATCGTTGATCGTTGACCTGCCGGGCCACCGCCCGGCCGAGCGGACCGGCCGGGCCGGCACGCCGGGGACCGGCCCACCGGTCCACACGGGGCACGTGGCGACGAAGGCACGAGGCGAGAAAGGCGCAGGGCAAGCAAGGCAGGGGGCGCGCCCGGCCCCACCGGCACCACCCGCCCCACGGCACCGACCGCCCCGCGGCACTGCCCGCCCACCGGCACCGCTCAGCCGACGCACCCAAGGGGGGACAGCACCATGCCGATCACCCGCAGACGATTCCTCGCCGCCGGCGGAGGGCTCGCACTCGCCGGCGGGACCGCCGTCGCGTGCGGCTCCAACACCGGCCGCGGCGGCGGTTCGGGCGGCGGCCTGTCGCACTGGTACCACCAGTACGGGGAGGCGGGCACCGAACAGGCGGTCCGGCGCTACGCCGCCGCCTACAAGAAGACCAAGGTCTCCGTCCAGTGGCGGCCCGGCAACTACGACCAGCAGACGGCCGCCGCCCTGCTCTCCGGCTCCGGCCCCGACGTCTTCGAGGTCAACGGCCCCACCCTCGACCAGATACTCGGCGGACAGGTCGTCGACCTCACCGACCTGGTCAAGGACGTCAAGGACGACTTCCAGCAGGCCGTCCTGGCGCCCAAGACCCACGACGGCCGGATCTGGGGCATCCCCCAGACCGTCGACGCCCAGCTCCTCTACTACCGCAAGAGCCTGCTGGACAAGGCGGGCGTCCGGCCGCCGCGCACGCTCGACGAGCTGGTGGACGCCGCCCGCCGGCTCACCGACCGGCGGACCAAGGGCCTCTTCCTCGGCAACGACGGCGGCGCGGGCGTCCTCGGCGCGACCCCGCTGTACGCCGCCGGCCTCTCCCCCGTCACCCCCGACGGCAAGGTCGGTTTCGACGACCCGGCCGCCGCCCGCGTCCTCGCCAGGATCCGCAAGCTGTACGCGGACGAGTCGCTGCTGCTCGGCGCGCCCGCCGACTGGTCCGACCCGTCCGCCTTCGTCCAGGGGCTCACCGCCATGCAGTGGTCCGGCCTCTGGGCGCTGCCGCAGATCACCAAGGCGCTCGGTGACGACGTGGGGGTGCTGCCGTTCCCCGCCGACGGCCCGGCGGGGAAGCCCGCGGTTCCGGTCGGCGCGTACGCGGCGGCGGTCAGCGCGCGCAGCTCCCGGAAGGAGGAGGCCAAGGAGTACGTCCGCTGGCTGTGGGTCGAACAGACCGCGTACCAGCAGGACTTCGCGCTCTCCTACGGTCTGCACCTCCCGGCCCGCGTCTCCCTGGCCCGGACGGCGGACCGGCTCCGGCAAGGGCCGGCGGCGGAGGCGGCCCGGTTCGCGGCCGAGCACGGCCATGCCGACCCGCTGCTGTGGACGGTCGCGAGCAAGGTCGCGTACCAGGACGCGCTGAGCCGGATCATCAAGGACGGCGCCGACCCGGAGGGGCAGCTCAAGGCGGTGGTGCGGACCACGGAGGCCGAGCTCGCCCGCGTCCGGAAGAGGTCCTGAATGCCCACGGCCGTCCGCCGGTCGGCCCCGCCGAAGGCCGCCCACCGGCAGCGGAACCGTACCCTCTGGTTCTGGCTCTTCGTCGGCCCCTTCGCCGCCGGCCTCGCCCTGTTCACCTACGTCCCGCTCGGCTGGAGCGTCTACCTCAGCTTCTTCGACGCACACAACACGGTCACCCCCAGCGACTTCACCGGGTTCGGCAACTACCGCCGCATCCTGACCGACCCCGAGTTCCGCTCGTCGATGGTCACCTTCGCGGTCTTCACCGCGATCATCGTGCCCGCCACCTTCGCGCTCTCCCTCGCCCTGGCGCTGGCGGTCAACCGGCTGCGGTGGGCCCAGGCGTTCTTCCGCTCGGTCTTCTTCCTGCCGACGGCCTGCTCCTACGTGGTCGCGGCCCTGATCTGGAAGATGTCCATCTTCAACGGAGTGCGCTTCGGCCTCGCCAACACCGTGCTCGGCTGGTTCGGCGCCGAGCCCGTCGCCTGGCTGGCGACCACCCATCCGCCCTGGTACTGGCTGGTCATCGGCTCGGTCCGGCTCTGGCTCCAGACCGGCTTCTACATGATCCTGTTCCTGGCCGGGCTCCAGCGGATCCCCGTCCGGCTGTACGAGGCGGCGGCACTCGACGGGGCGCGCCCCGGCTGGCAGACGTTCCGCCACATCACGTTCCCCGCGCTGCGCGCCACCTCGGTGGCGGTGGCCCTGCTGCTCGTCATCAACGCGTTCCAGGCGTTCGACGAGTTCTTCAACCTGCTCTCCGACGCCCGCGGTTACCCGCCGTACGCCCGGCCGCCGCTGGTCTACCTCTACTACACCGCGCTCGGCCAGGGTCAGGACCTGGGCCTGGGCAGCGCGGGGGCGGTCGTGCTGGCGCTGGTGATCTCCGTGGTGACGGTCGTCCAGGCACGCTGGTCCGGCCTCGGCCGGAAGGAGGAGTGACGCCGTGTCCCCATCCCCTGCGAACCGTGCGAGTCGTGATACCCGTGCGAGTCGTGATACCCGCGCGCACCGTGAGAATCCCGCGCACGACGCCCTCGCCCGCGCCGGCCGCGCGCTGCGGTCGGCCCTGCTCGTCGCGCTGGCCGTGCTGTTCCTCATCCCGTTCTACCTGCTGGTTCGGAACGGGCTCGCCACCGAGAGCGACATCACCGCCCGCGACTGGACCTTCTTCCCCCGCGAACTGCATTGGTCGAACGTCCGGGAGCTGTTCGACGACCCGAACGTGCCGATGGCGCACGCGCTGCTCAACTCCACGCTCATCGCGGTCGCCACGACCGTCGGCACCCTCGTCCTCGCCTCTCTCGCCGGCTACGGCCTGGCCCGCATCCCGTACCGGCACGCGAACGCCGTCTTCTACGCGATCCTGGGCACCCTGATGGTCCCCGCTGCCGTCACGTTCGTGCCCTCGTTCGTGCTGGTGTCGTCGCTGGGCTGGGTCTCCACCCTACGCGGCCTGATCGTGCCCACCCTGTTCAGCGCCTTCGCCTGCTTCGTCTTCCGGCAGTACTTCCTGGGCTTCCCACGGGAGTTGGAGGACGCCGCCCAGGTGGACGGGCTGGGGTACTGGCGGACGTACTGGCGCGTCGTCGTCCCCAACTCACGGCCGGTCTTCGCCGCCGTCGGCACGATCATCTTCATCGGCGCGTGGAACGCGTTCCTGTGGCCGCTGGTCATCGGCCAGGACCGGGAGGCGTGGACGGTCCAGGTGGCGCTGTCGGCGTTCACCAACGCACAGACGGTCAACCTGCACGAGCTGTTCGTCGCGGCGGCGGTCTCGATCCTGCCGCTGCTGGTGGTGTTCCTGTTCCTCCAGCGGTACATCGTGGCGGGTGTGGAACGGTCGGGCATCGACGACTGACCCACCCGAGCCCCCAAAACCCGCAGAGCCCGCAGAGTCCGCAGAACCTGCCGAACCCGCAGAACCCCCAAAACCCGCAGACCTCCTAAAACCCGCAGAAAAAAGAAAACCCCAACCATGTAAACCACCAGGCCCCATGCAACCTACATGGCCCAGGACGACCGCTCGGGGAACGCCGGGCGGTCCCGGCGGGGCTGCGGCCGGTGGCCGCCGCGCAGCAGGGCCGCGCCGAGCGGGGTGAGGGTGTGCAGTACGGCGCTGCCGTGCCGCAGGGTGAGCACCAGGCCGGCCTCGCGCAGCACGCCCGCGTGCTGGCTGGCCGAGGCCGCCGACACCCCGACGCGGCGGGCGAGTTCGCTGGTCGTGCAGCCGCCGCCGATGGAGCCCAGCACCGCCGACCGGGTCTGCCCCACCAGCTTGCCCAGCGAGCGCGGCGCCGCCTGCACCGGAGGGGCGGACTCCGAGCAGTGCCGGGCCGGGTAGACGAGGACCGGCGTCAGGTCCGGGTTCCGCAGGGTGACGGGGTTGCCCCGGCAGAAGAAGGACGGCACCAGCAGCAGCCCCCGGCCGTTCAGGTGCAGGTCGCGGTCGGCGGGGTAGTCGCACTCCAGCACGGGCGCGTGCCAGCGCATCGTGGGCGGCAGCGAGGACAGCAGCGCGTCCGCCCCGCCGTCGAGGAGGGCCCGGCCGCGGACGGCGCGGTCGGCCTCGATCCGCGCCTGGATGTGCGCCCAGTACGGCGCGATGGCCGCCTCGTGGTAGTCGTGCAGGGCGGTGATCAGCTTGCCGAACGCCCGGGTGTCGCCCTCGGCGAGCGATCGTATCCAAGCCGGCAGGGTGCGGACCGTGGACAGCCGGCCGAGCTCGTCGTGGACCCGTTCGGCCGGAGTCGCGCGCAGCGCCTCCACGCCGGTCTCCAGTCCGAGTACGCCTTCGGCCGGTGTCAGGAAGTCCGGGAAATAGCCCCGGGGCGGAACCAGCGGGGCCAGCAGCCGAGTTTCACTATTCAACCGAGCACGGGTTTCGGTGCGCCAATCGCCGTAGATCGACTCGCCTTGTTTGTCCCGCAGCCGGTGCAGACTCAATACGGTTTCCCAGAGCACGTCCGGGTCTCCGGCCAGGCGCAACCGGGCCAGATCGAGTCCAGTGAAATGGACACGCAGCACCAAACCCCCACATGAGACATCCGCCGTCACCCCCCGCCCACTGAGTATGCACACCGATACGTGCTGTTACCACGCCCTTTTGGCCACAGTTGAAAGGACTCGCGGCGAACACCCCCGGAGCGAAATGCTATTCACGCACTCAGGGCCGCCCCAGCTCGTTCCCGTGGGGGGTGGCGAGCGAAAAAGCGGTCGCTGAGTATGCGAGTTGCCGCCCGAGCCGATGCGGGCGGCAACAACTCCCGGTGGGGGAGTAAACGAGGGGCGGCGCTCCCGCACGAGCGCCGCCCCTCCGCCATGCGCGGGCTCCGGAGCGGGCGACCGGGGCACGTACGGTCACCCGTCGGCTCCGCTGCGGTGATCTCCTCGTGGCCCCCGCGTTACGCCCGGGTTAACCACGTACCGGACACGGACGTCCTCCGTCCGCCCCGGGACAGGCGGAAGGGGCGGTCCCGTGCGCGAGACCGCCCCTTCCGCGGTACCGGAGCCGCCGTCGGTCCGAGGGTCGAGGTCATCCCATCGGCGGCTCCGGAGTTCATCCGGCCGGTGTCACCGGCTGTCGCTGCCCGCCCCGGTCAGGGCGGCGGCGCGGCCGGCCTCCAGGCGGGCGACGGGGATGCGGAACGGGGAGCAGGAGACGTAGTCCAGGCCCACCTCGTGGAAGAAGTGCACCGACTCCGGGTCGCCGCCGTGCTCGCCGCAGACGCCGAGCTTGAGGTCGGGACGGGTGGCCCGGCCGGCCTCGGCCGCCGCGCGCACCAGGGATCCGACGCCGTCCTTGTCGATCGTCTCGAACGGGCTGACGCCGAAGATGCCCTTCTCCAGGTAGGCGGTGAAGAAGCTGGCCTCCACGTCGTCCCGGGAGAAGCCCCAGACCGTCTGCGTCAGGTCGTTGGTGCCGAAGGAGAAGAACTCGGCGGCCTCGGCAATCTGACCGGCCGTCAGGGCGGCGCGGGGCAGCTCGATCATGGTGCCCAGGGTGAGCTTGAGGCTGGTGCCGGTGGCGGCCTCGACGTCGGCGATGACGCGCTCGGCCTCCTCGCGGACGATCTCCAGTTCCTGGACGGTGCCCACCAGCGGGATCATGATCTCGGCGCGCGGGTCGCCCTTGGCGTTCCGCCGCTCGGCCGCCGCCTCGGCGATGGCCCGGACCTGCATGGCGAACAGGCCGGGGATGACGAGCCCGAGGCGGACGCCGCGCAGACCGAGCATCGGGTTCTGCTCGTGCAGCTTGTGCACGGCCTGGAGCAGGCGCAGTTCGTTCTCGTGCGCCTCCTGGCGCGCCTCGGCGAGCGCGACGCGCACGGAGAGCTCGGTGATGTCCGGGAGGAACTCGTGCAGCGGCGGGTCGAGCAGCCGGACGGTGACCGGGAGGCCGTCCATGGCCTCGAACAGCTCGACGAAGTCGGCCTTCTGGAGCGGCAGGAGAGCGCCCAGGGCCTCGTCGCGCTCGGTCTCGGTGTCGGCCAGGATCAGCCGTTCGACCAGCTCGCGGCGCTCGCCGAGGAACATGTGCTCGGTGCGGCAGAGGCCGATGCCCTGAGCGCCGAACCGGCGGGCGCGCGCGGCGTCCTCGGCGTTGTCGGCGTTGGCGCGGACGCTCAGCCGGCGCATCCGGTCCGCGTACGCCATCATCCGGTGGACGGCCTGGACGAGCCCGTCGGCGTCGTCGGCGCCCGCGTGCATCCGGCCCTCGAAGTACTCGACGACCGGCGACGGGACGACCGGCACCTCGCCGAGGTAGACCTTGCCGGACGAGCCGTCGATGGACACGACGTCGCCCTCCTCGATGACGACCCCGCCCGGAGCGGTCATCCGCCGCCGCTTGGTGTCGACTTCGAGCTCCTCGGCGCCGCAGACGCAGGTCTTGCCCATGCCGCGGGCGACCACGGCCGCGTGCGAGGTCTTGCCGCCGCGCGAGGTCAGGATGCCCTCGGCGGCGATCATGCCGTCGAGGTCGTCGGGGTTGGTCTCGCGGCGGATCAGGATGACCTTCTCGCCCGAGCGGGACCACTTGACGGCGGTGTACGAGTCGAAGACGGCCTTGCCGACGGCGGCGCCCGGCGAGGCGGCGATGCCCCGGCCGAGGAACTCGGTCCTGGCCTTCTCGTCGAAGCGCGGGAACATGAGCTGCGCGAGCTGCGCCCCCGTCACCCGCTGGAGCGCCTCGGCCTCGCTGATCAGGCCCTGGTCCACCAACTGCGTGGCGATCCGGAAGGCGGCACCGGCGGTGCGCTTGCCGACGCGGGTCTGGAGCATCCACAGTTTGCCGCGCTCGATCGTGAACTCGATGTCGCACAGGTCGCGGTAGTGCGTCTCCAGCGTCTCCATGATCTGCATGAGCTGGTCGTACGACGTCTTGTCGATGCGCTCCAGCTCGGCGAGCGGCATGGTGTTGCGGATGCCGGCGACGACGTCCTCGCCCTGCGCGTTCTGCAGGTAGTCGCCGTAGACGCCCTGGTGACCGCTGGCGGGGTCGCGGGTGAAGGCGACGCCGGTGCCGGAGTCGGGGCCGAGGTTGCCGAAGACCATGGAGCAGACGTTGACAGCGGTGCCCAGGTCGCCGGGGATGCGCTCCTGGCGGCGGTAGAGCTTGGCGCGGTCGCCGTTCCAGGAGTCGAAGACGGCCCTTATGGCCAGGTCCATCTGCTCGCGCGGGTCCTGCGGGAACTCCCGCCCGGTCCGCTCGGCGACGATGCCCTTGAACCGCTCGACGAGGACGCGGAGGTCGTCGGCGTCCAGCTCGACGTCGGTGGCGACGCCCTTGGCCTCCTTGGCCTCCTCCAGCGCCTCCTCGAAGAGGTCGCCGTCGACGCCCAGCACCGTCTTGCCGAACATCTGGATGAGGCGGCGGTACGAGTCCCAGGCGAACCGCTCGTCGCCGGCCTGCGCGGCGAGGCCGGCCACGGACTCGTCGGAGAGCCCGATGTTGAGGACGGTGTCCATCATGCCGGGCATCGAGAACTTGGCGCCGGAGCGGACGGAGACCAGCAGCGGGTCGTCGGCCTGCCCGAGCTTCTTGCCCATCCGGGCCTCCAGCGCGTCCAGGTGCGCGGTGACCTCGTCCCGCATCGCCGGCGGCTCCTGACCCTCGGCCAGGTAGACCTTGCACGCCTCGGTGGTGATCGTGAACCCGGGCGGCACCGGCAGACCGAGGTTGGTCATCTCGGCGAGGTTGGCGCCCTTGCCGCCCAGCAGGTCCTTGAGGTCCTTGTTGCCCTCGGTGAAGTCGTAGACGAACTTCTGCTGATCTTCGGATACCGGCACGGAACTCGACTCCTTCACTGGACCTCCCGGGGAAAAGCGCTGCCGCAGTGGGGAGGGTTGCCCTGACGGCGGGGAGCGTACCCAGATCGAAGGCTTCTGAGGAGGTCCACTCCAACGACATGAGGGCGTAACCGCCCGTCTGCCAGCAGATCGAAAGTCGCTTGGGGGGACGGGGTTTACGGGCGCACCCTTCACATCTTGAACGCACTTTCGCGCTGCGGAGTCACGACAGCACGGTGCGTCGAGATTTGGGCCGTTCGGCCGTCAGTTTGTGAAGTCAGAGCGGGTGGCACTGAGTGCCACCCTTAGGAAGATGGATGCCCCCGTTTTCCGCTCATGTGAGCGGGCCCCCTATCAGAGGTGGCGAGAATCACGCCGCCGGACTAGCCCGTCCGGCGCTTGAGGACAACCGCGCGAAGCGCGGTTTCGGGGGTGCGGGGGCGGCGCCCCCGCAGGAAACGGCGAAAGGGAGGGACCGGGGCACAGCCCGCCGCAGGCGCCCCCCGCCGGGGCAAGGCGCCCTCACCCACCCGACGTGTCGAGCTCCGCGTCAGCCCCCACCACCGCGCAGTCGTACGGATCGTCCAGCCACCCCTCCGGCAGCACCACCCGGTTCCGCCCGGACGTCCGCCCCCGAGGCCCATCGGCCCCCACCGGCCACGCCTGATCCAGGTCGAGCCCGCTCAGAAGAGCGTCCAGCTCCGCCAGCGACGACGTCACGGCAAGCTGCCGCCGCGACTCGGACCCGATCGAGAACCCCTTCGTGTACCAGGCGACGTGCTTGCGGAAGTCGATGACGCCGCGCTCCTCGCTCTCCAGCCACTCCCCCAGCAGCTCGGCGTGGCGCAGCATCACCCGCGCGACCTCGCGCAGGGTGGGAGCGGCGGGCTCGCGCGGCCCTTCGGGGTCGAAGGCGGCGACCAGGTCGCCGAACAGCCAGGGCCGCCCGAGGCAGCCGCGCCCGACCACGACGCCGTCGCAGCCGGTCTCGCGCATCATCCGCACGGCGTCGTCGGCCGACCAGATGTCGCCGTTGCCGAGCACGGGGATCTCGGGCACGGCCTCCTTCAGCCGGGCGATGGACTCCCAGTCGGCGGTGCCGCCGTAGTGCTGGGCGGCGGTGCGGCCGTGCAGGGCGATGGCGGTGACGCCCTCCTCGACGGCGATCCGGCCGGCGTCCAGGAAGGTGATGTGGTCGTCGTCGATGCCCTTGCGCATCTTCATGGTGACGGGCAGCGACCCGGCGTTGCCGACGGCCTCCCGGAGGATGGCGCGCAACAGGTTCCGCTTGTAGGGGAGGGCGGAGCCGCCGCCCTTGCGGGTGATCTTGGGGACGGGGCAGCCGAAGTTGAGGTCGATGTGGTCGGCCAGGTCCTCTTCCACGATCATGCGGACGGCGCGGCCGGTGTAGACCGGGTCGACGCCGTAGAGCTGGATCGAACGCGGCTTCTCGGTGCCGTCGAAGTGGATCAGCCGCATGGTCTTGGCGTCCCGCTCGACCAGCGCCCGGGTGGTGATCATCTCGCTGACGAACAGCCCCTTGCCGCCCGAGAACTCACGGCACAGCGTGCGGAAAGGCGCGTTCGTGATTCCGGCCATCGGGGCCAGGACCACCGGCGGCTGCACGGTGTGCGGACCGATCTGGAGCTGCGTCATGGAGGGGCTTCCTGGTTCGTGCGAGTGCGGGCGGGCGGGTGCGGGGCGGCCGTCCGCGGTCCCGGTGTGGGCGGTGAGGCCCGTGGGGGCGGCGGAACGGCGACCGTCCATTGTCCCTCATCCGGCGGACCGGATCCCGTGGCTCCGGTCACGCCGGACCGCGCCCCGCGCGGCCGCGCCCCCCTGGGTCACGTGGGTCACCCCTCCTCGGCCCGCACCAGTTCCAGCAGCCGGCGCAGCCGCCGGTGCGTCTCCTCGTCGGCGGGGGTGAAGACGAGCACGCGGGTGCCGGGGTGCGGCCCGGTCCAGAGGTTGCTGTGGTCGAGGTTCAGCAGGCCGACCCGGGCCTGCCGGAAGGTGCGCTGCCGGTTGGCGGCGGGCGGGATCACCTCGTGCCGCTCCCACACCTCCCGGAACTCGGGCGACGCCTCCCGCAACCGCTTGAGCAGGCACTTCCAGGCCGGCTCGGCGATGTGGTCGGCCATCGCGGCCCGGAACTTCGCCGCCATGGCCCGCTTGGCGTCCTGCCGGTCGAGCGCGTCGGCGTACCAGGTCTCGTTGGTGAAGTGCAGCCAGAGACAGTTGCGGTCCTCGGGCGGCAGGGCGTCGAGGTCACAGATGAGGTGTTTGTACGTGCGGTTGTACGCCAGGATGTCGTAGCGCGCGTTCTGTACGCAGGCGGGGAACGGCTCCAGTCGCTCCAGCATCAGGCGCAGCCCGGGCGGGACGCCGGCGGGCTCGGCGTTGGGGGCCGGGTCCGAGGCGTTGGCGAGGGCGAAGAGGTGTGCGCGTTCGGCGCGGTCGAGCAGCAGCGCGCGGGCGACGGCGTCGAGGACCTGGACGGAGACCTGGATGTCCCGGCCCTGTTCGAGCCACGTGTACCAGATGACGCCCACGGCGGCGCGCAGCGCGACCTCCTCCCGGCGGAGCCCCGGCGTCCGCCGTCGGCTGCCGCGCGGCAGACCGACCTGCTCGGGGGTGATGCGCTCGCGGCGGCTGCGGAGGAAGGCCGCGAGTTCGGCGCGGCGCGCCGCGTCGTCGGCGTCGTCGATGCGGCGCGTCCCGTCGTCGGCATCGTCGATGCGGCGCGTCCCGTCGTCGGCATCGTCGATGTCGACGGCCGGGGCGGCCGGCGACTCCGGCACCATCGTGGTCATGCCTCCAGCCTGCGGTACGGGCGGCCCGCTGTCAGGACCGTTACCGGGTAGCCCTTGTACCAGGATAAAGGCTCTCTGGTACCGGGTTGCGGGGTGCGTCATCGTCGTCCCGTGAGCGAAGCACGCACAACCGACGAGATACCCACCCCCACGACGACCTCTCCCCCGACCGCCCCTCCCTCCGCCTCGTCTCCCTCCTCCCCGTCTCCCTCCCCTCCCTCCCCCTCTTCCGCTCCTCCGGGCGCGGCGGCGCTGGGCTCCGGCGGTCTCCTCGCGGTGCTCCTGGGCGCCGCGCTGCCGATGGTGGACTTCTTCATCGTCAACGTCGCCCTGCCCGCCATCGACCGCGACCTGCACGCCGGTCCGGCCGTCCTGGAGATGGTCGTCGGCGGGTACGGCGTGGCGTACGCCGTACTGCTGGTGCTCGGCGGCCGGCTGGGCGACATGGTGGGCCGGCGCCGGATGTTCCTCTGGGGAACGGCCGCGTTCGGCGTGACGTCCGTGGCCTGTGGTCTGGCTCCGGACGCCTGGAGCCTGGTGGTCGCCCGCATCGCCCAGGGCGCCGCCTCGGCACTGCTCCTGCCGCAGGCCCTGGCGACGATCCAGGCGACGACACACGGCGAGCGGCGCACCCGCGCGATGAGCTTCTACAGCGCCACCACCGGTGTGTCGAGCGTGATCGGCCAGATGCTGGGCGGCTTCCTCGTCTCCGCCGACATCGCGGGCTCCGGCTGGCGCCCGATCTTCCTGGTGAACGCGCCGCTCTCGGTGCTCGCGCTGCTGATGGCGGCCCGGACGATCCCCGAGACGCGTTCGGACCGGCCGACCCGGGTGGACGGCGCGGGCACCGTCCTGCTCGCGGTGACCCTGACCTCGCTGCTGGTGCCGCTGACGGAAGGGCGCTCCACCGGGTGGCCGGTCTGGGCCTGGGCGCTGCTGTGCGCGTTCCCGTTCGCCGCCGCGGCGTTCTGGACGGTCGAACGGCGGCTGGAGGCCGCCGGACGGACCCCGCTGGTGCCGCCGTCCCTGCTGCGGATCCGCTCGGTCCGCAGCGGTCTGGCGGTCCTGGTGCCCTTCTCCCTGGGCTGGGGCGGCTACATGTTCATCCTGGCGGTGGTGTTCCAGGAGGGGCTGCGGCTGAGCCCGATGGAAGCCGGCCTCGCCCTGCTGCCGCTGTGCCTCACCTTCTTCGCGGGCTCCCTGATCGGCCCCCGGCTGGGCGCCCGCTACGGCCGCCGCGCGGTGACCGCCGGGACGCTGGTGCAGGCGGCGGGCGTGCTCGGGATGGCCCTGACGTTCCTCTGGGGCTGGGACGGCCTCGGCGTCTGGGGCCCGATGCCGGCCCTGGCGGTACAGGGACTGGGCCAGGGCCTGCTGCTGCCGCCCACGCTGCGGGCGGTGCTGAGCGAGGTGCCGGCCCCGCAGGCGGGGGTGGGCGGCGGGGTGATGGTCACCACGCAGCAGTCGTTCATGGCGCTGGGCGTGGCGACGCTGGGGTCGCTGTTCCTGTCGCTGTCCTCGTCGATGGGGGTGCGGGACGCGGTGGTGACGACGTTCGCGGTGCAGTTGGTGGCGGTGGCGGCGACGGCGGTGCTGAGTACGCGGCTGCCGAAGTCGATGCATTGACACGGCGATGCGCTGATACGGCACGGCGGGGGGACACACGGCAGGGGGACACATGGCGGGGGGCGACTCACGGCGGGGGGCGACACATGGCGGGGGCGACACATGCGGGGACGACACATGGAATGACAGATATTGAAATCTGTCATTCCATGTGTCAGGCTGATGGTGTCGGTCCGACCGCCCGCTCCTCACACCTCTCCTCCTCCCGTGTCCCCCCTCATCCCTCCCCACCCCTGCCCCTCAAGGAGTCCCCGTGCTGTACCGCACTCTCGGCACCACCGGCCCCCAGGTGTCCGCCCTCGGCCTCGGCTGCATGGGCATGTCGGCCCTGTACGGCGAGGCCGACCGGGCCGAGTCGATCGCCACCGTCCACGCCGCCCTGGACGCGGGCGTCACCCTGCTGGACACGGGTGACTTCTACGCCATGGGCCACAACGAGATGCTGATCGGCGAGGCGTTGCGCTCCGCCCCGGCCGCCCACCGCGAACGGGCGCTCACCAGCGTCAAGTTCGGCGCCCTGCGCGACCCGGACGGCGGCTGGTCCGGCTACGACGGCCGCCCGGCGGCGGTGCGCAACTTCGCCGCGTACTCCCTGCAGCGGCTGGGCGTCGACCACATCGACGTCTACCGGATCGCCCGCGTCGACCCCGACGTGCCGATCGAGGAGACCGTCGGCGCCATCGCCGAGCTCGTCGAGGCCGGCCACGTCCGCCACATCGGCCTGTCCGAGGTGGGCGCGGACACCCTGCGCAGGGCCGCCGCCGTCGCCCCGATCGCCGACCTCCAGATCGAGTACTCGCTGATCTCGCGCGGCATCGAGGACCGCATCCTGCCGACCGCCCGGGAGCTCGGCATCGGCGTGACCGCCTACGGCGTCCTCTCCCGCGGCCTGATCAGCGGCCACTTCGGCCGCGACCGGCAGCTCACGGCCGGCGACTTCCGCGGCGTGAGCCCCCGCTTCCAGGGCGAGAACCTCCAGCGCAACCTGGACCTGGTCGACGCCCTCCGCAAGGTCGCCGAGCAGCGGGGCGCGACTGTCGCCCAGACGGCCATCGCCTGGGTCCTGGCCCAGGGCTCCGACATCGTCCCGCTGGTGGGTGCCCGCACCCGCGAACGCCTCGCCGAGGCGCTCGGCGCGCTGGACGTCACCCTGGGCGCGGACGACCTCGCCGCCATCGAGGCCGCCGTCCCCGCGAACGCGGCGGCCGGTGACCGGTACCCGGCGGACCAGATGGCACACCTGGACAGCGAACGGTGAGCGAGGGGGCGGCGCGGGGCGCCGGCAGGAGCGGCGGGCGGGAGGGCCGAACCTCCCGTCCCCCGCCACCCCCACCGCCCCCGTCCCCTCCCGCTCCTCTCCAGCTCCTCTCCCACCGGGACGCCGCCCCGCGCACCCCGGACACACCCCCGGCCGGGTACGGTCGTCCCAGGCGCGTCGGCGCCGGAGGAAAGGACCCGTACCCACATGCCGCCCGAGCCCCTGACCCAAGACCGCATCCTCGAAGCCACCGAGGAGGTCCTGCGCCGCTTCGGCCCGGCCAAGGCCACCGTCGTGGACGTGGCCCGCGCGCTCGGCGTCAGCCACGGCAGCGTCTACCGCCACTTCGGCAGCAAGGCCGCCCTCCGCGAGGCCGTCACCGGCCGCTGGCTCGACCAGTCGCACGCCGCCCTGTCCGCCATCGCCTCCGCCGACACCCCCGCCGAACAGCGGCTGCGCGACTGGCTCACCGCCCTCTTCGCCGCCAAGCGCCGCAAGGCGGGCGACGACCCGGAACTCTTCGCCACTTACATGGTCCTGGTCGGCGAGAACAGTTCCACGGTCGAACGGCACATCGCGACGATGGTCGGCCAGCTCACCGACATCCTCCGCGAAGGCGCGGAACGCGGCGAGTTCTCCCTCCCGGACCCCGCCCGCACCGCCCGCGCCGTCTGGGACGCCACCAACCGCTTCCACGACCCCGCCTACGCACCGGAATGGTCCGACCCGGACATCGACGCGGCCTTCGACACGGTCTGCGGCCTGGTCCTCCACGGACTGCGTGGCTAATACACCGATATTGACGGCTCCTTGACACCTCGATAACGCGGCCTTGATAGACCCGCGTCGGCTGCCTTCCTAGGCTGACTTCCTGCCCGATCACCCAGGTCAGCAGGGGAGCCGTACCTTGAGCACAGTCACGCTCGCCGACGACGACATAGTCCTCGCCCCGGCGCACCCCCGCCCGGCGGACGGCTGGGAACGGATGGAGAATCAGGTCGAGTTCGAGACGCGGCGTGCCGCTGACGGACGTATCTGCGGGCTGGCCTTCACCTCAGCGGACCGCCTAGTGGCCTTCCATGGACCCGATCAGACCTGGCTGGCCCTCCCGGTGAACACACTGCGGGCGCTGCTCGGCGAGGCCGGCATCTCCATGGTCGTGGTAGATCCGCACGTCCTGGGAAAGCAGGAGGAGCGGCAGGTGGGACATGACTGATCGGCTCAAGGCGACCGTTGAGCACATCGATGACGCGGGCAAGGGCTTTCACCGGGAGGCTCTGCACCTCGGTGAGTTCAAGCACCTCTCCTCACCACCCACCCCTGGCGTCGGCGACTCCGGACTCAGCGCAGCCCTCTCCCACATCAGTGACGCGTTCGGCATCGCGCACGAACTCCTCACCGGCTTGGTGGACAAACACGGCACCAGCCTCCGGTCGGCCGCCGGTGAGTACCGCGACAAGGACATCGACGTCCGTGAGGTCTTCGACGACATGATGGGCAAGACGAAGTGATCGACGACGACATCGCCGGGCTCAAAGATGTCGTCAAGGACTACACCTCGGCCATCGAGAAGTACGACGCCTCCTCCAAGGTCCTCAACAAGAAGGTGACCGGGGTCGTTCACGAGGCCGGATGGAGCGGCGAAGGCGCGGAGGCCTTCCAGACCGTATGGGCACATGACGGCACCGTCGCGGCGGCGATCTCAGAAGCGATGTCCCAGGTATCGGACATCATCAGCGTGCTGGCAGAGGAACTGTCCGTCGCCAGGAATGACTTGGGGGACGCCCAGGACGCGGCGCGAGCAGCCGGGCTGACCCTGGACAGCCAAGGCGGGGCCACCGGCACGACAGACCAGCGGACGGCCCTGGACGCGTACCGGAAGGGGCGCGACACCGCGCTCACGCGAGCACAGAACGCGCGTGAGCTGGCCACGCAACACCTCAACGCCGTCATCGCGCAGATCCTCAACGAAGGCAATCCGAAGCTGCTGAACGGCGCGGACTCGTTCACACTCGCGGAAGTTCTCCGAGGGCTCTACACGACCCCCGCCGCCCTCACCCAGGAGAGCGCGAAGAAGCTGGAGCGGCTCAAGCAGCAGGCCAAGGACCTGAAGCGCACGGCGAAAAGGCTGCCCAAAGGAAGCGACGCGTGGAACGAACGGTTGCGCGATCGGCGGGCCGCCCGCGCCGCACTCAGTAAACAGCGCCTGCGCACCGACTCCGTCAGAGGCTGGGAGAGCAGGTTCAAGGGCAGCGGAGCCTCACGCCTCACCATCGGCGAGATCGCGGAGAACTACCGGGCCAAGGAGGTGGGGCCCGTGGGGAAACTAGGGGTGGCCAGCACAGGACTGACCGCCGCCATGGTCGGCCTGCAAATGTACGACGACCACCGGACACGGGGGTGGTCGTACGGCGAGGCTTTCGTACGGGACGCGGCACCCGCCGCCGCCGGGATGGCCGTCGGAGCCGGGGTGGAGAGCGCGATCGTCGGCGCCTCGGCGGCCAATCCGGTCGTGGCGGGCGGCGTCGCTCTCGGCGTCGCCGCCGGTTACGGCGTGGGGACCTTCGGCTACGAGCTCACCCACAACGCCCACTGGGGCGAGAACATTCACAAATACGGCGTGGTCAAAGGCATCGGCGAAAGCTTCGCCAAAGCGAGTTCCAAGTGGTGGCACAACGACATGGAGGACATGGCTGACAAGGTCGGCAACACAGCCAAGGGCGCCTGGCATAAGGGCGAAGGCGTAGCGAAGAAGGCATGGCATGGCATCTTCGGGTAAGAGGAGGACTTTCGATTCTCCCCCCGGTGCCATGCCCCCCGCCCCGCTGCACTGGTTCGGCCTGTCCTGGGTGGACAGAGGGCCCGCCTACTGGTGGCGGCGCTTGACCCGGACTTTCGTTCTGTTCGTGGGAGCGGTGGTCACCGGTGCGATGTGCGCGGGCTTCATGGTGGGGATCGGCCAGGCGGGAGACACGGTCCTGGTCGTCTTCCTCGTCCTCTACACCGTGCTCGGTGTCGGTATCGCCGTTCTCACCACCCGCGACATCCGGAACATCGACCGCATGGGTATCACGGCGGCGCGGCTGCGGGCCCGCTCGCCCAGCCGGCGGAGTGCCGCCGCGACCAAGGCCCTCACCGTTCTCACCAGTGCGGGCGTGATCCTCGCGGTACCCGTCGCGCTCGGTGTGGTCCTGCCTCATTTCATCCGCAGCTTCGGCCGCTACACCGTCGGCGAACGCTACGAACGCAAGCGTGCCGGTCTCGAAAACTGAGGACGGAAGAGGAACCACCGGCATGGCACACAGAACGCGCCCGCGCAGATACCCGCCCCCGGCGGTCGCGCCCAAGTCGTCCGGTGTGGCGGTGCGCTTCGGCGGGCTTCTCCTCGTCCTGTCGGGGCTGGTCTTCGGGGCGTTCGGGGCCGGCATCTCCAGTCATGCGTCCGGGCTGCTGGGGACGCGCGGGACGTTCACCGTCGAGCGGTGTGAGCGCCTGCCGTCTTCCCATCGCGGAGGCAAGGATTCCTTCCAGTGCTCGGGCGCCTTCCGGCCCTCGGACGGTGGCGCGAAGCGCAGCGGCCTCGACATCGACCGCGAATACAGGCCGGGACGCCGGGTCACCGCCTCCTGCGATTTCATCGGAATCTGCTACAAGATCGACCGTGTGAACGCGTGCGGTTGGTTCGCGGGGCTCCTGGCAGCCCTGTTGCTGCTGAGCATCGGCGTGCCGCTCGTGGTCCATGGCAGCACATGGGCGGCGGACCGGCATGCCCGGCGGCGTACGGGCCAGTGGCGTCTGGTCAAGGGGCTGTTCTGGCCGGCCCTCGGCTTCTTCCTGGTGTTCGTGGTGCTGCGCATCGCCCTGTGAGCGGCCGAGGGGGGTCGGCCCCTCTCACGCCACCCCCAGGAACCGCAGGACCGCCAGCACCCGTCGGTGGTCCGCGTCCGCTCTCGGCAGGTCCAGCTTGGCCAGGATGTTGTTGATGTGCTTGGCGACGGCGCTTTCGCTGACGACGAGGTGGGAGGCGATGCCCGCGTTGGAGCGGCCGGAGGCCATGAGTTCCAGGACCTCGCGTTCGCGTGGGGTGAGCCGGTCGAGGGGGTCGCTGTGCCGCCGGAGGAGGAGCTGGGAGACGACCTGGGGGTCGAGCGCCGTGCCGCCCGCCGCCACCCGGCGCAGGGCGTCGATGAACTCCTCGACGTCGGCGACCCGCTGTTTGAGCAGGTAGCCGACGCCTCGCGTGTCGCCGGTCAGGAGGTCCGTGGCGTACCGCTCCTCGACGTACTGGGAGAGGAGCAGCACGGCGGTCGACGGCCACTGCCGGCGGATGACGAGCGCCGCGCGCACGCCCTCGTCCGTGAAGCCGGGCGGCATCCGGACGTCGGAGACGACCAGGTCCGGCCGGTGTTCCTCGACCGCCGCGAGCACGGCCTCCGCGTCGCCGACCTCGGCGGCCACCTCGAATCCCGCCGCTTCCAGGACTTTCACCAGTCCCACTCGCAGCAGTACGGAATCCTCGGCGATCACGGCGCGCACGGCAGCTCCACAGTCACAACGGTCGGGCCCCCCACAGGGCTGCTGATCGAGAAGGTGCCGTCCACCGACGCGACCCGCTTGGCCAGCCCGGCCAGGCCCGTTCCGCCCGCCTCGTCCGCCCCGCCCACGCCGTCGTCGGAGACGACCACGAGCAGTATCCCCCCGAAACGTTCGACGGTGACCTCCGCCTGGGCCGCCTGGGCGTGCTTGACGACGTTGGCGAGCGCCTCCGAGACGACGAAGTAGGCCACCGCCTCGATCGCGGGCGCCGGCCGTGACGTCAGGTCCACCCTCACCCGGACGGGCAGCGGGGCGCGGTCGGCGATCCCGGACAGGGCCGCGTCCAGACCCCGGTCCTCCAGGACGGCCGGGTGGAGGCCCCGGACGAGGTCGCCGAGCTCCTGGATCGCCGCCTTCGCCTCGCGGTGCGCCTCGTCGATGACCTTCCGCGCGTCTTCGGGGAGATCGGTGAGCGTGATCTTCGCCAGGCCGAGGTTGACGGCCATCGACACCAGCCGCTGCTGGGCTCCGTCGTGCAGGTCCCGTTCGATGCGCCGTCGTTCGGCGTCGGCCGCGTCCACGACACCCGCCCGGCTCTCCGTGACCTCCGCGACCCGGCGGGCCAGCCGTTCGGCGGGGGTGGGGCCGAGGCGGCTCAGTGCGACGCGGGTATCGAGCCGGGAGAGGGCCTTCATCGCCCAGACCGCCGCGTACAGTCCGGCCGCGCCGACGGCGGTCACGTAGGCGGCCAGTGTCGAGTATCCGGTCTGCGACAGCCGGATCTCCGGCGGCAGTGCCCAGATCCAGACGTACACGCTCACCGCCGCCACGGACGCCACCGCGACGGCCAGCGCCGTCAGCGCGGCGGCGGTGATCAGGGGGCCGATCACCAGGTGGTACTGCACCTGCCGCCAGAACCGCTCCGAGCGGGTCCCCGTCTTCCGCTCCGGCCGGGGTATGTCCACCCCCAGCCAGCCCCGGAAGCGTGCCCGCTGCATCGTCGTCAGCACGGGCGAGGCCGCCGCGAGGAGCGCGAACATCCCGAAAATCACCGCCAGGACGCTCAGCGCCCGCGTCGGTCCGCCGGACAGCCACGGCACGGCGAACACCAGCAGCCCCAGGAACTGGATCAGGCCGCCGGTGACATGGAAGGCGACCGGACCGCCGCTGTTCTGGAAGGGGCGCAGCAGAGGGCGCGAAACGGTGGTCATGTGCATGGAAGAACCGTAATTCCGCAGCTCCCCGGGGGGCCATGGCACACACTCCCGTCCCCGGGGTGAAACCAGTGCCACCCCGGAACGGACAGCGGCACCCGTGACCGGCGCCCACCCGGCGGCCATCGTGGAACGTGCCACCCCACCGTCCGGCCAAGGAGCCCCGATGACCGTCCTCCGCCTCCCTCACCCCGTGCCTTCCGGATGCGACGCGGCGGACGAGCGGGGCGCGGCGGACGGCCCGGGCGCGTCCGCCGAGGTCATCCCCCTGCACCCGCCCCTCACCCCCGCACCCCGGCCGCGCCCGCGCCTCCTCGGCTACGCCCTGGCCGCCTGCGGAGTCGCCCTGCTCCCCTGGCTGTTCGTCCTCGCCACGAGCCTGCCGGCCGAGACGACCGCCTCGAAGTGGTCGGCGGCCTGGGTCGGCCTGGACGCGCTGGAGGCGCTCGCCCTGATCACGACGGGCCTCCTGGCCGTACGCCGCCACCCCCTCCACACACTCCCGGCCGCGGCCACCGCCACCCTGCTCGTCATCGACGCCTGGTTCGACGTGATGACGGCCGCCCCGGGCGGGGACCTCACCTCGGCCCTCGTCATGGCCTTCGCCGCCGAACTGCCGCTCGCCGCCGTATGCGGGGCGGTGGCGGTACGAGGGTACGAGGGCGCGCGGCCGCGGCCACTCCGGTGAGCAGACCGCTAACCTGCGCGGATGACGACCACCGCCGACCGCCGCTTCCCCGCCTGCCTGAGCGCCTTGGCGTACGTCGGCTCCGGCCGCACGGATCGGACGGGCGGAGAGAGGACGGGGGTGGAGAGGAGGGACGATGGCAGGACGGGGGTGGAGGGAAGCGGGGACGGATTCGAGTTCTGGTCCCGGATCGGGATCGACTTCGAGCCCTACGCCGCCTTCGTCTCCGCCGAGGACACCACCGAGTGGCTCCGGGCCTGGACAGGCAACCCCGCGGTGTCGGGAGACGCGTTCCGCGTCTTCGGCCAGGACGACACGGGCGGCTTCGTCGCCCTCTGGCTCGCCCGCCCGGCCGCGCCACTCACCGAACAGCCGGTCGTCCTCCTCGGCTCGGGCCACGAACTGGGCGTCGTCGCCCGCGACCTGCCGTCCTTCCTGTGGCTGCTGTCCGACGGCTTCGGCCCGTACGAGGCCGTCGACCCCCGCGAGCAGCACCGCTCCGTCCGCCGCGTCCCCGAACTTGTCGCACTGGCCGCCCACTTCGCTCCTGCCCGGCGACAACCCGCCAGTACCGTCATAGCGGAAGCGGCCCGTGAACTCCCGGCCTTCGCGGGGGCGGTCCGGAAGCTCTGCGCCTGACGGCGCCCCGCGTCATCCGGCCGGCTGTCGTCCCCCAGCGCCCACGCGGCGACGGGCAACGACAGTCGCACCCGCTACGCCGTCCGGCCCGGTCGCCGTCCGGATCCCGTCACACAGCCCCACGGCGGTCAACCGCCCCGACTCTCGGACCCCTTCGGCCGCACCTCGACGACCAGGTCCATGCGTTGCTGTCGAACGACCTCCGGCCCGACGGCCCGAACGGCCGGAAACGCGGCTCGATGACGCCCGGGCGGGGTGAGCCGTCGTACGGCGCCTCCGGACACTCGGCAGCGAGGGCCGCCAAGTGCGGGAACCTGACACAGGAGGGCACCGCAGATGATCCCTCCACGTGGCGTCGGCCCGCCCTACGCCGGTCCCGGCCGAACCGCCCATGTCACGGAAGCCTCGCCCCTCCCCCACCTCCCGGCCGACCGCGCAAGCAGCGCACGCACCTCCACCGCCCCGGCCAGCACTTCTTCCTCATGCGGCGCGGGAAGCAGCCAGAAGGCGCCCGGCCCCTCCCGCCGCGCGGGGTGCGGCGTGCGCAGATAGCGCAGAGGGTCGTCGATCCCCACGGCCCTCGTCCCGCTCCCTGCGGACCAGGTCCGCGCCGTGCCCGCCCCCACCAGGACGCTGTAGACGTCCCGCCGGCGGTTCACCACCACGCCGTACCCGATCCCCGCCTCCCGGAACGCCGCCTCGACCACGTCGTCCGTCCGCACCCCGGCGATGCCGCCCTCCACCGTTTCGGCCGGGAGATGGACGACGTCGAAGCGGTGCCCGATCTCGATCGCGGGCGTCCTGCCCTCGGCCCAGGCCTCATGGACCTCCCGTGGCCGCAGAGCCCTGGAAACCAGCCACAGCGCGGCGGGGTGGCGCTGGGTGGGGTACGTGAGGGGCAGCGGCGAGTAGCTCATCGGACCGCCTCCTCGCGGACCACGGTGTTCACGGGGCCCGGGTCCACCCGCCGGAACGAGGTCATCACCGCGCGGTACGAACGGTGCGCCGGGTGCGGCCGCGCGTGCTTCAGCGCCCCTGCCTCGGCGCCCGACGGGACGCCCTCGCCCGCCCGGGACGCCTCCCGGCAGTCCCAGTAGTCCCAGTAGTCCCGGCAGTCCCGACACTGGAGCTGGCGCACGGGTTCGCCCGGAAGCTCTGTCCCGCCATCCCTCGCCGGCACCAGAACACGCGCCTCCGTCACCGCCGCCTCCCGTGCGGGTGCCGCCGCAGCTCGACGTCGCAGTCCACGACGCGGGAGAAGTCCGCGTTCCGCCGCGCGACGGCCCGCTGCCGCGCGAGGGCTGCGCAGACGTCGCAACCGGGCACGGGCGCGGGCGCGCCGCCGACCGGCTCCGCCGGGGGCCCACCCACGGCGGCATCGGCCAACGCGGCGCGGCGGGCGCGGTCCTGTGGGCTACGGCGAGGGGCGGCCATCACTCGGCACCCCCTTCGGCGGTGGCGAGAAGCCTGTCGAGCTCCCGGCGCATCCCGGCGGCGGCGTCATACGTCAGCACGAGCTCGCCGGCCGCCAGCGAGACGCCGTTGTCCACGACGCGGAGCGGCAAGGCGATCCGCCCGGCCTCGGTGTGGTGCAGCGATTTGTCGGGGTCACGTTCGATCCGCACGCCCCGCACGGGGTTCGCGGACACGGACGCCGCCCCGGGCTTCCCCTCGGTGATCGTCATGTGGCAGACCGTAGAACGGGAAACGGGAGGCGGCCCGGAAGCATTTTCCGGGCCGCCTCGCGTTCCGGGGTCAGGCCGCCGCCAGCACCCCTACGTGCGCCGCGAGTTCGCGCAGCTCGCGGCGGTACGTGGGTCGCTCGCGCTTGAGCAGCGCGCCGATCGCGTCACGGACCAAGGGGAAATAGCGGATTTCCTCCGGGCTCGCCTCCCTGATCTTCCGGAGCATGTACAGCGTGGCGTAATCGTCGCCCGTCAACCGGTTCGCGTGCATCACCTCGACCAGATACCTCGTCGTGCGCTCCAACGGCAGTACGCCGCCCGGGTCGGGCACCTCCACGTCGTCGGCCAGTCGCAGCGCTTCGGCCGCGTCACCCTCTTCGGCCGCCAAGTGCACGGCGTGCATCCTGACGTTCGTCGGCCCGAACGACGTGTGCCAGTCGTTGCGATCCTCCCCGAGGCGCGCCGCGACGGCGTCGGCACCGCGCAGCAGGTCCCAGGCCACCGGCGCCTTACCGTCTCGCACGGCCGCGATCACAGCGGCGAGATGAAGCGCGCCGTAAGCGGAGAGGTGTTCCGGGGTGGCGTGGTCCCCGGGGCGCACGTGGTCGATGGCCGCCCGGGCCAGTTCGAGGGAGTCCGCCACTTCTCCGCTCGATGTGAGGATGCCGCACACGTTCCATACGGAGGCAGCGATGAGGGCCGGGTCCCCGGTGGCATCGGCGATCTGCATCGCTCGATCGGCTGCCGTCAACGACAGCTTGCGTTCGCCTACGCGCCGCAAGAAGACCTGATGGAGGTGCAGCAGGGAAACGAGGGAACGTGCCGCCTCCAACTCATTGTCCGCGTTGGCGTTCCGCACACTCCAGTACGCCTCGGCGAGGAGACCGGGCAGAACCCGGCCGACCGGCTCGTACCGCTGTGTCTGCGTCTCGTAAACCTGCCAGGTTTCAGCCACCCGCCGGGACAGTTCGTCGATGGACACGGGCTCACCCGGCAGGCTGGAGCCGAGGAGGGTGGGCGGCGTGTGCAAAGCCCGTCGAATCGCCGGGACTGTGGGGTGCTCCGGAGAGGGCGAGAGCGACAGCGCAGCCGTGGGACCGGTGAGATCGGCCAGGTCGCGGATTCCCAGGACGCGCGCGATGTCGAGAAGGACGGACAACCGGTCCACTGGGATGAGTCCGCGCTCGACTTTGGACACCCAGTCTTCCGAACGGCCAACAAGCCCCCCGAGGGCCGCCTGTGACTTCCCGCTCTTCGTCCTGTAGTGCTTGATCCGCTCCCCGATGCTGAGTTCCGGTACATCGATCATGGATGTTCCCCTTGATGGTGGGCGCTCAACTACCAGCGTAGGCCAGCGGCTTACGAACATCGGCGCCGCGAAGAGAACTTCCCCCCTTCAGTGGTCGAGCCGTCGTCGCCGACGAGGAGCAACCGTCAGCGGGCGCCGCTACGTCGTCCACGCGAACGCCGCCACCCTGGACGGCCGGATCGCCGCGGCGGACGGCACCAGTCAGTGGATCACCAGTGCGGAGTCCCGCGCCGAGGTGCACGCGCTGCGGGCCGCCTGTCAGGCGACCGTCGTGGGTTCGGGCACTCAGCAAGCGGACGACCCGCACCTGGCCGTGCGCTCGGCGAAGGACGACCCGGCCCTCCGGGTCACAGCACCGGCCGAGCAGCAGCCGTGGCGGGTGGTCGTGGACACCCACGCCCGTACGCCGGTAAGCGCCCGCGTCCTGGATGACGCCGCGCCCACGCTGATCGCGGTGTCGGAGGAGGCGGATGCCTCGCACCTGGAAGGCCGGGCGACCATCGTCAGGCTCCCGAAGTCCCGCGACGGCGACG
Organism: Streptomyces sp. NPDC052910; assembly: GCF_055585605.1. Classification (NCBI taxonomy): domain Bacteria; kingdom Bacillati; phylum Actinomycetota; class Actinomycetes; order Kitasatosporales; family Streptomycetaceae; genus Streptomyces; species Streptomyces sp. NPDC052910. The sequence continues at coordinate 723,435 of NZ_JBVJJR010000003.1, forward strand.
GCGCGGGCCTGGACATCGCGTCGTTGCTGCGCGAGTTGCGCAAGCGCGAGGTGCGCGGCATGTTCCTGGAGGGTGGCCCCACCCTGGCCGCGTCGTTCGTGTCGGCCGGGCTGGTCGATCGCGTGATCGCGTACATCGCACCGGCCTTCCTCGGCAGGGGCAAGAGTGCCTTGCAGGGCGGCTCGATCGGCACGATCGGCGACACGCTCCGCTGCGAGTTGCTCGACGTGGCCCGCTCGGGCCCGGACGTCCGCCTGGTGGCCCGGCCGCGGGGCTGAGCGGACGGACGACCCGGCCGCGCGGCCGAACGCCCGCACGACCCGAGCGGGTAATGCGGTGGCCACGCGCCCCCGCGAGGGCCACGCTTCGGTCATGGGCCACCCGCCTGGTGACGTACCGGGCCGTCCCTGGCTCGGCACGCCGATCGACGCCCGCCCCCTGTTCGCTCCCAACACGCCGCGCTCATGGCCACGCTGCGCGGCCTGACCCCTTCCGGCCGGCACAAGGAAGCGGCGCCGGGCTGGACCGTGCGCGACGTCGCCGCGCACGTGGTGGGCGACGGCTACGGGCCGCCTCGCCCGCGACCGCGACCGGCACGGACACCGGCACCGGCACCGGCACCGGCACCGGCACGGATCGGCCCCCGCGCCGGGCGAAACGCCGGAAGCGTTCATTCACCGCGGCGACCAGGAGTGGGTGAACGCCTTCGCCCGGGTCAGCCCGGCCGCGCTCACGGACACCCTGGACTGGTCGGCGGCCGGACCACCCGCTTCTTCGAGGGTGCGGACCCGTACGCCCCGGCGCCGGGAGTGTCCTGGGCGGGGATCGATCCGGCGCCGATGTGGCCGGACAGCGCCCGGGACCTCACCGAGTTTCGGACCCACCGCCGGCGGATCCACCACGCGGTCGGTCTGCCGACCGACCCGGACCCGATGCTCCTGTCGGTGGTCCCGGACACGTTCATGCGGGCTCTGCCGCACACCCTGCACACGGTCGGCGTACCGCTGGGCACGCGGATCCGGGTCAGGGTCGACGGTCCGGCCGGCGGAGTCCGGACGGCCACGGCCACGGCCACCAAGACCCGCTGGTCACTGACCGAACCGGACACCGGACGCCCCGCCGCGCTCCTCCGCCTGGACGCGGGGACCGCCTGGCGCCTGTGCACGCGCGGCATCCGGCCGGACACGGCCCTGGCGCGAGCCCACGTCGCCGGTGATCCCGCCCTCGCCGCGGCCGCCTGCCGCTTCGTGTCCATCGTCCACTGACGCCCGCTCGATGCCACAAGCCCCATCGCCCGTTCCCCGCCCGTGGGTTACCGCGACCGGCGATGAGAGGATCACTCGACCACGAAGGAGACGTACACACGAAGGAGACGTACAGTGGCATGGGGAACAGTGGCGATCACCGGGGCGGCGGGGAACATCGGCTCGGTTCTGCGCGAAGCGTTGCGCGGCGAGGTGAGCCGCCTGCTCTTGCTCGACCGCGTGCCGCTCCGGGCCGAGGCCGCGAACGAGGTGGTCCACACCGTGGACCTCCGGGAGGCGGCCGCCGTCGAAGCCGCGCTCGCGGGTGCGGATGCCGTGATCCACCTGGGCGGCCTGCCGGACGAGGCACCGCTCGAAGACCTCTTGGACGCCAACGTGCTGGGCACCCACCATGTGCTGGAAGCCGCCCGGCGCGGGGCGATTCCACGGGTCGTACTGGCGAGCAGCAACCGCGTGACCGGCTTCTACCCCACCGCCCACCACACCGGCCCCCGGGATCCGGTGCGCCCGGACGGCCTGTACGGGGTGAGCAAGGCGGCCGTCGAGGCCCTGGGACGGCTGTACGCGGACAAGTTCGGCGTCTCCGTTGTCTGCCTGCGCATCGGCAGCTTCGAGGAGGCGCCCACGGAACCGCGCCACCTGGCGACGTGGCTCAGCCCGCGCGATGCCGTCGGCTTCTGCCGCGCCGCGCTGACCGCCCCACTGTCCACGCGCTTCACCACGGTGTACGCCGTCTCCGCCAATACCCGCCGCTATTGGGAACTCCCCGCGGAATCCGAACTGGCCTACACGCCGCTCGACAACGCCGAAGAGCACGCGTCGCGCCTCAGCGACACTGACCTCGGTACGGATCCGGAAGCTCCGCAAGGCGGCCCCTACGCCTCGCCCGAGTTCACGTTGAAACACCTGCGGCCGTGAACGCTCCGGCACCAAAGCCCGCTTGTACACAAGCCCCTTGGGCCGGCCTGGCCCCGGCGAACACGAGCCAAGCCGTCAGCTCCCCTCCCCTACCGCCGGCCCCCGGCTGAGGAACCGCTTCGCCGCCTGGACGGCCTCCCTGTCGAGTTCCTCAAGGGAGACTCCCCAGTTCTCTTCCCAGCAGTGCAGGCTGTGCGCGCAGTGGACAAGAGGTGCCAACTCCTCCGGATAGCCGAGGTTGTCGGTGATTTCCGCCTGGATGAGATGGGTGCCGGCGGCGGGGCTGAGGGTTCCGTCGGCGATCCGACCGGCGACCCAATAGGCCATCGCCCACTGCGCGGCCCGCGGATCGGCGGGCGCGCGGAATGTCAGCCCCAATTCCTCCAGAACCCGGTCGAAAAGCGCCGGTGCTTCGGGTTCCTCTCTCCGGCCGAGCCCGGCCAGCATGGCGAGAGAGGGGCTGTCGACCCCGGCGAGGAGCGCGTCCAGTCCGGCCTGGATGAGCCGGTCGGACCCGACGTGCCGGCCGAATGCCCGCTCCTGAGCGATATGCGTGAGCTGCTTGACGGCGTCGTCGCGATGCATCGGAGCCTTCCCGGTCGGCGTCTGGGACAGCAGGCTCGCACAACCGACCGCGGAGACCCGCCCCGGGCCCAACGCCCGCGTCCCGCCTGCCGCCCGCCCGGGGCCGCGGGGCCGGGCACCCGGCAGGCCGACACGACCCGCAGCCCGACGACGCCCTGCGCCCGCCGAGCACCACGGCCGGGGCCTCGGGCGCCTCACCCCTCGACGGCCGGGCCGCCACGGTCGCCCGGACCCCGCTGGGCCGCGTCCGGCGCCCCTTGCCGGGTGCGGATCCAGTACCGGAGCTTGCCGCTCCGCTCGTCCTCGAAGACGCCGCCGCACGCCTCGATGACCTTGCGGGAGGCGACGTTGTCCGGGTCGCAGGTGACCAGAACCGGATCGAGGTCCAGGCCCGCGGCGACCGGCAGTACGGAACGCAGCATCGCGGTGGCGTGCCCGCGGCGGCGGGCGGAGGGGCGGACGTCGTAGCCGATGTGGCCGCCCCACTCCAACAGCCGTGGTGTGGAGCGGTGGCGGACGGCGACGCGTCCCAGCCAGGTGTCGCCCTCGACGTACCACAGGGTGGTGGCGGGGACACGGCCCGCGGGGCGGGGGGTGTCCTCCCGGGTGTCGGCGCGCACCGACTTCACGTACTCCGCGAACACCTCGGGGTCTCGCCACCTCGGGTGGAAACGCAGGATGTCCCGCCCGATCATCGAGTCGTCCTCGGGCACCCCCCGCCCCTCCCCCCGGAACTCGGCCATGGCTTCGACGAACGAGAGGTGGACGCGCACATCAGGCGTGATCAATCGCGGCATCGGCCCAGTGTGCCCCAGCAGGCCATATGAGGGCTCCCGGTGACGCATGCGATTCCGCGTCTGCAATTCCGGGCGTATTCCGGCGATTTCGGAGTTCAGGAGGCGCCGGCGTGCCATCGGTGCGACCTGCGTTCTCGTCGCGATCGTGTCCGTCACCGATACCGGGTGCGCGCACCCCGCCGCGTGCGGCGACGAAGGCAAACGCCCGGGGGGGGAATCACCCGGCAGGACATGGCCGGCACTTACCGGGCCGAGCCTTTCGGCACACTGAGACTCAAAGGTGACGGATCGTTCGAAGCCGGGGACTGGCCGGAGTTCCGTCACCCGGGCAAACCCAGGCACACGGGCGGCTGCGCCACCGGCACCTGGGAATTGCGGGCGGAACAGCAGCGCACCCCCACGGCGGCGCGGGCACCACGGCGACGGCCGCCCGGGCCGGCGTGTCGTGCCGCGGGTGGTGGCGCGGTCGGTCAAAGACCCCGCCCCACACGCCCGAAGGCCCCGCCCCCGCACGCGGCGGGACCGGGGCCTCCGAAAGCAGGCTCGGAAAGAGCGAGCTCGGCAAGCGAGCTCAACAAGCAAGCTCAGCGAGCGACCTCAGCAGCCGAGCAGACGCCCGCCCAGGTACGCCTGGATCTGGTCGAGGGAGACGCGCTCCTGCTTCATCGTGTCGCGCTCGCGCACGGTCACCGCGTTGTCGTCGAGGGTGTCGAAGTCGACGGTGACGCAGAACGGCGTGCCGATCTCGTCCTGGCGGCGGTAGCGGCGGCCGATGGCGCCGGCGTCGTCGAAGTCGATGTTCCAGTGCTTGCGCAGGTCCGCCGCGAGGCCCTTGGCCTTCGGGGAGAGCTGCGGGTTGCGGGACAGCGGCAGGACGGCGACCTTGACCGGGGCCAGGCGCGGGTCGAGGCGCATGACGACGCGCTTCTCCATGACGCCCTTGGCGTTGGGGGCCTCGTCCTCGTTGTACGCGTCGAGCATGAAGGCGAGCATGGCGCGGTTGAGGCCGGCCGCCGGCTCGATGACGTACGGGAAGTAGCGCTCGCCGGCTTCCTGGTCGAAGTACGACAGGTCCTGGCCGGAGGCGGCGGAGTGGGCCTTCAGGTCGTAGTCGGTGCGGTTGGCGAGGCCCTCCAGCTCGGAGAACTCGGTGCCGCCGAAGTTGAAGCGGTACTCGATGTCAACGGTGCGCTTGGAGTAGTGCGAGAGCTTCTCGGCGGCGTGCTCGTACCACCGCATGTTCTCCTCGCGCATGCCGAGGCCGGTGTACCAGCTCCAGCGCTGCTCCATCCAGTACTCGTGCCACTGCTCGTCCTCGCCCGGCTTGACGAAGAACTCCATCTCCATCTGCTCGAACTCGCGGGTACGGAAGATGAAGTTGCCCGGCGTGATCTCGTTGCGGAACGACTTGCCGGTCTGGGCGATGCCGAACGGCGGCTTGCGGCGCGAGGTCTGCTGCACCTGGGCGAAGTTGGTGAAGATGCCCTGCGCGGTCTCGGGGCGCAGGTAGCTCACGGAGCCGCTGTCCTGCGTCGGGCCGAGGTGGGTGGAGAGCAGGCCGGAGAACTGCTTGGGCTCGGTGAAGCCGCCCTTGTTGCCGCAGTGCGGGCAGTTGAGGTCGGCGAGGCCGTTCTCGGGGAGCTTGCCGTGCTTGGCCTCGTACGCCTCCTCCAGGTGGTCGGCGCGGAAGCGCTTGTGGCAGGAGGTGCACTCGGTCAGCGGGTCGGTGAAGGTGGCGACGTGACCGGACGCCTCCCACACCTCACGGGCCAGGATCACCGACGAGTCGAGACCGACCACGTCGTCGCGCGAGGTGACCATGGAACGCCACCACTGGCGCTTGATGTTCTCCTTGAGCTCCACACCGAGCGGTCCGTAGTCCCAGGCGGCACGCTGACCGCCGTAGATCTCACTGCACGGATAGACGAAGCCACGGCGCTTGCTCAGGCTGACGATGGTGTCGATCTTGTCGGCGGCCACGGTGCTCTCTTCATTGCGACGACGAACAGCGAATGCTTCAGGTTACCGGCGCGACACCCCCTCTCATCAAATCGGTCCCGCCCCGACCGGTCCGTGATCGGCCACCGCCCGGGCGCCCGTCGGCCGCCGGGTCGGCGGGCCGACGTCCGGACCACCCGGTGACCGCTCTTGTTGACAATCGTTTCCATTTTCGTTGAAAATGAGTGTCATGAACGACAACCCTCGCCGCCCCGCCTCCCGGTCCCCCCGAATAACCGGGCTCGCCGTCGCCCTGGCGACGGTGCTCGGCCTCGGCACACTCTCCGCCTGCGGTTCCGGCGAGCGGTCGGCGACGAAGGACGGCAAGCTGGACGTCGTGGCGTCGTTCTATCCGATGGAGTTCCTCGTCCGGCAGATCGGCGGGGACCACGTCCACGTCACCGGCCTCACCAAGCCCGGTCAGGAGCCGCACGACCTGGAGCTCAAGCCCCGGCAGGTCGCCTCCCTGGAGAAGGCGGACGCCGTCGTCTACCTCAAGGGGCTCCAGCCCGCCGTGGACGAGGCGATCAAGCAGTCCGGCGCGAAGAACGTCGCCGACGCGGCCTCCCTCACCCGCCTGGAGACCCACGGGGACGAGGTCGACGGCCACGAACACGGCGACCACGAAGAGCACGGCGACCACGACCACGAAGGCGCCGCCGACCCGCACGTCTGGCTCGACCCCGTGAAGTACGCCGAGGTCGCCCAGGGCGTCAACAAGGTCCTCGCCAAGGCCGCCCCGGACCACCGGGAGATCTTCCGGAAGAACACCGACATCCTGGTGGGCCGCCTCAAGGAGCTGAACGCCACGTTCTCGGACGGCCTGCGGAACCGCGCCTCCGACACCTTCATCACCACCCACGCCGCCTTCGGCTACCTCGCCGAGCGCTACGGGCTCACCGAGGAGGCCGTCAGCGGCGTCGACCCGGAGGCCGAGCCGAGCGCGGCGCGGATCAAGGACCTGCACAAGCTGGCGAAGGACCACCACGTCGGCACGGTCTTCTTCGAGACCATCGCCAGCCCGGCCACCGCCAAAACCATCGCCGGCGACCTCGGCCTGCGGACCGACGTCCTGGACCCGCTGGAGGGCATCACGGACGAGTCCAGGGGACACGATTACTTCGAGGTCATGGAGTCCAACCTGACGGCCCTGCGGAAAGCGCTCGGTGCGAAGTGAGCACGCGGACGAGCAGCACCCCGGCCGCCCCCGGGGCGAGCACCGAGGCGACCACCGACCAGCGCGCGCCTGAGGAGGCGGACATGAAACCCGACACGGGACCCGGCACGGAGCGGCCCGTCATATCCCTGCGCGGGGCGACGGCGTCGCTCGGGGCGCGGCCCGTGCTGCGCGGGGTGGACCTGGAGGTCCGGCGCGGCGAGGTCGTCGCGCTGCTCGGCGCCAACGGGTCCGGCAAGTCCACGGCGGTCCGGGCGATCGTCGGCCAGGTCCCGCTGACCGGCGGTGAGCTGGAGCTGTTCGGGACGCCGAAGCGCCGCTTCCGCGACTGGGCGCGGATCGGGTACGTACCGCAGCGCACCACCGCCGCGGCCGGCGTCCCGGCGACCGTGCGCGAGGTGGTCTCCGCGGGCCGGCTGGCCCGGACGAAGCTGGGGTTCAGCCGCCGGGCCGACCGCGACGCCGTGGTGAAGGCGCTGGAGCTGGTCGGCATGGCGGACCGGCTCAAGGACTCGGTGAACGCGCTTTCCGGCGGCCAGCACCAGCGGGTGCTGATCGCCCGCGCGCTCGCCGTCGAACCCGAACTGCTGATCATGGACGAGCCGATGGCCGGCGTGGACCTCGCCAGCCAGGAGGTGCTGGCGAACGCCCTGCGCGAGGAGGTCACCCGGGGCACCACCGTCCTGCTCGTCCTGCACGAACTGGGGCCGCTGGAGCCCCTCATCGACCGGGCGATCGTGCTCCGCGACGGCTGCGTCGTGCACGACGGACCGCCGCCCGAGGCCGTGGGCCAGCACGCGCTCCCCGGCCACGACCACGTACACCCGCACGCCGGCCCGGCCGCGGGCCCGACTCGGACAGGGCTGCTGAGCTGATGGAGATCCTCGACGCCGCGTTCATGCAACGCGCACTGCTCGCCGCGCTCCTCGTGGGCATCACCGCCCCCGCGATCGGCATCTACCTCGTCCAGCGCCACCAGGCGCTGATGGGCGACGGCATCGGCCACGTCGCCCTCACCGGTGTGGGCCTGGGCTTCCTGCTCCACACCAGCCCGGTGTGGGTGGCCGCGACGGTGTGCGTGGTGGGCGCCGTCGTGATGGAGCTGATCCGCTCCTACGGCAAGGCCCGCGGCGACATCGCCCTCGCCATGCTGTTCTACGGCGGCATGGCCGGCGGCGTGATGCTGATCAACCTCTCCGACAACGGGTCCAACGCCAACCTGGTCACGTACCTCTTCGGTTCGCTGACCACGGTCTCGCGGCAGGACATCGTCGCGATCTGCATCCTGGCCGCCTTCGTGATCCTCGCCACACTGGGCCTGCGACGGCAGCTTTTCGCCATCTGCCAGGACGAGGAGTTCGCCCGCGTCACCGGCCTTCCGGTCCGCCTGCTCAACCTGCTGGTGGCCGTCACGGCCGCGCTGACGGTCACCGTCGCCATGCGGGTGGTGGGGCTGCTGCTGGTCAGCGCCCTGATGGTGATCCCGGTGGCCGCGTCGCAGCAGATCGCCCGCAGCTTCGCGACCACACTCGCGCTGTCCGTGGGCATCGGGGTGCTGGTCACCCTGTCCGGCACCACGACCTCGTACTACGTGGACGTCCCGCCGGGCGCCACCATCGTCTTGATGGCGATCGGCGTCTTCATCGCCCTCACCGCGATCGCCACGCCGCTGGCCCGGTCGCGCGCCCGGAAGAAGGCGCTGGACGAGGAGCGGTGCACACTGGCGGATCCCGGCGCCCCTGGCAGCCCCGGCACTCCCGGCACCCCGGGCGCTCCCGACGACGTACGCGTCTGAGGCCCCCGGCCTCCCGTGTGCGACGGCGGTCACATCGGCGATCACACCTGCTGCGGCGACCGTGGGGTGCAGGTTAGGCTAACCAAACCTGTACTCCGCAGGTCGTCCGGAACGCATGGATCATGACGGATCGCGGCATCCGGCCGGTGCGCGGGGCCTGGCACAATTGGCCCGCACGCCGGCGAACCCGTGCGTGGGTGTGTCAGCCGAGCTTGAGGAGGCAACTGTGGCGACCGCCGGTCCCCCGGTACGCGGCCGAGCCACCAAGCAGCGCGCCGCCGTCGCGGCGGCGCTCGACGAGGTGGACGAGTTCCGCAGCGCTCAGGAACTCCACGACATGCTCAGGCACCGCGGCGCCTCCGTGGGACTGACCACGGTCTACCGCACCCTGCAGTCCCTCGCCGACGCCGGCGAGGTGGACGTGCTGCGCACCAGCGAGGGCGAGGCGGTCTACCGCCGCTGCTCCAGCGGACACCACCACCACCTGGTGTGCCGGATGTGCGGCAAGGCCGTCGAGGTCGAGGGCCCGGCCGTCGAGACATGGGCGGACACCATCGCCCGCGAGCACGGCTTCGTGGACGTCGCCCACACCGTCGAGGTCTTCGGCACCTGCGGCGACTGCGCCCGCACCGCCGCCACCGCCTGAAGCCTCTTCACCGCCTGAAGTTTCCTCACCGCCTGAAGCCTGTTCACCGCCTGAACCGCCTGAACCTGAACCGCCGACGCGAACGCCCGGCCCCCGGAGAGAGGGCCGGGCGTTCGCGCAGCCGGTCGCACACGCCGCCGGCTCAGACCTGGGCGCCGGTCTCCTCCGCGCCCTCCGCGCCCCGCTCCACCGCGTTGGGGATCGCGCCGCCGAACCGCCGGTCCCGCTGCGCGTACTCCAGGCAGGCGCGCCACAGGTCGCGGCGGTCGAAGTCCGGCCAGAGCACGTCCTGGAACACCATCTCCGCGTAGGCGCTCTGCCAGAGCAGGTAGTTGGACGTGCGCTGCTCGCCGGACGGGCGCAGGAACAGGTCCACATCCGGCATGTCCGGGTAGTAGAGGTACTTCGCGAAGGTCTTCTCGCTGACCTTCGACGGGTCCAGCCGGCCGGCGCGGACGTCCTCCGCCAACGCCTGGGCCGCGTCCGCGATCTCGGCACGCCCGCCGTAGTTCATGCAGAAGTACAGCGTCAGCAGGTCGTTGTCCTTGGTCTGCTCCTGGGCGATCTGGAGCTCCTTGGCCACCGAGCGCCACAGCTTGGGCATCCGGCCCACCCAGCGCACCCGGATGCCGAGCGCGTCGAGCTGGTCGCGGGTCTTGCGGATGAAGTCCCGGTTGAAGTTCATCAGGAAGCGCACCTCGTCCGGGGAGCGCCGCCAGTTCTCGGTGGAGAAGGCGTACAGCGAGATGCTGCCGACCCCCATCTCGATCGCGCCCTGGAGCACGTCCAGCACCCGCTCGGCGCCGACCTTGTGCCCCTCGGTGCGCGGCAGCCCGCGCTCCTTGGCCCAGCGGCCGTTGCCGTCCATGACGATCGCGACGTGCTCGGGGACGAGCTCACCCGGGATCTTCGGCGGCCGCGCGCCCGACGGGTGCGGCTCGGGGGTGCGGTACTCGCGACGGGAACGGCCCAGAAACCCGCGTCGTGCCATGGCTGCCACTACTCCTATTTACTTCTCGACGTAGCGGAGCGACCGAAGCCCCCGCTCGAGATGCCAGTGCAGATATGCGGCGACGAGGCCGCTGCCCTCCCGGACGTGCCGCGCCTCGCACGCGTCCGCCGTGGCCCAGTCCCCGGACAGCAGGGCGGCGAGGAGCCCGATCGCCTCCGAGGAGGGTACGACGCTACCGGGCACCCGGCAGTCACCGCAGACCACGCCGCCGGCCGCCGTCGAGAAGAACCGGTTGGGGCCCGGCATCCCGCAGCGCGCGCATGCGTCGAAGCTCGGCGCGTACCCGTTGACGGCGAGCGAGCGCAGCAGGAACGCGTCGAGGATCAGGTGCGGGGCGTGCTCCCCCGCGGCGAGCGTCCGCAGGCCCCCCACCAGCAGCAGGTACTGCTGGACGGCCGGCTCGCCCTCGTGGTCCGTGAACCGCTCGGCCGTCTCCAGCATGGCCGTCCCGGCGGTGTACCGGGCGTAGTCCGTGACGATCTTCCCGCCGTACGCGGCGATCGTCTCGCTCTGCGTGCACAGCGGCAGGCTCCGCCCCACCAGCTCCCCGCCGCGCGTGAAGAACTGCACGTCCACGTGCGAGAAGGGTTCGAGCCGGGCACCGAACTTGGACTTCGTCCGGCGGACGCCGCGGGCTACGGCGCGGACGCGGCCGTGGGCGCGGGTGAGGAGGGTGATGATGCGGTCCGCTTCGCCGAGCTTTTGCGTGCGGAGCACGATGCCGTCGTCGCGGAAGAGGGTCATGGGGCCATTGTCCCGCACGGCGGGACCGGTGACGGCGGGGGCTGCGCCCCCACACCCCCGAAACCGCGCTCCGCGCGGTTGTCCTCAAACACCGGACGGGCTGGTTGTCGCGCCCGGGCTCACCATCCAGCCCGTTGGGGGTGCCCCCTCCGGGGGAGGGGCCGGGGCACCCCCCCCCGCCGTCTACGACGGCGTCCGCGCCGCCGCCAGCAGCCGGTCCGTGTCCTCCGGGCAGATCATCAACGCCCGCCCCACCGTCGCCAGAACCTCCCGCTCCGCGGGCCGGTACGGCCCGTCCGCGAGCGCGATCCGAGCCCCTTGCAGCAGGATCGACTCCCGCCCGGCGGGAGCGAGGTGCGGAGCCAGCGGCTCCAGCGCCTCGTGCAGCTCGATGGCGAGCGCCGTGCCGCACGGATCGAAGCCGTCCCGCCCGGACACCGCGGGACCGGCGGGGAATCTGCCGGGCAGCCGCCCCGTATCGGCGGCCAGCGCCTCGATCAACGTGACTAGCTGCTCCTCGTTGCAGTCGGCGAAACCGGCCGCCCGGACCGCGCCCACCGCCGCCTGCCGGACCGTACGGGCCTCCGTGCCGCCCGCCGCCAGCACCGCGAGCGCGACCGTGTGCACCGCGTCCCGCAGCATCGCCGAGAACCTGGTGGTCGTGGGGTGGTCGAGGACGTCCATCGCATACCGCTCGCGGCAGGCCGTGCATTCGACGACCGGGCCCACCGGCCCGCGCGGCAGCAGCGGCAGCCCCAGGGCGACGAGGCGGCGGCGGCCGGTGCGCCGCTCGTAGTTGCGGTCCCCGCCGCAGCCGGGGCAGAAGAACTCGCCGTCGCCGACGGTGCGCCATACGGTGCGCACGCCCAGCACACACCGGTCGGGGTTCGGTCGGCCTTGCGCGTGCTTCACGGCGCACACCTCCTAACGCCACGGCCTCGTCGCCGCGTTGACGTGATGTTAGCCACATCGCCGACGTGCCGTCAGCACCCCGTGCGCAGACTAGAGCCGGTCTGAGGCGGCCCGGTACCGGACACGCCCCCGAGCCCACCGATTGCGGTGGTTTCGGAGGCGTGCCGTTGACGCTCGGGGCGCGCCGCTACCGCCTACCGCCTACCGCCTACCGCCTACCGCCTGTCGCCGGGCGTCGCTGCGCCGCCGGGCGATGCCGGGCGCCCCCGGGAGTCAACACCCGTTGCCTCAGGGCCGGTAGGCCCGGTTCACCGCGGACACGACCGCCTTGATGGAGGCGCGTGTGGTGTTGGGGTCGATGCCGATGCCCCACAGCACCTTGCCGTCGATCACGCACTCGATGTACGAGGCGGCCCGGGCGCTGGCGCCCTCGCTCATGGTGTGCTCGGTGTAGTCCAGCAGGCGGGCGTCGATGCCGGTGGCGGCGAGCGCGTCGAAGAAGGCGGAGATCGGGCCGTTGCCGGTACCGGTCAGGACCGTCTCCTTCCCGTCCACGACGGCCTCGACGGTGAGCACGTCGGTGCCCTCGCCGGCCGTCGTCGTCTGGGCGGCGCGCAGTTCGACACGGCCCCAGGGGTTGTCGTCGGTGGGCAGGTACTCGTCGCGGAAGACGGACCAGATCTCCTGCGGGGTGATCTCGCCGCCCCCCGCGTCGGTCCGGGCCTGGATGATCTTCGAGAACTCGATCTGCATCCGGCGCGGCAGGTCCAGCTTGTGGTCGTTCTTCAGGACGTAGGCGATGCCGCCCTTGCCGGACTGCGAGTTGACGCGGATGACCGCCTCGTACGACCGCCCGACGTCCTTGGGGTCGATCGGCAGGTACGGGACCGCCCACTCGATCTCGTCCACACTCCGGCCCTCGGCGGCGGCGGTGGCCTCCATCGCCTCGAAGCCCTTCTTGATGGCGTCCTGGTGGGAGCCGGAGAAGGCGGTGTAGACCAGGTCGCCCGCGTAGGGGTGGCGCGGGTGGACCTCCATCTGGTTGCAGTACTCGGCGGTGCGCCGGATGTCGTCGATCCGGGAGAAGTCGATCTCGGGGTCGACGCCCTGGGAGAACAGGTTCATGCCCAGGGTGACCAGGTCGACGTTGCCCGTCCGCTCGCCCTGGCCGAACAGGCAGCCCTCGACGCGGTCGGCGCCCGCCATCACGGCGAGTTCGGCGGCGGCGACGGCGGTGCCGCGGTCGTTGTGCGGGTGGGCGGAGAGACAGACGAACGCGCGGCGGGACAGGTGCCGGTCCATCCACTCGAAGCGGTCGGCATGGGTGGAGGGGGTGGACCGCTCGACGGTCGCGGGCAGGTTGAGGATGATCTCCCGACCCTCCTCCGGCTGCCAGACGTCCATCACGCCCTCGCAGACCTCCAGGGCGAAGTCCAGCTCGGTGTCGGTGAAGATCTCCGGGCTGTACTGGTAGCCGAACACGGTGTCGTCGCCGAGGATCTTCTCGGCGTACTCCATGACCAGGCGCGTCCCGTCGACCGCGATCTGCTTCACCTGCTCCCGCGAGCCGCGGAAGACGACGCGGCGGAAGACGGGCGCGGTGGCGTTGTAGAGGTGCACGGTGGCCCGGTGCGCGCCGCGCAGCGACTCCACGGTCCGTTCGATCAGCTCCTCGCGGGCCTGGGTGAGGACGGAGATCGTCACGTCCTCGGGGATCGCGCCCTCCTCGATGATCGAGCGGACGAACGCGAAGTCGGTGGCGCCGGAGGACGGGAAGCCGACCTCGATCTCCTTGTAGCCCATGCGGACCAGCAGGTCGAACATCTCCCGCTTGCGGGCCGGCGACATGGGGTCGATCAGGGCCTGGTTGCCGTCGCGCAGGTCGGTGGAGAGCCAGCGGGGGGCCTTGGTGATGCGGCGGTCCGGCCAGGTGCGGTCGGGCAGGTCCACGGCCTCGTACCGGCCGTACTTGTGCACCGGCATCCCGGACGGGCGCTGGGTGAGGGTGGCGGCGGTGAGGGGGGTGGGGCGGCCCACGGAATCGGGGGCGGCATCGGGGACGCGGGCGGTCTGGGACGTCTGCCGGGTCATCTGCGCGGGTCTCCTCGGGTGCTCCACGGGGTTCCCGGGCTCCGTCGCGGAGCCGGGACGGGCCGACGGGGCGGGCGGTGATCCCGGGAGTTCCCGGGCCGTGCACCGCAACACCGGTCTCCGCGGGGAGGGGGTCGGCCGACGACTACAGACCCTCGCCGCGGCAGCTAAGGAGAAGCAGCCCACAACGCATGATGCGTCGCACAGTAGCCGAAGGCGGCGGAACCCGGCCTGTCCGTATCAGCATGCGGGACGCCTGTCCGGCGGCCACGGTCCGTTATCAGAAGGGACGCCAACCGACCGGTCAAAGAATCCACAAGCACACTTTTTCGTTAATCATGGCGGCAGGGAGTGACACATGCGTGACCCTGTGCGACATTCCGGCCATGAATGGCGACTCCACCGGGACCGTGCCCGCACGCCGTCCCTTCTGCACGATCATCCCCCCACACATCCTGGACCGACTGGCCTCCTCCGACGACCCCCGCCACTACGAGCCCGCCCGCCGCACCCTGGAGCACGACGGCGCCCTCCGCACCCGCCGCCGCGTCATCGGTCTCCGCGGCACGGCGGCCGACGCCGGCACCCCCACCCCGTCCGACACGCCGAACCGCACCATCTACGACGCGGGCCACCACACCGCGCTGCCCGGCGGCAAGGTGCGCGGCGAGGGCGACGCCCCCTGCAAGGACGCCACCGTCAACCGGGCCCACGCGGGCCTCGGCGCCACCTTCGACCTCTATCTCAAGGTCTACGGGCGGCACTCCATCGACGACCGCGGCCTGCCGCTGACCGCCTCCGTCCACTACGGCGAGGAGTACAACAACGCCTTCTGGGACGGCGACCAGATGGTCTTCGGCGACGGCGACGGCGAGATCTTCCTCGACTTCACCCTCCCCGTCGACGTCATCGGCCACGAGCTGACCCACGGCGTCACCCAGCACACCGCCAACCTGGAGTACTACGGCCAGTCCGGCGCGCTCAACGAGTCCCTGTCGGACGTCTTCGGCTCCCTGATCAAGCAGTACGCCCTCGGCCAGTCCACCGCCGACGCCAACTGGCTGATCGGGGAAGGCCTGCTCGCCCCGGGCGTGCACGGCACCGCCCTGCGCTCCATGAAGCAGCCCGGCACCGCCTACGACGACCCCCGGCTGGGCAAGGACCCGCAGCCCGCCGTCATGAAGGACTACGTCCGCACCTCCCGTGACAACGGCGGTGTGCACATCAACTCCGGCATCCCCAACCACGCCTTCTACCTGCTGGCCACCGAACTCGGCGGCAACGCCTGGGAACGCGCCGGCCACATCTGGTACGCCACCCTCACCGGCGGCGACCTCCCCTCCGACGCCGACTTCGCCACGTTCGCCCGCCTCAGCGCCGCCACGGCCCGCACCCTCTACGGCGAGGGCGACGAGAACCGCGCCGTCCTCAAGGCCTGGGCCCAGGTGGGCGTCCCCACCTCGTAAGGCGGTGCCCGGCGGGCCACAATGACGCCATGCGGATCGTCATCACACGGACCGGCGGCTTCGCCGGGATCGAGCGCCGGGCCGAACTGGACACCACAGGACGGCCCGACGCCACCCACCTCGAAGCCCTCGCCCACCGCGCCCTGGCCCCCGGCCGCGACGCCCCCACCGGCGGCGTCCCCGACGGCTTCCACTACGAAATCGCAGTCGACAGCCGCAAGGTCCACCTGGCGGACCCCCACCTCACGGAGGACCAACGGGAACTGATCCGAACGGTGCTACGGGAGGGGGCGTGAGAGCGCCCCTGTGAGAGGCGGGAAAGCTACCCTGCTCGGACGCACTGTCGAACAGGGGGAAGGCCGTGGCACCGCCCATGCCGAACCGTGGAGTCGAGTCCCGCCGCCCCACACCACCGTCCCCCGGCTCCCGCGCCCGTGCCGCCGAAGTGACAGGCATGCTCGTGGGGCGGAATGCGCGGCGCTTCGCGGCCGCGGCGTTGGGTGTCGCGCTGCTCACCTCGTGCGGGGTCATGGACGAGGAGAAGCGGCCGGCGCTGGTGTCCATGCCCGACCGGGTTCCGTACGAGCCCCGATTCGCCGACGCCGACGCGGTGGTCTCCGCTCTGGGCAAGGCGGGGCTGCCCTGCCGCGTCGTCCGCAGGGGCAGGACGGATCCGCGCTTCGGCACCGGCTTGGACTGCGAATCCGTCGTGGGCGGCGTCAGGTTCGAGAACCGGATCGACGTCACCGACACGCGGCAGGAGGACTACCGGGACCAGAATGGCGACTCGATAGCCGCGCGCCACAAACCGCCGTTCAGCCAGACCATCGTCGCCGCGGGAAACTGGTTCGTCAACGTCACCGACCCCCGCTTCGCTCCCCGGGTCGCCAAGGCCCTGCACGGCGTCGTGCTCCCGCCGGAGAAGGTGAAGGTTCCCGACTACCCGCTGCCGAGCCTCCCCGCCGAGCCCCGGTACAAGAACCTCGGCGCGCTGGCCGACGCTGTCGGCCGGGCCGTCGGGTGTGACGAGCGGGCGGAGGGGCTCGGGAAAACGATGACGTGCACCACCGGGAAGCGCACGGGCACGGCCAACTGCGCCACCCTCGCGCTGCACGACACCCCCGCCGCGCGGGACCGCACGCTGCGGGAGGCCATCGCGTACAAGGGCGTCCCGGCGACGCTCGTCGCCGCCGGGAACTGGACCGTCAACCTCTGCGACTACGGGCTGGGCGAGCGTGTCGCGCGGGCGCTGGGGGGCCGGGTCGTGCGCTATGACGGGGGCTGAGGCTCCGCCTCGCCCCCGCCCGGGCCCCCGCCCGGCGGCCTAGAAGCCCAGCTTGCGGAGCTGCTTCGGGTCCCGCTGCCAGTCCTTGGCGACCTTGACGTGCAGGTCGAGGTAGACGGGGGTGCCGAGCAGGGCCTCGATGTGCTTGCGGGACTTCATGCCGACCTGCTTCAGGCGGGCGCCCTTGGGGCCGATGATGATGCCCTTCTGGCTGGGGCGCTCGATGTAGACGTTGGCGTGGATGTCGAGCAGCGGCTTGTCGGCCGGGCGGTCCTCGCGGGGGATCATCTCCTCGACGACGACGGCGATGGAGTGCGGCAGCTCGTCGCGGACGCCCTCCAGGGCGGCCTCGCGGATCAGCTCGGCGACCATGATCTGCTCGGGCTCGTCGGTGAGGTCGCCCTCGGGGTAGAGCGGCGGGCTCTCGGGGAGCATCGGGACGAGCAGGTCGGCGAGGAGCGAGACCTGGGTGTCGCCCACGGCCGAGACCGGGATGATCTCGGCCCACTCGATGCCCAGCTCCTCGCCCAGCCGCTGGACGGCGAGCAACTGCTCGGCCAGGGCCTTGGAGTCGACCAGGTCCGTCTTGGTGACGATGGCCACCTTGGGCGTCTTCTTGATCCCGGCCAGCTCGCCCGCGATGAAGCGGTCACCGGGGCCGAGCTTCTGGTCGGCCGGCAGGCAGAAGCCGATCACGTCCACCTCGGCCCAGGTGGTCCGGACGACGTCGTTCAGCCGCTCGCCGAGCAGGGTGCGCGGCTTGTGCAGGCCCGGGGTGTCGACCAGCACCAACTGGGCGTCGGGGCGGTGCACGATGCCGCGCACGGTGTGCCGGGTGGTCTGCGGCCGGTTGGAGGTGATCGCGACCTTCGTCCCCACCAGAGCGTTGGTCAGGGTCGACTTACCCGCGTTGGGGCGGCCGACGAAGCACGCGAAACCCGCGCGGTGGGGCGCCTGGGAGGGGGATGAAGCTCTGTCCATGAGGTTCATTCTCCCCGATCGCCCGGCCTTCGCCGACCAGCGGGCGCGGGGAGCCGGCCGGCCCGCCGCCGGGAGCCCGTCAGCCCGCGGTGACGACCGCCGACGGCACGCCGTCCGGGCCCGCGAGCAGGACCGGGGTGTCCGGGCCGCCGAGGTCGCGGACGACCGCGCGGTCGGCGTCCGGGACGACCGCCGCCTCCGACACCACGGCCGCCGCCTCCAGGGACCTCGCGCCGCCGGCCACGGCCATGGCGACCGCCGTGGCCAGGGCGCTCAGCCGCAGCGAGTCGAGGGCGACGGTGCCGGCCACGTACGTACGACCGGTCTCGTCCCGTACGGCCGCGCCCTCCGGCACGGCGTTGCGGGCGCGGGTGGCCCGGGCGAGCGTGATGAGCTTGCGGTCCTCGGGGTCGAGCTCGGTGATCTCCGTCATGGGCCGAGGATAGTGAAGCCGTCCCGCGGGGCCGCCACCGGTCAGTCCACCGGTCAGCTCGCCGGTCGGCCCACCGGTCAGCTCGCCACCGAGACGGAGTGCAGGCCGCCCCGACGGGCCTCCGGCGAGTTGAGCCAGGCCACCCGTTCGGCGGTGTTCGTGCCCGGCACCGGGTTGTGCATCACGATCGTGAGGTCCGGCCGGGCCGGCACCTGGAGGGCGGTGACCTCGAAGGAGAGGGTGCCGGCGACCGGGTGCGCGTACTCCTTGCCAAGCTGTCCGGCGGGCTGCACGTCGTTGCGCGCCCACAGCTCCGCGAACTCCGGGCTCTCCGCCGCCAGTTCCACGACGATCAGCGCGAATCCCTCGTCGTCCGGGCGCTGCGAGCAGGCGGCGCGGTACTGGGCGACGACGTGTCCGGCGTTCCGCTCCCAGTTGGCCGCGCGGGAGCGGTAGACGGGGTCCGTGAAGTAGGAGATCAGGCAGTTCTGCCGGATCCCCGGGCGGAAGCCCATGACGACGGCGGCCGACTCGTTGTAGGCGACCGTGTTCCAGTAGGGGTCCATGATGTGCGCGGGGTTGGGCAGCCAGCCGTCGATCAGCCGCATCAGGCCGTCGCACAGGTGCTCCGGGTCGTCGACGACGGAGTCGGGCAGCGGCGGGTTGAGGCCGGCGAGGACGTACAGGTGGCGGCGTTCGCTCCCGGTCAGCCGGAGGACCCGGGCCACCGCGTCCAGCACCTGCGGGGAGACGGTGATGTCCCGCC
Organism: Streptomyces sp. NPDC052910; assembly: GCF_055585605.1. Taxonomy (NCBI): domain Bacteria; kingdom Bacillati; phylum Actinomycetota; class Actinomycetes; order Kitasatosporales; family Streptomycetaceae; genus Streptomyces; species Streptomyces sp. NPDC052910. The sequence goes on from NZ_JBVJJR010000003.1 coordinate 742,306, forward strand.
CCTGCTCCAGCCACTGGTACCACGAGGCCCCCACCCCGGCGAGCACGGCGACCTCCTCGCGCCGCAGGCCCGGCGTCCGCCGGCGCCCGCCACCGTCCGGCAGGCCCGCCTCGGCCGGGCTCACCCGGGCCCGCCGGCTCATCAGGAAGTCGCGCAGTTCCGGGCGGCGGTTCGTTCCGGTGGCGTGCGTGCGTGGCGTCACGGTTCCCCCTCGTCCGCGTGTCGTACGCGTCTCGTCGTCGCATTCCCGTGTGTCTGGTGGTGCGGCCACCACCATAAGTGCCGACTCCCCGGCGTTGTTCCCGAAGCCCGAGGGTGAGCACATGGCGCTCGATACGTCCCCCTCCCCCACCGTCACTTCCACCCCCGAGACCCCTGCTGTCTCTGCTGCCCCTGCCGACTCTTCTGTTGCCGCCCCGCGGATGACCGCCCGCGCGAAACTCGTCCTGCTGGTGCTGTGCGCCGCGCAGTTCATGGTCGCGCTCGACTTCTCCATCCTGAACGTCGCGCTGCCCGTCCTCGGCGACGACCTCGCCATGGACCGGGCCGACCTCCAGTGGGCCGTCACCGCGTTCGCCCTCCCCTCCGGCGGTTTCCTCCTCCTCTTCGGCCGGATCGCCGACCTCTACGGCCGGCGTCGCCTCTTCCTCGCCGGGCTGACCCTCTTCACGGCGGCCTCCGTCCTGGCCACCCTCGCCTGGGACCCCGCGTCCTTCCTCACCGGACGCGCCCTCCAGGGGCTCGGCGCGGCCGTCATCGTGCCGACCGGCATGTCCCTGCTCACCACCACCTTCCGCGAAGGACCGCAGCGCGAACGCGCCCTGGGCATCAGCAGCACGCTGATGTCGCTGGGCTTCACCATCGGCATGGTGCTCGGCGGCGTCATGACGGACGCCCTCGGCTGGCGCTCCACCATGGGCCTGCTCGGTGTCGCCGGCGTCGCCGTGCTGCTGCTCGCCCCCGGCCTGCTCACCGAGTCGAGGCACCCGGGCCGCCCCCGGCTCGACCTGCCCGGCGCGGCCACCGTCACCGGCGGGCTGCTGGCCCTGATCTACGCGTTGTCGACCGCCGCCGAGAGCGGGTTCGGCCGTACGGACGTCGTCGTCGCCCTCGTCGCCGGAGTCGTCCTGCTGGCCGCGTTCGCCGTCGTGGAGTCCCGGACCGCCGAACCGCTGGTGAACCTGTCCATGCTGCGCCGTCCGACCGTCGCCTTCGGCAACCTCGCCGGTCTGACGACGTTCGCGACGATGACCGCCGCCATCTTCCTGCTCACCCTCTACCTCCAGGACGTCCTGCACCTCTCGGCGTTCCGCACCGGCCTGATCTTCGGTGTCGAGGGCGTGGTCGCGGTGGTCTCCGGCACGGTGGCGTCCAAGGTGATCGCCCGCTTCGGCACCCGCACCACCCTGGTCGCCGGGCTGCTGGGACAGGCGGCCTGCACGGCGCTGCTCCTCGGGGTCGGCCGTTCGTCGGGTGCCTGGCTGACGCTGGTGGGCATCTCGCTCGGCGTCATCGGCCACCTGTGGGTGATCGTCGCCTACGGGGTCACCGCCACCTCCGGGCTCCCGGACCGCGAACAGGGCCTGGCCACCGGTCTGGTGACCAGCTCCCAGCAGATCGGTCTCACCGTCGGCATCCCGCTGCTCAGCGCCCTCGCCTCGGCGCACACCGCCGCGCTGCGGTCGGACGGCGAGGACGCCGTCGGAGCGGCACTGGGCGGGATCAGGCTGGGGCTCGGGGCCGACGCGGCGGTCCTGGCGGCGGTGGCGGTCCTGGTCGCGGTGGGGCTGCGGGCGCGGGGCGGCGGCGCGAAGCGCTAGCCCCGGCGGGCGGGGTCGGGGAGGGGCGCCCCGGCCCCGCCCTTTCGCCGTTTCTCGCGGGGCCGCCCCCGCACCCCCGAGCGCGTGCTCGGAACGCGTACCCGGGGCGCGTGCTCGGGGCGCGTACTCGGCGCGCGGACTCGGCGCGCGTACTCGGCGCGCGTACTAGAACTCCCCCGGAAGGGGCGCCCCCGGCGGGCCGCATCAGCCCGCGAGCAGCCGCTCCACCTTCTCCGCGGTACCCGTCCCCGGCACGGGATTGTGCACCGCGATCGTCAGATCCGGCCGGGACGGAATCCGCAGCGGGCTGCTCTCGAAGCACAGCCGCCCGGCACCCGGATGGTCGATCTCGTACACCAACTGCCCCTCCGGGTGGACGTCCCCGCTCTCCCACAGCCGCGCGAACTCCGCGCTCAGCGCGCACAGTCCGGCCACCGTCTCCGCGACTTCCGCCGCCTCCTCCGAACCGGGCCGCTCACTCCGCGAGGCACGGAACTGGGCGACGAGCCGGCGGGCGTTCTCCTCCCGGCGCGCGTCCGCCCCGGGCCCGGCCGGGGCCGTCCGGTACACGGGGTCGGTGAAGAAGTCGGCCAGCCAGTTGCGGCGCTCGCCCGGGCGGAAGCCCCAGACGAGCGCCGCCGACGCGTTGTGGGCCACGGTGTTCCAGCAGGGGTCCAGGATGTGCGCGGGCCAGGGCAGCCACGCGTCGATCAGCCGCCGGAGCCCCGGGCACAGGTCGTCCGGCCGCTGCCCCGACTCCGGCAGCGGCGGGTTCAGCCCGGCCAGGACGTAGAGGTGGCGCCGCTCGACGGACGTCAGCCGCAGCACCCGGGCGACCCCGTCGAGCACCTGCGGCGAGACGGTGATGTCCCGCCCCTGCTCCAGCCACTGGTACCAGGTGGTCCCCACCCCCGCCAGTACGGCGACCTCCTCGCGCCGCAGCCCCGGCGTACGGCGACGCCCGCCGCCGTCCGGCAGGCCCGCCTCCGCCGGGCTCACCCGGGCCCGCCGGCTCATCAGGAAACGGCGCAGTTCCTCACGGCGGTTCGGCCGTCCGGCGGCCGCGCGCGGTGCGGTGGTCACGGGTCCCCCCTCGCTCTGCCACCCCGGCTGGTAGTCCGACTGCCACCATAAACACGCTCTCCCCGGCGGTCTTCCGGGCGGCCGAGGGTGGGGGCATGCCGTACGACACGCCCGACGTCCCCACGACCGCCGCGCCACCGCACCCGGCGCCCGCCCCCGAGCCCGTCCCCGCCCTGTCCGCCCGGGCCCGGCTGACGCTCCTCGTGCTGTGCACCGCGCAGTTCGTCGTCACCCTCGACTTCTCGATCCTCAACGTGGCCCTGCCCGTGCTCGGCCCCGACCTCGGCATGGGCCGGGCCGATCTCCAGTGGGCCGTCACCGCGTTCGCCCTGCCCGCCGGCGGCCTCCTGCTGCTGTCCGGCCGGGTGGCCGACCGGTACGGCAGGCGCCGGCTGTTCCTGTCCGGGCTGGCCGTGTTCACCGTGGCGTCGGTGCTGGTCACCCTCGCCTGGAACCCCGCCTCGTTCCTGGCCGGCCGCGCCCTCCAAGGCGTCGGCGCGGCCCTCATCGTCCCCACCGGCATGGCCCTGCTGACCACCACCTTCCCCGAGGGGCCACAGCGCGAGCGGGCCCTGGGCATCAGCGGCACCCTGCTCTCGCTGGGCTACACCACCGGCATGGTGCTCGGCGGGGTGCTGACGGACGGCCTCGGGTGGCGCTCGACGATGGGACTGCTCGCGGCGGCGGGCGCCGCGATCCTGGTGGTGGCTCCGGGTGCGCTGCCGTCCGACGGCGACATCACGCGAGCCGCCCGCCGCCGCCCGGTCGACCTGCCCGGCGCGCTGACCGTCACCGGCGGGCTGTTCGCCCTCGTCTACGCGCTGTCGACGGCGGCCGAGCACGGGTTCGGCGGCGCCGACGTCATCGCCGCGCTCGTCCTCGCCGCGGTCCTGCTGGGCGCCTTCGTGACCGTCGAATCGCGGGTCGCCGACCCACTGGTCCCGCTGCCGATGCTGCGCCGGCCGACGGTCGCCTGGGGGAACCTGGGCGGGCTGGCGACGGTCTCGACGATGACCGCCCTGATCTTCCTGCTGACCCTCTGCCTCCAGGAGGAGCTCGGGCTCTCGGCCTTCCGCACCGGCATGCTCTTCGGGGTGCAGGGCCTGTTCGCCGCCCTCGCCGGGCTGACCGCCTCCCGCGTCATCGGCCGCCTCGGCGCCCACCGCACACTCGTCGCCGGCCTCCTGCTGCAGACCGTCAGCACCGCGCCGCTGCTGTGGCTCGGCACCGGCCCGGCCGCCGCCTGGTGGGCCCTGGCGGCGGCCTCCGCCGGCGTCGTCGGCAACCTGTGGGCCGTGGTCGCCTACGGCGTCACCGCCACGGCCGGCCTGCCGCCCGCCGCACAGGGGCTGGCGACGGGCCTGGTGACCACGTCCCAGCAACTGGGCACCACGCTCGGGATCCCGTTGCTCAGTGCGGCGGCTTCGGCGTGGGGGCTGCGGACGGCGTTCGGCGTGGACGCGCTGACCGTGGGTGCGGCGGCGGTGGGGGTGGCGGCAGGGCTGCGCAGTGCGGGACGGCGGGAGTGACGGCCCCGAGCGCGCACAGCACAGTCCAGAGGGGTCTGGGGGCTTGCCCCCAGGAAACGGCGAAGGGGAGGGACCGGGGCACAACCCGCCGCAGGCGCGCCCCGCGCCCCCTCACCCCGGCCCCTCACCCCGCAGCCGCACCTGCTCCTCCAGCCGCTCCAGGCTCTTGTCCAACGCCTCCTCCACCACCCCGTCATCCGGCCGCTGCGATCCCTGATGAAAGGAGAGGTGCACGGTGACCTGGCAGGAGCCGCTCCCGTTGCCCGCGACCTGGAGCCAGCCGCTGTACCGGCCGTCCTCGCGGGTCCCCCACTCCAGCCGCATCTGTTCCTTGCGCGCGCGGACGAGGGCGTCGGCGTCCTCGCCCGTCCGGTCCTCGTGCACGGTGACGGCCGGCGGGTCGTCGGGGTGGACGTGCAGATCGCGGGGGAGCCAGCTATCGAGCCGGTTGAGGTCGCAGACCTGGTCGAAGACCATCTCGGGCTGCGCGGGCAGGGTGCGGGTGCGTTCGAACTCGCTCATGGAGGGCGGGTAACCGGACCCGCCCCCATCCATGCGGCGGGACGGGCCGGATTCCACCGGTCGCCCACCGCCGTCCCCCGGACGGCCCGCGCGGCGAGCGGCGACGCCCGGACCGCCGGGAGCACCAGAGCCCCAGAGCCCCAGAGCCCCGGAAACCCGGTAGCCCCGGTAGCCCCTACTCCGACGCCGCCGCCTCCGCCCGCACCGGCTCCACCAGCACCGTCACGATCCGGTTCCGCCGCCCCGCCGACGCCTCGGCGATCAGCCGCAGCGCCGTCACGGAGGGGTCCGCGCCGTGCTCCGGGAGCGGCACGTCGGCCGTCGCGCCCGCGATCGGCACCCGCCCCAGCGCCTTGGCGAGCAGGCCGCCGACCGTCTCGACGTCCTCGTCGTCCAGCGCCTCGATCCCGTACAGCTCGCCGAGATCGCCGATGTCCAACCGGGCCGTGACCCGGTAGCGGCCGTCGCCCAGCTCCTCCACGGGCGGCAGCTCCCGGTCGTACTCGTCGGTGATCTCGCCGACGATCTCCTCCAGGATGTCCTCGATGGTGACGATGCCGGCCGTGCCGCCGTACTCGTCGATGACGACCGCGCAGTGGTTGCGCTGCTGCTGCATCTCGCGCAGCAGGTCGCCCGCGTTCTTGGTGTCGGGCACGAAGACGGCGGGCCGCATGGCCGTGGAGACCGGCTCGGACTCCGCGTCACGGTTGATGTGCGTCCGCCGGACCAGGTCCTTCAGGTAGACCACGCCGACGATGTCGTCCTCGTTCTCGCCCGTCACCGGTATCCGGGAGAAGCCGGAGCGCAGCGCCAGGGTGAGCGCCTGCCGGATGGTCTTGCCGCGTTCGATGACGACGAGGTCGGTGCGCGGCACCATCACCTCGCGGACGAGGGTGTCGCCGAGCTCGAAGACGGAGTGGACCATGCGCCGCTCGTCGTCCTCGATCAGCGACTCCTTCTCGGCCAGGTCCACCATCGCCCGCAGCTCCGCCTCGGAGGCGAACGGGCCCATGCGGAAGCCGCGGCCCGGGGTGAGGGCGTTGCCGATGAGGATCAGCAGCCGGGGCACCGGGCCCATGATCCGGGCCAGCGGCAGCAGGACGTACGCCGCCGCGGTCGCGGTGTTCAGCGGGTGCTGCCGGCCGATGGTGCGCGGCGAGACGCCGACGGCCACGTAGGAGACGAGGACCATCACCGCGACGGCGACGGTCAGCGCCTCCCAGGTGGCGTCGAACTCGCGGAGGCACACATACGTGGTGAGCACCCCGGCCGCCATCTCGCAGGCGACCCGCACCAGCAGCGCCACGTTGAGGTAGCGGGTGGGGTCGGAGGCGACGGCCATCAGCTTCGCGCTGCCGCGCCGGCCCGCCCGTACCGCCTCCTCGGCCCGGAACCGGGTGGTCCGGGCGAGGCCGGCCTCCGCGCAGGCGGCGAGCCAGGCGACGACGAGCAGGAGGACCGCCGCGGCGATCAGTTGGCCGGTCACGTGATCGTGGGAGCCGGGGAGGGCCCTTCGATCCCGCGCTCGGCGCGCCAGCCGTCGATGATCGCCGCCTGGAGGCCGAACATCTCGGCCTTCTCGTCGGGTTCCTCGTGGTCGTAGCCGAGGAGGTGAAGCACCCCGTGCACGGTGAGGAGCTGGAGCTCCTCGTCCATCGAGTGCCGGGTGGGGGCCGCCTCGCCCTGCTCCTTGGCGACCTCCGGGCAGAGCACGATGTCGCCGAGGAGCCCCTGCGGGGGCTCGTCGTCGTCCTTGGCCGGCGGACGGAGCTCGTCCATCGGGAAGGACATCACGTCGGTCGGCCCGGGCAGATCCATCCACTGGATGTGGAGCTGCTCCATGGCCTCGGTGTCGACGACGATGACCGAGAGCTCGGAGAGCGGGTGGATGCGCATCCGGGCGAGCGCGTACCGGGCGACGTCGAGGATCGCCTTCTCGTCGACCTCGGTGCCGGATTCGTTGTTGACGTCGATCGCCATGGTGCTCAGTTTTTACTTTCCGTCGCCGCGGTTGTCGCCGCGATTGTCGTACTTCTCGTACGCGTCCACGATACGGCCGACCAGCTTGTGCCGGACGACGTCATTGCTGGTGAGATGCGAGAAGTGAACGTCCTCGACGCCCTCCAGGATCTGCTGCACCTGCCGCAGGCCGCTCTTGGTGCCGCCGGGCAGGTCGACCTGGGTGACGTCACCCGTGATCACGATCTTGGAGTCGAACCCGAGCCGGGTGAGGAACATCTTCATCTGCTCGGGGCTGGTGTTCTGCGCCTCGTCGAGAATGATGAACGCGTCGTTCAAAGTGTTGTGCGTCAGCAGATAGTCCTGGGTGACGTACAGCGAGTCCTCGGCCGCCACCTGGATGCAGACCGCCTCCTCCCGGCCCGCCGGCTCGATCGAGTCGATGAAGCGCATGGGCCGGCCGCCGCCTCCGGCGGCGCGGTACTTGTCGAGCTTGCGGGTGAGACGGAAGGGTTCGATGCCCTCCGGCAGGCGGATGTCGACGACGTGCGCGTCGTACCGGTGGGCTGCGAGTGCGGTGCCCTGCCTGCGGCCTTCGGCCGGGCGCCGACGAGTGTAGGCCACCCCGCCAAGGGACTGGACGAGCGCGATGACATCGTCACGCAGGAGAATCGACGCGGTGGAGTACTGGATACGGCAGGACCGGTCGCTCTGCGTGACCGGGCCGCCGTCCGAGTCGAGCAGGCCCTGCAGAACCGCCAGACGCACGTCGGCCGTGTTGAACAAGTAGTCGTCCGGGACGAACTTGGAGTGCGACCGGCTGCCGATCAGCTCCAACGCACGAAGCGCTCCGGTGACCGGATTTTCCAGGGTGACCACGTCACCCGGAGACTTCACCCGGTTCAGGACGTAGTCCGGGCCGCCCCTGTGCCTGACCGAGACCCCGGGGAGCGCGGCTTCCAGCGCGTGGACGAGCTCCTTGTCCTCCGTCGAGAACGACGGCGTCGTGGATCCCGTGAGACACCCGTCCCCGAGCAACAGGCCCAAGGCATACGGGTCCATCGGCACCGGGCGCTCGGGGAAGGAGACGGGAGCGGTGAGCAGCGGCAGCTCATAGCGGCGGGCGTGGGCCGCGCGGAGCTTGCCGATCATCTCCTTGGTCTCCAGGACCCGCCACGGCTTGCCCCGCCGCTTGTCGGCGGCGGTCCTGACGGTCCACAGGTGCTCGCCGCAGCAGAGGGTCCAGGAGCCGTCCTGGGCGGTGACGCGGTAGATGTCCTTCTCGCCCTGCGGGTAGACGCCCAGGACCGGAGTGGGTTCGCCATTCGATCCGACGACCAGGTCACCGACTCGGAGATCACCGATCGGGCGCCAGCCGTCCGGCGTCAGCACCTTGGTGAAGACGGGCTGCGCACGACCCCGCATATATGCGAGCGGCGCGACCTCGATCGTGCCCGCCGCCATCAGCCGCGGGATCGAGTCCGGGTCGATCATGTCGTGCAGCGCGTCGTAGAGCGGGCGCAGGTACGGGTCGATCTTCTCGTAGAGGGTGCCGGGGAGGAAGCCCAGGCGTTCGCCGGCCTCGACGGCGGGGCGGGTCAGGATGATGCGGTTGACCTGCTTGGACTGGAGGGCCTGCACGGCCTTGGCCATGGCCAGGTAGGTCTTGCCGGTGCCCGCGGGGCCGATGCCGAAGACGACGGTGTGCTTGTCGATCGCGTCCACGTACCGCTTCTGGTTGAGCGTCTTGGGACGGATGGTGCGGCCGCGGTTGGAGAGGATGTTCTGGGTGAGCACCTCGGCGGGCGTCTCGGGCTGGGACCCGGCGTCCCGCAGCATGGCGATCGAACGTTCCACCGCGTCCTCCGTCATCGGCGCACCGGTCCGGAGCACCAGCATCATCTCGTCGAACAGGCGCTGGACGAGGGCCACTTCCCGCTGGTCCCCTGTCGCGCTGACCTCATTGCCCCGTACGTGGATGTCCGTCGACGGGAATGCGTTCTCGATCACGCGCAGGAGGCTGTCGCCGGAGCCCAGGACGCTCACCATGGGGTGCTTGGCCGGGACCGTGAAGCGGGCTTGCGCCTGCGCTCGTGTGGGTGTCTGAGTCATGGGCCGGCACTCGGGCCTGCTCATCCCTCTTTCCGTGTGCGTGCGTCCGGCGGCCGGCGTCCTCGCGTCCGTCCGCCCCGTACGGTCCAGGGTACGCCGGTGGCGGGACGGGCCCGAGGGGTTTTGCGTGCCCCCCTGCGGGCCCCGCCGTGGAGCGTCAGGCGCCGCGGAAGCCGAGGGTGGGCTGGGCGCGGCGGAGCGGCCAGGGGCGGGCGGTGCCGGGCAGGAGTCCGTCGAGGAAGGCGTAGCGGCGCAAGGTGTCCCGGGACTGGTCGTCGTAGGAGCGGACGTGCTGCCACCAGGCGGCGACCTCGACCCAGCCGGGGGCGGAGAGCGAGCCGCCGAACTCCTGGACGGAGAGGGCGGAGGTCAGGCAGGCGAAGGCGAGGCGGTCGGCGAGCGGCCAGTCGGCGAGGGTGCCGGCGACGAAGCCGGCGACGAAGACGTCGCCGGCGCCGGTGGGGTCCAGGGCCTCGACGACGATGGCGGGGACCTCGGCGGTCTCGCCGGTGCGGCCGTCGGCGGCGTAGGCGCCCTTCTCGCCCATGGTGACGACGGCCAGCGGGACCCGGTCGGCGAGGGCGCGGGCGGCGGCCCTGGGGCAGTCGGTGCGGGTGTAGCGCATGGCCTCTTCGGCGTTGGGCAGGAAGGCCTCGCAGTGCTCCAGGTCGGCGAGGTCGGCCGGGTTCCAGCGGCCGGTGTCGTCCCAGCCGACGTCGGCGAAGACGCGGCTGCCGGAGCGGGCGGCGTTGGCGATCCACTCCTCGCGGCGGCCGGGGACGAGCAGGGCGACGGCGGCCTTGGCCGGTACCGGGCAGGCGGGGGCGGGTGTTTCGGGGAGCGGGGCCTCGTGGCCGTGCGAGACCATGGTCCGTTCGCCCTCGTAGGCCATGGAGACGGTCACCGGGGAGTGCCAGCCGGGGACCGTGCGGGAGGGGCCGAGGTCGATGCCCTCGCCGCGTGAGAGCGCCTCCCAGCAGTATTCGCCGTACATGTCGTCGCCGAACGCGGCGGCGAGGGCGGTGCGCAGGCCCAGCCGGGCCAGGGCGGTGGCCATGTTGGCGATGCCGCCGGGGCTGGAGCCCATGCCGCGCGCCCAGGACTCGGTGCCGCGCACGGGGGCGGAGTCCAGGCCGGTGAAGATGATGTCGAGAAACACCGTGCCGGTCAGGTAGACGTCGAACTCCGGTCCGCCCCCGGCCCGTACCCCGGCGAGCGGGTCGAGTACCGGGGCCTGCCCGCCCGACCGGCCCAGGGGCGTGACCGGCGCTCTTCCCGGCCGGCGCGGCACGCCCTCCGCCGCGGGCGCCGCGGCACGGCCCGAAGCGGTGGCGCGGTCCTGGGCGCGGTCCGAAGAGATCGTCATGCTCTCGCTGCTCCTCTCGGGGGTGCGGGTCCGGACAGTGTGCCCGATGCTGCGGTACGTTCCGGCCATGAGGCTGACGATTCTCGGCGGTGGCGGATTCCGGGTGCCGTTGGTGCACCGGGCCCTTCTGGACGACGCGCGGCGCGACGCGCCCGGCCGCGTCACCGAACTGGTGTTGTTCGACACGGATTCGATGCGGGCGCGGGTGATCAGATCCGTGCTCACGGCGCAGGCGGAGGGGGTGCCCGGCGCGCCCTCCGTCCGGGTGGCCGGCGACCTCGACGACGCCCTGCGCGGCACGGACTTCGTCTTCTCCGCGATCCGCGTGGGCGGGACGGCGGGACGGGTGCGGGACGAGCGGATCGCCCTGGACGAGGGGGTGTTGGGGCAGGAGACGGTCGGTGCGGGCGGCGTGCTGTACGGGCTGCGGACGGTCCCGGTGGCCGTGGACATCGCGCATCGCGTGGCCGAACTGGCCCCGGACGCGTGGGTCATCAACTTCACCAATCCCGCGGGCATGGTGACGGAGGCGATGTCCGCCGTCCTGGGTGACCGCGTGATCGGCATCTGCGACTCACCCGTGGGGCTGGTGCGGCGCGCGGCGCGGGCGGCGGGTGCCGATCCGGGCCGGGTGGAGTACGACTATGTGGGGCTCAACCACCTCGGCTGGCTGCGGCGGTTGACGCTGGACGGGCGTGACCTGCTGCCCGGCCTGCTGGGCGACGGGGAGGCGCTCGCCTCGTTCGAGGAGGGGAAGCTGTTCGGTGCCGACTGGCTCCGGGCGCTGGAGGCGCTGCCCAACGAGTACCTCCAGTACTACTACTTCCGCCGGGAGACGCTGCGGGCGACGAGCGACGCCGAGCACACGCGGGGCGAGTACCTCGACCGCCAGCAGGGGGACTTCTTCTCCCGCGCGGCCGGCGCGCCCGAGCGGGCGTACGAGCTGTGGGAGCGCGCCCGCCGGGAGCGCGAGGAGACCTACGGCGCGGCGAGCCGGGCGGCGAGCGGGGGCTGGCAGCGGGACTCCTGCGACCTGGAGGGCGGGGGCTACGAGCGGGTGGCGCTGGCGCTGATGCGGGCGGTGGCCGGGGACGAACGGGTGCGGCTGATCCTCAACGTCCGCAACATGGGGACCGTGCCGGAGATCGACCGGGAGGCGGTCGTCGAGACGGTGTGCGAGGTGGGCGCCAAGGGCGCGCAGCCGTTGCCGTGCGCCCCGCTGCGGGAAGACCAGCTCGGGCTGATGCTCCAGGTGAAGGCGGTGGAGCGGGCGGTGATCGAGGCGGCTCTGAGCCGGGACCGGGACGCCGCGCTGCGGGCGCTGGCGCTGCACCCGCTGGTGGACTCGCCTGCGGTGGCGGCGCGGATCCTGGAGCGGGCGGGGGCGTGAGGCCGGTGCGCCGGCCTCCGGCCGGTCCCGGCCCGGTCCACCCGGCGCCCGCTCCGGGTGGACTCCGGCGGGCGTGACACAACCGACATTGACCGGGTGCAGACAAGGAGCCTAGCTTCACGCTGCACCCGCTCACATGTTCATCAGGAGTTCACACGTGTCGCCCTCGCTGAAGTCTTCCTCCCGGCGCGTCCGCATGGCCGTCGCCGGAGCCGCCGCCGTCGCCGTCGGCGCCGGCCTGTTCGCGACCGGCGCCGCGACCGCGGACCACTCGGTGCCCCGCTCGGACAAGGAGATCCCGAACCTCACCCTGGTCCAGGACAAGATCAAGGCGTACTACGGCGACACCGTCGACAAGAAGGGCGAGCACTACGCCTCCCCGAAGAGCAGCTACGCCAAGCAGGTCGCCGAGATCGAGACGAAGGCCAAGGCCTACCTGGACGGGGTCGTGAAGAACGCCCCGAAGAAGGGCAAGAAGCCGGCCATCGTCCTGGACGTGGACGACACCACGCTGCTGACCTACAACTACGAGCTGAAGCAGGGCTTCCACTTCACGCCCGAGTCGCAGGACGCGTACCTGAAGTCGACCGACATGGCCGCCGTCTTCGGCATGCCGAAGCTCGTCAACTGGGCGCAGTCGAAGGGCATCACGGTCTTCTTCGTGACCGGCCGCGGCGAGCACCAGCGCGCGTGGAGCGTGCGCAACCTGAAGAACGTCGGCTACAAGCCGGCGGCCGACCGGGCGCACTTCTTCCTGAAGGACAAGAAGAACCCGCCGTCCTACCTGAAGTGCGGCGCGACCTGCACCACGGTCGAGTACAAGTCCGGCACCCGCAAGCACATCGAGGCCCAGGGCTTCCGCATCGTCGCCAACTTCGGCGACCAGTACAGCGACCTGAAGGGCGGCGCCTCGGGCCGCGAGTTCAAGATGCCGAACCCGATGTACTACCTGCCGTAAGGCGTCCCGTTCACCCTGCCGTAAGGCGTCCCGTTCACCGTTCCCTCTTGGGAACGGGAACACGCGTGAGGTCCCGGGCGACGGTGAGCTCCCCGTCGAAGCCCGCCGCCCGGGCCTGCCGCTCGAACACCTCCGGGTCGGAGTACCGCTGCGAGAAGTGCGTCAGCACCAGGTGCCGCACCCCGCTCTCGGCCGCCACCCGGGCCGCCTGGCCGGCCGTGAGGTGCCCGTGCTCGGCGGCCAGCGCCCCGTCCTCGTCCGTGAACGTGGACTCGATGACGAGCATGTCGCAGCCCTCCGCGAGCGCGTACACCCCGTCGCAGAGCCGGGTGTCCATCACGAACGCGAACCGCTGCCCGCGCCGCGGCTCGCTGACGTCCGCCAGCGTCACCCCGCCGAGGACGCCGTCCCGCTGGAGCCGGCCCACGTCAGGACCGGTGATCCCGTGCTCGGCCAGCAGCGCGGGCAGCATCCGCCGGCCGTCCGGCTCCATCACCCGGTAGCCGTAGGACTCGACGGGGTGCGAGAGCCGGCGCGCCTCCAGCGTGTACGACGCCGTCTCGGCCAGCACCCGCCCCTTGCCGGACACGGGCTCCTGGGCCAGCTCCACCGTCTCGCGGTAGGCGGTCGCGTAGCGCAGCCGCTCGAAGAAGCGGCGGCCGCTCGCCGGGTAGTGCGCGGTGACCGGGTGCGGCACCTGGTCCAGGTTGATCCGCTGGATCACACCGGCGAGGCCGAGCGAGTGGTCCCCGTGGAAGTGCGTGACGCAGATCCGGTTCAGGTCGTGGGCGGCCACCCCGGCCCGCACCATCTGGCGCTGCGTGCCCTCCCCCGGGTCGAAGAGCAGGCCCTCGCCGTCCCAGAGCAGGACGTAGCCGTTGTGGTTGCGGTGCCGGGTGGGCACCTGGCTGGCGGTGCCGAGAACGACGAGTTCACGTACGGACACGGTGGAGGCTCCCGTTGTGCGGTTCTGGCCGGGCGGCGCGGTTCTAGCCGGGCGGCCAGTTGAGCCCACGGCCCCCGAGCACATGCGCGTGCGCGTGGAACACGGTCTGCCCGGCCCCGGCTCCGGTGTTGAAGACGATCCGGTACCCGGAACCGTCCACGCCCTCCCCGGCGGCCACCTCGCCCGCCTCCCGCAGTATGTCCGCGGCGACCTGCGGCTCGGCGGCGGCGAGCGACGCGGCGTCCGGGTAGTGCGCCTTGGGGATCACCAGGACGTGCGTGGGCGCCTGGGGGTTGATGTCGCGGAACGCCACGGTCGTCTCGGTCTCCCGCACGAGCGTCGCGGGCACCTCCTTCGCGACGATCTTGCAAAACAGGCACTCGGCCTGCGGTTCTCCCGCCACCGTGCGCTCCCTCCGGGTCGTCGGCTGATCGTGATCGGATCGTACCGGTCACCACCGACAGCCACAGGAGCCGCCCGCTCCCGGCCGGCGGGAGGGCCCGCGTCCCTCAGGCCACCAGCGCCGCGGCCGCCTCCCGCGCCTCCGCGAGCCACGCCTCCCGCTCCGCCGCCGTGGCGCCGGTGACCGTCCGGAAGACCTTGCGCCGCACGTCGGTGACGCCGACGTAGGGCAGCACGCACGCGGCCCAGATCCGCTCGAGCGGGTCACCGAACTCGTCCCGTTCCCGCTCCTCCGGTGTGTCCGACGTGTTGAGCACCAGCGCCCGGCCGGCCCCGAGCAGCCCCTCCGGCTCGCCGTCGGCGTGCTCCAGCTTGTAGGCCACACCGGGCGCGAGCACCCGCTGTACCCACCCGGTCAGCACCGCCGGCGGCATACCCCACCAGTTCGGATGCACGAACACCAGGCGATCCGCCCCGGCGAGCTCCTCCCGGTACCGGGCCACCAGCAGGTCATCCGCCGTCCCGGCCCCCACCACCGTGCCCGTCTCCCCGGCCCGCAGGACCGGATCGAACCCCTCCGCGCACAGATCGTGCGCGAGGACCTCGCACCCGCGGTCCCGCAACTCGTCCGTCACCGCGGCGAACAGGTCGTGGTTGAAACTGCCGGGACGGGGGTGGGCGAGGAGTGCGACGACGCGCATCAGGACGTCCTTCCGGAGAGCGGCGCTTCCCACGCCGCGTGATCATGGGCGAAGAGAACCCGCCGGGGAGCGAAGTCCGCCAGCCGGTCGAGCCAGGCGGGGTACCCGGGCAGGCCCTCGGCGCCACCGTCCGCGGCGGCGCGGCGCGCCAGTTCGCCGGCGGCATAGGCCGACGCCGTGTCATACGCCTGCCCGGCCAGCACCAAAGCCCCGCCGCCGGCCCGCCGCACCACCAGCGACTGGTGGCCGGGGGTGTGGCCCGGGGTCGGCACCACACGCACGCCCGGAAGCGGCTCGGCCTCCCCGTCGAGCTCCTCGTACACGGCGCCGGGAAAGTCGACGAGCCCGTCGATGGTGTACCCGCCACGGCGGGCGGCGGCCGGCTCCGTCCGCTGCACGAGGACGGGCACGCCGGCGAACAGCGGGTTGCCGCCGCAATGGGCGAAGTGGAGGTGGCAGTTGACGACGAGGTCGACGTCCTCGACCCGTGCCCCGACGGCCGCCAGCGCCTCGGGAAGCCCGCGCCGCCGGGGCCGGTAATGCGCGTCCGCCTCCGGATCCCCCGCGCCGATGCCGGTGTCGAACAGGACCGTGCCCCGCGGATGCCGCACAAGGAAGGCCACGGCGGGCTCCACCCGCGCCGACGGTCCGCCGGCCTCGGAGGCGGGCCGTACGAAGTACCCCAGATCGAGCGGCTGCACGACGGTCTCCCGGCTCATGGAGATCATCCTGACAGAACGCCCCGACGGATCACAGGGGCGGACGGGTCACAGGGCGATCGGCCGGTACGCCAGCGCCGCGTCGACGACCTGCTCGGCGGAGAGCTCGGGCCGGTGGTGGTAGATCAGGTCGGTGGCGGCGGGGTGGAGCACGCTGCGCTCGAACTGTGCGACCAAGGCGTCGTGTTCCTCTTCGGTGGCCCCCTCGCCGTCCATGATCCGGCGTACCAGCCGGACGAGTTCGTCCCGTTCCATGCCGTTCACCTCCCCCCTCGACGGCCGTCGCCGTCCTGTCCCCACTCGGGGACGGACGTAAAGCTCACCACGGGCCCGTCGTCCGTGTCGCGGGCGTGGACGGCGAACTCGCGCTCGGGGCAGGCGAGCCGGAGCGCCGCCTGCCAGGACATCGCCACCGTGTCGGCGACCTCCCGGAGGACGGCGTTCCCTTCCGCCGTGTCGTCCACGGTGACGTGGTCGCCGACCACGAACCGGTTGAGTGTCGCCTCGATGCGCACGACGTCCCCGTCCAGGTGCCGGAACCACTCCTCGAACCCGTCCGGTTCGTAGGCGCGTTGCCAGATGACGCAGCCTCGCGCGCGGACGAACTCGGGTCGGATGACACGGGAGAACGCCAGCCACTGCCCCGCGGTGGTGTGGTACGCGAGGTAGTCGACGTGATCGGGGGTTCCCGACCAGTCGGCGATCCAGCGCCCGATCTCGGAGTGGCCGTCCGGCGCGAACCGTTCGCCCGCCGCGCCGCTTCGTCCGCCGGGCGTCAACTCCACCGTCCCGTCCGTCCCAGCAGCAGTGCCGTCGCCGCCGTGCCGGCCGTGGAGGTGCGGAGGACGGTGGGGCCGAGGCGGTAGGGGTGGGCGCCGGCGGTGGCGAAGGCGGTCAGTTCGTCGGGGGAGACGCCGCCCTCGGGGCCGACGACGAGGACGATGTCGCCGGCCGGCGGGAGGTCGGCGGTGGCCAGGGGGGTGCTGCCCTCCTCGTGGAGGACGGCGGCGAAGGCCGCGTCGGCGAGGAGGCCGGCGACCTGGCGCGTCGTCATGAGGTCGGTGACGTCGGGGAAGCGCAGGCGGCGGGACTGCTTGCCGGCCTCTCTCGCCGTCGCGCGCCACTTGCCGAGGGACTTCAGGCCGCGGTCGCCCTTCCACTGGGTGACGCAGCGCGAGGCGGCCCAGGGGACGATCGCGTCGACGCCGGTCTCCGTCATGGTCTCGACGGCGAGTTCGCCGCGGTCGCCCTTGGGGAGGGCCTGGACGACGGTGATCCGCGGCTGGGGCAGCGGCTCGGAGCGGACGGAGGTGACGGCGACGTCGAGGTGGTCCTTGCCGCTGACGGCGGCCACCGTGCCGTGCGCGCCGGTGCCCCGGCCGTCCGTCAGGACGATGTCCTCGCCGACGCGCAGCCGGCGGACGGAGACGGCGTGCCGGCCCTCGGGGCCGTCGAGGGGGAAGACGGTGCCGGGGAAGACGCCCGTGAGGGAGTCCTCCTCGACCAGGAAGACCGGCGCTGTCATGAGTCGCTCCCTCGCGATGGTGCTGTCAAGGACGCGCGGGCCGCGTCGAGTTCGTCGGTCAGGACCTCGACGAGGCGGGCCGCCGGGAGGTCGCGGGCCAGGCGGTGGCCCTGGCCGGCCCACAGGTTGACGGCCTGCGGGTCGCCCGCCGCGGCGGCGGCCTTGCGCAGGCCGGCCGTCAGGTAGTGGACCTGGGGGTAGGCGGCGGGGGCGTAGGGGCCGTGTTCCCGGATGAATCGGTTCACCAGCCCGCGGGCCGGGCGGCCGGAGAAGGCGCGGGTCAGCTCGGTACCGGTGAACACCGGGTCGGTCAGCGCCCGTTTGTGCAGCTCGCTCGCGCCGGACTCGGGGCACGCGAGGAACGCCGTGCCGAGCTGCGCGGCACAGGCGCCCGCGGCCAGCACGGCCGCTATCTGGGCGCCGCGCATCAGCCCGCCCGCGGCGATCAGCGGCAGCGGAACCGCCTCGCGGACCTCGGTGAGCAGCGCGAGCAGTCCGGAGCCGGCCCCGGTGCCGTCCAGCCGGGGGTCGTCGTGGTGGGTGCCCTGGTGGCCGCCGGCCTCGACGCCCTGGACGCAGAGCGCGGCGGCGCCCGCCTGCCACGCGGCCCGGGCCTCGGCGGCGGAGGTGACGGTCACGATCGTGACGGTGCCGGTCGCGGCGAGGGCCGCGAGGTCCTCGGCGGACGGGCAGCCGAAGGTGAACGAGACGACCGGGACCGGGTCGTCGAGCAGGGTGGCGAGCTTGGCCTCGTACGCGTCGTCGGCGGCGCGGTCCCAGTCGCCCAGGGGCACGTCGTACCAGGTGGCCTCGCCCGCGAGCTGTTCGGCGTAGACCTCTACGGCCGCGGGGTCCGCGGCGGGCGGCTGCGGCATGAAGAGGTTGACGCCGAAGGGCCGGGACGTCAGAGCGCGGAGCTGCTTGATCTCCTCGTACATCGCGGCCGGCGTCTTGTAGCCGGCGGCGAGGAAGCCGAGGCCGCCGGCCTCGGAGACGGCCGCGGCGAGCGGCGGGCAGGAGCCGCCGCCCGCCATCGGGGCCTGGACGACCGGGAGCCGGAACAGGCCGGTCAACGCGGTGTCCCCAACGGGTTCCCCTACGGATTCCGCAACGGATTCAAAGGCCATGACCACATCGTGTCACGCCCTCGTGGCCGCGCCGAACCGAACCCGGGCGCGCACGGGCGCCCCGGATCCGGCCGATCGGCTAACGCCCGTTGAACGCGTCCTTCAGCCGGGAGAACAGCCCCTGCTGCCCCGGCTTGAACTCGCCCGTCGGCCGCTCCTCGCCCCGCAGCTTGGCAAGCTGCCGGAGCAGCTCCTCCTGCTGGGCGTCGAGCTTGCCGGGGGTCGTCACCTCGACGTGGACGACGAGGTCGCCGCGCCCGCCGCCGCGCAGGTGCGTGACACCGCGCTGGTGGAGCGGGATGGCCTGGCCGGACTGGGTGCCGGGCCGGATGTCGATCTCCTCCAGGCCGTCCAGCGTCTCCAGCGGCACCTTGGTGCCCAGCGCCGCCGCGGTCATCGGGATGGTGACCGTGCAGTGCAGGTCGTCACCGCGCCGCTGGAAGACCGGGTGCTGCTTCTCGTGGATCTCGACGTAGAGGTCGCCGGCCGGGCCCCCGCCGGGGCCGACCTCGCCCTCGCCGGCGAGCTGGATGCGGGTGCCGTTGTCGACACCGGCGGGGATCTTGACCGTCAGCGTCCGGCGGGACCGGACACGGCCGTCGCCGGCGCACTCCGGGCACGGGGTCGGCACGACCGTGCCGAAGCCCTGGCACTGCGGGCACGGGCGGGAGGTCATGACCTGGCCCAGGAACGAGCGGGTGACCTGCGAGACCTCGCCGCGGCCGCGGCACATGTCACAGGTCTGCGCGGAGGTGCCGGGGGCGGCGCCCTCGCCGCTGCACGTGGTGCAGACGACGGCCGTGTCGACCTGGATCTCCTTGGTCGTGCCGAACGTCGCCTCGTCCAGGTCGACTTCCAGCCGGATCATGGCGTCCTGGCCCCGGCGGGTGCGCGAGCGCGGGCCGCGCTGCGACGCCTGGCCGAAGAAGGCGTCCATGATGTCGGAGAAGTTGCCGAAGCCGGCGCCGAAGCCGCCGGCGCCGCCGCCACCGCCCGACGACGAGAGCGGGTCGCCGCCGAGGTCGTAGACCTGCTTCTTCTGCGGGTCCGAGAGCACCTCGTAAGCGGCGTTGATCTCCTTGAACCGCTCCTGCGTCTTGGGGTCCGGATTGACGTCCGGGTGCAGCTCGCGGGCGAGGCGGCGGAAGGCCTTCTTGATCTCGTCCTGCGAGGCATCGCGCCGTACGCCCAGGACCGCGTAGTAGTCCGTGGCCACTTACGACTCCGCCAGGATCTGTCCGACGTAACGTGCCACTGCGCGTACCGCTCCCATCGTTCCGGGGTAATCCATGCGGGTCGGTCCGACCACGCCGAGTTTGGCGACGGCTTCGTCGCCCGAACCGTAGCCGACGGCGACGACGGATGTGGAGTTCAGCCCCTCGTGGGCGTTCTCGTGACCGATGCGGACCGTCATGCCCGAGTCCGTGGCCTCGCCGAGCAGCTTGAGGAGGACGACCTGCTCCTCCAACGCCTCCAGCACGGGCCGGATCGTCAGCGGGAAGTCGTGCCCGAAGCGGGTGAGATTGGCGGTGCCGCCGATCATCAGCCGTTCCTCGGTCTCCTCGACCAGGGTTTCCAGCAGGACGGCCAGCACCGTCGAAACGGTTCCGCGGTCGTCCTGTTCGAAGGATTCGGGAAGGTCCTGCACCAACTGCGGCACATCCGTGAACCGCCGGCCCACGACGCGGCTGTTGAGCCGCGCCCGCAGGTCCGCCAGCGCCACCTCGCCGACCGGGGCCGGGCAGTCGACCATCCGCTGCTCGACCCGCCCGGTGTCCGTGATCAGCACCAGCATCACCCGCGCGGGGGCGAGCGGCAGCAGCTCCACGTGCCGGACGGTCGACCGGGTCAGCGACGGGTACTGCACGACCGCCACCTGCCGGGTCAACTGCGCCAGCAGCCGCACCGTGCGGGCCACCACGTCGTCCAGGTCGACCGCGCCGTCCAGGAAGTTCTGGATGGCGCGCCGCTCGGCGGCCGACAGCGGCTTGACGCCCGCCAGCCGGTCGACGAAGAGGCGGTAGCCCTTGTCGGTGGGGATCCGGCCGGCGCTGGTGTGGGGCTGGGCGATGAAGCCCTCCTCCTCCAGCACCGCCATGTCGTTGCGCACCGTCGCCGGGGACACGCCGAGGTGGTGACGCTCGGTGAGGGCCTTGGAGCCGACGGGCTCCTCGGTGCCCACGTAGTCCTGGACGATGGCACGCAAGACCTTGAGCCTGCGTTCGCTCAGCATCCGCGCACACCTCCAGTCCAGCGGGTCCAGCCGTCTCGCGGGGTCCTCCCGGGGTCTTACCCGGGTCTCGTGCCTGGCACTCAAAGGTCACGAGTGCCAAACCCCACACGTCAGTGTACGGCGGCCCACCACGACCACGGCAAGGCAGTCGCGCCGCGTGCCCGTGCCGCGTGCGCCTCCGGACGGGTCACCGTACCGCGCGCGCGTTAGGTTCCCGGCATGGGAAACCACGGAGGAACGGACCAGGAGCAGCACACGGGGGCGCGCTGGGAACGGCTCGCGCCGGGGGTGCTCCGGCGCAGGCTGGCGGGCTGGGACGCGACGACGGGGGCGGTCGCCGGGGAGGCGGGCGTCCTGGTCGTGGACACGGGCTCGACGCTCCGTGAGGGCGCGGAGATCGAGCGCGAGGTGCGGGAGCTCCTCGGGCTGCCCGTGACGCACATCGCACTCACCCACGACCACTTCGACCATGTGCTGGGCACGGCGGCCTTCCCTGACGCGGCGGTGTACGGCGCGGCGGGGCTCGCCGCGTCCCTGACGGCGGGGGCCGGGGAGGTACGGGAGGACGCGGTCCGGCAAGGGGTGGACCCGCGGGACGCCGACGAGGCCGTGGAACGCCTGGTGGTCCCGTCCCACGAGGTCGCCGACGAGCTTGAGCTCGGCCTGGGCGACGGCCGGCGGATCCGGCTGGTGGTCCTGGGGGCCGCGCACAGCCGGTACGACCTGGCCGTCCTGGTGCCGGGCGGCTCCGGGGCGCCGGACGTCGTCTTCTGCGGCGACCTCGTCGAGGAGTCCGGCGAGCCGCAGGCCGGGCGGGACGCCACCCCGGCGGCCTGGCCGGCGGCGCTGGACCGGATGCTGGCCCTCGGCGGGCCGGACGCGGTGTACGTACCGGGGCACGGCGCGGCGGTCGACGCCCGGTTTGTCCGTGAGCAACGCAACGCGCTGGCACGGCGCTTCGGCGTGTCGTAGGCCGGAAGGGCGGGTTTTTCCTATCGTCTGCGCGTGCGCAGCAGACAGTACGACCCCGACCTGACCCCTCCGTGGAAGCGGAGCGCCCCCGTCCCGGAGGTACCGGCCGAGCCGGACCTGGTGGTGGAGGAGGTCACGACCGGCTTCTGCGGGGCGGTGGTCCGCTGCGAGAAGACCGCACAGGGGCCGACCGTGACCCTGGAGGACCGCTTCGGCAAGCACCGCGTCTTCCCGCTGGAGCCGCGCGGCTTCCTGCTGGAGGGCCGCGTCGTCACCCTCGTCCGCCCCTCCGCGGCGCCGCGCACACCGTCCGCCTCGGCCCGTACCGCCTCCGGCTCGATCGCCGTCCCCGGCGCCCGCGCCCGGGTGGCACGGGCCGGCCGGATCTACGTCGAGGGACGGCACGACGCGGAGCTCGTGGAGCGCGTCTGGGGCGACGACCTCCGCATCGAGGGCGTCGTCGTCGAGTACCTGGAGGGCGTCGACGACCTCCCGTCCATCGTCCGCGACTTCGCCCCCGGGCCGGACGCGCGGCTGGGCGTCCTGGTCGACCACCTCGTGCCGGGGTCGAAGGAGTCGCGCATCGCGGCGGAGGTGACGGGCGAGCACGTGCTCGTCGTCGGGCATCCGTATGTGGACGTGTGGGAGGCGGTGAAGCCGTCGTCCGTGGGGATCGCGGGGTGGCCGCGGGTGCCGCGGGGGCAGGACTGGAAGACGGGCGTCTGCCGGGCGCTGGGCTGGCCGACGAATACCGGGGCGGCGTGGCAGCGGATCCTGGGGGCCGTGCGGTCCTACAAGGACCTGGAGCCGGAGCTGCTCGGCAGGGTCGAGGAACTGATCGACTTTGTGACCTGCCCCTGACCCGCCCCTGTTCCAGCCCGTCCGGCGCTTGAGGACGAGCGGCGGAGCCGCGACAAGGGGGGTGGGGGCGCAGCCCCCAGGAAACGGCGAAGGGGCGGGACCGGGGCTCAGTCCACCAGATCCCGCACCACCGCATCGGCGAGCAACCGCCCCCGCAACGTCAGCACCGCCCGACCCGCCGCGTACGGCTCCCGCTGGAGCAGCCCGTCGGCGAGAGCCTTCTCGGCCGCCGCGAGACCCGCCGGCTTGAGCAGCGACAGCGGACACCCGTCCACCAGCCGCAGTTCGAGCAGGATGCGCTCGACCCGCCGGTCCTCCTCGGCCAGGATCTCCCGCCCCGCCCCGGGCGACCGCCCCTCGACGAGGGCCTGCGCGTAGGCGCCCGGATGCTTGACGTTCCACCACCGCACCCCCCCGACGTGCGAGTGGGCACCGGGCCCCGCCCCCCACCAGTCGGCGCCCCGCCAGTACAGCTCGTTGTGGCGGCAGCGGCCGGCGTCCGTGGTGGCCCAGTTGGAGACCTCGTACCAGGAGAAGCCCGCGGCCGCCAGCCGCTCCTCGGCGATCAGGTAACGGTCGGCGTGGACGTCGTCGTCGGTCATGGGCACCTCGCCGCGGCGGATGCGGCGGGCCAGTTGTGTGCCCTCCTCGACGATCAGGGCGTAGGCCGAGACGTGGTCGGGGCCGGCGGCGATGGCGGCGTCCAGCGAGGCGCGCCAGTCGTCGTCGCTCTCGCCGGGGGTGCCGTAGATCAGGTCGAGGTTGACGTGGTCGAAGCCGGCGGCGCGGGCCTCGGCGACGCACGCCTCGGGGCGGCCGGGGGTGTGCGTGCGGTCGAGGATCTTCAGGACGTGCTGCCGGGCGCTCTGCATGCCGAAGGAGACCCGGTTGAAGCCGGCGGCCCGCAGTTCCTCCAGGTAGCGGGGGTCGACGGACTCCGGGTTGGCCTCCGTGGTGACCTCGGCGCCGGGGGCGAGCCCGAACTCGTCGCGGATGGCGGCGAGCATCCGGCCCAGGTCGGCGGCGGGCAGCAGGGTGGGCGTGCCGCCGCCGACGAAGACCGTCTCGACCGGGCGCGGGTCGTCGCCGAGCACCTTGCGTGCCAGCCGGATCTCGTCGGCGACGGTGTCGGCGTAGTTGTCGCGGGAGGCCAGTGCGCCGCCGGAGCCGCGCAGCTCGCTCGCGGTGTAGGTGTTGAAGTCGCAGTAGCCGCAGCGGGTGGCGCAGTACGGAACGTGCAGGTAGAAGCCGAGGGGCCGCCGGCCCGCGTCGGCGAGGGCGTGCGGGGGCAGCGCCCCGTCGTCGGGCACGGGCTCGCCGTCGGGCAGTACGGAAGGCATGGGTCCATTGTCCGGCATGACCGTCGGACGCCGGACCGCACCGGGACGCCCCCTCCGGCCCACGCCCCTCCCGGACCATGCCGGAAAGCGCGCCCCTCCCGGACGGGGTCAGGACGTGCCCCTCCCGGTCAGCGCTCGCGCGTCCCCTCGTACATCTCCTCGATCAGGTCCTTGTACGCCCGCTCCACGACCGGCCGCTTGAGCTTGAGGCTGGGGGTGAGTTCCCCGTGCTCGACGTCCAGGTCGCGCGGCAGCAGCCGGAACTTCTTGATCGTCTGCCAGCGCTGGAGGCCCTCGTTGAGCCGCCGGACGTACTCCCCGACCATCTCCTCGGTCTGCGGCGCGGCGACCACCTCGGCGTACGTCCGGCCGCCGAGGCCGTGGTCGGCCGCCCACTTGAGCAGGGAGGGCTCGTCGAGGGCGATGAGGGCGGTGCAGTAGTTCCGGTCGGCGCCGTGGACGAGGATGTTGGAGACGAACGGGCAGATGCCCTTGAAGCGGCCCTCGACCTCGGCGGGCGCCACGTACTTGCCGCCCGACGTCTTGATCAGGTCCTTCTTGCGGTCGGTGATGCGCAGGAAGCCGTCGGGCGACAGTTCGCCGATGTCGCCGGTGTGGAACCAGCCGTCCGGTTCGAGGACTTCCGCCGTGCGCTCCGGCAGGCCGTGGTAGCCCTCCATGATCCCGGGGCCGCGCAGCAGGATCTCGCCGTCGTCCGCTATCCGGACCTCGGTGCCGGGCAGCGGCTTGCCGACGGTGCCGGTGCGGTACGCCTCGCCCGGGTTGACGAAGTTGGCGGCGCTGGTCTCGGTGAGGCCGTAGCCCTCCAGGATGTGGACGCCGGCGCCGG
The DNA here is from genome assembly GCF_055585605.1 of Streptomyces sp. NPDC052910. Classification (NCBI taxonomy): domain Bacteria; kingdom Bacillati; phylum Actinomycetota; class Actinomycetes; order Kitasatosporales; family Streptomycetaceae; genus Streptomyces; species Streptomyces sp. NPDC052910. The sequence continues at coordinate 766,721 of NZ_JBVJJR010000003.1, forward strand.
AGAAGAAGAGGCCGATGTCGGGGGCGAGGGCGGACGCGCCGGAGATGCAGGCGCGCAGCCGGCCGCCGAACGCCTCCCGGATCTTGGCGTAGACGAGGACGTCGGCGGTCTTGTGGCGGGCGGCGAGGGTGAAGGGGACGGAGCGGCTGCCGGTGCGGCGGTAGTTGTCCTGGGAGACGCGGGCGTACTCGCGGGCCACCTCGGCGGCCCACTGGAAGATCTTGTACTTGGCCCCGCCGCCCTCCCGGGCCTTGGCGACGACGCCGTTGTAGACCTTCTCGAAGACGCGGGGCACGGCCGCCATGTAGGTCGGCCGGACGACCGGCAGGTTTTCGATGATCTTGTCCGGGCGTCCGTCGACGGCGGTGACGTGGCCGATGCCGATGTGCCCGGCCGTGAGGACCTTCCCGAAGACGTGGGCGAGCGGGAGCCACAGGTACTGGACGTCGTCGGACCGCACCAGGCCGGTGGCCTCGATGGCGCGGGCCATGTACGACCAACTGTCCTGGCGCAGGCGGACGCCCTTGGGGCGGCCGGTGGTGCCGGAGGTGTAGATGAGGGTGGCGAGCTGCTCGGAGCGGATCGCGGCGACCCGGTCGCGGACCAGGTCCGGCGTCTCCTTCAGCCGGGCCGCGCCGCGCCGTTCCAGCTCGGCGAGGGAGAGGACCCAGCCGTCCGGGTCGTCTTCGGCGGCCACCGCGTCGGCTTCCTCGATCACCACGACGTGGGCCAGGCCGGGCAGTTCCCCGCGCTGGGCGCGGGCCTTGGCCAGTTGGGCGGCGTTCTCGGCGATGAGCACCTTGCTCTCGGAGTCGGCGAGCATGAACGCCGTCTCCTCCGCGTTGGTGCTGGGGTAGAGCGGGGTGGTGGCGGCGCCGGAACAGAGGATGCCCAGGTCGGCGAGGATCCACTCGACGCGGGTGTCGGAGGAGAGGGCGACCCGCTCCTCGGGGGCGACGCCGAGGTCGATCAGCCCTGCGGAGATCGCGAACACCCGTTCCGCGGCCTGCTTCCAGGTGAGCGAGGCCCAGGCGGACGGGCCGCGGCCGGAGGGAGGCGCGACGGGGTGCCGGTAGGCCTCGGCGTCGGGAGTGGCGGCGACGCGTTCGAGGAAGAGCGTCGCCACGGAGGGCGGCCGGTTCTCGAGCAAAGTCCTGGTGTCGGTCACGGCATCCTCCGGGGCCCGCCTCGTTGCTGGGTGACTCGCGAGTAACCTTCAAGCAGTGATCAGACTAGAGGCGCCGGGCCTGTTCACGTAAGGGGCCCGGAAAGGCTTGTTGAAGCTGTGACCGAAACCAATCGCTGCCCTCTACACGTACCGCGTGGAATGCCTGTCGGAAGTGACGGCGATCTCCGGCGGACCCACGCAAACGCCCGCCCCCCTCTCGGGGAGCGGGCGTCCGTGCGTTCCGGGCTCGCGGCGGGCCGGACCGGCTACTTCTTGCCCTTCTCGCCGCTCTCGTCCGAGGAGAGCACCGCGATGAAGGCCTCCTGCGGAACTTCCACACTGCCGACCATCTTCATACGCTTCTTGCCCTCCTTCTGCTTCTCCAGGAGCTTCCGCTTACGGGAGATGTCACCGCCGTAGCACTTCGCGAGAACGTCCTTGCGAATGGCGCGGACGGTCTCACGGGCGATGACGCGGGCGCCGATCGCGGCCTGGATCGGCACCTCGAAGTTCTGCCGCGGGATGAGCTCGCGGAGCTTGGCGACGAGCCGGACGCCGTAGGCGTAGGCCTTGTCCTTGTGCGTGATCGCGGAGAAGGCGTCGACCTTGTCGCCGTGCAGCAGGATGTCGACCTTGACCAGGTCGGAGACCTGCTCGCCGGTGGGCTCGTAGTCCAGCGAGGCGTAGCCGCGGGTCTTGGACTTGAGCTGGTCGAAGAAGTCGAAGACGACCTCGGCGAGGGGCAGCGTGTAGCGGATCTCGACACGGTCCTCGGAGAGGTAGTCCATGCCCAGCAGGACACCGCGGCGGGTCTGGCAGAGCTCCATGATCGCGCCGATGAACTCGCTGGGCGCCAGGATGGTGGCCCGGACGACCGGCTCGTGCACCTCGGCGATCTTGCCGGTGGGGAACTCGCTCGGGTTGGTCACCTCGTGCTCGGTCCCGTCCTCCATGAGGACGTTGTAGACCACGTTCGGCGCGGTGGCGATCAGGTCGAGACCGAACTCGCGCTCCAGGCGCTCGCGGATGACCTCAAGGTGCAGCAGGCCCAGGAAGCCGACGCGGAAGCCGAAGCCCAGCGCGGCGGACGTCTCCGGCTCGTAGACCAGCGCGGCGTCGTTGAGCTGGAGCTTGTCGAGCGCCTCGCGCAGCTCCGGGTAGTCCGAGCCGTCCAGCGGGTAGAGGCCGGAGAAGACCATCGGCTTGGGGTCCTTGTACCCGCCCAGCGCCTCGGTGGCCCCGTTCTGGTACTGGGTGATGGTGTCGCCGACCTTCGACTGGCGGACGTCCTTCACACCCGTGATCAGGTAGCCCACCTCGCCGACGGACAGGCCGTCCGCGGGCAGCATCTCCGGGGAGTTGGTGCCGATCTCCAGCAGCTCGTGCTGGGCGCCGGTCGACATCATCCGGATCCGCTCGCGCTTGCGCAGCGTGCCGTCGACGACCTTCACATAGGTCACGACGCCCCGGTAGGCGTCGTAGACCGAGTCGAAGATCATCGCGCGGGCCGGGGCGTCCTTGACGCCGACCGGGGCCGGGACGTCGCGGACGACGCGGTCCAGCAGCTCCGGGACGCCGACGCCGGTCTTCGCGGAGACCTTGAGCACCTCGGACGGGTCGCAGCCGACGAGGTTGGCGAGCTCGGCGGCGAACTTCTCGGGCTGGGCGGCCGGCAGGTCGATCTTGTTGAGGACGGGGATGATCGTGAGGTCGTTCTCCATCGCCAGGTAGAGGTTGGCGAGGGTCTGGGCCTCGATGCCCTGGGCGGCGTCCACCAGGAGGATGCAGCCCTCGCACGCGGCGAGGGAGCGGGAGACCTCGTAGGTGAAGTCGACGTGCCCCGGGGTGTCGATCATGTTGAGGATGTGGGTGGCGCTTTTGTCCTCGCTGGGCGCCCACGGGAGCCGGACCGCCTGCGACTTGATCGTGATGCCGCGCTCGCGCTCGATGTCCATCCGGTCGAGGTACTGCGCACGCATCTGCCGCGAGTCGACCACGCCGGTGAGCTGAAGCATCCGGTCGGCGAGCGTCGACTTGCCGTGGTCGATGTGCGCGATGATGCAGAAGTTACGGATCAGAGCCGGGTCGGTACGGCTCGGCTCGGGCACGTTGGTAGGGGTCGCGGGCACGCAGGATCCATTCGGTGACTTCGGCGTTTGCACGCCAGTCTCGGCGGGAGTCGGGTATACGACCTCTCCATGGTCCCATGAGCGGCGCCCGCCGTCCGGTTTGGGACGGCCCGGACCGGGCTGGTAGCCTGGTCCACTGTGCTTCGCGACCCTCTTACGCGTGGAGCGCACTCTGGAAATCCAACGAACCTGAAAAGGCTCTTTCGTGGCGAACATCAAGTCCCAGATCAAGCGGAACAAGACCAACGAGAAGGCGCGCCTCCGCAACAAGGCCGTCAAGTCGCAGGTCAAGACCTTCGTCCGTGCCGCCCGCGAGGCCCTGGCCGCCGGCGACACCGAGAAGGCCGCCGCCGCGGTCGCCCTGGCCGGCAAGAAGCTGGACAAGGCCGCCAGCAAGGGCGTCATCCACAAGAACGCCGCCGCCAACAAGAAGTCGGCGCTGGCCAAGCAGGCTGCCTCCCTCAAGGGCTGAAGCTTGTCCGGGGCGTGAGCCCCGGTCCCTGCCGGTATCGGAACCAGCGGCCCCTCTACCGCTCCGGTCCGGCACCCCGCCGCACGCGGCCGTTCGCCACGCGGGTGCGGCATGAGCCCGACGGCTCGCAGAACGAAACCGAGGCCCCGGCCCGTCCTTCCCCAGGACGGACCGGGGCCTTCGGCATACCCCCGGGGCCTTCGGCGTACCCGGGCCCGGAGACAGGGCCCGGCACGGCTCAGGAGCGGCTGCGGGCCGCCCGGGCCACCGCGACCACGGCCTTCTCCAGGGCGTACTCCGGATCGTCGCCGCCGCCCTTCACCCCGGCGTCCGCCTCGGCGACGGCACGCAGCGCGGCGGCGACACCGTCCGCCGACCAGCCGCGCATCTGCTGCCGCACCCGGTCGATCTTCCACGGCGGCATGCCGAGCTCCCGGGCCAGGTCACCCGGGCGGGCGCCGCGCGGCGCCGAGGCCAGCTTGCCGATCGAACGCACCCCCTGGGCGAGGGCACTGGTGATCAGCACCGGCGCGACGCCGGTGGACATGGCCCAGCGCAACGCCTCCAGGGCCTCGGCGGCCCGGCCCTCCACGGCCCGGTCGGCGACGGTGAAGCTGGACGCCTCGGCCCGGCCGGTGTAATAGCGGGCGACGACCGCCTCGTCGATGGTGCCCTCGATGTCGGCGACGAGCTGCGCGCAGGCGCTGGCCAGCTCCCGCAGATCGCTGCCGATGGCGTCGACGAGCGCCTGACAGGCCTCCGGCGTCGCGGACCGGCGCGTGGCCCGGAACTCCGAGCGGACGAAGGCCAGCCGGTCGGCCGGCTTGGTCATCTTGGGGCAGGCGACCTCCCGGGCCCCCGCCTTCCGGGCGGCGTCGAGCAGCCCCTTGCCCTTCGCGCCGCCCGCGTGCAGCAGGACGAGGGTGATCTCCTCGGCGGGTGCGCTCAGGTACCCCTTGACGTCCTTGATCGTGTCCGCGGAGAGGTCGTGGGCGTTGCGCACGACCACGACCTTGCGTTCCGCGAAGAGCGACGGACTGGTCAGCTCGGCGAGGGTGCCGGGCTGGAGTGCCTCCGGCGCGAGGTCACGGACATCGGTGTCCGCGTCGGCGGCACGGGCCGCGGCCACCACCTCCTGCACGGCACGGTCGAGGAGGAGCTCTTCCTGCCCCACGGCGAGCGTGACGGGGGCGAGCAGATCGTCGTTCGCGGCTTTGCCCGCGGTGTTCCTGGCCATCGCGTCCAGCATCCCACGCGGGTCGGACACTCCCCTCCGGGGCGGTACGGGGCATGACGCACAATGAGCGGGTGAGCAGCGTTCCCCCTTCCCCCTCCACCCCGTCCGACCCCTCCCCCACCGGCGCACCCTCCGACTCGCCCACGGTCCCGGCGCGCCCGTCCCGCTTCCTGCTGGTGCTGCCCGACCGGGAGGCCGCCGAGGAGGCGGCCGAGCGGGCCGCCGCCGAACACCCCCTGGACGGGTCGCCGCAGCTCGTCCGCGAGGCGCTGGCCGGCGAGGACGACGCGGAGGACGCCCAGTGGCTGGTCGTCCTGGAGGACCCGGACGGCGTCCTGGACCCCGCCGCACTGCGCGCGCTCGCCGAGGAGTACGAGGGCTGGGTCGAGACGGACTGAACGTCCGGACCGCCGGCGCCCGCCGCGCGGAAGGACGCCGCCGTACCCGGAGAACATGCTGAAGGAGAACCGATGTCGACACCCGCGTGGTGGAACGACCTCATCGCGGCCGGTGACGTGCTCGCGGCGGACGACCGGGCCCACGTCGACCTGTGGCGCGGCGAACCCCGAACGGACGAGCTCGGTCTCCCCGTCGCGGCCGACGAGGACGACGTCCCCCCGCTGACCGTGCGCTTGGGCTTCCTCGCGCAGACCTTCGCCAAGAACGCCTTCAGGATGGATCCCTCGGAGCGGCGGCGGGCACTCGGCGTACTGGAGCAAGTCCTGAAGACCGGCACCGAGCCGGACTGCACGGCCGTGGTCACCGGTTTCTTCGAGGGTCTGCTCATAGCGGCGGACCAAGGGTTCGACCTGCGGTCCGTATGGGACGAGCTGGGCCCCGAGTCCCGGTCGGCCTGCCTGGCCCTCGACGAGGGATGGGGAGTCGACTCCCCCGCCTGGATGCGCTGATCGCCGTACGAACCCCGTCCGAGGCGGTCCGTCCGAAGCGGTCCGTGTGGGACAAGCCGAGGAGTACGGCGGGCCGGGCCGGGCTCGCCGGGAACGTCTCCTCCCCCTCTGGGGCAGCCGGGCCCCTGAATCGGGGCCGCCCAGGACGGCGTCGGCGCTGCCCGTCACCGCCACGGGCCCGTCGTGGTCGGTCCGCAGTACCGCGGCGCCTTCCGTGCGGAGAGCGGTGAGGGTACGCGGTGCGGGGTGCCCGTAGGGGTTGTCCGCTCCGACGGACACGACGGCCAGCCGGGGACGCGCCCGGTGCAGCAGTTCGGCGTCCTGGTGGGCCGAGCCGTGGTGGGCGACCTTCAGGACGTCCACCTGGGGCAGCTCCGGATGCCGCTCCAGGAGGGCGTGCTGGGCGGGTGGTTCGAGGTCGCCGAGCAGCAGGAGGGTCAGCTCCGCCGTGCGGACGAGCAGGGTGACGCTGGCGTCGTTGGGGCCGGTCTCCGCCTCCACGGCCTCGCCCGGGGGCGGCGGCCACAGCACCTCCCAGGACAGCGGGCCGAGACGGCGGCGCTCGCCGGGGGTCACCGCGACGACCGGGACACCCGCGTGGCGCGCCTCCCGACGGACGAACGCGGCCTGCCCGGGCGGCTCCTCGAACGGGGTGCCCTGGATCGTCCCCACCGTCCGGCCACGCAGCACGCCGGGCAGCCCGTCCACATGGTCGGCGTGATAGTGCGTCAGCAGCAGGAGCGGCACGGCCCGCACTCCCAGGGCGCGCAGACAGTGGTCGACGGCCCGTGGTTCGGGCCCGGCGTCCACCACGACGGCCGCGCCGTCACCCGCCGCGAGCACCAAGGCGTCGCCCTGCCCCACGTCACAGGCCGCGAACCGCCAGCCGGGCGGCGGCCAGCCGGTGACGACACGGGTCAGCGGAGCAGGCCGGAGGACCGCCACGGTGAGGAGGAGCGCGCAGAGCACGCCGCACCATCGCCGTAGGCGTCGGCCCCTGTGCGGGTGCCTGTGCGGGTGCCTGTGCCGACGCGGTTGTCGTGCCGCCCGGTGGACCGCGTACCCGACCGCCGCGACGAGGGCGGCCATCAGCGCCGCTCCCGGCAGGCCGCCCGGCCAGGCCGATTCCGCTCCGGGGAGGGACGCCCCGGTCCGGGCGACGGCGGCCGCCCAGGAGGCGGGCCAGCCCGCCAGCCAGGCGAAGGCGTGGGCCACGGGAGAGGCGAAGGGAGCGGTGGCCAGGGCCGCGAACCCCAGGACCGTGGCCGGGGCGACCGCGAGCTCGGCGAGCAGGTTGCAGGGAACGCCGACCAGGCTCACCCGGGACGACAGCAGCACGATCACGGGCGCGCAGACGGCCTGGGCGGCGGCGGTCGCCGCGAGCGCTTCCGCGAACCTGGCCGGCACACCGCGCCGGCGCAACGCCGCGCTCCAGCGCGGGGCGACCGTCAGCAGGGCGCCGGTGGCCAGTACGGACAGCAGGAACCCATAACTCCGCGCCAGCCAGGGGTCGTAGAGGACCAGCGCCAGGACGGCCGCCGCGAGGGCGGGCAGCAGGCCGCGGCGGCGGCCCGTGGCGAGGGCGAGCAGGACGACCAGGCCGCAGGCCGCCGCCCGGAGCACGCTCGGCTCCGGCCGGCACACGACGACGAACCCCAGCACGAGCAGCCCGCCGGCCACCGCCGTCACCCGCAGGGGAACGCCCAGCCGACCCGCCAGCCCCCGCCGCTCCGCCCGGGCCGCCAGGTGCGCGGGGCCGATCAGCAGGGCGAGCAGAATGGTCAGGTTGCTGCCGGAGACGGCGAGCAGGTGGGTCATGTCCGTGACGTGGAACGCCTCGTCGAGATCGGGCGGAACGCGGGATGTGTCCCCGACCACCAGGCCGGGCAGCAGCGCCCGCGCGTCCGGTGCCAGCCCCTCGGCGGCCTCCCGCAGGCCGGCGCGGAGCCGGGCGGCGGCCTGCTGGAGGCCGGTCGGGCGCCCGATCACCTGAGGCGGCCCGTGCCGGACACGGACGACGGCCGCGATCCCGTCGCCGTCGTGCGTGGGCGGCGCCAGTCGCCCGGTCACCCGTAGCCGGGTGGACGGCAGGATGCCCAGCCAGTCCGGCCGGACGAGGAGCAGGACGGGCGTCCGGACGGCGGTCGCCGTCGCCGTTCCCCGCCGGGTGACCACGACGCGGGTCGCCTCGCCTTCGACGGTCACCGCCGGGACGGCCCGTACCGCTCCGCGCACACGCGGCCGAACCGCCCGGGGGTCCTTGGTCACCGTGACGTCCAGCGTCGCCTCCGCGTACTTCGCCGCCAGCCCCGGTACCGGCCCCCGCCGGCCGTCCGCCGCCCGCAGCGCGCCGACCGTGGCCCCGGCGGCGGCGCAGAGCAGCGCGGCGGCGGTGGCAGCGGCGACCGTCGCACCCCATCGGCGCGCGGCGGCGCGCAGCGGGGTGGAGTACGGCGGGGAGGAGTGCGGCGGGGTGAAGTGCTGGGGGGCGGGGTGCGCGGGACGATGTCGGGGTGGGGTTGGGGCGGAGCCCGCGGAGGCGCCGGAGTGTGTGGTCCGGCTCGGGTGCGTGTGCCCTCGCACGCTTGCCGGACCACTTGCGGTGACTGTCGTGCGACCGATCCCGGGCCGGTCGGCACGCGGCGTTCCCGCTCGGTCCGCCGGGCGCGCGGGATATGTGGGGTGTGCGGGATGTATGGGGTGTGCGGGATGTCCCGGGTGCGCCGCGTTGTGGCTGTTGGCCGGAGTGGCTCCTTCCAGGCGTGACGGCCCGTGGGGCCGGGTGAGGTTCGGGGGTGGAGGCGGAGTGGTCTCCCTTCGGTATTTCGCGGCGATGCCGGCTGCCACGGCGGCGAGAAGCAGGGCAGTCGCGCACAGTGCGGTCACCGTGGCCGCGTCCGCGGTCAGTGCGAGGGCGGCACCGGCCCAGGCCGCGAGCGCCGGCACCATCAGTCGGAGGTCGGCGGGCTCGGCGGCCGGCCGGTGAAGGCGGGAGTCCGGTGCGCCGGGCGGATCCGTTCCGGGCGGCCGGAGGGCTTCTCTCATGGCTGGACCAGGGGGCGGAGATCGGAGAAGCGACGGGCTCCGATGCCGTTGACCTGGCGGAGGTCGGTCACGGAGCGGAAACCGCCGTGCTCGGTGCGGTAGTCGACGATGTGCTGCGCCAGGACCGGGCCCACCCCCGGCAGCGCGTCCAGTTGTTCCACCGTCGCCGCGTTGAGGCTGAGCGGTCCGTTCGCCCCCGTCCCTGCTGTGCTCCCCGCCGCCTTGGGATCGCTCGATGGCCCCGAACCCGGTGCGTTCGGGAGCGGGTTGGCCGGGCGGACGGTACCCGGAGGCGCTCCTACGAGGATCTGCTCGCCGTCCGTGAGCACGCGTGCCCGGTTGAGCCCGGTCATGTCGACGCCGGGGTTCGCGCCGCCCGCCGCTTCCAGCGCGTCGACGACACGGGAACCGGTCGGCAGTCGCTGGATGCCCGGGCGTCGCACCTTGCCGGAGACGTCCACGACCACTCCCCCGGCGCTCGGGCCCGGTACGCCGGGCATGCCGGCCGGGGTGTCCCGTCGGGCGGCGGCCGCCGGGGCCGGTGGCGGTGCGCCCGGTCGGGCGCGTGCTGATGGCAGGGACGCCGCCACCGGGGCCTCACGGGTGGGTGCCTGGACGGTCTTCGGTCTGCCCGTCCAGAAATGGAAGGCGGCGAAGAGACCTGCGACGGCGAGGACGATCGCGAGGGCGGCGAGGGTTCTCGGCTCGATACCGCAGCGGAGCTGGACCCAGAGGGGCAGCCTCTCCTGGAGCGCGAGGCGCCAGCGGGTGGTGCGCGGGAGCGAGCCCGGGGGGTCCCCCTCCCACGGCCGGGGGCGGGGTCGGGGCTGCGCGTCGGGGAGGGCGGTACGACTCGCCCCTGCCCGTGGCTGTTCCGTCGCCCCGACGTGTGCTCCCCGTCCCGGGCCCGTTCCTGCCCCGCAACCGCCGCGAACGCGGCGGGCCGGGCGGCCCGGCGGGCGGTCGTGGCGGGGGGAGCGGTCGCGGGTGGGACGGGGAGCGGCTTCTCGGAGGGTGACGACCTCGGGCGGGGGCTGCACCCCGGCCGGGGATGCCGCCCTCACCGGAGCTTCCGTTCCCGCCAGGGGTGCCGTTCTCGCCGGAGGTGCCGTTCCCGCCAGGGGCGCCGTTCTCGCAGGGCGCGCCGTTTTCATCGGCGCCGTCGGCCGCGTCGGTACCGCCGATTCCACCGTCGCCGTGGTCCCCTTCGGCGCCAAGGCCCCTCTCGGAGCAGCCGTCCCCATCGGAGCAGCGGTCCCTCTCGGAGCAGCGGTCTCCATCAGCGCCGAGGCGCGGTTTCGCAGGACGGTGTCCGGGGTGGGGGCGCTGGGGAGGGCTGTCGTGACCTCAAGTGCTGTCGTCGTCATGGGAGATGACGGTAGGGAGGGCAAACGCAGCTCGCTGATCTTGGGCAAAACCGGTGGGTCGCTGCGGAGTTGTGGATAACTTCGTCACTCGATCGATGGGCGTGGGGTGGCCGGGGGTTTGGGGGCAGTGGCCCCTGATGCGTGGCGGGTAGTGGGGAGTGCCCCGGACCCGCCCTTTCACCGTTTCTTCGGGGGCTCCGCCCCCATGCCCCGGCAGTGCGGCCGCACCGGCCCCCAGGGCAAGCAGGACGTCCCGCGTGAACGGATCGCCACTGGTCCGGCCCTGCCGCTCCTCCGCAGGCGCCCCCGACGACCCCTTGGTTGGGCCGGACAGGCGTCGCGGCCGTCCCGAACACCAAACATGCAAACGCCAAACAGACCGCGGGAACAACCGACAGCCTCTTCGTATCACCACCACGCAGCCCGGCGCGCCCCCGGCTACGGAACACCGGCGGCCGGACCCTCGTGGACCACCGCCGCCGCCCCCCCTACGGCCTCCTTTGGCCGGCCGACGAACACCAGCCAGACAACACCAGACAGACCGGAGAAACACTCCACACCACAACCGAGCGAACCTCCGCCCCGAGCCCGTACCCCCGGCACCTGACGCCCGACACCCGGTCCGCCGCCTCACCCCCAGCCGACGGACGAGCCGAACGCCGACGGGAGCGTTCCTCCGGAAATCCGTCGGCGGCCCCTACCGGGCCGACACCACTACGCCCAGCAGTCCCGGCCCCGTGTGTGCCCCGATCACCGCACCGACCTCGCTCACATGCAACTCGCCCAGGTTCGGCACCCGTTCGCGCAGGCGGTCGGCCAGCAAGGTCGCTCGGTCGGGGGCCGCGAGGTGGTGGACGGCGACGTCCACGGGGGTGGTTCCGGCGTGGGTGAGGGCGATGTCCTCCAGGCGGGCCACGGCCCGGGAGGCGGTGCGGACCTTCTCGCGCAGGTCGATGCGGCCGTCGACAAGTTGCAGCAGGGGCTTGACGGCCAGCGCCGAGCCCAGCAGGGCCTGGGCCGCACCGATACGGCCTCCTCTGCGCAGGTAGTCGAGGGTGTCGACGTAGAAGAAGGCGGCCGTGCCCGCCGCCCGCTTCTCGGCGGCGGCCACCGCCTCGTCCAACGTGCCGCCGGCCGCGGCCGTGTCGGCGGCGGCCAGGGCGCAGAAGCCGAGGGCCATCGCCACCATGCCGGTGTCCACGACCCGGACGGGGACGGGCGCCTCCCGCGCCGCGAGCAGCGCGGCGTCGTAGGTACCGGAGAACTCGGCGGACAGGTGGAGGGAGACCACGCCGTCGGCCCCGGATTCGGCCGCCGCGCGGTAGGCGGCGGCGAAGACCTCCGGGGTGGGCCGGGACGTCGTCACCGGCCTGCGCTTCTGCAGGGCGTGGGCGACCGAGCGGGCGGAGATCTCGGTGCCCTCTTCGAGGGCCGTGTCGCCCAGCACCACCGTCAGCGGCACGGACGTGATGCCGTGCCGCTCCATCGCCTGTTGAGGCAGGTAGGCCGTGGAATCGGTGACGATCGCGACATGGCGGGACATGAACCGGAGGTTACCCGCCCGGCGGCGGGGCAAGCAGCCCGGGCCGGGATGGTGATCGTTTCGGATCGCGGAGGCGGTCCCCGGTGCTCCCGTGGGTCAGCTCGTGCTCTCGGGGTGTCCGTTCTTCTGCCACTTCTCCCAGGGACGGGCGTCCTTCCGCCACATCTCCCGTCCCGCTATCGCCGGCCGCTCGGGCTCGGGTTTCGGCTCGGGTTTCGGCTCCGATTCCGATCCCGGTTCCGATCCCTGTGCCGACGGGGAAGCCTTGGGCGCCGCGCCACCCGCCGGTGCTCCGACGGCCGCTTCGGCGTCCGCCGCGTCCACCGGCGCCCAGTGGCGCAGCGCCCCCGCCTCCATCCGGATCTGCTCGCTGAGGTCCGCCAAGTCGTCGTCCGCGAACTGTCGCGCGCGGTCCTGGGCCGCCCAGCGCAGCGAGTCCGCCGCGTGCCGGATGCGCTCGATCCGCTCACGCATCTCGGGGAGGCTGGCGTCGATCCGGCTCCGGTTGGGCTCGGTCTCCAGCCGTCGCAGGTCGTCGTCCAGTTCGTGACCATGGGCGCTCAGGCGCTCGAAGAGGGCCAGGGACTCGGAGAGCGACGGGTCCTCGGGCGCGCGCAGACGCAGCGCCTCCTGCGTGGCCCGCATCGTCGTCCGCAGGGACAGCCGCAGTTGCGCCACCTCGCCGGCGGCTCCCGGCGCGGTGTACTGCCGGGCCTTGAGACGGGTGTCCTCCACCGTGCGCCGGGCCTGGGTCACCGTCCGGTCCACCCCGCGTTTGACGGCCTTCACCGTCCGGACCGCCGCGACCACGGCGAGCGCGACGAGGACCGCGAAGATCAGAGCGATGATCACGGCCGCGGCTTCCATGGGCACTCCTCGACGGGCTCGGGAACGGACCGGCAGGCCGGCCGGCGGACGGACCGACGATCGGACCGGTGGACGGACCGACGGTCGGGCCGACGGGCGAGAAGGCGGACGGGCCCGGCGGCAGGCCGGCCGACGGCTCCCTCCGACCGGTTCACGGGTTCATGAGGCACCTCTCCACGGTAAACGGCGCGGGCAGGTCGTGGGTTCCAACGGAACCCCCAACCTGCCCGTAGGGGAAAACCCCGATGCCGTGCGTCCGGCGCGCGAGGAAAGCCGGACGGCCCGGCGCGGCCCACCCCCTCGGCCCCACAACCTAGGGCCTCGCACCGAAGGCCCCGCACCGGCGGCCTCCCACCCGGGCCCACCCGGGGCCCGCCCGGATCACCCCTGCCCGGCGCCCGAATCATCCCCGGCCCGGCAGCCCGCCCGGCTCCACCGGGCCCGGGCATCCGCTCCCACCGCACCGGAGTCCCTTGGCGCCGTGACCCCGTCTCTCCTGGTTCCCGTTATACCGAGGCCCGTCAGGCCGAGGTCCCGTCAGACCAAGGTCTCGTCAGGCCGGGATCCCGTCAGACCGAGACCCCGTCACGCCGAGACCCCATTACCCCGAGACCCCACTGCCCCGAGACCTCAGCACCCCGAGACCCCACTACGCCGGAACGATGTTCACCAGCTTCGGCGCCCGCACGATCACCTTGCGGATGCCCGCCCCGCCCAGTGCCGCGACCACGGCCGGGTCGGCCAGCGCCACCCGCTCCAGTTCCTCCTCGGAGATCGAGGGAGCGACCTCCAGCCGCGCCTTGACCTTGCCCTTGATCTGGACGACGCAGGTCACGGCCTCGTCGACCAGGTAGGCGGGGTCGGCCACCGGGAAGTCCCGGTGCACGACCGACTCGGAGTGACCCAGCCGGCGCCACAGTTCCTCGGCGATGTGCGGGGCCAGCGGCGCCATCAGCAGCACCAGCCGCTCCGCGACCGAGCGCGGCACCTCGTTCAGCTTGGTGACGTGGTTGTTCAGCTCGGTGATCTTGGCGATGGCGGTGTTGAAGCGCAGGTTGGCCATGTCCTGGCCGACGCCATCGATCGTCTTGTGCAGGATCCGCAGCGTCGCCTCGTCCGGCTCGGCGTCGACGACGGTGACCTCACCGGTGCTCTCGTCGACCACGTTGCGCCACAGGCGCTGCAGCAGCCGGTACTGGCCGATGACGGCGCGGGTGTCCCAGGGGCGGGAGACGTCCAGGGGGCCCATCGCCATCTCGTACAGGCGCAGGGTGTCGGCGCCGTACTCGGCGCAGATCTCGTCCGGCGTGACGGCGTTCTTCAGGGACTTGCCCATCTTGCCCAGCAGCCGGGAGACCTTCTCGCCCTGGTACCAGTAGGCGCCGTCGCGCTCCTCGACCTCGGTGGCCGGCACGGCGATGCCGCGCGCGTCGCGGTAGACGTACGCCTGGATCATGCCCTGGTTGTACAGCTTGTGGAACGGCTCGGCGGACGAGACGTGTCCCAGGTCGAACAGCACCTTGGACCAGAAGCGGGCGTACAGCAGGTGCAGCACCGCGTGCTCGGCGCCGCCGACGTACAGGTCGACACCGCCGTGCGGCTTGTCCTCGCGCGGACCCATCCAGTAGCGCTCGGCCTCGGGCGAGACCAGCCGCTCGCTGTTGCGCGGGTCCAGGTAGCGCAGCTCGTACCAGCAGGAACCGGCCCAGTTGGGCATGGTGTTGGTCTCGCGGCGGTAGCGCTTCACGCCGTCGCCCAGGTCCAGCTCGACGTTGACCCAGTCCGCGTTGCGGGACAGCGGGGTCTCCGGCTCGGTGTCCGCGTCGTCCGGCTCGAAGGTGCGCGGGGCGTAGTCCTCGACCTCGGGCAGCTCCAGCGGCAGCATCGACTCGGGCAGCGCGTGGGCGACGCCGTCCTCGTCGTAGACGATCGGGAAGGGCTCGCCCCAGTAGCGCTGGCGGCTGAACAGCCAGTCGCGCAGCCGGAAGTTGACCGTGCCCTCGCCGATGCCCCGCTCGGTCAGCCAGGCCGCCATGCGGGCCTTGGCCTCGGGCACGACCAGCCCGTCCAGGGAGATGTCGGGCCCGGTCGAGTCGATGATCTCGGCGTCGTACGAGTCGAAGGCGTCGGCCCACTCCGCGGGGTCGGTGCCCCGGTCGTCCGACGGCTTGACGACGCAGCGCATGGGCAGGCCGAAGGCGCGGGCGAAGGCGAAGTCGCGGCTGTCGTGCGCGGGGACGGCCATGATGGCGCCGGTGCCGTAGCCCATCAGGACGTAGTCGGCGACGAAGACGGGGATCCGGTCGCCGCTCACCGGGTTGACGGCGTAGGCGCCGGTGAAGACGCCGGTCTTCTCCTTGGCGTCGGCCTGCCGCTCGACGTCCGACTTGGCGGCGGCCTCCTTGCGGTAGGCGGCGACGGCCTCGGCCGGGGTGGCGTGCCCGCCGGTCCAGTCCGCGTGGGCGCCCTCGGGCCAGGCGGCCGGGACGATCGGGTCGTCACCGGTGACCAGCGGGTGCTCGGGCGCCAGCACCAGGTAGGTGGCGCCGAACAGGGTGTCGTGGCGGGTGGTGAAGACGGTGGCCTTCGCCTCGGGACGGCCGTCGACGGCGAAGTCGACGTGGGCGCCCTCGCTGCGGCCGATCCAGTTGCGCTGCTGCAGCTTGATGGCCTCGGGCCAGTCCAGCGCGTCCAGGTCGTCCAGCAGGCGGTCCGCGTAGGCGGTGATGCGCATGTTCCACTGGCGCAGCTTGGACTTGAAGACGGGGAAGTTGCCGCGCTCGGAGCGGCCGTCGGCGGTGACCTCCTCGTTGGCCAGCACGGTGCCCAGGCCCGGGCACCAGTTGACGGGCGCGTCGGAGGCGTAGGCCAGGCGGTACTCGCCCAGCACGTCGGCGCGCTCGGCGGCGCTCAGCTCATTCCAGGAGCGCCTGTCGGGCAGGGAGCGCTCCCCGCTCTCGAACTGCGCCACCAGCTCGGCGATCGGCCGGGCCTTCTTCGCGTCCTCGTCGAACCACGCGTTGAAGATCTGCAGGAAGATCCACTGCGTCCACTTGTAGTACTCGGGGTCGATCGTCGCGAACGACCGCCGCTTGTCGTGGCCCAGGCCCAGGCGGCGCAGTTGCGCCTTCATGTTCTCCATGTTGGCCTCGGTGGACACCCGCGGGTGGGTGCCGGTCTGCACCGCGTACTGCTCGGCGGGCAGGCCGAAGGCGTCGAAGCCCAGGGTGTGCAGGACGTTGTGGCCGGTCATCCGGTGGTACCGGGCGGTCACGTCCGTCGCGATGTAGCCCAGCGGGTGGCCGACGTGCAGGCCCGCGCCCGAGGGGTACGGGAACATGTCCATGATGAACTTGCGCGGCCGGGCCACGACCTCGGGGTCACCGGCCAGCTCGCCGTCCGGGTTGGGCGCCTCGTACGTCCCGTCGGCGTCCCAGAAGTCCTGCCAGCGTGCCTCGATGTCGGCGGCCAGCGCGGCCGTGTAGCGGTGCGGGGCAGCCACCTCGGCGGCGGTAGTGGTCTCGCTCATCGTCCTCAAAGCTCCATCGATCGTCGTCTCTGCCTGCGGTCGCGTTACGGTCCCCGGCTCTCCGACGGAGTCCGGAAACGAAAAATCCCCTCGCACAGGAGGGGACGCCGCGCCGATGCCGACCTGACCGGTCGGGATTGATCAGCGCGGCTCGCTAAGCAGGAGGCGTACGGCACGCATGGAGTCAGGTTACCGCAGGGGCCCCTAGGCCCGCACAGAGCCCGGGGACCGGTGCGGCGGGCCTCAGCGGCCTTCGAAGCGGGCCGGGCGCCGCCACCGCCAGGATGACGGCGCCCCGTCCCGGTCAGGCCGGCCGCCGCCACCAGGACCACGGCGCCCGGTCCAGGTCAGGCGCCGCCCCCGCCAGGACGACGGCGCCCGGTCCCGGTCAGCGCCGGTGCCCCGGCACGTACGACGTCACGTAGTCACGCCCCGGCGAGCCCACGCCGGTGACGTCGTCGTAGCCGACGGTCGCCGACAGCGAGCCGTCGTCGCCCATGCTGCGCAGCGACACGGTGGTGCCGCCCTTGGCGTCGACGCCGTTGACGAAGTCGACCCGGACGTTGCCGATGCCCTGTCCCCTGCCCAGCGGGTGGTCGGTCACGTCGTGGTAGGCGGCCGTGCCGTAGCGGTCGTAGATGCCCGGGTTGGCGAAGCCGATCGGCACGCCGTGCCGGGCCTGCTGGGCCAGTGCCTGCACACCGGCGATCACGGGTGCGGCGAGCGAGGTGCCGCCGATGCGGTACTCGCCGTACTTCACGGACTTGTCCGGGAAGGTCTGCGTCTGGCCGACCAGGAAGCCGGTGGTGGAGTCGGCGACCGCCGCGATGTCCGGTCCGACGCGCATCGGCTTGGCCGCGCCGCCGGCCTTGGCGAGCGCGTCGGGGACGACGCCGCGCTGGTAGTACGGCTGCTCGAAGATCTTGCTGGTGCCGCCGCCGGCCCCGCCGGTGAACTCGCCCGGGAAGCCGCTCCAGGTGCGCCCGTCCTTCGACAGCGGCGCCTTGTGGGTGCCCCAGCCGGTCTCCCACAGGTAGCGGTCGCCCTTGCCGACGGCCAGCGAGGTGCCGCCGACGGAGGTCGCCCACGGCGAGTTGGCGGGGGTGTCGACCGTCTTCTCGCCGTGCTTGTGGCTGTTGTCGCCGTCATCGCCGGACGAGAAGTAGAAGCCGATGCCCTCGACGGCGCCCTGCTGGAAGACGTGGTCGTAGGCGGCTGCGACGTCCGGCGTCTCGTGGGTCTCGATGTCGCTCCAGGAGTTGGAGACGATGTCGGCCAGCCGGTTGTCGACGATCTTGTGCAGGGAGTCGATCAGGTCGTCGTCCTGGCAGGAGGCGCCGGCCACGTAGACGATGTCCGACTCGGGGGCCACCGCGTGCACGGCCTCGATGTCGAGGGTCTCCTCGCCGTACCAGCCGGCCGCGTCGCACTCGTCGGGCGAGCCGTGCTTCCAGTCGGCGGGCAGCACCTGCGAGAACTGGCCCTTGCGGTACGCCTTGTCGCCGTTGCGCTTCGCGTACTGCTCGATGTCCTTGGCGATCGTCGGCGAGGCGTACGCGTCGGTGATCGCGACGGTGACGCCCTTGCCGGTGAAGTTCCCGGCGCCGTACGCGGCGCGGAGCTGTTTGCCGGTGTAGCCCTTGATCGCGTACGGGGCGTGGCCGCCGTAGGCCGACGGCAGGCTCTTGTTCACGTTCGAGCCGTAGTACGTCGAGAACGGGCCGGAGTTGACGAAGGCGGCGCTCGGGCCGGGCAGGGTCTCGTCGCGGTGGGCGCGGCGCGGGGCGTCGTCGAGGCCGACGACGGTGAGGACCGCGCCGTGCAGCGAGGCGGGGACGGAGGCCGTCGAGGACGGCGCGTGGTACGTCCGGCCGTCCTTGGCGTAGTCGTGCAGTCGGGTGCCGAAGGCCTTCTCGACCGCCCCGGCGTCACCGGTGACGGTGACGTAGTGCTCGTTGGTGCCGGTCACCTTGAGGCCCGCGGACTTCAGCCATCCGGTGACCTCGGCTATCTGACCTCCGGTCGGGCCGAAACGATCCTTCGCCTGGCGGGCCGTCAGGTACTTGCCGTAGGCGGCGGACCGGGGGTCGGAGACGGCCCGGGCGTACGCGGCGAGCCCCCTGGCGTCCCGGCCGGCGAGGTAGACGCGGGCGGCGACGGCCCGCTTCGCCGAGGTGGTGCCCCGGTCGGCGGCGGCCGTGGCCCACTCGGGCTTGGTACCGGCCAGGGACTGGCGGCCGTGCGGTCCGCTGTCGGCACCGGCGGCGGGCGCGCCGAGCGCCAGCGCTCCGGCCACCAGGGGCAGCGCGGCGGCCAGGGCCAGGCCCGCGCGTGCTCCGGAACGGCGAGATCTCATAAAACCCCCTGCGATGCGATGAGTCGCGTGTGGTCGCGTGTGACGGCCGCGTCGGAAGCGGCGTGCACACGGCACGTCACTCTTTCGGCGAACGGTTCATGCAGGGGGCATGTGTTCGCCAACAAGCGGACAAGGAACGGTCATGAACATGCAAGAACGCATGGCGCCGAGGCAAGAACGCATGGCGCCGAGCGAAAACGCGCACAAGCGGAAGGCGGCACAACGAGAAGCGGGCCGCCCTTTCGGACGACCCGCTCATCTTCTGTGGAGCTAAGGAGAATTGAACTCCTGACCTCCTGCATGCCATGCAGGCGCTCTACCAACTGAGCTATAGCCCCTTGTTCTCTTGTTCGCCGCCCGGGCTTTCCCACCGTTTCCGGCCGGTTCCCCCTGGCGACATCGACTACATTACACGGCCCCCCCTGCCATCTGCCAAATCGGTGGTTCTCCCGGTCGGTTTCGCCCGATTTGCCCGGCGCTCCACCGGGCCGCCCGGCCGTCATCCGACCGCCGGGCGGCCCTCAAGCGGCCCGTGCCCCGCTTTCACGCGGTGGCGAACGAGTAGAACCGCTTGAGAGCGCAGTGCTCGTCGAGCAGCCGCCCGTAGATCGGCTCCCCTTCCAGTTCCCGGTAGGTCTCGATGGGGTCGCCTTTTATGATCAGCGCCCGTGCGCACTCGACGCACCAGTACTGGTAGTCGGCGTTGATCGGTTCCATGTCGCGAACGATGGGCGTCCCGCTGCCGCACCAGTCGCATTTCCGGCTGTGTGCACCCATTCACTCAGCTCCAGCTATGGCCGCAGGCCGTGCAGACGTACGAAACACCGCCGTTGTCGCCGAGCACCTGGGCCACATGAGCGGAGCCACAAGCCGGGCACTGGAGGGCGGTCACTCCGGGAATCCGGGGGAATCCGGGAGACCCGAACGGTCGGGCGGATCCGGGAAGGACGTCGGTCGTCGCGAACACGCACCCCGGCATGTCAGCTTCCCTCCCCTTCACCCCGTCCGCGCCCGGCCGTCCGATTCTGCCACGGGGACGGGGTCCGGGTCAGCGCCCCCGACGGGGCAGAGCCGTCCCCACCGCGGCCACCGCCGTCCCCGCCAGCGCCAGCGAGGTGATCCACACCCCGTGCGCCGAGGAGGTCGCCCCTCCGCCGTCGGCCTCGGCGAGGTGGACGGCGCCGTAGACGGCCACCCCGGTCACCAGACCGAGCTGGCTGGTGGTGGTGAGCAGCCCGCCGGCGTCCGCGGCGTGCTCCGGCCGCACCCCCGCCAGCGTACGGCCGAGCGTCGGGCTGAAGGCGAGGCCGAGCCCGCCACCGCCGCCGAACAGCACCGCGTACAGCCACAGGCCGCCGTCCCCGCCGTCCCGCAGGACGAGCCCGGTGCCCGCGAAGGAGACCGCCGCCAGCAGCAGCCCGGCCGTGGGCAGGGCGCCGTGCCACCGTTCGGGAAGCCGGCGCCAGTTGAGGCCGACGCCGCCGAAGGCCACCGCCGTGGGCAGGAAGGTCAGTCCGGTGCGCAGCGGCCCGAAGCCCAGCCCGCTCTGCAGGTGCAGGGAGAGGGTCAGGAGGACGCCGGCGTTCATCGCCATGGTGAGCCCGATCCGCACCACCGCCCGCGGCATCCCCGGCGCCCACAGCACCGCGGGCGCGATCAGCGGCGCCCCGCCGCGGCGGGCCAGCCGTGACTCGTACCCGGCGAAGACCACCGCGAGCGCGGCGCAGAGCCCGAACGACAGCCAGGTCCACAGCGGCCAGCCCTGCTGCTCGCCCAGCACCATCGGCACCGTGAAACACATGACCGCCGCCGCGAGGAGCACCAGGCCCGGCAGGTCGAGCGCCCGCGTGCGCTCCCCGGCGCATGACGCGTCGCGAGGCATCAGCCGGGCTCCCAGCAGCAACAGGATCAGGCCGATCGGCACGTTGACCAGGAAGACCGGCCGCCAGCTCCAGTCGAACAGGTCCGCGTCCACCAGCAGACCGCCGACGATCATCCCGACCGCGGCACCGGAGGCGATCACGGCCGAGAAGAGGCCGAGCGCCCGCGCCCGCGCCGCTCCGGCGTAGGTGCGCTGGATCAGGCTCAGCACCTGCGGCAGCATCACGGCGGCGCCGGCGCCCTGGACGAACCGGAAGACGATCAGCGTGCCGGTGCCGCCGGCCACTCCGCAGAGCAGCGAGGCCAGGGTGAACAGGGCCAGTCCCGCGAGGAAGGCTCTCCGGTAGCCGTGGCGGGCGCCGAGCCGGGCACCGGTGATCAGCAGCACCGCGTAACCGATCGTGTAACCGGCCACGACCAGTTGCAGCCCGGCGCCCGACGCGTGCAGCTCGGACCGGATGGTCGCGGTGGCGACGTTGACCACGAACGAGTCGAGGATCGCCATGAACTGGCCGAGCAGCACGATCAGCAGCAGCCAGCCGGGCCGCACGGGCCTGCCGGTACGGCCGTCGGCGGCCGCGCCGTCGGCACGGTCGGCGCCGACGGCGTTGTCAGTGGGATCCGCTTCACTGGGAGCGGGGACGGACGAAGTCCGGGGGGACGGGATCGTGGACATGCGTACAGGCTGGGTTCGCACGGGTACGGGTGGTGAGAGCCCGCCGACGCTATTACCGACGGCACCTGGCGACGCTCCGCCCCCGCGACGACCATGGGGGGCGTGACGACGATGGCGACACTGAACGGACGCAGGCGAACGGAGCTGGCCGCCTTCCTGCGCGGCCGGCGGGCCAGGGTGAGACCGGCCGACGTGGGCTTCCCCGAGGGCCTGCGCCGGCGCACCCCCGGCCTCCGGCGCGAGGAGGTGGCACAGCTCTCCGGGGTCGGCATCACCTGGTACACCTGGCTGGAGCAGGGCCGCCCGATCAACGCCAGCGTGCAGGTGCTGGACGCCATCGCCCGGACACTGCGCCTGGACGAGAACGAGCGCGAGCACCTCTACCAGTTGGCCGAAGTCCCGTACGCGCCGCGGCGGGTGGCCGACGCGGACACGGTCGACCCGGCGGTGCAGGCCGTCGTGGACGCCCTCGGCCCGAACCCGGCGGTCGTCTACAACGCCCGTTACGACGTGCTGGCCACCAACGCGCCCTACCGCGCCCTCTTCCCGCTGGTGTACCTGACGGCGGACTGGAAGGCCAACGTCCTCTGGCAGCTCTTCACCCGCCCCGAGTGCTGCAGCCCGGTGGTGAACCGCGAGGAGGAACTGCCGCTGCTGGTGGCCACGTTCCGCGGCGCGTACGGGCGGCACGTCGGCGAGCCGGCCTGGGAGGAGTTCCTGCGGCTGCTCATCACGTCCAGTGAGGAGTTCCGCCGGCTCTGGGAGGCCGGGGACGTCGTCCCGCCGGGCCGCCGGACGAAGGTCATGCGGCACCCCTCGGTGGGCGAGCTCCGGCTGGTCTCCACCTCGCTCTCGCCGGCCGAGGCCCCCGAGACGCGCGTCGTGGTCTACACCCCGGAGGACGCGGAGACCGCCCGTCTCCTGGCCTCGCTGGCCGCGCTGGAGGATCCGCTGGTCGGCTGCCCGGAGCACGGGATGCGGCTGTCGGAGATACGCGACCGGCTGGCGGAGAAGGAGCCGCAGCGGGTTCCGTGACCCCCAGGTGCCCGTCATCGCGGTACGGTTCGCCGACGCGACGCACGGGAGCGGGCGGTACGGCCCGAGGGGGAAGAAGGACATGCGCCGATCGGTGACGGCGGGCAGGGGACGGCGTTACGGGGCCGCGGCGATCGACGGCGCGTTCGCCCTCCTGTTCGGCCTGGTCGCGGGGGTCGGGTACGTGGTCATGGGCCCGGGCCGGACCGGGCACCTGTCCCCGCCGGGGGCTGCAGCCGCCTTCCTGGCCGGCGCCCTCCTGTGGTCCGCCCTCAACCAGGTGCTCTTCGTCCTGGCCTCCGGCGGCAGCGTGGGAAAGCTGATGCTGGGGCTCCGGGTGGTCCGCGCCGCGGATGACGGCCGCCCCCGGCCGCACCAGGCGCTGGGGCGTTGGCTGGGCGGCCTGCTGTGGGGGGTGACCGTACTGCCTCTCGCCTGGGTCCTCGGCGGCAGCGACGCGGAGCCCCAGGACTTCGCGGGGCTGCGCGTCGTCCGGGAGTGAAGCCCCCGGCCACGCCTCGGCCGGCCTTCTCCGGAGGGGCGGCCGGGCCCGTCAAAGCAAAGATCCCGCCCGGTCTTTCCGACCGGACGGGATCCCTTTTCTGTGGAGCTAAGGAGAATTGAACTCCTGACCTCCTGCATGCCATGCAGGCGCTCTACCAACTGAGCTATAGCCCCGCTGTTCTCGGCTCCCCCGGAGGTTTTCCCCCGCGTTCCCCGCGAACAAGAAGAACTTTAGCCTGCCACCTGCCCGAATGGGAAATCGGGCCCGGTGGCCGGCCCCCACCCCGGAACGAGGGCCTCCGGCAGGGGTCAGTCGTCGTCGCCGAGGACCGGCTCCGGCAGGGTGCCCGCGTTGTGCTCCAGCAGCCGCCAGCCGCGCGCGCCCTCGCCCAGGACGGACCAGCAGCAGTTGCTGAGCCCGCCGAGCGCCTCCCAGGAGAGCGGGTCCAGCCCGAGCAGCCGCCCGATCGTGGTGCGGATGGTGCCGCCGTGGCTGACGACGACGAGCGTGCCGCCGTCCGGCAACCGGTCCGCGTGGGCCAGGACGACGGGCGCCGCCCGCTCGGCGACCTCGGTCTCCAGCTCGCCGCCGCCACGCCGCACGGGCTCGCCGCGCTTCCAGGCCGCGTACTGATCGCCGTACCGCTCGCTGATCTCCTCGTGCGTCAGGCCCTGCCAGGCCCCGGCGTACGTCTCCCGCAGCCCGGGATCATGGGTGATCTCCAGGCCGGTGAGCGCCGCCAGCTCGGCGGCGGTGCCGGCGGCGCGCCGGAGGTCGGAGGCGACGACGGCGTCCGGCTTCATCGCCGCCAGCAACCGGGCCGCCCGGCGCGCCTGGGCGACGCCGGTCTCCGTCAGCTCGATGTCCGTGGTGCCCTGGAAGCGGCGCTCCACGTTCCAGGCCGTCTGGCCGTGCCGCCACAGGACGATGCGGCGGCCCCGGCCGCCTCCCCTGCTGCCGTTCAGCTCAGCTCACCGTCCCGCGCGTCGGCGGCCTCCTGGGCGCGGGCGTGCTCGGCGGCCTTGCCCCGGGTGGCGACCGCGTCGGCGGGCAGCTCCATCTCGGGGCAGTCCTTCCACAGCCGCTCCAGGGCGTAGAAGACGCGCTCCTCGCTGTGCTGGACGTGCACGACGATGTCCATGTAGTCCAGGAGCACCCAGCGCGCGTCGCGGTCGCCCTCGCGCCGGACCGGCTTGGCGCCCAGCTCCTTGAGCAGCCGCTCCTCGATCTCGTCGACGATCGACTTGACCTGGCGGTCGTTGGGGGCCGAGGCCAGCAGGAAGGCGTCGGTGATCGACAGCACATCGCTGACGTCGTAGGCGACGATGTCGTGCGCGAGCTTGTCGGCGGCGGCCTGGGCGGCGGCCTGAATGAGCTGTGCGGAGCGGTCCGTGGCGGTCACTGGCCATGCTTTCGGTAGGGGGTGGGTACGCCCTCAAGGGTCTCACGACCCGCCGCGGCCCCTCCGGGGCTTTTCGGCGCCCGCCCCCGCACCCGCCCCGCACCCGTGCCGGCGCCCCCTCCGGCGCCGGTCAGCCCTTGTAGTTCCGGCCCAGCACCACGGTCACGTCCGCGTTGGCCGCGACGTCCGCCGGCCGCCCCTTCCGTACCGCGCCGGCCGGCAGCCCCAGCGTCTTGGCGACCTCCCGGGCGTCCGCCGCCCGCTTGTCGTCCGCGTAGTAGACGGCGGAGGAGCCGGCCGGGGCGGCCGTGCCCGCGTCGAGGTAGGTGTAGCCGCCGTTGACGAGGGCGACCCGGGCCGCCCCGGCGCCGGTCGCGCCGCCTGTGGCGTTCTTCACGCTGACCCGCGGCGTCGTACCGGCGCCCGCGCTCCCGACGGCGCCGCCGAGCACCTCCTTGACCACGCCGTCCGCCTCCTCCCCGCCGAGGGTGCCGTCCGGCCGCACGGGCAGCACGGTGGTGCGGTACGCGCCCGCCTTGGCGCGGGCCGCCAGTTGGGCCAGGGAGGCGCCGAGCTGGGGGACGGAGAGCGACGGGTCGGGGATCTGCGCCAGCGCCTCGACCGTGGTGGTCGCGGCCTTCGGGTCGGTGGACATCTTCTTCAGGACGGCCTGCATGACCTGCCCGAACCGGTTGAGCTGCCGTTCGGGGGCCTCCCCCGGCACCCGGTGGATGGCGTAGGCGACGGCCGCCTGGCCGTTGAGGCTCTGACCGGCACCCCGGCGCACCAGCGGTTCGTCTCCCGGCTTGGCGCCGGGGACGTCGGCGTCGGCGTCCACCGACACACCGCCGATCAGTTGGACGAGGTTCTCCAGGTACGGGGTGTCCAGCCGCCAGCTTCCCTTGATCTGCGAGCCGAGCAGAGTGTTCAGGGCGTCACGGGTGCCCCCGGTGCCCGCCTCCTGGACCGACTTGCCGAGGGTCGTGGCCCCGCCGCCCTCCTTGGCGACGGCGAGCGAGTTGGGCAGCAGGACGGCGGTGGCCTTCCTGGTCGTCGCGTTGTCGACGAGCAGGGCCGTCGAGCTCCCGCCGCCCTTGGTCTGCCGCAGGTGGACGACGATGACGTCGCGCTTCTGGCCGCCGCCGGCCGCCGTGCCGCCGTCCTTCCCGTCGCCGCCCGTGAGGAAGAGGTAGCCGAGCACCCCGCCCAGGGCCAGCACGGCCGCCACGGCCAGCGCGACGTAGCGGTTGCGGCCCCGGCGCTTGCGCTCGTCCCGGCGCTCGGTCCGGCTCTCGCTGAACTTCAGCCAGTCGATGACGTCCTCGGCGTCCTCGTCCGGCGCCTCGACGAAGGAGAACTGCTCGGTGTGGTACGCCGGGGCCGCCGGCTCGTCGTCCGGCGCGTGCCGCGGCTCGGGGACGGTTCCGGCCGGTGCCGCGGTCTCCGCGCCGCCGGGGGCGTCCGCCCGGCCGGCACGGTCGGCATGGTCGGCCTGCCGGGGGATCCACTCCTGGGGCCGGTCCGCCGTGGGGGCCTGGTCGGCCGCCGGGGACGGAGCCTGGGGATGTGCGGCCGGAGCCTGGGCCTGTACCCGCACGTGCCCCTGGAGGGGCTGTCCCTGCTGGTCCCCCACGCCGTACGCCTGCTGCTGGTACGACGGGTACTCCTGCGCCTGCTGGTACCCGCTCGTCTGGCCATCGGCGGCGTACGGGTCGTAGCCGTAGCCCAGGTCGTACCCCTGCGGCCGGCCACCGCCCGCTCCCAGGCCGTCCGCCTGCTGCCCGCCGTCGAGTCCGGCGAGCGGTCTGCCGTAGGCGTCGTACGCCATCCGCGGGTCGTCGGGGTGGTGCACCGGACTGCCGTAGGCGTCGTAGCCGTACACCTGCGGCTGCTGTCCGTACGGATCCCGGCCGTACGCGTCCCGGAGGTGGGGATCGTGCACGTGGGGATCGTGCGCGTACGGGTCCTGGCGGTCGTTCAACGGTGCCCCTCGATGGCGCTGGAGCCGGTTCGGCCGGTTGTCAGCCGTCGTGACGGTACAGCTTGCGCTTGGCGATGTAGCGCACGACACCGTCCGGCACCAGATACCAGACGGGCTCGCCCTCCGCCACGCGCGCGCGGCAGTCGGACGAGGAGATGGCGAGGGCCGGGACCTCGACGAACGAGACCCGGTCGTCCGGCAGCCCCGGGTTGGCCAGTATGTGCCCGGGGCGGGTGACGCCGATGAAGTGGGCGAGGGAGAACAACTCGTCCGTGTTGTGCCAGGTGAGGATCTGCGCGAGCGCGTCCGCGCCGGTGATGAAGAACAGGTCCGCGTCGTCGTTGAGGGCGCGCAGGTCCCGGAGCGTGTCGACGGTGTACGTCGGTCCCCCGCGGTCGATGTCGATCCGGCTGACCGAGAACTGCGGGTTGGACGCCGTGGCGATGACCGTCATCAGGTAGCGGTCCTCGGCCGGGGACACCGCCTTGTGGCTCTTCTGCCAGGGGTGGCCGGTCGGGACGAACACCACCTCGTCCAGGTGGAACTGCGAAGCGACCTCACTCGCGGCGACCAGGTGGCCGTGGTGGACCGGATCGAACGTCCCGCCCATGACGCCGAGCCGCCGCTTCGCGGGCTCTGTCTGCTCTTCCATGCGTGCAGACCCTACTGGGCACGGCGGTACGCCGGCCCCGCGGGGAGTGCGCCCCGGCCGGTCAGCGGTCCCGGTTGAAACGCGTGGTCACGTAGAGCAGGAGGAGCAGGATGAAGAGCGCGGAGCCGCCGGTGACGTAGGGGCTCAGGCTCTCGTGGGTGTCGACGTGCTCGCTCTCGGAAGCGAACGTGACCAGGGCCGAGTGGGCTGAGGTGAGGGACATCGTCGGCAGGACCTCTCCGGAGACGATCGGTGGGAGACTTCCGCCACATCGTATGCGGAGGCGGTCGTCGCGCTCACGCCGACTCCGCGCGGCGGTCCGGTCGGGGCGGCGGGCCGGGGCTCAGCCCTTCCCGCGGTACCCGCGGAGGAGCAGCCAGGCGGTGAGCGGCACGCCGATCAGGGCGACGATGACGACCGTGCGCAGCACCGGCCCCGGTCCCTGATCGTGGGCGGAGACGGCCAGCGGCCCGGTGAACGCCGGGGAGGCCGCGAGGTGGGTGAAACCCTGGAGAGCGGACATGCCCTCCACGGTAGCCCTGTCGGTGGCAGCGCCTAGGGTGGGGTCCGTCAGCCGGGGGACGGGCCACGATCGAGCCCAGTTGAGGGGGTCGCCATGAGTGACAGCAACGCCGCGAACGGCTCCGGCCGCGCGGAGGGGGACGGGGAGGGGCGCGCACCGGGCCGCGACCGGAGGCGTTTCCCGGACATCTCGTCCCGGGCGTACGAACACCCGGCGGACCGTTCCGCCCTGGTCGCCCTGCGCAAGCTGAGCGGTTTCGACACCGTCTTCAAGGCCCTGAGCGGCCTGCTGCCGGAGCGCAGCCTGCGGCTGCTGTTCCTGTCCGACTCGGTGCGGGTGGGCGACCGGCAGTTCCCGCACCTGCACACCATGCTCCTGGACGCCTGTTACATCCTCGACCTGCCCAAGGTCCCGCCGATGTACGTCACGCAGGACCCGCAGCCCAACGCCATGTGCGTCGGCCTGGACGAGCCGGTCATCGTGGTGACGACGGGCCTGGTCGAGCTGCTGGACGAGGAGGAGATGCGGGCGGTCGTGGGCCACGAGGTGGGTCACGCCCTGTCGGGCCACTCGGTCTACCGGACGATCCTGCTGTTCCTCACCAACTTCGCGCTGAAGGTGGCCTGGATCCCGCTGGGCGGCATAGCGGTCACCGCGATCGTGACGGCGCTGCGCGAGTGGTTCCGCAAGTCGGAGCTGTCGGCGGACCGGGCCGGGCTGCTGGTGGGCCAGGATCTCCAGGCGTCGCTGCGCGGCCTGATGAAGCTGGCGGGCGGCAACCACCTGCACGAGATGAACGTGGACGCCTTCCTCGCCCAGGCCGAGGAGTACGAGGCGGGCGGCGATCTGCGGGACTCCGTCCTGAAGATCATGAACGTGCTGCCGCGCAGCCACCCGTTCGCCACCGTGCGGGCGGCCGAGCTCAAGCGCTGGGCGGAGAGCCGCGATTTCCAACGCCTCATGGACGGCCACTACCCGCGGCGCGCGGAGGACAAGGACGCCTCGGTGTCCGATTCCTTCCGCGACTCGGCCAACCACTACGCGGAGTCCGTGCGGTCGAGCAAGGACCCGCTGATGGGGCTGGTGCGGGACATCGCGGGCGGGGCCAACGACCTGGGCGGCCGGCTGCGGGACACCTTCACCGGGCGCTCCGGCTCCGCCGGCCGGCCGAAGGACGGCCCGCGGGACGAGCCCCGGGACGCACCGCGCGACGGGGAGCCGAAGGGCTGACGGAAGCCGGAGGGCTGACCGGAAGCCGGAGGACTCGGCAGGGAGCCGCCGTAGGGCCGCCGGCCCGGCGTCGCCCGATCAGCGTCCCGCCGGGGCCAGGGCTTCCGGCGCCAGTACGCCGCAGAGCCCGCCCGCCGGCCGGCCCGTCGCGTACGGGTCGGTGACGGGCTGCCGGCCGCCGTCGGCCGTGCGGCCGGCCAGGACGGGCCGCAGGTAGGCCGCGTCGTCCGCGCCGCAGGACTCCGGCCCCGCCTCGACGGTGCTCTGGAGCACCTGGAGGTGGTGGTCCTGGAGGTCGTCCCGGTCGAAGCGGAAGCGGATGATCCGGCGGACGGTGAACAGCGAGGTGTCCGCCGCCCCCGCCTTCGCCGGCCCGGCCGCCGCCGGGCGGACCGCGTAGACGAAGGTGTGGTCGGCGGAGACCTCCAGCGCGGCCGGGGAGACCTCGGTGAGGGAGAAGGCGCCCTGGACGCGGGCGGGGGCGTCGTCCACGGCCACCTGGGCTGGGTCGAAGCGGACCAGCCAGCCGGTGATCGCGTGCCGCCCGTCGTCCGCCGGCCGGTCGAAGCTGCGGTCGTACTGGTCCTGCTGCGCGGGCGCGAGCAGGGGGCGCACGGCCCGTCCGTCGCCGCCGCCGAGCACGTCCCGGTCCAGCGCGGACTTGACGGTGTACTCCTTGGCGGTGGCCAGGGCGGCCATCACCAGCCCCTCGGAGAAGTTCTGGGTGCGCCGCACGGCGGGCAGTGTGACGCCCTCGGCGCCCTCCCCGAAGTGCCGGGCCGGACTGCCGGCGAACAGTCGCTCCGCGGCACCGCCGGGCACCGTGCCGCGCGGGGCGAGCGGTATGACGGTGGTCTGCAGCGGCTCGGCGGACGGCGGCCGGGGCTCCTTGTAGGGGTGGCGCAGACCCATGTAGACGGCCGTGCCGAAGGCCAGCGCGATCAGCAGGACGAGGAGCAGCAACTGGCGCGAGGCGCCGAGCCGGGCCCAGGCGTGCCGCGTGCGCACGGCCGGGGCGTGATCGCCCAGCCGCTCCCGGGCCGAGAACTCCTGGAGGCGGGCAGCCCGGACGAACGATTCGTCGAAGACGACCGACCGGTACTCTTCGTCACCACCTCCCGGGGCACCCTCGGGCGTCCCCTCAGGCGGGTCTCCAGGCCCTTCCATACCTCAAGGGTAGGTCGCCGGGCCCTTCCGTAAACGCGCTGGTACACGACAACTTCCGGCGCGGGCCCCCGGACGCGCCGCCCGGGCCCGTCAGACGCCGGCAAAGAATGTCGTCGCAGGTCACCCCGGCCATGATCACCCAGGGTGACGAGGACGCTCCGGCGGTCAGCCGTGCCGCGGCGCCGCCGGGGCCGTGGCCGCGGACGCCGCCGAGGCGACGGGAGCGCCCGGGTCCGCCACGGCGTCCGGCCGGTCCGCGTGCGGCAGGGCTCCCTGCCGCCGCGGCGGCGCGTCCACCCCGGTGGTGGCGGGCGGCGGGGCGGGGTTCCGCCGGTCTCCGGAGGACGCCCCCCGGTAGACCGCCGCGAAGGCCAGGGCCACCGCGCCGATGCCCAGCAGGACGCAGAGCAGCCAGGCCACCGGTCGATACCAGCGCGGCCGGCCCCGGTAGGGCCCGCGCCGGCTGCCGTAGCGGCCGTAGGGCCCGTAGGCGTCGTCCGGATCCAGGTCGTGGGTGAGCGTCCGCCAGGCGCCCGGTCCGCCGCCGGTGCGGCGGCGGGTCCGTCCGCCGGCGCGCCGTCCGTACGCGTCGCGGCCCTCGTACCCGTCGTCCTCGCCCGGTCCGCCGCCCGAGCGGGCCCGGGCGGCGAGCACGCGCTCGGCCGCGCTGGGCTCGTGCACCACGGCGGCCCGCACGAACTCCTCGTCGAAGACCACCGCGGCGAACTCGTCCTCGCCTCCGCGGTGGTGGCTGTCGGGCTCCTCGCCGTCCGGGAACGGCCTGCCCCCCACGTCGTCCGGCACGCCCCCAGCGTAGACCCGAAGCGGTCAATCCGCGCGGGCGGTACGGGAATTAGGGCCGCCGCACCCGCGCGGCACCCGGCCCGTCACCGCCCCCGCCGCAGGTCAGCCCCGGATGTGCCCGTCACCCGTGACGATGTACTTGGTCGAGGTGAGCTCGGGCAGTCCCATCGGGCCGCGCGCGTGCAGCTTCTGGGTGGAGATGCCGATCTCCGCGCCGAAGCCGAACTGGCCGCCGTCCGTGAACCGTGTGGACGCGTTCACCGCGACCGTCGTGGAATCCACCAATCGGGTGAAGCGCCTGGCCGCCTGCTGTGAGGTGGTGACGATCGCCTCGGTGTGTCCGGAGGACCACCGCCGGATGTGCCGCACGGCGTCGTCCAGCGAGTCCACCACCGCGGCCGCGATGTCGTAGGAGAGGTACTCGGTCGCCCAGTCCTCCTCCGTGGCGGGCACCACCGTCGCCTTCGTCCCGCCGGCCAGCGCCCGCACCCGCTCGTCGGCGTGCACCGTCACCCCGGCCTCGGCCAGCGCGTCCAGCGCGGCCGGAAGCAGCCGCCCGGCGATGTCCCGGTGGACGAGGAGGGTCTCGGCGGCGTTGCAGACGCTGACGCGGTGCGCCTTGGAGTTGACGAGCACCCGGACGGCCGTGTCGAGGTCGGCCTCGGCGTCCACGTAGACGTGGCAGTTGCCGGTGCCCGTCTCGATCACCGGGACGGTGGACTCCTCGACGACGGTCCTGATCAGCGAGGCGCCGCCGCGCGGGATCAGCACGTCGACCAGGCCGCGGGCGCGCATCAGCTCCCGGACGGACTCCCGGCTCTCCCCCGGCACCAGTTGCACGGCGTCCGCCGGCAGCCCCGTACCCGCGACGGCCTCGCGCACCACGGCCACCAGGGCGGTGTTCGACGCGTACGCCGAGGAGGAGCCGCGCAGCAGGACCGCGTTGCCGGACTTCAGGCAGAGGGCGGCGGCGTCCACCGTCACGTTCGGCCGGGCCTCGTAGACGATCCCGACCACGCCGAGCGGCACCCGGACCTGCCGCAGGTCGATGCCGTTGGGCAGGGTGGAGCCGCGCACCACCTCGCCGACCGGGTCGGGCAGGCCGGCGACGCTGCGCACGTCCGCGGCGATGGCCCGGACGCGCTCCGGCGTGAGGGTCAGCCGGTCGACGACACCCTCGGCCGTGCCGGCGGCGCGGGCCCGCGCGACGTCCTCGGCGTTGGCGGCCACGATCTCGTCGGTCCGGGCCTCCAGGGCGTCGGCGACGGCGAGCAGCGCCGTGTCCTTGGCCGCGCGTGGCAGCGGCGCGAGCTCGGCGGCGGCGGTACGGGCACGGACCGCGGCACGGAGCACGGGGGACTCGGGGAGGGGGCCGGAGGTGGGGGTGTCGCTGCTCATGGGGACGCAGCTTAGTTGCGCCGGACGCCGCCCCGCGCGGACCGTTCACCCCTCGGACGCCCCCGGGGCCCGCGCCCGCCGCCGGTCAGAACGGGTGCACCCCCACCGGGGCGGCCGGCAGCGGTCCGCAGCCCTCCGCCACCCGCTGGTGGTACGTCTCGCGGTCGATGACCTCCAGCCCGACGATCTCCCACGGCGGCAGCCGGGCCGTGGAGCGGTGCTCGCCCCAGAGCCGCAGGGCGACGGCGGCCGCGTCGTGCAGGTCGCGGGCCTCCTCCCAGTACCGGATCTCGGCGTGGTCGTTGGCGTAGCGGCTGGTGAGGAGGAAGGGGTGGTCGTGGGCGAGCTGCTCCAGCGCCCGCCGGACCTCGCCCAGCGGCGCCTCGGCCCCCGAGACGCTGAGGGTGACGTGCCACAGCCGGGACCCGCCGCTCGCACCCGCCGGCGCGCCGTCCGGCCGGTCCGTGCCGGTGTCCTCCCCCGTGCCGTGCGCCCCGACGCTGGTCAGGACGGGCTCCTCCCCCGCGGCCCGCGGGATGCGGGAGACCGATCCCCCACCTCGGGGCGGGGCCCCTGGGCGCCCTCGTCTCACCGGCGGCCTCCCTGTCTGGCCGGTCCCGTGCGCGTCCGCGACGGAGCCGAGTCGTGCTGGTTCTCCCGCGCGCCGGTTCCTCCCCGTCCGGGACGCCGCCCGCCCGCGGCGGCCCCTTCCGGTACGACCCGGCCCCGGGTCCGGTACGGCCCCTGAGCCCGGCGCGGACCCGGCACTCAAGAGTTGACCAGCCCGCGGACGGCCACGGGGTGGTTTTGCGGAAAGGCCGGAGGAAAGGCTGGACTTACCTCGGGACAGCCCTCCGCACGTGCCCGGATGCCGTACCTTTTCCCGCTACTGCCCGCGGCGGCCGCTCCCACACCCCCGTGACGCACCCACGGCTTCCCCGGCGGCACACCGGCCGCTTCGCTGACGGCCGTCAGAGGAACGGGACGGCGTACGGGCGCGGCACCGGCCGGGGCACCGCGCTGAGCGGCGGGACGCCTCAGGGCCGCAGGACGACCAGATCGTCGCGGTGCACGACCTCGCGCTCGTAGCCGGGCCCGAGCTCGCGGGCCAGGTCCCGGGTGGAGCGGCCGAGCAGGCGGGGGATCTCCGCCGCGTCGTAGGCGACCAGCCCGCGGGCCACCGCGCGCCCCGCGCCGTCCCGCAGCTCGACCGGGTCACCGGCGCTGAACTCGCCCTCGACGGCCGCGATGCCCGCCGGCAGCAGCGAGCCGGTGCCCTGGACCACCGCGCGCACCGCGCCGTCGTCCAGCGTGAGCGCGCCGCGCGGGGCGGAGGCGTGGGCCAGCCACAGCAGCCGGTCGGCGGAGCGGCGGCCGGTGCGGTGGAAGAGGGTGCCGGTGGGGCGGCCGAGCAGGGCGTCGGCGGCGTGGCTGGCGGAGGTGAGGACGACCGGGATGCCCGCGGCGGCGGCGATCCGGGCAGCCTCGACCTTGGTGACCATGCCGCCGGTGCCGACGCCGGCCTTGCCGGCGCTGCCGATGGAGATCCCCTCCAGGTCCCGGGGCCCGGTGACCTCGGCGATCCGCGAGGTGCCCGGGATGCTGGGGTCGCCGTCGTAGAGGCCGTCCACGTCGGAGAGGAGAACGAGCAGGTCGGCGCGGACGAGGTGGGCGACGAGGGCGGCGAGCCGGTCGTTGTCGCCGAACCGGATCTCGTCTGTGGCCACCGTGTCGTTCTCGTTGACGACCGGGACGGCGCCCATGGCCAGCAGTTGGTCCAGGGTGCGGCGGGCGTTGCGGTAGTGCGCGCGCCGGCTGGTGTCGTCGGTGGTCAGCAGGACCTGTCCGACGCGGCGGCCGTAGCGCGCGAAGGACGCGGTGTAACGGGCGACGAGCAGCCCCTGGCCGACGCTGGCGGCGGCCTGCTGGCGGGCGAGGTCCTTCGGCCGCCGGTCGAGGCCGAGCGGGGCGAGGCCGGCGGCGATGGCACCGGACGAGACCAGCACGATCTCCCGGCCGCCCGCTTGGCCGGGCGTGCCGCCCAGGACCCGAGCCAGGACGTCGACGAGCGCGTCAACCCGGTCGGCGTCCAGTCCCCCGCCCGCGGTGGTGAGAGAGGACGAGCCCACCTTGACCACGATCCTGCGGGCGCCGGTGACCTCCGGCCGGATCCCTCCGTCCGCTCCGGTCGCCGTCTCCTCCGCCGTCCCTGCCCGCACTGTGCTCCGCACCTCTGCTCTCGCCCGCCGACGCCGTGCCGGCGCGGCCCGTCTCCCGCTGGGAGCGGCCAATCTACCGTCTGACGATTGTGGTCGTTCGACCCTATTTTGTGACGGTTGCCGTGACCGAAGATTGCTCCTGGCCCAGCGGCCGTCATACGGTCGGTTGCGGCCGTTGTCCCGACCGTTGTCCCATGACGTGTCCGACCCGGTCCATCCCGATCCTTCAGTTCTCCTGCCAGGAGCCCGCCCAGTGCCTGCCGGAACAGTCCCCCGCCGAGCCGTACAGGCCGCGGCGCTACTCACGATGCTGGTGTCGTTCGTACTCCAGCTCGTGGGCGCGCTGCTGCCCAACGTGCCGCTCTTGATCGCCACCTCGGCGGCGGGCCTCGCGCTCGATCTCTATCTGCAGCACCGCGACCCCGGTCTGCTCGCCCTGCTCGGCAAGGTCCGGTTCGACGTCATGGTGCGGCAGTTGCTGCGCGACATGGTGATCATGCTGGGGCTGCTGCGGCTGCACGACGACGGCTCGCTGCGCGACTACGCACCGGTCTTCGTCGGCGTCGTCCTCTTCTACGCGGCCCACCTCGGCTGCCAGGCGGTCGCCATCCTGGTCCGCCGCTCGCGCACCCTGCCGTTCGTCACCCGCAACATCGACGCGTCCGGGCTGCACCTGACCGCCGCCCCGCCGCGCATCCTGGCCCGCCAGCACGGCCGCCGCCTGGTCCGCTTCGCCGTCCCGGCGACGGTGGGCCTGCTGGTCACCGTGGGCTCCGGCAAGGCCGCGGGCGCCATGGCCGGCGTCGGCCTGGCCCTGCTGCTGGCCCTCGGCGGGCTGCTGTACCTGGCGAGCTGGCTGCGCCCGGCCAAGCGGATCGCCTCCGAGGAGCAGGCCATAGAGTGGCTCGACCGCTGGCTGGCCGACTACCGGCCGACCGTCGGCATGTACTTCTCCGGCGGCACCAGCTCCGCCTACCAGGCGAACATGTGGCTCTCCACGCTCGCCCAGCTCGACGGCAACCCGATCATCGTGCTGCGCGAGCGCTTCATGGTGAAGAAGATCGACGCCACGGACATCCCGATCGTGTGCATCCCCAAGGTCCACCACCTGATGGCCCTGGAGAAGTCCACCCTCAAGGTGCTGCTGCACCCGTCGAACTCCGGCAAGACCTCGCAGGTCCTGCGGATGCCGTCGATCAAGCACGCGTTCATCAACCACGGCGAGAGCGACAAGCTCTCGAGCTGCAACCCGTACTCCAAGGCGTACGACGAGATCTGGGTCGCCGGCCCGGCCGCGCGCGAGCGCTACCAGCTCGCCGACATCGGCGTGGACGACCGGGACGTCGTCGAGGTCGGCCGTCCGCAGCTCGCCCCGATCCGGCCGTACGCCGGTCCGCCCGTCCGCCCGTACACCACCGTGCTGTACGCCCCCACCTGGGAGGGCTGGGACGGCAACCCGGGCAACACCTCGGTCATGCTGGCCGGCGAGAACATCGTCCGCGAGCTGCTCGCCGACCCCACCGTCCGGCTGCTCTACAAGCCGCACCCGATGACCGGCTCCGTCGACCCGCGCGCGGGCGAGGCCAACCGGCGCATCAAGGACATGATCCGCGAGGCCAACACCCGGCGCGAGGGCCCGCGCCCGGGCCCGGAGGCCACCGCCGAGCTGGAGCGCCTGACGGCGGAGCTCCAGGCGCTCACCACCAGCACCTTCCGTCCCAGCGTGGACGAGACCGAGCGGATGCTGATCCAGACCGCCCCGGAGCCGGGCCGGGCCGCGGCGGTCGAGGCCGCCACGGCCGCCTGGGAGGCGGCGTACTGGGCCTCGCTGCCCGAGTGGGAGCACCAGATCGTCACCGGCCCGCGGCCGGCGCTCTACAGTTGCTTCAACCAGGCCGACGTGCTGATCAGCGACGTCTCCAGCGTCGTCTCGGACTACCTGATCAGCGAGAAGCCGTACGCGGTGGCCAACACCAGCGGCATGAGCGAGGAGGAGTTCCTCGCGAACTTCCCGACCGTCACCGCGGCCACCATCCTGACCCCCGACGGCTCCGGCGTCCGCGCGCTGCTCGCCGCGGTCCGCGACCCGCGCCTGGACCGCCTCGCCGAGGCGCGCGCCCAGCTCAAGGTCCAGTTGCTCGGCCCGTCCGACCCGCCGTCCCTGGTCCGCTTCAACCAGGCCGCCCTGGACCTGGCCCACGAGGCCGACGAGCGCGCGGCCCGCGTCGCCGCGCGGGCGGCGGCGTCCGAGATTCCGGGCCAGCGGGAGGGCGCGGGCGCCCTTCTCCCGGGCGAGGAGCCTTCCCCGGCCGCCGGGGGCGGGGGCGACTGGTTCAGCCCCGTACAGGGCCGCTGAGGCGATTCCCGCACCGTGTGCGGAGGGGCGGGACAGGGGTGTTTGCCCCGGTCCCGCCCCTTCGCCGTTTCCTGGGGGCGAGCCCCCAGCCCCCCTGAAACCGCGCTCCGCGCGGTTGTCCTCAAGCGCCGGACGGGCTGATTCAGCCCGTCCGGCGCTTGAGGACGAGCGGCGGAGCCGCGACAAGGGGGTCTGGGGCGCAGCCCCAGGAAACGGCGAAGGGGCGGGTCAGGGGCACGAACCCCCGGACCCGCCCCCGCAGGGCGCCGCTTACGCGAACGGGTCGAACCCCTCGTACTCCTGCTCCGCCTCGTCCCGCTCCGCCTGCTTGTCCCGCCGCCGCTGCGCGGCAGGCCGCGGCGCCTCCAGCCGGTGGTCCTCGCCACGACGGCCGAGCATCTCCGCGCCGGCGGCCATGGTCGGCTCCCAGTCGAAGACGACCGCGTTCTCCTCGGAGCCGATGGCGACGCCGTCGCCGGCGCGGGCACCGGCCTTCATCAGCGCGTCCTCGACGCCGAGGCGGTTGAGGCGGTCGGCCAGGTAGCCGACGGCCTCGTCGTTGTTGAAGTCGGTCTGCCGCACCCAGCGCTCCGGCTTCTCGCCGCGCACCCGGTAGATGCCGTCGTCCTCAAGGGTGACGGTGAAGCCCGCGTCGTCCACGGCCTTGGGACGGATGACGATGCGGGTCGCCTCCTCCCTCGGCTTGGCGGCGCGCGCCTCGGCGACGATGCCGGCGAGTGCGAAGGACAGTTCCTTGAGGCCGTGCCGGGAGACGGCCGACACCTCGAAGACGCGCAGGCCGCGGGCCTCCAGGTCGGGGCGGATCATGTCGGCGAGGTCCTGGCCGTCGGGGATGTCGACCTTGTTGAGGACGACGATCCGCGGCCGGTTCTCCAGGCCGCCGTACTCCTTGAGCTCGGCCTCGATGACGTCGAGGTCGCTCAGCGGGTCGCGCTCGGACTCCAGCGTCGCGGTGTCGAGCACGTGCACCAGCACCGAGCAGCGTTCGACGTGCCGCAGGAACTCCAGGCCCAGGCCCTTGCCCTGGCTGGCGCCGGGGATCAGGCCGGGGACGTCGGCGATGGTGTAGACGGTCGAGCCGGCCGTCACGACGCCGAGGTTCGGGACGAGCGTGGTGAACGGGTAGTCGGCGATCTTCGGCTTCGCGGCGGAGAGCACGGAGATCAGCGAGGACTTGCCGGCGCTCGGGTAGCCGACGAGGGCCACGTCGGCGACGGTCTTGAGCTCCAGGACGATGTCCTGGAGGTCGCCGGGCTCGCCGAGCAGCGCGAAGCCGGGCGCCTTGCGGCGGGCCGAGGCCAGCGCCGCGTTGCCGAGGCCGCCGCGACCGCCCTGGGCGGCGACGAAGGTGGTGCCCTGGCCGACGAGGTCGGCGAGCACGTTCCCGTGCT
This sequence comes from Streptomyces sp. NPDC052910, assembly GCF_055585605.1. Classification (NCBI taxonomy): domain Bacteria; kingdom Bacillati; phylum Actinomycetota; class Actinomycetes; order Kitasatosporales; family Streptomycetaceae; genus Streptomyces; species Streptomyces sp. NPDC052910. Next base: position 804,583 of record NZ_JBVJJR010000003.1, read on the forward strand.
TGTCGAGCACGACGGTGCCGTCCGGGACCGGCAGGACCAGGTCCTGGCCGTCCTTGCCCGAGCGGTTGCCGCCCTCGCCCGGCTTGCCGTTGGTGGCCTTGCGGTGCGGGCTGTGGTGGTAGTCGAGGAGCGTGGTGACGGACTGGTCGACGACCAGGATCACGTCGCCGCCGCGACCGCCGTTGCCGCCGTCCGGGCCGCCGAGCGGCTTGAACTTCTCACGGTGTACGGAGGCGCAGCCATGGCCTCCGTTACCCGCGGCGACGTGCAGCTCGACGCGGTCCACGAAGGTGGTCATAGCGGGTTGCCTCCGATACGTAGGTGGGGTGTGTCTGTTGTAACGCAGCGAGGGCGGACCCGCTTCCCCGCAGGGGAAGGGAGGTCCGCCCTCGCTGTATCGCTCTACGGAAACCGTGATCGGAAGATCAGGCGACCGGAACGATGTTGACGACCTTGCGGCCACGGTGGGTGCCGAACTGCACCGCACCGGCGTTCAGCGCGAACAGCGTGTCGTCGCCACCGCGACCGACACCGGCACCCGGGTGGAAGTGGGTGCCACGCTGGCGGACCAGGATCTCACCGGCGCTGACGACCTGACCGCCGAAGCGCTTCACGCCGAGCCGCTGAGCATTGGAGTCGCGACCGTTCCGGGTGGACGATGCGCCCTTCTTGTGTGCCATGTCTCCTCAGTCCCTTACTTCGCGGCCGTCGGGATGCCGGTGATCTTCAGCGCGGTGTACTGCTGGCGGTGACCAATCCGCTTGCGGTAACCGGTCTTGTTCTTGTACTTCAGGATGTCGATCTTGGCACCCTTGTGGTGGTCCACGATCTCGGCCTGCACCTTGATGCCCGCCAGGACCCACGGGTCGCTGGTGACGGACTCGCCGTCGACGACGAGCAGCGTCGAGAGCTCGACCTGGTCGCCCACCTTGCCGTCGGAAATCTTGTCAACCTCGACGATGTCGCCGACAGCAACCTTGTGCTGACGACCACCGCTACGCACGACTGCGTACACGCGGATCTCACTCTCGCTAGTAATCGGGACCTCTGATGCCAGCCGCTCAGACGGGCGCGAGCCCGTGCTCTCCGAGTGGATGAGCGGCCTCTCCCGGCGGAACCGGGAGGGATTTGCTCAGGGGTGGGCGTACAGACGCCGAAAGGCAAGGTTACGGGGCCCCAGGCAAGGGGTCAAACCGGGCCTGCACTCAGCCCGTCCGGCGCTTGAGGACAACCGCGCGGAGCGCGGTTTCGGGGGCGCGGGGGCACAGCCCCCGCAAGAAACGGGAAGGGGCGGGACAGGGGCGAAACCCCCGTCCCGCCCCTCAAGGGCGGACCCTTACTCCTCCGAAGCCACGGCCTTCTTGGCCGGCGCCTTCTTCGCGGCAGCGGTCTTCTTCGTGGCCGCCTTCTTGGTCGTGGCCGCCTTCTTGGCGGTCGTCGACTTGGTGGCCGTCTTCTTCGCCGCCGCCTTCTTCGCGGTCGTCGTCTTCTTCGCCGCGGCCTTCTTGGTGGTGGCCTTCTTGGCGGCCGTCTTACGGGCCGTCTTCTTGGCCGGAGCCGCCTCGGACTCCTCCACCTCCGCCTCGGCGACGTCAGCCGCCTCCGGCGTCTCCGGCGTCACCAGAGCCTCGCCGGTCTCGGCCACCGCGGACGCCTCGACGGCTTCCGGAGCGGCCTCGACCGCCGCGGGGGCGGTGACGACGACCACGGCCGCCTCCGTGGCACCCGCGGGCGGCCCCGCCGGAGCGGTGGCCTTCCGGGTGGCGCGACGGCGCGGACGGGCCGGCGCAGCCGGAGCGGGCTCCGGCTCGGCGACGGGCTCCGCGGCGGGCTCGGCGACGGGCTCCGCCACCGGCTCGGCAGTGACCTCCGCGACCGGCTCGACGACGGCTTCCGCCACCGGCTCGGCAGCGGGCTCGACGACCGGCTCGACGACGTCCTCCGCCTCGGCCCGCTCGGCCCTGGCGGCACGCTCGGCCCGCTCGGCCCGCTTCGGCGCACCCGCCGGCGCGGACGCCTTCCGGGTCGCCCGGCGGCGGCCACGGCCGCCACGGGTCGCCGCGGCGGCCTCCGCCTCGGCCGGGCTGGAGAACCACTCGTCCTCGCCCCCGCCGACCGACGGCACCAGCTCCGCCTCGGTCACCGGCGACGGCTCCAGCTCGGGAGCCTCGGGCGCCTCCAGCGTCTCCTCCGCGGACTCGGCGGTCTCGACGGACTCGGCGGTCTCAGCGGACTCGCCCTGCGAACCCGCACCGCCCTTGCCGCCACCGCGCTTCTTGCCGCGCTTGCCGCCACCACCGCCACCGCCGACCGACGCCGGCTGGTCCATGTGGACGATCACGCCACGGCCGTTGCAGTGGACGCACGACTCGGAGAAGGACTCCAGCAGCCCCTGCCCGACCCGCTTGCGGGTCATCTGCACCAGGCCCAGCGAGGTCACCTCGGCGACCTGGTGCTTCGTCCGGTCCCGGCCCAGGCACTCCAGCAGGCGCCGCAGCACCAGGTCCCGGTTGGACTCCAGCACCATGTCGATGAAGTCGATCACGATGATGCCGCCGAGGTCGCGCAGCCGGAGCTGGCGCACGATCTCCTCGGCCGCCTCCAGGTTGTTCCTGGTGACCGTCTCCTCCAGGTTGCCGCCCTGGCCGGTGAACTTGCCGGTGTTGACGTCGACGACGACCATCGCCTCGGTGCGGTCGATGACGAGCGAACCGCCGCTCGGCAGCCAGACCTTGCGGTCCAGCGCCTTCATGAGCTGCTCGTCGATCCGGTACGTGGCGAAGACGTCGACGTCCGACGTCCACTTCTGCAGCCGGTCGACCAGGTCGGGCGCGACGTGCGAGACGTAGCCGTGGATGGTCTCCCAGGCGCCCTCGCCGCTCACGATGACCTTGGAGAAGTCCTCGTTGAAGATGTCGCGGACCACGCGGACGGTCATGTCCGGCTCGCCGTACAGCAGGCTCGGCGAGCTGGTGGAGATCATCTTGGACTTCTTCTGGATGTCCTCCCACTGCGCCTGGAGCCGCTCGACGTCGCGGCGCAGCTCGTCCTCGCTCGCGCCCTCGGCGGCGGTGCGCACGATGACGCCCGCGTCCTCGGGGACGATCTTCTTGAGGATCTGCTTCAGGCGCGCCCGCTCGGTGTCGGGCAGCTTGCGGCTGATACCGGTCATCGAGCCTTCGGGCACGTAGACCAGGTAACGGCCGGGCAGCGAGACCTGGCTGGTCAGGCGGGCGCCCTTGTGGCCGATCGGGTCCTTGGTGACCTGCACGAGCACGGACTGGCCGGACTTCAGCGCGGACTCGATGCGGCGCGGGCCGTTGCCCATGCCGAGCGCGTCGAAGTTGACCTCACCGGCGTAGAGGACGGCGTTGCGCCCCTTGCCGATGTCGACGAACGCGGCCTCCATCGACGGCAGCACGTTCTGGACCTTGCCCAGGTAGACGTTGCCGACGTAGCTGGTGGCCTGCTCCTTGTTGACGAAGTGCTCGACGAGGACGTTGTCCTCCAGCACGCCGATCTGCGTCCGGTCGCCGTTCTGGCGGACGACCATCACGCGCTCGACGGCCTCGCGGCGCGCCAGGAACTCGGCCTCGGTGATGATCGGCACCCGGCGGCGGCCCTGCTCGCGCCCCTCACGGCGGCGCTGCTTCTTGGCCTCCATGCGGGTCGAGCCCTTGATGGACTGGACCTCGTCGAAGCCGGTGCCGCCCTCCTTGAGGCGGTCGCGCGGCTCGCGGACCTTGACGACGGTGCGCTCCGGGTCGTCGGTGCCGTTCGCCTCCTCCATCGCCTCACCGGACCGGCGGCGGCGACGGCGGCGACGGCGGCTGCCCGCGGTCCCCGAACCGGCGAACTCGGCGCGGTCGTCCTCGGACTCCGCCTCCTCGTCGTCGTGCTCGGCCTCGTCGGCCCCGGCCTCGGTCTCGTCCGTCTCCTCGCCCTCGGCGTCCGCGGCCTCGCCACGGCGACGGCGACGGCCGCCCCGACGGCGACGGCGCGAGGGACGCTCGCCCTGCTCGTCGTCCTCGGCGGCGCCTTCCAGGGCCTCCGGCTCCTCGGCGGGCTCCTCGGGCTCCTCGGCCTCGACCTCGGGCTCGGCGGCGGCGGTCACGACCGGCTCGGCGGGCTCGCCCCGACGACGACGGCGACGACGGCCGTGCGTCGCCTGCTCCGTCTCCTCGGCGGCGGGCTCCTCCACGGGCCGCTCCCCGGCCGCGTACGCGGCGGCGGCGGACTCCGGCGTCTGGAACATCGGCTCGGTGAACACCGGCGCCTGGAACACGGCGGTCGGCGGACGGACCGCCCGGCGCCGGGTGCGGCCCGGTGCGGCCTCCTCGACGGGCGCGGCGGTCTCGGCGGCGGTCTGCTGCTCCACCTCAGAGCTCACGGCGCGCCGCCGGGTACGGTGGGCGCGCGGCTCCTCCTCGGCCGACGGCTCGACGGCGGGGGCCTCGGCGGTCTCGGCGGCACCGCCCCGGCGACGGGTACGGCGGGAACGCGGCTCCTCGGCCACGGGCCGGGCGGATTCGGCGGCGGGCTCGGCGGCGGCGGGCTCCGCGGCCTGCTCGGCGCCTGCCTCGGCGGTCGCGCTGCCGGCCGGACGCGTCACCCGGCGACGGGACCGCGCGGGACGCACCGGCTCGGCGGGCGCCTCGGGGGCTTCTTCGACGTCCGCGGCCTCTTCGGGCTCGTCGACGTCGTCCTCGTCGGTCTCGGCCGGCTCCTCGGTCTCGTCCTCGACCGGGACGACGGGCGCGGTCGCCGGACGGACCGCACGGCGGCGCCGGCGCGGCGGAGCGGCGGCCACGGCCTCCTCGCCGCCGTCGACGGTCTCGGCCGGCCCGGCCGGGGCGGTCTCGACGACCTCGGCGACCGGCTCGGACTCGGAACCCACCCGCGGCGGGCCCGCCGGAGCGGCGGCGCGGCGGACCGCGCGACGGCGAGGACGGGCCGGAGCCTCGGCCTCGGCGGCGACGGGTGCGACCTCGGGCTCGGTGGTGGGCTCCGCGGCCGGCTCGGCGGAGGCGGGCGCCTCGCCGGTGCCCGCGGCGGGGCTGGTGGTCTTGCGCGTCGCCCGGCGACGCGGACGGGCCGGCGTGGCGGGCGCCTCGGCGGCAGGAGCCTCGGCGGACGCGGCCTCGGCGGCGTTCACGTCGTCGGCGGGCTGCTGAGCGGCGGTCCCGGCCGGACCGCCGGCCTTGCGGACGGCGCGGCGACGCGGACGCGTCGGGGTGGCGGGCGCCTCGGCGGCGGGCGTCTCGACGGACGGCGCCTCGGCGGCGGTGTCGGCGGCGGCCGTCTCGGCGGACGCCGCGGCCGTGGCACGGGTCGCGCGGCGGCGCGACCGCGCCGGAGCGGCCGTCTCGACGGGCGCCTCCTCGGGCGCGGGCGTCGCGGACGGCGCGGCGGGGGCGTCGCCGGCGGCTTCGCTCACCGGCGGGCCGGCCGGGCGGGAGGCCACCCGGCGACGGCGGCGCGGCGGCAGCGTGTCGCTGGGGCTCCCGGTCGCGCCGCCGGCCGGCGACGCGTGGTGGGTGTCGTTCCCGGGCGCGTCGTGCGCGTTCCCGGATTCCATGGGCTCAGTGGGTTCGAGCATGCGGGCGGTTCTCCCGTCACGCTCCCGGGCGCCGCGCCGATTCCGGCCCGCCGGTCCGCGTGATGAGCGCGGTTCCGCCGTCCGGGGCGCGGTCGCCGCACGGGAGCTGTCGTCTCGCTCGCCGGGTCCGATCTGCGGCACCGGCGAAAGTCTTCTGGTCGGTGCGCCTGCCGGACTGCGGATACCCCCTGGAGGGGGGTGGCTCCCTGCTGCACCGGCGGCGCGTGACGCGTCCTTACGCTGGTCCGCCCGCCGCCGTCGCCGCGCCGGAGGCCGTTGATGAGACGGCCGCAGCAGCGTCGCGATCGGGCGCGAGCGGATCGGTCACCGTTCCGGTCTCATCGTCGAGCGGCCCCTGCGCCAGCCTGGTCACCGCGGCGGGGACCGGCGGCGCCAGGTCGGCCGTGGCGCGGAGCCCGGACAGGACGTCGTCGGGTCGAACGGCGGGTGTCGAATGCCGAACAACCAGCCGCAGTATCGCACAGGCACCGGTACCGGGCCTATCGGCCGGAGCGGCCGAGGCCTCGAGTCGGCACACGGCACCCCGCGCGTCGAAGGTGCGCATCCCGTTCTTGGTGCGGCGCGCGACCTCCACGGTCTCCGCCGCGAGGAACGCCGCCACGGCCCGCTCGGCCTCGGCGACCTCCACTCCGTCCAGCCGCAGTTCCCAGAGGGAACCCTCCAGCCGGTCGGCGAAGGAGGACGTCCGCGCCTCCACCGCGTCGACGACGTCGAGCCCGTCGGGCAGCGACTCGTCGAGCAGCTCCCGCAGCCGCGCGGGGTCGCGCGCCTCGGTGAGCTGGATCTCCAGGTACTCGGCCTCGCTGCCCGTGCCGGTGGGTGCGGCATTGGCGTACGACACCTTGGGGTGCGGCGTGAAACCGGCCGAATACGCCATGGGCACCTCGGCCCGGCGCAGCGCCCGCTCGAAGGCGCGCTGGAAGTCACGGTGGCTGGTGAACCGGAGGCGGCCGCGCTTGGTGTAGCGGAGGCGGATGCGCTGCACCGCGGGTGCGGGCGGCGGGCCTTCGGGCTGTCGCTTGCCCAGTGGTCTGATCCTTCGTGAGAGCGGTCGTACTGCTACCTAGAGTACGTGCACCAGGGGTCCCTCAAACCCGGCAGGGCCCCTGTTCGAACGCAAGTCCTGCGTGACGACGCCGAGGGGCGGCGGCCGCGCCCTTCCGATCCGGGTCGTGTGTCCGCGTACGCCGTCGGCCCCGTCCGGGGTGGACGGGGCCGACGGCGCGGGAAGCGTTGCCTGTCGGAAGCGCTACTTGTTGACGACCGAGAGCGGCAGGAGCTTCTTGCCGGTGGGGCCGATCTGGATGTCGAGGTCGAGCTGCGGACACACGCCACAGTCGAAGCACGGCGTCCAGCGGCAGTCGTCGACCTCGGTCTCGTCGAGCGCGTCCTGCCAGTCCTCCCAGAGCCAGTCCTTGTCGAGACCGGAGTCCAGGTGGTCCCAGGGCAGGACCTCCTCGTAGGTGCGCTCGCGGGTGGTGTACCAGTCGACGTCGACGCCCTGCGGGGGCAGGGTCTCGGCCGCGCACTTCATCCACTGGTCGTAGCTGAAGTGCTCGCGCCAGCCGTCGAAGCGGCCGCCGGACTCGTAGACCGCGCGGATCACGGCGCCGACGCGGCGGTCGCCGCGCGAGAGCAGGCCCTCGACGATGCCGGGCTTGCCGTCGTGGTACCGGAAGCCGATGGAGCGGCCGTACTTCTTGTCGCCGCGGATCTTGTCGCGCAGCTTCTCCAGGCGGGCGTCGGTCTCCTCGGCGGAGAGCTGCGGCGCCCACTGGAACGGGGTGTGCGGCTTGGGCACGAAGCCGCCGATGGACACCGTGCAGCGGATGTCGTTGGAGCCGGAGACCTCGCGGCCCTTGGCGATGACGTTGACCGCCATGTCGCCGATCTGGAGGACGTCCTCGTCGGTCTCGGTCGGCAGGCCGCACATGAAGTACAGCTTCACCTGGCGCCAGCCGTTGCCGTACGCGGTGGCGACGGTCCGGATGAGGTCCTCTTCCGAGACCATCTTGTTGATGACCTTGCGCATGCGCTCGGAGCCGCCCTCGGGGGCGAAGGTCAGACCGGAGCGGCGGCCGTTGCGGGTCAGCTCGTTGGCGAGGTCGACGTTGAAGGCGTCCACGCGGGTCGACGGCAGCGAGAGACCGATCTTGTCCTCTTCGTAGCGGTCGGCGAGACCCTTGGCGATGTCACCGATCTCGGTGTGGTCGGCCGAGGACAGCGACAGCAGGCCGACCTCCTCGAAACCGGTCGCCTTCAGGCCCTTCTCGACCATCTCGCCGATGCCCGTGATCGACCGCTCGCGCACCGGGCGGGTGATCATGCCCGCCTGGCAGAAGCGGCAGCCGCGGGTGCAGCCGCGGAAGATCTCGACGGACATCCGCTCGTGCACCGTCTCCGCCAGCGGGACCAGCGGCTGCTTCGGGTACGGCCACTCGTCGAGGTCCATGACGGTGTGCTTGGACACGCGCCACGGCACGCCGGAGCGATTGGGGACGACGCGGGCGATCCGGCCGTCGGGCAGGTACTCGACGTCGTAGAACCGCGGGACGTACACCCCGCCGGTCTTCGCCAGGCGGAACAGCACCTCGTCGCGCCCGCCGGGCCGGCCCTCGGCCTTCCAGGCGCGGACGATCTCCGTCATCTCCAGGACGGCCTGCTCGCCGTCGCCGATGACCGCGCAGTCGATGAACTCGGCGATCGGCTCCGGGTTGAAGGCCGCGTGCCCGCCCGCGACGACGATCGGGTCGTCCAGCGTGCGCTCGGCCGCGTCCAGCGGGATGCCCGCGAGGTCCAGCGCGGTGAGCATGTTGGTGTAGCCGAGCTCGGTGGAGAAGCTGAGGCCGAAGAGGTCGAACGCCTTGACCGGCCGGTGGGCGTCCACCGTGAACTGCGGCACGCCGTGCTCGCGCATCAGCGCTTCCAGGTCCGGCCAGACGCTGTACGTGCGCTCGGCGAGTACCCCCTCGCGCTCGTTGAGGACCTCGTAAAGAATCATGACGCCCTGGTTGGGCAGACCGACCTCGTAGGCGTCGGGGTACATGAGCGCCCAGCGGACGTCGCACTCGTCCCACGGCTTGACGGTGGAGTTGAGCTCGCCGCCGACGTACTGGATGGGCTTCTGCACATGCGGGAGCAGGGCCTCGAGCTGTGGGAAGACCGATTCGACAGGCATCTCGACGAACTTTCGTGAGCTGGCAGGGGGCGACTCTCAAGCGTAACGTGCCGCGACCATGCCCCCGGCACGGCGATCTCCGGCATCCGGCGGCGGCGAGGGCCCCATCCGGGACATCCCACGCGCACCGGCCCGTCCGGGGAGCGCTCCCGCCGCGGCGGGGACCACCGCGCGCCCCGACGACCGCGCCGCCGCCCGGTCACCCCTCCGCCACCCGCTCCCACACCCCCGCCAGCGCCCGCTCGCCCTCCGCCGCCCGGGCCTCCTCGCGGCCGTACAGCAGTCCGTAGGTGAACGTCGCCTCCCCGGCCACCGCCGCCTGGGCGCTGATCAGGCGCAGGGCGTCCCGGGTGAGGACGCTGTCCTGGTGGTCGCCGAGTACGGTCTGGACGTCCTTGAGCCGCTTGGCGAGCCGTTTCGCGTCCTTGCCCAGGGCCGGGGCCGCCGCCTCGGCCGCGTAGCGGGCCCGCTTGGCGGCCTTGCGGGCGTCGTGCAGGGCGGCGTCGCGGGCCGGTCCGGGGGCGGTGGCGAGGGCGCGCGTGACGCGGGCCGCGAGCCGTTCGCGGTCGCGGCGCACCGCTTTGGCCAGGGCCTTGGCGGAGGCGTCCGCCGCGGCGGGGCGCAGCGGCGGGTCGGTGACGAGGGCGTCGAGCCGGTTCAGCAGGGCGAGGTAGCGCTCGCCGTCGAGGGCGCTGGTGACCCTGCGGCGGGCCTCGGCGCGACTGCGGTTCGCCCAGATGCGCAGGCGGGCGCGGACCGGGCCGCGGACCAGGGTGCGCGGGAGGTCGTCGAGGTGCCGCCGGAGCCGTTCGGTGACCACCTCGCGGTCCCGGTCGACACCCAACTCAACGGCGAGCCACCGCAGTTCGGCACCCAGCGGGCCGGTGACGCGGGGGTCGAGGAGCCGGCCGTGGGTGCGGAGGGCGCTGCGCAGCCGCCGGGTGGCGACGCGCATCCGGTGGACGGCGTCCTCGGTGCCGAGCCGGGCGCCGGGGTCGAGGGTCACCAGGGCCTCGACCTGCTCGCGGAGGTGGGCGAGCACGACCGAGGCGGCGGCGCCGGTGTCGGGTGCGGGCGGTTCGGGCGCGGTCTCGGCGCCGTCGGCGCCGAGGGCGCGCGCGAGTTTGCCGGCGGCGGGCGACGGGCGGAGTCCGGCCGCGCGCAGGGCGGGTTCGAGGGTGTCGAGGAGGCCGGGGTCGGTACCGGGAGCGAGCTCCACCTCGATCTCGGTCCAGGCGGCCGTGGCCCCCGCTTCCCCGGCCCCGGGGACCTCGCCCGCCGGCTGCCCGGCGGTGACGGAGTCCGTGCAGATTTCGGCGAGGAGGGTGCCGCGGGCGTCGAGGAGGTGCCGTGCGTCGCGCCGCGAGACGACGCGGGCCAGCGGGACGAGGGGGGCGCCGCGGGTGCGGGCGCGGACGAGGGCGGCGAGCCGGCGCGGGATTCCGTCGGTGAGCGGGGCGCGCACCTCGTCGCGCACGCCGGGGGCGACGGGCAGTTTGAGGTGCCACCCGGCGTCGCCTCCGGTGCGGCGGCGCAGGGTGATGCCGGCGGCGAGGAGCCGGCGGTCGGCCGTGTCGTAGTAGACGGCGTCGAGGACCTGCGTCCCCCGGTCGACGACGCGGGCGACGGGCCCGGTCCCGCCGAGATCGGGCAGCCGGACGGGGGCCGTCGCGTCCTCGGCCGCGTACTTCCGCTCGATCTCCCGCACGATGGTGCCGCCGGCCCGGTCCATGCCGCCGAATCTAGTCGGCGGACGCGCCCGGCGGCAGGGCGCGAGTCGGCCACCGCCGGACGGGAGCCGTCAGGCCGAGGCCAACGGCCGCTGCACCTTGATCGACTGGAGGAGTCCGACGGCGATCCAGGCGGCGAACATGGATGAGCCGCCGTACGAGACGAAGGGCAGCGGGAGCCCGGTCACGGGCATGATGCCCAGGGTCATGCCGATGTTCTCGAAGGACTGGAAGGCGAACCAGGCGATGATCCCGGCGGCCACCACCGTCCCGTAGAGCTCGCTCGTCTCACGGGCGATGCGGCACGCGCGCCAGAGGATCACGCCGATCAGCACGATGATCGTGCCCGCCCCGACGAAGCCCAGCTCCTCGCCCGCCACGGTGAAGATGAAGTCCGTCTGCTGCTCGGGCACGAACTGGCCGGTGGTCTGGGAGCCGTGGAAGAGGCCGGAGCCGGTGAGACCGCCGGAGCCGATGGCGATCCGGGCCTGCTTGGTGTTGTAGCCGACGCCGGCGGGGTCGAAGGCGGGGTTGGCGAACGCGGCGAACCGGTTGATCTGGTACTCGTCCAGTATCCCGAGCTGCCAGATCAGCACACAGCCGAGCACGCCCGCGCCCAGCAGGCCGGCGATCCAGCGGTTGGAGGCGCCGGAGGCCAGCAGCACGGCGAGCACGATGACGACGAGCACCATCACCGAGCCCAGGTCGGGCATCAGCAGGATGACGAGGATGGGCAGGGCGGCGATGCCGAGCGCCTGGAGGACGGTGCGGTGGTCGGGGTGCGGCCGGTCGCCCGCGTCCACGGCCTGGGCCAGCAGCATGGCCATGCCCAGGGTGATGGTGATCTTGGTGAACTCGGAGGGCTGGATGGAGAACCCGCCGCCGAGCTGGATCCACGACCGGGCGCCGTTGATCGTCGCGCCCAGCGGGGTGAGCACGGAGAGGCAGCCGAGCACGGAGACCACGTAGAGCACCGGGACCACGCCGCGCAGCGCCCGGTGGCCCGCCCAGACGGCACCGGCGGCGAGGGCCACCCCTATGCCGATGTTGAGGACGTTGCGCAGCAGGAAGTAGTACGGGTCGCCGTGGGTGAGCTCGGTGCGGCCGCGGGTGGCGGAGTAGACGAGCAGGGTGCTGAAGCCGGACAGGGCGAGCGCGGCGAGCAGCATCACCCAGTCGAGGCGGCGCACGACGGAGTCGCGGTCGGTGAGCCGGGCCCAGGCGGAGCGCTGGGGGGCGAAGCGGCGGATGCGGAAGCCGTCGGCGCTCATACCGCTCATGTCGCTCACTCTTCCTGCTTCTCTTCCTTGCGGGCGGGCTCGGCAGGCGGCGGGTCGATGTGGGCGGCGACGATGCTGCCGTCCTTGTCGATCCTCGGCAGGCCGGCCTCCGGGTGGGGCAGCAGCGCCTTCTTGGCGTCGATCTTGCCCTGCTCGTCGACCCCGTACAGAGCGTTGTAGATCTTCCGGACGGCCGGCCCGGAAGCGCCGGATCCGGTACCACCCTGGGAGATCGTCATGACGATCGTGAAGTCCTGGGTGTACGTGGCGAACCAGGAGGTCGTCTGCTTGCCCGCGACTTCGGCGGTGCCGGTCTTGGCGTGCATCGGGATCTCCTTCTGCGGCCAGCCCTGGAAGCGCCAGGCGGCGCTGCCCTGGGTGGCGACGCCGGCCAGCGCGGAGTCGAGCTGGTCGCGGGTCTTCTTGTCGAAGGGCAGCCTGCCGTGCGCCTTCGGCCGGATCTCCTGGATCCGCTTGCCGTCGGGGCTGACGACGGCCTTGCCGACGGTCGGGTTGTAGAGGGTGCCGCCGTTGCTGATGGCCGCGTAGATGGTGGCCATCTGGATCGGCGTGACGAGCGTGTCGCCCTGTCCGATGGAGTAGTTGACGGAGTCGCCGGCGCGCATGCGGGCGAACGACTCGCAGTTCTCCTTGGCGATCTGGGCGGCGTAGTCGCCCTTGTCCCCCTTGTTCGCGTCCTGCCCCTGCTTGCACCAGGCGTCCTTGTTGGCCTCCCAGTACCGCTTCTTCCAGTCGCGGTCCGGGACCCGGCCGCGGACCTCGTTGGGCAGGTCGACGCCGGTGGGCTTGCCGAGGCCGAACTCACGGGCGGTCCGGTAGAACCAGTCCTTGGGGTGCTTGGGGTTGTTGCCGCCGTCCTTCTGCCACTGCCGGTAGGCCAGGTCGTAGAAGACGGTGTCGCAGGAGACCTCCAGCGCCCGGCCGAGGTCGATGGGGCCGTACCCCTTGGACTCGAAGTTCTTGAAGACCTGGTGACCGATGTTGTACGAACTCGAACAGTTGTATTTGTCGGTGAACGAGTAACCCGCGTTGACGGCCGCCGTGGCGGAGATGACCTTGAATACCGAGCCGGGTGCCGCCTGCCCCTGGATGGCCCGGTTGAGCAGCGGGTAGTCGGAGTCCTTGCCGGTCAGCGCCTGGTAGTCCTTGGCGGAGATGCCGCCCACCCACGCGTTGGGGTCGTAGGTGGGGTTGGACGCCATGGCGACCACCCGGCCGGTCTTGGACTCCATCACCACGACGGCGCCCGCGTCGGCCTTGTAGGTGGTGCCGGTGTTGCGGTCCATCTCCTGCCGGGCGTCCTTCATCGCCTGGTCGAGCTCGCGTTCCGCTATGGCCTGCACACGGGCGTCGATGCTGGTCACGACGTTGGAGCCGGGCTCGGCACGGTCGCTCTTGGCCTTGCCGATGACCCGGCCGAGGTTGTCGACCTCGTACCGGGTGACGCCGGCCCGGCCGCGCAGCTCGCCGTCGTACTGCCGCTCCAGCCCGTTCCGGCCGATCTCGTCGGAGCGCATCAGCGGGGTGCGGGAGTCCTTGGCCTTGGTGATCTCGTCGTCGGTGACGGGCGACAGGTAGCCCAGCACCTGGGCGGTGTTGGAGCCGCCGGGGCCGGGGTAGCGGCGGACGGCCATCGGCTCGGCGGTGATGCCGGGGAAGTCCTCGGCGCGCTCGCGGATCTGCAGCGCCTGCTGCGTGGTGGCCTCGTCGGTGATGGGGATCGGCTGATAGGGCGAGCCGGCCCAGCAGGGCTTGGGCGTCTTGGCGTCGCACAGCCGCACCTTGGCCGCCACGTCCTCGGGCTTCAGGCCGAGCACCCCGGCCAGCCGGGTGAGGACGCGCTTGCCCTTGTCCTTCATCTTCATCAGGTCGGTGCGGTCGGCCGAGACGACCAGCCGCGTCTGGTTGTCGGCGAGCGGGATGCCGCGCGCGTCCAGGATCGAACCGCGGGTGGCGGGCACGATGACCTGCTGGATGTGGTTGCTGGCCGCCTCGGCGGTGTACTCGTCGCCGTTGCGGATCTGGAGGTACCACAGCCGTCCGCCCAGCGTGAGCAGGAGCGAGACGACGAGGATCTGGATGACGACCAGCCGGATGGTGATCCGGGAGGTCCGGCCGGTCTCGGGGATGTTGCTCACCGGGCGGCTCCCCGGGCCGGGGGGCACGCGAACCGATCGACTGTCACAGGTGCTTGCCGCCCTTCCACTTGCTCCGCGTCCCCCGGGAACTCCGTGACAGCAGCCCGCCTCTCGACCCGCCGAGTCCCTTGCCGCGCCCGCGGCCGCCCAGGCCGGACATCCGGCCGTACGCGCCCTCGCCGGCGGCGACGGCGGTGGCGCCCTCGCCGGTGAGCGGGTCGTTCTCGGCCCGCCGGGCCAGCGCCATGATCAACGGCACGGTGAAGGGCGCCAGCAGCAGGTCGTAGAGGGCGGCGGTGAGCAGCAGGCCGGTGAGGCCGACGTGCCGGGCGGCGGTGTCCCCGACCAGGGCGCCGACCCCCGCGTAGAGCAGGGTGGAGACGACGGCCGCGCCGAGGACGACGAGCAGCGGGACGGTGGCCGACCGCAGCCGCCCGGTCTCCGGCCGGGCCAGCCCGACCAGGTAGCCGACGACGCAGAGGACCAGCGCGTAGCGGCCGGTCGCGTGGTCGGCGGGCGGGGCGAGGTCGGCGAGCAGGCCGGCGCCGAAGCCGACCAGGGCGCCGCCGGTGTGCCCGTAGACCAGGCCGAGGGCGACGACGACGAGAAGCAGCAGGTCGGGGACGGCGCCGGGGAGGTGGAGCCGGGCGAAGACGCTCACCTGGAGGACGAGGGCCACCACCACCAGCGCGGTCGAGAGCAGGATCCGGTTCAGGCGCATGGGCATGGGGTCAGTCCCTGGGTTCGGCGCTCGGGGTCGGGGTGGCCGTGACGGTCACCGTGGGCGTGGGTTTGGGCGCCTCGGGCTTGGGCGGCAGGACGCTGTCGCGCGGGTCGGCCTTGGGCGGTTCGACGACGACGCCGACCAGGTCGAGCTTGCTGAAGCCGACGAAGGGGCGCACCTGGAGGGTGCGGGTGAGCCGGCCGCCGGAGGGTTCGACGCGGACGACCTCGCCGACCGGGACGCCGGGGACGAACGGCTTGTCCTTGCTGGAGCCGAAGGTGACCAGGCGGTCGCCGGGCCGGACAGCGGCCTTGCCGTTGAGCAGCTCGACGCGCAGGCTGCTGTCGCCCTGGCCGCCCGCGAAGCCGATCTCGCCGCTCTTCTCCAGCCGGGTGCCGACGGTGAACTTGGGGTCGGTGACGAGGAGAACGGTCGAGGTGGACGGGCCGACGGTGGTGACGCGGCCGACGAGACCGTCCCCGTTGAGGACGGTCATGTCGCGCTTGACGCCGTCGTTGCTTCCGAGGTCGATGGTGACGGTCCAGGAGAAGCCCTGGGCCGCTCCTATGGCGATGACCTGGGCGCCCTTGATGCCGTACTGGCCGCGTCCCGCGGTGCCGAGCATCTTGTCGAGCTCGCGGACCCGGGCGTTGTTGCGGTCGTCGCTGCCGAGCTTCTGCTTGAGGGCGGTGTTCTCGCGCTCCAGCCGGGTGATCCGGTCGCTGCGGTCCCCCGAGTCGCGGACGGCGGCGACCGCGTCGGCGACCGGGTCGACGATTCCGGCGACGCCCTTCTCCACCGGCCCGAAGGCGGTGGCGGCGGCCCGCCGGGCGCCGTCGAGCGGGGACCGGTCGCCGCCCCGGATGTCGACCGTGATCAGCGCGAACGCGACGGCGATCAGCAGCACCAACAGCAGCCGGCTCTCTCGTGTGTCCCTCACGTGCGGCGGCATGCCCTTCTCGTCGGGTCTCCTCTGACCGGCGGGCCGTGCGGACGCCGGTCAGCGGCAGCGTTCTGCCTGTATATCAGGTCGATTCCGCCGGACGGCGGTGCCCTGCGCCGGTCACCTGCGGGGCTGCGCGTCCAGCACCTGCTGGAGGGCCTCGAACTCCTCCACGCACTTGCCGGAGCCGAGCGCGACGGAGTCCAGCGGGTCCTCGGCGATGTGGATCGGCATGCCGGTCTCGCGGCGCAGCCGCTCGTCCAGGCCGCGCAGCAGGGCGCCGCCGCCGGTGAGCACGATGCCGCGGTCCATGACGTCGCCGGAGAGCTCGGGCGGGCACTTGTCGAGGGTGGTCTTCACCGCGTCGACGATGGAGTTGACCGG
Source organism: Streptomyces sp. NPDC052910 (assembly GCF_055585605.1). Lineage (NCBI taxonomy): Bacteria > Bacillati > Actinomycetota > Actinomycetes > Kitasatosporales > Streptomycetaceae > Streptomyces > Streptomyces sp. NPDC052910. The sequence continues at coordinate 820,601 of NZ_JBVJJR010000003.1, forward strand.
CTCCTCGATGGCCTTGCGGACCTCGGCGGCGGAGATGACGACGGTCTTGGGCAGGCCGCTGACCAGGTCCCGGCCGCGGATCTCGGTGTGCTCGTCCTGCTCCAGGTCGTAGGCCGAACCGATGGTGATCTTGATCTGTTCGGCGGTGCGCTCGCCCAGCAGGAGGCTGTACTCCTTCTTGATGTGCTGGATGATCGCGTTGTCCAGCTCGTCGCCCGCGACGCGGATCGACTGGGCGGTGACGATGCCGCCGAGGGAGATCACCGCGACCTCGGTGGTGCCGCCGCCGATGTCGACGACCATGTTGCCGGTGGCCTCGTGGACCGGGAGGCCCGAGCCGATCGCGGCGGCCATGGGCTCCTCGATGATGTGCACCTGCCGGGCGCCGGCCTGGGTGGAGGCCTCGATCACCGCGCGGCGCTCCACGCCGGTGATACCGGAGGGGACGCAGACGACCACGCGGGGGCGGGCCATCCAGCGGCGCTTGTGGATTTTGAGGATGAAGTAGCGGAGCATCCGCTCGGTGATCTCGAAGTCGGCGATGACGCCGTCCTTCAGGGGCCGGACCGCCACGATGTTGCCGGGCGTCCGCCCGATCATCTTCTTCGCCTCGGCGCCGACCGCGAGGATGCCGCCCGTGTTCGTATTGATGGCGACGACGGACGGTTCGTTGAGGACGATCCCGCGGCCTCTGACGTACACCAGCGTGTTGGCGGTCCCGAGGTCGACAGCCATGTCACGGCCGATGAACGACATGTTGTTCCCCATGAGGATACGTCTGGCCTTCCCAGCTTGAGCGATTGCTTACTTGAGGTCGGCAGGTGGTGCGCTGCGGGGCGCGGAAGCTCTCATCGTAGTCTCGCCGACGGAAAGCGACGCGACGGCTGCTCCGCCATTGTCGGCGGAACGCGAGTCCGCCCCGGTAATGGTGACGTCGTGTCGGAGTGAGAGGTTCCCCCGATCGCCCACGCATATGTCAGAGGGCGACCGAAAAGAAATCGGTCGCCCCTGATCAGAATGGGAGCCGGCCTGATCCGGTATCAGCCGTGGTCGGGAAAGAAAATCTTGATTTCCCGCTCGGCGGACTCCACCGAGTCCGAGGCATGGATGAGGTTCTCGCGCGTGATGGTGCCGAAGTCACCACGGATGGAGCCCGGGGCGGCCGAAATCGGGTCGGTCGGGCCGGCGAGCGCCCGGACGCCCTCGATGACGCGCTCACCCTCGACGACCATGGCGACGACCGGACCGGACGACATGAACGCCATCAGCGGCTCGTAGAAGTCACGGCCGACGTGCTCGGCGTAGTGCTGTTCGAGGACGGCGCGGTCCAGGGTGCGCAGCTCCAGCGCGCTGATCGTCCAGTTCGCCTTCCGCTCGATGCGGGCGATGATCTCGCCCACGAGCTTGCGGGCGACCGCGTCGGGCTTGAGGAGGACGAGGGTGCGCTGGCTCATACTGCGGCTCCTTGCGGAAGATCGTGTGTGTGGGGCCAGAGGGTACAGGGGCGTACGCGACCGCCCGGCACCCGGTACGGGCCGGGGCGGGACGCGCGGGCGCGCGCCCTACGAGGCTTCCGCCTCCGCCGCGAACCGCGCCTTCGCCTCGTCGATCTTCCGGCCGAAGTGCACCGACGCCCACCACAGGGCGCCGAAGACCAAGCCAAGGGCGAACATCAACGGCACCACGAAACCGCTCGCGACCAGCCCGGCCTGGAGCAGCCAGCCGAGCTGTACGCCACCGGGACGGGTGATCAGCCCGCACAGCACCACGCTGAGCAGCATGGCCGTCCCGCTGACCGCCCAGACCGTCCCGGTGGACAGGTCGTCGTCCTTCATGGCCACCAGCCCGGCGAAGCCGATGATGAAGAATTCACCGATCAGGGTGCTCGCGCACAGCGTCCGCATGGTCAGTCCCTCCCGCGCAGCAGCAGGCGGGCGTCGCCCACCGTGAAGACCGAGCCGGTCACCAGGACGCCGGCGCCGGCGTACTCGCCCTCCTCCTCGGCGAGCGTGATCGCCGCCTCCAGGGCGTCGTCCAGCCGCGGCTCCACCTGGACCCGCTCCTCGCCGAAGACCTCGACGGCGAGCGCGGCCAGCTCGTCCACGTCCATGGTGCGGTCGGTGGAGTTGCGGGTGACGACGATCTCGGCGAAGACCGGCTCGAACGCCTCCAGCAGGCCGCGGACGTCCTTGTCCGCGCTGGCGCCCACGACGCCGACCAGCCGGCTGAAACCGAACGCCTCGGTGACCGCCTCGGCCGCCGCCCGGGCGCCCGCCGGGTTGTGCGCGGCGTCCAGCACCACGGTGGGGCTGCGGCGCACGACCTCCATCCGGCCCGGCGAAGTGACGGAGGCGAAGGCGCGGCGGACCACGTCGAGGTCCAGGGTGCGGGCGTGCTGCGAGCCGATGCCGAAGAAGGCCTCGACCGCCGCGAGCGCCACGGCGGCGTTGTGCGCCTGGTGGGCGCCGTACAGCGGCAGGAACACCTCGGGGTACTCGCCGCCGAGACCGCGCAGGGTGAGGAGCTGGCCGCCGACCGCGACCTCGCGGGCGACGACGCCGAACTCCATGCCCTCGCGGGCGACCGTGGCGTCCACCTCGACGGCGCGCTTGAGCAGCGCCTGCGCCGCGTCCACCGGCTGCTGGGCGAGGACCACGGTGGCGTCCTGCTTGATGATTCCGGCCTTCTCCAGGGCGATCTCGCCGGGGGTCGAGCCGAGCCGGTCGGTGTGGTCGAGCGCTATCGGCGTCACCACGGCGACCGTGCCGTCCACCACGTTGGTCGCGTCCCAGGTGCCGCCCATGCCGACCTCGACCACCGCGACGTCCACCGGAGCGTCGGCGAAGGCGGCGAACGCCATGCCGGTGAGCACCTCGAAGAAGGAGAGGCGGTGGTCCTCGTTCTCGTCGACCATCCGCACGTAGGGCTCGATGTCCCGGTACGTCTCGACGAACCGCTCGGCGCCGATCGGCACGCCGTCCAGGCTGATCCGCTCCAGGTACGTCTGCACGTGCGGGCTGGTGTAGCGGCCGGTGCGCAGGTCGAAGGCGCTCAGCAGGGCCTCGATCATGCGGGCGGTGCTGGTCTTGCCGTTGGTGCCGGTGATGTGGATGGACGGGTACGCGTGCTGGGGCCGGCCCAGGATGTCCATCAGCTTCCGGATGCGCTCCAGCGACGGGTCGAGCCTGGTCTCGCCCCAGCGGCCCGCGAGCTCGGCCTCCACCTCGCGCAGCGCCCGCTCGACCTCGGGGTCGGCGGGGCGGGCGGGAATGCCGTCGCCCTCGGGCGGACCGGCCTGGGCGCGCAGGGTGCGGCTGCCGGCCTCGATCACCGCCAGGTCGGGGTCTCGGGTGGTCTCGGCGTCGACGATCTCCTCGAACCGGTCGGTGCCGTCGGGGCCGCCGGATCTCTTCTCACCGAGGTCGTCGTGGTCGTCGTGCTCGTCGTTCTGGGGGCGCTCGCTCACGCGGCCCAGTCTACGGATCCGGGGCGGTGCGCCGGGGCAGGGGCCGGACGCGGGACGGCGCTGCGGGAGCGTTATGTTCCGCTTTGCCCTACGGTTTTAGTGCGGATTTCGTTTGATTGCGGAGGGATTCGCCGGAGACGTCCATGGGAGCGGGTGAGAAACATGGGCCCCGAGGACCGTGACCTGCTCCAGGCCGTCCTGGAGGCCCTGCCCGCCGGTGCCCTGCTGCAAAGCCCCGCCGACGAGATCCTGGCGGTCAACCGCCGTTTCGCCCGCATGTTCGACCTCGAAGGGCGGGTGGACCTCTCCCGCGGCGCCCCGATGCGTCCCGTCGTCCCCCTCGTCCGCTCCCGCTTCGCCCCCGGCCACGCGGCCTCCGGCAGCCCCGGCGAGATCCTGGCCCGCCGCCCCGTCCACCGGGCGGCCGAGATCCCCCTCGCCGACGGACGCGTGGTCCGCCGCGAAGTGGAGCCCCTGCACCACGCCGGCACCTACCTCGGCGCCCTGTGGTTCTTCACGGACATCACCGACCGCAAACGCCGCGAGCACGACCTCGAACGGGACAACGTCGCCCTCACCGAGCTCGCCCGGCAGCGCAACGCCTTCACCGCCGCCGCCTCCCACGAGCTCCGCACCCCGCTCACCACCGTCATCAGCTTCGGCGAACTCCTCGTCGACCCGGCGTTCGGCACCCTCACCGACCAGCAGCGGGCCTTCGCGGACGCCATCCGCCGCAACGGCGAACGGATGCAGCGGGTCATCGCCGACCTGCTGTTCACCACCCGGATGCGGGCCACCGGGCCGGAGCTGGAGTTCGGCCCGGTGGACGTGCCCGACATGCTGCGCGACGCCGTCCTGGAGTCCCTCTGCGCCCCGCCCGACGGCCCGCCGCCCGTCTTCACCGTCCTGGAGTGCGCCCCCGGCCCGCCCCTGCGCGGCGACCGCCACCGGCTCCGGCACGTTTTCGGGAACCTGCTGGAGAACGCCGCCAAGTTCACCCCGCCCGACGGCCGGATCACCGTCACCGCCGCGCCGCGCGGCGAGCACTGGGAGATCGAGGTCGCCGACACCGGCATCGGCATACCCGAGAACGCCCGCGAGGAGATCTTCACCGGCTTCGTCCGCGCCGCCAACGCCCGCTCCGGCGGCTACCCCGGCACCGGCCTCGGCCTGGCCATCGGCCGCACCCTCGTCGAACTGCACGCCGGCACGCTGACCGCGGGCGGTACGGAGGGCGAGGGCGCCGTCTTCCGCGTCACCCTCCCGGTCGCGGGCCCGCCGGGCGCCGTCCGGGAGGACGTCCCGTGACCCGCGTCCTCGTCGTCGAGGACGACCCCGACCTGGCCCTCGCCCTGCGCGTCCTCCTCGAACGCGCCGGGTACCACGTGATCCCCGCCGACGACGGCCGCGAGGCGCTCCGCCTCCTCTTCGCCGAACGCCCCGCCCTGGTGATCCTCGACATCGGCCTGCCCGAACTCGACGGCTGGGAGGTCCTGGAACGCACCCGCGACCTCAGCGACCTGCCCGTCCTCCTGCTCACCGCCCGCGGCGCCGAGACCGACCGCGTCCGCGGCCTGCGCTCCGGCGCCGACGACTACCTCCCCAAACCCTTCGGCAACGACGAGCTCCTCGCCCGCGTCGAGGCCCTCCTGCGCCGCGCCGCCCCCGCCCGCTGGGCCGGCGAGTCCTTCGACGACGGCCTCCGCCTGGTCCCCGAGCGCCGCTCCGCCGTCTGGCAGGGCCAGGAGGCCCGCCTCAGCGACATCGAATACCGCCTCCTCCAGATCCTCGTCCGCAACCGCGGCCGCGTCATCACCACCGAGCAGCTCCTCGACCGCGTCTGGGACGACCACGACGCCACCGGCCGCGAACGCGTCAAGTTCGCCGTCCTACGGTTGCGCCGCAAGCTGCGGCAGGCGGCGGGGGACGAGGCGGCGGATCCGGTGGAGGCCGTGCGGGGGCTGGGGTACCGGTACCGGACGTAGTCCGGGCTGATCTCAGCCCGTCCGGCGTTTGAGGACAACCGCGCGGAGCGCGGTTTCGGGGGTGCGGGGGCGGAGCCCCCGCAAGAAACGGGAAGGGGCGGGACAGGGGCAACCCACCCGGGACGAAAGTCCCGACCTGAACCCGCAACCGTCGAGCAACCGACGCTCATCCTGAGGCGCAACCGAGCCACCGCAATCTCGAGGCTGCCCTCGTCCCCGCAGCCTCAGGAGACCCCGTGCCCGCGTCCCTGCCCACCCGCAGCATCGCCATAGTCCTCGGCACCCGCCCCGAGCTCATCAAGCTCACGGACCTGGCCCGTCTCCTCGGCCCCGCCACCCACCTCATCCACACCGGTCAGCACTACGACGAGAACCTCTCCGGCCGATTCCTGACCGAGCTGGGCCTCCCGGAGCCCACCCTCCTCACCGGCGTCGGCGGCAAGCCCCGTGCCGTCCAGATCTCCGCCGCCCTGGAACAGCTCGACGAGCTGTTCACCGTCGAGCCGCCGCTCGCCGTCGTCGTCCAGGGCGACACCAACGCCGCCCTGGCCGGCGCGCTGGCCGCCAACGCCCGGGGCATCCCGCTGGTGCACGTCGAGGCCGGCCTGCGCAGCCACGACCGGAACATGCCCGAGGAGCACAACCGCGTCCTCATCGACCGCGTCGCGGACGTGCTCTGCGCGGCCACCGAGGACAACCGCGCCAACCTCCTCGCCGAGGGCCTGGCGGACGCGAGGATCGCCGTCACCGGCAACACCGTCGTCGAGGCCGTCCATCACCAGCTCCCGTCCGCCGCCGAGCGCGCCGCGCTGCTGGACGCGAACGGCCTGACCGCCGACGGCTATGTGCTGGCCACCGTGCACCGCCCGGAGAACACCGACGACCCCGCCGCCCTGCGCGCGATCCTCACCGAGCTCGCCGCGCTGGTCACCGCCGACCGCCCGGTCGTCCTGCCGCTGCACCCGCGCACCCGCGCCCGCGTCGAGGCGGCCGGCCTCACCGGGCTGCTCGCGCCGCTGACGGTGACCGCGCCGCTCGGCTACTCGGAGTTCCTGGCCCTGGCCCGGCACGCGGCGCTGCTGGTCTCCGACTCCGGCGGCATCCAGGAGGAGTGCACGGTCCTCGGCCGCCCGCTGGTGGTCGTCCGGCGCTCCACGGAGCGGCCGGAGGCGATGACCGACTTCGCGGAGCTCGTCGCTCCGGGCCCGGCGATCGGCGTGGCCGCGCGCCGGCGGCTCGCGGAGGGCCCCGAGGGCCTCGCCCGCCTCGCCGCGCTGCCCAGCCCGTTCGGCGACGGCCTCGCCTCGGAGCGGATCACGGCACTGCTGGCCGGGATCGCGACGCCGGTGCGCCTGGCGGCGTAACCGCGCACGCACCCCGCCACCGCCCGCTCACCCGCCCCACCAGGACTCCGTGTGTTCCAGACCCCCTTCTTCCTCATATTCCCCTTCTTCCTCCTGACCTGCTTCCTCCTTTACTGGGCCGGCGCCCGCCACGCCTACACGCGCCGCCCGCTCGCCGAGCACGGCGATCCGAACGCCTTCGACTGGCACTTCTTCGTCCCCTGCCGGGACGAGGAGGCCGTCGTCGCCACGACCGTCGGCCGGCTGCGCGCCGACCACCCCCGCGCACACGTCTGGGTCATCGACGACGACAGCGACGACCGCACTGGCGCGATCGTCGCCGAGCTCGCCGAGCGCGACCGCCGCGTCCACCTGGTGCGCCGGCACCGTCCCGAGGCCCGGCAGGGCAAGGGCGCGGCGCTCAACGCCGCGTACGACGAGCTGAACCAGTTCCTGTCCCGGGAGACCGACCGCGAGCGCATCGTCGTCTGCGTCGTCGACGCCGACGGGCAGTTGGACCCGAACGCCCTGAACGTGGTCAGCGGCCCGCAGGGCTTCGGCGACCCCGAGATCGGCGGCGTCCAGGTCAGCGTCCGGATGCGGAACACCGGCGACGAGCGCCCGCTGCCGGACCGCGGCCGGGTGCGCAACGCCTTCGCGCGCCTGCTGGTGCGCATGCAGGACATGGAGTTCTCCGTCTCCAACGCCGGCATGCAGTTGCTCCGCGCCCGCACCGGCTCCGTCGGCCTGGGCGGCAACGGCCAGTTCACCCGGCTCGCCTCGCTCGACCGGATAGCCGCGGCCGAGCGGCGGCCCTGGAAGCGCGGCGCCCTGCTGGAGGACTACGAGCTGGGCCTGCACATGATCCTCACCGGCGACCGGATCAACCACCTCGCCGACACCTGGGTCTCCCAGGAGGGGCTGCCGCACGGTCGCCGGTTCCTCACCCAGCGCACCCGCTGGGCGCAGGGCAACCTCCAGTGCGTCCGCTACGCGCCGCGCATCGTCTCCTCCCGCCACTACGGCGGCAAGGGCATCCTGGAGACCCTCTACACCTTCCTCCAGCCGGTCGCCCACCTGGTGACGCTGGCGCTGTGCGCGCTGATGTTCGCGCTGCTGGGCCTGACCGCGGCCGAGGACGGCGCCGGAGCGGCGTTCGGCGGGATGCTGGCGCTGTGGCCGCTGGTCGTCGCCCTGGCCGTCGTCTCCGTGCTGCCGTTCGTGCTGTGGGGCCCGGTCTACCGCCGCGACCGCGCCGACGACCGCTCGCTGCTCACCGCCCTGCTGTGGGGGCTGGCCCTGTGGCTGTACGCCTACCACCTCTTCCCGGCGTCGGCCCGCGGCTTCGTCCGGATGCTGCGCGGCCGCAACGGCTGGGCCAAGACCCGCCGCAACGCCGAGACGACGGACTCCGGCCCGGTCGCCATCGAGGCCTGAACTCGGCACCCGTTCCGGAGGTCGGTGTTCCGCTGCTCACATTCGCCGCCCGGGGGCAACCTGCGGGCGGCGTCCGCCATCTGACCGCCGGTGACAGTTGTGCCCGGACCGAAGCGTCCGGGTGGCGGAACGGAGCGTTGTGCGGATACCGGAACTCAGCACGCGGATGCACTTGCTGCTGCTCACCGCGTGGGCCGCGCTCTGGTTCGCGGTGGTGGAACCGAGCGGCGGCTTCTCCTGGCACTACCTGCGCACCGGCGGCGAGCTGATCTACGACGGCTCGTCGGGCGACGGCGGCCTCAACCTCTACGCCCGCCACCCCGAACTCCAGATGGGGCCCGTCAGCTTCCTGGTGGCCGGCCTGTTCAACCCCTTCCCCGCCGAGGTGGGGCAGGTCCTCGCCGAGGCGTTCATGTCGGTGCTCGGCCTGGTGGTCCTGGTGCTCACCGGGCGCAGCGCCGCCCGGCACTTCCTGGGCACCGGCACCAACCACCAGCGGCTCCGGCGGCGCGTCCTCATCGCCGGACTGGCCTTCATCCCCATGTGGATCGAGGTCTCCGTCCGCTTCGCCCACCTCGACGACGTCCTGGCGCTGTTCTTCACCGCCCTGGCCGTCCGCTCCATGACACGCTGCGACGCGGCGGCCACCGGCATCTGGATGGCCCTCGCCCTGGACTCCAAGCCCACCGCCCTGGCCTTCCTCCCGCTGCTGCTCGCCCTGCCGAAGGAACGGTGGCTGCGGGCCGGACTCTGGTGCGCCGGCCTGGTCGCCGTCGCCTGGGTGCCGTTCTTCCTCGTCGACGCGCAGTCCTTCGCCGCCGCCGAGTTCACCATCCCCAACAACCCGGCCTCCGCGCTGCGTTGGCTCGGCGCCAACGACCCCGAGACCCCGAGCTGGGCCCGCCCGGCCCAGGCCGCGCTCGGCCTCTTCCTCGGCACGGTCGCGGTGTGGCGGGGCCGCTGGGCGGCGGTCGTCCTGCTGGGCGCCAACGCGCGTATCGTCCTCGACCCGAGCGTGTACACGTACTACACGGCGTCCGTGCTGCTCGGTACGTTGCTGTGGGACGTGTGCGGGCAGCGGCGGTTGGTGCCGCTGTGGAGCTGGTTGGCGTTGGTGGCGTTGTACGGGAGCGTCTTCGTCGTCCACGACGATGCGGTGCGGGGCTTGATCCGGCTGGCGTTCGTCGTCGTGTCGACGGCGTACGTCCTGTTCGCGCCGGTGCGTGACCGGCGCCGCCGTTCCTCCGACCGTGCCGAGCTGCACGACGAGCCCGTCGAGGGGCCGTGGGGGCCGATGTGGGATCCGGGGCGGTCGCGACCGTGGTCGCGGTGAGGTGCCCCGACCCCGCCCTTTCACCGTTTCCTGGGGCTGCGCCCCAGACCCCGAAACCGCGCTCCGCGCGGTTGTCCTCAAACGCCGGACGGGCTGAAAGACAGCCCGTCCGGCGTTTGAGGACAGCGCGCGCAGCGTGCTTCGGGGGTGCGGGGGCGCAGCCCTTGCAAGAAACGGGAAGGGGCGGGACAGGGGCAACCCCCATCCCGCCCCGGCCGGGGGGCGAACCCCCAACGCTTACGCGCCCGGCAGCGCGTCCATCTGAGCCTTGATCCGCTCGATGTCAGCCTCAGCCTTCGCAAGCCGCGTACGAATCTTCTCGACGGCCGCTTCCGCCGCCTTCGCCAGAAACGCCTCGTTACCAAGCTTCGCCGTGGCGGCAGCCTTCTCCTTCTCCGCCGCCGCCAACGCCTTGGCGAGCCGCTTCCGCTCCGCCTCGACGTCGATCGTCCCGGACAGGTCCAGGGAGACCGTCGCGCCGCCGATGGTGAGGTTCGCGGTCGCCTGGAACCCCTCACCCTCCGGCTGCAGACGCAGCAACTGCCGGATGGCGCCCTCGTGCGCGGCAAGGGCGGTACCGGACATGTTGAGTCGCGCGGGCACCCGCTGACCGGGCTGGAGCCCCTGGTCCGCGCGGAACCGCCGCACCTCGGTGATCACCTGCTGGAGGTTCTCGATCTCCGCCTCGGCCGCCGCGTCGCGGAACCCGTTGTCGGTCGGCCAGTCGGCGACGACGAGGGACTCCTTGCCGGTGAGCGTCGTCCACAGCGCCTCGGTGACGAAGGGGACGATCGGGTGGAGCAGCTTGAGGGTGACGTCCAGGACCTCGCCGAGGACGCGCGCGGAGACCTTCGCCTGCTCGCCGCCGCCCATGAACGTGGTCTTGGACAGCTCGACGTACCAGTCGAAGACCTCGTCCCACGCGAAGTGGTAGAGGGCGTCGGACGCCTTGGAGAACTGGTAGTCCTCGTAGTACGCGTCCACCTCGGCGACGGTCGCGTTGAGGCGGGAGAGGATCCACCGGTCGGTGGCCGACAGCCGCTCGGCGGCCGGGAGTTCGCCCTCCACGGTGGCGCCGTTCATCAGCGCGAACCGTGTCGCGTTCCAGATCTTGTTGGCGAAGTTGCGGGACGCCTGGACCCAGTCCTCGCCGATCGGCACGTCGGTCCCGGGGTTGGCGCCCTTGGCCAGGGTGAACCGGACGGCGTCGGAACCGTACTGGTCCATCCAGTCCAGCGGGTCGACGACGTTGCCGAAGGACTTCGACATCTTCTTGCCGCGCTCGTCGCGCACCAGGCCCGTGAGGGCGATGGTGTGGAACGGCGCGACGCCGTCCATCGCGTAGAGGCCGAACATCATCATCCGGGCGACCCAGAAGAAGATGATGTCGTGGCCGGTGACCAGGACGTCGGTGGCGTAGAACTTCTCCAGGTCCGGCGTCTTCTCCGGCCAGCCGAGCGTGGAGAACGGCCACAGGCCGGAGGAGAACCAGGTGTCGAGGACGTCGGTGTCCTGGTGCCAGCCCTCGCCGGACGGCGGCTCCTCGTCCGGGCCGACGCACACGACCTGGCCCTCGGGGCCGTACCAGACCGGGATGCGGTGCCCCCACCAGAGCTGGCGCGAGATGCACCAGTCGTGCATGTTGTCGACCCAGTCGAAGTAGCGCTTCGACATGTCCTCCGGGTGGATCTTCACCCGGCCGTCGCGGACCGCGTCACCGGCGGCCTGCGCCAGCGGGCCGACCTTGACCCACCACTGCATCGACAGCCGCGGCTCGACGGTCGTGCCGCAGCGCGAGCAGTGCCCGACGGAGTGGACGTACGGGCGCTTCTCGGCGACGATCCGACCCTGCTCGCGCAGCGCGGCGACGACCGCCGACCGGGCCTCGAAGCGGTCCAGGCCGAGGAACGGCCCGTGCACGGTGATGACGCCGCGCTCGTCCATGACCGTCATCGACGGCAGGCCGTGCCGCTGGCCGATGGCGAAGTCGTTGGGGTCGTGCGCCGGGGTCACCTTGACGGCGCCGGTGCCGAACTCCGGGTCGACGTGCGTGTCGGCGACGACGGGGATCGTGCGGTCCGTCAGCGGCAGCTTGATCCGCTTGCCGACCAGGTGCGCGTACCGCTCGTCCTCCGGGTGGACGGCGACGGCCGTGTCACCCAGCATCGTCTCGGCGCGGGTGGTGGCGACGACCAGCGACTCCTCGCCCTCGCCGTACCGGATGGAGACGAGCTCGCCGTCGTCCTCCTGGTACTCCACCTCGATGTCCGAGATGGCCGTGAGGCAGCGGGGGCACCAGTTGATGATGCGCTCGGCGCGGTAGATCAGCTCGTCGTCGTAGAGCTTCTTGAAGATGGTCTGGACGGCCCTGGACAGGCCCTCGTCCATGGTGAAGCGCTCGCGCGACCAGTCGACGCCGTCGCCGAGCCGGCGCATCTGGCCGAGGATCTTGCCGCCGTACTCCTCCTTCCACTGCCAGACGCGGTCGACGAACGCCTCCCGGCCGAGGTCGTGGCGGGACTTGCCCTCCTCGGCGAGCTGCTGCTCGACCTTGTTCTGCGTGGCGATGCCGGCGTGGTCCATGCCGGGCAGCCACAGCGCCTCGTGGCCCTGCATCCGCTTGCGGCGGGTGAGGGCGTCCATCAGCGTGTGCTGGAAGGCGTGGCCCAGGTGGAGGGAGCCGGTGACGTTGGGCGGGGGGATGACGATCGTGTACGGCTTCTTGTCGCTCGTCGCGTCGGCCGTGAAGTAGCCCCGCTCTACCCAGCGCTCGTACAGCGGCCCCTCTACTTCGGCCGGCGCGTACTGGGTCGGCAGTTCGGGGACGCTGTCGTGTTGCTGCTGAGTGTTCTCGGTCACGAGGGAAATTCTACGGGGCCGAGGCGGCCCGCCACGAACCCGTTTGTCCCTGACCCGACCCGGAACCCCACCCTGAGAGGTGTAGGGGGAACCGACGCGCACGCAGGCCGCGCCCCCCTCGGGGCCACCGGGTGAGGCGATGGCGGGCGAAGGGCCGTCCGAGGCGACGGTTAAGGTGCGGAAGGAAGCGCGCAGGAAGAATCGGCGGCCGCGGGGAGCGGTCGCGACGGGGGGAGAGAACGCGATGCCGCACATCCGGTTGCCCGGATCCGGGCGTCCGCACCCCCGTGCCGTGGCCGGCCCCACATCTCCGGCCACCGTTCCCCCCGGCCGCCCGCGCCGCGGACGTCCCGCCTCCGTACGGCTGTGCCGGAACCGTTGCCGACCCGCGGTAAGGCCGGGATAAGGCATCGGAAAGGATGGCGCGGAACGCCGCCCCCGTCCCCCCACACCCCCAGAGAGAACACCGACACACCATGAGCTTCAACCAGCCGGGCCCCTACGGCCAGCCTCCGCAGCCGCCTCAGGGCCCCCACCCCTACGGGCCGGGCGGCGCCCCCGGCCAGCCCGGTTACGGCTACCCCCCACCGCAGCAGCCCGGCCCGTACAGCGCGCCCCCGCAGGCCCAGCCGGGCCCCTACGGGCAGCCACCGCAGCACCCCTACGGGCAGCAGCCCGGCATGCCCGGCCCGTACCCGCCACCGGTCCCCCCGCAGGGCGGCGGCAAGGGCAAGACCATCGGTTTCGTCATCGGCGGCCTGGTGCTGGTGGGCGCGATCGTCGCCGGGGCGTTCGTATTCCTGAACAAGGACGGTGACGGCGACGTGAAGCCGTACACGGTCGTCCTGCCGGACAAGTTGCTGGACGGCAAGTTCACCAAGAGCGCGGCGGCGGGCGCGGAGAAGACCGAGGACCTGGCCAACGACGGCGAGACCGAGAAGCACGGCATCAAGAACGGTAAGGGCGTCCGGGCGCTGTACGAGAACCCCGAGAAGCACAGGCTGCCCGTCGTCGCCGTCTACGGCGATCTCGACGACCCCGACCGGTCGGTCGGTGCCGTGATTGGGGATATGGAAGAGAAGCAGAAGAAGAACCAGGACAGCCCCCTTGCCCGGCAGGCGAAGGTGGAGACGGTGACGCCGTGGACCGAGTTCAGCCCGAGCGGTTTCGACGGCAAGGTCATGAAGTGCCGGCTGCAGAAGGTGGTCGTCACCATGAGCACCATCACCAGTGAGAACAACACGAGCACCTGTGTCTGGGGCGACTCGAGCGCCGTGGGCGTCGTGCAGCACAGTGTCAGCACGAGCAGTTCGCCGCTCGCGACGACCAACGCCACCGGCACGGTGATGCCCGCCAAGGAACTCGCCGAGGCCACCGCCAAGATCCGCAACGAGGTCCGCAAGGACAAGTAGCGAGCGCCGTGAGGCGACCGGTCCCGAAGGGAAAGACATGAGTTCAGACCAGCCCAACCCGTACGGTCAGCCGACCCCGCCCACCCCCTACGGGCCGGGCGCCGGTGGGCCAGGCGGGCAGCCGGGCTACGGCTACCCTCCGGGCCGACCGCCTCAGCAGCAGCCGAACCCGTACGGGCCGCCCCCGCAGCAGCCCCCGGCCGGTCCGTACGGGCAACCGCCGCAGCAGCCTCCCCACCCCTACGGGCAGCAGCCGGGGCCGTACGGCGTGCCGCCGCAGCAGCCCGCTCCGTACGGGCCGTACGGGCAGCAGCCCGGCATGCCCGGTCCGTACCCGCCGCCCGTACCCCCACAGCCCTCGGGCAAGGGCAAGGCCATCGGCATCACCATCGGCGCGCTGGCCGTCGTCGGCGCGATCGTCGGCGGGTTCGTGTTCCTCAACAAGAGTGACGGCGGCGGCGGTTCCGTCCCGGACGACGGGAAGCGGTACAAGCTGACGGCACCGGACAACGTGCTCGGGGACTTCAAGAAGGACCCCAGCGAGACGAGCAAGGGCTTCGGCCCCGACGGCAAGGCCAAGGCCGCCCAGCTCGGCGTCGCCGACGCGGAGAAGGCGGGCGCCGGTTACGAGTCCGGCGAGGGCTTCTCCCAGAAGTACCTCTTCTTCAACGGCGTCTACGGGAAGATCAAGAACCCGGACCGGACCCTCGACCGGCTCTTCGACCTCATGGGGCAGTCCCTGGAGAAGGAAGCCAAGGGCGGCAAGGACGGCAAGGGCGAGCTGGAGGGGAGCCCGCAGCAGGTCACGCCCCCGGGGCTCGGGAACGCCGTGATGAAGTGCCAGTACGTGAAGACCGCCGGCGGCTCCTCCGGCGGGGTCCCCGACAACTTCAAGGCCCCGCTCTGCGCCTGGGCCGACCACAGCACCACCGCCGTCGTCATGCGCGTGGACCTGGCGTCCGCCATGGGCGGCGGCGGCACGACGCTGGAGCAGGCGGGCGAGCAGGCCGTGCGGTTCCGCGACGCCGTCCGGGTCGAGGTGGGCCGATGACGCGACCGGACTCCTACGGTCCGCCGCCTCCGCGACCGCCCGCCCCCGCCGCGTACGGCGCCGGGCACCCGGCCGCACCCGTACCGCCCGGCGCCCACCCGCCGCCGTTCCCGCCCACGTTCCCTCCCCCGCCCCCGCCCCCGCGGCGCTCGGGCAAGGGCGTGGTCATCGGCGTCACCGTCGGCCTGGCCGTCCTCGTGGGTGCCCTCGCCGGCGGCTTCTTCCTCTTCCGGGGCGGCTCCGGCGGTTCGGGAGACGACGGCGGTCCCTACCGGCTCGCCATGCCGCGGACCGTGCTCGGCGAGTTCACGAGGAACGACGACGACAGCGGGCCCCTCTCGGACGACAAGAAGGAGGACGAGGCACTGGGCATCCGGGACCCGCACTCCGCGGGGGCCGAGTACCAGGCCGGAGAGGGCACCCTGCGCAAGCGGCTCTCGGTGCACGGTGTCTGGGGCCGGATCGACCACCCGGAAGTCACCGTGGACCGCCTGTTCCGGACGATCGAGAAGAGCAGCCGGAAGGCCGGTGACGACGGAGGACTCCGCTACGTGGGCACCCCTCGGAAGGTCACCCCCGCGGGTCTCGGCGACGCCGTGATGAAGTGCCGGACCATGCGGGTCACCGCCCCCGGCCGCTCCGCCGACCTGCCGCTCTGTGCCTGGGCCGACCACAGCACGGTGGCCGTGGTGATGCTGGCCGACCGTGACGCCGTCCTGGCCGGTGCCTCCTCTCCGGACCGGTGTGCCGAGACGGCGGCCCGGCTCCGCCACGAGGTCCGCGTCCCCCGCGAGAAGTGAGCGGGGGCCCGGGCGGTCCCCGGCCCGGCCTCCGCCGGCGGCGCGGGCGCCGATAGCGTGGCCGGTGATCCACGAGCACTCCCAGGAGCCCCCATGCCCGCACCCGCCCCGTCGCCCGCACGCCCCCGCGTCCTCTACGTCACCGACCTCGCCTACGAGGCCAGGGGACGCCGGTACTGCGACGAGGACATCTTCGTGAGCTCCCGGCTCCGCGAGCGGTTCGACATCGCGCTCTGCCACCCGCTGGACGCCGTCGCGCTGATGGACGCCTTCGACCTCGTCGTCGTCCGCAACAGCGGCCCGGTGCTCAACTATCAGGCTGAGTACGACCGTTTCCGCGCCGAGGCCGTCCGGCGCGGCACCCGGGTGTACAACCGGCTGACCGGCAAGGCGGACATGGCCGGGAAGCAGTACCTGCTGGACCTCACCGCCGCCGGCTACCCGGTCATCCCGACCGTCGACCGCGCACGGGACACGGACCGGCTCCCGGCCGTCGACGAGTACGTGCTCAAGCCCAAGCTCGGGGCCGACTCCATAGGCCTGGAGTTCGTGCCCCGCGAGCGGCTCGCGGAACGCGTCACGGACGGCGAGGTCCTCGTCCAGCCGCGTATCCACTTCGCGTACGAGGTGTCGTTCTACTTCGTGGACGACCGCTTCCAGTACGCCCTGTACGCCCCCGACCCGGCCCGTCGCTGGGCGTTGGAGCCCTACGAGGCCACCGAGGAGGACCTCGCGTTCGCCCGGCGCTTCGTCGAGTGGAACGGCGCGGACCACGGCATCCAGCGCGTCGACGCGTGTCGCACGCCGGAGGGCGGGCTGCTCCTCGTCGAGCTGGAGGACCTCAACCCGTACCTCTCCCTCGACCTCCTGCCGCCGGCCACCCGCGACGCGTTCCTCGACGCCCTGACCGCGTCCTTGCACCGGGCGGCCACGCGGCCCCACTGACGGCCCGGACAAGCGGAACGCCCGGCCGGATCGCATCCGGCCGGGCGTTCTCGCGAGCGGTGCGGGTCACGCGCTCTTCTCGTGCCGCTCCCCCGGGCCCGGCTCGTTGCCGCGGGTGCGCGGTACCAGGGTGGGGTTGACGTTCGACTGGACGACGTCCGCCGTGATGACGACCCGGGCGACGTCCTTCCGGGACGGCACCTCGTACATCACCGACTGGAGGACCTCCTCCATGATGGCCCGCAGACCGCGCGCGCCGGTGCCGCGCAGGATCGCCTGGTCGGCGATGGCCTCCAGCGCCGGGCGGTCGAAGTCCAGCTCCACGCCGTCGAGTTCGAAGAGGCGCTGGTACTGCTTGACCAGGGCGTTGCGCGGCTCGACGAGGATCTTCAGCAGGGCCGCGCGGTCGAGGTTGTGGACGCTGGTGATCACCGGCAGCCGGCCGATGAACTCCGGGATCATGCCGAACTTGACCAGGTCCTCCGGCATGACCTCCTGGAACTGGTCACTGGCCTCGATCTCGCGCTTGGAGCGGATCGTGGCGCCGAAGCCGATGCCCTTGGCGCCCGCCCGGGACTCGATGATCTTCTCCAGACCGGAGAACGCGCCGCCCACGATGAACAGCACGTTCGTCGTGTCGATCTGGATGAACTCCTGGTGCGGGTGCTTGCGGCCGCCCTGCGGGGGCACCGAGGCCGTGGTGCCTTCCAGGATCTTCAGCAGGGCCTGCTGCACACCCTCGCCGGAGACGTCCCGAGTGATCGACGGATTTTCGCTCTTTCGGGCGACCTTGTCGATCTCGTCGATGTAGATGATGCCGGTCTCGGCCTTCTTGACGTCGTAGTCGGCGGCCTGGATCAGCTTCAGCAGGATGTTCTCGACGTCCTCGCCCACGTAGCCCGCCTCGGTCAGCGCCGTGGCGTCCGCGATGGCGAACGGGACGTTGAGCATGCGGGCGAGCGTCTGCGCCAGCAGCGTCTTGCCCGACCCGGTGGGGCCGAGCAGCAGGATGTTGGACTTGGACAGCTCGATGGCGTCGTCACGGTCACGCCCGCCGGTCTCACCGGCCTGGACGCGCTTGTAGTGGTTGTAGACGGCCACCGAGAGGGCCTTCTTGGCGGCCTCCTGCCCGACGACGTACCCCTCGAGGAACTCGTAGATCTCCCGGGGCTTGGGCAGTTCCTCCCAGCGCACCTCGGAGGTCTCCGCGAGCTCTTCCTCGATGATCTCGTTGCAGAGGTCGATGCACTCGTCGCAGATGTACACACCAGGACCCGCGATGAGCTTCTTCACCTGCTTCTGGCTCTTCCCGCAGAACGAGCACTTGAGCAGGTCGCCGCCGTCACCGATGCGTGCCACGAGGTGCTTCCCCTTCGCCTGGGATCCGCCTTGCTCTGCGAACCCGGGTGCTTGCCTATCGACGGTACCTTGCCGGGCCCCCCGTGCGGGCCCCCCTCGCACCTACTCGGCCAAGGGGGGTACCGGCGGCACGGTGTCCGGGAGGTCCGGGAGCCCGCCGCCGGCCGGTTCCCGGACCGTCACGTCAGAACGTCAGACCGCGACGGACGACTTGCGCGTCGAGACGATCTGGTCCACGAGACCGTACGCCAGCGCGTCCTCGGCCGTGAGGATCTTGTCGCGCTCGATGTCGTCGCGGATCTTCTCGATCGGCGTGGTGGAGTGCTTGGCCAGCATCTCCTCGAGCTGCGTCCGCATCCGCATGATCTCGTTCGCCGCGATCTCCAGGTCGGAGAGCTGCTCACGGCCGGTCTGGCTGGACGGCTGGTGGATCAGGACACGGGCGTTGGGCAGCGCCATGCGCTTGCCCGGGGTGCCCGCGGCCAGCAGGATCGCCGCGGCGGAGGCCGCCTGGCCCATGCAGACCGTCTGGATGTCCGGCTTCACGAACTGCATCGTGTCGTAGATGGCGGTCAGCGCGGTGAACGAGCCGCCGGGCGAGTTGATGTAGATCGAGATGTCCCGGTCGGGGTCCATCGACTCCAGGCACAGCAACTGCGCCATCACGTCGTTGGCGGAGGCGTCGTCGATCTGCACGCCGAGGAAGATCACGCGCTCCTCGAAGAGCTTCGCGTACGGGTCGTACTCGCGGACGCCCTGCGAGGTGCGCTCGACGAAGCGGGGGACGACGTAACGGCTTTCGGCGGGCAGGCCGGAGAACTGCGCCTGCGGGCCCGTGTACAGGCCGCTGCCGGAGAGGTTGTTCATGCGGGTGTTCACCATCCTGATGGCGGTCGTTGGCTGGGATTCGACGGTCGGGCGGAAATGCCGGGGCTCAGGCCCCGGTGCCGCCGCCGCCCGGAACGCCGGAGGCGTGCGTGATGATCTCGTCGATGATCCCGTACGCCTTCGCCTCCTCCGCGCTGAACCAGCGGTCGCGGTCGCCGTCGCGGATGATCGTCTCCACCGTCTGGCCGGTGTGGTGGGCGGTGATCTCCGCCATGCGCTTCTTGGTGCGGAGCAACTGCTCGGCCTGGATCTTGATGTCCGAGGCGGTACCGCCGAGACCCGCGGAACCCTGGTGCATCAGGATGTCGGTGTTGGGGAGCGCGAAGCGCTTGCCCGGGGTGCCGCCGGTCAGCAGGAACTGGCCCATCGAGGCCGCGAGGCCCATGCCGATGGTGACCACGTCGTTCGGGATGTACTGCATGGTGTCGTAGACCGCCATGCCGGCCGTCACCGAGCCGCCGGGGCTGTTGATGTAGAGGTAGATGTCCTTGTCGGGGTCGGCGGCAAGGAGCAGCAACTGAGCCGTGATCTTGTTGGCGATGTCGTCGTCGACCTGCTGGCCCAGGAAGATGATCCGCTCGTCGAGCAGTCGGCTGTAGACCTGGTCGCCGAGGCCACCACCGATGGAAGGTCCGCCGGCGGCGGAAGGCATCAGATTCGTCACGTGATCCACCTGCTCGTCTCTGACGGCAACGGGCCGTCTCCGCGTCTTCACTCGGGGCCGGGGGGCCTTGGGGCCGGTACGGTCCGGCGCGCTCAACGTCTCCCCTGCCCTCGTATCTACGGACCCTAACGCGCTGGTCGGCGGGCGCCATCCCGCATGAGGAACTGTTCGCTCTGAGCGCAGGTTCCGGCCCCTCCGGCCCTGCGGGGCCGCCACCGGCGGCGCCCGGGGGCACCGGCGCGCCCCCGCGTGGCCGTCCGGCACCCGAAGCCGGGACGGGCCCGGACGCGACCCGCGCCGACTGGCGGCGGGGCCGTGTCCGGGCCCGTCCCGGAAGGCCGTCCCCGCGGTCACCGGGCCCGGGGGCACGGTGGCCGCGGAGCGCGACCGGTGGGCGTTCGGGGGCTCAGCCCTTCGGGAGGCTCAGCCCTTCGGGGGCTCAGCCCTCGTTCTTCGCCTCGGCGTCCTCGGAAGCGGCCTCGACGGTCTCGGCCGTCTCGTCCTCCTCGTCCTCCAGGTCGACGACCTCGCCGTTGGTGTCCTTGACCGTGGCGGCCTCGACGACGGTCGCGAGGGCCTTGCCGCGGGCGACCTCACCGACGAGCATCGGGACCTGGCCCTGCTCGACGACGGCCTGGGCGAACTGGTCGGGGCTCATGCCGGAGGACTGGGCACGGCGCACCAGGTGCTCGGTGAGCTCGTCCTGGCCGACCGACAGCTTCTCCTTGTTGACGATCTCGTCGAGGACGAACTGGGTGCGGATGCCCTTCTCGGCCTGCTCCTTGAGCTCGGCGTCGAACTCCTCGGCGGACTTGCCCTGGATCTCCAGGTACTTGTCCAGGGTGAGACCCATCTGGCCGAGCTGGTGGTGCTCCAGGTTGTGCTTCCGGGTGTTGACCTCGTCCTCGAGCAGCTTCTCCGGCATCGGGACCTCGACCAGCTTCAGGAGCTCGTCGAGCACCTTCTCCTGGGCCTGGGTGGCCTGGTCGAACTTCTTCATCCGGGCGAGGCGCTCACGGCTGTCCGCCTTGAGCTCCTCCAGCGTGTCGAACTCGCTCGCGAGCTGGGCGAACTCGTCGTCCAGGGCGGGCAGTTCGCGGGACTTCACCGCGGTGACGTCGACCTTGACCTCGGCCTCCTTGCCCTCGGCGCTGCCGCCCTTGAGCTCGGAGGTGAAGGTGGCGGTACCGCCGGCCTCCAGGCCGGTGACGGCCTCGTCGATGCCGTCGAGGAGCTGGCCGGAGCCGATGGTGTAGTCGACGCCCTTGGCGACGCCGTCCTCCAGCACCTCGCCGTCGACCTTGGCCTCCAGGTCGAGGGTGACGATGTCGCCCTCGGCGGCGGCGCGCTCGACCGGGGAGGTGGTGGCGAAGCGCTCGCGGAGCTGCTCGACCGACTTCTCCACGTCCTCGTCGGTGACCTCGACGGCGTCGACGGTGACCTCGATGCCGGAGTAGTCCGGGATCTCCAGGGCGGGACGGATGTCGACCTCGGCGGTGAAGGTCAGCAGCTCGCCGTCCTTCAGCTCCGTGATGTCCACCTCGGGCTGACCCAGCGGGTTCAGCTCACCCTCGTTGACGGCCTCGGTGTAGAACTTCGGGAGGGCGTCGTTGACGGCCTCCTCCAGCACCGCACCGCGGCCGAAGCGCTGGTCGATGACCCGGGCGGGGATCTTGCCCTTCCGGAAGCCAGGCACCGAGACCTGCTGGTTGATCTTCTTGTACGCCGCGTCGAGGCTGGGCTTGAGCTCCTCGAAGGGCACCTCGACAGTGAGCCGAACCCGGGTCGGGTTCAGGGTCTCCACGGCGCTCTTCACGGTTCGGTCTCCTTGGGGCTGACTTCGGGTTTTTCTGCCGAGGCTCTGCTGAGCCCCGGCCGATCGCGCCCGGTAGTTAGAGACACAGACGCGCAACCTGCATAGTAACCGCACGCAGGATGAGCCCCACAAGGCGATCTTGCTGGTCGGGGTGGCCGGATTCGAACCGACGACCTTCCGCTCCCAAAGCGGACGCGCTACCAAGCTGCGCCACACCCCGTCGGTGCGACACGTAGGGTACATGCCCCCGGGGGCTCGGGCTGACCTTTGACCACGCCGTGACCGTGGGGTTGCCCGGCGATGACCATGGCGGTGACCACGGGGGTTGCCCGTGGGGCAAACGAGACGGACGGTCCCGCGGGGCGGGCGCCGGCGGGCCGCGGGGCGAGGCCCGCACCGGGACCGGCACCGGGGTGTGCGGCGAGGGGCCGGGACCCGCTACGATGCACGTCAGTGCCGCACCCCCGTAGGGGTGGGAGCGGCGCGCGCGGGCGTAGCTCAATGGTAGAGCCCCAGTCTTCCAAACTGGCTACGCGGGTTCGATTCCCGTCGCCCGCTCGGACGACGCCCCCGGCCACCGGCCGGGGGCGTTTCTCGTGTTCCACGCCGAGTGCCCGCGCCCTCCGGTCCTCCGGAGGGCGACGGGTCAGAGCTTGATGTTGCTGATCGTCTGGGCGAGCGAGTTGAGGAACCGGTGGATCGACGGGGCCATGCCCGACGACGCCAGGAAGAAGCCGAAGAGGGCGGCGACGGTGGCCGCGCCGGCTTTGATCTTCCCGCCGCGAATCATCATCACCAGGATGATCGCCAAGAGCAGCACCGCAGACACCGATATGGCCACAACTGATCACACCCTCGGTCGAAGAACCTGGCCCGGTCCCCGGAGCACCACCTCGTCGGGCTCCACCGCACCATCGTGCCATCAACTCGCCCGCCGTGGAGGTGATGTGACGATTCATCGACGATTTGACCGACTCCGTCGGGGGGCGATTTCCGGCCGCGGTGGCCGGTCGGCGGAGGGTGGGGGTACCGGAAGCCCCTCGGGGCACCCCCGGGCGGCCGAACGGAAGGATTGCCACCGCTTTGCCGGACCCCGCTAGGGTGCGTCGAATGTCCCGTACCGCCACGTCCCCGGCGCGTACCGCGGCCCCCGCTCCCGGCCCGCCCCCGGCCGGTTCCGCCGCCGTATCGCGCGACCCCTTCTTCGACAACGCGAAGTACCTGGCCATCGTGCTCGTCGTGCTCGGCCACGCCTGGGAACCGCTCACCCACGGCAGCCGCGCCGCGACGGCGCTGTACCTCACCGTCTACACCTTCCACATGCCGGCGTTCATCCTGATCTCCGGCTACTTCTCGCGGGGCTTCGACATGAGCCCGCCCAAGGTCAAGCGGCTGATCACCGGCGTCCTGGTGCCGTACCTGATCTTCCAGCTCGCCTACGTGGAGTTCCAGCACCTGGCCGAGGACGGCGCCGACCCGGAGCCGTTCACCCTGCTGGAGCCCTGGTACCTCAACTGGTTCCTGGCCGCGCTCTTCCTGTGGCGGCTGACGACGCCGATCTGGCGGATCGTGCGCCGGCCGGTCCCGCTGTCCTTCGCCGTCGCGATCATGGCGATGCTGGCCCCGGAGGTGGGCAGCGAGTTCGACGTGATGCGGGTGATGCAGTTCCTGCCGTTCTTCGTCATCGGCCTGCACCTGAAGCCCACCCACTTCGAGCTGGTGCGCCGGCGCTGGGTGCGGATCGCGGCGGTGCCGCTGTTCGGCTGCGCGGTGGCCACGGCGTACCTGCTGGCCCCACAACTGGACAGCGGCTGGTTCTACCGCAACGCCACCGTCCGGGACCTGGGCGAGCCCGCCTGGACGGCACCGGTGATGACGTTCGCCCTCTTCCTGTGCGCCGCCGCGCTGACGGTGGGCTTCCTGGCCTGGGTGCCGCGCCGGCGGACCTGGTTCACGACGCTGGGCACCGGGACGATGTACGGCTTCCTGCTGCACGGCTTCGTGATCAAGCTGTCCCGGTGGTGGGAGTGGTACGACGCGTACGACTGGATCCGCCGGCCGGCGGGCGAGGTCCTGGTGTCGGTCCTCGCCGTCGCCTTGGTGACGGTGCTGTGCTCGGCGCCGGTGCGGCGGGTGTTCCGCCCGGTGATCGAACCGCGGATGGACTGGGCCTTCCGCCTGCCGCCCCGGTCCGCCGGTGCGGCGCGGCCGGCGGCCGGGGACGCGGCGACGGGTGGGATTACCGGGTCAGCGACAGTGACAGCAGCACGGCCGCGTACCAGCCCACCGGTCCCAGCAGACCGATCACCTGCGGGCGGCTGAAGAGCGGTGCGCCGGGGTCCGGCTGCGGCCCGTGGGCGCCGGGCGCCGGCGGCGGGAGCTTCCTCAGCTTGGAGTGCACGAACAGGTTCCAGAGCAGGGTCAGCGGCGTGAAAATGATCAGCGAGAACGGGCTCCACCACTGCCAGCAGGTCTTCGCGGTCATGTCGCGCAGCAGCGCGGTGCCACAGGTGCGGCAGAACCGTCCCTTCTGCGAGAAGAACCGCATCATGATCACCAGGCCCTGGTGGCGCCGGATGGTCACCTCGGCGGCCGGGAAGCCGCCGCACACCTGGCAACTGCCGTGCGCGCCCGGCGTCGCGGGCTGCGGAATCCCCTGCGGGGCCTGCTGGGGAGCCGCCCCGTAGGGGCCGGGCTGCTGCGGCGGGACGCCGTAGGGGCTTCCCTGCGGGGCGGCGGCCCCGTACGGGTCCCCTTGCGGGGCGGTCCCGTACGGATGGCCTTGCGGAGTGGCGGCGCCGTAGGGGTTCCCCTGGGCGGTCCCGTACGGGTTGCCCTGGGGGTTTCCCTGCGGGACGGTCCCGTACGGGTTTCCGTGCGGCTCTCCGTACGGGTTGCCTTGCGGCGCGGCGGGCGGGGCCTGGTACGGGCCGGGCTGCTGCCGGGCGTAAGGGTTGGGCTGGGGCGGCGGCGCGGCGCCCTGGGGCTGCTGCGGATACCCGTAGGGCGCCTGTGGCTGGTGCGGCGGCTGAGGTGTGGTCATGCCAATTCCCCCCGTGGGAAAGAGTGGGCGCGGTGAGCGTGGTCGACCGGCGGGCCGGGAGCGCGGCGGGACGACGTGGTGCGGCGTACGGCGGAATAACCGGCGGCCGTCGGCGGATGCGCGCATGCGTTCCGCCGTCGTGCCGGGCGTTCGGCGACGGACATGTCTATCAACGCGCGCCCGGACATCGCAATGCCGCGCGGCCTCGGTGACAGGACGGCGCGAAGGCGTGCCGGAAGGGCGGGGAAATGTCCCCGGGTTCGGCGGCCCGGGAAACCGCGAGGCGAAAAGCGGCGGAAAGAATCGGTAATAGGCCGGTGCTCTCCCGGAATTCACCCCGGACGCCGCTTCCGTCTCCCCCGCCGGGAGCTCCGCTCAGTCGCGCCGGTCGCGGCAGATCAGCAGCAGGGCCCGGTCGTCGTTGACGTCCTTGGCCACGGCCTCGATCAAGTGCCAGGCGGCGCCCGCGAATCCGGTGGTGACGTACCGGTCGGCCTCGCCGGTCAGCCGGTCCATGCCCTCGGTCAGTTCGCGTTCCGCGGTCTCCACCAGTCCGTCGGTGAAGAGCATCAGGACGTCACCGGGGCGCAGCCGGCCCTTGACGGAGTCGAACTCTGCGCCGTCGTAGACGCCGAGCAGCGGTCCCTCGGCGGCCTTCTCCTCCCAGCGCCCCGACCCGGCGCTGAGCTGGAGGGCGGGCACGTGCCCCGCGGAGAAAAGCTCGTAGTCGCCGCTGTCCAGGTCCAGCACCAGGTGCACGGAGGTGGCGAAGCCCTCGTCCCAGTCCTGCCGGAGGAGGTAGCCGTTGGCGGCGGGGAGGAAGGCGTGCGGCGGCAGCGACCCCAGCAGCCCGCCGAAGGCGCCGGAGAGCAGCAGCGCGCGGGAGGCGGCGTCCATGCCCTTGCCGGAGACGTCGGTGAGGACGACTTCGAGGGTCCGGCCGCCGTTGGTGCGGGCGGCGACCACGAAGTCGCCGGAGAACGACTGCCCGCCGGCGGGCCGCAGAGCCATCTCCCGGTGCCAGCCGCGCGGCAGTTTGGGCAGCTTGCTCTGGACGCGGATGCGTTCGCGGAGGTCGAAGAGCATGGTTCCGCCACGCCGCCACGGGACTCCGACGCGGCTGCGGAACTGGGCGATGAGCAGACCGAGGAAGCCGACGGCGGCGACGACGAGGATGGTGCCGGGGGTGACCCGGTCGGCGCCGTACGCGGCGGGGTCGAGGACCGCCGACTCGACGATGAGGGCGGTCGCCGCCGCCGCGTAGAGGCCGAGGAGGCTGGCAGGGCGGAGCAGCAGTCCGCCGGCCACGATGGGCAGGACCAGGGCGGCGGGGGCGCACCACTCGGGCTGGGCGATGGTGCCGATGGCGAGGGCGGGCACGGAGAAGAGGAGGGCGCTGAGGGCCAGCCAGTCGGAGCCGTCGCCGCGGAAGTAGTCGACCCCGGCCTTGCGCACGTTCGTACGGGCCCGGTGCAGTGCTTTGCGCATCCGGGCCGTCGGGGTCTCCGCACCGCCAGTCATTGCTTCGGGACCTTATCCACCCATTCGGCGGCGCGTCGATTCACGCCGCGCCGACACGGCTGCCCGCCGGGCACCTGGGACGCAACACTATGCGAAAGACGCTCACCTGATCGGTTATACGGCTGCCCGCATGGCTGTACGGCGGCGGAACCGGTCGTACAAGAGGATCCGGTCACGCAAGAGGATCCGGGCAGGCAAGAGGGCCCGGGCGTGCAAAAGGGTTCGCTCGTACGAGCGGGGCGCGCGGGCCGGGCGCACGCTCCCGGGTGTTCACTTCCGCTGGCAGCCCGGGCACCAGAACAGGTTGCGGGCGGCCAGCCCGGCCGTCCGCACCTCTTCCCCGCAGACGTGGCACGGCTGTCCGGCGCGCCGGTAGACGTAGACCTCGCCGCCGTGGTCGTCCACCCGCGGCGGCCGGCCCATGGCCTCGGGGGTGTGGTCGGGCCGGACGGTATCGATTCTGTTGTTCCGCACGCCCTCGCGCATCAGCGCCACGAGGTCGTGCCAGATGGCGTCCCATTCGGACCGGGTGAGATCACGGCCCGTCCGGTAGGGATCGATGCCATGCCGGAACAGGACCTCGGCCCGGTAGACATTGCCGACCCCGGCGACCACCTTCTGGTCCATCAGCAGGGCGGCGACGCTCGTCCGGCTGCGCGATATCCGCCGCCAGGCCGGCTCCGGGTCCTCGTCCTCCCGCAGCGGGTCGGGCCCCAGCCGGTCGTGTATCGCGTCCTTCTCGCCGTCCGTCAGCAGCGCGCAGGCGGTCGGGCCACGCAGGTCGGCGTACGCCTCGGGGGTGGCCAGCCGCAGCCGGACGGTGTCCGTGGGCGGGGGCGTGGGGGCGGTGCCGAGGGTGTACTTGCCGAAGAGACCGAGGTGGACGTGGATCCAGCCGGCGGGCCCGAAGCCGAGGAAGAGGTGCTTGCCATGCGCCTCCGCCTCCTCCAGCACCCGGCCGTCCACCAGCGCGGCACCGTCCGCGAACTTGCCCTGCGGGCTCGTCGCCCGGACCGGGCGGCCGGCGAACAGGGCGCGGTGGTCCGCCGCCAGGCGGTGGATCGTGTGCCCCTCGGGCATGGCTGCGTCCTCCCGGACGGTCGGCGGAACGGCGAGGGGCCCGCCGCGACGACGCGGCGGGCCCGGGGACGTTCACGGGGACCCGGTGTGTCCACGGGCCCCCGGTCCGTCCGGGTGGTCAGTCCTGCTGCGGGTGGTGCGCCGGGATGGCGGGCAGCTCACCCGTCGTCTCGTAGCGGCTGAGCATCTCGATGCGGCGGGTGTGACGCTCCTCACCGGAGTACGGCGTGGCGAGGAACACCTCGACGAACTTCACCGCCTCCTCCCGGGAGTGCATCCGGGCGCCCACCGCGATCACGTTCGCGTTGTTGTGCTCCCGGCCCAGCGCGGCGGTCTGCTCACTCCAGGCCAGCGCGGCGCGGACGCCCTTGACCTTGTTCGCGGCGATCTGCTCGCCGTTGCCGGAACCGCCGATCACGATGCCGAGGCTGCCCTCGTCCGCGGCGGTCCGCTCGGCGGCCCGCAGGCAGAACGGCGGGTAGTCGTCCTGGGCGTCGTAGAGGTGGGGGCCGCAGTCGACGGGCTCGTGGCCCTGGGCCGTGAGCCACTCGACGAGGTGGGCCTTGAGTTCGTAACCGGCATGGTCGGAGCCGAGGTACACGCGCATGCGTCCGAGTGTGGCATGTCCCGGCGGGTGCCCGTGCCACGCTCCCTGATGGGTACAGCGCGTGAATGCAACGATACGGATTCGGGTCTTCCGAAATACACCTTCGAAAAGTTCTAATGCGGGGGCTCGCAACCCGAGAACCAAAGGAAACTGCCCATGAGCGCGATACCGCCGACCATGACGAAGGCGTCGTCCGGCGATCCCGCCGACACCGCGCCGGGGACGGGGGACGGTCTCAAGGCCGGACTCAAGAACCGCCACCTTTCCATGATCGCCATTGGCGGGGTCATCGGCGCCGGACTCTTCGTGGGTTCCGGATCCGGTATCGCCGCCGCCGGCCCCGCCATTCTGATCTCGTACGCCCTCGTGGGCGCGATGGTCGTCCTGGTCATGCGGATGCTCGGCGAAATGGCCGCCGCCAACCCGACCTCCGGCTCGTTCTCCGCCTACGCGGACCGCGGCCTGGGCCGCTGGGCCGGTTTCACCATCGGGTGGCTCTACTGGTTCTTCTGGGTCGTCGTCCTGGCGGTCGAGGCCACGGCCGGCGCGTCCATCCTCAACGGCTGGGTGCCGGCCGTGCCCAAGTGGGCGTGGGCGCTGATCGTCATGGTCGTGCTCACCGCCACCAACCTGGCCTCGGTGAGCTCGTACGGCGAGTTTGAGTTCTGGTTCGCGGGCATCAAGGTCGTCGCCATCGGCGCGTTCGTCATCATCGGCGGGCTCGCGGTCTTCGGCGTGCTGCCCGGCTCCGACAACGAGGGCGCGGGCTTCGCGCACCTCACCGACGCGGGCGGCTTCCTGCCCAACGGGCCCGGCGCGATCCTCACCGGCGTGCTGATGGTCGTCTTCTCCTTCATGGGCAGCGAGATCGTCACCCTCGCCGCCGGCGAGTCCGAGAACCCGCAGCGTGCCGTCCGGCAGGCGACGAACAGCGTCATCTGGCGCATCGCCGTCTTCTACCTCGGCTCGATCTTCGTCGTCATCACCCTGCTGCCCTGGAACTCCAAGGAGATCACCAAGGACGGCAGCTACGTCGCGGCGCTGAACTCGATCGGCATCCCGCACGCCGGCCAGGTCATGAACGTCATCGTCCTGACCGCCGTCCTCTCCTGCCTCAACTCCGGCCTCTACACGGCCTCCCGCATGGCCTTCTCCCTCGGCCGGCGCGGCGACGCGCCGAAGGCGTTCGCCCGCGTCAACGGCCGGGGCGTGCCGCAGGCGGCGATCCTCGGATCGGTCGTCTTCGGCTTCCTGTCGGTCTTCTTCAACTACATGTGGCCCGACACGGTCTTCAAGTTCCTGCTGAACTCGTCGGGCGCGGTCGCCCTGTTCGTGTGGCTGGTCATCTGCTTCACCCAGTTGAGGATGCGCGGCATCATCCTGCGCGAGACGCCGGAGAAGCTGGTCGTGCGGATGTGGCTGTTCCCGTACCTGACCTGGGCCACGATCGGCATGATCCTCTTCGTGCTCGGCTACATGGTCTACGACGGCGGCGACAACCGCGAGCAGGTCGCCCTCTCCGTCCTGGTGGCCGCGGTGGTCCTGGCCATCGGCCTGGTCATGGACCGGCGCCGGCGGGCGGTGAAGTAACGAACAGACGAGCGCCCGGCCTGTCGCCCCTCGGGGTGACGAGCCGGGCGTTTTCGCTTTCCGCCGCGGAACGAGCGGTTTCGCACACCTTGCCGGGCACAACCGAGCGGAAAGCGAGCATGCAAGCGAAGAAAGCCGTCCGTGCGCCCCGCAGATCATCGGGCCATCTACCGTCGGGGGACGGCAACCGGGCCGCCCCCTCCCGTCACCGGGCAGACTGGGCATCACCACGGGAAGGAGTGAGCATGTCCGCGCAGCCCGTCCACTACGAGTACCCGGACCACGAGCCCCGCAGGGACGCGCAGGCGATGCCGAGGATCACGGGGGAGCCACGGGAGATCGCCGAACAGATCGAGCAGGCGTCCGGCCTCCGGGTCGAGATCATCCGAGGAACGCTCATGATGTCCCCCACCCCGCGGCGGCGGCACAACCTCACCATCCGCTGTCTGCGCAAGCTCCTGGCTCCGCACATCGACCCGGACCGCGACCTCTTCGAAGTCACTTCCATCCCGCTCCCTTCGGACCCGGACGATTACGCCACCCCGGACGGGGTGGTGTGCCAGGTCGAGGCGATGGACTCCGACGACTGGCTGCTGCCCGGTGAGGACGTCGACCTCGCGGTCGAAGTGACCTCCCCGTCCGAGCGTGCCGTCGGCATCGCAGACAAGATCGCCTGGTACGCGGAGGCCCGTGTGCCCGTACTGCTTTACCTGCACCCTGCGAGCGGCGACTGGGCGCTGTACTCACGGCCGTCCGACAACGGCTATCGCACCGTCACCCAAGGCAAGTACGGGGATCCCGCCCCCCTCCCCGAGCATCTGGGTGGCGACTTGGCGACCGAGCACCTGCCGCGCTACACACGCTAGTGCGTACGGGCGCGGGCCCGCACCCCTCGCTCAGGAGGGTGCGGGCCCGCGCCCGTACGGAAAAGGAGACCTCAGCCCCGCCGCCCCAGCAGCTTCCAGGCCGTGGGCAGCGCCCCCATCGCCAGCGCCGCCTTGAGGGCGTCGCCGATGAGGAACGGGGTCAGGCCCGCCGCCACCGCGTCGCCGAGGGGCATGTGGAGGGCGAGGGCCAGGTACGGGACGCCGACGGCGTAGATGATCGCCGTGCCGAGGGCCATGGTGCCCGCGGTGCGCAGGACGGAGCGGTCGGCGCCGCGACGGGCGAGGGCCCCGACGACGGTGGCGGCGAGCAGCATGCCGAGGACGTAGCCGAACGACGGGAAGGCCGCGCCCGCCTTGCCGTCGGCGAACCAGGGCAGGCCGGCGATGCCGGCGAGCGCGTAGAGGGCCAGGGAGAGGAAGCCGCGGCGGGCGCCGAGGGCGGTGCCGACGAGGAGGGCCGCGAAGGTCTGGCCGGAGACCGGGACGGGCGAGCCCGGCACCGGGACGGTGAGCTGGGCGGCGATGCCGGTGAGGGCGGCGCCGCCGACGACGAGGGCGACGTCCCGGGCGCGGGAGGAGGACGCGGGCAGGAGATCGGCGAGGACCGTACCGGTCCGGGGGACTGAAACTGCGGCGCTGGCCATCGGTACTCCGCTGGACGAAGGGTCGGATAGGTGACTCGTACAAGAACTTACGGGGCTCATACAAGAACACCGCGACGTTAGCCCAGCTCACTCGAATCGGCATGAGGCAGCCGTCACAAAGGGCCCCCACCCGCTTTGGTGGGTTCCGAAATGCGGCGACGAGCCGAGTGATGCTCGTCACCGAAAGGGCCGCTCGGCTTGGTTCCCGCCGTCGCACCGGGAGAATGGTGAGACTTGCGCGCACTTTTCACGTGTCGCATGCTTTGCGCCCGCCACCGGTCCGGGGGCGGCGCGGGCACCGCCGGCACCGCCGAGTTCGCGCGACCGCAGATGTGCGCCTCCGACGCGCGCGCCGCACGAACCGAGAGTACGAGCCCCCATGCACGACGCACCCCCCGCCGCCGAGCCGCTCGCCGGTGAGAGAGAGCCGCTGTCCGCGGGGCTCAAGCAGCGGCATCTGACGATGCTCGGGCTGGGCGGCGTGATCGGCGCCGGCCTGTTCGTCGGCTCGGGCGCCGGAATCTCCGTCGCGGGCCCCGGGATCATCGTCTCGTACCTGCTGGCGGGCGCCCTCGCCATGCTGGTGATGCGGATGCTGGGCGAGTTGTCGTCGGCGATGCCCGCGTCCGGCTCCTTCTCGGTGCACGCGGAGCGGGCGCTCGGCCGCTGGGCCGGGTTCACGGTGGGCTGGCTCTACTGGTTCCTGCTGGTGATCGTGCTGGCCGTGGAGGCGACGGCCGCCGCGCAGATCGCGCACGGCTGGGTGCCGGGGATGCCGCAGTGGGCCTGGGTGCTGGTGTTCATGGTGGTGTTCACCACCGCGAACCTCACCGCCGTGAAGAACTTCGGCGAGTTCGAGTTCTGGTTCGCCGCCCTGAAGATCGGCGCGATCCTCCTCTTCCTCGGCCTCAGCCTGTTGGCGATCTTCGGGTTGCTCCCGGACACCGACCCCGTGGGCCTCTCCAACCTCACCGGCCAGGGCGGTTTCCTGCCCAACGGCTGGAGCGGCGTGATCTCCGGCGTGCTCGCCGTGGCCTTCGCCTTCGGCGGCCTGGAGGTCGTCACGATCGCCGCCGCCGAGTCCGAGGACCCGGAGCGCGCGGTGGGCCGGGCGGTGCGCAGCGCCGTGTGGCGCATCCTCTTCTTCTACGTAGGCTCGATGCTGGTCATCGTCACCCTTCTCCCCTGGTCGTCCCTGAAGCCAGGACAGAGCCCCTACGTGGCGGTGCTGGACCGGATCGGGGTGCCGGCGTCCGGCCAGATCATGCAGGTCGTGATCTTCGTGGCGCTGCTGTCGGCGCTCAACGCCAACCTCTACGGCTCGTCCCGCATGGTGTTCTCGCTCGCCGAGCGCGGCGAGGCGCCGCGCTCGCTGCTGACCGTCTCGCGCGGCGGGGTGCCGCGCCGGGCGGTGTTCGCCTCCGTGGCGTTCGGTTTCGCGTCCGTCGTCCTCAACCTCGAGTGGCCGGATTCGATCTTCCGCTATCTGCTCAACTCGGTCGGCGCGGTGCTCCTCTTCGTCTGGGGTCTGATCGCCGCCTCGCAGTTGCGGCTGCGGCGCCGGATCGAACGGGAGATGCCCGAGCGCCTGACGTTGCGCATGTGGTGCTTCCCCTATCTGACCTGGGCCGCCCTGGCCGGAATGGCCGCGGTGCTGGTGCTGATGCTCACCGACGAGGCCGCCCGCCCGCAGTTGCTGTGGTCGGCGGCGGCCACCGGCGCGGTGCTCGCCGTCGCCGGGATCCGGGAGCTCCGGCTCCGCCGCCGGGCCCGGGCGTAACACGTAAAGACGCCGATTCTGGCGATATATCAGGTGCGGAGAGTAATCCCCGTGTCTAAATACCGGACATCTGTGTGACAAGTGTTGTCCTGAGCGAACATCACCCCCACACTGAGGCAACTTTTCCGGGTTGTTGCCCGTTGTAGCAACCCTTTCATCACTCATTCCACGGGGACAGACACGACCATGACTCGGACAGATGCGACCCCCGCGCCCGAGCGCGAGGTCACCGATACGGCGCCGGCCCCCGGCGCCGCCCTGTCGCACGGCCTCAAGCAGCGCCACCTCTCGATGATCGCCCTGGGCGGCGTGATCGGCGCCGGCCTCTTCGTCGGCTCGGGCACCGGCATCGCCGCCGCCGGCCCGGGAATCGTCCTCGCCTATGCGGTGTCCGGGCTCCTGGTGATGCTCGTGATGCGGATGCTGGGCGAGATGGCCGCGGCCAACCCCGCGTCCGGCACCTTCTCGGTACACGCGGAGAAGGCCATCGGCCCGTGGGCCGGCTTCACCGCCGGCTGGATGTTCTGGATCGAGCTCTGCGTCGGCATCGCCGTCGAGGCGATCGGCGCCGCCACGATCATGGTCAAGTGGTTCCCGGCCACGGACTCCTGGATGTGGGTCCTGCTGTTCATGGCGGTCTTCTGCGGGACGAACCTCGCGGCCGTCGGGAACTTCGGCGAGTTCGAGTTCTGGTTCGCCACCCTGAAGGTCGCGGCGATCGGCGTCTTCCTCGTGCTCGGCGTGCTCGCCATCTGCGGTCTGCTGCCGGGCACCGACGCCCCCGGCACCGACAACCTCACCGGTCACGGCGGTTTCCTCCCCAACGGCACCGACGGCCTGGTCGCGGGCCTGCTCGCCTCCGTCTTCGCCTACGGCGGCCTGGAGACGGTGACCATCGCCGCGGCCGAGTCCGAGCAGCCGGTCAAGGGCGTCGCCAAGGCGGTGCGCACCGCGATGTGGCGGATCGCCCTCTTCTACGTGGGCTCCATGCTCGTCGTCGTCACCCTGATCCCGTGGACCGACAAGTCCGTCCTGGAAGGCCCCTACGTGGCCGTCCTCAAGTACCTCGACGTCCCGGCCGCCGGCGAGATCATGAACGTGATCGTGCTGATCGCCCTGCTCTCCGCCATGAACGCCAACATCTACGGCGCGTCCCGGATGGCGCACTCTCTGGTCGAGCGCGGCGAGGGCCCCCGCTTCCTCGGCAAGGTCTCCTCCGGCGTCCCCCGGCGGACCGTGGTCGCGTCCTCCGCCTTCGGCTTCTTCGCGGTGCTGCTGAGCTACTGGTGGCCGGACACCGTCTTCAAGTGGCTGCTCTACATGACGGGCGCCGCCGTCCTCGTGGTGTGGGGCTTCATCGCCGTCACCCAACTGATGATGCGGTACCGGATGCAGCAGGAGCAGCCGGGGAAGCTCGTGGTGCGGATGTGGTGGTTCCCGTACCTCACCATCGCCGCGCTCGTCGGCATCCTCTGCACCCTCGGTCTGATGCTGCGCGAGGAGGACACGGCCCAGCAGCTCTACGCCACGGCCGGCCTCACGATCGCGCTCGCCCTCATCGGCTACCTGCGCCAGCGCGCCACGGCGCACCGCCGGAACTGACGACCCGTAACTCTCCCGCGTCCCCGAGGCGGGGTCGGTCCTGAGCTCCAGGACCGACCCCGCCTCGGTCTTTTGACGGAGAAGGCCCCTTGACCCATGGTCCGAAGGGAAAGAAGGTGCACTTGCTGATAGCGTCTACCTGCAAGTTAATTGCAATAAGCAGTCGGAGGGCTCGGCATGGCCATCTACACACTTCCTGAACTTCCGTACGACTACGCGGCGCTCCAGCCGGTGATCGACGCGAAGATCATCGAGCTGCACCACGACAAGCACCACGCGGCCTACATCAAGGGCGCCAACGACACGCTGGAGCAGCTCGCCGAGGCCCGGGACAAGGACCAGTGGGGCGCGGTCAACGGCCTGGAGAAGAACCTCGCGTTCCACCTCTCCGGCCACATCCTGCACAGCATCTACTGGCAGAACATGACCGGCGACGGCGGCGGCGAGCCCCTGGAGAAGGACGGTGTCGGCGAGCTGGCCGACGCCATCGCCGAGTCCTTCGGCTCCTTCGCCAAGTTCAAGGCGCAGTTGTCCAAGGCGTCGGCCACCACGCAGGGCTCCGGCTGGGGCGTCCTCGCCTACGAGCCGCTCAGCGGCAAGCTGATCGTCGAGCAGGTCTACGACCACCAGGGCAACGTGGGCCAGGGGTCCACCCCGATCCTGGTCTTCGACGCCTGGGAGCACGCCTTCTACCTGCAGTACAAGAACCAGAAGGTGGACTTCATCGAGGCCATGTGGCAGGTCGTCAACTGGCAGGACGTGGCGAAGCGTTACGCCGCCGCCAAGGAGCGCACCAACGCGCTGCTCCTCGCTCCCTGAGCCCGGCTCTTCCGGAAAGGCCTCCCGGAAAGGTCTCCCGGAGAGGCCACTCGAACGGCCTGCTCGTGATCGTCTTCTCACCCGTGTCACGCGGCAGGCACGGGAAGGCCCCGCGCGGTCGATGCGCGCGGGGCCTTCCTCCCCCATGCTCTCACCCCCGGGCATCCCCAGGGGCCCTTCGGCGGGTCAGCCGTGCCCGAACGCCTCGCCCGTCACGGTGAACTCCCGGGCCAGACCCGTCTCGTGGAGCCGCGCGAACGGCGCGAACGGAACACCGAGCTCCGACTTCCCCCGGTCGAAGTTCCACGCCTTGTGCACCGCGAAGCGGTAGTCGACGACCGCCTCCCCGGCGGCGTCCACCCGTACCGTGCCGGTCAGCCGGAACTCCACGCAGCGCAGGGCCAGCCACCAGTCGGGGTGCACGCGGCGGGTGATCAGCAGGTCGCGCCAGCCGCTGTCCGCCGGGTAGGCGGCGGGCGTCCGCTCCCCCGCCGGCCACGGCTCGCCGCCCGGCCATGGCTCGCCGCCCGGCCACGGCTCGTCCGCGGACCGGTGTCCGGCCCCGCGTTCGTCCCCAAACCAGCGGGCGAGGGCCTCCGCGCGCCAGCGGGACAGTTGCTCGTCGACCGCGGCCCGGACGGGCGGGAGGGCCAGCAGTTCCTCGGCGTCGACCCGGCGGTTGCCGCCCGTGGCACGCAGATAGTGCCGCAGCATGCCCGCCGCCCGGCGCAGCCCCAGCAGTGACCACAGGGCCGCCAGCGCCCGGCAGGCACCGAACGTGAGCAGGTCGTACGGGCGTACGGGCAGCTCGGCGAAGGCCGCGTTGCGGCAGGGCGGCTCCGCTTCGGCCCAGCCGCCGTCGCGGCCCAGCGGCCTGGAGAGGTCGGTCTGGCCCATGGTTCGGACCCTAAGGGAGGGCAGGGGCGGGCGCGCGCCGACCGGGTTCGGTCGGGGGACCGCCCCTCCCGCCGCGGTCAGTCGAAGATCGGCCCGACCGTCCGCGTCCGCTTGATCTCGAAGAAGCCCGGCGTCGAGGCGACGAGCAGCGTGCCGTCCCAGAGCCGGGCCGCCGCCTCGCCCTTCGGGGCGGGAGTGACGACCGGGCCGAAGAAGGCCACCTCCGAGCCGTCCGGCCCGGGCACGGCGATCACCGGGGTGCCGACGTCCTCGCCGACCTTCTCGATGCCGCTCCGGTGCGAGGCGCGCAGCTCCTCGTCGTACGCGTCCGTGTCGGCGGCGTCCGCCAGCGAGGCGGGCAGGCCGGCCTCCTCCAGCGCCGCGACGAGCGTCGCGCGGTCCTGCGGGAGCGCCTGGTGGTGGAAGCGGGTGCCGATCGCGGTGTAGAGGCGGCCGAGCACCTCCTCGCCGTGCTCCTTGGCCGCGGCGACGCAGACCCGCACCGGGCCCCAGGCGCGGACCATCAGCTCGCGGTACTTCTCGTCCACCTCGTCCAGCCGATGCTCGTTGAGCACGGCGAGGCTCATCACGTGCCAGCGCACCTCGACCGGTCTGACCTTCTCGACCTCCAGCATCCAGCGGGAGGTCATCCAGGCCCAGGGACACAGCGGGTCGAACCAGAAGTCGGCGGTGACCTTCTCGGCCCCGGTCCCGGTCATGCGGTTCTCCTCGGTGCGGTTCTCCATGCGGTTCTCCTCGGTGGGGCGCGGCGAGCGCGACGAAGCAGGACGGTCACGGTTGCAACGACGACGTGCGTGCCATGATTCCTGATGTTCGAAACACGTCGGGAAACGACGCCGACGACGCCGACCAGACCGAGGGAGCCCCGCCGTGCCCGGTGAGAACCTGACCCGTGAGGAGGCCCGGCGACGGGCCGCGCTGCTGACCGTGGACGCCTACGAGGTGGCGCTCGACCTGCGGTCCGCGGTGGGTCCGGAGAACCCGGCGGACGGCGGCCCCCGCACCTTCCGGTCGGTCTCCACCATCCGCTTCCGCTGCGCCGAGCCGGGGGCGGACAGCTTCGCGGACCTCCTCGCCCCCTCCGTCACGTCCGTGACGCTCAACGGCCGGGAGCTGGACCCCGCCGAGGTCTTCGACGGCGCCCGGATCGCGCTGCGCGGCCTGGCCGCCGAGAACGTGCTGACCGTGGACGCGCGGTGCGCCTACAGCCGGACGGGCGAAGGGCTGCACCGCTTCGTCGACCCCGAGGACGGCGAGGTCTACCTCTACACGCACTACGAACCCGCCGACGCCCGCCGGGTGTTCGCCAACTTCGAGCAGCCCGATCTGAAGGCCCCCTACACCTTCACCGTCACGGCCCCCGCCGAGTGGACGGTGATCAGCAACGGTGCCCAGGACGGTCCCGTCGAGCCGGCCGACGACACGGCGGCGACCTGGCGTTTCGTCCCCACCAAGCCGATCGGCACCTACATCACGGCGGTCGTCGCGGGCCCGTACCACGTCGTCCGTGACCACTACAGCCACAAGCTGCCCGACGGCACCACGCTGGAGATCCCGCTGGCCGCCCTCTGCCGCAAGGGCCTCGCCCCGCACTTCGACGCGCAGGAGATCCTCACCGTCACCCGGCAGGGCCTGGACTTCTTCCACGAGCACTTCGACTTCCCGTACCCCTTCGGCAAGTACGACCAGGCGTTCGTCCCGGAGTACAACATCGGCGCGATGGAGAACCCGGGCTGCGTCACCTTCCGTGAGGAGTTCGTCTACCGCGGCAAGGTGACGCAGGCGGCGTACGAGCGCCGGGCCAATGTGATCCTGCACGAGATGGCGCACATGTGGTTCGGCGACCTGGTGACCATGGAGTGGTGGGACGACCTGTGGCTCAAGGAGTCGTTCGCCGACTTCATGGGCTCGTTCTCGCAGGTCGAGGCCACCCGCTACACCAGCGCCTGGGTCACCTTCGCCAACCAGCGCAAGGCGTGGGCGTACCGGGCCGACCAGTTGCCCTCCACCCACCCGGTCACGGCGGACATCCACGACCTGGAGGACGCCAAGCTCAACTTCGACGGCATCACGTACGCCAAGGGCGCCTCCGTCCTCAAGCAGCTCGTCGCCTACGCCGGCCGGGAGGCCTTCCTGGAGGGCGCGCGCCGCTACTTCAAGCGCCACGCCTACGGCAACACGCGCCTGGGCGATCTGCTGTCCGTGCTGGAGGAGACCTCCGGGCGCGACATGACCGCCTGGTCGCGGTCCTGGCTGCAGACCGCGGGCGTCAACTCGCTGACCCCG
This sequence comes from Streptomyces sp. NPDC052910, assembly GCF_055585605.1. Lineage (NCBI taxonomy): Bacteria > Bacillati > Actinomycetota > Actinomycetes > Kitasatosporales > Streptomycetaceae > Streptomyces > Streptomyces sp. NPDC052910. The sequence continues at coordinate 858,736 of NZ_JBVJJR010000003.1, forward strand.
CAGCTCACCTACGACGCAGCGGACCGCGTCACCGAGCTGGCCGTCCTCCAGGAGGCGCCGGCCGGCCACCCCGAGCTGCGTCCGCACCGGGTGGCGGTCGGCCTCTACCGGCGGCAGGCCGGTGAGCTGGTCCGCTACGCGCGTGTCGAGGCCGACGTCACCGGGCCGCGCACGGTCGTCTCCGAGCTGCGGGGCGTGGAGCGGCCGGACCTGGTCCTCGTCAACGACGACGACCTGACGTATTGCAAGATGCGTTTCGACGAGCAGTCGCTCGCCACCCTCCGCGCCCACCTGGGCGAGCTCACCGACCCGCTGGCCCGTGCCCTGTGCTGGTCCGCGCTGTGGAACCTGACCCGCGACGGGCTGATGCCCGCCCGCGACTACCTGGACCTGGTGCTGCGCTTCGCGGGCGCCGAGACGGACATCGGCGTCCTCCAGATGCTCCAGCTCTGCGCCCGCACCGCGCTCGTCCACTACGCGGCGCCGGAGTGGCGCGAGCGGGGCGCCGCCGAGCTGGCCCGCGGCGCGCTGAGCGAGCTGCGGCTGGCCGAGCCGGGCAGCGGCCACCAGCTCACCTGGGCCCGGTTCCTCGCCCAGACCGCCTGCACCGAGGCCGACCTCCAGCTCCTGCGCGGGCTGCTCGACGGCACCGCCCGGATCGACGGCCTGGACGTGGACCAGGAGCTGCGCTGGTCCTTCCTGGCCGCCCTGGCCTCGGCGGGCGCGGCCGACAAGGCGCTGATCGACGCCGAACTCGCCCGCGACGACACCGCGTCCGGCCGCCGCCACCACGTCCGCTGCCTGGCCTCGCGCCCGGACCCCGAGGTCAAGGCCGAGGCGTGGGCGACCGTCGTCGAATCCGACACCCTCTCCAACGCCCTCACCGAGGCCACCCTCACGGGCTTCGACCAGCCGGGGCAGCGGGAGCTGTTCACGCCCTACGTGGAGCCGTACTTCGCGGCACTGGAGCGTGTCTGGCGGGAGCGGTCCATCGAGATCGCCATGGCGATCGTGCGCGGCCTGTTCCCGATGCTCCAGGACGACCGGCGCACCCTGGACCTCACCGACACCTGGCTGGCCGACCACCCCGACGCCCCGCCGGCCCTGCGCCGGCTGGTGCTGGAGGCCCGGGACGACCTGGCGCGGGCCCTGAAGGCACAGGAGTGCGACGCGGCGGCGTGACGCCCGCCGGCTTCCGCTCGCCGTCGAACTCCCGTGCATGTGCGCGGGGTTGTCCCCACTTGGCGACGAGCCTGTAACAGGGGTTAAGGAGCGGGCGCACAGCGGGAATGGCCGGGTCATGAGCTACGAGACCCCCCTCTCCCCGCGCCCGCTCCACCACCTCTCCGACGTCCGCCACCGGGTGCTCACCGCGCGGCAACTGCGCGAGCACGGCGTCCCCTCCTCCATGGCCGCCGAGCGCTGCCGCCCCGGCGGCCCCTGGCAGCAGTTGCTGCCCGGCGTCTACCTGCTCCACACCGGTCCCGCCACCAGCGAGGAGCGGCTGCACGCCGCCCTGATGTACACCCGGGCCCGTACCCAGGGCCTCCCCGCCCAGGAACCCCGGGGCGCCCAGGCCGAAGCCCCCTACGGGGAGGCGATGATCACCGGGCTGGCGGCGCTGGCCCTCTACCGCTTCACCAGCGCTCCCCCGCTGCTGCGCATCGAGCACATCGACGTCCTCGTCCCCGGCACCCGCCGGCTTCGCGAGGCCGGTTTCGTACGCCCCGTGCGCACCCACACCATCCCCCGGCCCCGCCTGGTGACCGGCGTCCCGGTGGCCCCGGTCGCCCGAGCGGTCTCGGACGCCGTCACCCGTCTCACCGACCCCGAACAGATCCGCCGGCTGCTCACCGAGGCCGTCCGCGGCGGCCACTGCGAGGCGGCCCGCCTGGTCCGCGAACTCTCCCGGGCCCAACTGCTGAACCGCCCGCACATCGTGGACGCCGTCGACGTCCTCCTCGCCGAGGGCCGCTCCCTGGCCGAGGACCGCCTCTACGCCATGGTCGCCGACCACGCCCTGCCCGCCCCGCTCTGGAACGTCGAACTCCGCCTCCCCGGCGGCCCGTCCCTCGGCCCGGCCGACGCCTACTGGCCCGACCACGGCGTCGTCGTCGAAATCGACGCCCGCGCCCCCCGCCAGGAACCCGACGCCGTCTGGAACCACCAGTCCCGCAAGCGCCAGCACCTCGAACACCTCGGCCTCACCGTCATCCACCTCACCCCCCGCAAACTCCGCGAGTCCCCCGACCAACAGGCCGCGGTGATCCGCACGGCCCTGGCCACGTCGGCGGAGCGGGGGGCGCGGGGGTATGTGGTGGTGTTGCCACGGTGAGGGCGGGCGGCCGGGCGCCGTCACATCAAATCGATTGCGCGATGCGGTCATTGGGCCTGTAATGCCATCGTCTCCATACGGTGCACGCACAGGGAGAGAAACCGGAGGGTGCCGTGCCCCCTGATCACCGCGGTAAGTGGTCGCCGGCTTCCTTTCCCGCCGACCGGGAGACGGCGGGACGGCTCCGCGACTGGCTGCTCTCCGATCAAAGCGTTCTCTATGCCATGGACGGGGACTTCCGCGGCGCCGACCTGTCGGGCGGAGACTTCTCCAGCGCGTGGTTCACCGACTCGGTGCTGACGGGGGCCCGGCTGGCGGACACGAGCTTCTACCGAGCCGACCTGCAAGCGGCCGACCTCAGCGTCACGGACCTGTCCGGAGCCGACCTCGTACGCGCCACTCTGGACGGAGCGACCCTCCGGTCGGCCCGGCTGGACGGTGCGGACATGGCCGGAGCCTCCCTCGATTCGGTCGATGCCGCCCGGGCGAGCTTTCGAGGGACTCGGCTCATGGGGGCTCTTCTCCTGCGAGCCGATCTCCGCGGCGCGGATCTGACGGGCGCCGTCGTGAGCGAGAACCCTTTCGACGTCCGGCTGGACGAGTCGACGCGGGTGCGGGGCCTCTCGGGTTCCGTCTTCGGCCCGGCCACCGTGGACACCAACGGCCACTCACACGAACTGAAGGGGGCGGAGTTGCGGGAGTGGCTCAGAGCGAGAGGGGCGCACGTCGAGGTGCTCGTCCCGAAGGGTCCCATCCGGCGAGGATCGTTCGGTGACCTATAACTTCCTCACCGTCGACCGCTTGCCGGCCGACGCGATCGCCCATGCGCTGGCCGCCTGCTTTCGGACGGGATCGGGTGCTGTCGATATCGCCGGCGCGGACGATGCCCCGGACCTCCGCGACTGGGACTCCCCTGTTCTGTGCGACTGGCGGGAGCTCGTCGGGCACGTCTCACTATCCCTGGACATCTACCTGCGGGACTCCGTGACCGAGCGGCCGACCGAGCGCGAACTCGCCCTGGGATTCGCGGCGCGCACTCGGACCGTGGTGTTCCATCCCACCGATGACGTCGCTCCGAGTGCGTACTGGGCGGTGACGCCCGATGCGGCGGTGACGAAGGCCTGTGTCCTCGTCTCGGACGACGATGTCCCGTACTACTCCGTCGACGCGGTCGCGTCCGCTGTCGACCGGCTTCCTCAGGCGGGTGTGACGGCGCTCCCCTAGTTCTCCATGGACACCGGCACCGACGTGAGACGAAGGCAGGTTGAGCACAGAGAATGGGAACTTCGGCAACCTCCGTCGTCCGACGCCTGCTGGCCGTCGAATGGCGCCCGGCCGGCGGGAGCGACATGCACTCCCCATCCCGCTTGGAGCTGATGCGCGAGCACTTGAGGCGCACCGCACTCTGGGCAGAGCACCTGGGATCAGGGACCTGGCCGTACCCGAATTTGGCGTACGCCGTCGATCACACCGTGCGGATACCTGTTGACGTGAGAGAACGACTGGTGGCGCACCTCGAAGAACGAATCTTCTACGCACACACCCGCATGCTTTGCATGCATGCCGTCACGTGGGCATACCTGCACGATCAGGGCGTGTCCCTTCCGCGACTGCCGGATCCGTACGAGCCGCTGCTCGCGCTTTTCGAGCGAGGAGGCGAATTCGCGGTCGAGGTCGGCCGGATGGCCAGGTTTCGCCCCTGGCTCCTCCCCCTCGAGCCTAGAGAAACATACCTACAGCCGGATCCCTTTTTCGTGCCCCTCAAGGAGCGGAACGCGTTCGCTTCCGAGGAACCGTTCGTCGCGCTGGACAAAGCGGCGCTGGACGCCCTCGACGCGAAGGCGCAGTCCGAGGGCCGCGGCTGAACACGTGCCGAGGGGGTCACGCGGCCCGTCAGCCGCCGGCCCGCGGCCCGCTCCGCGTCGGACCGGCCGGGCACCCCGGTCGCTGCCGCCCGCTCGGCGACGGCTCGTCATGCGGGGAGGGGTGGGGTGCCCTGGGCCGGTCGGCGCGGCGCATGCCGGTGGTGGGGGCCGTCACCGCTTGAGGAGCAGCTCCGTGTTCCGGTCCGTAGGGTCGCCGGCCAGGGTGCGGTCGCTGCCCGGGGCGTTGTAGGCGAGTTCGCGGTAGAGGGAGGCGAGGCCCGTCTGGGAGAGGTCGTGGTAGTCGGTGCGGTGGGGGGCCGCGGACTCGATCAGGGTGGTGTAGAGGGAGATCGTGCCGTCGCGGTTGTCGGTGATCTCGATGACGCGGGCGAGCTGCGGGTAGTCGACGTGGGAGGCGGTGGCGATCTCCCAGAAGGTGCCGCGGGGGCGGATGCGGTTGCGGTGGCTGTGGCCGTTGATCCAGGCGAGGACGTTCTTGTGGCGCTGGAGGAGGGCGATGACCTCGTCGCCGCCGTGCCGCTGTTCGTTGGGGCGGGCGGGGTCGGGGACGGTGTTGTTCATGCTCCAGCTCGGGTGGTGGCTGAAGATCAGGGCGTAGTCGTTCTTGTGCGCCTTGAGGGTGCGGTCGAGCCAGTCGAGCTGGGCGGTGCCGAGGGAGCCCTGGTAGTGGCCGCCGGGGTCGGTGGAGTCGAGGCTGATGCCGACGACCCGGTCGGAGACGCGGAAGCTGTAGTAGAGGGTGCCGGAGTCGAGGTTGTCCTTGGTGTAGCCGTGGCCGACCGGGCCGCGGCCGGTGAACCGGCGATCCAGGTGCAGGCCGACGTACTGACGCTGCGTCAGGGGGGCGCGGCGGGCGTCCGGGGTGACGCCGCGGAGCTCCTTCTTGTGCTTGCGCAGCAGTTCCTCTATGCGCTTGCCCTTGGGGTCGGCGCCGTGCAGCTCGCCGTCCATCAGCCACTTGGCCTCGTCGGCGGAGACGGTGTACAGCTTCTTGCCGCCCACGGCGACGTCCGCGATGAACGAGCCCGCGGCCGGGTAGCAGCCGCCGGAGAGCAGGTCGTGGTTGCCGAAGGTGGAGTACCAGGGGATGGTCAGGCCGGGGCTGTTGACGCTGCGCATGGCGGCGTTGAGGTAGCCGGGGATGCGCGGGTAGCCGACGGCCTTGTCCTGGTCGCGGAGTGAGCTCTCGGGGTGCCAGTAGAGCTTGAGGCCGCTGTTCTGGACGCCCTCGTAGCGGCGGGGGTCGCCGGTGTTGGGGTTCATCCGGCCGCCGCTGAGGGCGGTGAGGAACCACTCGGCCTCGATGCGGGCGTTCTCGTCGCCGTTGTCGCCGGTGGTGATGACGAAGCGGAGCGGGGTGCCGGTGGCCGGGCCGCGACGGAGCTTGTTGACGCGTTCGACGAGGGAGACCACGCCGGGCAGGGTCAGGGCCTCGTGCGGGCGCCAGGCGCCCTCGCCGCCGGCGCGGAAGAACTCGTAGCGCAGCGGGTGTTGAACGTCCGTCAGGTGCAGGTCGGTGAACTGCACGAACGACGCGATGGTGGTGCGCCGCCGGGTGCGCTCGGCGCGCGCGGGGGCCAGCTCCGTGCGGACGACGCGGGGCCAGCCGGGGCCGTCGCCCAGCCGCTTGTAGGCGCCGGTGCCGCGCGGGGTGGCGACGGAGGCGAGGGTGGTGCCGGCGCCCGTGGGGGCCGCCGCGGTCTCGGTGCCGGCCGTCCCCGGGATTCCGGGGGCGGGCTCGTCGGCGGCGGCCGCGCCGGAGGGGCCCAGGGCGAGGCCGGTGCCGACGGCACCCGCGGCGGCCAGGAACCCCCGGCGGTCGAGGTGCGGAGCGGATCTGCCGGATCTGCTGTGCATGGCGGTCTCCCCGAGTGCGAACGCGAATGCGAGCGGAGGTGCAGGTGAGCTGCGGCTGCTGTCACCGAGGATCGTTGGCAGCGCGGATGACCCGGGCGTGAACGGGGCGGCAACGGTCGCCGCCGATCACCGCACATCGATCTTGGCTACTGCGAACCGACATGGAGGACTCGTCCCCTGGAACGCTGAGCCTCACTCAGCGTTCACCCGACCGGGAACGCATCCCGGGAAACCCTATGGCCCCGCCGGTCCCGGTGTACTCCGTTTGCCCTGAATGGCTGAACCATGGACCCCCGCCTCTCGGTTCCCAGGGGACACCGCTCCGAGTCGTTCACGGCCTCCGTCCCGCTTCCTCCCAGTGTGCCCGCTGGCGGGTTTACGCCATCCTTACTTTCCGTCCCTGGCAACTCTCCCCAAAAGCCCGTCACTTCCATAAAAGTGAGCCCCCATCCGGTTCCGATATCCGGACCTGCCGTCGGCAGCCGTTCACTCACCAGCCAGGGATGTCCATGACCACCCCCACATCTCGCCACGCTTCCCGCGGCGGCGCGAGACGCGCGTCCCGAATAGCCGTCGCCGCCGCCGCGGCGGTGGCACTCGCCGCCACGGCTGCGGCCCCCGCCTTCGCGGACGGGCCCCAGCCCCCGGCCCCGGGCCCGGTCAAGCCGGCCGGCCCGGAGCAGGACAAGCTCGGTTCGCACGGCGCGGACCTGCTCGCCAAGGCCAAGTCCGCGGGCGAGCGGACCGTGACCATGATGATCGCCACCGCCCCCGGCCAGACGGGGCAGATCGCCGGGAAGCTGGACTCCGTCCGGGGCGCCTCGGTGGGCAAGGAGTACGAGAAGCTCGGCTACGTCCGGGCGACCGTCCCCACCGCCAAGGCCGACGCCGTGATCGCCGAGGCCCAGAAGCTGTCGTCGGTGCACGGCATCGACCTCAAGCAGGAGATCAAGCTTCCCGACCCGACGCCGCGCGGTGACGCGGTGGCGGGCGCCAAGGGGCCCAAGAGCCGCTCCTACCCGGCGCCCGGAAAGCAGACCCCGGCCAAGAACCCGTACCAGCCGGCCTTCGAGACCGGTGCCGTGGACTTCGTCGAGGACCACCCCAAGGCCGACGGCCGGGGCGTCACCATCGGCGTCCTGGACTCCGGCGTGGACCTGGCCCACCCCGCCCTGCAGAAGACCAGCACCGGCGAGCGCAAGATCGTCGACTGGGTGACGTCCACCGACCCGCTGACGGACGACGACGGCACCTGGCTGCCGATGACGCAGGACGCGTCCGGCCCCTCGTTCTCCTTCAACGGCCGCACGTACTCCGCCCCCGCGGGCTCCTACCAGGTGTCCCTGTTCCGCGAGAGCGCGACCGCCGGCGGCGACATGAAGGGCGACCTCAACCGGGACGGCGACACCACCGACTCCTGGGCCGTCCTCTACGACAAGGCCAAGGGCACCGTCCGCGTCGACCTCGACGACGACGGCGACTTCCGGAACGACGCCGAGATGAAGCCGTACAAGGACGGCTACCAGGTCGGCTACTTCGGCAAGGACGACCCGAAGACCGCCATCGCCGAGCGCATCCCGTTCGTCGTGCAGGTCCGCAAGGACGTCCCGATGGACCCCAAGGGCGGGAGCTGGGTCGGCAAGAAGGCCGACTTCGTCAACATCGGCGTCATCGAGTCGGAGCACGGCACGCACGTCGCGGGCATCACCGCGGCCAACGGCCTGTTCGGCGGCAGGATGAACGGCGCCGCGCCCGGCGCGAAGATCGTCTCCTCGCGCGCCTGCACCTGGAGCGGCGGCTGCACCAACGTCGCGCTCACCGAGGGCATGATCGACCTGGTCGTCAACCACGGCGTCGACATCGTCAACATGTCGATCGGCGGTCTGCCGGCGCTCAACGACGGCAACAACGCCCGCTCCGAGCTCTACACGCGCCTCATCGACACCTACGGCGTGCAGCTCGTCATCTCCGCGGGCAACAGCGGCCCCGGCGCCAATACGATCGGCGACCCCGGCCTGGCCGACAAGGTCCTCAGCGTCGGCGCCTCCGTCTCCAAGGAGACCTGGGCCGCCAACTACGGGTCCGAGGTGCGGACCAAGTACGCGATGATGCCGTTCTCCTCCCGCGGCCCGCGCGAGGACGGCGGCTTCGCGCCGATCATCACCGCCCCCGGCGCGTCCATCAACACCACGCCGACCTGGGAGCCGGGCGCGCCCGTCGCCGAGTCCGGCTACGACCTGCCCCCCGGCTACGGGATGCTCCAGGGCACCTCGATGGCCTCCCCGCAGGCCGCCGGCGCCTCGGCACTGCTGATCTCGGCCGCCAAGCAGAAGGGGATGAAGCTCACCCCCGCCGACCTGCGCACGGCCCTCACCAGCACGGCCAAGAAGATCAAGGGCTTCCAGGCGTACGAACAGGGCTCCGGCCTGATCGACATCAACGAGGCGTGGGACGCGCTGCGTCACAAGGCCACCGCGCACGAGTACACGGTGAAGGCACCGGTCGCCACCGCCCTCTCCGGCTCCTTGAAGACGCCCGGCTTCGGCACCGGCCTCTACGACCGCGAGGGCGGCCTCAAGGCCGGCGAGTCGAAGACGTACGACGTGACCGTGACCCGCACCTCCGGTCCGGACAAGGACGTCTGGCACGAGCTGAAGTGGCGGAACAACGACGGAACGTTCAAGCTGGCGAGCCGTGACGAGGTCCGGCTGCCGCTGAACAAGCCCGTCACCGTCAAGGTCACGGCGAAGCCGAAGTCGGCGGGCATCCACAGCGCGATCCTCACCGTGGACGACGACCGCACCGAGGGCATCGACAAGCAGATCATGACGACCGTGGTCGTCGCCGAGCCGCTGGCAGCCCCGGCCTTCCGGGTGCAGAAGAGCGCCACCGCCCAGCGCAACGCCACCACCTCGTACTTCGTGACCGTGCCCAAGGGCGCCAAGACGCTGGAGATCGCGATGAGCGGTCTGGCGAAGGACAGCCAGACCCGGTTCATCGCCATCAACTCCTACGGCATGCCGGTCGACCCGACCTCCACGGTCAACTGCTACCCGAACTACGGCAACCCGGCCAACACCTGCCGCCCGGACGTGCGTTCGTACGCCAACCCGCTGCCGGGCGTCTGGGAGATCGAGGTCGAGTCGCGGCGCACCTCGCCGCTGCTGGACAACCCCTACACGCTGACCGCCTCCGCGCTGGGCGCCTCCTTCGACCCGGCCGTGCAGAAGGTGGCGGAGGCCAAGGTCGGCACCCCGGCCGCGGTCACCTGGAAGGCGACGAACGACTTCGCGCCGCTGGACGGCAAGCTGCAGGGCGGCCGCCTCGGCTCGTCCAAGGTCGCCCGCCAGGAGATCGCCAAGGGGCAGAAGCAGACGTCCAAGGTCACCATCGGTGAGGGCGTCACCCGCTTCGAGGCCGCCATCGGCGGCGCCGCCGACCCCAAGGCCGACCTCGACCTGACCGTCTACAAGGACGGCAAGCCGGTCGGCTCCTCCACCAGCGGCGGCTCCGACGAGCAGGTCGTCCTGAGCAAGCCCGCCGCCGGCGAGTACACGATCGAGGTCACCGGCTACGAGGTGCCCTCCGGCACCACCGCCTACGACTACCGGGACGTCTACTTCGCCCCCTCCCTGGGCGAGGTCAAGGTCCCGGCCGGGCAGTCCGTCAAGCTCGGCAACGGCCAGTCCGCCCAGGTGACGGCCGAGGTCGTGGTCGCGGGCGCCGCCCCCGAGGGCCGGACGTTCTCCGGCGAGGTGCAGCTCGTCAACGAGCGCGGCACGGTCGCGGGGAGCGGGAGGGTGACGATCGAGAAGGTCGTTTCCTGACCGGTCGCCGACTGATCGGGATGGGGCGGGCGTCCGGTTTCCGGGCGCCCGCTCTGTTGTTTCCGGTCGCACGGGTAGCGTCGGGGACCGGTACGGCAGACTGATGTGACGCGTGGACGTCGAAAGAGATTCAGCCTCGTGAGCGCAGACCCCGCACACCACCGCGACCCGGACGAACCGCTGTTCCCCATGCCTCCGCTTACCGAGGCAGCCCTCCGGGTGGCGGTCGCCAGAGTCGACCTGAGCGCCGCCGTCCGTTTCGAGCGGGAGTTCCACGCCGCCTGGCAGGAAGCCGTCCAGACGGACAGCACCGTGCCCATGCACACCTTCCTGCACCGTTGGGGGGTGTTCGTCGCCCTGCGCCGGATCCCTTCCCGCGCCGCTCGGCTGGACGAACTGGAAAGGGCGGTCGGCAGGGCCCCTACGCTCGAGGAAGCGCGGGCCGCGTCGACGGAGATCGCGGCACTGCTGGACGTGGCGGCGCGCGAGGCGGCGGAGTGAGCGACTGGACCTGGGAGTACCTGCCCGACGCCGAGCATGTCGTCGGCGGCCTGGACCCCGCGCTGCGCCGCGACGTGGAAAAGCTCGCCGCGCGACTGGCGGACGCGGCCTCGGTCAAATACCTGGGTGACCCGCCGTCCCACGAGTCCGGCGTCTCCCGGCTCCTGGACCCCGCCGAGGGCCGTTTGATGATCTGGTACCAGGAACACCGACGGCAGTCGACGATCCTCGTCGTGCGCATCGCGCACCTGGGGTGAGCTCACTCCGTCTGCCGAGCAGCGGCGAGTGCCCGGGCCAGGCCGGCCCGAGCGGCGGCGAGCTCCTCGGCGGAGAACTCGGGCTCCGCCCCCTCGGGGGCGGGCATGGCTTCGGTCCGGGCGATGTCGGCGTCGATCGCCGCGAAACGCTCCCGGACGCACTGCGCCACGGGCTCGTCGGAGCCGGACCGCGGGCGGCGCTCCGGCGTCTCGCCGCGCACCTTGCCCCACGGCAGTTCCGTCACGTCGCGTCTCCCCCTCTGCCCACGCGTCGGAGGCTCCGCGGGCCCCCGCCTGTCCGGCGAACCTACGGCCGGACGTGCCCCCCGCGCACCGGATGCGGCGACGGTTCACTCGCCGGGGCGGCGATCGAAAGCCACTCCTGGCCGCCCGGCTCGTCCCACCCTCCGGACAATGGATTGGACTTTCGGGCCCCCCGCTCCCGCATGATGGAACCGCGCCTACCGGCCCCACCGTCGTCCGGTAGTGACGCATGTGTCCTTGATGAGCATTGGGAGCCCCCTGTGAGAGTCGGAATCGTCGGAGCCACCGGACAGGTCGGCGGAGTCATGCGCAGGATCCTCGCCGAGCGCGACTTCCCGGTGACGGAACTGCGTCTGTTCGCCTCGGCGCGGTCCGCCGGGTCCACGATCCCCTGGCAGGGGACGGAGATCACCGTCGAGGACGCGGCCACGGCCGACTACACCGGGCTGGACATCGTCCTCTTCTCCGCCGGCGGCGCCACCTCGAAGGCGCTCGCGGAGAAGGTCGCCGGGCAAGGCGCCGTCGTGATCGACAACTCGTCCGCCTGGCGCCGCGACCCCGAGGTGCCGCTCGTCGTCTCCGAGGTCAACCCGCACGCGGTCGCCGACCGCCCCAAGGGCATCATCGCCAACCCGAACTGCACCACCATGGCCGCCATGCCGGCCCTGAAGGTGCTGCACGCCGAGGCCGGGCTGCGCAGCCTCGTCGCCACCACCTACCAGGCCGTCTCCGGCTCCGGCCTGGCCGGTGTCGCCGAGCTCGACGGGCAGTTGCGCAAGGTCGCCGACCGGGCGACCGAGCTGGCGCACGACGGCGAGGCCGTCGAGTTCCCCGAGCCCGGCGTCTACAAGCGGCCCATCGCCTTCAACGTGCTGCCGATGGCCGGCTCGATCGTCGACGACGGCCTGTTCGAGACCGACGAGGAGCAGAAGCTCCGCCACGAGTCCCGCAAGATCCTGGAGATCCCCGACCTCAAGGTCTCCGGCACCTGCGTCCGCGTCCCGGTCTTCACCGGCCACTCGGTGCAGGTCAACGCCTCCTTCGCCGGTCCGCTGAGCGTCGAGCGCGCCTACGAGCTGCTCGCCGGCGCGCCGGGCGTCGAGCTGTCCGAGATCCCGACCCCGCTCCAGGCGGCGGGCAAGGACGCCACGTTCGTCGGCCGCGTGCGCGTGGACGAGACCGTCGAGCACGGCCTCGCCTTCTTCGTCGTCGGCGACAACCTGCGCAAGGGCGCGGCCCTGAACGCGGTGCAGATCGCGGAGCTCGTGGCCGCGGAGCTGCGCGGCTGAGCGCCTCCCGGAGGCGGGCCGACGGTACGGGGCGGGGTCCATCGGGCCCCGCCCCGCGCCGTGTCCGGGCGTAATTGGGACCGCACTGTCCGACCCCCGTGGGAGAGTGCCGTTCATGAACCGGATAGCCAGAGGCGAACATCTGACCGTCCCGGCCGAGCCGTTGCACGCCGCGGTCACCTGGACCGCCGTGCCCGCACTCCCCGACGCCGGGGCGCTCACCGTCGCCGCCCTGCTCCTCGACGCGCGCGGCACGCTCCGCGCCGACGCCGATCTCGTCTCCTCCCACCAGGCCGCCCACCCCTCCGGGGCCGTGCACCACCTGGGCACCTCGGAGGGCGAGGCGGGACTGGTGGCCGAGTGGCTGGTGATCGATCCCGCGCTGATCGAGCCGGACGTGACAAGGATCGTCGTGGCCGTCGCCACGAAGGGCCGTGCCCTCGGCCGCGTCCCGGGCCTCGGCCTGGCCGTCACGACGGCCACGGGCGACCCGGTCGCGCACGTCGCCCTGGAGGACGGCGTGCGCTTCGAGGACGGCGGGGAGGCGACGGGAGGGCCCGACGCGCTCGGAGCGGGCGGCGACGGGGGCCCCGGCGGGGGCGCCGGAGCGGCCGGGTCCGCCACCGCCGCCGTCCTCGGCGAGTTCCGGCGGCAGGACGACGGCGGCTGGCGGTTCGCGGCCGTCCTCCGGGCGTACGCCTCCGGACTCGGCGGCGTGGTCGAGGCGCATCGCGCCGGGGCGACGGGCGGCGGCGCCTACGACGCCGTCGGGGCGGGACCGTTCGCCGCCGCAGGCCACGGCGACGGCCCGCCGGACGGTGCGGGCACGACGTACGGGCACGTCGCCGCTCTCGGAGGCGGCGAGGCGTACCCGGCGGGCCCGGCCGACGGTCTGCGGGCGGAGACGGGGCCGTCCGGGACGGAGCCCCACGCGTTCACGGCCGGGACCGGGGGCCGGGCGCCGGTAGCGGAGGCGGAACCGCCGTACGCGGTGGACGCCGCGGTCTTCCTCCCGGCAGACGTGAGCGGGTCCGCCACCGCGCCAGACGGACACCCGGCCGGAGCGGAAGCCGGCGCATCCGGCTTCGGGACCGAGGCCAGAGTCGGGGCGGCTGCCGGTACCGGGGTGGGAATTCCCGACGGCGCGGGCAGCCTCGCGGGAGAGGGCGAACCGCCATACCAGGCGGACGGACGAGCCTACGCACCCGAGCAGGGCGGGCCCCTGACCGGGACCGGCGGCGGGAACCCGCTCGATGCCGGAGCCGGAGGCCCCGAGAGCGCGAGCAGCCTCGCACGGGAGGGCGAACCGACCTACCAGGCGGACGCGCGGGCCTACGCACCCCAGACGGACGGGCCCCTGACCGAAACCCACGCCGGAAACCCGCCCGGCGCCGGAGTTAAGAGCCCCGAAGGCGCGAGCAGCCTCGCACGGGAGGGCGAACCCACCTACCAGGCGGACGCACGAGCCTTCACACCCCAGACAGGGCTCCTGAACGGAACCGGGAGCACACCCGGCGCCGGAGCCGAAGGCCTTGAAGGCGCGAGCGGCTTCACGCGGGAAGGCGAATCGCCCTACGAGGCGGGCGGGGGCGCCTACATGGCTGAGGCGGGCGAGCCACTGGTCGGCGTCGGCGCCGGGAGTGAGGCGGGGGCGACGGGGACGCCTGGAAGTCTTGGGCCGGAGGCCGGGCCGTATTCCACGACGGGTGTCGCTGTCCACGCGGCGGCGGGGGACCCCCTCGCCGGGAGCGGGCTGCTGCCGGCGGACGCCGGTGCGCATGCGGCGGGCCGACGCGGGCAGGCCGACGCGGGCGGGGCGCTCGGGGGAGACGGCGCGGGCGCTGCCGTGCCCCCGGCGCGCGTGCCGGAGATGCCGGCCTATCCCCCGGACGCGCCTGGGGGCGGCACGCCCGGGAGGGGCGTACCCGGGACTGACGTGGCTGGGACTGACGTGGCTGGGACTGACGTGGCTGGGACCGATGTGCCCGGCACGGATGCGCCCGGGGCCGGCGTCCCCGCGCGGGACCTCCTCGGTCCGGGTCTCCCCCGGCCCGTCGCCGTCGATGCGAGCGCTGCCGCTTCCGGCGCCGAGCCCGCCACGGCTGTGCCGTTCGGGCCCGTCCTGCGGCCCGGCGCGCCAGAGGACGGGCCGCAGGCCGGACCGCAGGCCGGACCGCAGGCCGGACCGCAGGCCGGGCCGGGTGACGGGGCCGGGGCGCGGTTCGACGGTTCGGCGGTCACGGGGGTCGCGCCGGGCGGTGACATCCCGGTCGTCGGCCTGTCCGTCACCGAGACGCCCGTTCGGCAGGCCTCGACCCCGGGGGCGTCGGCGGACGCGCCGCTCACGGAGGAGCGGGCCGTCGTGGGGCGGATCACGAACCGGCCGCCGCCGGGCACCGGCGAAGGGGGTGCGGGGGCAGCCGGCTTCCCGCCTGTCGTCGACGGCACGGGCGCCGACCGGCCGCCCACCCACCCGCCGTTCGCGGAAGACCCGGCCGGTGAGATCACGGACGCGGCACTGGCGCAGGAAGCCGCACTCGCCCAGGGCGCCGCACAGACCCCAGACGCCACACCCGCCCAGAGCGCCGCACCGACCCGAGACACCGCATCCGCCCCCACACCCTCCCCCACCCCCGGTCCGGAAAGCGCCCTCCTCCAGGAGGGCCCCCGCTTCACCCCCTGGGAGCAGACCGGCAACGGCGACGAGGACGTCGTCCCCGATGGGCCGCTGCCCGACGGGCCGGTGCTCGTGGAGTTCGCGAGCCCGGGGGGACCGGCCGCGGTGGAGGCCGTGGAGCTGGTGGGGACGGCCGACGGGGAGCAGCGGGCGGCGAGCCCCCTGCTGTCCGGTACGGGCCGGTTCCGCGGGCGGGCGGTGTTCGCGCCGCGGCCCGGCCGGCCGCCGATGCTGCGGGTAACGGCCAGGCGGCAGTGGAGCCTGACGTTCCTGCCGCTCGCCGAGGCCCGCGTCCTGGAGCCGGCCGGCTCGCTCCAGGGCACCGGCCCGGACGTGCTGCGCTACTCGGGGCCCGCCGCCGACCTGCGGGTCAACCACACGGGCGGCCGGGCCGACCGCGGCAGCCTCACCCTGCGCGCCGTCTACCCGGGGGGCGACCCGGCCGACCGCGACGGTGCCGACGTGCTCGCCCGAGGCCGGGGGGCGCTCATCGACGTGACGCCCGTCGCCGGCCCCTGTCTGCTGCTCGTGGACGCCGAGGGCCCCTGGTCGCTGTCCACCGCCCCGTCCGCCGCGCCCGAGCCGCCGGACGAGGGGGTCCTCGCCGAGTACGCGGGCCAGGGCCGGAACCTGGAGGTCGTCGAGATCGCCCACCCGAGCCCCGGGTCCCCCGTGATCCTGGAGTACGACCTGGAGGGTTCCGACTTCTTCGCCGTCACCGAGATCGACCCGTACGGAGACACGCGCGAGCTGATCTCCAAGGACGAGGGGTTCCAGGGCCGCCGTCTCCTCTTCACGGGCGCGGCGGGCGAGCCCGCCTCGACCCGCCTGGAGCTCGGCGCCCTCACCCGCTGGCGTTTCCGTCTCCGCCCGCTCTCCGCCGCCCGGCCGCTGACCGGCGCCGTCACGGGCGCCGGTTGCGACGTCCTCGTCCACACCGGTCCGCCGGCGGCGCTCACCCTGACGTCCGCGGAACCGGGGCCGGTGCACGTCACCAGCCTGGAGGCGGGCGGGCTGGCCCGGGTGCGGGTGACCCGCGCCCACACCCCGCGCCCGGCCCGCGGCCCGCTCCGCGCGCGGCCCGGCGCGCCCACGTACGTGCTCGTGACGGCGGCGGGCGACCGGTCGTGGGAGCTGACACTCCGTCCGCCGGAGGAGATCCGGTCCTTCGCCGCCACGATCGACGGCCATGGCCATGACGTCGTCCGCTGGACGGGCGCGCCCGGGCCCGTCCGGTTCGACTACGACTTCGACGACGGCGAGCCGCTGCTCGACGAGATCCCCCGGCCGGAGCTGTGGGCACTCGACGAACACCTGTCGCCGCTGCACCGGGTCGCCGCCGGCACCGGCGTGCACCACGTGCCGACCGGTTGCCTCCAGGTGCGCGCGCACCGGGCCTGGCGGCTCACGGCGGAGGGCTCACGGCAGGCGCCCGGCACCGCCGCCGTGGAAGGATGGCCGGGAACGTCATGACACGCGTGATGCGAAGGAGATGCCCAGGTGCCAGGCACGAATCTGACCCGCGAAGAGGCCGAGCGGCGGGCCACGCTGCTGACGGTGGAGTCGTACGAGATCGACCTCGACCTCTCCGGCGCGCAGGAGGGCGGGACGTTCCGCTCCGAGACGGTCGTGCGGTTCGACTCCGCCGAGGCCGGCGCCGAGACGTTCATCGACCTGGTGGCCCCGACCGTGCACGAGGTCGTGCTCAACGGGACGGCGCTGGACCCGGCCGAGGTCTTCGCGGACAGCCGGATCACCCTGCCGTCGCTGCACGGCGGGCAGAACGAGCTGCGCGTCGTCGCCGACTGCGCGTACACCAACACCGGTGAGGGCCTGCACCGGTTCGTGGACCCGGTGGACGACCAGGCGTACCTGTACACGCAGTTCGAGGTGCCGGACGCCCGCCGCGTCTTCGCGTCGTTCGAACAGCCGGACTTGAAGGCGACGTTCCGGTTCACCGTGAAGGCCCCCGAGGGCTGGACGGTCATCTCCAACTCGCCCACTCCCGAGGTCCCGGCGGACCGGATCTGGCGCTTCGAGCCGACCCCGCGCATCTCCACCTACATCACCGCGCTGATCGCCGGCCCGTACCACAGCGTGCACAGCACCTACGAGAAGGACGGCCGCACGGTCCCGCTGGGCATCTACTGCCGGCCGTCCCTCGCCGAGTACCTGGACGCGGACGCCATCTTCGAGGTCACGCGGCAGGGCTTCGACTGGTTCCAGGAGAAGTTCGACTACCACTACCCCTTCGCCAAGTACGACCAGCTCTTCGTCCCGGAGTTCAACGCGGGCGCGATGGAGAACGCGGGCGCGGTCACCATCCGCGACCAGTACATCTTCCGGTCCAAGGTGACGGACGCGGCGTACGAGGTGCGGGCCGAGACGATCCTGCACGAGCTGGCCCACATGTGGTTCGGCGACCTCGTCACCATGAAGTGGTGGAACGACCTGTGGCTGAACGAGTCGTTCGCCACCTACACGTCCATCGCCTGCCAGGCCGCCGCGCCCGGTTCGCGCTGGCCGCACTCGTGGACGACGTTCGCCAACTCCATGAAGACCTGGGCCTACCGCCAGGACCAGTTGCCGTCCACCCACCCGATCATGGCCGACATCCGTGACCTGGACGACGTCCTCGTCAACTTCGACGGCATCACCTACGCCAAGGGCGCCTCGGTGCTCAAGCAGTTGGTGGCGTACGTCGGCGAGGACAAGTTCTTCCAGGGCGTGCAGGCGTACTTCAAGACCCACGCCTACGGCAACACCCGCCTCTCCGACCTGCTCGGCGCCCTGGAGCTGATGAGCGGCCGCGATCTGAAGACCTGGTCGAAGGCGTGGCTGGAGACGGCCGGCATCAACGTCCTGCGCCCGGAGATCACCACGGACGACAACGGCGTCATCACCTCCTTCGCCGTCCGCCAGGAGGCCACCCCGCTGCCCGAGGGAGCGAAGGGCGAGCCGACGCTGCGCCCGCACCGGATCGCGATCGGCGCGTACGACCTGAAGGACGGAAAGCTGGTCCGCACCGAGCGGATCGAGCTGGACGTGGACGGCGCGCGCACCGAGGTCCCCGCTCTCGTCGGGCAGCGCCGCCCGGCCGTCGTCCTGCTCAACGACGACGACCTGTCGTACGCGAAGGTGCGCCTCGACGAGGAGTCGCTGCGCGTCGTCACCGCCCACCTCGGCGACTTCGCCGAGTCGCTGCCGCGCGCCCTGTGCTGGGCCTCCGCCTGGGACATGACCCGCGACGGCGAGCTGGCCACCCGCGACTACCTGGCGCTGGTGCTCTCGGGCATCGCCAAGGAGTCCGACATCGGCGTGGTCCAGTCGCTCCAGCGGCAGGTCAAGCTGGCCCTCGACCTGTACGCGGCGCCGGACTGGCGCGAGACCGGCCTCCGGAAGTGGACGGACGCCGCGCTCGAGCAGCTCCGCGCGGCCGAGCCGGGCAGCGACCACCAGCTCGCCTGGGCCCGCGCCTTCGCCGCCACCGCCCGCACCGACGAGCACCTGGACTTCCTCGCCGGCCTGCTGGAGGGCACCGAGCTCGTCACCGGCCTCGCCGTCGACACCGACCTGCGCTGGGACCTGCTCACCCGCCTCGCCGCCACCGGCCGCGCCGACGAGAAGGCCATCGCCGCCGAGCTCGACCGCGACCGCACCTCGGCCGGCGAGCAGCACGCGGCGGCGGCCCGCGCCGCCCGGCCGACGGCGGAGGCCAAGGCGGAGGCGTGGACGTCGGTCGTCGGGTCCGACAAGCTCACCAACGCCGTCCAGGAAGCCGTGATCAGCGGTTTCGTCGTCGCCGACCAGCGCGAGCTGCTGGCGCCCTACGCGGCGAAGTACTTCGCCGTCGTCAAGGACGTCTGGGAGACCCGCAGCCACGAGGTCGCCCAGCAGATCGCCGTCGGTCTCTACCCCACGCTCCAGATCTCCCGGGAGACCCTGGACACGACGGACGCCTGGCTCGCCTCCGCGAACCCGAGCGCGGGCCTGCGCCGGCTCGTCCTGGAGTCCCGCGCGGGTGTCGAGCGCGCGCTGAAGGCCCAGGCGGCGGACGCCGCCGCGGCCTGACCGCACGCCGATCGCGGCGGAGCGCCCCTGACCGGTGAGCCGGGCCAGGGGCGCTCTAGGGTGGCTCGGATGTGCGAAGAATCGGAGACGGCCGAGCGATCGGAGACGCCCGGGCTCCCCCGGGCCGCCCTCCCGGCCGGAGCCACCACGGCCCTCCTGTACGACGCCGCCGTCGTGCTCGTCCGGAAGCGGACGCGCCGCCGCATACCGTTCGAGGCCGTCGAGCGCGTCGGCGGGCCTGGGCCGGACGGCCGCACCCTGCGCATCGAACTCACCTCGCCGCACGGCACGGGCGAGGCCGTCACGCTGCGGAGTGACGACGCCGGGGCGGTCGCGGCGTTCGCCGCCGCCCTCGCGTCGTCCCTGCCGCCGCGCACCGCGCACGGGCCGCGGTGCGACGGCGGCCGGCTGACGAGCGTGGAGCGGATCGGCCTCGCCCCCGCCCGCGACCTGCTGCGGACCGGGGGGAGCCCCACGCTCCGTACCCTCGCGGTCCTCTACGCGGTCGCCGCTCCCGTCGTCTTCCTGGCCTCGGAAGACCTCGACCGCTCCCTCGCCTCCTTCGACGCCCTGGGCGACTGGCTCTACGCGGCCGTGTTCCTGCTGCCCGGCGCGGTCCTCGCCCGGCTGACGGTGTCCACCGCCCGCACCGCCCTCCTCCTGCGGCTCCGGGGCATCACCGCCACCGGCACCCTCACCGCCGTCCGTCCGGGCGACGGCGTCGGTGAACCGGCCGTGTACCACTACACGTTCACGGACCGGGACGGAACCGACCACCATCACGAGAGCCATGGCTGGCCCCTGTCCTTGGACGGCAGGACGACGCCGATCCGCTACGACTCCCGCGCACCGGAGCGGAGTTACGCCCCCGGCGACCGGATGAGTTTCCCGGTACACGCCGCCCTGGGGGCCATCGGCCTGCTCCTGCTCTGGCTCGGCCTGGACCTCGCGGTGCCTACCGCGCTGGAAGCGGTGCGGGTGATGCGGGAGGATTGGTGACGCCTCACAGAACTCCCCTGGTCTGAGGGCTCGCAGCGCTCTACTGTGAGCGATGTGACGGACGATTCGGCCATAGCCGTTCCTCCCGCCCTGGTCCTGCGCGGCTGGGGCACCCGGGCGCAACTCCACCGGCAGGGCGTACTGCTGGACCGCCGAGGCACCCGCACCACCATCCCGCCCACCGCCGTCGAGCGCGCGGAAGCGGCCGGCCCCGGGGGCCGCACCCTGCGGATCGTCCTCACCGCCGCGTCCGGCAAGGGCAGGACGTATACCGTGCGGGGCCGCAGCGCGCCGGCGGTCCGGGCCTTCGCGGCGGGCGTCACGGCCGCGCTACCGGTCCGGGACCGGGAAGCGCGGCGGATCGACGGACGCTCCCTCGTCCGCAAGGGCCCGGTTCCGACGCCCGGACGCCGGCCGCTCTCCCGCACGGCGCGGATCACGTGGGCGAGCGTGGCGCTCTATGTGGCCGGGCTCGTGTACATCATCGCGACCGCGCGGAAACCGGCTGTCTGGGGCTTCCTCTGGACGCTCGCTCCGTTGCCCCTCGTACCATCCCTGCTCTGCCTGGGGGCGCTCGGCGGTTTCGCTCTCGAATCCCTGCGCCTGAGAGTTCGCGGGGTGACGGTTCTCGGCTACCTGACGGACACCCGGCTCAGCGCAGGGGGAGACCTGCAGTACAGCTACCGTTACCAGGACGCCGACGGCGTCGAGCGCATCCATCTCAACGCCACCGCACCCTGGCCGGCGGGCGCCAAGACCGTGGAGCTCACCTACGATCCGGCGCACCCGAAGGACATCAGCGTCCGGGGGGCCTGGTGGAGCGCGCTCGGGCTGGGAACCTTCGTCTTCCTCGGCCTGGTGGTGTTCACGTTGATGGCTCTCGGCGGCCTTGGCTGCGCCGCGCTCGCTCTGATCGGCCCGTGGCTGTAGGGACGGGCCGAACGCCGACGAACGTTCTGCCGCCCGGCGGCCGGCAGAACGGCACGCCGAACGCCGGGCGGGCCGAGGCGGCCCGTCCGGCGTGCGTACGGGGAACGGGAAGGCGCGCGACAGGCGCACCCTCGCCGGGCGCGCCCCCGCGAACGGCTAGCGCGACGTCCGCGGGTAGTGCGTGTCGTGCGTGCGCACGTTGTCGGAGTTGCGCGCCAGCACCATCGTCAGGCCGGCGATCACGGCGAAGAGCACGATCGGCGCGGCGACGTAGAGGCCGAGCGTGTTGATCACGCTGAGGCCGGGGCCCGGGTCGTCGCCGTCGTCGCGGGTGAGCGCGAACGCGGGGGACGACATCAGCAGCATCAGCAGCGTGCCGGCGGACACGACCCCGGCGCGCTTGGCGTTCATCTTCTTATTGCTCACGGGCTCAAAATATCGGACCCCCGTGGACCGCGCGCGTCCGGGGTGGCCTTCGGGGGCACCGTGCGCGGGCGGGCCGTCAGCGAGCGGATCTCCTCCATCAGGGCGTGCAGCCGGGGTGAGGCCGCCAGGTCTTCAAGGGAGAGCGGCCGGCCGCTGGGGTCGGCGACGGGCAGCCGCCAGTTCGGGTACTGGTCCCAGGTGCCCGGCAGGTTCTGCGGGCGGCGGTCGCCGACCGCGTCGGGCAGCCAGACGCCGACCATCCGCGCGGGGGTGCGCAGCAGGAAGCGGTGGACGGCGCGGACGGCCGCCTCCTCGTCGTCCGGCCCCTCGGGCAGCAGCCCGAGCCGGCCGAGGAAGGCCAGCCATTCGGCGACCTCCTTGGTGTCCTCGCGCTGCTCGACGGCGAGCGGCCGGCGCAGCAGGCCCAGGCGGTGGCGGAGGGCGACGTGGTCGCCGGTGAGGCGGGCGGCGGTGCTGGGCAGGTCGTGGGTGGTGGCGGTGGCCAGGCAGCCCTCGCGCCACCGCTCGGGCGGCAGCGGCGCGGCCCGCCGGGCGCCGCGCGACCAGTCGCGTTCGAACCACAGGACGGAGGTGCCGAGCACTCCGCGCTCGGCCAGCGCCTCCCGGACGCCCGGTTCGACGGTGCCCAGGTCCTCGCCGATGACGGCGGCCCCCGCGCGGTGCGCCTCGACGGCGAGGACGCCGAGCATCGCCTCGGCGTCGTAGCGGACGTACGTGCCTTGCCCGGGCTCGCGGCCCTCGGGCACCCACCACAGCCGGAACAGCCCCATCACATGGTCGATCCGCAGCGCGCCCGCGTGCCGGAGCAGGCCGCGCAGCAGGTCGCGGTAGGGGGCGTAGCCGGTGGCGCGCAGGGCGTCGGGGCGCCAGGGCGGCAGCCCCCAGTCCTGACCGCGCGCGTTGAACGCGTCGGGAGGCGCGCCGACGGACATCCCGGCGGCGAGCGACTCCTGCTGCGCCCAGGCGTCGGAGCCGCCGGGGTGCACGCCCACCGCCAGGTCGTGGACGAGCCCGACCCGCATACCGGCGTCGCGCGCGGCGCGCTGCGCGGTGGCGAGCTGACGGTCGGTGAGCCAGGCGAGCCGGCAGTGGAAGTCGACGCGGTCCAGGAGCTCGCCCCGGGCGCGGGCCGTTCGGGAGGACCGGGGGTCCCTGAGGCCGGCGGGCCAGGAGTGCCAGTCGGGACCGTGCACCTCGGCGAGGGCACACCAGGTGGCGTGGTCATCGAGCGCCTGCCCCTGCTCGGCGAGGAACCGGCAGTACGCGGCCCGGCGCCCCGGGCCGAGCGGTACGGCGTGGACGAGCTCCAGGGCACGCAGCTTCAGGGCGCGGACGGCGTCGTGGTCGATGGGCTCGCCCCGGCGGAGGACGGCCGCGGTGAGCTCCCTGGCCTCCGTGAGCAGGCGCAGGACCTCCTCCCGGGCGGGCCCGTCGAGGTAGCCGAACTCGGTGATCTCCTCGATCCGCAGGTGTACCGGGTCGGGGAAACGGCGGGAGGACGGGCGGTAGGGGGACGGGTCGGCGGGCCGTCCCGGGGTGCCGGGGACCGCCGCGTGCAACGGGTTGACCTGGAGGAAGTCGGTGCCGAAGGCCCGGCCCGACCAGGCGGCGAGCTCCGCCAGGTCGGCGAGGTCGCCCATGCCCCAGGAGCGGGCGGACAGCAGGGAGTAGAGCTGGACGAGGAAGCCGTGGCAGCGCTCGGGCGGCTGCGGCACCCGCTCCGGGGCCGCGATCAGCGGCGCGGCGGCCGACCGCCCGTCGGACGTCCGGGCACGCAGCAGGTGGGTGCCGAGCGGCAGCGGACCGTCCCAGGCCAGGCACTCCCCGTCGGCCGTCTCGACGCGCAGCGCGGTGTCCTGGGGCAGGTCCGGCGGCCGGGGCCGGGCACTGCCGCGCAGGACGACGGCGGGAGGCAGGAGCCGGTTGCGCGCGGTGCGGGCGTGGGCGTCCAGGGCGTCGCGGACGGCCCGCGGGGTGGAGGCGTCGACGCCGAGCGCGGCGAGGACGGCGACCACCGTGTCCTCGGGTACCGGCACGCTCTGCCCGGGGGCTGGTTCGTAGGACGTGGCCACACCGTGCAGCGCGGCGAGGCGCGCGCGGTCCGTGTCTGCCGCCAAGCGGTCCATGCCTGCCTCCAGAGGACGGCGGGGACGGCACCACGCGGCCCGCGCGGGGGTCGCACGGCGGTCGGCACGGTGCTCCCCGGTGACGGCCGGGACCGTGTCAGCTTACGGTTCCGGTCACGGACCTGACGGGGCTTTGGCATATTTCCGGCCGCATCGGCCGACAAGCGGCTGCCCTTCGGCCGGTCATCTTCCGACGGCCCACCGACTGCACGCCCTCCGACTGCCCGTCGACCGGCCGTCGCTCACGCGGCCATCACTCGCCCACCGGCCGTCGCTCACGCGACCATCGCCCGCTCACCGGCCGTCCGTGCAACCGGCCATCGCCCGCACTCTCACCGGCAACCGCCCAACGTCCACCCGGCCCCCGGCCCCCGGCGCACCGGGCCACCCCCCGTCCGTCCCACACACCACCACCCCCCGCAACCCCCCAGCCGGGCAATACCGGCAGTTCGGTCACCCGCGTTGACACGTTCCGCCCCTGGTGATGGGCTCATCGCTCACATCACCACCATGACGTACGGCAGCGGGGCGAGGAGAAGCGTGCGGTTCCAGGGCGACGACCCCTCGTGCGGCGATCACGGCTCCGAGCAGCACGTTCGGGGTGCCGTCCGGCCCATGGGCCGGCCTGGGCGGGCGCTCGGCACCGGCCGGTTCGCCGCCCGGCCGCGCCGCGCCGGGGTGACCGTGCTGGCCGTCGCGCTGCTCGGCGGGCTGCTGGGCAGCGGGCCCGCGGCCGCCGCGCCCGCCGGGCCGGCCGCCCCGGCGGCGGGCAGCCCGGACGCCGCCGACCCGGAGAGGGCGGACGCGCTGCCCCCGGTCTGGCCGCGCCCGCAGTCGGGTCGCGCGCAGGGCGCGCCGGTGCCGGTGGGTACCGAGGTCACCCTGATGGCGGAACCGGGCACGGACCCGTACACCCTGTCGGCGCTCCGCGAGATCCTGCGCGGTGCGGGGGCCAGGACGGTCGTGGACGCCCAGCCGGGCGGCACCCCGCCGCCGCGCGGGCTGATCGTGTACGCGGGTGGCAGGCAGGCCGAGGAGGCGCTGCGCGCGCTCGGTGCCCCGGCGGCCGGGGACCTGCCCCGGGGCGGCTACCGGCTGGCGTCCGGACAGCGCGACGGCCGGCCGACGGTGGCCCTGGCGGGCGTCGGTGACGACGGCTTGTTCCACGCGGCGCAGACGCTGCGGCAGATGGTGGTGCGGCGGGACGGCGCGACGGCCGTCGCCGGGGCCGTGATCCGCGACTGGCCGGTGACGGCCGTGCGCGGGATCACCGAGGGGTTCTACGGGCAGCCGTGGTCGGCGCCGCAGCGCCTGGCGCAACTGGACTTCATGGGCCGGACGAAGCTGAACCGGTACCTGTACGCGCCCGGCGACGACCCGTACCGCCTGGCGAAGTGGCGTGATCCGTACCCCGCCGACCGGCGCGAGGAGTTCCGCACGCTGGCCGACCGGGCGCGCCGCAACCATGTGACGCTGGGCTGGGCGGTGGCGCCCGGCCAGGCCATGTGCTTCTCCTCGGCCGAGGACCTGCGGGCGCTGAAGCGCAAGGTGGACGCGATGTGGGCGCTGGGTGTCCGGGCGTTCCAGCTCCAGTTCCAGGACGTCAGTTACAGCGAGTGGCACTGCGGGGCCGACCGGGACGCTTTCGGTTCGGGCCCGAAGGCGGCGGCGGAGGCGCAGGCGAAGGTGGCGGGGGCGCTCGCCGCGCATCTGGCCGCGAAGGGTGGCGAGGCGGCGCCGCTGTCCCTGCTGCCCACCGAGTACTTCCAGGACGGCCGGACCGCCTTCCGGCGGGCGCTCGCCGCACGCCTCGACCCGCGTGTCGAGGTGGCGTGGACGGGTGTGGGCGTGGTGCCGCGGACCATCACCGGCGGTGAACTGGCCGCCGCCCGCGCGGCCTTCGGTCACCAGCTCGTCACCATGGACAACTATCCGGTGAACGACTTCGCGCAGGACCGTATCTTCCTCGGCCCCTACACCGGGCGGGAACCGGCCGTCGCCGTCGGCTCGGCGGCGCTGCTCGCCAACGCCTCGGCGCAGCCCACTGCGTCCCGCATCCCGCTGTTCACCACCGCCGACTACGCCTGGAACCCGCGCGGCTACCGCCCCGAGGAGTCGTGGAAGGCCGCGGTCGACGACCTGGCGGGCACCGACCCGAAGGCCCGTGAGGCCTTGCGGGCGCTGGCCGGGAACGACGCCTCGTCCGTCCTCGGCGGCGAGGAGTCGGCGTACCTGCGGCCCCTGATGGACGACTTCTGGGCGGCGCTCTCCGGTACGGACGCCGACCGGCTGAAGACGGCGGCAGACAAGCTGCGCGCCGCCTTCCGCACCATGGCGGACGCGCCCGGCCGGCTGACGGACGCCCTGGGCGTGGAGGTCCGGCCGTGGGTACGGCAGTTGGCCCGGCACGGCGAGGCCGGCTTGCGCGCCGTCGACATGCTCACCGCGCAGGCGCGCGGCGACGGCGCGGACGCCTGGCGTGCGGAGCTCGACGTGCTGCGGCTGCGCGACCGGATCGCCTCCGAACGGGTGACCGTGGGCGCCGGTGTGCTGACGCCCTTCCTCCAGCAGGCCCTCGCCCGCGCCAACGGCTGGCTCGGCGTCGACCGCCCGCTGCGCACCTCCGGCGCGCTCACCGACGGCGATCCGACGACGACCGTCCCCGCGCCGGCGGACGGCCCGCTGACCGTGAAGCTCCGCGAACCCCACCCGATGACCGCCGTCACCGTTCTCACCGCCGCCGCTCCCGGCGCGCGCGGCACGGTCGAGGCGCACACCCCCGACAAGGGATGGCAGCCGTTGGGGGCCCTCTCGGCGAGCGGCTGGACGCAGTTGCCCGGCAAGGGGGTCCGGGCCGACGCCCTCCGGCTGGTCTGGTCGGGTCCGACCCGCCCCGCCGCGGTCCACGAGATCACCCCCTGGTTCGCGGACACGGCCGCCACCCACTTCGAGCTCACCCACGCGGAGGCGACGGCGGAGGCCGGCGGGGCGCCCGCGGTGGTCGAGGCCCGGGTGGTCAACCAGCGCCCGGGGACGGTGAAGCAGAAACTGACCGTCCGCGCGCCCAAGGGCGTCACCGTCAAGGCTCCCGACGAGGTGACGGCCGTGCGCGGCGGGGTGACCACCACCCGCGTCGAACTGTCCGTCCCGGCCGACGCGGCGTCCCGCGTCTTCACCGTCCCGATCCGCCTCGGCGACCAGGAGCGGACGGTGACCGTCCGCGCGTATCCGGCCGCCGGCGGCCCCGACCTCTCCCGCACCGGCCAGGCCACCTCGTCGGGCGACGAGGCCTCCGACTTCCCGCCCTTCGCCGCCCTCGACGGCGACCCCAAGACCCGCTGGTCCTCCCCTCCCGCCGACGACTCCTGGTGGCAACTGGAACTCCCCCGCCCCACCCGCCTCGGCCGTCTCGTCCTCCGCTGGCAGGACGAACTCCACGCCACCCGCTACCGCGTCCAGGTCTCCCCCGACGGCCGCACCTGGCGCGACGCGGCCACCGTCACGGACGGCAAGGGCGGCACCGAAACGGTCCGCTTCGACGCCCCGGGCACCCGGTTCGTCCGCGTCCAGGGGGTGAAGCGGGCGGTGGAGTCGGCGGGGTACTCGCTGGTGGACGTGGAGGCGTACGCGGTGCGGAAATAAGCCGTGGCCAGCCCGTCGGGGTGCGCCCCCTCGGAAGCCGAGGACAGCCGCACGCGCGGCGGTTCCGGGGGCGGGTCGGAGCCCACGCAGGAAACGACGAAGTCGGGGGGTACCCCTCCGGGGGAGGGACAGGGGCCTCCCGATTCCCCCGGTCACCCCACCCGCACCCCGCCCCGCCCGGCCTGTTCGCGGCTCGGGCGGCGGTAGCCGCAGTTGCAGACCCAGTCGTCGTAGCGCGAGATGGTGCCGTCGTGGCCCATGTGGATCTCGCGCACCATGGTGCGGTCCATGCAGCGGGTGCACCGCACTCCCTCGCACATCGTCCTCGGGAACCTCTCCTGCTGCCCGGCTTTCTGGTTCATGTCCGCGATGATGCGCCCAAGTTGGACCGATGGCACCGGCATGTGCGACAGCCTCCCCCTAAGTGCGTACTCCCGAACTGCCTTGTCGGCGACGACCATCGGTGATCATGATGAACGGATGCCGAACTCCACCGTTCCGACCTGCGTCCTGTCCTCGGCCCGCGGCGGGGCACCGGCCGCCGGCGCCGGGCACGATCCCGACGCCTTCGTCGAGATCGGTTCGCTCACCAAGGTGCTGACCGGCACCTTGTTGACGCGGCTAGCGGCGGACGGCGTCCTGGGGATGGACGACCCCTTGGAGAAGTGGCTCACGACGGCCACCCGGGGCACGGGCATCACCCTGCGGCACCTCGCCGAGCACACCTCCGGCCTCCCCCGCCTCCCCCGGGCCTCACCTCGCGCACCGACCCCTACCGTTCCTTCACCGACGAGGCCCTGCGCGCCCTCCTCCCCCGCCTCGGCGACCTCGTCACCACCCCGCCGGGCGAACGGGAGACGTACTCGAACCTCGGTTACGCGGCCCTCGGCGCCGCCCTCGCTGCGGCGGACGGGCGGCCGTACGCCGACGCCCTGCGGGAACGGGTCCTCGTCCCGCTCGGCGTCGCCGACGACGTCGCGCCCCGGCCCCCGGCGGGCCGCCCGAGGCTCGTACCGAAGGGCCTGTTCGGGCGGCCGTCCCGCCCCTGGACGATGGACGGCGCGATCCTCCCGGCCGGCGGCCTCTGGGCGACCCCGCGCGCCGCGGCCCGCGTCCTCACCGGCCTCGTCCTCGATCGCCTCCTCGGCGAACCGGCGCCGAGCTGGCAGCACTCCGGCGAACTGACCTGGCACAACGGCGCCACGCGCAAGGCGTCGGTGTTCGCGGGGGCCTTCCCGGACAGGCGGTGGGTCCTCGTGCACCGTCTCGGTGGAGCGCCCGAGGAGACGGACCGGATCGGGGTCGGTCTGCTGCGGGGTGCGCCGGGGGTGGGTGCACTCGAGAGGAGGCGTTCCGACTGACTTTCCGAACAGCTTGGCGATCCAGTGGTCGGCGGGGACACTCGGGAGCGTGACGCCCGGGCCGGGGGCTGCGATGGGGCGGACGGCGGGCGGTGGGTGCCGCTATCGTGGAAGTGCTCAGCGGTTGGTCGCCGGGGTCTACTGGGTATAGGCCACGTAGGCCAAGCGCAAGAGGAAAGTCCGCCACGGGGGACCGTTCCCCGTGACGGACAGGCTGACGGATGGATCGCCGGGGCCTAATGGCTATAGGCCCCGTCGATCATCCCTTGCCGATCACCACCAGGATCAGCGTGGTCACGGCGACGAACAGTTCCACCCACGGTGTCACCGCCTTCGCCCCACTCCGCACCCGGCGCCAGTCGATCGCGCTTCTCAGCCTCCTGTGACGGGCCATGTAGTCCCTCTCCCTTGGATCGGAACCCCGCCGACTGCGAGGCTCCACGAGGGGACCTCGGACAGAACGGCACACGGGCCGACCCCGCCCGAGACCCCTGGATGGAGCCCCGAACGCGGCGAGCGAGCCGACCCGGAGGAAGGCTCACGAAGGGCACGTCACGCGGCCGAGCCTAGCGCCAACCAGGCGCCTTTTCGGACGAGTTGGGGCGACGGGTACACATTCACCCTTTCGTGGCGGGTGCGAACATTCACCTGAGCGGCAGGCGAAGCGTCACCCGCGCCCGAAGCTCGACGCTCGAAGCCCGGGTCCGGCCGCCCCAACTCCCCTCGCCCGGCCCACCTGCGACGATCCGCGCACCGCGCCCCCGAAGCCCAAGACCCGAGCTTCGAGCCTCGGAACCCGAGCCCTCTTTCCAGGGAATGGGTGGTGTGGGTTCGATCCCACCCACCCTCCCAACCCCCGCCCGAGCACACGCGATTCACTTTCCGCAACCGCGTCGCGACGCAGCGCCGCGACCGTGTACCGTGCCCCGCAGACAACGAAACGGCCCCCGCCGGTGCGGCAAACACCGAGCGAGGGCCTGACCACCCAGATCGAAAAGGCCTCGATCCCATGGCTGTCGCCAATCCTAGCGCCGACGCGCGCCCGTGCACGCCGCCTTCGCCCCTCCCGCCCCAGCAGCCACCCATGGCCAGGCCCGGCTACGGCAAGCGCTCCGCACCCGACCAAACCCCGCGCACCGCACGGGACTTCGCGCACCTGCCCGCCCGCGAGGCGTACATCGCCGCGTACCTCGACCGCCTCCCCGACGGCGCGGCGATGGACCACAAGACGCTCGCCAGAGAACTCCCCTACGGCCAGCAGGCCGTCCGCACGGCACTGCGGCTCCTCTCCGAGGCGGGCCACCTGCGCATCTGCCGGGAACGGGTCGGCGCGGAGCGGACGCAGTGGGTCTCGCGGACGTACTTCTCCCGCACGGCGCGCGACGACGCCTGGTGGTCGGCGTTCCTGCGGGGCGACACGCCGCCGTCCTCGGACGCGGATGCGGGCACGGGCACGGGCACGGGCACGGGCACGGGGGCAGCCATGGGCACGGGCACGGCCTCGGCGGCGGGCGGGACCGCAGGCACGGCGGCGCCCCCGGCCGGAGGGACAGCCGGCGCCCCGGCCCGGAAAACGCCTCCGTCCGGACAAGCGCATCCGCCCCACGAGACACCCCCGGCAACGGCCCCCCAGCACTCCCCCGCCCAGCACTCCCCCGCCCACCGATCCCCCGCCCACGACGTCCTCGCCTCCGTCGGCCAGGCCGACCCCCGCATGGGCCTGTCCGCCCGCGAGTGCGCGGATCTGGAACCGCTGGCGGCGGAGTGGCTGGCGCGCGGCGCGAGCCCGGCGGCGATCAGGCACGCCCTGGTCAACGCGCTGCCGGACGTGATCGCCGCACCGGGTGCGTTCGCCCGCAGGAGGCTGACGGACCGCATGCCACCGGAACGCGTCGCACCCCGTCCGGACGAGCCCGCCCCGGGCCGGAGCCGGATCATGGAGTGCACGGACTGCCACGTCCCCGGCCCGCCGGAGGCCCTGCCGGGCGGCCTGTGCCGCGTCTGCCACGGAACGACGCCGGACACCGCCGCATCCCCCGGGACCGAGGACACCGTCCGCCGCCGGGTCGACGAACTCCGCGCCGTCGTCCGCGACCGCCCCAGGACCCCGGCCCGCCCGCCGAAACCCCGCCGGGGCCGGGGGTGAGGCTCGCCGGAGCGTTCGTTCCCGGCCCTCCCCGCTCCGCCTGGGCACCGGACCGGGACCGAGGCCGGAGCCGGGACCGGAGCGGGGACCGGAGCGGGGACCATAGGAGCCGGGCCGGGACCGGAGCGGGGCCAAGGAAGCCGGGCCGGGAACGAAGAAGGCCCGGTGGTCTCAGGCGGAAATGCCGTCGATCCGGGCCATCGCGTCTTCCGCGCCGTATGCCTCCAGGTAAGGCAGCCAGCGCGGATCCCTATGCCCCGTGCCGATGATCCGCCAGGCGAGACCGGACGGCGGGGCCGGTTGGTGCCGCAGCCGCCAGCCCAGCTCGGAGACGTGCCGGTCGGCCTTGACGTGGTTGCAGCGGCGGCACGCGGCCACCACGTTCTCCCAGGCGTGCTGCCCGCCCCGGCTGCGCGGGACGACGTGGTCGACGCTGGTTGCGACGCCACCGCAGTAGGCGCAGCGCCCGCCGTCCCGGGCGAACAGGGCCCGGCGGGTGAGCGGGACGGGGCCCCGAAAGGGAACCCGCACGAAGCGCTTGAGCCTCACGACGCTGGGGGCGGGGATGGTGCAACTGGCGCTGTGCAGGTAGGCGCCCGTGTCCTCGAGGCTGATGGCCTTCTCGTTGAGGACGAGTATGAGCGCGCGGCGGAGCGGTACGACGCCGAGCGGCTCGTACGACGCATTGAGGACCAGGACATGCGGCACGGGTGCCTCCTTGTACGCCGGCGGCGCGTGGCTCGCGCCGGGACGATCTCCTGCAAGTGTCCCCTGGCCCCTGGCCGGTGCGCCACCATCGGCGGGTAACGGGTCTCAGGTGTTTTGGAACACACCTCGGTCAACTGCGCGCAGGACCCGTCCCTTCTCGAACACAACAACGGGGGACCCGCTCTGCCCCGTTAGTGTGGTGATTCTGCCCCTGCCGATGCTCGGCGCCGGGCATGTCCATTACGAAGGGTTCCCGCTGTGTCCTGGTCCGCTGCCCTCGTCGCCGCTGACTCGACGCCCCGTCCCTCGTCCCTCGACGAGGCACAGAAGACCGCCAACGACGCCGCCGGCTGGCTGGAGGCGAACTGGTCCGTCTGGATCAGCAACGGTCTGCGCATCGTCCTGATCCTTACGATCGCCGTCGTGCTGCGCTCGCTCGTCCGCCGGGGCATCACCAAGCTCATAGCCCGGATGAACCGCACGGCCCAGGCCGTGGACAACGCCCTGGGCGGCATCCTCGTCAACGCGGAACGCCGCCGTCAGCGCTCCGAGGCCATCGGCTCGGTGCTGCGCAGCGTCGCCTCGTTCCTGATCATGGGAACGGCGGCGCTGACGGTGCTGTCGGTGCTGAAGATCAACCTGGCACCGCTGCTGGCCAGCGCCGGTGTGGCGGGTGTGGCCATCGGTTTCGGCGCCCGCAACCTGGTCACGGACTTCCTCTCCGGCGTCTTCATGATCCTGGAGGACCAGTACGGCGTGGGCGACGAGATCGACGCGGGCGTCGCGACGGGCACGGTCGTCGAGGTCGGACTCCGCGTGACCAAGCTCCGGGGCGCGAACGGCGCCATCTGGTACGTCCGCAACGGCGAGGTCAAGCGGATCGGCAACCTGAGCCAGGGCTGGGCCATGGCCGAGGTCGACGTCACCCTGCGTTACGACGAGGACCTGGACCACGCCCGCCAGGTGATAGGCGAGGTGGGCCAGGAGATGTCCAAGACCGCCCCCTGGGACGAGAAGCTCTGGGAGCCCGTCGAGGTCATGGGGCTGGACTCGGTCTCCCTCGACTCCGTCGTGGTCCGCGTCCAGGCGAAGGCCGCGCCGGGTGAGGCGGCGGCCGTCGCGCGGGAGCTGCGCTGGCGGATCAAGCGGGCGCTGGACGCGGCGGGGATCCGGATGGGGCCGCCGCCGGCGGTGGCGGAGGAGACGGATCCCGCCGACCCCACCGCCGTCGTGGCGCCGCCGTCGGTGCTCGCCAATCCGACGTCACCGCAGGCGCTGGCCACGGCGCCCATACCGCCGGGGGCGACGTTGGGGAAGTGAGCCCCGGTCCCGCCCTTTCACCGTTTCTTGCGGGGGCAAGCCCCCGCACCCCCGAAACCGCGCTCCGCGCGGTTGTCCTCAAGCGCCGGACGGGCTTGAGGACGAGCGGCGAAGCCGCGACAAGCGGGGTCTGGGGCGCAGCCCCAGGAAACGGCGAAGGGGCGGGACAGGGGCACAGCCCGCCGCAGGCGCACCCCCCCTACTCCCCCCTCAGCCCACCCCCCACCTGAGCCGCCACCAACCCCCCGTCGATCACCAGATCCTGCCCGTTCACATACGCGGCCTCCCCCGACGCCAAAAACGCGACCGCGCCGGCGACATCCTCAGCCGTCCCCACCCGCCCCGCCACCACCCGCTCAACGACCGCCGCCTCCTCGACAGAGGACACAGCCGCCCGGTACATGTCCGTATCGATGTAACCGGGGCTCACCGAGTTCACCCGAATACGCCGCGCCGCGAGATCCGCCGCGAACGTCCGCGTCAGGCTGTGCACCGCCGCCTTCGTGGCGGAGTACAGGGACGCGGAAGGCAACCCGCGATGCGCGGTCCAGGACGCGTTGACGACGACGGCGCCACCGTCGGCCAGCAACGGCAGGACCCGCTGCACCGTGAAGTAGACACCCTTCAGGTTGACGCCGACGACGCGGTCGAACTCCTCCTCGCTCACTTCGGGCAAGGCGGCGAACGAGGCGACGCCCGCGTTGGCGAAGACCACGTCCAGCCGCCCGTACCGCTCACGGATCCCGTCGGCCAGAGCGTCCGCGTCGGCGACGCGCGACACGTCACCCCGAACCGCGTGGACGCGCCCGGGCCCCCCGAGCTCCCCGACCGCGGCGTCGAGCCGCGCGCCGTCACGGCCGGTGATGATCACCTGAGCACCCTCGGACAGCAGTCGGCGGGCGACGGCGAAGCCCATGCCGCGGGCACCGCCGGTGATGAGGGCGATCTTGTCGTCGAAACGGAAAGGACTGTGGGAAGCGCTACTGGTCATGGACCTCAGCCTGCTGCCCGGCGATCACCTCCGGCAGTGCTGGTTCAACATGGGTCCACCACCACCAGCCCGGCACCCGCCGGGGTACGGAACCCGGCCGCCGCCAGCCGCTCCAGCCGCTCCGCCGTCCCCGTGCCGGGCCGCGGATTCTGAAGCTCCACGTGCAGCCCGGGCCGGTCCGGCAGCGACAGCGTGGTGGTGTCGAAGAGCAGCTCCCCCGCCTCCGGGTGGCACACCGCCTTCACCGCCTGGGCCGCCGTCCCGACGTCGTGCCGCGCCCACAGCGCCTCGAACTCCGGGCTCACCGCGCGCAGGCCGTCGGCTATCCGGTCGAACTCCGGGTCGCCCGGATGCCGTGCCGCGGCGGCGCGGAACGCGGCCACGACGCCGGGGGCGACGGCCTCCCAGTGGGTGTGCAGCGCCCGGTAGCGGGCGCTGGTGAAGAAGGCGACCAGACAGTTGCGGTCGGCGTCGGTGTAGCCGAAGACCGCCCGCGCCGCGTCGTTGACGGCGACGAAGTTCTGGTGGCGGTCCAGCAGCACGGCCGGCCGGGGCGACCACGCCTCGATGAGTCGCCGCAGCTCGGGCCCGGCCGCCGCCGCATCGGCACCCGGTATGCCGGTCCGCGGCGGCGGGTTGAGCCCGGCCAGCAGGTACAGGTGCTCGCGCTCGGGCGCGTCCAGCCGCAGGGCACGGGCTATCGCGTCCAGGACGTCGGCGGAGACGTTGATGGGCCGGCCCTGTTCGAGCCACGTGTACCAGGAGACGCCCACCCCGGCCAGCAGCGCGACCTCCTCGCGCCGCAGCCCGGGCGTGCGGCGCCGGACCGCCGGGGGCATCCCCACGTCCTCGGGGGCGAGGCGGGCCCGGCGGCTGCGCAGGAAGTCGCTCAGCCGCTCCCTGCGACCGGGGGCGGAAGGCGTGTCGGTAGCCATGCGGCCAAGGTAACGGAGGGGTACGACAACGCCGTTCGCCGTCGCGTCGTACCGGCTCCTGGGCTCAGGACCGGAGGCTCGCAGCCCGCGAGCTCAGGACCGGAAGCTCACAGCCCGTGGGCTTAAGACCGGAGCATCACAGCCCGTGGGCTCAGGCGGCGCCGACCTTCCGCAGGAAGTCGTCGACGTTCCCGAGCATCCGCGCCACCTGCTCGTCCACGCTCAGCGACTCCTTGTACCGGGGCCCGCTGAACTCCGGCACCTTCTTGCCCCGCACGTAGAGCGGGCAGGCCAGGTCGGCGCACATATAGGCGCCCACCGTGTTGCCGTCGCGGCCGGAGGCGCCGACCTTGCGGGCGGCGAGCAGCGAGACGCCGGAGCCGGGGTGACCGGTCAGGCAGAACGAGCAGATGGTCGTCTTGGCGAGGCTGCGCGGACCGCCCTGGGGGACCCTCAGCGTGATGCCCTGGGGCCGGCCGTCGCGGACGACGACGAGGTAGCCGCGGTCGGGGGCGCCGGGATCGCGCCAGCCCAGGAAGTCGAGATCGGCCCAGGGGAGTTCGGCCAGTCCCCGGGGCAGGCTGATCCTGCGGGCCTCACCTTTCGAGCAATTGATGAAAGAGGCTCGTATCTCATTCTCGCCGAGTGGTTCCATGGGGCGAGAAGTTAACAGTGTGCCCGTTGTGACGTCATGCGAATTTCGTTCACCCCGTTCCGCTTCCTGTCCGTTCCCTCACCCGTGACGCGAAGAGGTCTCATCCCGTGAAACTCGCAGTGGTCGGCGGAGGCTCGACCTACACCCCCGAACTCGTCGACGGCTTCGCCCGGTTGCGGGCGGCCCTCCCCCTCGACGAGCTCGTCCTCGTCGACCCGGCGGCGGACCGGCTGGAGCCGGTCGGCGGGCTCGCCCGCCGCATCTTCGCCCGCCAGGGGCACCCCGGCCGGGTCACCTGGACCACCGACCTCGACGCGGGCGTGGACGGCGCCGCGGCCGTCCTGCTGCAACTGCGCGTGGGCGGGCAGGCCGCACGCGCACAGGACGAGACCTGGCCGCTGGAGTGCGGCTGCGTCGGCCAGGAGACCACCGGCGCCGGCGGCCTGGCCAAGGCGCTGCGGACGGTCCCGGTCGTCCTGGACATCGCCGAACGGGTCCGTCGGCGCAGCCCGGACGCCTGGATCGTGGACTTCACCAACCCGGTCGGGATCGTCACCCGGGCCCTGCTCACCGCGGGCCACCGCGCGGTGGGCCTGTGCAACGTGGCCATCGGCTTCCAGCGGAAGTTCGCCGCGCTGCTCGGCGTCACCCCCCAGGAGGTCGATCTCGGTCACGTGGGCCTCAACCACCTCACCTGGGAGCGCGAGGTGCGCGTCGGGGGCGTGGACGTCCTGCCCACGCTGCTCGCCGAACACGGCGACGCCATCGCGGCCGACCTGCGCCTGCCGCGCGAGCTGCCCGCCCGGCTGGGCGCGATCCCCTCCTACTACCTGCGCTACTTCTACCGGCACGACGAGGTCGTGGAGGAGCTGCGCACCAAGCCGTCGCGCGCGGAGGAAGTGGCCGCGATGGAGCGCGAGCTGCTGGCGATGTACCGGAACCCCGCGCTCGACGAAAAACCGGCCCTGCTCGCCAAGCGCGGAGGCGCCTACTACTCGGAGGCGGCCGTCGCCCTCACCTCGGCACTGCTCGGGGACACCGGCGAGGTGCAGGTGGTCAACACGCTGAACAACGGCACGCTGCCGTTCCTGCCGGACGACGCGGTGATCGAGGTCCCGGCGGCGGTCGACGCCCGCGGCGCCCACCCGCTCCCCGTACGCCCGCTCGAACCCCTCTTCTCGGGCCTGGTCGCGGGCGTCACGGCGTACGAGCACCTGGCCCTGCGCGCGGCCCTGGAAGGCGGCAGGGACCGGGTGTTCCAGGCCCTGCTGGCCCACCCGCTGATCGGCCAGGACGCCACCGCGGACCGGCTGACGGACGCCCTGATCGCGCACAACCGCCACCACCTGGCGTGGGCGTGACGGCGGGCGTCACGGCGGGAAGGGGCGTGCCCGTGGGGGCGGGAGGGAGCCCGGGCGGGAGTGGGTACCCGCTTGGGGGCGCACCGCCCGGCGAACGCGCCACGGAAAGCAGGGAACGCGCCGCAGAGAGCAGCGGCGGAGGCGCGGGCCCCGGCCGGAACGCGGGCTCCGGCGAACGCACTCGTACGGGCGGAAACCGGCCAGGACGCGCGAGCGCGGACGGCGGCACGCGCGGTGACGGGAGCGCGGGCGGTGACCGGAGCGCGGGCGGCGCCGCGGGCGCTGGGGCGCGCCCCAGCACGGCACTGGCGATGGACGCGGGGAACAGCAAGACGGACGTGGCGCTGGTGGACACCGCCGGACGGATCCTCGGCACGGCACGCGGCGGCGGTTTCCGGCCGCACGCCGACGGCGTGGAAGCGGCGGTCGCCGGGCTCGCCCAACTGGTGGCCGCAGCGAAGGCGGACGCGTCACCCGTGGACCACGTGCACGCCTGCCTCGCCAACGCGGACCTCCCGGTGGAGGAGGAAAAGCTGGCGGCGGAGATCGAACGGTACGGCTGGGGCCGGACCGTCACCGTCGTCAACGACACCTTCGCCCTGCTGCGCGCCGGACTGCCGGACGGCTCCGCGCCGAACGGTGTGGCCGTGGTGTGCGGAGCGGGCATCAACTGCGCCGGTCTGACGCCGGACGGCCGCACCGCCCGGTTCCCCTCCCTCGGCCGGATCTCGGGCGACTGGGGCGGCGGCGGCCACCTCGCGGGCGAGGCCCTGTGGTGGGCCGCCCGCGCCGCCGACGGCCGGGGCGAGGCGAGCGCCCTGGCCGCCGCCCTGCCCGCGCACTTCGGGCTGCCGGGCATGCCGGAACTCATCGAGGCGCTGCACCTGGGTGCCATCGCGCGGGCACGGAGGCACGAGCTGGTCCCGGTCCTCTTCTCCGTCGCGACGGCCGGCGACGCCGTCGCGCGGCGGATCGTCGCCCGGCAGGCCGAGGAGGTCGTGATCATGGCGCGCACCGCGCTGGCCAGGCTGGACCTCCTGGGCGAGCGGGTGCCCGTCGTCCTCGGCGGCAGCGTCCTGGCGGCCCGCCATCCGCTCCTCCACGACGACGTGCTCCGAGGACTGGCCGCGTACGCCCCCTGGGCCGAGCCGGTGGTGGTGACGGCCCCGCCCGTCCTCGGCGCGGCCCTGCTGGCCCTGGACCGCCTGGAAGCGGAGGCGGAGGGGTACGCGGCGTTGCGGGCCCGGTGGGCGTAGGGGCGGGGGCAGACGGCGGACCGGCCCGCGGGGACCGTCTCCGTGTCCCTCTCCGTCCCCGCTCCCTCTCCGCCTCCGGGCCCCGCCCCGCCCCGTCCGTCCCGCGCGGAACCGCCCGGCGCCCACGTCGCGTGAACACCTGCACAGAGACCGGCCGACCACCCCCGCCGTAGATCGCGATCCGAACAAGATCGCGAAGTGTGTGGTGTCTTTGTCAGTCCCTGCCGCCATACTTCTGGCCAGGTGCCCCGTCCCACCCCGCGCCGGGCGGTGACGGGTACCACCGGCGACCAAGGGGGGGTCTCGTGTCACAACCGCTCAGGACAGCCGCGCCACCGGGGCCGGGACCGGCGGGCGTTCCGGCGCGCGGCTCGGAACGTGCCGCATGGCGCGCGCAGTTCGCGCGGATGCGGACGGCCGCGAGACGCACGGAGCCGGGCCGGCTCCGGGTGATCGGCGCCGCGCTGGCGGCGGTGCTGGTCCTCTTCGGCGCGGTCACCGCCTGGCAGGTCACGGACCGGGCCAGGGCCGCCGACGCGGTGGTGGAACGCAGCGAGCCGCTGAGCGCCGCCGCGGCGGACATCTACGCCTCGCTGGCGGACGCGGACACCACCGCCGCCACCGGTTTCCTCGCCGGCGCGAACGAGACCCGCGCGGTCCGGCAGCGGTACGAGAAGGACATCGCCACGGCGTCCCGGTTGCTGGTCAAGGCGGCCGCCAACACCGGCGGATCCCCCGCCGAACGCCGGCAGATAGCGACGCTGAACGAACAACTGCCGGTCTACACGGGCCTGGTCGAACAGGCCCGCGCCGACAACCGGCAGGGCCTCCCGCTGGGCGGCGCCTACCTGCGCTACGCCAGCGACCGCATGCGCCAGGACCTGCTGCCCGCCGCCCGCCGGCTGTACGAGGCGGAGCGGAAGCGGCTGGAGGCGGACTACTCCGAGGCCGAGGAACTGCCCTGGGCCGCGATAGCCGTGGGCCTCCTCGCCCTCGGCGCCCTGGGCTGGACGCAGCGCCGCGCGTACCTGCGGACGAACCGGGTGTTCGACCGCGGCCTGCTGGGCGCGACGGCGGCCACGCTGGTGGTGCTGGTGTGGCTTGGGGTGGGCCACGGCCTGGCCCGGGCGGAACTGGAGGACTCGTACGACCACGGCGCCAAGTCCCTCCAGGTGATCGGCATGGCCCGGATCAGCGCGCTCCAGGCGCACGGCGCCGAGAGCCTGTCGCTGGTGGCCCGTGGCGCCGTCCTCACGGACGACGGCAAGGACGCCTACGAGGAGGGCTACGGGCGGGAGATGGGCGACCTCTTCGGCGGCGCCGATGACGCCCCGACCGCCGGGAGCCTGCTGGACCGGGCGGAAGCACTCGCCGACGGCGCGGACGGCCGCGCCCCGGTGAAGGAGGCGATCGACGGGGTGCGCGACTGGAAGCGGCGGCACGCCGCGGCGCGCGCGGCGGATGTCGCCGGCGAGTACGACAGGGCGCTGCCGCAGGTCATCGGCGAACGGAACAGCACGGGCGAGTCGTTCGACCGGGTGGACACCGCGCTGCGGAAGGCGCTGGACCACGAGAAGGACGACTTCCGGCGGGCCGCCGACGACGGGCGCGGCGCTCTGACCGGGCTGGCGGTTGGCGCCGGCGTCCTCGCCGTGCTGGGCGCGGCCGCCGTGGTGACGGGCATCGGCCGCCGGCTCTCGGAGTACCGATGAACGGCGCGACAGCGGGGACGTCAGGAACAGCGGGAGCGACGGAAGCAGCAGGGACGTCAGAGGCAACGGGGACGGCAGGGACGAACGGGGGAGGCACCATGCGCGGTCGACGAGCCGGAGCGGCCCGGCCGGTCCGGACCGCCCGGACGGTGTTCGGGGCCACGGTGGCCGTGCTGGTGACGTGCGCCCTGGCCGCGGTCGCGGCGCTGTTCCTCCCCGGCACCGGGCCGGGGCGGGACGGCGGCCGGAGCGCGGCGGCGGGCGCGCGCCCGGCCGCGGCGGCGCGCGCCGCCGACTGTGCCGACCCCGAGGCCAGTCTGCGCCCCTCCACGGCCGACGGCCCGGCCGTGCGCCGGATCAAGGAGCGCGGGCGGCTGATCGCCGGCGTCGACCAGAACAGTTACCGCTGGGGCTACCGCGACCCGGCCACGGGCAAGCTCGACGGCTTCGACATCGCCCTGGTCCGGGCCGTCGCCAAGGCCATCCTGGGCGATCCGGACAAGGTGACGTTCCTGGCCATCCCCACCAATCAGCGCATTCCCGCCCTCAAGTCGGGCAAGGTGGATATCGTCGCCCGTACGATGAGCATCAGCTGCGACAGGATCAGGGAAGTTGCCTTCTCCACGGCCTATTTCCAGGCCGGCCAGCAACTGCTGGCGCCCAAGGGCTCGCCGGTCACCGGCGTCGACGACGGCTCCCTGACCGGGCGGAAGGTCTGTGCCGCCGCCGGTTCCACGGCCGAGTCCGAGCTGGCGAAGCGGGCGGCGGCCGCGAACGTGACCACCGTCCCGAACCAACTCGACTGTCTGGTACGGCTCCAGCTCGGTCAGGTCGACGCCATCCTCACCGACAACGCGCTGGGCGCCGGACAGGCGGCGCAGGACCCGTCCGTGGTACTCGTCGGCAAACCGTTCACCACCGAGTACTACGGCGTGGCGATGAACCGCGGGGCGGAGGACCTGGTACGCCGGGTCAACGCGGTACTGGACGACTACCGCGCGGGCGGCGCGTCGAGCCCCTGGATGCAGGCCTACCGCCAGTGGCTGGCACGCGCCGACCTCGGCATCACGGCGCCCCCGGAGCCCAAGTACCGGGACTGACGGGCGCCGGTGAGGGCCGGCGCGCCCGGGGCGGAAGCCCCGGCGACCCGCCGGTACACGGCAGCGGAACGTCAGGACAAAAGACAACGAGAGACGACGAGAGACGACGGAAAGCGGGGGAAAACGAAGCCTGAGGGGCAGCAAACGAAAGAGGACGGAAGCGAGAAACGGAGCGGGCGGGAAGCAGCACCGGGAGGCCGATCGGCGGTCCCCCGGCACAGCACCGGTACGAAGCGGCGCGGGCCGCGGACAGGAGAGGGGACCGATGGCGGTCGCGGGGCCCACCGGGCCGGTCTTGAGCCGCGAGGAGGTCGACCGCGCGCTGGCGCGGCTCGGCGCGGAGCACGAGGCCGTCGAGTCCTCCCTGCTCGCCTTGCAGGACCACGCCGGCCGCAGGCTGCTGGAGGGCGCCGACCTGTCCGGCGTCACCAAAGCCCGGTGGGCGGTCGCGGAACAGCTCATCAACCGGCTCTGGACGTCCTTCGACGCCTACACCCGGGCCCTCGCCCACGCCCGCGAGCTGCGCTCCCGCCGCCGCTGGCCGCACCAGAGCGAGCTGTCGGAACTCACCGACCTGCTGCGCGGCCCCCGGATCACCCTGCCGGGCGGCGACCCGGCCGCCGGGCTGACGACGCTCGGCGGCGCGGCCAAGCTCAGCGAGCGGCTGACCCTCGAAGAGCTCGTCGACCGGATGAACGGCTGGTACGCGCAGGCCCTGGACGTGGTCGTGGTCGCCGACGCGGTCTGGTCCGCGCTCCCCGCCCGGATCGACCTGCTCGCCGCCGAGCTCCGGCGCACCCGCTCGCTGGCCCACTCGGTCGGCGTCCGCCCCGGTGAACACCCGTCCGGGGACGACCTGGAGGAGATCACCCGCGAGCTGACCGCCCTGCGCGCCGAGGTGATATCCGACCCGCTGGCCTTCTGGACCGGCGCGTCCCCCAGCTCCGCGCCGGGCGGCGGCCGTACCGACACCACCCGCTACGACCGCGCCGCCCGGGCACTGGAGGAGGTCCGGCGGGAGATCGAGGCGGTGCTGACGGTCCGGCAGGACGCCGAGCAGCGGCTGATGCGGGTGCGGGACGTCCTCTCCCGGGCGGACCGCACCCTGGAGGAGGCCCGGCAGGCCCGCGCGGAGGTGCTCTCCAAGATCGCGGCCTCGGAGGTCCCGGCCGTCTCCGGCCCGCCGACCGCCCTCTACGAGCAGTTGTCCGCCGCCGCCGAGCACCGCAGACGCGCCTGCTGGCACCGGCTCTCGCCGCTCCTGGAGAGCCTGGAGCAGCGCGCCGAGGAGGAGTTGCTGCGCGCCCGCGCCTCGCTGACCGCGGTCACCGCGCCCCTGGCCGTCCGGGCCGAGCTGCGCGGCCGGCTCGACGCCTACCGGGCCAAGGCCGGCCGGCACGGCCTGGCGGAGGACCCGTTCCTGGGCGAGCGGTACGACGCCGCCCGCCGCATGCTCTGGTCCGCCCCCTGCGACCTGGTGGCCGCCGAACAGGCCGTGCTGCGCTACCAGCAGGCGGTCGCCGGAATCCTGGCCCCACCGGGCAACGGGAACCCGGGCCACAGCGTCCATGACCACAGGGGGGAAAGATGAACGGGGACAACGGCACCACCGCCTGCCAGCGGCCGGGCTGCGCGGGCGCTTACGAGGACGTCGGCGGCGGCGAGACGTACTGCGACACCTGCGGCCTCGCGCCGGTCGTCTCGCCCGCGGGAACGCTCTCCTCGCCGGCCACGGGCATCGTCGCCCACGGCACGGCCCGCGGCGGCACCGGGGCGCCGGGGCCGGCGGGACAGCGGGGCTCGACCGGCTCGGCGGGGTCCGCCCGGTCGTCCCGTTCGGCACGGTCCGCGCCGTCCCGCCGGTCCGTCTCGGGCCGGCTGTCGCGCTCCACGCTGGGCGGCGCGAGCGCCTCGTCCCGCTCGGTGTCCGTCCGCAGTTCCCGCTCCGGGACCGCCGCCTCCGCCCGGAACAGGCTCGGGGCCGGCCTCATCAGCGTGCCGGGCGTGCCGCGCCCCGACCCGCGCGCGGCCGTCCTGGCCGACCCCGAGGTGCCCGAGCGCAAGCGGTTCTGCAGCAAGAGCGACTGCGGCGAGCCGGTGGGCCGCTCGCGCGGCGACCGTCCCGGCCGCACCGAGGGGTTCTGCACCAAGTGCGGCCACCCCTACTCGTTCGTCCCCAAACTGCGTGCCGGCGACGTGGTGCACGGGCAGTACGAGGTGGCGGGCTGCCTGGCCCACGGCGGCCTGGGCTGGATCTACCTGGCGATGGACCGTGCGGTCTCCGACCGCTGGGTCGTCCTCAAGGGCCTGCTCGACACCGGTGACGAGGACGCCCTCGCCGTCGCCCTCGCCGAGCGGCG
The DNA here is from genome assembly GCF_055585605.1 of Streptomyces sp. NPDC052910. Taxonomy (NCBI): domain Bacteria; kingdom Bacillati; phylum Actinomycetota; class Actinomycetes; order Kitasatosporales; family Streptomycetaceae; genus Streptomyces; species Streptomyces sp. NPDC052910. The sequence goes on from NZ_JBVJJR010000003.1 coordinate 901,749, forward strand.
CTTCCTGGCCGAGATCGAGCACGCCAACATCGTCCGCATCTACAACTTCGTCGAACACCTCGACCAGCGGACCGGCAGCCTCGACGGCTACATCGTCATGGAGTACGTCGGCGGCAAGTCCCTCAAGGACATCGCCAACGAGCGCCGGCTGCCGGACGGCCGGCGCGACCCGCTGCCCGTCGAACAGGCCTGCGCCTACGGCATCGAGGCCCTGGAGGCGCTCGGCCACCTGCACAGCCGCAACCTGCTGTACTGCGACTTCAAGGTCGACAACGCGATACAGCAGCAGGATCAGCTCAAGCTGATCGACATGGGCGCGGTCCGGCGGATGGACGACGACGAGAGCGCCATCTACGGCACGGTCGGCTACCAGGCGCCCGAGGTCGCGGAGGTCGGTCCGTCCGTCGCCTCCGACCTCTACACGGTGGCCCGCACCCTCGCCGTCCTCACCTTCGACTTCCAGGGCTACACCAACGTCTTCGCCGACAGCCTGCCCGACCCGGACCACATCGAGGTCTTCAGCCGCTACGAGTCGTTCTACCGGCTGCTGGTCCGCGCCACGGACCCCGACCCGGCCCGCCGGTTCTCCTCGGCCGCGGAGATGGCCGACCAGCTCACGGGCGTCCTGCGGGAGGTCGTGTCGCTCCAGACGGGCACTCCGCGCCCCGCCCTGTCCACGATCTTCGGGCCGGAGCCGCGGGTGGTGGACACCGTCCTGTTCGAGGACGAGGGCCGGGATCCGTCGGTGCTCGGCGCCCGCGCCGCCCGCTCCCTCCTGTCACGGGCGCCCCGCCCGACGGTCCCCGTCGCCGCCGCGCCCCCGCCCGGGCCGCCCGCCCTCGCCCCGCTCGACGTACCGGCCGCCGCGTTCGCCCTGCCCGTCCCGATGACCGACCCGGCCGACCCCAACGCCGGCTTCCTCGCCGGCCTGCTCTCCGCCAGGCCCGCCGAGACGTACGCCGCCCTCAGGACCGCGCCCGTCGACTCGCTGGAGCTGCGGCTGCGCCGCTTCCGCGCCCAACTGGAGCTCGGCGAGCTCGTACCCGCCGGCGAGGCGATGGCCTCCCTGGAGGCCGAGTACCCCGACGACTGGCGGATCGTCTGGTACCGCGGCCTGCACGCACTGGTGACCGGCGACAAGGAGACCGCCGCGCTCTCCTTCGACGCCGTCTACGACGCGTTCCCGGGCGAGCCGGCCCCCAAGCTGGCCCTCGGCGTCTGCGCGGAGGTGCTCGGCCAGCTCGACAACGCCGCCGAGTACTACCGTCTGGTGTGGAGCACCGACCCCGGTTTCGTCAGCGCCGCCTTCGGGCTGGCCCGGGTGCGGCTGGCGGCCGGGGACCGCACCGGCGCGGTGGAGGTGCTGGAGTCCGTGCCCGAGGCGTCCATCCACTTCACGGCGGCCCGGGTCGCGGCGGTCCGCGCCCGGCTGCGCCGGCGTTCGCCGCACGAGCACCTGCTCGACGACCTGACGGCGGCGGCCGGGCAGGTCGAGCGGCTCTCCGAGGTCGGCCTGGACCCGGAGCGCCGCGAGCGGCTGGCCACCGAAGTGCTGGGCACCGCCCTGGACTGGGTGCTCTCCGGCCGCGCGGGCGCGCCCGTCGCGGACGGCCGGCGGACCGTCCTGCTCGGGGCCGACACGGACGAACGGAGCCTGCGCTTCGGGCTGGAACGCTCGTACCGCGTGCTCGCACGCCTCGCCCGGGACGGCGGGGAACGGATCGAACTGGTGGAACGGGCCAACCGCTTCCGCCCCAGGACATGGGTGTGATCGATGTCGCAACTGCCGCAATCCGCAGAGCTGACGGCCTGTCCCGTCTGCCATGAGCCGCTGGACCCCGCCGACAATTTCTGCGGCGGCTGCGGCGCGGACCTCTCGGCGGCGGCCCCTGCGGCGGTCTCCCCCGGCGGTACGGCCGGGGAACCCCGGCGGACCGCCCGCTACCGCGAGCCGGACGACTACCGGCTGCCCCCGCCGCCCGGGACGCCGGCCGTCCCGGGCCAGACCGGGCTCCCGTCAACCGGGGTTCCCGGCGCGTCCGGTGCCACAGGCCGCCGGCGCGTCTGCGGGGCCTGCCGGTCCGGCATGATCGACGACGACGGGTACTGCGAGCACTGCGGGCATGCACAGCCGCGCGAACGGGATCACATGGAGCACGAGACGCCGGGCGTCGCCGCGGTCAGCGACCGCGGCCTGCGCCACCACCGCAACGAGGACGCCTTCGCGGTGTCCACCACCAGCCAGTCGGACGGCAGTCCGGCCGTGCTCGCCGTCGTCTGCGACGGCGTGTCCTCCGCCGCGCGGTCCGACGAGGCGTCGGCCGCCGCGAGCGCCGGGGCCCTGGCCTCCCTGGAGGCGGCCGTCGCGGCGGGCACCCCGCCGCGGGAGGCCACCCACCGGGCGATCCTGGACGCCGCGCGGGCCGTCGACGCCCTGGCCGCGTCCGGCCACCGCCCCCGCGAGCACCGCCACCACCAGCAGGAGAACGCCCCGGCCTGCACGATCGTCAGCGCCGTCGTCACCGGCGAGCTGCTGACCGTCGGCTGGGTCGGCGACAGCCGCGCCTACTGGGTGCCCGACGACCGTTCCGCGCAGCCCGCCCGGCTCACCGAGGACGACTCCTGGGCCGCCCAGATGGTGGCGGCCGGCCTGCTGACGGAGGCGGAGGCGTACGCGGACGAGCGGGCCCACGCCATCACCGGCTGGCTGGGCGCCGACGCCTACGAGGTCGAGCCGCACACCGCGGCGTTCCAGCCGGACCGCCCGGGCGTCGTCATCGTCTGCACCGACGGCCTGTGGAACTACGCGGAGACCGCCGAGCGGATGGCCGCCGTGGTCCCCTCGGACGCCCGCGAGCGGCCGTTGGAGACCGCGCGCCGGCTGGTCGGTTACGCCCTTGACGGCGGGGGCCACGACAACGTAACCGTTGCGGTACTGCCGTTCCCCGTCCGCTCCGCGGAGCCGGGACCGGCCTGACGCCCGAGCGTCACGGGGGGATCCGCACGCCGGTGCCAGGGGAGGCGCCGCGCGCGTCCGTCCGTCCGTCGGTCGCCATGTGACCAGGTGAGTGCGAAGGAGCGGATCGGATGTCGAACCTGTCCAGGCCGGACGTGCCGCGTTTCTCGGTCGACGTGTACCAGAACGAGTACCTGCCCGAGGGCGGGCGCGAGGTGAACGCGATCGTCACGGTGACGTCCACCGGCGGCGGCACGGCCACCGGCGCGTCGACCGCCTCGGCGCCGGACACCGCCGTGGTGATCATGGTGGACTGCTCCGGCTCGATGGACTACCCGCCGGCCAAGATGCGCAACGCCCGGCAGGCCACGGCCGCGGCGATCGACGTGCTCCGCGAGGGTGTCTCCTTCGCGGTGGTGGCCGGCACCCACCAGGCCAAGGAGGTCTACCCCGGGCTCGGCCGGCTGGCGGTCGCCGACGCCACCACCCGCGCCCAGGCGAAGGAGGCCCTGCGCAAGCTGAGCCCCGGCGGCGGCACCGCCATCGGCACCTGGCTGCGGCTCGCCGACCGGCTGCTGGCCTCGTCCGACGCCTCCATACGCCACGGCATCCTGCTCACCGACGGCCGCAACGAGCACGAGGAGCCGGACGCCCTGCGGGCCTCCCTGGACGCCTGTGCCGGACGGTTCACCTGTGACGCGCGGGGTGTCGGGACGGACTGGGAGGTCAAGGAGGTCACCGGCATAGCCTCGGCCCTGCTGGGCACCGCCGACATCGTCGCCGACCCGACGGGCCTGGCGGCCGACTTCACCGGGATGATGGAGAACGTCATGGGCAAGGAGCTCGCCGACGTCTCCCTCCGGCTGTGGACCCCGCAGGGCGCCGAGGTGCAGTTCGTCAAGCAGGTCGCGCCCACCGTACGGGACCTGACGGACCGTCGGACCGAGGCCGGCCCCCGCGCCGGCGACTACCCCACCGGCTCCTGGGGCGACGAGTCCCGCGACTACCACGTGTGCGTGCGGGTGCCCGACGCCGGCGTGGGCCGGGAGATGCTGGCCGCCCGGGCGTCCCTGGTACGGCCCACCCGCGACGGCTCGGCGGAGGTCCTCGCCCAGGGCCTGGTCCGGGCCGTGTGGACGGACGACCTCGCCGCCTCCACCACGATCAACCCGCAGGTCGCGCACTACACCGGGCAGGCCGAACTGGCGCAGGCCATCCAACAGGGCCTGGAACTGCGCAAGTCCGGAGACCTGGACGGCGCCACGGCCAAGCTCGGCCGGGCCGTCCAGCTCGCCAGCCGCTCGGGCAACGAGGACACCGCGAAACTGCTGGCCAAGGTGGTGGACGTGGTGGACGCGGTGAACGGTACTGTGCGGCTGAAGGCCAAGGTCTCGGCCGAGGCGGAGAAGACACTGGAGACACGCTCGACCAAGACGGTCCGCGTGAAGAAGTAGCACGCCGGCCGGGCGAACACCGCAAGGTCATGGAACACCGGAAACGGCGCAAGAGGGGGAACGACCGACATGCCGACCTGCCCGAACGGTCACCAGTCGGTGGCCGACGACTGGTGCGAGGTGTGCGGCCACCGGATGACCGGGGTCTCCGCGCCCACGGGCGCCGTCCCCCCGCCACCGGCGCCGCCTTCCTACCCCGGCGGCACCGCCGAGGCCACGATGCAGGCGGAACTGTGCCCGCAGTGCCGTACGCCCCGTGAGGCACAGGCGCCGTTCTGCGAGGAGTGCGCGTACAACTTCCTGACCAGGGCCGCCTCGCCGTACGTGACGCCACCGCAGCCCCACGGCTTCCAGTCGGCCCCTCCCCCGCCGCCGCAGCCCGGCCCGCCGCACTCCTTCGATTACCAGGGCTCCCGCCCGTCGCGGATCAACCGCCCGGCGGAGCCGCTCGCCCCGCAGCACACCTCGCCGGGGCTCGACGGCGACGACGACTGGATGCTGCCCCCGCCGGCCCCCGCGCCCGACAACCCCTACGCGTACGAGCCGGGGCCCCCGGCGGCTCCGGCGCCGGCCGCCGGCTGGGTCGCGGTGATAGCACCCGACCGCGACTACTTCCGGTCGATGATGAACCGCAGCGGCCCCGAGGCGGCCGGCCTGAACCTGCCCGCCTACTCACCCGAGCAGCAGTGCCGTCTCACCGGCCCCCAGGTCACCATCGGCCGCCGCCGGCACAGCACGGGCGAGTCCCCCGACATCGACCTCTCCCGCCCGCCCGAGGACCCGGGCGTCTCCCACCAGCACGCCGTACTGGTGGAGCAGCCGGACGGCAGTTGGGCCGTGGTCGACCAGGACTCCACCAACGGCACGACGATCAACGGCTCCGAGGACCCGATCCAGCCCTATGTTCCGGTCCCGCTGCACGACGGCGACCGGGTCCACGTGGGCGCCTGGACGACGATCACCGTCCGCCGAGGCTGAGACCGTCCCGTTCCGGCCGAGGAGTCCTACGACGGGAGTCCTCGGCCGGGTGGTCTGCGACCATGGAGGGGTGAAAGAGATTCCGCGCGGCACGCTTCAGGAGCAGACCTTCTACGAGCAGGTCGGCGGCGAGGACACCTTCCGGCGCCTGGCCCACCGCTTCTACGAGGGGGTGGCCGAGGACCCGCTCCTCCGGCCCATGTACCCCGAAGGCGACCTCGGCCCCGCCGAGGAGCGCATGGCCCTCTTCCTCATGCAGTACTGGGGCGGCCCCCGCACCTACAGCGAGAACCGCGGCCACCCCCGCCTCCGCATGCGCCACGCCCCCTTCACCGTCGACCGCGCCGCCCACGACGCCTGGCTCCGCCACATGCGGGACGCGGTGGACTCCCTGGACCTCTCGCAGGCACACAGGGACGAGATGTGGCGCTACCTGACGTACGCGGCGGCCTCAATGATCAACACCCCCGACTAAGCCCGTCCGGCGTTTGAGGACAACCGCGCGGAGCGCGGTTTCGGGGGTGCGGGGGCTTGCCCCCGCAAGAAACGGTGAAAGGGCGGGACAGGGGCACCCTCCGAACCCGTCACGCAGGCGTGACGGTCAGCCCCCCGACGCCCCCGACCCGCACGGCGACGGACCCGTAAGGCGTCCGCAACCGCAACCACCCGCCAACGGCGAAAAGCGCCAACGGCTCCACACCGGCGGAACCGACCGCACCCGCCCCGACAGCCACCCGCGAGGGCCGCAAAAAACCAAGAGCCTGAGCCGCGTGCACCACCCGCAACGGCACGCCCGTCTCCCCGAGCGTCCGCGACCAGATCTCCCGCCCGATCCGATCCCGCTCGGCCCGGTTCCGCCGCTGCTCGGGCAACGCCTCGTCCCGCGCCCGGAACTCCCCGACCGCCGCCGCGACGACACCTCGCACCTCGTCCACCGGCGGCAGCCCGGGCACCCGTCGCCAGCCACCGCGCGGCGGCAGCACACCGGCCCAGGGCGGCCCGGTGACGGTCTCGGGAACGGCGACCTCAAGCCCACCGCCGACAGGATCAGGCCCACCGCCGGCCGAGGCCGGGACACCGGCGTCGATCTCATCGGCCAGCCGCCCGGCCGACACGGTCACGTCGAGCGCGCCGTCGTCGGCCAGCCGGGCCGTCCGGATGGCGAGCACCTCGAAGGACGGCGGGCGCCCGAACACGCCGAGCACCCCGCCGCCCGCCTGGAGCCGTACCACCGCCGCCCGGTCGTAGTGGATCAGCCGGGCCAGGAAGGCGGCCAGGTCGGCCGCCTCCCCCGCGTCGGCGAACCGCAGCCGCGGCCCCCGCCCGGACGGGGCCGGGGCGGGCGGCGGGACGGGAGCCGCCGTCATACGGCGACGGCTCCCTCGACACCGTCCGCGACGGACTCCTCGTCCCGGAACTCCGCGAGCAGTTCGCGCTCCTCGTCGGTGATCCGCCGCGCCCGCCCGGTCTCCCGGTCTATCGGCACGACGACCGTGGAGGCCCGGGCGTACACCCGCTCCTCGTCCTTGATCTCGTAGGACATGGTCAGCGAGGCGCGGGAGATGTGCGTCACCCAGCTCTCGATGACCACCGGCTCGGGCCGGTGGACCAACGGCCGCAGGTAGTCGATCTCGTGCCGGGCCACGACGGACCCGTCCGAGAACGAGTGGTTCCCCTTGCCGAACTCGGAGCCGAAGAGGAAGTCGATCCGGGCCTCCTCCAGGTACCGGAGGAAGACCGCGTTGTTGACATGTCCGAAGGCGTCCATGTCGGACCAGCGCAGCGGGCAGGAGTAGGTGCGGCGCGCCACGTCAGCCCCGGGTGAGCTTCTTGTAGGAAGCGCGGTGCGGACGCGCCGCGTCCGGGCCGAGCCGCTCGATCTTGTTCTTCTCGTAGGACTCGAAGTTGCCCTCGAACCAGAACCACTTGGAGTCGCCCTCGTACGCCAGGATGTGGGTGGCGACCCGGTCGAGGAACCAGCGGTCGTGGGAGACGACCACGGCCGCGCCGGGGAAGTCCAGCAGCGCGTTCTCGAGCGAGGACAGGGTCTCGACGTCGAGGTCGTTGGTCGGCTCGTCGAGGAGCAGCAGGTTTCCGCCCTGCTTGAGGGTGAGCGCCAGGTTGAGACGGTTGCGCTCACCACCGGAGAGCACACCGGCCGGCTTCTGCTGGTCCGGGCCCTTGAAACCGAACGCCGAGACGTAGGCGCGCGAGGGCATCTCGACCTGGCCGACGTTGATGTAGTCCAGTTCGTCCGAGACGACGGCCCACAGCGTCTTCTTGGGGTCGATGTTGGAGCGGCTCTGGTCGACGTAGGAGATCTTGACGGTCTCGCCGACCTTGATGGTGCCGGAGTCCGGCTTCTCCAGGCCCTGGATCATCTTGAACAGGGTCGTCTTGCCGGCGCCGTTCGGGCCGATGACGCCGACGATGCCGTTGCGCGGCAGCGTGAAGGACAGGTCGTCGATGAGGACCTTGTCACCGAACGCCTTGGAGAGGTTGCTGACCTCGACGACGACGGAACCCAGACGCGGGCCCGGCGGGATCTGGATCTCCTCGAAGTCCAGCTTCCGCATCTTGTCGGCCTCGGCCGCCATCTCCTCGTAGCGGGCCAGACGCGCCTTCGACTTGGCCTGACGGCCCTTGGCGTTGGAGCGGACCCACTCCAGCTCTTCCTTGAGCCGCTTGGCGCGCTTGGCGTCCTTCTGGCCCTCGACCTTGAGGCGGGCCTGCTTGCTCTCCAGGTAGGTGGAGTAGTTGCCCTCGTAGCCGATGGCGCGACCGCGGTCGAGCTCCAGGATCCAGCCCGCGACGTTGTCGAGGAAGTACCGGTCGTGGGTGATCGCCACGACGGTGCCGGCGTACTGGGCGAGGTGCTGCTCCAGCCAGTTCACCGACTCGGCGTCGAGGTGGTTGGTGGGCTCGTCGAGGAGCAGCAGGTCGGGGGCCTCGAGCAGCAGCTTGCAGAGGGCCACGCGGCGCTTCTCACCACCGGAGAGGTTGGTGACCGGCCAGTCGCCGGGGGGGCAGCCCAGGGCGTCCATGGCCTGCTCGAGCTGGGCGTCCAGGTCCCACGCGTTGGCGTGGTCCAGCTCCTCCTGGAGCTTGCCCATCTCCTCCAGCAGCGCGTCGGAGTAGTCGGTGGCCATCAGCTCGGCGATCTCGTTGAACCGGTCGAGCTTGCCCTTGACCTCGGCGACGCCGTCCTGGACGTTCTCCAGCACCGTCTTGGACTCGTCGAGCTCCGGCTCCTGCATCAGGATGCCGACGGTGTAGCCCGGAGAGAGGAAGGCATCGCCGTTGGAGGGCTGCTCCAGACCGGCCATGATCTTCAGGACGGTGGACTTACCGGCGCCGTTCGGGCCGACCACACCGATCTTCGCACCGGGCAGGAAGCTCAGCGTCACGTCATCGAGGATGACCTTGTCGCCGTGCGCCTTGCGCGTCTTGCGCATGGTGTAGATGTACTCAGCCAAGAGAAACCGTCCGGCATTCGAGAAGGGCCAATGTGCGGCTCCGCCGCGTGAGGGCAGACACACCCATCTTGCCGTACCGGCGCCCCGTGGCGAAAACGCGATTCGGCACGGCAGGGGGCGGCGCGCCGCCCCCGCCACGCCGGTGGGGGCGGCCGGCGCCCGTCCACGCCGGGCCCGGCGTCAGTCGCCCGACGCCTCGGAAGCGGCGGCCCTACGGCGCCGCAGAAGGAACACCGTGGCTCCCCCGACCAGCACCAGGGCCGAGGCGAGGCCCACGGCCGTCGGCGTGGTGCCGCTGCCGCCGGTGTCCGCCAGATCACGGTCCGAGGCGGTTCCCCCGGCACCGTCGCCGGCACCGTCACCGGCTCCGTCCCGGCCCGTCCCGCCGCTCCCGGCCCGGCCGTCCGGCGTACCGGACGGGGAGGGCGGCGGCCCGGCCGCCGTCGCGTCCTTGGTCACCAGGCCGGTCCGGGCGGCGTCACCGGTCCGGCAGTCGAGGACGCCCGTGAAGATCGTGGACCGCTCGTCCGGCCCGCTGACGGTGATGCGGTACGCCTGGTCCTCCGGGACCTTGACCAGGACCGTCTCGGTCGCGTTCGGCTTCACCGTGTGCGGCGCGCCGTCTATCCGGAAGGCGTAGGGCGCGTCGCCCCGGTTGCCGACGGTGATCTCGACGCCGCCCTTGGCGCAGTTCTTCCGGGCCGATATCGCGGGGGCGGCGCCCTTGTCCGCCCACGCGGCGACGGCTCCGGCCGTGGCGGTGCTCCGACTGGAACCGGCCAGGATCATCGTCTGCGTGCGGACCAGGTCGCCGGTGAACACCCGGCCGACCGGGACCTGGGTGGTGGCGGTGGCCGTGACCCCGGCCGTCCCGGCCGGGACACCGGCGGGGACCCCGAAGTAGAGCTGTCCGCCGTTGCCCGTGGTGGTGACGGGCTTGCCGGCCTTGTCCACGATCCGTATGTTCCGGGCGACCGCCTCCGCGGTGGGCGTGAGGGTGACGCTGTCCGCGGTGGTCCGGACGGTGACCGGACCGATCCGCCCGCCCGGCCGGCCGGACACGGCGAGCCGGTCCAGGGAGAGGGACGCCTTCGGCTCCGCCAGGTCCTCGGCGTTCTTGTAGAGGTAGTCGGCGAGCTTCTGCGCCGCGGGGTGGTCGGCCCGGACGACGGCGCCTTCCGAGTAGCGCCAGATGGCGACCTGGGTGCCGGCCGCGGCGAGCCCGGGATCGAGGGTGCCGGCCCCGGATCTCTCGGCGAGCGCGGCGAGGTCGTCGACCTGGGGGTAGGAGTTCTGCAGGATCCACCGGATCCGGCCCGCGTTCCGGTTGCGCTGGAGCGAGGACTCGCTCCAGCTCACTTCCCGGTACTTCGCCCCGTTGACGGTGGCCGTGTCGGCGTCGACGCAGTAGGTCTGCACCGTTCCGCCGCCGTCGACCTTCATCTCGAAGAGGCCGGCCGAGACGGGAACCGACGCGCTCCCCTTCTTGACGTGCGCCCCGGACCGGGCCGCTGTCTCGCCGCCCAGCACCGCGCTCACACCCCCCGTGTGCTGCGGCGCCTCCGCCGCCACCGCCGCCCCGGACACGGACGCCACGCCCACCAGGGCGAGGGCCCACGCCAGGACGGCCGCGGCGAAGCGCACGGGCCACCGCCTCGTTTCAGAGCTCATGGACTTCCTTTCGGGCGCGCGCGAGGCGTCGCAGGGCCTCGCGCGACACGCCGGGCAATTCAAAAGCAGCAGCCCCGTTGGTACGTGTGGGGGATCCTATGGAGCGGGCGCGACGCGAAGGTCACCCTCACCTTCCGGGCGGCCGATCCGAATCGGAATCGTTATCGGAACCAGGTGTTCGGTCCGGGTTTATCGACAAATCACCCGGACAAACGCCCCACTTCAGAGAGCGCTCCGCACCAACGAGCGATCCACGGTACCCACGGGCTCACTACCGGAAACGTCGTCAGATACGCCGACGCCCCTCGAAGGGCCGCCTGATGGGGTGACCGATGCGGTGCCCGGTGCGGTGGTTGATGCGGTGGCCGATGGGATGTCGGACGGGACGCCTGTGGGGAGGTCCGGTGGGACGGCCGATGCGGTGTCCGGTGGGGTGGCCGATGCGGTGGCCGGCGGGGAGGCCGAGGGGATGTCCGGTGGGACGACGGCCGCCGTGAGGGCTGCCTCTCCCGGTGAGCCGGTCCTCACGCCGCCCACGACCGCGCTCATCCGCGCCGCCTCCACGTCCGTGACCGCCTTCCCCAGGGCGCCCGCCATGCGCACCGGTTCGACCGGCAGCGGCCGGGCCGGCGTCACCCTGCGGAACGCCGACGTCCCGCGCGCGAGATCGTGCCCGATCGCCACCGCGTCGATGTCCGCGGAGGTCCACCGCCTCCCGTCCCGCTCCTGCGTGGTGATCCGCAATTTGCCCTGTACCACCAACGGTTCACCGATCGACACCGAGGCGACCACGTTGCTGGCGAGCGACCGCCACGCCCACACCGAGTAGAAGCTGGTGTAGGCGTCCGCCCACTCCTCCCGCCCCCGGTCCCAGCGACGCACCGTCGCGGCGAGCCGGAAGCGGGAGACGGCCGCGCCGTTCGTGGCCTCCCGGAAGTCGGGCTGGGTCGCCACATTGCCCACGACCGTCACCAGTGTCTCGTTCATCGTGCTGCCTCCCCCGTTTCACGGCAGCCGGGGTCGCTCGCGTGACCCGGCACCGCCCGGCACGAGCGGCGAACCCGCCCGTGACCTCATCGTGCACGCGGCGCGCAAGGCGTGTGGGGGCCTGTGGACAGTGCGCGAGCGCGCTGAAGAAAGTCGTCACTCACAGGAACCTCAAAAGACGCCCCCGCCCCTCCCCTCACCGCCCCAAGGACCTCAACCCGGCTTTTCCACAGACCGACCCCTTCCCACCACTCACTCCTCACCCCCACCCGGGGGACCCCACCCCCACCGGGACACCCCACCCCAACCGGGGCACCCCGCCCCAACCGGAGCACCCCACCCCATCCGAACACCCCACCCGGGCACCCCAGTCCCAGTCCCAGCCCCCGCCCTCACCCCTCCCCCGCCGCCACCACGTACTGCCCCCGCAGTTCCCGGTAGCGCAGCAGCTCCGCCGCCACCGGCTCCAGCACCCGCTCCCGGCCGCAGGCCGCCGCGGCGTTCCGCAAGCGGCGTTCCGTCTCCAGCCCGTACCCGCGGGCCGGCCCCCGGGCGGCCAGCCGGCAGCCCCAGGAGAGCAGTGGGGCCCCCGCCACGCAGCCCGCGGTCAGCCCGCCAGGCACCCACCACGGCACATCCGTGCCGCCGCACACCGCCGCCAGCAGCCACACCAGTCCGCACAGTTGCAGCAGCACCAGCATCACCTGTGCGGCCGTGGCCAAAGCCCACCACCGGGGCCGCACCAGCCGGGGCGCGCCGCCACCGCGCGTCCGCCCCACGCCCGTCCGCCGCCCCCCGGTGCGCCACCCACCCGTACGCCGCCCGCCCCCACGCCGCCGCCGGTTCTCCCACCCGCCCGCACCTCGATCGCCCGCACCTCGATCGCCCGCACCCCGGCCGGCCGTTCTCCGCCCGCCCGGCCGCCGCCCGCCAGGCCGTTCCCCACCGCCGCGTCCGCCCGTGGGCGGCGCTTCACCGCCGGTCTCCGCCGGACGATGCCCTTCCGTCCGCGCGCCCGCCGCCTGGCCCCGCGGGACCCGCCGGCTCCCGGTCCGCCGTCCGCCCGTCCACCGGACGCCGGACGCGCCCCGGCGCGCGGCGGGCAGGGAGGCCGCGGCGCCCGCCTCGTCCAGGGCCTCGGCCAGCCCTTCGGCACCACCGACGGCGGCCTCGCGGACGGCCACCGCCCAGGGCTCCGGCAGCCCGGCGGACGCCTCGTGCACCAGGGTGCGCACCGCCTGTTCGACCAGTGGGCGGGAGGCCGTCCGCCGCTGGGGCGGCGCCACCTCCGCACCGCTTCCCCCGCCTGCCTCACCCGTCCGCGCGTCGTGGGTCTTGCGGTAGTGGCGCCAGGCGCGGCCCCAGACCGTCCCGCAGGCCCGTTCGGCGCCGCGCAGCCAGGTCCGTTCGGCGCGCAGTCCCGACGCGCGGGCGCCGACCGCTTCCGCCAGCCGGTCCTCGAAGTCCAGCCGGGTCCCGTCCGTCAGGCCGGGCCGGCCCTCGGCGACGTAGACGGGGCGGAGCCGCGCCGAGGCGCCGTCGACGTCGGCGGTGAGGCGCAGTTCGGCGGCCTTCCTGCGGGTGACGAACTGGCCGAGGACCTCGCGCAGTTCCCCGACGCCCTCGCCGGTCAGGGCGGACAGGGCCAGGACCGCCGCGCCGGGCTCGCCGTGCTCGCCGAGGGCCAGGCCGTCCTCGTCGAGGAGCCGGCGGAGGTCGTCCAGGACCTGGTCGGCCGCGTCCCCGGAGAGCCGGTCGAGCTGGTTGAGGACGACGAAGGTGACCTCCGCGTAGCCGGCCAGCGGGCGCAGGTAGCGCTCGTGCAGCACCGCGTCGGCGTACTTCTCCGGGTCCACCACCCAGACGACCGCGTCCACCAGCCCCAGCAGCCGGTCCACCTGCTCCCGGTGACCGGGGGCGGCGGAGTCGTGGTCCGGGAGGTCGAGGAGGACGAGCCCGGCGAACGCGGGGTCGCACGGGCGCGGCGGCCGGCAGCGGGCCGCCGCCGCGATCCCGAGCCGGTCCAGCAGCCCGTCCGCGCGGTCGGTCCAGGCGCAGGAGACGGGCGCGGAGGTGGTGGGGCGGCGTACCCCGGCCTCGGAGAGCTGGGCGCGGGCGAGGGCGTTGAAAAGGGTGGACTTGCCGCTTCCGGTCGATCCGGCGATGGCCACGACCGTCAGGTCGAGCGGGTGCCGCTGCCGGGTGGCGGCTTCCTCCAGTACCCGTCCGGCCTGGTCGAGGGTGCCACCGTCGAGCCGGGCCCGGGAGAGTCCGACCAGTTGGCGCAGGGCGTCGAGCCGGGTGAGGAGGGGCTGGCCCAGGGTGGTGGCGACGCTCGGCGCGGGGCGCGCGGGAGCCACTGGGCGCTCCCGCCGTTCCTGGCGCGCCTTGTCCGGGTGGGTACGCTCCGGGCGCGCGCGGCGGGCGATGAGTCCGTCGTCCCAGGAACGGTCGACGGCGTCGGACGCGGGCGGCCTCCCCGGCCCGCGGCGGTCGTCGGCTGAATGCACCGCGGTCACCTTTCCTTCTGCAGCACGGACAGGGCGGCGATGAGCTCGACCTGGTGGTCGGGGGTCACGTCGAGGGCTTCCAGGGGGGCGGTCCGGCGGTCCCGCTCCGTCTCCAGCACGCGGTCCACGCAGGCGTCGAGGAGCGCTCCGCCGCGTTCGCGCAACCGGAGCGCGCTGCGTGCGCCGAGCGCCTCGGCGAGCGCCTCGCTCGCGGACTGCGCGCGTCGGCCGCCCAGCAGCGCGGCGGCCAGCAGCGCGGTCACCCGGTCCGCGTCGGGGACGGGGCCGCGGTCGACGGTCCTCGTCTGCCGGACCTCCCGCACCTCTTCCTCCGCGTGCTCCTCCAGACAGCGCCGCCAATAGCGCACGGCCACCCCGATCCGGGCGACGGCGCCCTCCGCGTCCCGCGGGGCCAGCGCCGTGGCGGTGGCCGGATCACCGGCGCAGGCGGTGGCGATCTCCTCGTCGGCGGCGTCGACGGCGCAGGACAGGAGGGCGATGAAGGCGTTGGTGAGAGCGGTCAGCAACTCGTCGGAGGTGCTGTCGCGGGGGTGGCCGCGCCAGTGCGTCAGCGCGTCGCCGGCCAGCGCCTCGCCGCCGGCCGCGTCGCGCCGGACCCGGTCCGCGGCCCGGGCGTACGCGTCCTCGACCCGCTGGAGCAGCCGCACCGCCGCCGAGTGCTGCCCCGCCGCCGCCCCGGCCAGCCCGGGCAGCCGCGAACCGAGCGACGCCAGCACGCCGTTGGCCGTCCGGGCCCGGGCCACCGTCCGCGAGGCCGGGTCCTGCGCCCGCTGGATCAGCCAGGCCCGCAGCCCCGCGACGGCCGTGACGGGCAGCAGTCCGCTCCCGCCGGCCACCGACTCGGGCAGCTCCGGGATCGTGAACCGGGGGACGTCCCCGAGCCCCGCAGCCTCCAGCAGCGCCCCGAACTGCCGCGCCACCTCGCCCGTCACCTGGTGCGGCACCCGGTCCACGACGGTCACCAGCGTGACGTCGTACTCCTTGGCCGCCCGCAGCAGGTGCCACGGCACCGCGTCCGCGTACCGGGTGGCCGTGGTGACCAGCACCCACACGTCCGCCGCGCAGATCAACTGTGCCGCCAGCTCCCGGTTGCGCTCCACCAGCGAGTCGATGTCGGGCGCGTCCAGCAGCGCCAGCCCCCGAGGCAGCGCCCGGTCCGTCTCCAGTCGCAGCCCCGGCCGTTCGTCATCCTCGTCACCCGTAGGGGTCACCTCTACGGGGACGTCCTCCAGCAGCCCGTCCCGCACGGGCCCCCGGACCCGCCGCAGCGCCGGCAGCACCCGCGGCCCGGCGAACCAATGATGATCATCGGGATGACAGACGAGCACCGGCACCCGCGTCGTCGGCCGCAGCACCCCCGCCTCCGTCACCCGCCGCCCCACCAGCGAGTTCACCAGCGTGGACTTCCCCGCTCCGGTGGATCCGCCGACCACGGCCAGCAAGGGTGCTTCAGGGGCGCACAACCGGGGCACGAGGTAGTCGTCAAGCTGCGCCAGGAGCTCGGCCCGGTTGCGACGGGCGCGAACGGCGCCGGGAAGGGGGAGCGGAAACCGAGCGGCGTCCACGCGGTCCCGCAGTGCGGACAGCGCGTCGATCAGCCGGGGCCGTACGTCCAAGGTCGCCACATGTGCAGAATGCCCAATTCTGAGGTGTTTTTGAAGCGTATAGACCATGCCGCGCGGGGCGTGGCGAGTGAGGCCCGGGCATAACGAGTACACAACACCCGCCGCAGGAGGCGTCAAAAACGGTGCACGATTCGCACTCGCCTGCGATTATCAGGACCGCTTCACCGAACCTCCACATCGTGTCACGGAGGTGAAGCAACCGGGACGAGGTACGCGGAGCCCTATCCTTGTCCCCGGCAAGGTCACGGCACCACCGAGCCCGGGGCTCCAGCCGTCCGCGACACCGCCGCACCACACCGGCCCCCGTAGCTCAGTGGATAGAGCAGGCGCCTTCTAAGCGCTTGGCCGCAGGTTCGAGTCCTGCCGGGGGCGCACTGCGAGACCCTCCCTTTGGGAGGGTCTTTTTGCTGGTCAGAAGGGGTGTGGCCGCCTTCGCGGGTCTTTTGGGGCGGCCGGTCGCCTTCCCGGGTGCACGGTGTCGTACCCGTTCTGTGTCCAATCCGACGCGTTCGACCGCAGCGCGAAGGGCCCTCGCGGGCGCATGATGGAGGCAATGACTAAGCCTGCTGGACTGAAGCGCCATCTGCCCACCAGCCCCTTCGCGGCCCGGGTCCCACCCGCTCCCGAGGACTTCGCCGTGGGCGACCAGGTGACGCACGACATGTACGGCCTCGGCCGGGTGATCGGCACCGAGGACGGGGGCGCGGTGCTCGTGGATTTCGGTTCGACCCAAGAACGGATCCCGAGCCCGTACGCCAAGATGACCAAGCTGTAGGGCCACCGCGCCCCGGCACGATACGCGGGCCCCTTTGGGGGCCGGCAATGACAAGGGAGATCTCTCATCGGTCCGACCTCACTGTTCTCCGCTCCGGAGCCGGCACCCCGCCGCTCCCTCGCGGCATCGCCGGCTCCGGCGAACAACCCTTTTCAGGCCCCGGACTTCGGGGAGGACGAGGCCCTCGGGTGCGAGGACGCGCCGGGACGCCTCGCGGACACGGGTACGGCGTAACCCGCCCCGAACGGTCCGACCCCAGGCCGTCGGCTCCGCCGGTGACGAGCGGTCCGACGGCCGGGCCGCCGAGTGCCGCCCGCGTCCGCGGGCCTGCCACGACGGCGAGCGTGCCCGCCTACTCGGGCAGCGACGCCGCCTCCTCCAGCGCGTCGTCCCGGCTGCCCGTCAGGAAAGAGTGGATCACCCGGAGTTCGGCGGGTGAGAAGCCGGACATGAGGACGCGGCTGCGAGCTTCCAGGCCCTTGTAAGCCGCGGCGATGCGGGCCAGGCCCTCCGGGGCCGCTTCGACGACGACGCGGCGGCGGTCGTCGGGGTGGGGGCGGCGGTGTACGTAGCCGGCCTTCTCCAGGCGGTCGAGCATGTGGGTGACCGCGCCGGTGGTGCGGCCCAGGCGGGCGCTGAGGGTGCCGGCGGTGGTCGGGCCCTCGCGGTCGAGGGTGTGGAGGCAGAGCAGGTCGGTGGGGGCCATGCCCAACTGCCGGGCGATCCGGTCGTGGAGCCGGCCGAGGGCACCCGCCAGGTCGGTCATGGCCAGCGTGACGCGGCCGGCCAGGACATCCGCCGCGACGTCCGTTTCCCCGTTCGTCGGTTTGACACTCATCGCCATCCTCTTTTAGCTTCGCGATTCAGATACTTAGCGGTGCAGTTACTTTACCCGCAGCACGTGCCTGTCTCGTGAACCGGAGGGTCCCGAGTGTCCACCGACACCTCTGCTCCACCCGCCACCACCACCGTCGCGTCCGGCCGGGCCCGGACCGTTGCCCTCGTCGTGATCCTGCTGGCGAGCTTCATGGATTTGCTCGACGTCACCGTCATGAACGTCACCCTCCCCTCCGTCCGGGAGGACCTGAACGCCTCCTCCGCCCAGGTGCAGTGGCTGCTGGCCGGGTACACGCTGGCGTTCGCGCTCGGCATCATCACCGGGGCGCGCCTCGGCGACCTGTACGGGTACCGGCGGGTGTTCCTCGTCGGTGTCGCCGGGTTCACCCTGGCCTCGGCGCTGTGCGCCGCCGCGCCGAACGCGGAGCTGTTGGTGGCGACCCGGGTGGTCCAGGGCGTCTTCGCCGCGGCGATGGTTCCGCAGGTGTTGTCGCAGATCCAGTTGATGTACGCGCCGCACGAACGCGGCGGTGCGATGGCCGCGTTCTCCTCGCTCAACGGCCTCGCCTCGGCCGTCGGCCCGATCCTCGGCGCCGCCCTGCTGGAGGCCGACCTGTTCGGGCAGGGCTGGCGCGCGGTGTTCTGGATCAACATCCCGGTCGGCGCCCTGACGCTCGTCATCGCCTCCCGGGTGCTGCCGGAAGGCCGCGCCGAGGCCCGGCCCCGGCTGGACGTGCCCGGCATACTCCTCTCCGGGGCCGGGCTCGTCCTGGTCCTCTACCCGCTGATCGCCGGCAGCGAGGAGCGGCCCTGGCCCCTGTGGACCTACGGCTGCCTCGCCCTCGGCGTCGTCACCCTGTTCCTCTTCCACCGGTACGAGAAGCGGCTGTCCGCCGCGGGACGGACGCCGCTCGTCGAGATGTCGCTGTTCCACCTGCGGTCGGTCGGCGGCGGGCTGCTGCTGCAGTTCCTCTTCTTCCTGCCGGTCATGGGCTTCTTCCTCACCTTCATGCAGATGCTCCAGGCGGGACTGGAGATGAGCCCGATGGCCGCCGGTGTGGCCATCCTGCCGTGGCCGGTCGCCACCACGGCCGGCGCCGGGCTCGGCGCGGCCGTGCTGCTGCCGAGGATCGGGCGGGCCACCGTGCAGCTCGGCCTCGTCGTCACGGCCGTCGGCTTCCTGCTCCTCACCTTCGCCGCGCGGTCCGGCGGCCCCGGCACGACCTGGCTCGACTTCCTGCCCGGCGTCGCCGTGGGCGGCTTGGGCCTCGGCCTCGCCGTCGCGCCGCTGGCCGCGCTCACCCTGGAGAACATCCCCGGCGAGCACGCCGCTTCCGGCTCCGGCCTGTTCAACACCGTCGCCCAGATCGCCGCCTCGGTCGGTGTGGCCGTCATGGGCACCGTCTTCTTCGCCGTCCGCGACTCACACGCCGACGGGCGCGCCCACGGCTACGTCCCCGGGTTCACCGCCACCATGTGGGCCGCCATCGGGCTCGTCGCGCTCTGCCTCGCCGTCAGCTTCCTGCTGCCGCGGAAGTCCGGGGCCGGCACGGCGCGACAGACGCCCGGCATGACCTGACGGGCGCCCGGCCGGCACCCGGCCCGGCGCCGGCCCGGCGCCGGCCCGGCGCCCGGACGGACGTCGGTCACGCGGGCGCGCCCCCGGGCTCAGGCTCGCCCTCGGGCGCGGGCGCGGGCGGGAGCAGGGCCGCCCGCCGCTTGAGCGGTTCCCACCAGTCCCGGTTGTCCCGGTACCAGGCGACCGTCTCGGCCAGCCCCTCCTCGAAGCGGCGGACCGGCCGGTACCCCAGCTCGTCCCGGATCTTGCTCCAGTCGAGCGAGTAGCGGCGGTCGTGCCCCTTGCGGTCGTCGACGTGCCGGACGAGGGACGGGTCGGCGCCGACCGCCTCCACCAGCATCCCGGTGAGCTCCCGGTTGGCCAGCTCGGTGCCGCCGCCGATGTGGTAGATCTCGCCGGCCCGGCCGCGGGTACGGACGAGTTCGACGCCGCGCACGTGGTCGTCGATGTGCAGCCAGTCGCGGACGTTGCCCCCGTCCCCGTACAGCGGCACCTCCAGGCCGTCCATCAGGTTGGTGACGAAGAGCGGTATCAGCTTCTCGGGGAAGTGGTGGTGACCGTAGTTGTTGGAACATCGGGTGACGCGCACGTCGAGGCCGTGGGTGCGGTGACAGGCGAGGGCGAACAGGTCGCTGGACGCCTTGGCCGCCGCGTAGGGCGAGTTGGGGGCGAGCGGCGCGTCCTCGGTCCATGAACCGTGGTCGATCGAGCCGTAGACCTCGTCCGTGGAGATGTGCACGAAGACCTCGACACCGTTGTGCAGCGCCGCGTCGAGGAGTCTCTGGGTGCCCAGCACGTTGGTACGGACAAAAGCGTCCGCCTCCCGCACGGAGCGGTCGACGTGGGACTCGGCGGCGAAGTGGACGATCTGGTCGTGCTCGGCCGCGAGCCGGTCGACCAGTTCGACGTCGCAGATGTCGCCCTGGACGAAGCGGAAGCGGTCGGAGTGACGGACGGGGTCCAGGTTGGCCGGGACCCCCGCGTAGGTGAGCTTGTCCAGGACGGTGACGTGCGGGCGCTCCGGTCCGTCCCCGGCCAGCAGGGTACGGACGTAGTGGGAGCCGATGAAGCCGGCGCCACCGGTGACGAGGATCTTCGGGACGGCGGGCGGTGGCGTCGTGGGAGCGGACGTCTCGGCGGTGTGCGTCTCAGGGCTCATAAGGACAGCTCTACCGTGCCGTGATCGGCCGCTACCAGGCAACGGGCTGGGGAGTTCGCGGGGACGGTGCCGCCGGTGCGCCCGCGGAGGCGGCCGGCGGCACCGCGCGGAAACACCCGGAGGCGTCACGAGGCACCCGCGACCCTCCGTTCGGGGAATTCGAGAACGGACAGGAGGGGCGATCGGGAACAGCGCTCTTGACAGGGCTTGAATTTCTGCTCTCGAAATGCCCTGAGGGTGATTTGACATTACCGGAAAACAGTGTCCTGAACGGCCCGGCGAAATGCTCGACCGAAAAGCGCAGGATGGTTGGGTTGCGTCGGAAAGTCGCCAGGCTCCAGCGCCTCTCGGGCAGGTGGCGCGGTGCGCAAGGGGCCGCACCGGGGGCCGATCACCGGTGACCGGCGGCGGATAAAACCGTTCGGCGACGCCCGCGCCCCCTCCCCCGGAGGCCTGCCGATCACACCCGGGAATAACGTCTTCGCGGGCTCTCATGTGAAATTCACGCACGGCGTGGTTATGCTGTCCGCTTCCTGGAGTCCGCATTTCCTGACAGAGGGGAACGCTGTATGGGCACGCCGGAGTTTCCTGGCCGCTTGCAAGCGACGTTCGTTCCGGATCCCGACGTTCCGGGAAACGGGGCGATGGCCTTCTGGGGCGTCTCCGAACCGGCGGCCGAGGCGGCGGCACTGGGCCTGCCGTCCACCGGTCCCGGACGCCTCACCGGTACCGGCACCCGCCTTCCCACGCTCCTGCCACACGGCGGCTCCCTGGTGGAAGCGGACGTTCCGGCGCTGCTCGTCCCGATCGGCGAGGCCGTCGCGGCGCTGGCCGCCCTCGCGGACCCCCGCGCCGGGGACGCCGGCGAACAGGAGGACGCCGCGGAACCCATGCCGGTACCGGAACAAGAACCGGAACAGGATCCGAAGCCGGACTGGGACCACTCCGTCCGCGCCTGGGCCATCGCCGCCCGGCTCGCCCTGGAGCACGTCACCGCCGGCCACCTCGTCCCCGCCCTGCGCGAAGCCGGTGAGGGGCGGGTGCGGGCCCACTGGCGGGCCGAGACCGAGGGCGACCCCCGGCTCGCTGCTCTCGCCGAGGCGCTGCCCGCCGCCGCCCACGCCTTGCGCGTCCCCGCACGGGACCCAATCCCCGCACAGGACCGAACCTCCGCACAGGACCGGATCCCCACGCCGGATCGCATCTCCACACCGGACGGCACCCTTACACCAGACGGCACCCTCACACCGGGTGACGCCCTCACACCGGACGGCACCCCCACGCCGGACGGCACCGACGCAGCCCCCGTGTCGGCACGCGTCTGGTCACCGTTCGCCCTGCTCACCGCGTTCTGCGACGCCGTCGCCGATGCCTGCGCCCGAGCCGGCGCCCGGCCCCCCACCCACCCGAACGCCCCCGCCCCCGCACCCGCCCCCGCCTCCACTCCCACCCCTGTCCCCGCCTCCGAAACGGACGCCCAGGGCATCTCCCGCTGGATCGCAGCCCTGACCGCCCCCGTCCACTCCGCCGAGGCACCCGCCCCCACCGACCTCACCCCCGCGCAACTCGCGGAGTGGGCCCTCGCCGGCGGCGGGGAACGGGCCGTCGCCCGCCTCTGCCTGCGCCTCGGCACACCCGCCGGTCCGGACGCGCTCTGGCCGCTCACCTTCCATCTGGAAGCGGTGGACGAACCGGGCGTGCTCGTCTCCGCCCAGCGCGTCTGGGACTCCGGCACGGAGACCCTCGCCGTCGGCGGCCGGATCCTGGACGGTCCGCAGGAGGCGCTGACCGAGGGGCTGGGCCGCGCGGCCCGCGTGTTCCGCCCGGTCGCCGCCTGTCTGGGGGAGGACCGGCCCACCCGGGTGCTCCTCAACCCGTTCCAGGCCGCCGAGTTGTTCGGCGACACCGCGACCGCCCTGCACACGGCGGGCATCGGCCTCGTCGTACCGGCCGAACTCTCCGGCGGGAACGGCAAGGAGGGGAAGAGCGGCGGGGGCGGCAGGGGCGACCGGGTCGGCAACGAAGGAAACGGCAACGGCAACGGCGGCAACGTCCTCGGCCCCCGCCTCCGCGTCGGCACCCGCCGCGGCGCACGCAAGGGCGCCCCCGCGCCCCGCGGCCGTACCGTCACCTACCGCTGGGAGGCCGTCGTCGGCGACGAGCCGGTCACCCCGGACGAGGTCGCCGCCCTCGCCTCCCGCGGCGAACCCCTCGCCGCCTGGCGGAACGCCTGGCTCCGGCTGGATCCCGAGCGGATCGACGACCTGGCCGCGCTGGTGGGCACGACCGGCCGGCTGTCCACCGCCGAGGCGCTGGCCGTCGCGCTGTGCGGGCGCCACCACACCGAGGAGTTCGGCGACGTCCCGGCCGTGGCCGACGGCTCGGTCGCCGATCTCGTCGGCCGGCTGCGCGAGGCGGCCGGGCGCACCGAGCCCGACCTCGCCGGCGTCCACGCCGACCTCCGCGACTACCAGCGGCGCGGCGTCGCCTGGCTGCAGTCCCTCACCGACCTGGGGTTCGGCGCGCTGCTCGCCGACGACATGGGTCTCGGCAAGACCCTCCAGACCATCGCGCTGCTGGCCGGACGCACGGGCGACCGGCCCCGGCTCGTCGTCTGCCCGACGTCCGTGGTGAGCAACTGGGAGCGCGAGCTGGCCCGGTTCGCGCCCGGCCTCACCGTGCTCCGCCACCACGGCGCCCGCCGCGCCGCGGACCCGGCCGCGTTCCCGCCCGGCGCCGTCGTCGTCACCAGTTACGCCCTGCTGCGGCTGGACGCCGACCTGCTCGCGTCCGTCGACTGGGACCTCGTCGTCCTGGACGAGGCGCAGCAGATCAAGAACCACACGGCGCAGACGTTCCGCGCGGCCATGCGCCTGGAGGCCCGGGCCCGGGTCGCACTGACCGGTACCCCGGTCGAGAACCGGCTGTCGGAGCTGTGGTCCGTCACGCACTTCGCCAACCCCGGGCTGCTCGGTTCGCATCGGCGGTTCAAGCAGCAGTTCGCCGGGCCGATCGAGCGGGACGGCGATCAGGAGGCGGCCGAGCGGCTGCGCGCCGTCGTCACGCCGTTCGTGCTGCGGCGCATGAAGAGCGCGGTGGTCGACGAGTTGCCGGCGAAGATGGAGTCCACGGTCGCCTGCGATCTCACCCCCGAACAGGCCCGGCTCTACCGCGCCGCCGTCGCCGACGCGCTGGAAAGCGACGGCGGGCTCGGCACCGGGATCCGGCGGCAGGGCAACGTCCTGCGGCTGCTCACCCACCTCAAACAGATCTGCAACCACCCCGTCCAGTACCTGGGCGAAGCGGACACGGCGACGACGGGCTCGCTGGCGGGCCGGTCGGGGAAGCTGATGCGCGCGACCGAGATGCTGGGCGAGGCCGTGGCCGCGGGCGACCGGGCCCTGGTGTTCACCCAGTACCGCGTGATGGGCGACCTCCTGGCCCGCCACCTGGCGTCCCAACTCGACCTGGACGACGTGCCGTTCCTGCACGGCGGCACCCCGGCCGAACGGCGCGACGCGATGGTGGACGCGTTCCAGCACGACGACGCGGCGTCCCCGCTGCTCATCGTCAGCCTCAAGGCGGGCGGCTTCGGCCTCAACCTCACCCGGGCCTCACACGTCCTGCACTACGACCGCTGGTGGAATCCCGCCGTCGAGGACCAGGCCACCGACCGCGCCCACCGCATCGGCCAGACCAGGACCGTGCACGTGCACAAGCTGGTCACCGCCGACACCTTCGAGGAGCGCGTCGACGCGCTCCTGGAGAGCAAGCGTTCCCTCGCGGACGCCGTGGTCGGCACGAGCGAGACCTGGCTGTCCGAGCTCGACGACGACGCCCTGCGCGCCCTGGTCCGCCTCGCCGACTCGGGAGAGACGGCGGGCCCGGGCGACGCCCCGACCACTCCGGCAGCCTCAGGAGGAACGGCATGAGCACCACCACCCGTCGCACCACGACCACTCGTGAGAAGTCGATAACTCGTGAGAAGGCGGCCACCCGCGAGACGTCGGCCACCCGCCGGCAGCCCACCACATCCGGGAAATCCACCGCATCCGGGAAACCCGCCCCCTCCGGCAAGCCGGCCGCCCCCGCGAACCCCTGGTGGAGCAGGCGCTGGATCCGCGCCCTGGAGTCGCTGGGCGCCACCTATCCCAATCCCCGTCTCCCGCGCGGCCGTACGCTGGCCCGCCAGGGCGCGGTCCAGGGGCTGACGGTCCGCCCGGGCGAGGTGACCGCCCGGGTGCGACAGGCCAAGCGGGCTTACGAGGTGACGCTGCGGCTGCCGGTGTTCGGCGACGACGAGTGGTCGGCCGGCGTCACGGTCCTGGCCGGGCAGCTCCGGCACGCGGCGAGCCTGCTGGAGGGCCGTATGCCGGAGACCATCGACGACACCCTCGGCAAGGCCGGGCTCGCCCTCTTCCCCCGGCGTGGCGAGCTCTCCTCGCAGTGCGAATGCCGGGACACCGGTGACCCCTGCGGCCACGGGGCGGCCGTCCACTACGCGTTCGCGAGCTCCCTGGAAGACAACCCCTTTCTGCTGCCCGCCCTACGCGGGCGCGGCAAGGACAGGCTGCTGGCCGAGCTGCGGGCCGCCCGCTCCGGCGGCTCCGCCGGGACGGCCACGGGACCGGCGAGCGTCGCCGTCTCCGAACTGGGCCCGGCCGACGCCTACTTCACCGGCGGCGGGCTGTCCGCCGTCCCCCTGCACCCCCAGCCGCCCGCCGACCCCGCGCGCCGGCTGCGCCGGCTGGGGCCGCCGCCGGGCTGCACGCGGGACGACGCCGACCTGCTGGCCGCCGCGGTGGAGCGGGCCGCCGCCCACGCGTGGCGCACCGCGGGAGGGGACACCACCGGCTGACAGCCCCGGGCACCGCCCCGTTCCCCCGGCTCACTTCTCCTTGAGCTTGAGGTACCGCAGGACCTCCTTGTACAGCTTGTCCCCCTCGGTCCGCGCCTTGCCCTTCTCCGGCATCGTCACTTCCAGGTACCAGGCGGTGTCCTTCGCCTTGTTCACGATGACGCGGCCGCGGAGGACGGCCTTCGGGTCGTTCTCCCCGGCACCGGACTTCCGGTAGGTCGTCGTCATCTCCACCGACTCGAGGCCGTCGAAGGAGGGGGCCGAGCCGACCGACGCCCGGGCGTCGGCGACACCGGAGACGTTGCCCTTCTCGAAGTCCGTCTTGCGCTTGGCGGCCTCGCCGCGCGCCGAGTGGACCTCCTTGTCCTTGTCGGACGCGGAGGAGGAGCCGGCGGGCGGGTCGGTCGCGATGAAGAGGGAGACGCCGTAGACCCCGCCGGGGTCGCTGAAGTGCACCAGGTGGTCGTCGGGTTTGACGTCCTTGACGTAGTCCTCCGGTACCGCCACCGACGCCTTGACGATCTCCGGCTCGTCGACGACCTTCCAGTGCAGCGGGGTCGCCGGCCCGTACCCGAACGGGTTGATCGCGAACAGCGCGACGGCCGCGCCCACCACGACGACCCCGATGCCCAGGGACCACTGCGTCTTCCGCTTGTGGTGCAGGACCGGCGGGATCCAGCGGCTGCCGGTGACCGGCACCGTCGGCACCACGGCCGCGGGCACCGGCGGCGCCGGCCGGGCCACCTCCTCCAGGGCCGCGCGCACCTGGGACGTCGTCGGCCGGGCGGACGGCTCCTTCCGCAGCAGCCCCATCACGACGTCCGCGTACGCGGCCGGGCACCGGGCCGGCCGCGGCGGCTCGGCAGAGAGCACGGCCTGCATCGTGGCCTGGGTGTTGGAGCGGCGGAACGGGGACATCCCCTCGACGGCCGCGTACAGCACGACGCCCAGCGACCACAGGTCGGAAGCGGGGCCCGGCCGCTGCCCCAACGCCCGTTCCGGGGCGACGAACTCGGGCGAGCCGATGAAGCCACCGGTCTCTGTGAGGCCCTGCTCCCCCTCGATCTGCGCGATGCCGAAGTCGGTGAGGACCACCCGGTCGTGCCGCCCGAGCAGGACGTTGTCCGGCTTGACGTCCCGGTGCAGCACCCCCGCCTCGTGCGCCGCCTCCAGCGCGCCCAGCACCGCGAGGCCGATCCGGGCCGCCTCGCGCGGGTCCAGCGTCCCCTCGTTCAGCCGGGCGCCCAGCGACTGGCCCTTGACCAGCTCCATGACGATCCAGGGCCGGCCGTCCTCCACCACCACGTCGTGCACGGCGACGACCGACGGGTGCGCGACGCGGGCCGCGGCGCGGGCCTCGCGCTGCATCCGCAAGTGGATGTTCTGCCGCATGGACTCCGGCAGGTGGTCCGGGACGCGCGGCTCCTTGACGGCGACCTCGCGGTCCACGACCTCGTCGTGCGCCCGCCACACTGTGCCCATGCCGCCGTGACCCAGCCGGGAACGCAGCAGGTACCGGCCACCCACACGACGGCCCGCGCCCGGCTCCCCCGCCGCCGTCCCTCCGGCGGTCCCGGATGCTCCGGCGGTCCCGGGTGCTCCGGCGGTTCCGGGTGCTCCGACCGGTCCTCCGGCCATTCCCGGTGCTCCGGCCGCGGCCGCCGCCGCGCCGGGCGCGACGGGTATCGCGGCCGGGTCCTGGGTCAGCGGCGGCGCCGCCGGATCCGCGTACGGGTTCGGCCAGGCCGGGGCCGGCGGCCGCAGGTCGTAACTGGTGGGCTGATGCGCCCTTCCCCCGTCGTTGGTCATGCCCCCATCATCGGCCACGCGCGCCGGGACCCGTAATCCCCCTTCGCGCCGCACCGCCGCTCCCCCGGCCCGTCACACTGCCACGACGCCTCACCCGTCCCACCCGCCTCACGGCGGGGGTTCCACCCGGCCGGACCGCCGTATTAGCGTGAGGGGCCGGGCGCGGGACACGGGCCTGGAGCCGCCGGACAGGTCGTCACCGGCCTTCGCCGGTCGTCACCGGTGCTCATCGGCCGTCACCGGCCGGGTGGCGGCGCGAAGTTCACCAGTACGACGCGAGAAGCGAAAAGGACGTTCAACCGTGCCCCATCCGAACGCGAGACTGCTCGCCGTCAGCGACCTCCATATCGCCCACGCCGAGAACCGCGCCCTCACCGAGACCCTCCGCCCCACCCACGACGGCGACTGGCTGATCGTCGCCGGCGACATCGCCGAGCGGTACGCCGACGTCGAGTGGGCGCTGCGGCTGCTCGCCGGCCGGTTCGCCAAGGTGATCTGGGCGCCCGGCAACCACGAGCTGTGGACCCCGCCCAAGGACCCCTGCGACCTGCGCGGCGAGAAGCGCTACCTGCGCCTGGTGGAGCTCTGCCGCGAACTCGGCGTCGCCACGCCCGAGGACCCCTACCCGGTGTGGGAGGGCGACGGCGGACCGGTGGCCGTGGCACCGCTGTTCACCCTCTACGACTACACCTTCCGCGTCCCCGGCGCGGACACCAAGGAGGAGTCGCTGCGCCGGGCCTACGAGGCCGGCGTCGTCTGCACCGACGAGCACTTCCTGCACCCCGACCCGTACCCCACCCGCGACGACTGGTGCCGGGCGCGCGTCGCCTACACCGAACGCCGGCTGTCGGAGCTGGCCCCGGGGCTGCGGACCGTCCTCGTCAGCCACTGGCCGCTGGTCCGCGAACCCACCCGGATCCTGCGCTACCCGGACTTCGCCCAGTGGTGCGGCACCGAGCTCACCGCGGACTGGCACGTCCGGTTCCGGGCCGCCGCCGCGGTCTACGGCCACCTGCACATCCCCCGCGTGTCCCGGTACGACGGGGTGCGCTTCGAGGAGGTGTCGGTCGGCTACCCGCGCGAGTGGCGGCCCCGGCCGCCCCGCGAGCCGCTCCGGCAGATCCTGCCCCAGCCCGTCGACGAGCCGGGAGCCGTCTGGTGATCTCCGCACTCCTGCCCGACTGGGCCGTCACCGAGCACGCCTTCGCCGACGCCCCGGACGACCCGGTGAGCCTCCTCTTCCCCGAGGAGGCGGCCCACGTCGCCCGCGCCGTCCCCAAGCGTCTCCACGAGTTCGCCACCGTCCGGGTCTGCGCCCGCGCCGCCCTCGGCAGGCTGGGCTTCCCGCCCGGGCCGCTGCTGCCCGGCCGGCGGGGCGCGCCGCGCTGGCCCGACGGCGTGGTGGGCAGCATGACGCACTGCCTGGGATTCCGGGGCGCCGCGGTGGCACACGCCGCCGACGCCGCGTCGCTCGGCATAGACGCCGAGCCGAACGGGCCGCTCCCGGACGGCGTCCTCGACATGGTCACGCTGCCGTCCGAGCGGGAGTGGCTGGCCGAACTGGCGTACCGCCACCCCGCCGTGCACTGGGACCGGCTGCTGTTCAGCGCCAAGGAGAGCGTGTTCAAGGCCTGGTACCCGCTGACCGGCCTGGAACTGGACTTCGACGAGGCGGAGCTGACCGTCGACCCGGTCGCCGGTACGTTCGCCGCCCGGCTGCTGGTCCCGGGACCGGTCGTCGGCGGCCGCCGGCTGGACGGTTTCGAGGGGCGCTGGGCGGCGGCCGAGGGCCTGGTCGCCACGGCCATCGCCGTCGCCGCGCCCGTCACGGACCGGGCCGAGGGCCGCACGGAGGAGGACGGGGTCGAGGGCCGCACGGAGGAGGACCGGGCCACCGCCCGCTGACATCCGGCATCCGGCATCCGGCATCCGGCATCCGGCATCCGGCATCCGGCATCCGGCATCAGTGTGGCGCCCGCCGACCGGGTCGGGGGCGCCACGAACGGGCGCCGGACCCGCGGGCCCTCCGCCGTGCGGAGCGGAGGCCCGGCGCGGTCGCGCCCGGTGTCGTCGGGGTGCGGTGCGTCAGTCGGCGACGCAGACGTTGCCGTTGGTCGAGTTGAGCAGCCCGACGATGTCGATGGTGTTGCCGCAGAGGTTGATGGGGAGGTGGATCGGGATCTGGATGACGTTGCCGGAGATGACGCCCGGGGAGCCGACGGCCGCCCCCTTGGCGTTCGAGTCGGCGAGGGCGGTGCCGGAGACGCCGGCGAGCGCCGTGCCCACGGTGGCGGTGAGGGCCGCTGCCTTGGCGATTCGTGACATGGGGTGACACCTTCGTTCGGTCTGACAGGGTCGGCTCACGGCCGGTTGACGGCCGGGAGCCCGGATCAACGCCCGATCACCCCGAAGGTTTCGAATAGTGCGGCGGACGGGTGACCGGCCGCCGACCGGCCCCACCGGGCCCCGGAAGCTCTCCTGACGGCCGTGCGATGTCTGTACCACCGCGCCCCCCAGCGCGTACGAACGCGTACGAAGGGGGAAGGGGGCGAAGGACCGTCGGCGCGTGAGGTGGCCGTACGGGCGACGGCCACGGACGGGGGCCGGCGCCTGACGGGCGGTGTCCGGCGGGGCGAACTTCGACGGGCCGAGGCCGAATGGGGCGACGTCCGAGGGGCCGATGTCCGACGGGGATGACCTCCGACGCGACGGGCCGATGCCCGACAGGGCGGTGTCCGAGGGCCCGATGCCCGAGGGCCCGATGTTCCATGGACCGGTGGCCGTCGGCCGACGGCCCGGCATCCGAGGGGTGCCCGTCCGGTCCGTGCGCTAGCGTGACCGGGTGAGCACGACACCGGCCGTCCCGGCCACCGCACGACGCGGCCCCGGTCAGGGGCCCGTGGTGGCGGCGGTGTCCGCCGGCGGTGGGCTGGGCGCCGCGGCCCGGTACGGGGCCGGCCTGCTGTGGCCGACGCCGGACGACACCTTCCCCTGGACGACGTTCCTGGTCAACGCGACGGGCTGCGCCCTCATCGGCGTCCTGCTGGTGACCGTCGCCGAGCGGGGTGCGCCGCACCGGCTGCTGCGGCCCTTCCTCGGCACGGGGGTGCTCGGCGGCTACACGACGTTCTCCACCTACGCGGTGGACGTCCAGCGGTTCCTGGCGAACGGCCGGACGGCGACCGGGCTGCTCTGCCTGGCCGCGACGCCGCTCGCCGCGCTGGCGGCGGTGTGGGCCGCGTCGGCGGCGACGCGCCGGCTCGTGGGCGGGGGCCGAGGGTGATCCGGGCGGGACGGATGGAGGCCGACGGTGATGCCGCACGTGGCGAGCGGAGGCCGACGGTGAAGCCGCGCGTGACGAGCGGAGGCCGACGGTGATCCCGCGCGGTCCGGCGCTCCGGCTGACGGTGTACCTCGGCGAGTCCGACACCGCGCACGGCAGGCCGCTGTATTCCGAGCTCGTCCACCGCGCCCACCGGGCCGGGCTGGCGGGTGCCTGCGTGTTCCGGGGCGTCGAGGGCTTCGGCGCCTCGTCCATTGTGCACACCGCGCGGCTGCTGTCGCTGAGCGAGGAGCTGCCGGTGGCGGTGGTGATCGTGGACGTGCCGGAGCGGGTCCGGGCGTTCCTGCCCGTCGTCGACGAGCTGCTGGACGGGATGCCCGGCGGTCTGGTCACCCTGGACGAGGTCGAGGTCCACCGGGGGTGAACTGGCTGTTCGTCGTCGCCGGTGCCATGGCCGGCGCTCCGCTGCGCTACCTCACCGACCGGGCCGTCCAGGCGCGGCACGACTCGGTGTTCCCCTGGGGCACGTTCACGGTGAACGTCGTCGGCTGCCTGGTGCTGGGGGTGGTGACCGCCGCGGCCCCGGAGGGCGTCAAGCTGGGGCTGGGCACCGGGCTGTGCGGGGCGCTCACCACGTACTCCACGTTCTCGTACGAGACGTTGCGGCTGGCGGAGGACGGGGCCCGGGGACTGGCGGTGCTGAACGTGCTGGGGAGCGTGGGGGCGGGGCTCGCGGCGGCGTGCGCGGGGGTGTGGCTCGGCGGGGCGTTCTGACACCGCCTGCCCGCCACCTCACCCGCCGATACCCAGGTGCTCCAGCAGCACCTCCCACAACTCCCGTGCCGCGCGCGGCGGGGGCGCGTCCTTGCGGTGCGCCACGGCCACCGTGCGCCGCATCCGCTCCCCTTCGAAGGGAGTGACGCGCAGCCCGGAGCGGGCGGCCACCATGCCGGGGACCACGGCGACGCCCAGCCCGGCCCGGACGAAGCCCAGGACGGCGTCCATCTCGCCGCCCTCCACGGTGAACGACGGCTCGAAACCGGCCGCCCGGCAGGCCGCGACGGTCATCTCCCGCAGGTCGTAGCCGTGCCGGAACATCACCAGCGGCAGACCGCGCAGGTCGTCGATCCGGATCCGGGCCCGCCGGACGGGCGGCGGCGCGGAGGGGGACGAGACGACGACCAGGTCCTCGCGCAGCAGCTCGGTGGTGGTCAGGGCGGGGGCGCCGACGCCGAGCGGTGTGATGATCAGGGCCAGGTCGAGCTCGCCGGCGGCCAGGTCGCGGACCAGGTCGCGGGAGCCGCCCTCGTCGACGAACAGCTCGATCCCCGGGTACCGCGCGTGGTAGGCCCGGAGCACGTCCGGCACCAGGCTGGCGCACAGGCTCGGCGGGGCGCCGAGCCGTACCCGGCCGCGCCGCAACCGGGCGACCTCCTGGACCTCGCGCCGCGCGGTGTCGGTGTCGGCGAGGATGCGCCGGGCCAGCGGGAGCAGCGCCTCGCCCGCGTCGGTCAGCGTGATGTTGCCGCGCGCCCGGTGGAAGAGGTCGGCGCCCAGCTCCCGTTCGAGCGCCCGGATCTGCTGGGAGAGCGACGGCTGGGCGACGTGGAGGGCCTCGGCGGCGCGGGTGAAGTGACGTACCTCGGCCACCGTCGCGAAGTACCGGAGTTGCTGGAGTTGCACACCGAGCAGGGTAGATAGCCATTGCCTATGGAAACCAGCTCCGTCATGTCTTGGACGCATGAATCTTGCCGACCTACTGTCGGCGGCATGGCACTGGCGACCCGGACGGAACGCTCCCCGTCCCTCATCGGCATCCTGTGGCGTTCGACCGTCGGCAAGAAGGCGGTCATGGCGGCCACCGGACTGATCATGCTGGCGTACCTGGTCGCCCACATGCTGGGCAACCTCAAAGTCTTCTTCGGCCCCGGGGAGTTCGACCACTACGGGCACTGGATCCGCACGATCGGCGAACCCTTCCTGCACCGCACCTGGTTCCTGTGGATGACGCGGGTGGTGCTCACGGCGTCCGTGGTGCTGCACGGCGTGGCCGCCTACCAGTTGAGCCGCCGGGACCTGGCCGCCCGGCCGGCGGGGTACGAGCGGAGGCGGGCACGGGCGAGCTACGCCACCCGGACCATGCGCTGGGGCGGGGTGATCCTGGCGCTGTTCATCATCTGGCACATCCTGGACCTCACCACCCTCACCGTGAACCCCAACGCCGAGGAGGGCCGCCCGTACGAGAACCTGGTGGCCTCCTTCGACCGCTGGTACGTGAGCGCCTTCTACATCGCCGCGATACTCGCCCTCGGCCTCCACATCCGGCACGGCTTCTGGAGCGCCGCCCAGACGCTCGGCGCCAACTCCCCGCGGCGGGACCGGGCGTTCAAGGCGACCGCCAACGGTCTGGCCGCCCTGCTGACCCTCGGCTTCCTCGCCGTCCCGATCGGCGTGCTGACAGGAATCGTGAGCTGACATGTCCGACTGGACCACCCGAGACGACCACGCGCGCCGGGCCGCCGACGAGACCCCTGGCGAGGGCCTCTGGACGACCGGCGACCCGATCGCCGACACCAAGGCCCCCGACGGCCCGATCGCCGAGCGCTGGGACCGCCGCAGGTTCGCCGCCAAGCTGGTCAACCCGGCCAACCGCCGCAAGCAGACCGTCATCGTCGTCGGCACCGGCCTGGCGGGCGGCGCGGCCGGCGCCACGCTCGCCGAACAGGGCTACCGTGTCGTTCAGTTCTGCTACCAGGACTCGCCGCGCCGGGCGCACTCCATCGCCGCCCAGGGCGGCATCAACGCGGCGAAGAACTACCGCAACGACGGCGACTCCGTCCACCGCCTCTTCTACGACACCGTCAAGGGCGGCGACTTCCGGGCCCGCGAGTCCAACGTGCACCGCCTCGCCCAGGTCTCCGTCGAGATCATCGACCAGTGCGTGGCCCAGGGCGTGCCGTTCGCCCGGGAGTACGGCGGCCTGCTCGACACCCGCTCGTTCGGCGGCGTCCAGGTGTCCCGGACGTTCTACGCCCGCGGCCAGACGGGCCAGCAGCTCCTGCTCGGCGCGTACCAGGCGCTGTCCCGGCAGATCGCGGCCGGGACCGTGGAGATGCACCCGCGCACGGAGATGCTGGACCTCATCGTCGTGGACGGGCGGGCGCGCGGCATCGTCGCCCGCGACCTGATCACAGGGGCCGTCCGGACGTACTTCGCCGACGCCGTGGTGCTGGCGACCGGCGGCTACGGCAACGTCTTCCACCTCTCGACCAACGCCAAGAACAGCAACGCGACGGCGGTCTGGCGGGCGCACCGGCGCGGCGCGTACTTCGCCAACCCCTGCTTCACCCAGATCCACCCCACCTGCATCCCGCGCTCCGGAGACCACCAGTCCAAGCTGACGCTGATGAGCGAGTCGCTGCGCAACGACGGCCGCATCTGGGTACCGAAGGCGAAGGGCGACACGCGCCCGCCGGCCGACATACCGGAGGACGAGCGCGACTACTACCTGGAGCGCGTCTACCCCTCCTTCGGCAACCTCGTCCCCCGGGACATCGCCTCCCGCGCCGCCAAGAACGTCTGCGACGAGGGCCGCGGCGTCGGCCCCGGCGGGCAGGGCGTCTACCTGGACTTCGCCGACGCGATCCGGCGGATGGGCCGGAAGGCGGTGGAGGCGAAGTACGGCAACCTCTTCGAGATGTACGAGCGGATCACCGCCGAGGACCCGTACGAGGTACCGATGCGCATCTACCCGGCGATCCACTACACGATGGGCGGTCTGTGGGTCGACTACGACCTCCAGACGACCGTTCCCGGCCTGTTCGCGATCGGCGAGGCCAACTTCTCGGACCACGGCGCCAACCGCCTCGGCGCGTCCGCCCTGATGCAGGGCCTGGCCGACGGCTACTTCGTCCTCCCGTCCACGATCAACGACTACCTGGCCCGGCAGGCGCACACCCCCGTCCCCGAGGACCACCCGGCGGTGACCGAGGCCGTCACCGAGGTCACGGACCGCCTCGCCCGGCTCCTGGCCGTCGACGGCGACCGTACCCCCGACTCGTTCCACCGCGAGCTGGGCGAACTGCTGTGGGACGAGTGCGGCATGGCCCGGACGGATGCCGGCCTGCGCAAGGCGCTGGACCGCATCCCCTCGCTCCGGGCGGAGTTCTGGCGCCGGATCAAGGTCCCGGGAACGGGCGAGGAGCTCAACCAGTCCCTGGAGAAGGCGAACCGGATCGTCGACTACCTCGAACTGGCCGAACTGATGTGCCTGGACGCGCTGCACCGCACCGAGTCCTGCGGCGGCCACTTCCGCGAAGAGAGCCAGACGCCGGACGGCGAGGCGGCACGCAAGGACGAGGAGTTCTCCTACGCGGCGGCCTGGGAATTCACCGGCACGGGCAGCCCACCGGTGCTCCACAAGGAAGAGCTGACCTTCGCATACGTCCACCCCACCCAGCGGAGCTACGCATGAACCTCACCCTGCGCATCTGGCGCCAGCGCACCGCCGAGGAACCGGGCGCCATGACCACCTACGAAGTCACGGGCATCAGCGAGGACATGTCCTTCCTCGAAATGCTCGACCACCTCAACGAGGAACTGATCCTCGCCGGCGACGACCCCGTCGCCTTCGACCACGACTGCCGCGAAGGCATCTGCGGCGCCTGCGGCATGGTCATCAACGGCGCGGCACACGGCCCGGAACGCACCACGACCTGCCAGCTCCACATGCGCCACTTCGCCGACGGCGACACCATCGACGTCGAACCGTGGCGGGCCGCGGCGTTCCCGGTGGTGAAGGACCTGGTCGTCGACCGCACGGCGTTCGACCGCATCATCGGCGCCGGCGGCTACGTCTCCGCCCCCACCGGCTCCGCCCCCGAAGCCCACGCCACCCCCGTACCCAAGCCCGCCGCCGACCTCGCCTTCGAACACGCCGAATGCATCGGCTGCGGCGCCTGCGTCGCCGCCTGCCCCAACGGCTCCGCCATGCTCTTCACCTCCGCGAAGGTCGTCCACCTCAACGCCCTCCCCCAGGGCGCCCCCGAACGCGAGTCCCGCGTCCTCGACATGGTCGACACCATGGACGCCCAGGGCTTCGGCGGCTGCACCAACACCGGCGAATGCGCCACGGCCTGCCCGAAGGGCATCCCCCTGACAGCGATCGGCCGCATGAACCGGGAATACTTGCGTGCGGCGGTGAAGGGACGGGGGTGAGAGGTGGAGTCCGGCGGGCAGACCGCCGCACGATGCCCTCCCGCCGACGTCACGCCGCCTATCGGCCTGAGTTCCTGCCCTGACCGGGGACGTTCTGCGGTAGATGGAAAGGTCGGGGCGCGGGAGCCGGTACGGGGCGGGGCGACTGGGGCTGGGCTCCGGGAGGACGCACCCCTGGAGAGGCCAGGCGAGCGGCCTTGGCGATGGTGCTCTGCGGGCCGGGTGGTGTCGCGTGCTGCGGGGCCATGCCACTCGCCAGTAGCTTGCCGTAGGGGCCCTGAACGGTTGCCTTCCGCTGCGCCTGCCCCTGAGTAAGCGGCTTCTGCTGCGATACGGGCGTGGCCTGCATGGATGCCTCGACAAGAGCTCTGCTCGCGTGCTCCCAGGAGTAGGCCCTGAGCGCCTCGCGGAGTCGCTCGGCATTCTCACGCCGCTGGGGGAGATCGGCCTTGAGCTCGCCGATGGCCTTGGCCCAGGACAAGGGGCGCTTGTTCGGGTTGCCCGGCTCAGGGACAATGCAGGGCTCGCCGACCATGGGGTCGATGCGCGCCTTGTCCGCGAGGAACTGTGCGGCTCCGCTCTCCTGGTTGACGAGAATGGGCACACCGTGTCCTGCCGCCTCGGTGGCCACCAAGCCGAAGCCCTCATGCTTGGACGGCATGATGACGGCGTCAGCGTTGATGACGTCGGCCCTCAGCTCGTTGGCGTCCTTGGTGAAGGGTTTGACAGTGACGTTACCCATCCCTCCCAGGCGTTCGGCCCCCGCCGCTATTGTGTCGAGCTTCTCCGGGTCGGCACCACGCACTGTCAGGTGAACATCGATGCCCTTCTCATTCAGCATCCTCACTGCGCGCAGCGCATCGTCGACGCCCTTCAGCGGGTCGTCTGTCCGGCCCATCACCAGGAGGTTGAGGCGTCCCTCGTGCGGTGCACGCGGCACCAGCTCTTCGATCTTCACACCGGGTATGAGCTGGTGTGCGTCGGGCACATGTTGTCCTGCCGAGGACAGTCGCTCGGCTTCCGCCGTCAGCAATGGGCCGACACCCACCACGACGTCCGCCCGGTCCATCACTTCGCGCTCGATCCGGGAATCGCGAGCAGCTTTGGCTTGTGCACGTGTCGGATCGTGTGCGTAATTGACCTCGGCGAGCCGTTCCGGACTCGTGTGCAGGAAGTGCGCGACCTTCGCGTCCGGATACCAGCGGTCACGCAACTCGGCCGCAGCCGGGCCGGAGAAACGGGAGTGTCCGATGATCAGATCGAAGGGCCGCTCCTCCGGATTGGGGAGACCATGGGTACGGGGGTCGAGGGTGGACTGAAAATCCATCCACGCCCGGCCCTCCACTCCCTCGGGTATCGACGAAGTGGAAACCATCCGGGCGCCCCTGTGAGGCTGTGTCTCAGGGTCGGCAGTGAACAGCGTGACGTCGTGCTCTTTCGCGAGCGCCTCGGTGATGTGGTAATTGAACACCGGAACGCCACCGCCGCCCATGCCACTGATATCGGAGACTACGAGAATCCGGTAGCGCTTGTCTGCCATGTATTGCCGTCCCCCTCAGAATCCGGCGTGGGCGCGCAGCTCACGGCCGATTCCCCAGGTGAGGAACTGGCCGAGCTCGTAGGCGCTGTAGTGGATGAGTCCCGTGTTCCGTCCCGGCATCACACGTGCCGCGTATTCGTCGAGGATTTCGGCGAAGATCAGGGCGCGGGTTGCAGAGATCACCACATTCTGGGTTTCGCCACGGTCCGGGTAGTACTGCCGCTGGTAGTCCTTCGGCGTCCATGGAAGAGAGCCCTTGGCGTTCAGTCCACGCCAGTCAGCGGCACTCTTCTCGAACGTCACAGGCACTGTTTCTCCTCCGGAGCCGGACACGACCCCCACGACACCGTGCTGCGCCGGGTCAATCTGTTCGTACTGCTCGCGCCACGCGGGCGCCGGCTGCCCCGCCAGCATCATCCGGATATCGGCGGCCGCCACGGCCGCTCCCACCTGGACTGAAAAGTCCAGCGTCCCCTTCAACTCCTCCGGGGACGGCATCGCTTCCGCCGCGTTCCACGCCGCGCGGCGCAGGGCGTCGAAGCGCTCGCGGAGATCGAGCATGTCCGACACCGAACGGGAGACGGGAGCAATCCAAGGGGCGTTCCCTGGAAACGGCGTCGGTGTGACGTCTCCCAACGGCGCACGCAGGGCGTCAGCGGCCTCGTGTGCCACGACACAGAGGTCCGCGGCGCCGGATCCGACGGTCACCGCCGGCCGCCCGGGAGCCAGCCGGTGGAACAACTCCGGGAAGACATCGATCATCGCGAAGTAGGGAGAAGACGGAATCACCACGCAGGAGCCAGGTTTCATGTAAAAGTCCGGGTACGGCTCCCGTCGCTCCACCAGGAACCCCGGATCGGCGTCGAGTCGCCGTTTCCAGTCCAGCACCGCCTCGTCGAAGGGCAGAGGGCGGTCTCCCGGACCACGTCGGGAAATCAAGTGCCGGGCGGGATCGGACGCGTCACCCGACCGAGGCGCTCCCAAAGCCGCCTCGGTGTCCAGCAGCACCTGCTCCAGCGCTTGCCAAGCGGCCCGCCGAGGCGCCGGCCATGTCCATTCCTGGTCATCTTCCTCTCGCCAAGAGGGGGCCTGCTGCGCCCACAGCATGCGCGCCGCAGCCGAGTAGACCTGCTCGTAGGCGTCCGCCAGGTTCAGTTGTTCCGCCATATGCGCGTCCCCTCGCACCAAGACCAATGATTGCTCGTCAGAGTAGTTGTTCCGCCGGTCGTCACACGGGGAATTCCTCCGCCGCAGGTGCATCTTTTGCCCGGTGCCCGCCGGCCCGGCAACCGGCGAAGGGGCCGTCGGGATCTCGTAGCGTCTGCATCGTCGGCGCCAGGAAATCCCTGTGCCACGTCGCCGGTCCGGTCAGCCCTTGATTCGGACCCGTGAGTTCCTGCCAGGCGAGCCACAGCGCATGCAACTGTGCTACTGCCTCCAGGTGTTCCCACCACCGGGGGCACCACGGTGAGCGCGGGTTCACCTCCCGGCCGTAGACGGGTAGGAGAAGCCCGCTCACCCATGCGGCGAGACCTTCCATGGCTGCCCGCTGGTCCTCGCCCTCCAAATAGAGAATGAAAGGTGCAACCGGATCTGCGGTCTCCGTGACGAACTCGCTCATGTGGGAAATTCCCCCCTATTCGCCCGCGCGGTGATGGCCTTCACCTCCGCCTGGGCGGCCGCTTGGATGCGATCGGCTCCGGGTTCCTCGTACCAGGGCCGCAACCGGATCAGGGCCGGCTTCACACCGGTGGCGAGGAGGAGGGCGGTGCCCTTGGGAAGGGCGCGGATCCGGTCCGCCGGCATTACTCGCTGGAGGCGGGTGGAAGTGGAGCGGGAGCGCGTGCCCTCACTCTTCGAGTAGCTCACCGTGGTGACGTCGTGCTCTCCGACAAGCCGGGATATTTTTTCGATGAAGTCGGCGTCGTCCAGTCCCGCGCCCAGCAGTTTGACTGTGGCCGCCCCCCACAACGCGTCCATGCCGGCCTCGCCCCACACACGGCTGCCCTGTCGGTAACTCTGCAACAACGTCACGACGTTGATGCCGCGCGAGCCGAAGTGTGAGTAAAGATCGGGGAGATCCGAGATCCTGCAGACGTTGGCGGCCTCGTCAAGCACAGCGGTCATGGGGGGATCAAGGCGCCCACCCATCCGCTCTGCTGCGCGGACTCCGGCCCGAAGGACGGAGTCGGCCGCCGCGGCGATCACGCCGGCGGCCGAGCCCCCGCCGTCCTTTGAGAGAAGGTAGAGCGTGTCCCGGCTCAATGCGTGCGCATCAGGACGGAACTGTGGCAGGCGGGGGTCGGGGGTCACCCATGCGGCGATCTCGGGGTCAAGGAGGCAGGCCACACACTGACGCGCGGTCTCGTAGATGCCGTCGCGCGTTTCGACGGCGCCTCTGATGGTCCCCTGCAACTGCTCGGCGAGGGCCGCCATGCCCGCATCACGCAACAGATCGACGGGCGTGCGGTCCGCAGGGTCGGCCAGCCAGGCCAATACGTCCGTCACTTGACGCTTCCCGCGGTTCGCGGCGTGGAACAGCGCGGTGAGGGTGTTCTGCGCGGCGGAGATCCAGAAGTCCCGCTTGGACGCGTCGTCGTTGACCGCCCCCACGAAGTGACCGGCCAAACGACGGGCCCCCTCGATCGTGGAAGCGTCGGCCAGCATGTCCCACCACATCTCGCGTGGGGTGTGAGCGATGCCCTGAGGGTCGAACGTCCACACCGTGCCGACACGCTCCCGCTCGGTTTTGGTGACGCTGTAGACGTCCGCCTTGTTCGACGTGAGCAGCACGGACCCACGTGCCCGAAGAACACGGGGAACGGCGACACCCGTCGACTTTCCGGCCCGGGGAGCCATCAGGTCGAGTTCGACATCCTCGAAGGACGAGCGCAGCTCCGGACCGTTCGGCTCCAGATTGCCCAGGAGGTTGCCAGTGTCATCGGGGTCCAAGCGCTTGAGCCCGGCCAGTCCCGGTCGTAGCTGCCGGGCGCGCGCCGTCGCCCCCTTCGGCAGCAAGCCCGCCAGCTCGCGCCGGCCCGCCAGGCCGGCCGGCTTCTTGCCGCGCTTGCTCAGCACGCGCACGGTGACCCATCCGACACCGGCGAACAACATGATCGTCAGAGCCCAGAAGAGCCAGGCGGGCGGAGCGGGAGAATAGGCCGCGCCAGGGCCGCGGACGATGGCGAGGACGGCCGTGGTTGCCGGGTCGTCATGTACCCATCGCGGTCGTCCCCGCCCGGACAGCAGCGCCGCGAGCGGTGCGGTGAGCAGAGTGCAGGCCAGCGCCGCAGCACCGATGAGGATCAACATGGGTGCCAAGAGGGAATCGGCGTCCGCCCGGGACGGACGCGGACTGCCGTGAGGGGACACGATCTCAGATCACCATCCGCTCGTCGGTCTCGAAGAGTTTGCGTTCGGTGTGGGAAAGCATGAGCTGGACGGCGTGGGAGCCGCCACCGCGGCCGACCTTCCACAGGGCGCGGCCGCGTTGTCCGGCGCCCCAGGAGCCGATGAGGTCGCATTCGGCGTCGGTGAGGCCGATGGCCTCACGGGTCAGGCTGAGCGGTTTGGTGTCCTGGGCGAGCTGGACGCGGGTCTCGCAGGAGGCGATGAGGTCCTTGGCGATGGCGACGGCCTCGCTGCCGGCGGAGCCGACGGCTTCGAAGTCGGACAGACGGTGGGTGGCCAGGAGCTGGATGGTGCCGGTGGCGCGGGAGAGGCGGAGGTCGGCGTCGATCTTGCGGACCATGGCGGCACCGCCCGAGCGCATCTGCCGCCACAGCTCGTCGCGGACCACGATCCAGGGCCGTTCGCCGGGGCGGTCGATGGCGCTCTGGGCCCAGGAGGAGACGCAGGTGAGGACCATGGCGACGGTCTCGTCCCCGTACTGCTCCAGGGCGGAGATGTCCACGGACTGGATGGGGGCCTGCCAGTCCAGGCCGATGCTGGTCTGCTGGTCGAACAGGCCGCCGAGGTGGCCGGTGATCATGCCGCCGAGGGCGGAGCGCAGGGAGGTCATCTGTTCGCGGGCGAGTTGGACGTCGCCGCCGCGGACGCGCAGTTCGCGGGCCATCGCGTCGGTGGGGTCCTTCAACCGCTCGTAGACCAGCGGGAGGGTGGGCACGCTGAGGGTGCTCTGGCCGTGGAGTTCGCCGGTGACCTCGCGGACGGCGATGTCCAGGCACTCCTCTTCCTGCGGCTTGAGGGTGCGCTTGAGCTGGAGTTCCAGCAGGGCCTTGAGGAGGGTGAGGCGGCGGCGGTGGATCTCCTGGAGCCGGGTCTTCAGTTCCGGGCCGCTGATCTTCTCCAGGCCGTGGCCGAGGGGGCCGGCGTCCAGCGGGTTGAGCCGGCCGGTCAGGCCGGGGCCGAGGCGGACGGGTTCGACCCCGAGGTGCTCGCACAGGGCCCGGTACTCGCCCTTGACGTCGCCGGCGATCAGGGTCCGGTGGCCGAGGGCCATCAGGCGGAAGCACAGGGCCTTGATGTGCGCGGACTTCCCCGACCCGGGGATGCCGGTGATCATGACATTGGGGTTCGTGCACAGCCCTTCGCGCACCCACGCGGCCGGATGGGCGGAGAACGCCTGCATGGTCAGGGTGTTCCAGCCGATGTAGACGCCGATCGGCGGCAGGGAGGCGGCGTGCAGGAACGGGTAGACGCCGCTGGCCCGCTCGGTGTCGGCGCGCACCACCTCGACCTTGGCCGGGGACGCGGCCCGGCCGGCGAACGGCCCGGACCACCCGCGTTTGGGGGCCACGCGCATGGCGGCCGCCGGGTCCTCCAGCAGACGCGAACGCCGCAGGTCGCGGGCGGAGACCTTGGTCTTCGCCGGCGCCGTTTCGGCGGGCGCGTCGAGGAGGTCGGAGATGGTGGCGGCCTTGAGGGAGGTGTCGTCCTTCCCTCGGGAGAACAGCGGCGCCATCAGATGCCCACCCTTCGCTCCGGCAGGCCCTGGCCGAGCGGGAGGGCGGCGACGGCGAAGGCGGCGTCCTGCGCGCCCCAGACCCGGCGGATCTCCAGTCCGGCGTCGGAGGCGTCGGCCTGGAGCTCGGCGCAGGCGGTCTCCAACTGGTCGAGGCTGGTGACGGTGACGGCGATCAGACAGGTCATGCGGACGACGCCGTGGCCGGAGGCGCGGGCGATGTCCTGGGCGCGGGCGGTCATCGCCTCGCGGCGCTCGTCTTCGGACTCCGCCCGGCCGGTCTTCGCGCGCAGCTTGCGGGCGGTGTCGCGCTTGGTCTTCTCGCGGGCGAGTTCCTGGCGGGCCTTGGCCGGGCCGATCGGTTCGTAGACCAGGGAGAGCGAGCGGCGGGCGTTCTGCCGCGGGCGCAACAGGGGCTGGAGGAAGGTGGCGTAGACCTCGCTGCGGGGGAAGGCGCGGACCTGGTAGGTGACGGTCCACGCGCCGTCGTGCCGGTACAGGCCCCAGCCGGTCTCGGCGGCGGCGGGCCCGGCGAGTTCGGGGTCGACGCCGCGCTCGGCGCCCGACCAGGCAGGGTCCTCGGCGGCGGTGTTGCGGGCGGCGAGGGCGAGTTGGGCCTCTGGGTCGTAGGCGGTGCGGATCGCCTGCGCGACGCCGCGGGGGCCGAGCCACTCGACGATCTGAAGGCCCGCGCTGGACAGGGAGCCCTGCATCGCGTGGATCTCACGCACCAGGACGGCGGCGGCGCCGATCTGCCCGCCGCCGGCGCCCTTGATGGCCAGCCGCGCGCGCGAGGAGGACAGGGTGAGGGCGAGGTAGGTCTCGCGGATCGTCGCGGTCGGCCCGGCGCCTTCCATCAGCTCGTCGAGGGCTTGGACGGCGGCGGCCGGTGCCTCGGCGGCGGTGTGGCGCTCCGTCCACGAGCGCAGGGCGGCGCCGTCGTCGGGCAGGGAGCGCTGGTGGACGCTGATCCGGGTGATCGCACCGCCCTCCTTGCACTGCGAGCGCAGGAAGGCGCCCCAGGCGCGCACGCGGGCGTTCTGCCGGTCGGTGTCGACCAGCGCGAGACCGGGGAAGGTCACGCGGCAGATGGCGGTGTAGGTGCCGTCGACCGGGTTGTGCATGACGCCGAGGGTGCCGCCCAAGCCGTCGGGGGCCTCCAGCAGGTGCAGGCGCGCGAGCACCCCGGGCAGGTCCATGGGCTGTTCGCCGTCCTTGGTGCGGGGGGCGAAGACGCCGGAGAGGAAGACGTTGCGGTTGGTGGCCACGGCGATCTGGTGCCTTACTGCGAGGACGATCCACTCGTCCGCGCTCAGCCCGAGCACGCGCCCGAAGGCGAGCACGAGCAGCAGTGCGGCGAGGGGGAGGAAGACGAGGGCGGCGGTCCAGCTGTGCTGGTAGAGCGGGATGAGCGCGACGACGCAGGCACCGGCCACCAGGGCGAAGCCGACGCCGCTGAGGTTGCCCATGAAACCGGAGCGCTCGGACTGCCACCCGCTGAACGTGTCCGGAGCGGACATCAGGCGCCACCTCCATGGGCGGGAGGCGTCGCGGCAGAACTCGGTGGCGGCGTCGACTCAGGCCGCGGTGACGCGGGCGCCGTCGTCGGCACGGTGGCGGTCGGCTGCGGCGGTTCGCTCTCGTTCGTCGGCGAACCGGCAGCCGGCGGAGCGGACTCGCCGTCACCACCGGCGCCGGTGCGCGGGGGCACGACGACGTGGCGTCCGCCGCCCTGGCCGCCCTGGTCGAGGCCGGCGTGCGCGGCCGCGCTGCCGAAGCCGCTTTCGACGGTGTCCTTGCCGAGCGCGGCGAGCTGGAGGCCGAGCCCCACACTGGCGCCGACCTTGGTTCCGAGGCTGCCGCCGCCGGTGCCCTTCAGACGGCCCTTGACCGCGTCCGCCGACCAGAAACCACCACCCCGGTTGCCGCCGTTGCCGGACCCGGAGTCGCCTCCCCCGCCTCCGCCGGCGGTCGCCGCGTTGTCGCCCTCCAGGGCACGGGTGT
This sequence comes from Streptomyces sp. NPDC052910, assembly GCF_055585605.1. Classification (NCBI taxonomy): domain Bacteria; kingdom Bacillati; phylum Actinomycetota; class Actinomycetes; order Kitasatosporales; family Streptomycetaceae; genus Streptomyces; species Streptomyces sp. NPDC052910. The sequence continues at coordinate 945,412 of NZ_JBVJJR010000003.1, forward strand.
AGTTGCTGCCACCGCCGACGGTGCCCGGGCCCGCGAGCGCGGGCTGGTTGCCGCCGAACATGCTCGACACGCTGGATCCGAGGGAGCTGACCATTCCGGAGGCCATGGCCGCGCCGGCTCCCACGGTGGTGAAGGTGATGAACTTCGCGATCGCCGGCCAAGCGAAGCCAGAGAGGATGAAGATAACCAGGCCGACGAGGATGTTCTGAATTCCCGTGCTGTCACCCATCGCGGAGAAGCCGATGGAGAAGCAGATGACGATCACGGGCTTCATCAGGATCAGCGCGATGAGAGCGTTGCGGGCCTTGGGCCACCACTCCTTGGTCGCGTCCTGCATCTGCCCGGCGAGAGCGATCGGCATCATGGTGACCAGGATCATGATGGCCGCCTGGCGAATGAGCATCTCCATCCACAGCATGCCGATGGCCAGGATCGTCAGGATACCGAGCACGATGATGGCGCCGACGGAGTGCGCCACGATGCCGCCGCCGGCCATGAGGGCGCCCCCGCCCGCCGCGGCTCCCGTGCCGCCGATCATGCCGGAGAACATCGCGCCCAACTGGACTTCCATGGCCTTTTTCGCGTCTTGGCCGCCGTCCTGGATCGTCATCTCGATCATCGAGGTGCTGAAGGTGTCGCACCAGTTCAGGGCCGTCTGTGTGCAGAGCCAGTAGGTGGCGGTGATGAAGCCCCATTTCGCCAGCCCGGTAATCGCCGTGGCGAGCGGCCCTCCCTGCTGGGAGATGCCCACCTTGCCGAACTGAATGAGGAGCAGGAAAGCTGCGACGAGGGAGGATACCCCCATCATGATTTCAGTTGGCTCCTTGATTCCCGTCTGCTTCAGATCGACCCTCGAAGCATGATCGAAGAATGAGGCGAACTGTTGCAGCAGCCACACCACGGCCTCACCGATGACCGCTGCGACCTCCTTGAGCGCCTTAAACGCGAGATCGGAGATTTTCCCGGCCAGCCAGCCGAACGGATTCTTAGCCTCCGCGAACTCGTCGTTCATCTTCAGCTTACATTTTTCGAATATCTCGCCGTCCTTCTCGACGCATTTGGTCAAGAAGTCGTTGTACTTCTTGTACTTGTCCGGCGGGTTGTTTTTCTGTGCATCCCCACGCCATCGCCTCAGCGCAATGAGTTCCTTCTCGTCCTTTTCCTTGTCGGTAGGGTCAGGGTTCTCTTCTGGGCCACATATGGTGTCCCGCGGGAAGTCATTTGGGCAGCGCTTTTGCGCATGGCAGGAGCTTTTTTTGTCGGGATGCTGCTCGTTCCAACTGTCGGCCTCATCGAGATCGCAATACACGCGAGTCTTCTCGGTGACGCCAATCCGAACGTGCCTCTTCTCCAGCCATTCCGGGTAGTCATCCTGAGGACCGACGCCTTTATCAGCCGCCGTCGCGAAGGAGACCAAAAAGGCCAGCATCATCATGGCCACGCTGAAAACCGCGCCAAAGCGCGACAGGAACCTACTCAACGTCGACCAATCTCCAGTCGTCTGCCCACGCGTACCTGCTGTCCGGGTCCCAAGCCACCGGATAGGAGGTCTTCTTGACGTACTGCGGCTCTTCGGTCAATTTCCAGTCGCCGCTTTCCCACTTGTAGAAGACGTGCGTCGTCTGGCCCTTCAACGGATTGTCGTCAGTAGCCTTTCCCGGTAGCGAGGCATACTGGTCATACGCCATCCACACTTCAACGACATCGCCATCGTCGCTCACGCTGCGCAGGCGAGCGGCTTTCACCTGCGTGGTGAAGGTGACACCGGCGGGAGTGCCCCCGGAAGGCGGAAGCCCGGCGGCTTCGCGTGCCTTACGGACTTGGGAGACGTACTTGTCGACACTTTCCTTGGAGTCCTTCGACACGATGGCTTCCATCTGGCGGCGCGCGATCGAGTCATCAAGGAGGTCCAGCTCCTGCTGATGGCGGACCGCCGCCATCACCCCACCCACCTGCCCCCGGTGGAAACCGACACTGACGCCGTCCTTCACCCCCTGGCTCCGAGGGATCTTGATGTGACGAGACTTGGCAGGGGTCCCGTTCCCCGGGCGGCCTATCGCGAGCCGCGAAGACGACGGCGACGGCGACGCACTGGGAGGTGTCTTGGCAGCCGAAGGGCTTTTCTGGCTGCTCTCCCCTCCGCCAGACAGCAGCAGAACGCCGCCGACAAGGAGTGCGACGACAGCGACCCCAATGATCAACAAGCGTATGCGGGCCCTGTGGGCGCTCTTTTGGTAGTCCATCGGGCGTCGATCACTTGCCCATGTTGTAAAACATCATCACCAGGCCGCTGGTGACGGAGATGCCCAGGCCGGCTATGAGGCTCCACAGGATCGCCTGCTTGCCGCGGGCCGCCAGGCCGGCGCGTTCACTGTTGTGACCGACGGCCACGCACCCCCATCCGGTCAGCCCGCCGAGCACCGCCAGGGCCAAACCCAGACCGGCGGCCCAGCCGAGGATCTTGCTGGTGGGGTCCTTCAGCTTGTCCGGCACGGTGGGCTCGAAGTCCGGAACCGGACCGCCAGCGAGGTACGTGACGGCGTGGTGCAGAAGCTGGCTCATGCCGCTCCTTCGAGTGCGGGGGGAACATGGTCAAGTGGGCGGGCAGCGGGGAGGGCTGCCGGAACAGGGGCCGGTGGCAAGGGTTCACCCCAGGCCGTCTTCGCGGCGTCGAGAACCCGCTGAGCCAGCTCGGTGCCGGCCTGGACAGTCCGGGCCTTGAGCCGGTCGGTCCTGCGCAGACCGCTCAGGTGGACCTGCGGATCCCAGGGCACGGTGACGACGGCCGACACCCGGCCTTGGAGCATGGTGATGGCCGCGCGTACGGGGGCGGGCAGGCGGCCGTCGGCGAGTGAGACCAAGGCGACGACCGTGCGCTGGAGCGGCAGGCCCTCGGCGGTGGCGGCCTGGACGGCGGTCTGGAGCGCCTGGACGCCGTCGCCGTTGGCCGCCGCGCACAGCACGGGAACAGCGAATGGCAGCCCGCACCAGGCCGCTGTCGTCCCCGACCGGCCTTCGCACCGGGCGGTCACGATGTCGTGGGCCACGGCGTGCCCGGTGTCGGCCACGACCGTCTGCCAACCGCCGATGGCCGCGAGCTGATACCAGGCCGCAGGGTCGGTGGGCAACGACAGCGGCGGACAGCTCCAGTCCTGATGGTCGGTCAACACCTGCCAGTCCCCGGCAGGACCATGACAGCGCGAGGCGGCTTCCAGCACCTGACGGCGCGAAAGGGGCAGGCCCGGAGGCAGAGCCGGCAGACCCCCGCCGGGGGCGGAGGCCCACGTCGGCCACGGCGAGGACAACCGCGGGACGGTATCAAGCACGGCAGAGCTGCCCGCCGCGGCCAGTGCACAGGCCAAGAGCCCGGCCACCGTGGACCGGCCGTTACCGCCGACCGCCGACATTACGGGTAATGCCAGACGGGTATGCGCCGGCAACGGAACGAGAGTCGTTTTCCTACCCAAAGCTCCCCCGGCATTGCCGCCGCATTTTTCGGTCAAACGTCGAGAGGCATTTCTAGCAGGTGCCCTTGGTGTGGCCAAGTTCTTTGGTGCACGCACACGGCACGAACGGTCACCTGCCGTCAGCATCTACACCTTTTAGTCCATCCATGCCCTTTATGGGGCTTATGGGCGCTAGGCGCCTTAATTCTGGTATGCGGTTGTTCATCGCTACTCACGGTACTGGAGTGATTGACGATGAGGCTTCAGGCCTACCATCCTTGGCCAGAGCTTTGCGGCAGACGATTCTCCGGGGAATGGAATCTTCACGCAATAAATGACGAGGGGGGAGCTTGAATCTCAAGAAGGTTCTGATATCCGGGATAGCATTTCTGGTCGTCAGCCCGCTTGCCATTGGCCTTGGTCTTTTGTTTTTCGTCGCAACTTTCCTTGATGACGACAAGAAACAAGAGGGGGATTACAACCTCGCCTCCAACACCTTGAAGGTGGGAAAAGGTGCCGTCCCTCCTGAATACGCCCCTCTCATCGTGAAAGCTGCGAGCGCATGTGATGCCGGACTCCCCGCCTCCATTCTCGCCGCCCAACTCTCGGCAGAGAGCAACTTTCAATCGGATGCTGAATCCAAAGACGGCGACGGAAATCCTCTTGCGAAAGGAATCGCCCAGTTCATCGACAGTACGTGGGAAACCGAGGGTGTGGACGGGGATGGTGACGGGAAGAAGGATGTGTGGAATCCTGCGGATGCCATCCCCGCTCAAGGCAGAATGATGTGCCGGCTCCTCAAGGAATTCAAAAAGTACCCTGACTACAAAGGCAGCCCTATAGAACTGGCGCTGGCCGGGTACAACGCGGGGCCAGGAGCCGTACACAACCACAAGGGTGTGCCTGGCCCCTCGTTCGCCGGCGGCCAAACGTACGACTACGTCAGGGACATCATGGCTAACGCCTCACGCTTCGCCGGCTCGGTAGGGACGAGCGAAAATCCCGCACAGAAGGCGCGCCAGGCGGTCGAGTGGGCCATGAAGCAGCGCGGTGGCTGGTATCAGCTCGGCGGGGACTGCACCGACCCACTGGGCAGCAACTCGGCCAAGCGGTGCGACTGTTCGTCGCTGATGCAGCAGGCTTACAAGTCGGCAGGCGTCGACATTCCACGCACCACGTGGGATCAGGTCAAGATCGGTCACCAGGTCGACATCGACCACCCGGCGCCGGGAGACCTGGTCTTCAACCCGGGGTATGACGGGTCGGACGCTTTGCCGGGTCACGTCGGGATGTACATCGGAGACGGGAAAGTCGTGGAAGCGCCTCACACCGGCGCTCAGATCCGCGTGGTCTCCTACGACAGTTGGCGTCATTCCACTACCCCGATCACCCGCATCAGCAAGGTGGTCCGCGTCGTGGAGGCCGACACCGCCCCCGGCAACTGGCAGCGGCCCGTGCACGGCTCCATCGGAACCCCGTACCACCAGGCGGGCAGTATGTGGTCCAGCGGTTACCACACGGGTGTCGACTTCGTCGTTCCTTCGGGCACGCCCATCAACGCCATCGGCCCGGGCACGGTTGTCGCCGCCGGTCCGGGCGGTGCGTACGGCAACCAAGTCATCATCAAGCATGACGACGGCATGTACAGCCAGTACGCCCATATGACCCAGGTCGAAGTGTCCACCGGCCAGACCATCCAAGGCGGCCAGAAGATCGGCATCTCAGGCGCCACCGGAAACGTCAGCGGGCCCCACCTCCACATGGAGGTTCGCACAGGCCCCGCATACGGCAGCGACGTCGACCCCGTGGCCTACATGCGGCGCAAGGGCATCGACATCTAACGCCGGCAGTCGACGAGAAAACGACCCTATGAGGAAACCGTGAACGACGAAGATCTGCTCTTTCGGCCCTGGGGGACCACAACCCACGAGTTCTGGCAGGGCGGGCCGTCGGAGCAGCCCCAAGCGGCCGGGCAGGGGGGCACTCTTCTCCCGGCCCGACAGGCGCCCCGCTCGAATCCGGCTGCGGCCGTCGATATCGAACGCACCCACCGACAGCAGACAAAGACCATCGGCAGCAGCCACGAGGTGGCACCGCCTCCCCCACCCGAGAGCTACCGCGAACGCATCGCGGCCATCGCCGCGACCTTCACCGACCCGAAGGACGTACCCCGTCTACACGCGGCGAGTGACGAGGCGGAACGGATCGACGAGGAGTTCACCGCTATCTACGGCGACAGGCACTCGCACACGATTCAAATTCGCGAACTGCGGGGGTGGATAGCGCACTTGTTGGGAAGGTCCGAGGTCGCCTCACGTTGGTACCTACACACCGCCGGTATTCAAGCCCACACCCGAGGAGTCGAGGATTCGTTGACTCGAGCCTCCGCGCATCGGGCGGTCCAGCATTGGCGGGACATCTCAGATCCGGAAACTCGACGGGCCGTAGGGGCGGAGCTTTTGGTGCTGCTCGCCGCCGTGGCCGGAGAAAACAGCGAACCCTACCGAATGGTCCGGACAGCGCTCGACGATACGCAGCCGGCGGCCGGTTCCTGATCAGGTCGGTCGAGGCCCTGGGAGAAAGCCCTGCAGCCAAGACTCGGCAGGTTGGGTGCCGCGGGCAGGTCAGGTACGTCAAGCCGCAGTGCCACAAAGGTCAAGCCCAGCAGGCCAGGTAGGGCGCTCACCCGGGCTTACCTTCGCAGTCGAGAGATGGTGCCCAAGCCGTCTGCATGCCCCTCCTCGACGCCGCAAGCCCGGCCCTAGCATGGGCGAATGAGTGAGCGACTGCCAGTCCCCGGCGCTGAAGGGGACGTGCGCGCCTCCCACACCGAGCGGGACGCGGTGGTGGAGTGGTTGAAGGAGGCGGCGGCCGAGGGACGGTTGGACTTGGTGGAGTTGGAGCAGAGAGTGGAGCGGGCACTGAGGGCCCGGACGCATGGTGAGCTGGCCGCGCTCACCGCGGATCTGCCGCGGCCGGCGGGCGCGGACCCGGGCAGTCCGCTGACGCTCAAGGGTGGCCTGCACGGCGCGAAGCGCGAGGGAGTCTGGCAGGTGCCCGCGCGGATCGTCGCCCATGGTGGCATGGGCGGCGTCGTCCTGGACTTCACGGCGGCCGAGTGCCGGTTCCCGGAGGTCGCCGTGGAGGTGAACGGCGGTATGGGCGGCGTCGTACTCGTCGTGCCCGAGGGGTGGGGTGTGAACACCGACGGCATGGAGGCCGGGGTCAGGGACAAGACCGCCGCCGGCGCCGCCCGGCTGCCCGGCGCCCCGCTGGTCCGGCTCAGCGGAACCCCCGGCCTGGCGGGCGTCGTCGTCCGCCACCCCAAGCGGCGGGAACTGCGGCGGACGAAGCGGCGTCGCGCGGAGCTCGCGCGGGGGGAATGAGCGCGGTTAGGGGATGTGGAAGTTGCGGGGGTGAGGGCGGGTGCGGGGGGGTGAGGGCGGACACGAGGGCTTACCGGGAGTTGAGGCGTCCGTGGCTACGGTGCCCGGATGAGTGATCACATGATCCGGTTGCGCCCCGTCCAGGCCGGCGACCTCCCCGTTCTGGAACGCTTCCTGACCTGCCCCGAAACCGTCGGCCCCTTCCAGTGGACCGGCTGGATCGATTCCCGTACGTGGCGTCGGCGTTGGGAGGAGAACGGGATGCTCTCCGACGACGGCGGCCAACTGATGGTGGTCACGGGCGACGGCGACCGGCTCGGCTTCGTCGGCTGGCGGAAGGTCGTCAACTGGCGTACGTCCTTCTCCTGGCTCATCGGCGTCCAGCTCCTCCCGGAAGCCCGCGGCCGAGGTGTCGGCACGCGGGCCCAACGGCTACTGGTCGACTACCTGTTCGCGCACACCACCGTGCACCGCATCGCGGCGGAGACCGAGGTGGACAACGTCGCCGAGCGGCGCGCGCTGGAGAAGGTGGGCTTCACCTTGGAAGGGGTGATGCGCGGCTTCGCCTTCCGGGGCGGGGCATGGCGGGACGTGGCGCTGTACAGCATGCTCCGCGGGGAGACGTCGGGGGGCGAGCCCGGGCAGGCGTCGCTTGAGCCGGCGGCGGATGAGCAGGTCTCCGGCTGAGCGCCGGGCCCGGGTGGGGTGTCACCCATCCCCCATCCGTCCGCCCTTCCGCCCGTTCACCCGTCCGCTCATCCGCCGATGGGATTTACGGGCACCTGTGACCGGTGGGGCGGCGGCCGATGACGGCGATGCCGTGAAACGGGTCCTTGCCCGCGCAGAAGTTGACGTCGGGGTCCCCATTGCGGGCGGGGGTACAGGAGAGGCCGACCGGGGTGTCCGGGTTGCGCAGGACGACGCCGAGGGGCTTGAGGACGGCGGCCACGTCGGCGTCCCGCGCGGCGCCGACGCTCCGACAGCTCATGGGCGTCGTGGAGCCGGCCGGGGCGGTCGGGGCGGCCAGGACGCCTGGGGTGTGCGTTGCCGCTTCGGCCGTCGGCGGGGTCAGGAGCAGTGCGAGAGCGATGGTGGCCGAGAGTCCTGCGAGGCGGCGGGCGATCGTCTTCATCACGGGCATCCTTCGGGGGGGTGGGCGGACGGCGGCAGGAGGACGCCGGCGCGTTCCTCGATCATCCGTTGCTCCGGCGCTGCCGAAACAACCCGCTCAGGCCCGGGAACCACTCGATGGGGTACACCCCGGGGACGCCGGGCCACTGGGGACTTTGAGGGCGGCGGGGCGCGGCAGGCACTTCCGGGCACCTCCAGGCACCTCCAGGCACCTCGGGATATCCCGGGGCATCTCGGGATATTCCGGATGAGCCAGGTCCGCCTCACCTCCCCGCGTTTTCACCGCAGAGCCGGGAGGGGGAGTTGCCGCAAGACCGGCATCGGGCCTGAGAATCGGGGCATACCGGCCGTGTCGGGCGGCCGGAGCGGTCCTCGGTGGGGGGTGTCGCGATGCGTGTGCTGCTGTCGGCCATCGGGACGCGGGGTGAGGTACAGCCGATGGTGGCGCCGGCCACCGCACTCCGGGCACTCGGCGCGGAGGCGCGCCTGTGCGTGCCGCCGGGTCTCGGGGAGTGGGTGGAGGAGCTGGGGTTCCTCGTGGTGCTCATCGCTCCCCCGCTGCACGGGACCGCCGCCGGGGGCGGCTTTCGTCCCTCGCCCGAGCGGTTGCGGACGCCGGCCGGGGCACGGTCGTCAACCAGTTCACCATGCTGCCGGGGGCGCTCCGGGGCTGTGACGTCGTCGTGGCGGGCGGGGGGTTGCAGATCACCGCCCCTTCGGTGGCGGAAGCGACCGGTGTCCGGTACGTCCACGTCTCGTACTGCCCGTTAGTCCTCCCTTCCGCGCATCACGCTCCGCCCCACTGGCCTTGAGCGGCCGGCCGCTCGCTCCGGGGCCAGCCGACCGCCGCGCTCTCTGGGCTGAGGACGCCGACCACGTGAACGCCACCTTCCGCGGCATCCTCAACGCCTGCCGGAGGGAGGCCGGTCTGCCTCCGGTGGCCGACGTACGCGGTCACAGGCCCGGCACGGCGCCCTGGCTCGCCGCGGACCCGGTCCTGGGCCCGTGGCCGGGCGGGGAGAAGTCCGGTGGGGAAGAGCTTGGTGGGAAGGAGCCCGGTGAAAAGCTCGGTGGCCAGGGTTCTTGTGGGAAGGGAGGCGGCGCGGGGGACGAGATGTGGTGGCCGGGGACGATGTTGCAGCAGAGTGCGGTGTGGCAGCCGGGCGCCTAGCTGCTCCCCGATGACGCCCCGCTCTCCCCCGACCTCGAGGACTTCCTCGCGTCCGGCGCCCCCGCCTACTTCGGCTTCGGCAGTATCCATGCCACCCCCGGCTTCCTCGCCGCGATTGATCGGCGCCGCCCGCGCGGCCGGCCGACGGGCGATCGTCTGCCGGGGCTGGGCCGGTCTGTCCCTCCCGGACGGCGCCCCTGACTGCCTCGCCATCGGCGACGTCAGCCAACGGGCCCTCTTCCCCCGGGTCGCGGCCGTCGTCCACCACGGCGGCGCCGGGACGACCACGGCCGCCGCGCTGGCCGGCGTAACCCAGGTCGTCGTCCCGCAGATGTACGACCAGCACTACCGGGCTCGCCGCGTCCACGAACTCGGCGTCGGCACCGCGCACCCGCCCGTCACCCCCACCGTCCGCTCCCTGACCGAGGCCCTTGGGTCCACCATGCGCCCGGACGTCGCCGCACGTGCCCGGGCCGTCGCCGCGCTGATCCGTACGGACGGGGCTCACCGGGCGGCGGAACGGCTGCTGACGGGTGTGGGGGGAGGGAGCAATGGCGTACTGGCTTTGGCCATCCGCGCCTGAAGGGCGGGCACTCACCGGCTTCCGGTAGGGCCTTGGTCATCCTCGCGGGTCGTATTGCCCACCTCGTAACAGGTACCCGATGTTCATATCCGGTGCCGGGGACCGTCCAGGGCCGGCCCGGCGGGTTTCTGTGCTCTGGCCGGCCAGGGAACGTGCCGGCGGGGGCTCCGAAAGGCCAGGTTAGGGAAGCTTGTCGGGCCTGCTCGACATCCGTGGCGTCGGTGACAGCCTTGGACGATCACCACCACACCGCCCGGAACCGCCCGGCCTTCCGATAAGGCAGCGGCTTCCCGTCAAGCCAACACAAGCCGAGTCGAATGGAGTTCACCATCGTGAGCCTGCCAAGCGGTCCGGCGGGGCAGCCACGGGTGGGCTCTGCCCCATGTCAGAGTGCCAGCCTTGCTTCGTTTCGTTCAGCGCATCAGGCGGAGGACGTCTCAGCATCCGGCGAGTGCCCAGGTGAGCAACCGAATACCGTTCGACGGCGGAGACTGCAGGTCAAGCCGAGCAGCCAAGCGGAGTCCTTATCGGGACCGGCGCAGCGAGCGCAGCGACGTGCGGAAGGCGACGCCAAGGACTCCGCCTACGCCACTGCCGAGCTCCAGTCCCAACGCCACATTGTGGAAAACAACCATTCCGAGCTCGAGCCCCACTGGAATGCCGATCAGCATGCCTGCGACAAGCCCTGTGCTGATGGACAGTGCGCCGCCTTCTCCATTGTCCTTCACGCGAACACGGTGCCGGACGGCTTCGCCGGAGACAAGTTGCGATACGGCCGGCCTTCGAGGTCGGGGCGCTTTTCTACTGGGCCCGTCCAAGGAATGCGCGCGCGACTGAACGGACGTGCGCGTCCCGGCAACCGTCTCTTCGCAGCGTCTCCGTTGCCGTCGCAGACCACGTCGGCCCCGACTCCCGCCGGGCCGATGCCGGCGTATGCGGTGAACCGCCGTTCTCCACGGCGACGGCAGGTCGACTTTTCCCGGCGGGTGTTGCCGTTCCATGGCGGCGACTCATGCCTGCGGCGGCTCGGTATCCCTGCCGCGAGGTGACGTGAAACGCGTCTCGGAGCCACCGCCGGGGCTGCCGGGCAGAGCTCGGGACGGCCGCTGAACGCCCGTGTGGCGGCGTTGATTTCGGACATTGGTGTGCCACTTTTCCCGTCACATCACCGGAGTCACGGGCCAGCCCCCCAGCCCGGCGCCGGCCGCCTTCCCGCGCCTGGTGGCGACGGTGGGCCGACCTGCGGTGGCGGGGGGATGGCGGGAGCGAGTAAACCTCGTCAGTGGGCCACCTCGTCGAGGAAGCCGCGCATGAGGTCCAGCCACTCCTTCGGGCGCTCGGCGAACGGCAGGTGGCCGGTGGGGAGTTCGGCGAAGCGTGCGCCGGGGATGCCGTCGGCGAGTTCGCGGTGGTGATAGGGCGTGACCAGGTTGTCCAGAGTCGTGGAGATGACCAGAGTGGGCACGGTGATGCGCGGGAGTTCGGCGTGGACATCGACGGCTTCGGCGAGGTCGAGGTGGTCGGGGGTGCCCGGCGGGACGGAGTCCCGGCCGGCGGCCAGCATGGCGTCGACGTCGTCCTGGGAGAGCTCGTCCGCCGTGGGATTCGCGAAGCCGAGCAGGGCGCCGAAGGCGGTGAGACCGGCCGGGTCGTCGGCCCGGAGGACGTCGCGCCAGAGCCGTACGGCGAGCGTGAAACGCGGGTTGGGCCGGGCGAAACCGGCGGTGAGGACGAGGGCGGTGACCCGTTCCGGATGCCGGGTGGCGACGCGGACGGCCACGGCGGCGCCCAACGAGTAGCCCGTGACGGCGAACGTCTCCCGGCCCTCCGCGACGGCGGCGGCGACGAGCTCGTCGGCCAGTCCGTCCAGGGTGAGGGGCGCGCCGGAGCGCGGGGTGCGGCCCGTACCCGGGAAGTCCGGGCCGACGACGGTGAAGCGTTCGGCGAGACCGTCCATGATCGGGCCGAAGTTGGCCTGTATGCCGCCGCCGGCGCCGTGGGCGAGGAGCAGGCCGGGGCCGCTGCCCTGCACGGTGCGGTCGAAGGTGGGGGTGGGGAGGGGGAAGGGGGTGGAAGACATGATTCCTGCTTTCTGTGTGGAGAGAGGGGGAAGGTGGACGGAGCAGGCCCGGGGTGCGGCGCGTTCCGGCTGCCGGTCAGGTGAGGGAGCGGCCCCGGGGTGAGGGGCGTCCTCGCCGGCTCACGGCGAGCGCGGCGGCGGCCGTGACGACGAGGCCACCCAGCCAGGCGAGATCGTCGAGGGCGAACCCGGAACCGAGCGCCTGGCCGCCAAGGGCGGAGCCGCCGGCCGTACCGAGGTTGAAGGCGGACGCGGTAACGGCGGTGATCAGAGTGGGCGCTCCGGGGGCGGCGGCGAGGGCGCGTTCCTGGAGCAGCGGGATGAGGGTGGCGGAGGCCAGGCCGAGGGCGACGACGGTGAGGGCGGCGCTCCAGCGCGCGTGACTGGCGACGGCGAACGTGGCGAGCACGGCGGCGAGCGTCAGGAGCGCGGCGGGCAGGGCGCGTTGGGGGGTGCGGTCGGCGAGCCGGCCGCCCAGGACGTTGCCGAGCAGCGCGCCGGCGCCGAAGGCGGCGAGGAGGAGGGTGACCGCGTTCGCGGAGAAGCCGCTCACGTCGCCGAGGAGCGGGGCGACGTATGTGTGGACGGTGAAGAGGCCGGCTTGGGCGAGGACGGTCACCGCGAGGACGCGGGCCGCGTCGCGCCCGACGAGCGCGCGTATTTCCGTGCGGGGCGCGGGCCGTGTCCGCGGCTCGGCCGGCCGGACGACGACGGCCACCGCGACCAGCGCGAGCACGCTCAGGGCGGTGATGCCCCAGAACGTCACCCGCCAGCCGTACCGGCCGCCGATCCAGGTACCGAGCGGGGCGCCGAGGACCGTGGCGAGGTTCCAGCCGGCGGCTACGACGGCGATCGCCCGGCCGCGGTACGCGGCCGGAGCGGCCGAAACGGCGATGACCAAGGCGGTCGCGAAGGACGTGCTGTGCGTGAGCGCCGTGACCACCCGCGCCACGGCGAGCGTCCCGGCACCACCGGCCAGCGCCGCGCCCGCGTTCCCGACGGCGAACACCCCGAGCAGCCCGAGCAACGCCCGCCGCCGCCTCAGCGGCAACACGGCGACGGTCACGACCGGCCCCGCCACGGTGACCACCAGCGCGTACCAGGTGACGAGCCGCCCTACGGCCGGAAGCGGCCGGTTCAGGTCGGCCGCCAGCGTGGGGAGGAGCCCGACCATGACCCATTCGCCGGTCCCGACCAAAAAGACGCAGGCGGTGAGGACTGCGAGGGTTGTTGCCGGGTGGTCGCGGAGGTGGCGAGTGGTGGTCGGGGTGGGGGTCGAGGACGGGAGTTTCCGCGTTATGGGTGGTGCCGAGGGGTCGGCCGTTCCCGGTGAAGTGGGAGTGCTTGGGGCCATGCGGCGACGCTAAGGTCTGACATCGGTGTGAGAGTCAAGCGTGGGGGGGACGTTGGTGAGTGATGGCGTGGCGGGGGGCGGAGGCTTGAAGGCGGCCGTCGGCTCGCCTCGGCTGGGGGGGTGGGATCCCACGTCACCATGACGTATGGAGTGTGCTGTATGCCGGTTTCGCCGGATGCTCGGCAAGTGAGTAAAAACCTGGCTTGGGCGGGTTAAAAGACCAGGTGGCGCCCTGTGGTCCCCGCACGCGCGGGGGTGGTCCCTGGGTGCACGCTCCGGAAGCCGGTGGCTGGTGGTGGTCCCCGCACGCGCGGGGGTGGTCCCCGCGGTGGTCGACGTACACCTGGGCGGGACTGGTGGTCCCCGCACGCGCGGGGGTGGTCCGGTGTACGGCGGTCTGGCGTTCGTGAAGGGGCGGTGGTCCCCGCACGCGCGGGGGTGGTCCCCGCCGACCCGCCGTCCGCCTCCAGCAGCCCGTGGTCCCCGCACGCGCGGGGGTGGTCCCGCGTTGCGGCCGGCCACGAGAAACGCGGCCTCGTAGTCCCCGCACGCGCGGGGGCAGTCCGGGTGTTTGAGGCGGCCCACATGCCCGCGGTTCCCCCTCGCCCTTGAGGGCGACGCAGATGACGGGCAGCCGAAGGCTCAAAGGGGCGGATGCCCGTCCGTTCAGGCTTGTGGGTCCAACCGCGCGGCTGCCAGCGCCCCACCCAGGCGGCCCCGGCGGCTCCTCTAGGCCCGCCAAGCAGCTCGCCGGTGGCCGTCAGCCATCGCTGAGCTGGGTGACACCAGCGCCGCCGCCCGCCCCTCGCGTTCCCGCGCGGGCGAGCAGCGGCGCTGTGGTCGGCCGTCGGCGGGGCCGGAGGCGGTTACTTCAGAGCCGCGTCAGGTTGTGCTGAGGGTGCCGGAAGTGGCGGCTTGGGTCGTCGAGTTGGACGCGCCCTTGAGGCCGGTCACCGGGCCCGGTTCAGGGGCGGTAGGGGCGGAGGCGCCGGAGGGCGGAGGCGGCTGCCTTCGAGGGGGAGGAGCTGGGGGAGCCGCCCTTCGGGTTGCACTGGCACGTCTCGGTAACCTTGCGCTCCTTGGTGGTCTTGTCCGGAGCCGGGGGGACGATCGCCACGGGCAGCGGGCAGCGGGCAGCGGGCCGAGACCGTGACCGTTGTGGTGACAGCCGTGATGGTCGTCCGCCAGGGCCGTACCGTACTGGCCGGCACCATGCCGCCGGCCGGTACGGCTGGCAGCGCACCGGCCGCGCTATTGCGCATCGACATCTTCGGGTCTCCTCGGGAGAGGGGCGAGGGGACGCTGCCGCTCCGTGAGGGAAGCGGTGCCACGTGCGTGGCGGGGGAGGTTCGGTCCCGGGCCGGGTGCGGGCCGTGCCGCCTGGGGTCGGAGGGAGTGGCACGGGCCGGCGGCCGGAAGGCCGCCCCTGCCGAGGCAGCGGAGAACTGCCGGTGTGATCAGCCGAGAGCCAAAGCATCCGGCCGGATGGCCGCTCTCACTCCTCGAGCCGTCAGTCGAAGCCGAACCACCATGTAGCAACAGCACGTTCGGCGACGGAGCCCAGCGGCGGCCCGGACGTCACCTCACACGCCCGCCACGGCCCCCGATGCGGTGGCCCGCTCCCACCCGCCCTGACACCGGGGCCACCTGAACGAGGGATGACATCCGGCCACGTGCCTCCCTACTTCGTCGCCACGGCGGCTGCCGGACGGCACCGGGATGACCGGGGCCGGGTCGGGGGTGGAAACGGGACGGGACAGGGACAGGGACGGCACCCGGGACGAAGCCGGGAGCAGGGCCGAAGCCGGGAGCAGGGCCGAAGCCGGGAGCAGGGCCGAAGCCGGGTCCCCGCTCGCCGGCCGAGACCGGGTACCCGCTCGCCGGTGACGTGGTGTGCCGCACCCGGCCCAACCCCGATCCCGCCCCCGCCCGGGGCACGGCCGCTCAGCCGGAAGCGGGGCCGCGACGAGACGTCACCGCGTGCCGAACACCTGCGTCCACCGCGGGCCGCCCGGCGCGTGGTTGATGCCGACGCCTATCTCCTCGAAGGAGCAGTTGAGGATGTTCGCCCGGTGGCCGGAACTGTGCATCCAGCCGTCCATCACGGAGGCCGCGGACTGCTGCCCGTACGCGATGTTCTCGCCGTAGGTGCTCCAGTGGTAGCCGGCGGCGGTGATGCGGTCGCCCGGGCCCTTGCCGTCGGGGTTGGTGTGGTCGAAGAAGTTGCGGGCCGCCATGTCGTCGGAGTGGCCCTGGGCGGCTTGCGTGAGCTGCGAGTTGAGGCGGACGGCCGAGCAGCCGGCCTTGGCGCGCTCGGCGTTGACCAGCGCCGCGATCTGCTGCTGGAGCGATCCGCTCACGTCGCCCTGGGAGGGCGCGGGCGCCTTGGCGGCCGACTTGGCGGTGCGGGCGGAGTCGGATGTACGGGAGCTCTGCTGCCGGTCTCCCGAACCCGGGCGCGTGCCGCCGCCCGTCCCCGCGTCGGAGCCCGAACCCGAGCCGGTACCGGACGAGGACGCTCCGCCGGAACGTTCCTGCACCGACTTCCCCTTCCCGCTCCCCTCCCCCGCCTTGCCCTTGTCTTCACCCTTGCCCTTCTTCTCCCGCTTGTCGCCCTTGCCGTCCTTCGCGGCCTTCGCCGAGGCGGAGGGAGTGGCGCTCGGGGTGGGGGCGGCGGTGCCGGAGCGGTCGCCGACGGGCATCGCCGCGTCGCCGGTCGTGACGCGGGTGCTCGCCTCGGTGCCGGAGGACGAGTCGGAGAAGAACTCCGTCCCGCCGATGACCGCGCCGCCGGCCACGACGGCGAGAGCGGCGGCACCGATCGCGACGCGCTTGCCCTTCGTGCCGTGCTTCGCCTTCGCCCTGGGGTTGTTCCGCTTCGCGTGGGTCACGCCGTGCTTGCCTTTCGTCGTCTTCACCGGGTGCGCCGGATGGCTGTGCTGCGCGGGGTGAGTCGTGGGGTGGGAGTGAGTGTCGGGGTGGGGGTGGGTGTCGTGGGGCACGTCGCCGTATCCGCCCGGGTGGACGGCGGCCACCGCCTCCGTCCGCAGCACGGTGGCGCTGCCCCACCAGTCGAGGAGGGCTCCGGCGACGGGGACCAGGCCGAAGCCGACCAGCAGCCCCTCGGCCGGGACGAGCGACGTCCACGAACCGCCGCAGGCGCCGCACCCGCGCGCGTGGCGGGCCACGCGCTTGCGCCAGAGGGCGGACGGGACGCCGTCCCAGGTGGCGACGGCCGCGTCCAGACCGGGGCAGCGCGGAGTGGCACCGAGCGCGCGGACCACGCCGCGGGCCGTGTCGAGCCGTTCCTTGATGCGCTGGACGCGGACGGCGGTGTGCTGCGGGCTGAGACCGAGCGCGGCGGCGACCTCGGCGCGGGTCAGTTCGCCGGCGGCCTCCAGCCACCACAGGGAGAGCACCTCGCGCTCGCCCTCGTCCAGCCAGCGCGTGGCCTCGGCGACCTCCTTGCGCTGGCCCTCCAGACCGAGCCGCACGATGGTCACGGCCACGAAGTCCGCCGCCGGATCGGGTACGTCGGCACCGGTGCCCGGGAGCCCGTCGAGGGGGGTCTCCGGGCGCCGCTCGCGCCAGTGCGTGCGGATCTGGTTGGTGGTGATGGCCACCAGCCAGGAACGGAAACCGGCCGGGTCGCGCAGCTCCCCCAGCCCGTTGATGACGCGCAACATCGTCTCCTGGACGACGTCGTCGACGTCCGCGTGCCCGTTGAGGGCACGGCCGACGATGTTGTAGACGAGCGGCAGGCAGGCGGCGACGAGTTCGTCCTGTGCCGCCGTGTCCCCGGCCCGCGCGGCCTCGACCAGCGCAGCGTTATCGGTTCCCACGCCTCACGCACCTCTCTCCGTTCGCATCCGACGCTTGGGAGACGCGGCGCTCCCGACCGGATAACAAAAATTGCAAGATTCTTGCATCACCGGAGGCGGGGGTGTGACGGAAGCCCGAGCGGGGGCGGGTGAGAGGGGGGGAGGCGCGCCCCTCCGGCCCTCGGCCGGGGTCCCGTGCAGGGCGCCCACTCCGCCCCCGGCCCCGCCCCGGGTCCGGCCCCGCGTGCGGCCGCGCTCGCCGTGCGGCTGTGTTCCCGGTAAGGCCGCGCTCCCGGTTCGGCTGCGTTCCCCGCTGTGAGTACGGCGGATCGGTCGATGGAGGGTGATCCGTCCCCAGGGCGCCGAGTCACCCCACGCCGGTGTTCCGGCGTCCCGGGCGGAAGGGTTCACCGATCGGCCGCCACCTCCCCCTCCTCACGGCGGAGGGGTGAACGAGGCCAGCGCCGCGGGTCGTACCGCGTCGGCGGCGGCCGAACCGAGCAGGAGCTCGGTCAGGTTGTGGGGCCGCGCCCGGTCGCCGGTCGGGACCGCCGCCGCGATCCGGTCCAGCCGGAAGCCCCGGCCGGCCCGGCGGGTGCGGCACCAGGCGATGAGGTACCAGCGGCCGTCGGCGGTGAGCAGTCCGGCCGGTTCCACGTCGCGGGTGCTTTCGCGTCCTGCCGCGTCGGTGTAGGTCAGCCGCAGCACGAGGGTGTCGGCGACGGCCCGTTCCACCGCCGTACGGACCGCGGAGTCGCCGCGCACCGGCAGGGTGACGATCCGTGCGGCGAGCTCCTGGGCCGCCGCCGAGGCGGGGCCCGCCATCGTGGCGACGAGCTTCTGGGCCGCCGCGCGGGCCGCGCCGGCGTAGGGGGCGGAGGCGCCGGCCGCGGCGAGCGCGGTGATGAGGGCCGAGGCTTCGTCGGCGGTGAGGTGGATCGGGGGCAGGGTCATTGCCGGGTCGATCGACCAGCCGCCGCCTCGCCCGGGGGTGGAGCGCACCGGGACACCGGTCCGCATCAGTGTCTGGAGGTCGCGCTGTACCGTGCGGGTGCCGACCTCGAACCGCGCGGCGAGCGCCGCGACCGTCAGTGGTCGCGGCGCCGCCGCGCGCAGCTCTTCCACCAAGGCGTACAGCCGGGCGGTACGGTTCACGCCGTCGACGCTACCGTCACGGCGGAGGCCAGGAAGTCCCGCTCTCGCCGCAGTTCCCGCTCGGTGATCACCAGGGGGAACAGGGTGAAGCCGTGCATCGCGCCGGCGACGACGCCGAGGTGAACAGGTGCGCCCGCCGCCTGCCATCGCCGGGACAGGAACAGCGAGTCGTCCAGCAGCGGATCCTCCTGGCCGACGATGATCCGGGCGGGTGGCAGCCCGGCCAGGTCCGCGTACAGGGGTGAGAGTTCCGGGCCGCGGCGCTGCTCCGGCTCCATCCCCGGCGTGAACAGTTCATAGCTGACCCGGAGCGTGTCGGTGCCGCTCAGCAGGTTTCGGGGGCCGAACCTCCGCTGGCTTGGTGTCATCGACAAGTCGTAGGGGCCGAACAGCAGATTGGCCGCCCGGAACGGGGCGGTGGTGCCGTGTCTGTCGCGCAGGCGCAGCAGCGTCACGACGCTGAGGTGGGCGCCGGCCGATTCACCGCCGATCAGCAGCCGTTCCGTCCCGAACTCCTCCGCGGCGTGCTTCACCAGCCACCGGGCAGCGGCTTCGCAGTCGTCGGGACCGGCCGGGAACGGGTGCTCGGGCGCGAGGCGGTAATCCACGCTCACCACGGCCAGCCGCGCCTGTTCGGCGAGCCACCAGAGCCGCTCGTCCTGCCCGTCCGCGGACCCGAACGCCCAGCCGCCTCCGTGGATGTGCAGGTAGACACCGTCGACGCGGTCCGGCACGAAGACCCGTACCTTCACCCCGCCCTCCACGACGCGGTCCCGGCCCTGCGGCAGTCTTACGGGTGGCGTGCCGCCACCGAGCCGGTTGCGCCGCAGGAGCGCCAGCGTGGCCGGGCCCGGCGTCCGCCCACGGGCCGGGCGGGCCGCGGCGGCGGCCTCGAATTGCCTGTTGAACGCCAAGGTCTCGGGGAGGCAGTCCTCATCGGTGATCAGCATGCCGCCGACGGTCGCAGCCGACCGCGACAACGTCCTGTCACCTTTTCTCTGTGGTCTGCGCCACTTTCCCTGTGGTCTGCGTTGCCGCCCGGGCCGGGTGGTGACGCGGGCTCCGCCCAGGTAGTGGGCTCGTCCGTGGCCTGGGCCCGCGGTGGCGTGGACCCGTCCGTGGCGTGCACCCGCCCGTGCCGTGCACCCCGCCCGTGCCGTGCACCCCGTCCGTGCCGTGGACCCGTCAATGGTGTGGACCCTTCCATGAAGCAGCCCTCACCCCCGTCCGCACCTCACGCCTCCCCCACCGGCACCAGGAACTCCAGCAGCATCCCGGGCGTCACCGCCTCCGCGAACGCCGCCGCCTCCCCCGCCGCCATGTCGCGGATGTGGTAGCCCTCCTCGCCAGCCGCGACGGCGGCCGTCGCCGTGACGACGCCGGCGCGGCGGGCGAACGGGGTGTGGGTGAACGTCCAGGCGAGGACCGCGTCCCGGTCGAGGAGGACCGTGTCGCGGGTGAGGCTGCCCGAGCGGATGACGAGCCAGCGTCCGCGCAGGGCGTGCCCGAGGGCGCGGTAGGCGTCGTCGGCGAAGGCGAGGACCACCGGGACGGACACGAGCAGCCACGCCGCCCCGCAGTACAGCAGCACCGGGGTGAGCAGGGCGCCGAGGACGCCGAGCGCGACGGCCGGTGGCAGGGCGCACCACAGCAGCAGGCGGACGGCGCGGCGGCGGCGGGCGGCCGGCGGGTGCGGCGGCAGGCCGTCGGCGTCGACCTGTTCGCCGAGGACGCCGGCGCAGACGCGTTCGCCTTCGGAGCGCGGGGCGGGCGGGAGGAGGGTGCTGCGCTTGCGGTTCTCCTCGCGGTCGCCGAGTCCGCCGGCGACGGCGCGTACGGTGGCGCCGCCGCCGGTGCGGAGGAGCAGCGGTTCGCGGAGTACGACGCCGCGCAGGCGGGCGCGTTCGATGGTGACGGACCGGGTGGTGAGCAGGCCGTGTCGGACGCGGAGGGTCGCCGCGTCGGTCCGTTCCAGCCGGTACCGCCACCACGTCTCGGCGTAGAGGAGGACGGAACCGATCGTGCCGAGAACGGTGACCGCGAGGATGAGGAGGGGGACGGTGATCCAGAGGGCGCTGTTGCCGAACTCGTCGAACGCGCGGCGGACGACGCCGATCCGCCACGGTTCGATGCCCATCCCGTCGAGGACCCGCCAGGCCGCGCCGACGGCGGCGAGGACGCCGCCGAACACCCAGAAGGTGAGCGGCGCGTAGCGCAGCCAGCGCGGGTCCGCGGCGGACAGGACGGGGTCGTCCGCGTCCGGCCGTTCGGCGGCCCGGGCGAGGAGTTCGGCGCGCAGCCGTTCCGCGTCGGGGCGGGTCAGCGCGTCCAGTGACACCTGACCGTGCCCGCCGGTGCCGGCACGGAGGACGACGAGGCCGAGGAGGCGCTGGACGGGGTGGGCGGTGAGGTCGACGTTGCGGACGCGGTGCAGGGGGACGGACTTGGTGCGCCGGGTGAGCAGGCCGGTGCGGAGTTCGAGCGCGTCCGCGGTGACGCGGTAGTGGGTGCGGAGCCAGGAGAGGGAACCGAGGGCGGTGAGGGTCGCGAAGACGGCCGCGAGGACGGCCAGGCTGATCCACACCCGGGCGCCGGGGCGGCCCCCGGTGGCGAGAGTGGCCAGGACGAGGGAGCCGAGGGGGGCGCCGAGCCAGGAACAGTGGGCGATCAGGGTGCGGGGGGCCAGGCGGTGCCAGGCGGTGGCGGGCGGGTGTGCGGTGGTGCTTCCGGTGGCGGTCCCGTGGGGAGTGGGGGTGCCGTTCGGGGCCGCGTGCGGGGTCGGGGACGTGTGCGGGGTCGGGGACGCGTGACGGGCGCGTGAGGCGTGACGGGCGCGTGAGGCGTGACGGCCTGGGGAACGTCCGTCCCTCAGCGGACCGTCGGGCGTGCTGCCGCCGAATCCGTAGCTGTCGTAGCTGCCGTAGCCCCGGTGGCCACCGTTACCTCCCTTACCTTCCTCACCTCCGTTACCGCTGTGACTGCCGCGCCTGTCACTGCCGCCGTAGGCGGTGCCGTCCTGCGCGCCCGGCTCCTCCCACCACGGCCGCTGTTCTCCCGTGCCGCCGGTCATGCCGCGTCCTCCCGTACGTACCGGGCGGCTTGGCCGACGCGCTCTGCCATGCGCCGGGCATCGTCCTCGGCCAGACCGGAGATCTTCACGGCGCCCGCCGTGGAGGCGGTGGTGACCACGACGGTGGCGAGTCCGTAGCGGCGCTGGAGCGGCCCGACCGTCGTGTCGACGGTCTGCACCCGCGAGAGCGGCGCGATGCGGCTGCGCTGCCAGAACCAGCCGTTCGCCGTGTAGACGGCCGTCTCGCCCACCTCCCACGCGTGGATCCGGTAGCGCCAGGCGGGCATGGCCAGTTGGTAGCCGAGCGCGGGCGCGACCAGCACGACCGCGACGAGGGGGACGAGCCAGGGCAGGGCGCCGGGGAAGAAGAGCACGGAGAGCACGAGCAGGGTCGCCGCCGTCAGCAGCAGCGGTCCGCTGACGGTGAGCAGCGCCTGCACCGCCCACCAGCGGCGGGCCCGGGGGTCGACGCGGTGGCGGGGTGGCCGGAGGGTGACGGGCGAGCCGCCGCCGCCCGTGCCGGTGGTGTGCATGGGATGCCCCCTGGGACGACCCGGGACCTTTTCCAGGTCAGTTGTATTGCTACTGTCACCGGTAAGGTATGGCAATACGAACGACTTGTAAAACGGAGGTGGGCGTCGCGGTGCCGAAGCGCGTGGACCACGAGGAACGCCGGCGCCTGATCGCCGAGGCGCTGTGGCGCATCGCGAGCTCGCGCGGCCTGGAGGGCGCGAGCCTGCGGGACGTGGCCGCCGAGGCGGGCATCTCGCTGGGGCAGTTGCAGCACTACTTCGCGGGGAAGGACGAGATGCTCGTCTTCGCGCTGGAGCACATCACCGGCCTCGCCGAAGCCCGCATCCGTACGCGCATCCTGGCCCTCTGGGGCGCCGGATCCGAGACCGGCGGCGACGCCGGCGGCCCCGCCCCCCGCACCGTCCTGCGCGAGTGCGCCGCCGAGATGCTGCCGCTGGACGACGAGACGCGCACCGGACTCCTCGTCGGCATCGCCTACTTCGTCCGCGCCATCAACGACGAGCGCATCCGGCGCCACGCCCAGGAGGGACAGCCCAAACTGCGCGCCTTCTTCGCCGAACAGTTCCGGGAAGCGGCCGAGCGCGGCGAGACGGTGCCGGGGCTGGACCCGGAGCTGGAGGCGATGCTGCTCATCGCGCTGACGGACGGGCTGACGAGTTCGGCGCTGATGGAGGTGATCACGCCGGAGGAGGCGATGGGGTACGTGGACCGGCACTTGGACCGGTTGTTCGTGCGGTGAGCTTCGCTTGTGGGTGGGAGGCGCCCCGATCCCGCCCTGTCACCGTTTCCCGCGGGGGACTCCCGCGCCCCCACTCGGTGTCCGCTGCCTGCTGCCTGGGGGCTCGACTTCGGAGGTGCCGAGCCAGAATGTTCCGACCCGGACCACCAGGAGTGATGAAGTGCACCGACTCACCTACAGCGACATCAAGACCGCCGGCGACCGGATCACCGGACACGTCCGCCCGGTCGCCCTCGCCCCGGCGGAACCGGACGCGATCGGCGGAGAACGGGCAGAACGGCCCTACGAGGCATGGCTGGCACTGGAGTTCCTGCAGCACACCGGCTCGTTCAAGGCCCGCGGCGCCCTCAACTTCCTCCAGTCCCACCTCGACGCGGGCAGCCTCCCCGACGCGGGGGTCACCATCGCCTCCGGCGGCAACGCCGGACTGGCGTGCGCCTGGGCCGCCCGGCGACAGGGCGTACGGGCCACGGTCTTCCTGCCCGCCACCGCCCCGGAGGTGAAGGTCGCCAGGCTGCGGAGTTACGGGGCTGACGTGCGGCTGATCGGCGACGAGTACGCCGAAGCGGCCGCCGCCTGCGAAGCCTTCGCCGCCACGACCGGGGCTCTCGCCTCCCACGCCTACGACCATCCGCTGATCGCCGCCGGGGCCGGCACCCTGCTGGACGAGATCCACCGGCAGCTCCCCGGCCTGGACACGGTGATCGTCGCGGTGGGCGGCGGCGGCCTGTTCGCCGGCGTCGCCACCGCGGCCCGGCAGCACGGCATCCGCACCGTCGCCGTGGAACCGGAGCACTCCCGCGCCCTCAACGCCGCCCTCCAGGCCGGGCAGCCGGTCGACGTCCCCGTCGACTCGGTCGCCGCCGACTCCCTCGGCGCCCGCCGCGCCTCCGCCACGGCCCTGCAGGCGGCTCGGGACGGCGACGTCCACTCCGTACTCGTACCGGACCACGACATCGTCCGCGCCCGCCGGACGCTGTGGGACGACCGCCGTATCGCCACCGAACACGGTGGGGCCACCGCCCTGGCGGCGCTCACGGCCGGGGGTGAGACCGCAGCGGGCACCACCGCCGGTTACGGGTACCGGCCGCGGGCGGGCGAGAAGGTGTGCGTAGTGCTGTGCGGAGCCAATACGGATCCCGCTACGCTCGCGGGGCCTGTGAATTGACGGTCCGGGAGGGGGGAGGCAGGCGGCAGGCGGGGTGGTGAGCCGGTGCCCGGCCTGCGACAACTTCCTTTCGGGTGGGATGCGTCAGCGAGGGGAGATTCGGTTGCCGGTGGTACTGCCGACTGTCGCTGAACGCGAGACAAGCGATATGCGCAGCAGACGCGCTTTGCCCGTTCCCGCCAAAGTGAGTAAAAACCGTGCCCTGCGCGCATAAACTCGCAGGTGGCGCCCTGTGGTCCCCGCGCACGCGGGGGTGGTCCCGGGAGTACCCGCATGACCACCACCGCACCACAGTGGTCCCCGCGCACGCGGGGGTGGTCCCTCCTCGGCCTGGACAAAGCCCCCGTCCGCCGTGTGGTCCCCGCGCACGCGGGGGTGGTCCCTGCGGCGGTAAGTGATCTGGAGCTGCATTCACGTGGTCCCCGCGCACGCGGGGGTGGTCCCAGTCGGAGAACCCGGGGTCCCAACGGCGGGCCGTGGTCCCCGCCCACGCGGGGGTGGTCCCTGGGCGGACCCGGCTGTGCCGGTCGAGGAGCGGTGGTCCCCCGCACGCGGGGGTGGTCCCAGCACGGTCATCCGAAGCCAGCTCTTGATCGGGTGGTCCCCGCGCACGCGGGGGTGGTCCCCCCTACCGCGAACTCGCACGTTCGAAGGAACGGTGGTCCCCGCGCACGCGGGGGTGGTCCCCCGGGGTCGTTGGTGAGCACGTACCAGGCGTCGTGGTCCCGCGCGTGCGGGGGTGGTCCCGGCAACGCCTTGCTTGCGCCAACGTGGCCGGAGTGGTCCCACCTCGCCCGGAGGACGCATTCCCGTGAGGGGGGTCCCCGCGTGGGCGGGGGTGGTCCGTTGGCCACGCTGGCACGGGGCCGTCTCCTACCGTGGTCCCCCGTGCGCGGGAATGGTGCCACCAGAGACGGCCCCACAACTCCCCCGTCCTAGCCCGTCCCCCAACGTGACCGCAGCCCGCCCGGGCTCCCGTGGGGCCCCGGCCAGGGGGATGGCGCGGGGCCCGGTGGCGTCACATCTCGTGGTGTACGAGGTGCACGATGGCCGCCCACAAAGCTCGTGCGCCGAGTGCGGTGGCGATGCGTTTGGCCAGGTCCGTGCAGAGTGCCGCCGAGCGGGTCGACTTCTTGTCGCCCATGCCTTCCACCTCCCTTTCGGTCGAGGCGTCGGCGAGGTGGTGGTGCTGTCTCGCCGGCGCCCGCCCCCTGCGGGTGGAAAGCGGTCACCAGGCTACGGGTGCGGTACCGGGGCGGGAAGGGATGCGGGCCGGGAAAGCCGCCGGTTCGGCAGGAGGCGGTCGCGGGGGAGGCCGAACCGGACGCGGTTCCGCACCGCCCCCGGGCTCCCGGATCCTCACGCCGCCCTCCGGGCCGCCCGGTTCCTTCCGCCCGGGCCCGGTGAGAGGGCCGTCGCCAGTTCGTCCAGGGCGTCCGTGAGGAGTTCCGCGCCTCGTACCGTCACCCCTGTGTCGCCTTCCTCCGCCGACCAGGCGGCGACCGCGAGGTGGAGGGGGGTCCAGTCGAGCGGGCGGCGTTCGCGGACCGCGGTGATCGCGGTCGGGAGCAGGTCGCGGAGGGTGTCGGCGAAGTGGGCGGCGCCGGGGGAGGGTGGGGCGTCGGGGTCCGGGAGGTGGGCTTCCATGAGCATCGTGACGCGGCCCATCGTCGCCAGCGCGGACTCCGCGGCGCGTTCGGCGCTGCGGGAGAGGCCGCGGTGGCGGACGGGTTCCTTCTGGGCGCGTTCGGCCGTGTCCTCCCATTCGCGCCGTGCCGCCCGCGCGTCGAGGAGGGCCTCGCGGACGCGGCGCGGGCTGCGGCCGGCGGGGTCGGCGTGGGCGGTGAGGACGGCGAGGCTGTACTCGCCGTTGGCGCGCAGCCATTCGGCGAGCCGGTCGCGGAGCCGGCGCGTCTCCCAGACGGGGAACAGGGCGTACGCCGCCATCGCCAGCAGTCCGCCCAGCAGGGTCAGGGCCACGCGCGCCTGGACGGTCTGCGACCAGCCCTCCCCCACGACCCCCAGCAGGAACACCACGTACCCGCCGACGCACGCCGACGCGACGATGTAGCCCGCGCCCGTGAACAGGTACAGCAGCCCGACGCAGGCGACGGCGAGACCGGCGCACACGTACGGGTCCGGGTGCAGCAGCGCCGTCACCGCCGCGCCCGCCAGGACGCCGACGACCGTGCCGACGAAGCGGGCCACGCCCCGCGAGTAGGTCTGCGCGAAGTCCGGTCGCATGATCATCACGGAGGCCATGGGCGCCCAGTAGCCGTGGCCGAGGGGCAGCGCCGCGCCCAGGACGTAGCCGACGCTCGCGACGGCCGACAGCCGGACCGCGTGCCGGCCGATCGGCGACGACCAGCGCGCCTCGCGGCGGACGGCGCGGAGGGCCACCGGGATGAGCCGGTGGACGGTCGGGCGGAGGAGGTGACGGTACTCCTCCTGCGGGCGGCCGGAGGGCGGGGCGGACCCGCCGGCGACGGCCCCGGCCACGCCGGACCCGCCCGCGACCGACCCGGCTGACCCCGCAGATCCGGCGGACCCTGCGGACCCCACAGAGCCGGCGGACCCGGACCCGGCCGAAGCGGAACCGCCCGCCGCCCGCCGCGCCTGCCGCACCGGCTCGTCGCTGCCCTCGACCGCGTCGCCGAGCAGGGCGATCAGCCGGTACGCGGACCGGCGCGCCGCGCCGGTGAGCATCGGGCCGGACTCCGGCACCCGCAGCACGTCCAGCGCCTCGGGCGGCAGTCGGACGGGGCCGCCCCGGCGGACCGAGCGGGCGACGGCGTCGAGGACGGACGCGGCGGCGCCCAGCAGGTCGCGGACCCGGTCGCGTTCCGGGCCCTCGGGCGGTGCGCCGACGACCGGGTCGGCGAGGGCCGCCAGTACCGGACGCAGCCGTTCCGCGAGGCCGCGCGGACCGCCGAGCTGCCGGGGGCGGTTGCGGGCCTGGCGGGGGGTGACGGCGGCGGCGTTGCGCGCCTCCATCAGCGGCTGCGGGTCGAAGTGGGCCACCGGGTCGTGCCGCAGCCGGCGCGCGTAGTCCGCCTCGGCGGCCAGCGCGTCGGCGAGCGCGTCCCGCTGCCGCCCCCAGGGTCTGATCGGGAACACCACGATGAGCAGCGCCTGCACCAGACCGCCGACCGCGATCAGTCCCGCGTGCTCGGCCGCCCCCGCGACGGACGTCGGCAGGGTCACGGTGATCAGCATCACCGCGACGGTCTGCGTGGCCACCAGCCCGGACACCGGTCCGACGGCCCACGCCATGCCCGCCAGCAGCGTCCAGGCGGCCAGCAGCAGCAGGAACAGCACGTGACTGTAGGCGGCCAGGTAGCCGAGGAACGTGCTGACGGCCAGTCCGACCGCCACCCCGAGTGCCAGCACCGGCCTCGGCCGCCAGCTCCGCTGGAACGTCGCGAGGCCGGCGGCGAAGGCGCCGAACGCGGAGGAGACGGCGAGGGCGGGGCTGCCGAAGGTGAGCATGAGGGCCATGACGATCGCCACGCCCGACGTGCTGCGGACGGCCACGAGGGGTTCGAGTGTGGCCCGCTCGATGGTCAGCCCGGAGCGGGTGGTCTCTTTGAGGGCGCTCAACCAGGGCATGATCTTGAGCTTACGTTCCGGCGGACGATTCGGAACGGCTGGCTCCGGGTGGGGTGGCCCACCCCACGCCCCGGGGCGCGGGCGGCCCCCTCCGGAACTGCCATACCGGCCCCGACCGGCCGCCCCCGCGCCGCGCCGCCTCGGCGTCCCCCGCCGCCCGGCACCTCCTCGGGCAGCACCCGGCACGGGGGCCGCAGCCCGTCCGCGGTGCCGCTGAGGGTACTGAGGGTGCTGAGGGTGCTGAGGGGAACGCCTCGCATCGGCCGGCCGCCGGGCACGCCGCGCACGCGGCGGACGGCGCACACGCGGTGGACACCGCGCACGCGTCAGGCGCCGCCCACCCACCGGGCGGCGTCCACGCGTCAGGCGCCGCGCACGCATCGGGCGGCGTCCACGCACCGGGGCTCGTCGACGCCGTTCGCCGGCCGGCTACTTGTGGCTGGGGAACCCCAGATCCACCCCGCCGTCCTCCGGGTCCGGCCACCGCGTCGTCACGACCTTGCCCCGCGTGTAGAAGTGGACCCCGTCGTTGCCGTAGATGTGGTGATCCCCGAAGAGGGAGTCCTTCCAGCCGCCGAAGGAGTGGTAGCCCACCGGCACGGGAATGGGCACGTTCACGCCCACCATGCCCGCCTCCACCTCCAGTTGGAAGCGGCGGGCCGCGCCGCCGTCGCGGGTGAAGATCGCGGTGCCGTTGCCCCAGGGGGAGGCGTTGATCAGGGCCACGCCCTCCTCGTACGTCTCCGCGCGCAGCACGCACAGCACCGGGCCGAAGATCTCGTCGCGGTAGGCGTCCGACTCCGGTGACACCTTGTCGAGCAGTGACAGGCCGATCCAGTGGCCCTTCTCGTACCCCTCGACCGTGAAGCCGGTGCCGTCGAGGACGACCTCGGCGCCCTGCGCCGCCGCGCCCGTCACGTAGGAGGCGACGCGGTCGCGGTGTTCGGCGGTGATCAGCGGGCCCATCTCGGACGCCGGGTCGGAACCCGGTCCGATCTTGATCTTCTCGGCGCGGTCGCGGATCTTCGCGACCAGCGCGTCGCCCGTGTCGCCGACCGCGACCACCGCCGAGACGGCCATGCACCGCTCGCCCGCCGAGCCGTACGCGGCCGACACGGCGGCGTCCGCGGCGGCGTCCAGGTCGGCGTCGGGCAGGACGAGCATGTGGTTCTTGGCGCCGCCGAGCGCCTGGACGCGCTTGCCGTGCGCGGAGGCGGTGGTGTGGATGTGGCGGGCGATCGGGGTCGAGCCGACGAAGGAGACGGCGGCGACGTCCGGGTGTTCCAGCAGCCGCTCCACCGCCACCCGGTCGCCGTTGACGACGTTGAGTACACCCTCCGGAAGCCCGGCCTCCGCGGCCAGTTCCGCCAGCAGCAGCGCCGCGGACGGGTCCTTCTCGCTCGGCTTCAGCACGAACGTGTTGCCGCACGCGATCGCCAGCGGGAACATCCACATCGGCACCATCGCCGGGAAGTTGAACGGCGTGATGCCCGCCACCACGCCCAACGGCTGCCGGATCGCCGCCACGTCCACCCGGCTGGACACCTGCGTGGACAGCTCACCCTTGAGCTGGGTGGTGATGCCGCAGGCCAGCTCGACGATCTCCAGGCCGCGCGCGACCTCGCCCAGCGCGTCGGCGTGCACCTTGCCGTGTTCGGCGGTGATCAGCCGGGCCAGGTCGTCACGGCGCGCGTCGAGCAGCGCGCGGTAGGCGAAGAGGACGGACGTGCGGGCGGCGAGCGAGGACGTCCCCCACGTGGCGTACGCGGCCTTCGCCGCCGCCACCGCGGCGTCCACCTCCTCCGCCGACGCCAGCGCGACCCGCGTCGTCACCTCGCCCGTCGCCGGATCGGTCACCGGCCCGTACGCACCCGACGCGCCCTCGACGGCCCGGCCGCCGATCCAGTGGCCGACGGTCTTCGTTTCCGACGTCATCTCCGCGTCTCCTTCTTCGTCTTGGGGCGTCTTCGTGCTCAGGTGTCTTCGTCCTCGGGCGCCTTCGTGCTCAGATGCCTTCGTCTTCGGGCGCCTTTGTCTTCGGGCGCCTGCGTCCTCGGCGTGCCTCGACGGCCCGCCGACACGCCTCACAGATGGCGGCGGCGCCCCGCGGCTCCCCGTTCGTACTCCTCCCGGGCCCGCACGGCGGCAGGGCGGGTCGCGGTGCGGGCGACGGGCACATCCCACCACGCCTGGGCGGGCGGCGCGCCCGGCACACTGTCGGGCGTCGCGGTCTCCACGTGGACACATGTGGGCCGGGTCGCCGCCCGCGCCGCCGCCAGCGCCTCCGGCAGTTCGCCGGCGGTCCGGACACGGAGGACGTCGAGGCCGAGGGAGGCCGCGTTGGCGGCGAGGTCGACCGGGAGCGGATCGCCCGTGTACGTACCATCGGGCGCCAATCGCCGGTAGGCGGTGCCGAATCCCTCGGCACCCACCGCCTCCGAGAGGCCGCCGATCGACGCGTAGCCGTGGTTCTGGAGGATCACCACCTTGATGTCCAGCCCCTCCTGCACCGCCGTCACCAGCTCCGTCGGCATCATCAGGTACGTGCCGTCGCCCACCAGCGCCCACACCGGGCCGCGGCCCGCCAGCCGGACACCGATGGCGGCCGGGATCTCGTAGCCCATGCAGGAGTAGCCGTACTCGACGTGGTAGTCGCCGCCGCGCGAGCGCCACAGCCTGTGCAGGTCGCCGGGGAGCGAGCCGGCCGCGTTGACGAGCACGTCGTCACCGTCGACGAGACGGTCGAGCGCGCCCAGCACCTGGATCTGCGTCGGCCGGGCGGCCGGGTCCGGGTGCGGGGCGAAGGCCCGGCCGACCACCCGGTCCCACTCCTCCCTCCCCCGCGCGTACTCGCGCGCGTACTCCTCCGGCACCCGGTATCCGTCCAACTCCCCGGCCAGCGCCTCCAGCCCCGCCCGCGCGTCCGCCGTCACGGCGAGCCCGGCGAGCTTGTGGGCGTCGGCGGACGAGACGTTGAGGTTGACGAAGCGGACGCCGGGGTCGGCGAAGAGGGTGGACGAGGCGGTGGTGAAGTCCGTGTAGCGGGTGCCGACGCCGACGACCACGTCCGCCGTCCGGGCCAGCGCGTCGGCGACGGCCGTACCGGTGTGCCCGATCCCGCCGACGTCGGTGCACGTCGTGTGGTGCACGGCGCCCTTGCCGGACTGGGTGAAGGCCATCGGGATGCCGGTGGCCTCGGAGAGCGAGCGCAGCGCCGCCTCGGCGCCGCTGTGCCGGACCCCGCCGCCACAGACCAGCAACGGACGGCGGGCCGACCGGACGACGGCCGCCGCCTCCGCCACGGCCGCCGGGTCGGGCGCCGGGCGGCGGACGTGCCAGACGCGGTCGGCGAAGAACTCCGCCGGCCAGTCGTACGCCTCCGCCTGCACGTCCTGCGGCAGGGCGAGGGTCACCGCGCCCGTCTCCACCGGGTCCGCGAGCACCCGCATCGCCTGGAGCGCGGCCGGAACGAGCGCCTCCGGGCGGGTGACCCGGTCGAACCACCGCGACACCGGCCGCAGGCAGTCGTTGACGGAGACGTCCCCGGCGCCGGGGTGTTCGAGCTGCTGGAGGACGGGGTCGGCCGGGCGCGTCGCGAACGTGTCGCCCGGGAGCAGCAGGACGGGCAGGTGGTTGACGGTCGCGAGGGCGGCGCCGGTGACGAGGTTGGTGGCGCCGGGGCCGATGGACGTGGTGACGGCGTGCGCGGACAGCCGGTCCGCGGTCCGGGCGTAGCCGACGGCCGCGTGGACCATGGCCTGTTCATTGCGCCCCTGGTGGAACGGCATGCGGTCACGGCCGGTCTCCAGCAGCGCCTGTCCGATCCCGGCGACGTTGCCGTGCCCGAAGATGCCCCAGCAGGCGGCGATCAGGCGGCGGCGCTCGCCGTCCCGTTCGGTGTACTGGTGGGCGAGGAACTCCACCAGGGCCTGGGCGACGGTCAGCCGTCGGGTGCCTGGGACGCGTGCGGTCCGTGGGGTCATCGGGTGTCTCCCGCGGGATAGAGCGGCAGCCGGGGGTCGGCCGGCTGCCGGGACCAGGTGGCGCGGATCCAGGCGTGGTCGGGGTGGTCGCGGATCAGCCACTCCCGGGGGCCGGGGCCCGCCATGACGTTGAGGTAGTACAGGGAGTGGCCGGGCGCGGCGACGGACGGGCCGTGCCAGCCGTCGGGGATCAGCACCGCGTCGCCGGTGCGGACCTCCGCGAGGACATCGGTTCCCCCGGCGCGGGAAGGCGACACCCGCTGGTAGCCGAGGCCGGGTTCGCCGCCGGGGCCCGGGGCGACCTCGAAGTAGTAGATCTCCTCCAGCCGGGACTCCTCCCCCGGCCGGTCCTCGTCGTGCTTGTGCGGCGGGTACGAGGACCAGTTGCCGCCGGGGGTGAGAACCTCGACGGCGATCAGCCGGTCACAGGCGAAGACGTCCGCCGCCGCGAAGTTGTTGACCTGCCGCGAGCAGCCGCCCGCGCCGCGCAGTTCGACGGGGACGGCGGGCGCGGGCCCGTACCGCGCGGGGAAGCGCTGCTCGCAGCGGGCCCCGGCGAGCGCGAACCGCCCGCCGGCCGGCGCGGTCACCGTGACGCGTGCGTCCCGTGGGACGTACGCGAAGTCGGTGACGGCGGTGAACACGCTGTCCCGCCCGCGCAGGGTGAACGTCGCACTGTCGAGGACGGCGACCGTGCAGCCGCCCGCCAGCGGCAGCACGATCCACTCGCTGTCACCGGTGGGAAAGGAGTGGGTCCCGCCGGGCGGGAGGCTGAGAATCCGCAACGCCGAGCGGTCCCACCCGGCGCGGGCGGGGTCGACGTCCAACGCGTAGGGGCCACGGGCTGCACTGCCGGCGGGGAGGTGGGTCATGGGGCGCGTACTCCTCGGGGACGGGGGCGAGGCGGGGGGCGAGGCGGGGGCAGGTGGGGGGCGGGGCGAGGCGAGGTCGGAGACGAGGCAGGGGGCAAGTCGGAGGCAGGTGGGAGGCGAGGCAGGGGCGCAGGGGCGGGGCGAGTCGGGGCGCAGGTCGAGGACGGGGGCGGGGGCGAGCCGGGGCGGGGGCGAGTCGAGAACGAGGGCGAGCCGGGGTCGGGCGGGCTTGGGGCGAGGGTGGACGGAGGTGGGGCTGGGGCCCCGGTCTCCGTTCTTCCTCCCCCGGCTGCGGCGCGGGGACGCGTGATGCCGGGACGCGAGGTGCGGGGACGCGAGGGCATGCCGGGGCCAGGGCCCCGGGGGCTGACGCGGCCTCACCCCCACGGCAGCCCAAGTCCTCCTCACCGCAGCAGCCCCGCCACCCGGTCCACCGCCTTCGCCACGTCGCCGTCCGGCGGATAGAGCAGTGCCCGGCCCGCGACCATCCCCCGCACACCCGGCAGGCGCAGGGCCGTGTCCCAGCGTTCGTACGCCCGCTCGGCGTCGTCGGGCCGGGCGCCCGCGTCTCCGCCGAGGAGGACGACGGGGAGGGTCGTGGCGCGGAGTACCCGGGCCATGGCGGAGGCGTCGTCGGTCACCGGGACCTTGAGCCAGGTGTAGGCCGACGTGGAGCCGAGGCCGGAGGCGATCGCGAGGGAGGTGGTGACGGCCTCGGGGGTGAGGTCGGTGCGGAGCGGGCCGCCGAATCCGCCTTGCCCGCCGCCGAGTCCGCCTTGTCCGCCGCCGGGCGCGCCGCCGTCCCGCCGGCAGAGGAACGGTTCGACGAAGACCGGCAGCCGGCGCGCGGCCATGGCGTCGACGGCCCGGGCCGCGGACTCCAGGGTGCGCAGCGAGCCGGGGTCGTCCGGATCGATGCGGAGCAGCAGCTTCCCGGCGTCGAAGCCGCGCCGGGCGAGGTCCTCGGCGCTCGGGCCGGTGAAGCGGTCGTCGAGTTCGAAGGAGGCGCCGAAGAGGCCGCCGCGGTTCATGGAGCCCATGACGATCTTGCCGTCCAGGGCGCCGAGCAGCAGCAGATCGTCGAGGATGTCCGAGGTGGCCAGCACGCCGTCCACACCCGGCCGGGAGAGCGCGACGCACAGGCGTTCCAGCAGGTCGGCGCGGTCGGCCATGGCCAGGCGGCGACCGCCGGCGGAGAGGGCGCCGCGCGCGGTGTGGTCGGCGGCGACGACCAGCAGCCGGCCGGAGGGCCCGAGCAGCGGGCGGCGTGCGCGGCGCGCGGCGGCCTCGGCGATGGCTTCCGGGTGACGGCTGCGGACGGTGGTGAGATCGGCGATGCGGACGCGCGGGGTCACGGGCGTGGGTCTCCTGGCGCGGCGGGCCGGGAAGCGCCGGGATGCGAGGCCTCGGGCCGGTGATTCGCACACCCGGGCGCCTTGGGCCAGGAATCCGCGCGCCCGGACGCCTCGGGTCGGGACCCCGCGCACCCGGCCGCCTCGGGCCGGACATTCGCAGGTCCGGACTCCTCGGTTCGGGGAGCCTCCGGCCCAGGCACTTCGGGCCGGGAATCCGCTGACCGGGAAAGCGGCGACCAGGCCGACTCCTGACGGGCGCCCTCCGGACGAGCCGCCCCGCCCCCGGCGGACTCCGCCAGCAGCGCCTCCACCTCCTCCGGCCGCGGCATGGCCGACGAGCAGGCGAGCCGGGAGGCGACGAGGGCGCCGGCGGCGTTGGCGTAGCGGAGGACGTCGGCCAGGGGGCGGCCGGCGAGGAGGCCGTGGCAGAGGGCGCCGCCGAACGCGTCGCCCGCGCCGAGGCCGTTGAGCACCTCGACAGGGACGGGTGGCACGTCGGCGCGGGTGCCGTCGCGGTGCAGGGCGAGGACGCCGTCGGGTCCGCGCTTGACGACGGCGAGTTCGGCGCCCGCGGCGAGCAACGCCCGTGCGGCGGCTTCGGGTTCGCGTTCGCCGGTGGCGGTCTCGCACTCGTCGAGGTTGCCGACGGCGACCGTCGCGTGCCGCAGGGCCGCCGCGTAGTGCGGGCGCGCGGCGGCCGCGGCGGCGGCGCCCGTCCGGCCGCCCGCGCCGGAGGCGCCGCCCTCGCCGCCCCAGAACAGCGGCCGCCAGTCGAGGTCGAAGACCGTGATGCCGCACCGGTCGCGGGCCGTGAGCGCGGCGAGGGTCGCGGTCCGGCTGGGCTCCTCGCACAGGCCCGTGCCGGTGACCCAGAGGATCCGGGCGGCGCGGATCGCCGCCAGGTCCAGTTCCTCGGTGCGGATTTCCAGGTCGGGCGCCTTGGGGCGGCGGTAGAAGTACAGCGGGAAGTCGTCCGGCGGGAAGATCTCGCAGAAGGTGACGGGCGTCGGGTGGGCGGGGACGGGCGTCACCCAGCGGTCGTCGACTCCGAAGCGGCGGAGTTCGGTGTGCAGGTAGGTGCCGAAGGGGTCGGCGCCGGTGCGGCTGACCAGCGCCGCGCGGCGGCCCAGTCGGGCGGCGGCGACGGCCACGTTGGCCGCCGAGCCGCCGAGGAACTTACCGAAGGTGTCCACCTCCGCCAGCGGGACGCCGGCCCGGAGCGGATAGAGGTCCACGCCGAGCCGGCCCATGGCGATCAGGTCGTAGGGGGGCTGCGGTCCGTCCGGCTCGCTCATGGGGTCAGGTGTAACCGGGCCCGTCGAACCGTGTCAAGGATTTGTCCTTACATATTGACTTCCCGGCGCGTCCCCTGAGGGATTGACGTTACGTCCGTATGTCCTGTCCAAGCCTTGACACCCCCTCACCGGCCTTGGAAGCTACGGACAACCGGAGCACGGACAACCGGAGTACGGACAGCCGGAGCACGGACAACCGAAGCCACAAGCCACGGACATCCCCACCGGTGAGACCCCGGCGAGAGGAGAGAGCCGCATGCTCGACCGGATCCGCGTCGGTTCGGCGCCCGACTCCTGGGGCGTCTGGTTCGCCGACGACCCCGCGCAGGTCCCCTGGCGGCGCTTCCTGGACGAGGTCGCCGACGCGGGCTACCGCTGGATCGAGCTCGGCCCCTACGGCTACCTCCCCACCGACCCGGCCCGGCTGCGCGACGAGACCGCCCGCCGCGGCCTGGGCGTCTCGGCCGGAACGGTCTTCACCGCCCTGCACCGCGGCCCCGCCGTCTGGGACGCCACCTGGGAGCACGTCGCCCGGGTCGCCGCCCTGGCCCGCGACACCGGCGCCCGCCACCTCGTCGTCATCCCGTCCTTCTGGCGCGACGACCGGACCGCCGAGCGGATCGAGGACCCTGAACTGACGCCCGAGCAGTGGCGCCTGCTGGCCGCCGGCACGGAACGCCTCGCCCGGCAGGTCCGCGACGCGTACGGGCTGGAGATCGCCGTGCATCCGCACGCCGACACACACATCGACACCGAGGAGCACGTCGAACGCTTCCTGGACGCGACCGATCCCGCGCTGGTGCGGCTGTGCCTGGACACCGGGCACTACGCGTACTGCGGTGGCGACAGCGTCAAGCTCATCGAGACGTACGGGGAGCGGATCGGCTACCTCCACCTCAAGCAGGTGGATCCCGACGTGCTCGCCGACGTCGTCGCGCGGGGGACGGCGTTCGGGCCGGCCGTGCGGCAGGGGGTGATGTGCGAGCCGCCTCACGGGGTGCCGGCGCTTCCGCCCGTTCTGGCCGCGGCTTCCCGGCTCGGCGTCGACCTGTTCGCCATCGTCGAGCAGGACATGTATCCGTGCGCGCCGGACGCTCCGCTGCCCATCGCGCGGCGGACGCGCGCGTTCCTGCGCTCGTGCGGCGCGTAGCGCCGCGGTGTCCGAGCCCCGGCCCCGCCCTTTCACCGTTTCCTGCGGGAGGGCCCGCACCCCGATGAAAGCGGCTTCGCCGCCTGTCCTCGGACTCCCCCGGAGGGGGCACCCCCGGACGGGCTGACCATCCGGCCCGTCCGGCGCTTGGGGGGGCGGGGGCGCAGCCCCCGCAAGAAACGGGAAGGGGCGGGTCAGGGGCAAACCCATCCACCCCACAAGGACCCACCGAATGAAAAACCTCCGCATCGCCCTCCTGGGCGCAGGCCGCATCGGCTCCTTCCACGCCACCACCCTCACCCGCCACACGGAAGGCGTAGGCGAACTCCTGATCGCCGACGCCGACGCCCGCCGCGCCGCCGCCCTCGCGACTCGCGTCCAAGCGAAAGCGCTCGACTCGCCGGAGGAGGCGTTCACGGCCGCCGGCGTCGACGCCGTCGTCATCGCCTCGGCCACCGCCGCCCACGCCGACCTGATCACCCGAGCCGCCCAAGCCGGCCTCCCCGCCTTCTGCGAGAAGCCGATCGCCGTCGACCTCGCCGGCACGGCCCGCGCCCTGGCCGAGGCGGAACGAGCGGGCGTCCTGCTCCAGATCGGCTTCCAGCGCCGCTTCGACGCCGGTTTCCGCGCCGCGCGCGAGGCGCTGCGGGCCGGGCGGCTGGGCCGGGTGCACACGATCCGGACCGTCACCTCCGATCCCGCGCCGCCGCCGGCGGAGTTCCTTCCCCTGTCCGGCGGCTTGTTCCGCGACTGCATGGTGCACGACTTCGACACCGTCCGGTGGCTGACGGGACGGGAGGTGGTGGAGGTGTACGCCCGGGGCACGGACGCGGGGGCGCCCGCGTTCCGGGAGCACGGCGACGTGGACACCGCCTGCGCGCTCCTCACCCTGGACGACGGCACGCTGGTGTCGGCGACCGCCACCCGCTACAACGGCGCGGGCTACGACGTCCGGACGGAGCTGTGCGGGGACCGCGACCAGTGGGCGGTGGGCCTCGGCGCCCGGACACCGCTCACCTCCGCCGAACCGGCCGGGCCGGGCGCCCCGGACCGCCCCTGGCCCGGGTTCCTCGAACGCTTCGAGAGCGCGTACCGCGCCGAGCTGGACGCCTTCGTGCGCGCCGTGCGCGGCGCGCGGGACAGCCCGTGCCCCGGCCGCGAGGGCCTGAACGCCCTGCTGGTCGCCGAGGCGTGCGAGCTCTCCCGCCGGGAGAACCGGCCGGTGAGCCCGTCGGAACCGGCCGCGGCGGCCGGGCTCGGCTGACCGCCCGGACGGCGGCCGTCCGAACACCACGTCCCTGCCGGGTTACGAGCGTCACGGCCCGGTCAGTCTTCCTCGACAGCCGTTCCACAACCCCGCCCGCCCGGCTCGTCCGGGGCACTCCCCGGACGAGGCTGCGTGATCGAGAACGGCGGCGTCGCGGACCCCCCGACGGATCCCCTCCGTGGCCGCGGCGCAGCGGAGAGGCGCGAGAGATGACCGACCGTCGACTCTGGTCCTACAAGGAGATCGCCGCACACATCGGGGTGCAGACCGATACGGTGCGGTCCTACCGCAAGCACGGCCTGCTGCCGTCACCCGACCTGACCGAGGGCGGGAAACCGTACTGGTTCGCCGACACCATCCGGCTGTGGGTCGCCGAACGCCCCGGCAACCGGGCCCGGCGCGAGCGCCGGGGCTGAACCGCCCCGGAACCCGGGACCGGAGACCGGAACCCGGGACCGGAGACCGGAGGCCGGACCCCGGTCAATACCCCCCGGGGGTATGATGGCAGCGCAGTCGCCAACCGGTCCACTTCACCGAGGAGCACAGCATGACGCACGGAACGACCGCCGGGACCACCACCGTCTACCAGGTGACCGGCATGACCTGCGGCCACTGTGAGAGCGCGGTCGGCAGCGAGCTCTCCGCGCTCGACGGGGTGACCTCCGTCAAGGCCGAGGCCTCCGCCGGCCGGGTCACCGTGGTCTCCGACGGCCCGCTGGACGACGAGGCCGTACGGGCCGCCGTGGACGAGGCGGGGTACGAGCTGGTGGGCCGCGTCTGACCGGGCGCCCCCCACCGGCCGCCGGGCGTCACCCGCCGGCCTCGCCTTACCCCTGAGACAAGGGCCCTGATTTCCGTTCAGGGCCCTTGCCCTTTTCCGCCCCCTTTGACTGACGAAAACAAGAGACCTAGATCACAGCAATTCCGGGGTAACCATTCCTCGTCCGGATTGGTCTAACCAGGCAGTGCTGGATCGTCTTGGGGGACGGGCCGGCCACGCGTGGCCGGGACACGTACCCGGGGAGCTTTGAGCGGCCCTCCCGTACGTACGTTGTCCCGGCAGATCGCGTCCGAGAGACGGCGCACCCGGTGCGCCGGAGAACGGTGAGCGCGCGGCGCGCATTCGGACTCCCGGGCGGATCCCGTGGGGGGAATCCGTTCCGGGGCGGAAAGCGCCCCGCTCCGACCCGTGGGGGGATCGGAGCCGGGGCGCTTTTCATTGATGCCATGTACAACTGCCTCGGATGCCATGTACATGTGCTACGTACATCATCTTTTATTAGGGGTAACCGTCGGTATACCCCTACCGCCGGTATACCCCCACCGCCGCCACACCCCTGGCGGTGGACAGCCCACGCGAACGGCGCCCCCGCCGTCCCCCCGAAGGGGGAGGCGAGGGCGCCGTACCGGCGACCCCTGGGGGTCGGCAGGCTTCGGACCCCTACGGGTCAGCGGGCCTCGACGGGCACGAAGTCGCGCTCGACGACGCCGGTGTAGATCTGGCGCGGGCGGCCGATGCGGGAACCCGGCTCCTTGATCATCTCGTGCCACTGGGCGATCCAGCCGGGCAGCCGGCCGAGCGCGAAGAGCACGGTGAACATCTCGGTCGGGAAGCCCATCGCCCGGTAGATGAGACCGGTGTAGAAGTCCACGTTGGGGTAGAGGTTGCGCGAGACGAAGTAGTCGTCGCTGAGCGCGTGCTCCTCCAGCTTGAGCGCGATCTCCAGCAGCTCGTCGTCCTTGCCCAGGGCGGAGAGGACGTCGTGCGCCGCGGCCTTGATGATCTTCGCCCGGGGGTCGAAGCTCTTGTAGACGCGGTGCCCGAAGCCCATCAGGCGGACGCCGTCCTCCTTGTTCTTCACCTTGCGGATGAAGGAGTCGACGTCGCCGCCGGAGTTCTTGATGGACTCCAGCATCTCCAGGACGGCCTGGTTGGCGCCGCCGTGCAGCGGACCCCAGAGGGCGTTGATGCCCGCGGAGATGGACGCGAACAGGTTGGCCTGCGAGGAGCCCACCAGGCGCACGGTCGACGTGGAGCAGTTCTGCTCGTGGTCGGCGTGCAGGATGAGCAGCTTGTCCAGGGCGCTCACGACGACCGGGTCCAGGTCGTACTCGGCGGCCGGCACCGAGAACGTCATGCGCAGGAAGTTCTCGACGTAGCCGAGGTCGTTACGCGGGTAGACCACCGGGTGGCCGACGGACTTCTTGTACGCGTAGGCCGCGATCGTCGGCAGCTTGGCGAGGAGCCGGATCGTGGAGAGATCGCGCTGCTTCTCGTCGAAGGGGTTGTGGCTGTCCTGGTAGAACGTCGACAGGGCGCTGACCACGGACGACAGCATGGCCATCGGGTGGGCGTCGCGCGGGAAGCCGTCGTAGAACCGCTTGACGTCCTCGTGCAGCAGGGTGTGGCGGGTGATCTCGTCCTGGAAGCGCGACAGCTCGTCGGCGGTCGGCAGCTCACCGTTGATCAGCAGGTACGCCGTCTCGGTGAACGTGCTGCGCTCGGCGAGCTGCTCGATGGGGTAGCCGCGGTAGCGCAGGATGCCCTGCTCGCCGTCCAGGTAGGTGATGGCGGACTTGTAGGCGGCGGTGTTGCCGTAACCGGAGTCCAGGGTCACCAGACCGGTCTGGGCGCGCAGCTTGCCGATGTCGAAGCCCTTGTCACCGACGGTGCTGTCGATCACCGGGTAGCTGTACTCGCCGTCCCCGTAACGCACTACTACAGAGTTGTCGCTCACGTCATCCCTCACCGACGTTGTGCCTCTTCTTCGAGGTGCCCTGACTACCCCTACCTTCCCCCATTTGGACGCGGTCCGTGCACTCGGGGTCGGCCATAGGGCCCAAGAGCGGCACTGAGTGCCGTCCAGCGTGCCATCCTGCCCCCTTCGCCCCGATTGGTAAACCGCTCAGAGACGAACACCACCTCCCACGGCGAGCCGGTGATCGAGCGCGGTGCACCGCCGGCCCGCGCCGACCGTGCGCACGGCCTGCCCGAGGGCGCGTCGCGAGCCGACCAGCACGACGAGGCGTTTCGCCCGGGTTACCGCCGTATAGAGAAGATTGCGCTGGAGCATCATCCAGGCGCCGGTGGTCACCGGGATCACCACCGCCGGGTACTCGCTGCCCTGCGAGCGGTGGATGGTCACGGCGTAGGCGTGGGCGAGCTCGTCGAGCTCCGCGAAGTCGTAGCCGACCTCCTCGTCCTCGTCGGTGCGCACGGTCAGCCGCTGCTCGTCCGGGTCCAGGCCGGTGACGACGCCGACCGTGCCGTTGAAGACGCCGTTCGCGCCCTTCTCGTAGTTGTTGCGGATCTGCGTCACCTTGTCGCCCACCCGGAAGACGCGCCCGCCGAAGCGGCGCTCGGGCAGGTCCGGGCGGGCGGGGGTAACGGCCTGCTGGAGCAGCCCGTTGAGGGCGGCGGCGCCGGCCGGGCCGCGGTGCATCGGGGCGAGCACCTGGACGTCCCGGCGGGGATCGAGCCCGAACCTGGCGGGGATCCGGCGGGCCGCCACGTCCACGGTGAGCCGGCCGGCCTCCTCGGTGTCCTCCTCGGCGAAGAGGAAGAAGTCCGCGAGACCCGTGGTGATCGGCGGAACGCCCGAGTTGATGCGGTGGGCGTTGGTCACCACCCCCGACTGCCGCGCCTGCCGGAAGACGCGCGTCAGCCGCACGGCGGGGACGGGGCTCCCGGGGGCCAGCAGATCGCGCAGCACCTCGCCCGCGCCCACCGACGGCAACTGGTCCACGTCCCCGACGAGCAGCAGGTGGGCGCCGGGGGCCACGGCCTTGACCAGCTTGTTGGCCAGCAGCAGATCGAGCATGGACGCCTCGTCGACGACCACCAGGTCGGCGTCGAGCGGCCGGTCCCGGTCGTACGCGGCGTCGCCGCCGGGCTTGAGCTCCAGCAGCCGGTGGACGGTGGACGCCTCGGCGCCGGCGAGCTCCGCGAGGCGCTTGGCGGCGCGGCCGGTGGGCGCGGCGAGGACCACCTTCGCCCGTTTGGCGCGCGCGAGTTCGACGACGGACCGCACGGTGAAGGACTTGCCGCAGCCGGGACCGCCGGTGAGGACGGCGACCTTGCCGGTGAGCGCGAGCCGGACCGCGTCCCGCTGCTCCGGGGCGAGTTCGGCGCCGGTGCGGCCGGCGAGCCAGGTCAGGGCCCGGTCCCAGTCGACGTCCCGGAAGGCGGCCAGCCGGTCCTCCTCGGCGCGCAGCAGTCTCGAAAGCTGTCCGGCGAGGGAGAGTTCGGCCCGGTGGAAGGGGACGAGGTAGACGGCGGTGACCGGCTGTCCGTCCTCCGGGCCGGGGACGGTCTCGCGGACCACGCCCTCCTCGTCGGCGGCGAGTTCGGCCAGGCACTCGATCACCAGTCCGGTGTCCACCTGGAGGAGCTTCACGGCGTCGGCGATCAGCCGTTCCTCGGGGAGGAAGCAGTGCCCCTGGTCGGCGGACTGCGAAAGGGCGTAGCGGAGACCGGCCTTGACGCGTTCGGGGCTGTCGTGCGGGATGCCGACGGACTGGGCGATCCGGTCGGCGGTGAGGAAGCCGATGCCCCACACGTCGGCGGCCAGCCGGTACGGCTCCTTCCGGACGACGGAGATGGAGGCGTCGCCGTACTTCTTGTAGATGCGGACGGCGATGGAGGTGGAGACCTCGACGGTCTGGAGGAAGAGCATGACCTCCTTGATGGCCTTCTGCTCCTCCCAGGCGGCGGCGATCTTCTTCGTCCGCTTGGGGCCGAGGCCCGGGACCTCGATCAGCCGCTCGGTCTCCTCCTCGATGATCCGCAGGGTGTCGGTGCCGAAGTGCTGCGTGATGCGGTCGGCGAAGATCGGGCCGATGCCCTTGACCAGGCCGGATCCCAGGTAGCGGCGGATGCCCTGGACGGTGGCGGGGAGCACCGTCGTGTAGTTCTCCACCGTGAACTGGCGGCCGTATTGCGGGTGCGAGCCCCACCGCCCCTCCATCCGCAGCGACTCGCCGACCTGGGCGCCGAGGAGCGAGCCGACGACCGTGAGCAGGTCGCCGGAACCGCGGCCGGTGTCCACCCGGGCGACGGTGTAACCGTTCTCCTCGTTGGCGTAGGTGATGCGTTCGAGCACCCCTTCGACCACTGCCGGTTGCGCCATGGAGTGACCGTACCGCCGGGGTACGACAACGCCGCGGCGGGGCGGCGCGGGACGCTCCGGACCGCGATTCGAGGGGCCCGGTCCCCTGACCGAGCCCCTCGTTTCCCCCCGGCCGGCTTCCCCCTGATCCCCCCGGATACCTCCCCCGGGAAGCCGGATGCCACATACGACAGCCGGGAGGCCCGGGAGGTTGCGGCCCATCCGAAGCGTTATCGATCCGTTACCCGAAGTGGCGAGAAGTCCGTTACGCATGGGGAAGCCGGTTCTTTGTGAAACTGGCTTTCTCCACTCTCGCTGTCCCCGGCCTCCCCCTCTCCGACGTCTCGCGGCTCGCCGCCGCGCACGGCTGGGACGGGGTCGAGCTCCGCGCCCACCCCGAGGAGCCCCTCCACCCCGGTGTCGGCCCGGCCGAACGGGCGGACGCCGTACGGCGCTTCGCGGCGGACGGGGTGCAGATCCTGGGAGTGGCCGGGTACGCCCGGGTGGCCGGGCCCGGACCCGACGAGCCGGTGTTCGGCGAACTGGACGCGCTCGTCCGGCTCGCCGCGGACCTGGGAGCCCCCTACGTCCGGGTGTTCCCCGGCGCCGGCGAGCAGCCGGCCGACGGCGACGACTCCGCGGAGGACACCGCCGCGCGCCGGCTGGCCTGGGTCGCCCCGCTCGCCGCCGACCTGGGTGTCCAGGTGCTGCTGGAGACCCACGACTCGCACCCGCGCGCCCAGGACGTGGTCCGGATGCTGGGCCCGGTCGGCCACCGCAACGTCGGCGCCCTCTGGGACCTGCTGCACACCTGGCGGAACGGCGAGACCCCGGCCGTCAGCCTGCCCGCCCTCGCCCCGCACCTCGGATACGTCCAGGTCAAGGACGTCGCCTCGGCGGAGGACACCGCCCCGCTGCCGCTGGGCACGGGCGCGGTGCCGGTCGCGGCGTGCGTGGCGGAGCTCGTCGCGGCCGGTTACGACGGCTGGCTGTGCTGGGAGTACGAGAAGCGGTGGCACCCGGAGGCGCCGGACTTCGCGGGACTGGCCGGGCCGGGCCGGGAGTACCTGAGCGGACTGCTGGGCGCCTGACGGGCCGCCGGCGGCGAAGCCCCGACGGCCGGCCGGTCCTCAGTCCGCCGCCACCGTCACGGCGATCCCCGCCAGGGCCGCCCCCGTCACGTACCGCTGGACGCGCAGCCAGCGGGGGCGGCGGCCCAGGAACGCGGCCACGGACCCGGCCCCCACGGCGATCAGGCCGTTGACGGTGAGCGCGACGGTGATCTGCGTCAGGCCGATCAACAGGCTCTGCAGCGGGACGGATCCCCGGTCGGGGTCGACGAACTGCGGCAGCACCGAGACGTACAGGATCGCGATCTTCGGGTTGAGCAGATTGGTGACGAAACCCATCACGAACAGACGCCGGGGCGGGTCCGGGGGCAGCGGCTTCGGGGCGAACGCCGAGGTGCCGCCCGGCCGCAGGGCCTGCCACGCCAGCCAGGCCAGGTAGCAGGCGCCCGCCAGCTTCACCGCCGTGTAGACGGCCGGCACCAGGGCGAAGAGGGCGGCGATCCCGGCGACCGCGGCCAGCAGGTAGACGAGGAAGCCCGCGGCGACGCCCAGCAGCGAGATCAGCCCCGCGCGCCGCCCCTGTGTCACCGAACGGGACACCAGATACATCATGTTGGGCCCCGGAGTGAGCACCATGCCCAGGGCCACCAGGGCCATGCCCGTCACCGCGTGCCAGGTGACCACGGAGAACTCCTCATTCGGTACAGGGGTACGGGGTACGGGGTCGGAACGGAGGTCATGGGGCGGTGCTCTGCGGCGCGGCGGCCGGTCCGCCCGTGCGCACCACCCGGCGGAAGGCCGGCCGCCCCGACCCCGCCAGCGAGGCCACCGCGATGCCGCCGACCAGCAGCACCGCCGCGCACCACCGCAGGGGGCTCACCTCCTCGTCGAGCAGCAGCGCGGCCGACGACATCCCGAAGACCGGCACGAGCAGCGAGAAGGGGGCCACGGCCGAGGCGTCGTAGGTGCGCAGCAGGTGCCCCCAGAGCCCGAAACCGAGCACCGTGCTGATCCAGGCGACGAACAGCAGCGACCCGACGCCGCTCCAGTCCAGGGAGCGCAGCGCCTCGGCGTCGGCGTGCGGGCCCTCCACCGCGAGGGAGAGGACGAGCAGCGGCAGGACCGGGACGGCGCTGACCCAGACGATGAACCGGAAGGCGTCCGGTGCGGCGGCCTTGCGGGTCAGGAT
Source organism: Streptomyces sp. NPDC052910 (assembly GCF_055585605.1). Lineage (NCBI taxonomy): Bacteria > Bacillati > Actinomycetota > Actinomycetes > Kitasatosporales > Streptomycetaceae > Streptomyces > Streptomyces sp. NPDC052910. The sequence continues at coordinate 989,948 of NZ_JBVJJR010000003.1, forward strand.
GTTGGAGACGCCCCAGAAGGCCGCCGCGGCGATGACGAGGGCGAAGCCAAGGAACGGCCCGGACAGTCCTTCGTCGACCGCCGCGACCACGATCCCGGCGACCGCCACGGCCAGCCCCACCGCCCGCGCCCCGCGCAGCCGTTCGCCCAGTGTCACGACGGCGAAGAGGGCGGTGAACACCGCCTGCGCCTGGAGGACCAGCGAGGACAGCCCGGCGGGCATCCCCGCGCGCATGCCGATGAACAGCAGCCCGAACTTGCCCACGCCCAGAGCCAGTCCGACCCCGATGATCCAGCGCCACTTCACCGGCGGCCGGCCGACGAAGAAGAGCGCGGGGACGGCGGCGGCGAGGAAGCGCAGGGCGTCGAAGAGGAGGGGCGGGAAGTGGTCGAGACCGACATCGATGACGACGAAGTTGACGCCCCACAAGGCGGCGACGAAGACGGCGAGGAGAAGATGGCGGGGTCGCATGGGATCAGCATCACGGCCCGGAACCGTGCAGCACCAGTTCATCTTCCTTCACCATGGCATTGAGCGTTGCTTCAACGACCGGCGGCTTCAGGGACTGAAGGCCGCAGAGACCGACGGCCGCGACGACCGACGGCCGCGACGACTGACGGCTTCGACGACCGACGGCTTCGACGACGGAGGCTTGGAACTGTGCTGGACCTGTCCCGAATGCGTGCCCTGCACGCCGTATCCGTCCACGGCTCGGTCAGCGCGGCGGCGATCGCCCTGGGCTACACCCCGTCCGCCGTGTCGCAGGCGATCGCCAAACTGGAGCGGGAGACGCGCACGCCCCTGCTGGAGCGGCGCGGCCGCGGCGTGGTGCTCACGGACGCCGCCCTGCGGCTCGCGGACACCGCGCGGGAGCTGCTGGCCCTGGTCGAACGGGCCGAGACCGAGCTGGACGAGCGCCGCGGACTGCCCACCGGGCGGCTGACCATCGCCGCGTTCCCCACGGCCGCCCGGGACCTGCTGCCGGGCGTGCTCGCGCGGCTGGCCAAGGAGCACCCGACCGTCGACGCCCGGATGTCGGAGGTCGACCCGCACCTGTCGGTGGGGCTGGTCGCGCAGGGGGCGGTCGACCTGGCCGTGGCCCATGACTGGGACATCCACCCGCTGCCCGCGCCGGAGGGCATGGAACGGGTGACGCTGGGCGAGGACCGGTGCGACGTGATCGTCCCCCGGGGCCACCGGCTGGCCGAACGGAAAGTGATCGTCGCCACCGACCTGGCGCACGAACGGTGGGTCTGCCAGCCGCCCGGCACCGTCTGCCACGACTGGCTGGTCCGGACCCTGCGGGCGACCGGCGACGAGCCGGACCTCGTCCACCAGGTGGCCGAGTTCCAGACCCAGCTCGCGCTGGTGAACGCCGGCCTGGGCGTCGCCGTCGTCCCCCGGCTGGGCCGCGGGACGCTGCCGCCCGGCGTGGTGGCGCTGCGGTTCGATCCCGTGCCCGTACGGCGGTTGTACGCCTACTGGCGGATCGGCGCCGCGCGGCGTCCGGCGATCACCGAGACCGTCCGGTTGCTGCGCGCGGCGGCGGCGCAGGCCTGATCCCGGGGCCCGGGGCGCCCTCACCGGAGCACCGGCGCCGGCGTCCCGGGACGTCCGGGGGAACGCGACGGCGGGCACCCCCTGCCGGGAGCGCCCGCCGTACCGCCCTGCCCGTACCCTACGGACGCAGCGCGCTCTGCTTGTCGGTCTTCACGCGGTCGAGCTTGGCGTCGAACGGGGCGAGCGGCTTGGCGGCCTTCTCGTCCTTCTCGACGGCCTTGGGTGCCACGCCGGCCCACTTCAGGACCTCGGCCGTGGCCTTGGCCCGCTCGTCGGCGACCAACTGGGCGATGTTCGAGCCGTGGTTGCCGCCGGGGGCGTAGAAGCGGAAGTCGTGCCGCGCCTCGGCGCCCTTGCCCAGACGGAACGGTTCACCGCTCCACGGGTCGTTCTGCCCGTAGACGAACAGCATGTTCCGGCTGTCCTGGCGCACCCAGCGGTCGACGTCCGCCATCGCGCCGGAGCGGAAGGTCATCGGGATGTCCCGGGGCACGTACGAACGCGGCTGGTTGATGCCGGGGTACCGCAGCACGCCCTTGAGGTGCGGGTACTTCACCGTGGGGGCGCCGAGCTGGGTGCCCGCCTGGTAGTAGTACGGGGTGAAGCGCTCCAGGCCCTGGTCCGTGTAGCCGTCGAAGCCCGAGATGTCGTCGATGAACTTGTACAGCTCGTCGGTGGACGCCTTGGTGGCCGGGACGGAGGCGCAGTCGCTCTGCAGGTGGTACTGCCAGAAGGACCACACCAGGTCCAGGACGACGTTCTCGTACGCCTTGTCGGCGCTGCCGACGACCTTGAACGACTTGCCGTTCTCCTTCGCCCACTTCTCGTACCGGGCGACGATCTCGTCCCGGCGGACGAGCGCCTCGCGCTGCACGGAGTTGAGCTGGTTGCGGCAGGCCCGGTCGCCGACGTTCCGGAAGAACTTGTCGTACGCCGAGTCTTCCTTGTCGTTCACGTCGTTGGGCGCGACGTAGGCGACCGTGCCGTTCATGTCGTTCGGGTAGAAGCGGCGGAAGTAGGTGGCCGTCATGCCGCCCTTGCTGCCGCCGGTGGCCAGCCAGTTCTTGGTGTAGACCGGCTTGAGCGCCTGGAAGAGGCGGTGCTGGTCGCTCGCGGCCTGCCAGATGTCCAGCTTGGACCAGTCGGCGGGCTGCGGGCGCGACGGGGTGAAGAACCGGTACTCCATCGACACCTGGTTGCCGTCCACGATGCGCGTGGGCTCGCTGCGGCTCGGGTTGGTGGAGACGTTGTAGCCGGAGGTGAAGAACACGGTGGGACGGTCGGTGTCCTTGTGCAGCAGGGTGAAGCGCTGCTCGAACGTGCCCTTGCCGGGGTTCCGGTGGTCGACCGGCTGCCGGTACGACATCACGAGGTAGCGGTAGCCCTGGTAGGGCTTCTCCTCGACGAACTTCATCCCGGGAATCCGCAGGATGCGGTCCTTGATGTCGGCCTGCGGGGCGGTGGTCGCCGCCGCCTCCGCCGTGGCGCTGCCGGCGCCGATCGCTCCTATGAGCATCGTCGCCGCCAGCAGCGATCTGAGAGCCTTGCGCATGCGCCCTCCCCTGGGTTCGCAAAGGTCGCCGTGAACCTATCGGGGGTGACATGCGTTGCGCCAGACCCTTTGTCCTCGCAGTTCACACGGCTTGCCCCTTTTCCTCGGACGGCCGGACGACCGGTACGGGCTGACCGGGCTCGTCCAGCCACACGTACTCGCCGTCCACGTCCACGGTCAGCCCGAACCGCTCGAACCCGGGCCGCCCCCGGGCGTCCCACCAGTGGTAGGCCGCGCTGACCTCTGCCCACAGCTTCCGGGGCCCGGACTGCCACACCTCGAACTCACCTGCACCCGGCTCGTAGTCCACCGTCGCCCAGGACGTGACGGCGGTGTCGCGCAGCCACAGGGTGTAGGAGCCGTCGTCGTACGCCTCCATCCACGGGAACGCTTCCGGCACCTGCACACCGATCGCGAACATCACGTGCCAGTCGCCCACGGCGTCCGGAGACAGGCGGGTCGTGCGGCGCACGCCGTCGGCGGGCCACTTCCGACCCCCGAGGTACTCCCGGACGTGCGTCCGCCCGGTGCGCTGCGCCCGGAGCCGCATGAACGCGGACGACCCGACGAACCGACCGGACGCCGAGCCGTCCCCCGCGACGGTGAGGCGGACGACCGCCTCCCCGCCGTAGACGGGCCCCCAGGGGGCGACGATGACGCCGCCGGGCTTCGTCTGCGTGACCCACGGCCGGGGCAGGCTGCCGACGGAACACGTGGCGATCACCCGGTCGTACGGCGCCCGCTCGGGGAACCCCTCGGCGCCATCCCCGACCACGGTGAGCGGCGCGTACCCCACCGCGTCCAGCCGGGCCCGCGCCTCCCGCGCGCTGTTCTCGTCCACCTCCACGGTGACGACGTTCGCGGCGCCGACGCGATGGGACAGCAGGGCGGCGTTCCAGCCGGTTCCGGTGCCGATCTCCAGCACACGGTGTCCTTCTTCAACGCTCAGCGCGGAGAGCATGGAAAACACTATGGTGGGCATGGAGTTGGAGCTGGACGGAACTTTTCCCTTACCCGGCCCGGTATACGCACCGTCGTCCCACTGGGTGGTGATCGGCGCGTCCCGGTACACGGCTGCCCACCACGCTTCTGGTTCCTCGGCACGGACCACGCGGTCGCTCTGCCGGTTCATACCGGCGCGGCCGGGCCAGATGACGTCAGGCACGAACAAGTGCCGGGGCACCGCCTCGAAGGCGGGCAACCAATCGCCGGTCAGCGCTCCGGACGCCAGGAGCGCGGAGGCGAGCCCCTTCGGGCCCGCCACGTCGATGCCGTCGGCGCTCACTCAGCCACCGTCCGCCGGGTTCTTCCCGTCGTTGGTGTTGCCGCCCTCGTCGGACCCGCCGCCACCGTGCTTGTTGCCGCTGTCGCTGTCGTCCTGAGGGTTGCCGTCCACCATGGTCAGCCACTGGGGCATGGGTCCTCCTGGGGTGAGTGGTGCGGCGCCCGTCCGGTCGGACGGGCGTTGTGCCCCGCGTGCCGCGCCGGGAGTCGCCGTGAGGGAACACGGCCAGGGTCGTCGGCGGGGCAGACGGGAGTCTGTGTGGGGGGGACTACGCGCCCCAGGGGCCCCAGTGCGCTGTGTACAAGTGCAGCCCCCGGGCGGTGATCACACGTTCGCCCTCGCCACGGTCACCCTTGCCGAGCGCAAGTGCGAAGTCGCTCTTCAACTGGGCACATTCAGGGCATCCTGCGCACCCCCAACCGCCCGGTGCGCTGCCCACCGACGGCTCCTCGCCCCCCGCGCCCGTCACCATCCGCGCCGCCCCTCCCGGTTCAGCTCGCGCACGCGGGCGCGGAGCTTGTCGGTGGCGGTGGCGCGGCGGTAGCGCGCCGGCCGCCAGGTCCGGCCACCGCCGGGAGGCCGGAGGGTGATCTGCCCGGTGTCGTGGTCCCAGCCGACGACGACGCCGACCCGGTCGAGTTCCACGTCGAGGACGGGTTCGAGCGGTTGAGGGATCCAGTCGTCAACCACGGTGCACCTCATCCCCGTGCCGCAGCCCCTCCCGCCGCAGCAGTTCCACGCGCTTCCAGTCGCCGACGCGCTCGGCGGCGTGGCGCGCGCCGGCGATCCTCGTGCACGCGGCGCAAGGCACGTACGGGTTGGGCACGAGTGCGGGTCGGGCCCCGACACCGAAGGACAGATGCGTCATACGTTCGAACCTCCGTAAGTCCTGCCCGTGGGCGATGAACAGTCGACCGTGCCGCCATCGGCGGTCGGGCATTGACAGGTTGGACCTGTGTAACGTCGGAGGACAGGGGTTTGAGGTACCCAGTGGGTACCCAAACACCGCGTCAGGTGCGTCAGTTAGTGGATCATGGGAACGGCGAACGTCGATGCGAAAGCCGGGCGATATGAGCGCGATCATTGAGGTTCCGGGGCCGGGTGCGAACGTGCGGGTGCTCCGGGACGAACGCGGCTGGAAACAGGAGGAGCTGGCGCGGCGCGCCGGACTGTCCAGGCCGCATATCGGAAAGATCGAACGCGGCGAGCGGACACTGACGCAGGGCGTGGCCGCCGCACTGGCGCGCGCATTCGGCGTCAGCCTTGAAGTGGTCCTGGGATCCACACCGGTTGTCGGCGCCGAGGACTCACTGAAGGCCCTAAATTCGGCGATTCGACGATTCGATCTCCCGGCCGAGTCCACGGCGAGCCCGGAACAGCTCAAAGCAGCGTTGGCCGAGATGGCCGAGATCCGCGGGAAGGCCGACCTGACCCAGGTACTACTTAAACTCCCGCCGGTTGTGTCGGAGGTGACGAACCACGCGCACAGGACGGGAACTCCGGAGGCGTGGGCCATGGTGGCGGAGGCATACTCGTGCGTCTACTGGCTTGCCGCACGTCACCGTTGGATGACCCTGGCCGACCTGGCGGTCACCAAGCAGAAGATCGCCGCGCAGCAAGCCGACCCGGTGACACTGGCGGTCGCCGCCAGGGACGAAGCCGGGGTCTATCTGAATCACGGGGAATTCGAAGACGGCCTGGCCGTCGTGGACCGCGCCATCACTCAAGTGGAGCGGGGGGACGCGACCGGGTTCGAGCGCTCCTACGCGCTGGGAACCCTGCACCTTCGGGGACTGACACTGGCCGGGCGATTGGGAGACAAGCGTACGGCCGACCGCCACATCGACAGCGCTTGGGCTCTCGCCGAGGATTTCGACCGGGATGTCTGCCGCGCCGGCGGGATCGGCGGGATCCACTTCGGCCCGCAGAACACCGCCATCCACGTCGTCGCGACGTGCAGTGACCTCCGGAGGCACGCCGACGCCATCGCGGTCATGCGGGACCTCACCAAAGACCCGGCACGACGGCCGTTGAGCCTTCCCGCCACGCGAACCAGTCCCATGTACATGAACACCGCTCGCTCCAAGTTGGCGCTGGGTGACCGGGAAGGAGCCCTTGAGGACTTGGAGAAGGCTTGGAGTATCGCTCCTCAAATGGCGAAGGTGCATCCCACCAGCCAGGAGCTCATTCGAGTGCTGACGACGCTGCACAAGCGGAGCAATCCGCGGCTCGTCAGGCTCGCCCAAAAAGCCGAAATCGAATTCTGACCGCCCGTCGGCGGACACACGAGCCACGTAAACCCTCAGCCCACGACCGAAGGGCATTCCATGCGGCGCCCACTGCCGGGGGACCACTGTGCAGTCCAGGAAGCGCACAATGAGGCGCAGGCGAACTCGCTCGTTCTGCGAGCCTGGGAGTCGTCCTGGATCGTAGGAGTCCTCCAGACACCCGACTACGCACGAGCCATTCTGACCCGCTTCGCCGAACTCCACGGGTCGAAGCGCGACATCGAAGAGGCGGTACAGGCCCGCATGAAGCGGCAGTCGGGGCTCTACGACTCGGGCAAGCGCTACCACGTACTGCTATGGGAAGCGGTGCTGCACACCCGGATCTGCCCGCCCTCCGTCCTCGCGGGCCAGCTCGATCGGCTCCTGGGAATCGTCGGTCTCGACACGGTCGAGTTGGGGATCGTACCTCTCCGAGCCACTCTGAAGGTGCCGCCCGGAGTCGGTTTCTGGATCTACGATGACCGCCAGGTGATCGTAGAGACCTGGGACGCGGAGCTATGGCTGGACGACACCGACAGTGTCACCACTCACCTGCGCACCTGGTGCACGCTGCGTGAGTCCGCAGTGTTCGGATCCGACGCGCAGCGGCTCATCAGTCAGGCGCGGCACGCCCTGAGCACGTGATCGCAAGGCGCCTCCCCTGCGACCGACTGAAGGCGAAGGGGGCGTAGCGCTACTTCCGTGGGGGCCAGCCCCCGCACCCCCGAAACCGCGCTCCGCGCGGTTGTCCTCAAACGCCGGACGGGCTGGAGTGGGCGCCCTATCCAGCCCGTCCGGCGTTTGAGGACGAGCGGCGAAGCCGCGAAAAAGGGGGTCTGGGGCGCAGCCCCAGGAAACGGCGAATGGGGGTGCCCCCTCTGGGGGAGGGACAGGGGCACCCCTCAGGCGGCAGCCAACCGCCTCATGGTGGCGAGGAGTTCCTCCGGCGGCCGTATGGAGAACTGCCGCGTCTCGTGGTCGATGACCGTCAGCGAGGTCAGGACGCCGTCCTGCCACCAGTAGACCCGAGGCGAGAGACAGTCGTCGGGATTGTCCTGGTACGCGCCGAGGCCGAAGGCCGCCAGGTCGTTGACGGCGCTGACGACGGTCCCGTCCGTGATCGGGTGGAAGGCGAGGTTGTGCCGGCTCGGCACGGTCACCAGGACGCCCTCGGCAGGGGGCGCCTGCCCGGTCACCTCGCGGACCAGCTCGTCCAGGACGAGGATCTTGCTCGCGGCGTGTGCGGAACCCGCCCCCACGATGTACAGGACCGTTCCGTCGGGCCAGTCCAGCCGGTCGTGGCCCATCGGCAGCGCCGCGAGGTTGGCGCGGGCCGCCATGCGCAGGGCCGCCGGATCGCCGTCGGACGCCACGCCCTTGTCGTCCAGGAGCACGATCGAGTCGGGGGTGTCGAGGGCGATGCCCTCCACCAGCCCCTCGGCCACCGGGCGGAGGTACGTGAAGGCGTGCCGGACCTCGGCGGGGACATGGGTGTCCGACAGCAGGCGCAGCAACGGCTGGTGCGGGTGTGACGTCATGGCGTCAGCCTAGAGGTGACGTCATGACGTCACACCAGCCCCTCAGGCCCCCACCCCGAGCGCCTCCTCCCGCCCGGCGCCGCCCGTGAACGTCCGCCAGAGCGCCGCGTACCGGCCGTCCAGGGTCAAGAGTTCCTCGTGGGTGCCGTCTTCCACGATCTGGCCCCCGTCGAGAACGACCACCCGGTCCGCCCGGGCCGCCGTGGTGAGGCGATGGGCGACGACGAGGGTGGTGCGGCGGCCGGCCAGGCGGTCCGTGGCCTCGTTGACGAGTGCTTCCGTGGCGAGGTCGAGGGCCGCCGTCGCCTCGTCCAACAACAGCACGTCGGGATCGACGAGTTCCGCTCGCGCAAGGGCGATCAACTGCCGCTGTCCGGCGGAGAGGTTGCGCCCGCGCTCCGCGACGGGGTGCAGGTAGCCGCCGTCCAGGGTGGCGATCATCGGGTGCGCCCCGACCGCTCGCGCCGCCGCTTCCACTTCCGCGTCGGACGCGTCCGGGCGGCCGTAGGCGATGGCGTCGCGGACGGTGCCCGGGAAGAGGTAGGGCTCCTGCGGGACGACGCCGAGGCGGTGGTGGTACGCCACCGGGTCCAGGTCCCGCAGGTCCCGGCCGTCCACCAGGACCCTCCCCGACGTCGGGTCGTAGTACCGGGCGACCATCTTCACCAGCGTGGACTTGCCCGCCCCCGTCTCGCCGACGAACGCGACCGTCTGGCCGGCCGGGATGGTCAGGCCGATGCCGCTGAGGGCCTGGGCGCGGCCGCCGGTGTCGGAGTCGTCCGAGCCGTAGCGGAAGTGCACGTCGTCGAAGACGATCTCGCCGCGCAGCTTCGGTACCGGGAGCGGCTCGGCCGCCACCGGTGTGGACGTCCGTTCCCGTAGCAGCGCCTGGATCCGTCCCAGCGAGACCGTGGCCTGCTGGTAGCCGTCGAAGACCTGGGAGAGCTGCTGCACGGGGGCGAAGAAGAGGTCGATGTACAGGAGGTAGGCGACCAGCGCGCCGGTCGTCAGCGTCCCGTCGTCCACCCGGCCCGCGCCGACGATCAGTACCGCCGCCGACGCCACCGACGACAGGAGCTGGACGAACGGGAAGTACACCGAGATCAGCCACTGGCCGCGCACCCGCGCCCGCCGGTAGTCGTCGCTGCGCTCGGCGAAGCGGTCGGCGCCCGCCTCCTCGCGGCGGTAGGCCTGCACGATCCGCAGGCCGGCCACGCTTTCCTGGAGATCGGCGTTGACGAGGCCGACGCGCTCCCGGGCGAGTTCGTACGCCTTGACGCTCTGCCGCCGGAAGAAGACCGTGCCGACGATCAGCAGCGGCAGCGTCGCGAAGACCACCAGGGCGAGCTGCACGTCGATGACGAGGAGGGCGACGAGGATGCCGAGGAAGGTGAGGACGGAGACGAAGGCGGTGACGAGTCCGGTCTGGAGGAACGTCGACAGGGCGTCCACGTCCGTCGTCATCCGGGTCATGATCTTGCCGGTGAGCTCGCGCTCGTAGTAGTCGAGACCGAGGCGCTGGAGCTGCGCGAAGATCTTCAGCCGGAGTGAGTAGAGGATGCGTTCGCCGGTCCTGCCCGTCATCCGGGTCTCGCCGACCTGGGCCGCCCACTGGGCGACGACGACCAGCAGCGCCAGCCCGGACGCCGCCCAGACCGCGCCGAGCGCCATCCGCTCCACGCCCTGGTCGATGCCGTGCCGGATCAGCACCGGCAGCAGCAGCCCGGCGACCGCGTCCACCGCGACCAGCAGCAGGCTCACCGCCAGCGGCGCGCCGAAGCCGCGCAGCAACTGCCGCAGCCCGTACGCCTCCTCGGGGCGGGCGGCCCGCTCCTCGTCGATGTCGGGGGCGTCGGTGGCGGGCGGCAGGGCCGCGACCTTGGCGAGGAGTTCGGGGGTGGCGGGCATGCCGGTGAGGGAACCGTGCGGATCGTCCTCTTCCGACGAACCGTCCCGCTTCCAGAGCGCGGGCGTCACGCCGTCCACGCGGCCGTCCACCGTGTCCGCGACGGTGTCGACGGGCGGTTCCGTCGCGCCCGCCGGGTCCTTGGTGACGCCGCCCAGCTCGTCGGGGTCGGTGAGCAGCCGCCGGTAGAGGGCGCACCGCTCCTGGAGCTCGTCCGCCGTGCCGACGTCGACCAGCCGGCCGCCGTCGAGCACCGCGATCCGGTCGGCGAGGCCGAGGGTGGACGCCCGGTGGGCGATCAGCAGCGTCGTCCGGCCGGCCATGACGCCGCGCAGCGCCTCGTGGATCTCGTGCTCCACGCGGGCGTCGACCGCCGAGGTCGCGTCGTCGAGGAGGAGCAGCCGGGGGTCGGCGAGGATGGCGCGGGCGAGGGCGATGCGCTGCCGCTGGCCGCCGGAGAGGGTGAGGCCCTGCTCGCCGACCTTGGTGTCGTAGCCCTCGGGCAGCGCGGAGATGAAGCCGTCGGCCTGCGCGGCCCGCGCGGCGGTGCGGACCTGTTCGTCGGTGGCGCCGGGCAGGCCGAACGCGATGTTGTCGCGGACGCTGTCGGAGAACAGGAAGCTGTCCTCGGGCACCAGACCGATCGCGGCCCGCAGTGAGGCGTGGGTGAGGTCGCGGACGTCGTGGCCGCCGATCCGGACGGCGCCGGAGGTGACGTCGTAGAAGCGCGGGAGCAGCAGCGACAGTGTCGACTTGCCGCTGCCGGAGGCGCCGACGACGGCGAGCGTCTCGCCGGGCTCGATCCGCAGGGTCACGCCGTCGAGGACGGGCCGCTCGGGGTCGTAGCCGAACGAGACGTCGTCGAACTCGACGGTCGCGGGGGCGTCGGCGGGCAGCTCGTGGGCGTCGGGGCGCTCGTCGATCACCGGCTCGGTGTCGATGAGTTCGAGGACCCGCTCGACGCCGGCGCGGGCCTGCTGGCCGACAGTGAGGATCATCGTCAGCATCCGGACCGGGCCGACGAGCTGGGCGAGGTAGGTGGAGAAGGCGACGAACGTGCCGAGGGTGATCTGTCCGCGCGTCGCCAGCCAGCCGCCGAGCGCCAGCATGGCCACCTGGCCGAGCGCGGGGACGGCCTGGAGGGCGGGCGTGTAGCGGGAGTTGAGCCGGACCGTGCGCAGCCGCCCGGCGAACAGCCGGCGGCTGACCTTCCGGAGCTTCCCGGCCTCCTGGGCCTCCTGCCCGAAGCCCTTGACCACCCGGACGCCGCCGACCGCGCCGTCCACGACACCCGCGACCGCGGCGGCCTGCCCCTGGGCGTACCAGGTGGCGGGGAAGAGCTTGACGCGGCTGCGGGAGGCGAGGAACCACAGGGCGGGGGCGACGGCCAGGGCGACGACCGTGAGCACCGGCGAGAGGACCGCCATCACGACCAGCGAGATCAGGAAGAGGAGGATGTTGCCGATCATCATCGGCAGCATGAACAGCAGGCCCTGGATCAACTGGAGATCACTGGTGGCCCGGCCGACGACCTGGCCGGTGGAGAGTTCGTCCTGCCGCTTGCCGTCGAGCCGGGCGATGGACGCGTACATCTCGGTGCGCAGATCGTGCTGGACGTCGAGCGCGAGCCGGCCGCCGTAGTAGCGGCGGACGTAGGTCAGGCCGTAGACGACGACCGCGGCGACGATCAGCAGGGTGGCCCAGGGGGCCAGGGGGCGGTGGTGACCACCGATGACGTCATCGATGATCACCTTGGGTATGAGCGGGACCAGGGCCGTGACGGCCATGCCGCCCAGCGACGAGCCCAGCGCCAGCAGCACCGCCCTCCGGTACCGCCAGCAGTACCCGGCGAGCCGCCTGGCCCAGCCCGGTCCGTCCGCACGTCCGTCGCCGCGCCCGTCCCCGTGACCGCCCGTACGTCCGCCGCCGCGCCCCTCCGCGCGTATGTCCGCGCGTTGCTCCGCCTTCTCCGCCACCCGGGTCCTCCCGACTCGTACGCCTTACCGGAAGGCGCCAACGCCGGGAGGGGCGGATTTCATCCCGCCGTAACGAACGGGGGCGGCGCCGCCCCCGTTCGCACGTGTCAGGCGCCGCGCGCCGCCGCGATCTGCCGCGACATGATCGTCGTCAGCTCGTACGCCGTGTGGGACGCGGCCACGGCCGTGATCTCGGCGTGGTCGTAGGCGGGCGCGACCTCGACGACATCCGCGGAGACCAGGTTGCAGGAGGCCAGGCCGCGCAGGATCTCCAGCAGCTCGCGGGAGGTCATGCCGCCGGCCTCGGGGGTGCCGGTGCCGGGGGCGTGCGCCGGGTCGAGGCAGTCGATGTCGATCGAGATGTACAGCGGGCGGTCGCCGATGCGCTGGCGGAGCTGGTCCGCGACCTCGTCGGCACCGCGGCGGTAGACGTCGGCCGAGGTGACGATGCCGAAGCCCATCTTCTCGTCGTCCGTCAGGTCCTGCTTGCCGTAGAGCGGGCCGCGGGTGCCGACGTGGGAGAGGGCGGAGGTGTCGAGGATGCCCTCCTCGACGGCCCGGCGGAACGGGGTGCCGTGGGTGTACTCGGCACCGAAGTAGGTGTCCCAGGTGTCCAGGTGCGCGTCGAAGTGCAGCAGCGCGACCGGGCCGTGCTTCTTGGCGACCGAGCGGAGCAGCGGCAGCGCGATCGTGTGGTCGCCGCCGAGCGTCATCATGCGGGCGCCGGTGCCGAGGATGTCGTCGGCCGCGGCCTCGATCGTCTCGACGGCCTCGTTGATGTCGAACGGGTTGGCGGCGATGTCACCGGCGTCCGCGACCTGCGCGAGGGCGAACGGCGACGCGTCCTGCGCCGGGTTGTAGGGGCGCAGCAGCCGGGACGCCTCGCGGATGGCGTTGCCGCCGAAGCGGGCGCCGGGGCGGTAGGACACGCCCGTGTCGAAGGGCACGCCGACGACCGCGACGTCGGCCGTGCCGACCTCGTCGAGCCGCGGCAGCCGGGCGAAGGTCGCCGGCCCGGCGTACCGCGGGATGCGGGACGAGTCGACGGGGCCGCGCGGTTCACGGGGGGCGTCGGTGGTCATGCGGGGAGCCTCTCGGATCGCTGCCTGGGACGTTCCCGAGAGTAGGCAGGGGCCGGGTTTCCGCACATGTACGGAACTGTGGGTCCGGCTCCCTTTTATGGACACGGCGTCCATCACGTCACGGGCGCGCCGGGTACGGCGTCCGGCAGGACGCGGGGACGGCGTGGGCACGGCGTCCGGCAGGACAGTTCGGCGGATCGCGGGGACGGCGCAGGTACGACGTCCGTCACGTCGCTGCTCCGCGTCCCCCCGCGCCGTGGCCCGGCGTCTCTCCCGTCGCGGCCCGGCGTCTCCCGCGCCGTGGCCCGGCGTCCGGCGCGTCATGGGCCCGGTGTCCCTCCCGTCGTGGCCTCGGCGTCCCTCGCGGCCCGGGGGGAGACGGCGGATCGGCGGGCGGGAAGAATGCCCTCATGCCGACGCCGCAGACCGTACCCAGCCGAGCCGAGCTGTTCGACCACCTCGTCCGGACGCGCATCGCGGGGGTCGTCGCGACGCCCCGCCAGAACAGCCTCGACCACTACCGCCGGCTCGCGCACGGCGACCGGCAGTACTGGCTGGGGGTGGAGCTGGGCGACCGCTGGACGGACGAGCAGGACGTGCTGGCCGTCATGGCCGAGCGCTGTGGGGTCAGCGACGACCCCACGCTGCGGTCCGGGCAGGACGCCATCGACCCGGAGCTGACGGTCACGGCGCTGGAACGGGCGGCCCTGTTCCTGCGCAAGGCGGCGGAGGCGCGGCAGCGGGTGCTGTTCGCCACCGGCCACCCCGGCGGGCTGCTGGACGTGCACCGGGCGACGGCCGCGGCCCTGCGCGCCGCCGGCTGCGAGATCGTCTCGGTGCCGGGCGGGCTGCGGGCGGACGAGGGCTCGGTGTACCAGGTCGCGGACGTGGCGGTGTTCGAGCGCGGCGCCACCCTGTGGCACACCCACTCCCCCGCCCCGATGGCGGCGGTCCTCGACGGGCTGGCGCGGGAGGGCCGCCCGCTGCCTGACCTGGTGGTCGCCGACCACGGCTGGGCCGGGTGCGCGGCGCAGCGGGGGATCGACACGGTCGGCTTCGCGGACTGCAACGACCCGGCGCTGTTCCTCGCGGAGGCGGAGGGGCTGCTGCGGGTGGCGGTGCCGCTGGACGACCACGTGGCCGACCCGCGGTTCTACGAGCCGATGACGGCGTACCTGCTGGACGCGGCGGGGCTGCGGGCGGGGTGAGCTTCCCCGGTCCCTCCCCCAGAGGGGGAGGGACCGGGGCCAAGTCCCCACGGCGGTCAGGCTGTCCGCCCGTTCCAGCCGCGGACGCACAGCCACGTCCCGCCGTACAGCGCGCCGAGTTCGGCGGCGCGCCCGACGAGGCCGAAGGCGAACCGGGGGCCGCCCGCCTGGTCCAGGAGCCACTGATGCCAGAAGAACATCAGCAGGGCTGTCAGGACGATGACGACGGCCCCAGCGGCCATCAGCAGGATGTTGCGCATGAGTTCTCCCCTCCTACGCGATGAGCGTACGGGGAAACCGACGGCGCCTCAGTCCCGCGTACGCGGAATCCGCACCAGCCCCTCCTGGATCACCGACACCGCCAACTGCCCGTCCTGGGTGAAGATCCGGCCGCGGGCCAGCCCTCGGCCGCCCTGGGAGGTGGGGCTCTCCTGGTCGTAGAGCAGCCACTCGTCGGCGCGGAACGGCCGGTGGAACCACATGGCGTGGTCCAGGCTGGCGCCGACGACGTCGCCGACCACCCAGCCGCCGCGGCCGTGGGCGAGCAGGACGGAGTCCAGCAGGGTCATGTCGGAGACGTAGGTGGCCAGGCAGACGTGGAGCAGCGGGTCGTCGGCGAGTTTGCCGTCGGTGCGGAACCACACCTGCGAACGGGGTTCGCGCGGCTCGCCGTAGCGGGCGAACGGCGGGTCGCCGACGTACCGCAGGTCGACGGCGGCCCGCGCCTCCAGCAGCCGTTCGACGACGTCCGGGCCCGCGAACCGGTCGGCGTACCGGGGCAGCAGCTCGGCGGCGGTCGGCAGGGTGAGCGGGTCGGGCGCGGGCGGGGCGGGCTCCTGGTGCTCCAGCCCTTCCTCGTAAAGCTGGAAGGACGCCGAGAGGTGGAAGATCGGCCGGCCGCGCTGGACGGCCACCACACGGCGGGTGGTGAAGGAGCGGCCGTCGCGGATGCGGTCCACCGTGTAGACGATGGGCGCGCCGGGGTCGCCCGGCCGCAGGAAGTAGGCGTGCAGGGAGTGCGGGAACCGGTCGTCCGGGACCGTCCGGCCGGCCGCGACCAGCGCCTGGGCGGCGACCTGGCCGCCGAAGACACGGGGGATCAGGGCGGGCCGGCTGGTGCCGCGGAAGATGTCCTCTTCGATCCGTTCGAGGTCGAGCAGGTCGAGGAGGTCCTGAAGCGGGGCCGGGCCCGGGGCCGGGGGTTCGTTCACGTGCGGTGCCGTTCCGTTCCTGAATGAGCTCGGGGAGCTCAGAGACCCATCGACTTGGCGACGATGGAGCGCATGACCTCGCTGGTGCCGCCGTAGATCCGGCTGACGCGGGTGTCGGCGTACAGCCGGGCGATGGGGTACTCCATCATGTAGCCGTAACCGCCGTGCAGTTGCAGACACTTGTCGATGACGACGGCGGCGCGTTCGGTGGTGAAGAGCTTGGCGGACGCGGCGTCGGCGGCGGTCAGCTCGCCCGCGTCGTGGGCGTCCAGCGCCCGGTCGACGACGGCCTGCATGGCGTCGACCTCGGACTTGCAGTCGGCGAGGACGAACTTGGTGTTCTGGAACGACGCCACCGGCTGCCCGAAGACCGTGCGCTCCCGCACGTACCGGTGGGCGAACTCCACGGCGGCGGCCGACTGCGCGTACGCCGAGAAGGCGATGCCCAGCCGCTCCTGCGGCAGGTTGTGCGCGAGGTAGGAGAACGCCTTGCCCTCCTCGCCGAGCCGGTCGGTGACGGGCACCTTGACGTCGGCGAAGGACAGTTCGGCGGTGTCGGACGTCTTCAGCCCCAGTTTCTCCAGCTTGCGGCCGACCGCGTACCCCTCGGAGCGGGCGTCCACGAAGAGGAGCGTGATCCCGCCCCGCCGGTCCTCGGGGGCGGGCGGCGCGGTGCGGGCGCAGACGATCACCCGGTCGGCGAGCACGCCGCCGGTGATGAAGGTCTTGGCGCCGTTGAGCACGTAGTGGGTGCCGTCCTCGGAGAGCTTCGCGGTGGTCCGCATGCCGGCCAGGTCGGAGCCGGTGCCGGGCTCGGTCATGGCGATGGCGGTCATCATGTCGCCGCTGACGAACGACGGCAGCCAGCGCCGCTTCTGCTCCTCGGTGGCGTACTTCAGGAGGTACGGCAGGACGAGGGCGGTGTGCACGCCGCTGCCGCCGAAACTGACGGCCGCGCGGGCGCACTCCTCGGTGATGACGGCCTGGTACTTGAAGCCGGTCTCGCCGGCGCCGCCGTACTCCTCGGGGACCTCGATGCCGAAGACGCCCAGTTCGCCGAGCTTCTTGTAGAAGTCGCGCGGTACCTGTCCGGCCTCGCGCCACGCCTCGTAGTCCGGGACGACCTCCGCGGCGATGAAGGCGCGGATGGTCTCCCGGAACGCCTCGTGGTCCTCGTTGAACACCGTCCGACGCACAACTACCCCCTCGGCGGGGCCGGTTCCGCCGCCCCCGGTCGGCTGAGCGCTTGCTCAGCGAAAGCTACCCGGCGGTCTCCGCGACTGTCCAGATCCCGCCGGACGCGGGCGCGTCCGGAGCAGCCGGGGCAGGCGGGGCCTCGGAGGCGGACGGGATGAGGAGCATAAGGCCTCAGGGGCGGGCGGGGCCGGTGAGTGCCGCGAGGGCGCCGTGCGCCAGCCGGCGGAGCAGCGCGGCGGTGGCGTCCCGGCCGGGCAGCCCGCCGGCGCGACCGAGGTGGGGGGTGGAGTTGAGCAGGCCGAACACGGCGTGCACGGCGGCCCGGGCGTCGTCCTCGGCGACCCCCGGGTGGAGCCCCCGGACGACCTCGACCCACAGTTCCACGTACTGCCGCTGGAGCGAACGGACCTGCTTGCGGTCGACGTCGCGGAGCTGGCCCAGCTCGCGGTCGTGCAGGATGATCAGCGCCCGGTCGTCCAGCGCGAAGTCGATGTGCCCGTCGATCAGCGACCCCAGGACGGCGGCCGGCCCGGCGTCCGCCGCCTCGGCCGCGGCCCGGCGCTCGCGCCCGCTCGCCAGCAGCCGACCGCTGATGCCGACCAGCAGCTCGGCGAGCATCGCGTCCTTGCCCGCGAAGTGGCGGTAGAGGCCGGGTCCGCTGATGCCGACCGCCGCCCCTATCTCGTCCACCCCGACGCCGTGGAAGCCGCGCTCGGCGAAGAGGCGGGCGGCCTCGCGGAGGATCTGCTCGCGGCGGGTGGGGGCGGGCTGGGCGGCGGGGGTCGCGTCGATGGGGGCGGGGTTCACAGGGGTCACCGAACAAATTGTAGACAGCGCCGTTAGCGGCCGTTAACCTGAAGAGGATCTGTTAACGCTTATTAACCGCAACGGTTGACAAGCGCACGTGGCACGTAGCAAGGGAGCTTCGAGTCCATGCAGCAGGCACCGGCGCTGACCAGCGCCGCAGATCCGGCGTCCGAAGGCTGGCGCGCCAACGAGGCCGCGCACCGCGAGCTCGTGGCACGACTGCGCGAGAAGCTGGCGGCGGCCCGGCTCGGCGGGGGCGAGCGCGCCCGCGCCCGGCACACCGCGCGGGGCAAGCTGCTCCCCCGGGACCGGGTGGACGCCCTGCTGGACCCCGGATCGCCGTTCCTGGAGCTGGCCCCGCTGGCCGCCGACGGCCTGTACGGCGGGGCCGCCCCCGCCGCCGGGGTGATCGCGGGCATCGGCCGGGTCTCGGGCCGCGAGGTGGTGATCGTCGCCAACGACGCGACGGTCAAGGGCGGCACGTACTACCCGATGACCGTCAAGAAGCACCTCAGGGCCCAGGAGATCGCCCTGGAGAACCGGCTCCCCTGCCTCTACCTGGTGGACTCCGGCGGCGCCTCCCTCCCCATGCAGGACGAGGTCTTCCCCGACCGCGAGCACTTCGGCCGCATCTTCTACAACCAGGCCCGGATGTCCGGCGCGGGCATCCCGCAGATCGCCGCCGTGCTCGGCTCCTGTACCGCCGGCGGCGCGTACGTCCCCGCGATGAGCGACGAGGCCGTCATCGTGCGCGGCCAGGGCACGATCTTCCTGGGCGGCCCGCCGCTGGTGAAGGCCGCCACGGGCGAGGTCGTCACCGCCGAGGAGCTGGGCGGCGGCGAGGTGCACTCCAAGGTCTCCGGCGTCACCGACCACCTGGCGGAGGACGACGCGCACGCGCTGCGCATCGTCCGCACGATCGTCTCGACGCTCGGCGACCGCGGGCCGCTGCCCTGGCGGGTGGAGCCCCCCGAGGAGCCCAAGGTCGACCCCGCCGGGCTCTACGGCGCCGTCCCGGTCGACCCCCGCACCCCCTACGACGTCCGCGAGGTCATCGCGCGGGTGGTGGACGGCTCCCGGTTCGCCGAGTTCAAGGCCGAGTTCGGGCAGACGCTGGTGACCGGCTTCGCCCGGATCCACGGCCACCCGGTCGGCATCGTCGCCAACAACGGCATCCTCTTCGCCGAATCCGCCCAGAAGGGCGCCCACTTCATCGAGCTCTGCGACCAGCGCGGCATACCCCTGGTCTTCCTCCAGAACATCTCCGGCTTCATGGTCGGCCGGCAGTACGAGGCGGGCGGCATCGCCAAGCACGGCGCCAAGATGGTGACGGCGGTGGCCTGTGCGCGCGTCCCCAAGCTGACGGTGGTCGTCGGCGGCTCGTACGGCGCCGGCAACTACTCGATGTGCGGCCGGGCCTACTCGCCCCGCTTCCTGTGGATGTGGCCCAACGCCAAGATCTCCGTGATGGGCGGCGAGCAGGCCGCCTCGGTGCTGGCCACCGTCAAGCGCGACCAGTCGGAAGCGCGCGGCGAGCAGTGGAGCGCGGAGGACGAGGAGGCGTTCAAGGCGCCCGTCCGCGAGCAGTACGAGACGCAGGGCAACGCCTACTACGCCACCGCCCGGCTGTGGGACGACGGCGTCATCGACCCGCTGGAGACCCGCCGGGTCCTCGGCCTCGCCCTCACCGCCTGCGCCAACGCCCCCCTGCCCGAACGCGACCCGAACGCGCCCGGCTACGGCGTCTTCCGGATGTGAGAGGAGACGTGACGATGTTCGAGAGTGTCCTGGTCGCCAACCGAGGCGAGATCGCCGTCCGCGTCATCCGCACCCTGCGGGAGCTGGGCATCCGCTCGGTCGCCGTCTACAGCGACGCGGACGCCGACGCCCGGCACGTCCGCGAGGCCGACACGGCCGTCCGCCTCGGCCCGGCGTCCGCCGCCGAGAGCTACCTGTCCGTCGAACGGCTGCTGGCCGCCGCCGAACGGGCCGGCGCACAGGCCGTCCACCCCGGTTACGGCTTCCTCGCCGAGAACGCGGCGTTCGCCCGTGCCTGCGCGGACGCCGGCCTGGTCTTCATCGGCCCGCCGGCCGACGCGATCGACCTCATGGGCGACAAGATCCGTGCGAAGGAGACGGTCAGGGCGGCGGGCGTCCCGGTCGTCCCGGGCTCGACGGGCAGCGGCCTGAGCGACGCCCGACTGATCGACGCGGCGCGGGAGATCGGCATGCCGGTGCTGCTCAAGCCGTCGGCCGGCGGCGGCGGCAAGGGCATGCGGCTGGTCCGCGACGAGGCGCTGCTCGCCGAGGAGATCGCGGCGGCCCGGCGGGAGGCGCGCGGCTCCTTCGGCGACGACACGCTGCTGGTGGAGCGGTGGATCGACCGCCCCCGGCACATCGAGATCCAGGTCCTCGCGGACGGCCACGGCAACGTCGTCCACCTCGGCGAGCGCGAGTGCTCGCTCCAGCGCCGCCACCAGAAGATCATCGAGGAGGCGCCGAGCGTCCTGCTGGACGAGGCGACCCGCGCGGCGATGGGCGCCGCCGCCGTCCAGGCGGCCCGCTCCTGCGGTTACACGGGCGCGGGCACGGTGGAGTTCATCGTCCCCGGCGGCGACCCCTCCGCCTACTACTTCATGGAGATGAACACCCGCCTTCAGGTCGAGCACCCGGTCACGGAGCTGATCACCGGCCTCGACCTGGTGGAGTGGCAGCTCCGCGTGGCGGCGGGCGAACACCTGGCCGTCACCCAGGAGGACATCACCCTCACCGGCCACGCCGTCGAGGCCCGCATCTGCGCCGAGGTCCCCGCTCGCGGCTTCCTCCCGTCCGCCGGGAAGATCGTCGCCCTCCACGAGCCCGAGGGCCCCGGCATCCGCGTCGACTCCGGCCTGCTCCCGGGCACGGAGATCGGCACCGACTACGACCCGATGCTCGCCAAGATCATCGCGTACGGCCCCGACCGCGCCACGGCCCTCCGCCGCCTGCGCGCCGCCCTCGCGGACACCACCATCCTCGGCCTGGAGACCAACACCGGCTTCCTCCGCCGCCTCCTGGCCCACCCGGCGGTCGTCTCGGGCGACCTGGACACCGGCCTCGTCGACCGCGACGGCCCGTCGCTGCTGGCGGACACGGTCCCCGACGAGGTCTACGCGACAGCGGCCCTCACCCGCCAGGCGGCCCTCGCCCCGCCCACCGCCCCCGACGCCTGGACGGACCCGTTCTCCGTCCCGGACGCCTGGCGCCTGGGCGGCGAGCCCGCCTGGACACCGCACCACCTGCGGGTGCCCGGACGGGACCCGGTGACGGTCCGGGTCCGGACGACGGCGTCGGGGACGGAGGTGCTGCTGGACGCGCCGGAGGGCGCGGGGGCCGGGGGGACCGGGGGCCTGCCCCCGGTTTCGGCAAGCGGGGCTTCCCCCTCTGAGGGAGAGGCTGGGGAGCAGCGCGCCGCAGGCGCACCCCGCCGTGCCCGCCTCCTCCGCACCGGCCCTCACCGCCTCACCCTGGACCTCGACGGCCACACCACCCCCTTTGTGACGGCCCCCGACCGAACCGGAACCGGCTCCGCCGGGACCTGGCTGGCGCACGCCGGGGACACCTGGCACGTCCTCGACCACGACCCGGTCGCCGCCGGGGGCGCGGGCGCGGCGGCACACGCCGGGGCGCTCACCGCGCCGATGCCCGGCACGGTCACCGTCGTCAAGGCGGCCGTCGGGGACAGCGTCACCGCCGGCCAGAGCCTGCTCGTCGTGGAGGCGATGAAGATGGAGCACGTCATCGCGGCCCCCCACGACGGCACCGTCACGGAACTGGACGTCACCCCAGGCAGCACGGTCGCCATGGACCAAGTCCTGGCCGTCGTCGCCCCGGACCGGCCCGCCGCCCAGGAGGAAGCATGACGACCGACGGCCTCCCCATGCCCGTACGGGACCCCGCCCTCCCGGACCGCGTCCGGATCCACGAGGTCGGCCCCCGTGACGGCCTGCAGAACGAGAAGGCGATCGTCCCGGTCGAGGTGAAGGCGGACTTCATCCGCCGCCTCGCCGACGCCGGCCTGGGCACGATCGAGGCGACGAGCTTCGTCCGCCCGGAGTGGGTGCCGCAGCTCGCGGACGCCGAGGAGCTCCTGCCCCTCGTCGACGGGCTCGCCGGCAACGGAGTCCGGCTCCCCGTCCTCGTCCCCAACGAGCGCGGCCTGGACCGCGCCCTCGCCCTGGGCGCCCGGGAGATCGCCGTGTTCGCGAGCGCCACCGAGTCGTTCGCCAAGGCCAACCTCAACCGCACGGTCGACGCGTCGCTCGCCATGTTCGCGCCGGTGGTCCGCCGGGCGAAGGACGAAGGCGCCCGCGTCCGCGGTTATCTCTCGATGTGCTTCGGGGACCCGTGGGAGGGCCCGGTCCCGATCGAGCGGGTCGCGGACGTCGGCCGCCGCCTGTACGAGATGGGCTGCGACGAGCTGAGCCTCGGCGACACCATCGGCGTCGCCACCCCAGGCCACGTCACGGCCCTCCTCACGGCGTTCACCGCGGCGGGCGTCCCCACCGAGCACCTCGCCGTGCACTTCCACGACACCTACGGCCAGGCCCTGGCCAACACCCTCACGGCCCTGCGCCACGGTGTGACCACCGTGGACGCCTCGGCGGGCGGCCTCGGCGGCTGCCCGTACGCGAAGAGCGCCACCGGCAACCTCGCCACCGAAGACCTCGTCTGGATGCTCCACGGCCTCGGCATCGACACCGGGGTCGACCTCGGCCGGCTCACCGCCACAAGCGTGTGGATGGCCGCCCACCTGGGACGGCCGAGCCCGTCCCGTACCGTCCGCGCCATCTCCCACCAGGAGTCCTGAGCCATGCTGGACCATCGCCTGACCCCCGAGCACGAGGAACTCCGCCGCACCGTCGAGGAGTTCGCCCACGACGTGATCGCCCCGAAGATCGGGGACTTCTACGAGCGCCACGAGTTCCCGTACGAGATCGTCCGCGACATGGGCCGCATGGGCCTCTTCGGCCTCCCCTTCCCCGAGGAGTACGGCGGGATGGGCGGCGACTACCTCGCCCTGGGCATCGCTCTGGAGGAGCTGGCCCGCGTCGACTCGTCCGTGGCGATCACCCTGGAGGCCGGTGTCTCCCTGGGCGCGATGCCGATCTTCCGCTTCGGCACCGAGGAGCAGAAGCGCGAGTGGCTGCCCCGGCTGTGCGCCGGCGAGATACTGGGCGGCTTCGGTCTGACCGAGCCGGAGTGCGGTTCGGACGCGGGCGGCACCCGCACCACCGCGCGGCTGGACGAGGCCACCGACGAGTGGGTCATCAACGGCACCAAGTGCTTCATCACCAACTCGGGCACCGACATCACCGCCCTGGTCACCGTCACCGCCGTGACCGGCCGCACGCCGGACGGCAAGCCGCTGATCTCCACGATCATCGTCCCCTCGGGCACCCCCGGCTTCACCGTCGCGGCCCCCTACTCCAAGGTCGGCTGGAACGCCTCGGACACCCGTGAGCTGTCCTTCTCCGACGTCCGCGTGCCGCGCGCGAACCTGCTGGGCGAGGAGGGTCGGGGCTACGCCCAGTTCCTGCGGATCCTCGACGAGGGCCGGATCGCGATCTCCGCGCTGGCCACCGGCCTGGCCCAGGGCTGCGTCGACGAGTCGCTGGCGTACGCGAAAACCCGGCGGGCGTTCGGCCGGCCGATCGGCGACAACCAGGCCATCCAGTTCAAGATCGCCGACATGGAGATGCGCGCCCACACCGCCCGGCTCGCCTGGCGTGACGCGGCCTCCCGGCTGGTGCACGGCGAACCGTTCAAGAAGGAGGCGGCGCTGGCGAAGCTCTACTCCTCGGAGATCGCGGTCGACAACGCCCGCGAGGCCACCCAGATCCACGGCGGCTACGGCTTCATGAACGAGTACCCGGTGGCCCGGATGTGGCGCGACGCCAAGATCCTGGAGATCGGCGAGGGCACCAGCGAGGTGCAGCGGATGCTGATCGCCCGGGAGCTGGGGCTCACGGGCTGACCGCTGTGCGCGGGGCGGGCGGGTGTGCCGCCCGCCCCGCGCACACCCATCCGCCCCGGGGGCCCGCCCGCCCCGCGCACACCCATCCGCCCCACTCGGCCCCGCCCGGCCGCCGCCCCCTGCCCGCCCGCCCCGCCGCACGACCGCTCCACCCACCCGTCCGCCGACTGCGAGAATTCGTCCATGGCAGAGATCTTCCAGAAGGACGGCACGTGGACGTTCGACGGGGACGCGATACGCATCGTCCCGGGCCGCGAGCGCGGTGTGCACCTGGTCCGGCAGACGCTGGGTGAGCTGACCGTGCCGCTGGAGGCAGTGGCGGGCATCGCCTTCGAGCCGGGCCGCAAGGCCGGCCGGCTGCGGCTGCGGCTGCGCGAGGGGGCCGACCCGCTCTCCCAGGTGACGCGCGGCCGGATGACGGACGCCATCGACCCGTACCAGCTCAAGACGGACCCGGACCGGGCCGGCGTCGCCGAGTACTTCGCGGAGGAGGTCCGCACGGCCCTGCTGCTGGAGCAGGTGCCGGACGGCCCGACGGACCGCTATCTGCTGCCCGGGCCCGCCGTCCCGCTGGCGGTCGGCGCCGGCGACGGCACGGCCTCCTTCGACGGCGAGAAGGTCCGGCTGGAGTGGAACTGGATCACCGACGAGGGCAAGGCGTCCGGCGGCCCCCGGGAACTGACGCTGGCCGACATCACGGGCGTGGAGTGGCTGCCGGGCATCGGGCTGGAGAACGGCTACCTGCGGTTCCTCGTCCGGGGCGCGCCCACGAAGACGCCCGCCAAGCACGATCCGAACGCCATCGAGCTCTACGGCTTCAAGAAGGACGGGCTGATGGCCCTGCTGGGCGCGGCCGTCACGGCCCGGCTGCCGCACCCGTCCGCGCCGGCGGCGCACGAGGTCCCGGTGCCCGCCGCGCCCGCCGCACTGGACCGGGCCCCGGTGGACGCCCCGGCCGCCGACGACCATGACGTCCTGCTCCGCCGGCTGCGGGAGCTGGGCGAGCTGCGCCAGTCCGGGATTCTCACCGAGGACGAGTTCACCGCCGCGAAACAGGCGATTCTCCAGCGTTTCCAGGCAAAATGATCAACACTTTGCCACGACCCTTGCCCGAAATCGGGCAGGATTCTTGCGAAACGCTGCGGTACCCCTCAGTATCAACGGGTGCTCGAACGCCGTACGCCCCATGACGACCTGGTGGACCACCTGGTGCGCAGCACGCCGCTCCAGCGCGGCGAGGCCGCCCGGGTGGTCCTGGACGTCCTGGCGTACTTCGACGAGACGGCCGAGGAGTTCGTCCGCCGCCGCCACCGCGAACTGCAGTCCGGTGGCCTGGCGAACGCGGAGATCTTCGAGCGGATCGCGGCCGAACTGCCGCACCGCGCGGTCGCCCCGCCCCCGCTCTCGCTGCGCCAGTTGCGGCGCATCGTCTACGGCTGAGGCGGCACCGGGCCGGGACGGCGTCCACGGCGGAACGGCGGCTGCTGCCGCCCGCGGGCATCACTGATCGTTTGTCTGGGAGGGTCATCACCATGTGCGGAATCGTCGGTTACATCGGCAAGCGGGACGTCGCCCCGCTGCTGCTGGAGGGTCTGCAGCGCCTGGAGTACCGCGGCTACGACTCCGCGGGCATCGCCCTGCACGCGAGCGGCAAGGCCGGCGGCCTGAAGACCGCCAAGGCCAAGGGCCGCGTCCGCGAGCTGGAGGCCCGCCTCCCCAAGCGCTTCAACGGCACCACCGGCATCGCGCACACCCGCTGGGCCACCCACGGCGCCCCCAACGACGTCAACGCCCACCCGCACGTGGACGCCGACGAGAAGGTCGCCGTCGTCCACAACGGCATCATCGACAACGCCTCCGAGCTGCGCGCCAAGCTCACCGCCGACGGCGTGACGTTCCTCTCCGACACCGACACCGAGGTGCTCGCCCACCTCATCGGCCGCTCGCAGGCCGCCACGCTGGAGGAGAAGGTCCGCGACGCCGTCCGGCACATCGAGGGCACCTACGGCATCGCCGTGCTGCACGCCGACTTCCCGGACCGCATCGTCGTCGCCCGCAACGGCTCCCCGGTCGTCCTCGGCATAGGCGAGAAGGAGATGTTCGTCTCCTCCGACGTCGCCGCGCTGGTCAGCCACACCCGCCAGGTCGTCACCCTGGACGACGGCGAGATGGCCACCCTGAAGGCCGACGACTACCGCACCTACACCACCGAGGGCTCCTCCACCTCGTCGCAGCCCACCACCGTGGAGTGGGAGGCCGAGTCGTACGACATGGGCGGCCACGACACGTACATGCACAAGGAGATCCACGAGCAGGCCGACGCCGTGGACCGCGCCCTGCGCGGCCGCATCGACGACCGCTTCTCCACCGTGCACCTCGGCGGCCTCAACCTCGACGCCCGCGACGCCCGCGCCGTGCGCCGGGTGAAGATCCTCGGCTGCGGCACCTCGTACCACGCCGGCCAGATCGGCGCCCAGATGATCGAGGAGCTGGCCCGCATCCCCGCGGACGCCGAGCCGGCGTCCGAGTTCCGCTACCGCAACCCGGTCGTGGACCCGGACACCCTCTACATCGCCGTGTCGCAGTCCGGTGAGACGTACGACGTGCTCGCCGCCGTCCAGGAGCTCAAGCGCAAGGGCGCCCGCGTCCTCGGCCTGGTCAACGTGGTCGGCTCGGCCATCGCCCGGGAGACCGACGGCGGCATCTACGTGCACGCGGGACCCGAGGTCTGCGTCGTCTCCACCAAGTGCTTCACCAACATGGTGGTCTCCTTCGGCCTGCTCGCCCTGCACCTGGGCCGCACCCGCGACCTGTCCGTCGCCGACGGCAAGCGCATCATCGAGGGCCTGCGCAAGCTGCCCGCGCAGATCGAGGAGATCCTCGGCAACGAGGCGGAGATCGAGAAGCTGGCCGCCGAGTACGCCGACGCCAAGTCGATGATGTTCATCGGCCGCGTCCGGGGCTACCCGGTGGCCCGCGAGGCCTCCCTCAAGCTCAAGGAGGTCTCGTACATCCACGCCGAGGCCTACCCGGCGTCGGAGCTCAAGCACGGCCCGCTGGCCCTGATCGAGCCCGCCATGCCGACCGTCGCGATCGTCCCTGACGACGAGCTGCTGGAGAAGAACCGCGCCGCCCTGGAGGAGATCAAGGCCCGCAGCGGCCGCATCCTCGCCGTCGCGCACCAGGTGCAGGAGAAGGCCGACCACACGATCGTGGTGCCGAAGAACGAGGACGAGCTGGACCCGATCCTCATGGGCATCCCGCTCCAGCTCTTCGCCTACTACACGGCCAAGGCCATGGGCCGCGACATCGACAAGCCGCGCAACCTGGCGAAGTCCGTCACCGTCGAGTAGTCGCGCAGACTGAGCGGACGCGTAGTCGAGCCGACGCGTAAGCCGAGCGGACGCGTAGTCGAACGGACGTGTATCCGGCGGGCCCACGCCCTGGGGCGACGGCCCGCCGACGATCCTCCCCGCACGGGCCGCCTGGCACGCGGGGGGCCTTCCGTACCCCTCTCACAGGCGCGCGGGCGGCTCACCGGGCGCCCGGTGAGCGGAAGTTGAGGGGACGGAAGCCGAGAGGGGACGGAAGCCGCGTGCGGCCCGTCCCTTCCCGCTTCCGAGAACCCGGGAACACCGGGCGCCCCTGGCGTCTCAGGGAATGACCACCACGGGACGCTGCGCCCGCCGGGCCAGCCGGCCGGCCACCGAGCCGAAGATCCGGCCGACGATCCCATGGGTGGAACCCACCACGATGGCGTCGGCCGCGTACTCCCGCCCGACCTCCTCCAGCTCGTGGCAGATGTCCCCGCCGCGCTCGACGAGGATCCAGGAGACCTCGGAGAGATGGTCGGCACAGGCCAGCTCCAGGCCCAGCACCTCGGTGCGGTGGTCGGGGACGTCCACGAAGACCGGCGGCTCGCAGCCCGCCCAGACGGTCGTCGGCAGCCGGTTGGCCACGTGGACGATGATCAGGCCCGAGCCGGAGCGCCGGGCCATTCCGATTGCATAAGCAAGCGCCCGTTCGCTCGACGTGGAGCCGTCGAAACCCACCACGACGCCGTGCTGGAACGCCGGATCGCAGGAATGACGTGTTTCTTCCGCCGCTTCGGGAAGCGCCGTCTGATCGGCGATCCGCTTGCGGTCCGCGGGTTCGGAGAATTCGTGACCGGCCATCGGTGTCTCGGCGAAGGAAATCCTCTTGCGGAGGGTCGGCGGTGGGCTGACGGGACATTTCCCGCCGTACGGGACACCGAGCGGGCGCATGGATGTCAGTACGACGACAAAAATCCGTCCGGGATTCATCTTTTCAAGGACTTACCCCCCAGGGTACGGCCCCGCCCGCCGGGTGCCCAGAGGCCGGCCCGCCGGACGGGGCCGGAAGACGCCGGCGGTCACCCGCCCGCGACGGCCGTCCCCGGGGGGCGGACGTCCGGACGACGGGTGCGACACGCGGTGTCCCCTCGACGGGTGTGACGGCTGACGGGTGAGCGTTCCCCGGAGCATGCACGAGGGCCGTCCCCAGCGCAATGCCCCGTGTGTCCCTACCCCTGCCCGTTCGCCGAGTGACCCACACGCCGGACCGGCGTTGTACTACCGCCAGCAGCCGCCACCAGGGAGCCGCTCCGTGCCCGGAACCCGCGACGACGCCCACGCCGCAGAACCCGACCGGGAATCGCCCGATCCGGTGAGCGACGTCGTGCGCTGGGCGGCGTTCAGTTGCGCCCTGGTCCCCGTCGTCCTGCTGATGTGCGGACGGTCCGTCGGAGGGGCGGCCGGCAGCGCCGCCGGCCTCGTGGCGGTCACCTGCGCCTGCCACGCCCTGCTCCGCCGCTCGGAACGGGCCGCCGGGCGCGGCCTCCGGGCCACCGGCCGGGGCTCCGGGAGCGGCCGGGCGGCCCGGGACGAAGAGGTCGCGGGAGCACTCGAAGGGGCCCTCGACGACCTCGCGGACGAGGCAGTCGGACGGGCCGGGGCACCCGTCTCCCCGCACCGCGGCCGGCACGGCCGCACGGGTACCGGTACGCACCGCGGCGCACGCCATGCGGGCACCAGTACGTACGTCGACTGAGTTTTTGTACGACGACACCCGTATGTTTTCGGCCAACTTCAGGCCGAGGGCCCTCGCTTGGCCTGACCAGCCCCCAACAGCCGGGCGACCAGCAAGGAAAGGACCGCTGAGGGCGGTTGATCCCTACGCGGCGAGGGCAGTGGCGAGAGGCGTACTTTTCAGCGGGCCCTGCAAGTGCAACGCTTCGTGATCGAACGCTTCGCGCCAAGTTGTCATGTCGACATAGAGCCGGATGGTGAACTGGTCACCGCGACGACATCCGACGCAGTAGATTCGATCTTGGCCATGACCGGCGGGGGAACCGTTCAGGACCGAGGGGAAACGTGCAGGACCGAGAGGACTCGACCGCCGAGGGGGGCTTAGCGCCATGAGCCAGGACTCCACGACCGTACCGGAGACCGTGCGCAAGCTCTCCGGACGCCGCCGCCGGGAGATCGTCGCCGTACTGCTGTTCAGCGGCGGCCCGATCTTCGAAAGCTCCATTCCGCTCTCCGTATTCGGGATCGACCGGCAGGACGCCGGGGTCCCCCGTTATCGCCTGCTCGTCTGCGCGGGCGAAGATGTGCCATTGCGAACGACCGGCGGTCTGGAACTGACCGCGCCGTACGGCCTGGAGGCGCTCTCCAGGGCCGGCACCGTCGTCGTACCGGCCTGGCGGTCCATCACCCAGCCACCGCCACCCGCCGCTCTCGACGCCCTGCGCCGCGCCCACGAGGAAGGCGCCCGCATCGTCGGGCTGTGCACCGGGGCCTTCGTGCTGGCCGCCGCGGGACTGCTCGACGGCAGACCCGCCACCACCCACTGGATGTACGCGCCGACGCTCGCCAAGCGCTACCCCTCGGTCCATGTGGACCCGCGGGAGCTCTTCGTGGACGACGGTGACGTCCTGACCTCCGCGGGCACCGCGGCCGGCATCGACCTGTGCCTGCACATCGTCCGCACCGACCACGGCGCGGACGCCGCCGGGGCGCTCGCCCGACGCCTCGTCGTACCGCCGCGCCGCAGCGGCGGCCAGGAGCGCTACCTCGACCGGTCTTTACCGGAGGAGATCGGCGCCGACCCGCTCGCCGAGGTCGTCGCCTGGGCACTGGAGCACCTCCACGAGCAGTTCGACGTGGAGACCCTGGCCGCTCGCGCCTACATGAGCCGCCGCACCTTCGACCGCCGGTTCCGCTCGCTCACCGGCAGCGCGCCGCTCCAGTGGCTGATCACCCAGCGGGTGCTCCAGGCACAGCGGCTGCTGGAGACGTCCGACTACTCCGTGGACGAGGTCGCCGGACGCTGCGGTTTCCGTTCCCCCGTCGCCCTGCGCGGCCATTTCCGGCGGCAGCTCGGGTCCTCCCCCGCTGCCTACCGGGCGGCCTACCGGGCGCGCCGGCCCCAGGGCGGCCCCGACGGCCGGCCGGAGCGGACCGAGCGGCCGGACCGGGACGGGCGGCCCGACCGCTTCGGCGGACCCGAGCCGATGGAGCCCCGGCCCGGGGAGCCGTCGGTGGTCGGGCTGAGACGGACGGCACTGGCCGCCGCGCACGCCGCGGCCGGTCCGCTCGGCGGCCCACCGCACTCCGGTGGGCACGGCGGGCATCCCGGACACGGGATGCCCCTGGGGCACGGGCCGGGGAACCCGGGGTTCGGCCACGGAGCGGGGCACGGTCCCGGCGCCGTGGAACCGGGCAAGCCGGAGTCCGACCTGTACAGCCCGCACCTGCCCGGCCAGCGGGAACGCCCCGTAGGGTGAGCTCCATGAACGATCGCATGGTGTGGATCGACTGCGAGATGACCGGGCTCTCGCTGTCGACCGACGCGCTCATCGAGGTGGCCGCCCTGGTCACCGACTCCGAGCTGAACATCCTCGGCGACGGCGTGGACATCGTCGTCCGCCCGCCCGCCGAGGCCCTGACCACCATGCCCGAGGTGGTGCGCCAGATGCACACGGCCTCCGGGCTGCTCGACGAGCTGGACGGCGGGACGACGCTCGAGGAAGCGGAGCGGCAGGTCCTGGCGTACATCCGCGAGTACGTCCCGGAGCCGGGCAAGGCCCCGCTGTGCGGAAACTCGGTCGGCACCGACCGCGGCTTCCTGCTGCGGGACATGCCGGAGCTGGAGAAGCACCTGCACTACCGCATCGTCGACGTCTCGTCGGTGAAGGAACTGTCCCGGCGCTGGTTCCCCCGTGCCTACTTCGCCAGTCCGAAGAAGGCCGGCAACCACCGGGCCCTCGCCGACATCCGTGAGTCCATCGCCGAGCTCCGCTACTACCGCGAGGCGATCTTCGTACCGCAGCCCGGTCCGGACTCCGATACGGCGAAGGCGATCGCGGCCAAGCACGTCCTTCCTGTTCAGTCGTAGTCCGGTCCTGGTCCCCGTGGGTTTTCCACGGGGACCAGGCGGAGTGACGCAGCTCGCTCCCGGCACGGCGAAAGCCGGGAGCGAGCACCCCTCCGGACCCTGTAGACTTCTTCTCGGCCGGTGGGAAACACGGAAACGAACGCCGGTCGTGGTGGGTATAGCTCAGCTGGTAGAGCACCTGGTTGTGGTCCAGGATGTCGCGGGTTCGAGTCCCGTTACTCACCCTCAGAGCCGAAGGCCCTGATCTGGGAAACCAGGTCGGGGCCTTCGGCGTTTCCGGAGCGGCGCCCGTACGCCCCGCGCGTACGCCCCCTGCCCGCGCCGGCCGCC
Source organism: Streptomyces sp. NPDC052910 (assembly GCF_055585605.1). Lineage (NCBI taxonomy): Bacteria > Bacillati > Actinomycetota > Actinomycetes > Kitasatosporales > Streptomycetaceae > Streptomyces > Streptomyces sp. NPDC052910. The sequence continues at coordinate 1,021,302 of NZ_JBVJJR010000003.1, forward strand.
CGCGTCCGAATGACCGTCAGGCCCGGCGGGCTCCTGCCGCGTCACCGCAGCGACACGCCGAAGACACCCCTCCCCTCCCTTTCACCCCTCACGCCACGTCACGCAGCGCGTCCTTGACACTACGCCAGGTTGCGGCAAGTCTCGGGGCAGTCCCGGAACCCCCCAATACTCCGGTCGGGCATGCCCCTTGGCGGGCCTCCGCCCGCCGGTCGGCCGGGCCGGTCGGGCACGGCACCAGGAGGAGGCATGCGCGGCGGCACGCACGGACGGCGCCCCCGGACCCGCCGGGTACGGGCGGCTCTCGCGGCCGGGGCGCTGCTGGCCTCGGCACTCACCGGCTGCGCGGCCGGCGACGACGGGCGGACCACGCTCTCCGTCGGCACCTTCGGGGTCTTCGGCTACCGGCAGGCCGGGCTCTACGCCGCATACGAGCGGCTGCACCCGGAGATCCGCATCAAGGAGAGCGTGATCGAGCGGAACGACACCTACTTCCCTCAGTTCGTGACGCATCTGGTGACCGGCAGCGGGCTGGCGGACGTCCAGGCGGCCGAGGCCGGCGCCCTGTACGACCTGGCGGCGGGACAGGGCCGCCGGCTGGAGGACCTGTCCCGGGCGCCGGGGGTCCGCCGGGCGGACTGGCTGGGCTGGAAGTGGGCCCAGGCCACCACCCCCGACGGCCGGACGGTCGGGCTCGGCACGGACATCGGGCCGCTCGCCGTCTGTTACCGCAAGGACCTCTTCCGCCGCGCCGGACTTCCCACGGACCGCGAGGCCGTCGGCCGGCTGTGGGCCGGCGACTGGGGGAAGTACCTGGACGTCGGCCGTGCCTACCGGAAGCGGGCCCCGGCGGGCACGGTCTTCACCGACTCGGCGGCGGGCGTCTACAACGCCGCCGTCCAGGGCTATCCGGAGCGGTACTACGACCGGTCCGGCCGTCCGCTGTACTCCGGCGGCCCGGCCGTCCGGGCGGCCTGGGACCTGGCGGTGCGGGCGGCCCGCGAGGGGCTGACCGCGCGGCTGCGGCAGTTCGAGAGGCCGTGGGACCAGGCGTTCGCGAACGGCCGCTTCGCCACCGTGGCCTGCCCGCCGTGGATGCTCGGCTACATCAAGGAGAAGTCGGGGGACGCGGGCCGTGGCCTCTGGGACGTGGCGGCGGCGCCCCGGCCGGCCAACTGGGGCGGCTCCTTCCTCACCGTGCCGAAGGCCGCCCCGCACCGGGCGCAGGCCGTGGCACTCGCCGTCTGGCTGACCGCGCCCGCGCAGCAGGCCCGGCTCTTCGCCCGGCAGTCGAGCTTCCCCTCCACCCCGGCCTCGTACGGCATGCCGGAGCTCCGGGACGCGCGGAACCCCTACTTCGGCGACGCGCCCGTCGCGCGGATCTTCGCCCGGGCCGCCCGGGGCGCGCCCACACCGGTGACCGGGCCCCGTGAGCAGCAGATCGGCACCGCCTTCACCGACGTCGGCATCCCGCAGGTCGAGCAGCAGGGCAGGGATCCGCGGGCGGCCTGGGCGGCGGCCCAGAAGGAGATCCACAACGCGGTGGACGAATGACCGCGGCGCCGCCCACCACCGCCGAGGACCCCGAGGCTCACCCGGCCGCGGGCCCGGGCCCGCGGCCGGACCGCGCCCCGCCCGCCCCGGACCGCGGAACCACCTGGCGCGTCCGCCGCCACCGGTGGGACATGTGCTGGAGCCCGTACGCGTTCGTGGCGCCGTTCTTCCTCTTCTTCTCCGCATTCGGTCTCTTCCCCCTCCTCTGGACCGGCTGGGCCTCACTCCACCGGCTCGAACTCACGGAACTCGGCGACGCGGACCGGATGGAGTGGGTCGGGGCCCGCAACTACCTCCGGCTGCTGCACGACGAGTTCTTCTGGAACGCCCTCGCCAACACCTTCACCATCGGCGTGCTCTCGACCGTCCCCCAACTGCTGACGGCCCTCGGTCTGGCCCATCTGCTGCACCAGCGGCTGCGGGCCGTCACCTTCTGGCGCGTCGCCCTGCTCACCCCGTACGCCACCTCGGTCGCCGCCGCCACCCTGGTCTTCGTCCTCCTCTACGGCCGGGACTACGGGCTGGTCAACTGGGCCCTCGGACTGGCCGGCGCGGGCCCGGTGGACTGGCAGAGCGGCACCTGGGCGTCCCGGGTCGCCGTCTCCTCGATCGTCGTCTGGCGGTGGACGGGCTACAACGCGCTGATCTACCTGGCCGCGATGCAGGCGATCCCCGACGAGCTGTACGAGTCGGCGGCGCTGGACGGCGCGTCGCGGCTGCGGCAGTTCCGGCACGTGACCGTGCCGTCGCTGCGGCCGACGATCCTGTTCACCGTCGTCGTCTCGACGATCGGGGCGACGCAGTTGTTCGGCGAGCCGCTGCTGTTCGGCGGGGCGGCCGGGCAGAAGGGCGGAGCTTCGCACCAGTTCCAGACCCTGGGCCTCTATCTGTACGAGCAGGGGTGGTTCGCCTTCCACCTCGGCCGCGCCTCCGCCGTCGCCTGGACCATGTTCCTGATCCTGCTGCTGGTCGCCGCCGCGGGCGGGCTGCTCGCCCGCCGGTCGCGCGCGGACCGGTGAGGAGCCGCCGTGCCCGTCGTCCCCGTCACACCCGCCGCCGGTGACCGGCCGGCCCCGCGAGCCGTCCGCCGCCGGAGCACCGCCGGCCGGCCGCACGCCGGGCCGCTCGGTTACGCCGTGCTCGTCCTCTTCGCCGCGGGCTCGGTGCTGCCGCTGGTGTGGACGGCGGTCGCCGCCTCGCACGACGACACCCGGCTGGCCCACACCCCGCCGCCCCTCCTGTTCGGCGGCGACCTGCCGCACAACCTGGCCGTCGCGTGGGGCGACGCCAACCTGGGTCTGGCCCTGCTGAACACGACGCTGGTCGCCGGCTGCGTCGCCCTGGGCACCGTCCTCTTCTGCACCCTCGCCGGCTTCGCCTTCGCCAAGCTGCGCTTCCGGGGGCGGAACGCCCTCTTGGCGGTGGTGGTCGGCACGATGATGGTGCCCCCGCAGCTTTCCGTCGTCCCCCTCTTCACCGTCGTCGCGGAACTGGGCTGGACCGACCGACTGCAGACGGTCGTCCTGCCCACCCTGGTCAGCGCGTTCGGCGTGTTCTTCATGCGGCAGTACCTCGTGGAGGCGCTGCCCACCGAACTCGTCGAGGCCGCCCGGATGGACGGCGCCGGCAGTCTGCGCGTCGTCCGGCACGTCGTCCTCCCCGTCGCACGGCCCGCGATGGCGGTGCTCGGGATGCTCTCCTTCGTCCAGGCCTGGAACGACTTCTTCTGGCCCGTGATCGCGCTGACCCAGGACAACCCGACCGTCCAGGTGGCCCTCACCGGCCTCGGCCGCGGCTACGTTCCCGACCAGGCCGTCGTCATGGCCGGCGCACTGCTCGGCACCCTGCCGCTGCTGCTCGTCCTCGCCCTCTTCGGACGGCACATCGTCGGCGGCATCATGCGCGGCGCGGTCAAGGGCTGACCCCCGTGCCGGCTCCCTCATCTCCCCACCCCTCCCCTTTGGAGCGTGTTCATGCCCACGACCTTCCCTCCCGGCTTCGTCTGGGGCGCCGCGACCGCCGCGTACCAGGTGGAGGGGGCGGTCCACGAGGACGGCCGCACCCCTTCCATCTGGGACACCTTCAGCCATACGCCCGGCAAGGTGATGAACGGCGACACCGGCGACACGGCCACCGACCACTACCACCGGTACGCCGAGGACGTCCGCCTGATGTCCGCCCTCGGCCTCGGCGCCTACCGCTTCTCCGTCTCCTGGCCGCGCGTCCAGCCCACCGGCAGCGGACCCGCCTCCCCCCGTGGCCTGGACTTCTACCGCCGGCTCGTCGACGAGCTGCTCGCCCACGGCATCAAGCCCGTCCTCACCCTCTACCACTGGGATCTGCCCCAGGAGCTGGAGACGGCGGGCGGCTGGCCCGCCCGCGAGACCGCGCAGCGCTTCGCCGACTACGCCGAGCTCGTCGCCCGGGCCCTGGGCGACCGCGTCGACTCCTGGGCGACCCTCAACGAGCCCTGGTGCAGCGCCTTCCTGGGCTACGCCTCGGGAGTGCACGCCCCCGGGCGCACCGACGACGCCGCGGCCCTGCGCGCCGCGCACCACCTCAACCTCGCCCACGGGCTCGGCGCCCAGGCGCTCCGCGCCACCCTGCCGCGCCGGGCACGCGTCGCGGTCGTCCTCAACCCGAACGCCGTCCGGGCCCGCACCACGTCACCCGCCGACCTGGATGCTCAGCGGCGTATCGACGCGCTCTCCACCCGTATCTTCACCGGGCCCATGCTCCACGGCGCGTACCCCGCCGACCTGATCGACGACACGGCCGGGATCACGGACTGGTCGTTCGTCCGCGACGGCGACACCTCCGTCATCAAGCACCCCCTCGACTGGCTGGGCATCAACTACTACACGCCGTCCGTTGTATCAGCCGCCACTGACAACCGTCCCTCACCTGCGCCTTCGCCCTACCCCGGGGCCCAGAGCGTCGCCTTCCACCAGCCGCCCGGGCCCCGCACGGCCATGGACTGGACCGTCGATCCCAGCGGCCTGTACGACCTGCTCCTCCGCTTCACCCGCGAAGCGCCCGGCCTCCCGCTCGCCGTCTCCGAGAACGGTGCGGCCTACGACGACAAGCCCGACGCACGGGGGGCCGTACGCGATCCGGACCGCGTCGCGTACCTGCGGGGGCACTTCGAGGCGGTGCTGCGCGCTCTCGCCGACGGGGCGGACGTGTGGGGGTACTTCGTGTGGTCGCTGCTCGACAACTTCGAGTGGGCGTACGGGTACGGCAAGCGGTTCGGGATCGTGTACGTCGATTACGCGACGTTGTCGCGGACGGTGAAGGAGAGTGGGGAGTGGTATCGGGGGGTGATCCGGGCCGGGCGGGTGGGGTGAGTCGCCCCTGGCCCGCCCCTTCGCCGATTCCTGGGGGCCAAGCCCCCAGCCCCCTGGGCGCGACACCCAGCCCGTCCGGCGTTTGAGGACACGCGCCGCAGGCGCGTTCACCGGGGTGCGGGCCCTCCCGCGGAAACGGTGAAAGGGCGGGACAGGGGCAGCACCCTCACTCGAACACCGACGGCGGCGGCTCCGGCGACGGCCGAGCACTCGCGTCCGTGACCGCCGCCGCCCCGCCCGCGAAGGCGACGAGCTCGGCACCCGCCTCCACCCTCCCCTGCGCCGCGTCCGTCGCACACCGCCGCGTCAACTCCGCGACGGGCAGAGCGGAATCCGACGCCACAAGAATCGCGTTCCCGAACCGCCGCCCCCGCAACACTGCCGGTTCCGCCGCCAGACACAGCTCCGGAAAGACCGTCCGCACGGTCGCGATCTGCGACTTGACGAACCCGAGGGACGGCGGACCGTCCGCCAGGTTCGCCGCGTAGAGGCCCCCGGGCCGCAACACCCGCCGTACGTCGGCGACGAACTCCCCACTGGTGAGATGAGCGGGCGTCCTGGCGCCCGCGAACACATCGGCGATGATCAGGTCCGCCCACCCGTCGGCCACCTTGGCGAGCACCTCGCGCGCGTCCCCGGACCGCACCCGGATCCGCCACGAAGGATCGAGCGGCAGCTCACGCCGGACGAAGGCGACCAGCGGCGCGTCGATCTCGACGACCTGCTGGGTGGAGCGCGGCCGGGTCGCGGCGACGTAGCGGGCCAGGGTGAAGGCGCCGCCGCCGAGGTGGAGGGCCTGGACGGGCCGTCCGGGCGGTGCCACGAGGTCGGCGACGTGGCCGAGCCGCCGCTGGTAGGAGAACTCCAGGCGGGTGGGGTCGTCCGGGTCGACGTGGGACTGCGGCGCGCCGTCGATCAGCAGCGTCCGGGCGTTCGGACGGTCGCGGTCCGGTTCCAGCTCCGCGAGACCGCCCGCCACCTGTTCGGTGACGGGCTCCGCGGCGCGCCCGCGTCCCGCGCGTCGTCCGTTCCCACCGGTCCCCCCGGTCTCCCGCTTCCCTTTGGCCACACGCCAAGTATCGCCCGGCCCGGACGGACGCGCCCCGGCCGGGGATCAACGGCAGCGGTCCACGGCCGGGGATCAGCGGCAGCGGTCCACGGCCTCGATGGTGCGGGCCGCCTCACCGAGCGCCGCCCGCAGCACCACCGGATCGGTCGCCTCCGCGAGGGCCGCCTCGGGGGCCACCAGCCAGCCGCTGCCCGTCACGGGCGGCTCATGGCGGCCGGCGCGCACGCCGCGCCCGTACGCCTGGGTGCAGGCGCTGCCGGGGACGTCCCAGCCCGCCGCCGTGCCGGCCGGGACGAGGAAGCCCAGGGTGTGGCACTCGCCGTCGTGCAGCACGGGTCCGACGCCGTCGCGGAGCCGGAGGATGTCCACCGCCTCCAGGCCCTGCCGGGCGGGCACGGTGACCAGGTCGCAGGGGATGCCCTCACCCTGCCCCCGGGCCGGGCGCGCCGCCGGACCGTGTCCGGGGCGCGCCTGGTGAAGGGCCGCCGTCCGCGAGCCGCCGATGTTCACTCCGGCTTCCGCCAAGGGGAACGCCTCCTCCGCACGTTTCGCTGAACCCGTCGCCCCCGCTCCGTACCCGCCGGCCGAGGGCCGGGGCACGTGCTGCGGGCACCCGCTCGTACTGTTCAACTCCCTTGCGCCGTCAACGGCTACGGCACCACGCCGCCGTAAAGGATGGCAGTTCATGGCGGATCGCGAGTGGGATATCCGTTTTGTAGCCAAAGCGGACGTACTGGATTCCCGGCAGCCGGTACGGTCATCACGCCGCACGGCAGTACCACCGTCCGCCCCGGATGCCGGCGGGGCGGCACCCGCCAGGAGAGGGTCCGGCCATGGCGTCGCCCCACGCGTCCCCGTCACCTCGCGCCCCCCGTCCGAACACCGTCTTCCGTGCACTGCGCGGACCGCGTTCACCTGCGGAATTCGCGGCGGCGGTACGGCGTGCGGCCCGCGAGATCGGGGAACAGGTCTCGTGTGACGCGCGGTACATCGGGCGCGTCGAATCCGGCGAGATCCGCTGCCCCAACTACGCCTACGAGCGGGTGTTCCGCCATATGTTCCCCGGCCGCGAGCCGGCGGACATGGGCTTCCTCCCCCGCGAGACCGTACGCGGACGGGGGGCGCGAAACAAGGGCGGTGCGCCGCCCGCACACATCGAAAGCCCCGCCGACGACGGTGACGTGACGGGGCCCGGCGCACCGGGCCTCCGGGACGCCGACGCCCCCGGTACCGGCGGTACCAGTGACGAGGAGAGCGACGTGTTGCGTCGCGCGTTCATGACCCATGGCACGGCCGCGGTGGCCGTCGTCTCCCTGGCCGGCGTCGCGGGCGCCCGCTCCCGGTGCCACGCGGGCGAGGCGGAGGCCGACGCGGTGGAGCAGGCCGTGCGCAGCATCCGGCTGCTCGACGACCGGCACGGCGGGGACGGCCTCTACCGGCGGGCCACCCGGCCGCTGCGGGCGGCGTACGACCTGCTCGACGCGGAGACCCGGCGGCAGTCGGTGGCCGACCGGCTGCACGCGGGCGCCGGCGAACTGGCCATCTCCGTCGGATGGTTGGCGCACGACTCCGGCCGGTTCGCCGACGCCCGCTCACATTACGCCGAGGCGCTGGCCACCGCGCGGGTGGCCGGGGACGCGGCGCTGGAGGCGCACGCCTTCTGCAACACCGCGTTCCTGGCGCGGGACGCCGACCGGCCGCGGGAGGCCGTCCGGGCCGCCCAGGCCGCGCAGCACGTGGGCCGGCGGCTGGGCTCGGACCGGCTGATGTCACTGCTGGCGCTGCGGGAGGCCGGCGGCTGGGCCCGACTGGGCGACCGGGCGGCCTGCGCGACCGCGCTGCTGCGGGCCAGGACCCTGTTCGGGCGGGGGGCGAGCGACGCCGACCCCGAGTGGATGACGTTCTTCGGCGAGGCGGAGCTGGAGGGCCTGGAGGCCCAGTGCTGGTCCGCCCTGGGCGACCGGGCCCGGGCGGCCGAGCACGGGGAGCGGGCCGTGGCGCTGGCCGACCCGCACTTCGCCCGCAACATCGCGCTCTACACGGCGCAGCTCGCGGACGACCTGGCGCACTCCGGCGCCCCGGACGCGGCGGCGGCGGCCGGGGAACGGGTCCTGGACCTGCTCGGCCAGGTCCGGTCGGCCCGCATCCGCGGGATGCTCGGCGCCACGTCGCGGACGCTGCGCCGGTACGCGGAGGATCCGGCGGTCGGGTCGTTCCTGGCGCGGGGAGTGGCGTGAGGGCGGCGTGAGGAGCGCGTGAGGGTGCCCGGGCGGCGGGCGCGGCCGGAAGGGCGCCCCCGGAGGGGAGGGCGACCGGAGGGCGGCGCCCCCGGCCGCGCCCGCCGCTCCCGCTCAGCCCAGGTGGCCCGTGTCGTTCCAGCGCTCGATCGCCGGCTCTCCGTAGGCCCAGCCGAGGATCGACAGGGACGTCGGCTCCAGGCGGATGCGCGCCGCGAAGGACGCCTCGAAGCCGAGCCAGCGGGCGGCGATGACACGCAGGATGTGGCCGTGGGCGAAGACGAGGACGTCCCGGTCGGCGGCGGAGCGCGCCCAGCGGACGACCTCGTCGGCGCGGGCCGCGACCTGGTCGAGGGTCTCGCCGCCGGGGACGCCGTCGCGCCAGATGAGCCAGCCGGGGCGGCGGGCCTTGATCTCGGCCGGGGTCATGCCCTCGTAGGCGCCGTAGTCGAACTCCATCAGGGCGTCCCAGGCGGTCGCCCGCTCGCCGAAGCCGGCGAGCTCGCAGGTCTCGCTCGCGCGCACCAGCGGGCTGGTCCGGACCTCGACGTCGGGCAGGCCGTCCCAGGGGGCGCGGTGCAGGCGGTCGCCCAGGAGTTTCGCCCCGCGCCGGCCCTCTTCCAGGAGCGGGATGTCCGTGCGGCCGGTATGCCTTCCGGACAGCGACCATTCGGTCTGTCCGTGCCGGGCCAGCAGGATGCGCGGTGCCATGGAGCGGGCTCCCTCGGAGTCTCGGTGACTTCCCCCACAAAACGGCGGGATCTGCCACAAAAGTGATGTGCGGTACGGATGGTTCGGACCCGTCGGAACTATCATCACTCACTTGCACCACAGGCAACCCGAGGCCATATTCGGTCGTCTTTCCCCTCATGCGCCGCCCCAGGAGCCGAACGGCGGATGACCCCGGTGTTTCCGTGGAGCCACGGGGCGGTGTGCGACGGATGCGCCGTGCACCGTACGGTGGCATGCGCGCTTGTTGGCCGCCTGAACACATGGAGAGCGTCCGGATGTACCGCACCGCACCACTCGGGAAGCGGCCGCGCTGGTGGACCGAACTGCCGCTGATCGCCGTCGTCTACGCGCTGTACTCGGCGGGCCGCCTGCTCGTCCGGGGCGATGTGCGGTCGGCGGTCGATCACGGTGTGTCCATACTCGACCTCGAACAGCGGTTTCGAATAAATTTCGAACACCCGCTCAACCGGCTGTTCACGGACCACGCCGCCCTCGGCGTGCCCGCGGACTTCGCGTACGCCTCCCTGCACTACGTGCTCACGCCGGCCGTCCTCGTGTGGATGTTCCGGCGCCGTCCCGAGCACTACCGCAAGGTGCGGACCTGGCTGATGATCTCCACCCTCATCGGCCTGGTGGGCTTCACCCTGCTGCCCACCTGTCCGCCCCGCCTCCTGCCGGACGGCTACGGCTTCATCGACACCATGCACCAGTACTCGTCGTACGGATGGTGGGGCGGTGACGCCAGCGCGCCGCGTGGTCTGGGCGGGCTCACCAACCAGTACGCGGCCATGCCGAGCCTGCACGTCGGCTGGGCGCTGTGGTGCGGCGTGGTGCTGTGGCGCCACGGGCGCGGAGTCTGGGCGAAGGTCCTCGGGGTCGCCTACCCCCTGGCCATCACCCTGGTGGTCATGGGCACGGCCAACCACTACTTCCTGGACGCCGTCGCGGGTGCCGCCGTCATGGGCGTCGGCCTGCTGCTGACCCGTCCCGCACTGCGCCTCGGCGAGCGGCTCCGCGCCCGGGCGCCCCGCTCCCTGCCCTCGCTCGCCCCCGCCGGACCTGCGGAGATGCCCGAGAGCCCGGCGAATGTCAGTGCGGGGTGCGAGACTTCGGCTCGTACTGCGCTCCCGCGCACGACCGCGTCCGGCGTTCCCGCCGGCAGCGGCCGGCCGGGCGCGCCGGAGAGACAGCGCGAGGCGGACGCCAGTGAGCACACCCCTTCGATCCCTTCGGAACTCCCCCGGCAGCCGGCCCACGGAGCGGCCGGCGGCAGCCGGCCCGACGGCGCTCCCGCGGCGGCTCGCTGAGCTGCGCGGGCCGGACGTCCCGCCACGCCCGCTGGACGCCCGCGCCCTGGCGGCCCTCGCCGCCAATCCCGGCTGCCGCCGCCGCGCCCTGCTCGACGGCGCCGGGGTCGACAAGGCGGCGCTCGCCCGGGCCCTCGGGGCGCCCGCCGCCTTCGGCCAGTCGCAGTTCGCCATAGCCCGCGGCAACGCCTTCGAGGCCCGGGTGAAGGCCGACGGCGGTACGGAGCTCGTCCGGCTGCTGCACGCCGCGCTCCCCGCCGGGGAGGCGCCCGAGCCCCCGGACGCCGTCGATGCCCCGGACCTCTCCGCCGCCGGCCCCGAGGGCCGCACGGCCCGCACCGCCCTGGCCCTGCGGGAGGCCACGGCCGCCGGCCGGTGGGCGCTGCTCGACCACCCCATGCTGGCGCTCACCGTGGCCGGCACCCCCGCCTACCTGGAGCCGGACGCCGTCGTCGTGCACCCGGACGGCACCTGGACGGTGGTCGAGATCAAGTCCTTCGCCCTGATCGACGGCGCGGCCGACGCCGCCAAGGCCGGGGCCGCCGCCCGGCAGGCCGCGGTGTACGCGCTCGCCCTGGAGACGGTGGCCGACCGGCTGCCGGACCCGGCCCCGGAGAACGGCCGGGTGCGCCACCAGGCGCTGCTGGTCTGCCCCAAGGACTTCTCCAACCTGCCGGCCGCCGCCCTCCTCGACCTCCGCAAGCCGCGCGCCACCATCCGCCGCCAGCTCGGCCGGCTCACCCGGGTCGAGGAGATCGCCGCCGCCCTCCCGCCCGGCACCACCTTCGCCCCCGACCGGCCGGTGGCGGAGCTGACCGCCGCCGTCGAGGCGGTCGACGCCGCGTACGCGCCGGACTGCCTCGCCGCCTGCGAGCTGGCCTTCCACTGCCGTGACCGGGCCCGCGCCGCCGGCGACGTCCGGCACCTCGGGCGCGACGTCCGCTCCGGCCTCGGGGGGCTCACCACCGTGGAGGAGGCGCTCGCGGCGGCCCGGGGCGACGCCGCGGGGCCCGCCGACGACCCCGCCGTCGCCGCCCTCCGGCGCGCCGCCGTCCTGCGCGCCGAGGCCCTGGCCACCGCGGGCCGCCCGGAGGAGGCGCACGCATGTCGCTGATCACCTCGCTCGCCCGGCTGGAGGCGCTGCGGGCCGGCCGCGCCCGCCCCCTGGCCACCGTCCGCCACCGGCACCTGTCGGACCGCCCGCTGGTGCTCGTCCCGCTCACCACGGCCGGCGAGACGGGCGCGCCCCTCGGCGCCCTCGTCGGCACCGACCGCGACGCGCCCCGCCTGCTGACGGTCCCCCAGCCGCGCGACCGGGCCCTGCGGTTCGCCTTCCTGGCCGAGCTCGCCGAGGCCGTCCTGCCCTACCTGGAGGGGTACGCGGACGACACCGTCACCGAGGAGCGCAAGGAGACCGACCCGGAGACCGGCCGCCGGACGACCGTGGAGGTCGAGTTGTGCGCGGACGCCCCGCAGTTGCTGGTCCCCGGACCGGCCGCGGTGGAGTACGTCCGGCTGCTCGGCCGGTCCATGCGCTTCCGGCGTACCGCCGAGGAGGACCCGGCGGCCGACTGGCCCGCGCCGCCGCGCGTCCCGCTGCTCGGCCGCTGGCTCACCCACTACGGGGAGCGCGCCCACCTCCCCGGGAGCGCTCTCCTGCTCTCGATGACCGGGCTGCTGTCCCGGCACTGGGCCACCGGCCAGAGCCACCTGGAGGATCAGCACCTGGGCGCGCTGCTCGCCTGGATCGACCCGCCGGAGGGCGGCTCGGGGCCCGAGGCGGCCCGCCGCGCCGAACTGGAGCGCGACGCCGACGGCCTGCTGCTCCACCCGCCCGCCGGCCCGGCCACCGACCCGGCCTTCGACAACAAGCTGCTGGCCCCCGCCATCGCCCGCTACGACCGGGCCAGGACGACGGTCCTGGAGACCGGCCGCGGCCACGCCGGGCTGCGCGCCGCGGACACCGCGATCCGCACGCTGCTCCTCTCGCAGTCGCTGCCCACCTGGAACGCCGTCTGGCGCGGCGTCGACCTGCTGCGCGCCCTCCCCGAGAGCGCCTCGGTCGCCGAGCGCTGGAAGCGCGACCGCTGGTCGTACACCGGCCACCGGGACCGGTTGCGGGCCGGCGAGCCGCCGCAGCCCCGCCGGGACGACGCGGTCACCGCCGCGCGGAAGCTCGCCGCCCGGGAGACCGCCCAGGCCCGCCTGGACGCCCAGGAGGCACTGGACGACCCGCTGGTCATGGCCGGGCGGCGGCTGGCCGGCGAGGCGTTCGCCGGGGAGGTCACCGAGGTGGTCATGGCCTACTCGGAGGCACGGGTGCCGCGCCCGCGCCCGCTCGTCACCGTCCGTACGGACGACACCCCGCTGCTGGAGGAGGGCGCGCGGGTGCACCGGGCGCTGGCCGACGGGCGGTCGCAGTCCGCCGAGTTCGTGACGGCCGGCCCGGCCGGGCTGACGGTCCGGCTGACCGGCGGCATGGGCCGGGGCAAGACCCCCGACGAGGGATCGGTGCCGGCCCCCGGCGACCACGTCTGCTGGACCCTGTTCGAACCCATGCCCAGGGGCGGCCCGGAGCTGCCCGAGCCCGAGCACACCCCCTGGACCCACGGCGGCCCGCCCGGGGCCCGGGCGGAGGAGCCCGATCCGGCGACCGCGGAGGACCTTCTGTGACCCGGGAAACCGCTGTGCCCCAGGAATCCGCCGCGCCCCGGGGAGCGATCCCGGCCCCCGCCGGGCCGGTGCGGGAGCCCCGCGCCTTCGACCCGTCGGCCGCCGCCGCCGCGGCCACGGACGCCATCCTGCGCGACACGCTGGACGGCCGGCACCGCGGCGTCGTCGTCGACTCGCCGCCCGGCGCCGGCAAGTCGACGCTGGTCGTCCGCGCCGCCCTGGAGCTGGCCCGGGCGGGCCGGCCGCTGATGGTCGTGGCGCAGACCAACGCCCAGGTGGACGACCTGGTGCTGCGGCTGGCGGAGAAGGACGCCGAGCTGCCGGTCGGCCGGCTGCACAGCAGCGACCCGCGGCCCTACGACCCCGCGCTGGACGGCCTCGACCAGGTGGTCACGTCCACGAAGGCCGCGGACCTCGCCGGGCTGGACGTGGTCGTCTCCACCGCCGCGAAGTGGGCGCACACCAAGGTGGCCGAGCCCTGGGGGCAGGCGATCGTGGACGAGGCGTACCAGATGCGCTCGGACGCGCTGCTGGCCGTGGCGGGCCTGTTCGACCGGGCCCTGTTCGTCGGCGACCCGGGCCAGCTCGACCCGTTCAGCGTGGTGGGCGCCGAAGGGACGGCGCAGTGGGCCGGCCTGTCGTACGACCCGTCGGTGAGCGCCGTGAGCACGCTCCTCGCCCACAACCCCGGGCTGCCGCAGCACCGCCTCCCGGTGTCCTGGCGGCTGCCGGCGTCCGCCGCGCGCCTGGTCTCCGACGCGTTCTACCCGTACACCCCCTTCCGCAGCGGCACGGACCACGGCGACCGGTCGATGTCCTTCGGCGTCCGCCAGGACGGATCGGCGGTCGACCGGGTGCTGGACGAGGCCGCCGCGGCCGGCTGGGGGCTGCTGGAGCTGCCCGAGCGGCACGTACCGCGCACGGACCCGGAGGCGGTCGAGGCGGTGGCCCTGGTGGTGCGCCGGACGCTCGACCGGGGCGCGGCCGTGACCAGCGAACGCTCCCCCGGCCCCGTCCCGCTCACCGCCGCCCGGATCGCGGTGGGCACCGCCCACCGGGACCAGGCGGCGGCCGTGCGGGCGGCCCTGGCGGGCCATGGGATCAGCGGTGTCACGGTGGACACGGCCAACCGGCTCCAGGGCCGCGAGTTCGACCTCACCGTCGTCCTCCACCCCCTCTCTGGCCGCCCCGACGCCACCGCCTTCCACCTGGAGACCGGCCGCCTGTGCGTCCTGGCCTCGCGCCACCGGCACGCCTGCGTGGTGGTGTGCCGCGCGGGCGTGGACCGGCTGCTGGACGAGCACCCCTCGACGGAACCGGTACGGCTGGGGGTCGCGGTGAAGTTCCCGGACGGGTGGGAGGCGAATTTCGCGGTGCTGTCCCATCTGAACGAGCACCGCGTGCGGTGGCGGCCCTGACCGGCGCGCCCCGGCACCCGTCCGGCGGAACGACCGGCGAACCGCCGCACCCGCCGGACGCGGTCCGGCACGCCGCCGGGGGCGGCCCTGACCGCCGCGCCCCCGGCTGGGGCGGGCCCCCTTGCGCGCGGCGCGACAATGGATGGCGGCGCAGACGATCCTGGAGGTATGTACATGTGCGAGTGCGAGCCGAAACAGGCTCCCGGACCGGGCGGTGGCGCGGCCCCCCGTCGCAGGCCCGCTCCGCTGCTCTTCGAGCCGCCCGAGGCCGTCTCGGAGGCCGAGCACTTCTTCGACCTCGAGTCGATCGAGGACCCGCGCGAACTGCTGACCCGGTCGACCGAGCTGGCCCTGGCCTTCCGGGCGGCGGCCGACCGCGCGATCGAGTTCCAGGCGGTGGCGGCGGCCCAGCTCGCCGACCCCCGGCGGTTCGACCGGCTGCCCACGGCCGTGATCGCGGAGCGTGCCGAGTGGAGCGAGGACTACGCCAAGAAGATGGTGGAGTTCGGCCGTGAGCTGCTGCGCAGCGGCAGAACGGCCGACTGAGCCCGCCCCGGCGGCCCACGCCGCGACGCGGCCCATGACCCGACTCATGGGCCGTTGGCATATGCGGCGCACAATTTAGCGCACGCCGCGCCGCGCCGTCCCGAATTCGGGGAACTGCCGCCACCCGCCCCCGGCGGCGAGCCGACCATGAGGGCATGGACTCCAGGCCGAGCGTTCCGCACCCCGCCCGCTTCCCGCAGCCGACCGGCCCGTGCGCGCCGGTCAGCGCCGCCGGTGCCGAGTGGCTGGCCTCGGCCGGCCCGTTCCCCCGCAGCGTGCTGGCCCTCTGGGGGGCCGACCCGCGGTCCGCGTTGCTGCTGCCGTGCGGGCGGGCCTTCGACGTGATCGGCGTCCCGTCGCTGTTCGGCCGCCGGATGCTGGACCGGATGTGGTCGGACGGGCCGGGTTCCGGCCCGGTCGCCGCGCAGCAGGGCCGGCTGCTGCTGTTCGCCTCGCCCGGCACGGCCCAGCGGCTGCCGGCGCTGCTGCGCTGGGAGGAGTGGGGCCGGGCCGTCCCGCCTTTGCTGTGCCTGGGCACGGGTGACGCGGTGACGGTCCCCCCGCCGTACCCGCCGGACGGCACGGAGCCGGTTCCCCCGGCCTCGCGCTGGGTGGTCGCCCCTGACGTGCGGCATCCCTGGCTGCCGGGGCCCGACGTCCTGCTCTGGGCCTGCGTCCGTACCGCCCGTGCCGGGCTCAAACATACGGATTTTCTTTCCGCCGGATCAGGGTGCTAAAGTCTTCTCTGTCAGCAGGCGCCGCTAGCTCAGTTGGTTAGAGCAGCTGACTCTTAATCAGCGGGTCCGGGGTTCGAGTCCCTGGCGGCGCACAGACGGGAAGAGTCCCTCCACTTCGGTGGAGGGACTTTTTCGTTGCCCGAATCGGGGCGTTCCCTGTCCGGACCCGGGCGTTCCCTGTCCGGACCCGGGCGTTCGCTGTCCGGTCCCGGGCGCGGGAGATCACTCGCGGGTGACCCGGACCGTCCACGCCCCGTCCGCCGCCCGCCCCCTGACCGCCACCCGTACCCCGTCCTCGGCCACCGTCAGCGCCTCGCCCACCCCGAGCGGCGCGTCGGCCAGCGGCGGGAAGACGGCCTCGCCCGGGCAGGCCAGGGTGCCGGGATGCCCGTCCACCACCTGCACGGGCCCGCCGCCGGACGGCGTCTCGCTGTCCACCCGGTAGACCAGCACGCCCTCGGTGCAGGTGGTCGCGTCGTTGCCGGCCGCGGTCCTGGCCTCCACCACGACGGCGCTGCTCACCCCGGTCCTGGCCACCACCAGCCGGGTCCGTGTGTCCCCCGGCCGCATGGGGGCTTCCAGCGGTTGCACGGTGTGCACGGCCCCGCCCCGCCCGACGACGCAGTCGACCTGCCGGGCGTCGATCCAGCCCAGCTTCCACTTGTGCCAGCCGAAGGGGTCCGCGGCCAGCCCGAACTGGCTGCCCATGAGGTCCCAGTCGCCGACGTGGGTGTCCCAGTCGCCCTTGCCCTCGGAGGGCCGGTGGTAGAGATCGGGCAGGTCCAGGACGTGCCCGGTCTCGTGGGCGAGGACGTTCCGGTCGGGCGGGTGGTGCTCGAAGACCGTGACGACCCGGCGCAGTTCCGCTCCGTCGACCTTCAGCGGCCGCTCCAGGTTGACGACCTTGGTGGCGTCCGAGTCCACCCCGGGGGCGTCCGGGTCGGCGACCAGGTAGACGAGCCCGTAGCGGCCGAAGTCCACGGCGCCGCGCGCGGCGGTGATGGCGTCCCGCAGATAGGCGGTGCGCAGCTCGCCGTCCCAGTCGCGCTGTATCCGGTACGCGGTGGAGGGCCGGGGCATCCGGAACCACCGGTCGACGGGGTGGGCGCGGACGGAGAACCGGCCGTAGGAGGCCTGTTCGAAGAACCGGGAGGTGCCGGGGAAGTGGTCCGCCGCGAGCTGGGCGGGGGTGGCGACCGGCCGGGAGTCCGGGAAGGAGAGGAAGACCATGACCGCGTCCAGCCTGCCGAGGGCGCGCGGGTAGGACGGGTTCCGGGTGTCCAGGCCCTCGGAATGGTGGGCGTCGCTGCGGGGCAGCGCGCAGGGGCCGCCCGGCCCGACGGCCCGGGCGGGGGTCGCGACCAGGGTCGCGGCGATGGCGGACAGGCAGGTCAGCACCGCCCACAGTCGACGCAGCCCGGACCGTTCCACCCCCATGGGTGTCTGCGGACGCACCACGTCGACCTCCCGGGAAGGATTCGGGACACCTCTCCCACCATCAGGCGGTTTGTAGTGTTATGCCCTGTTCCGGTCCCCCGGTCGAGTGACTAGGCCGACTTCTGGGTACATCACACTCAGTCACGGACGGTCAATCGAGAATGTCATCGAGATGCACGCCCATGCAGCCTCGGCCCCGAGCGGGCATGGACGTACAGAAACGGTCGAATCCAGGGTCGCGGCTCCCCTGATCCGGACCCGGCCGCTGGAACGGGCCCCGTACGAGCCCTATGATCGCCACATTTGCAGCATGGATTGCCCCAACCGGCGGCCTGAGGCCGTCAATTCGACCACGCGTACGAGACTCATGAAAGCCGCACGAGACGGTGCGGAACGATTGCCACGCGGGAGCGAGCGGTGAGCGGAACCCTCGACGACCAGGGCGGCGCGCCGGGTGCGGCGGCGCCTGTCGTCACACAACGTCACGTCAACGCGGACGATTTCCGCGCTGCCTTCCGGGCCGCGCACCTCGGGATGGCCGTCGTCGGGGCCGACGGCCTGGTGCGCGTCGCCAACGACGCCCTCGGGGCGCTGCTGGGCACCGACCCCGCCCGGCTGGAGGGCTGTCCGGCGGCCGAGTTCACCGGGCTGCGCGAGGACTCCCGGACCTGGAACGCGTACCGGGAAGTGCTGCTCGGCCGCCGGGCCCGGCTCAACTGCACCCGGCGGCTGCGACGCCCCGGCGGGCGGGCGGTCTGGGCCGAGGTGGCCGTCACCCCGTTGCCGGGCGGCCGCGACGCCCTGCTGTCGGTCGCCGACATCAGCGAGCGCCGGGACCTGCGCGCCCGGCTGCGGCACCTGCGGATGCACGACCCGGTGACCCGGCTGCCCAACCGCAGCCTGTTCTTCGAGCGGCTGGCCGCCGCGCTGGCCGCGGCGGAGGAGGACGCGGACGCCCGGATCGGCCTCTGCTACCTGGACCTCGACGGCTTCAAGGCCGTCAACGACACCCTCGGCCACCGCGCCGGCGACCGGCTGCTCTGCGCGGTGGCCCGCCGGTTGCGCGACTGTGCCGCGGAGGGCGGCCATCTGGTGGCCCGGCTGGGCGGCGACGAGTTCGCGCTGCTGGTGGAGGAGTCGGCCGGCACCGAGCAGCTCGTCGCCCTCGCCTCCGCCGTACTGGCCGCGCTCCAGCGGCCGTTCGAGGTCGAGGGGCAGCGGCTGGCGGTGTCGGCGAGCATCGGACTCGTCGAGCGCCCGGCGGCCGGGACGCACGCCACCGAGCTGATGCAGGCCGCCGACACCACGCTGTACTGGGCGAAGGCGGACGGAAAGGCGCGCTGGGCCCTCTTCGACCCGGAGCGCAACGCCCACCGGATGACCCGGCAGGCCCTCTCCAGCACCCTCCGACCCGCCGTCGACCGGGGCGAGTTCGTCCTCCAGTACCAGCCGCTGGTGGGGCTGGGCGACGGTGTCGTCCGGGGGGTGGAGGCCCTGGTGCGCTGGCACCACCCGCAGTTCGGCACCCTCGCGCCGAATCGGTTCATCGGGCTGGCCGAGGAGACCGGCGCGATCGTGCCGCTCGGCCGCTGGGTACTGGAGACCGCCTGCCGGCAGGCCCGCCGCTGGCAGTTGGAGCGGCCGGACGATCCGCTGGTGGTCAGCGTCAATGTGGCGGTCCGTCAGGTATGGGACTCCGACCTGGTCGCGGACGTGGCGGCGATCCTCGCCGAGACCGGTCTGCCGCCCCGCCTGCTCCAACTGGAGCTGACGGAATCGGCCGTGATGGGCTCGGCGGGCCGGCCGCTCCAGCAACTGCGCCGGCTGAGCGACATGGGTGTCGCCATCGCCATCGACGACTTCGGCACCGGCTACTCCAACCTCTCCTACCTCAGCAGGCTGCCGGTCTCCACACTGAAGCTGGACGGCTCATTCGTCCACGGATTCCGCACCGACGAACCGCCGAACCCGGCGGACGAGACGATCGTCGAGGCCCTGGTGCACCTGGCGCACCGGCTGGGGCTGACGGTGACGGCGGAGTGCGTGGAGAACGCGGAACAGGCGGAACGCCTGGGGCGGATCGGCTGCGACACCGGGCAGGGCTGGTTCTACTCCCGCCCGGTGAGTGCGGAGCGGATCTCCGCGCTGCTGGGAATGGGGGCGCGGGCGGCGGTGTGAACACGGCGGGCTCGCGCCCGGGCAGGGCGGCGGTGACGGTCGTGCCACGCGCTCGTGTGCGCCGGCACGGTACGGGCCGCCACGCGCCCACCCCGGCCGGCCACACCGAACGCGGCGGGCCGCACGCGTCGGCGACCCCCGCGCCCAGGGCGTCCCGCGCCCCGGCGCGACCGGCCGCACGCCCGGCGTCCCCGTCGCGCGGCGTCGATCGCGCCGACGACGCCGGCCGGGCCGATCACACCGCTCGCGACAAGCCTCTCTACGCGCCGGAGGCGCCCGGCAGCCCGTAGGCGTCCGCGATCAGCTCGTAGCTGCGCAGCCGGGCGTCGGGGCCGTGCACGTTGGCCGTGATCATCAGCTCGTCGGCGCCCGTCCGCCGCACCAGCGCGTCCAGCCCCTCGCGTACCTCGTCCGGGGTGCCGTGGACCACGTTCCGCAGCCAGTCGTCGACGAAGTCCCGTTCCACCTCGCTGAACTCGTACGCCTCGGCCTCCTCGGGCGACGGCACCAGGCCCGGCCGCCCCCGGCGCAGCCGGAGCATGGACAGCGCACCGGTCAGCACCTGGCGGCGCGCCTCCGCCGGGTCGTCCGCCGCGAGCGCCTGGACGCCGATCTTGGCGTACGGGCGGTCGAGGACGGCGGACGGGCGGAAGGAGGAACGGTAGAGGTCGAGCGCCGGGACGGTGTTGGCCGCCGAGAAGTGGTGGGCAAAGGAGAAGGGCAGGCCCAGCGCCCCCGCGAGCCGGGCGCTGAACCCGGAGGAGCCGAGCAGCCAGACGGACGGCCGGTCGGCCCGCTGCACCCCGCCGGGCACCCGGCCCTGCACGGGACCGGGGACGGCGTGGATCCGGGCGTAGGGGTGGCCGTCCGGGAAGTCGTCGTCGAGGAAGCGGATCAGCTCGGAGAGCTGCTGCGGAAACTCGTCCGCCCCCTCCGCGAGCCGGTCCGCCCGGCGCAGGGCGGCGGCGGTGGCGCCGTCCGTACCGGGCGCGCGCCCGAGACCCAGGTCGATGCGCCCCGGGGCGAACGCCTCCAGCGTGCCGAACTGCTCGGCGATCACCAGCGGCGCGTGGTTGGGCAGCATCACGCCGCCGGAACCGAGCCGGATCCGGTCCGTCCGGGCCGCGAGGTGGGACAGGATCACGGCGGGCGAGGAGCTGGCGACGCCGGGCATGGAGTGGTGCTCGGCGACCCAGTAGCGGTGGTAGCCGCGCCGCTCGGTCAGCCGGGCCAGCTCCACGGTGGTCTCCAGCGCCTGCCGCGCCGTACGGCCGACGCCCACCGTGGCCAGGTCCAGTACGGACAGCGGGACGGGCGCGCGTCCCCGAGGGGTCGCCCGGATGATCTCGTCGTGCTCGTCGGCCACGGTGGCCCGCCTCCCTGCTCGTGTCGCGCGGTGTGCGCCAACTGTCGTGGGTCCGACGGGTACGCCCGGCCGCCTCACGGGCGCCGCGTGGCGCCGGTCCGCGTCCGGGACGTCGGCGCACGCGCCGCGTCCGCCCGTGAGGGCGCCCGCGCGAACGCCCTGCCGCCGGTCCCACCGGAGGCCAACCGGAGTCACACTCCGCTTTATTCCCCGCCCCCACACACGGGCTCATCCGCCGCCCCGTCATACCGGTGGCATATGCCGTCGACCGACGCCATGGCCCCGAGCGTTCCGGAGCCTCTCCTTCTCACGCAACCCCCTCTCCCCACAGGCGGCTTCGCCCTATCGTGAGAAGCGGAACACCCGCGCGACCAGCCAAGGGGAGACCGTGGCGCTCAAGCCCGAGCCGATCACACCGTTCCACTCGGTGCAGCACGCCCTGCGCGTCCTGGAGACGGTCACCAAGTACTCCGGCGGCGTGAGCGAGGCCCAGCTCGCCCGGGAGTCCGGCCTGCCCACCGGGCGCCTCGCCCACCTGCTGACGATGCTCCGTCGCGAACGGTACGTGGAGCGGGTCGGCGAGGACGCCTACGCCGCAGGCCCCGCGCTCGCCCTGCTGACCACGGGCGGCGGCCGGGACGCCGCCCTCGCCGGGAGGCTCCAGCGCGCGCTCACCCGGCTGCGCGACACCGTCGGCGCGGCCGTCTACCTCAGCGGGTACGTCGACGGCGAGGTCCGGATCACCCAGTACGCGGACGGGCCGGGGACGCCGCGCGTGCACGAGTGGGTGGACTTCCGCACCGCCGCCCACGCGAGCGCGCTGGGCAAGTGCCTGCTCACCCAGCTCGACCACGACGACCGGCGCGACCACTTCTCCCGGCACCGGGCCGCCCGGCTCACCTCGCGGACGATCACCGACGAGAAGACGCTGCTCACCCGGCTCGCCGCCCAGCCCGCCAGCGTTCCCGTCCTGGACCTCCAGGAGTACGCGGTGGGCACGGTCTGCGCCGCGGTCCCGATCACGGCGGGCAAGCGGGTGGGCTCGCTCGCCCTCTCCCTCCCGCTCGCCCACGCCCACCGGCTCCGCCAGGCGGCCGACGCGCTCAACCGGCATGCCGCCCCGATGCTGCTCTCCCTCGCCCTCCAGTGAGACCGGAGTGGTCCTCGGAGACGGGTGGTGCGAACCACCCCTCGGAACCAGGTAGTATTTACCTCGTCAGCAGGCGCCGCTAGCTCAGTTGGTTAGAGCAGCTGACTCTTAATCAGCGGGTCCGGGGTTCGAGTCCCTGGCGGCGCACCGACAGCAGAAGGCCCCTCACTCCGGTGAGGGGCCTTCTGCGTGGCGGAGACCAGCAGCGGAACCGGCGGGAAAGGAGCGGTCACATGCCCCAGCGGCGCCGCCCCTCGGCAGTCGGCCTGGCACTGCTGCTCCTGCTGGCCGTCCTCGGCCCGGCCCTCTCCGTCCCGGCACCGGCCGCCGCCGCTGTGCGTACCGGGGCGCGCACGGAGGCGACTTCCGTCGGCACACGGGCCGACGCGCCCGGCGCCCGGCCGGGCGCCACCGCCTCCCGCCCGTTCACCGCGTCGCGGCCGGACACCCCGTCCCCGTCCGGGGCGGTGGTCGTCGCCGCTCCGGACGACCGCGAGGGCGGCGGGGGGAGCTGCCGGCCGCACGACGTGCCCGCGAAGGGCACGGAGGCCGTCGTCCCGCACGCCCCGACCGACCCCCTGACGGCGTCCGCCACCGCGCGCACGCCCCTCCCCCAGACCCCGGCGCCCCGGGCCCGTACGCCCAGGGCGCCGCCCGCGTCACTCACCGGCAGCGCCGAGCTCCTCCCCGTCCTGCGGATCTAGACCCGCCCGTACGGCCCGCGCCGGGCCGTACTCCGGCATGCCTGGATTCCGCCGAGACCTCTGGAGCTCCACCCGCCATGTCCCCTTCTCCTCGTTCCCCCAAGAAGAACCCGACCGCCCCGAAGAACGGGCGGAAACCGCACCCCGACAAGAAGCCGCAGCGCAAGGCCCCGGGCGCCGCCCCCTCCACCGCCGGCCGCAGGATCGCCGCCATCGGGGCGGCCGCGGCCCTGGTCGTGGCGGTCGTCGCCGCCGGCCTGGCCATCGCCAAGAACTCCGGGGGCTCCGACGACCGGTCCGACCGCGCGAAACCCGCCGCCACCGCCTCCGCCGATCCCCAGCAGGGCCTCTTCGACGAGGCCGAGCGGATGACGAGCCGCCGCGAGAAGGGCGACCCACTCGCCCTCGGCAAGCCGGACGCACCCGTGGTGCTGGTGGAGTACGCCGACTACCAGTGTTCGTTCTGCGGCCGCTTCACCCGGGAGAGCCAGCCGGAACTGGTCAAAAAGTATGTGGACGAGGGAGTCCTGCGGATCGAGTTCCGCAACTTCCCGATCTTCGGTGATCCCTCGCAGCGCGCCGCCCGCGCCTCCTGGGCGGCGGGACGGCAGGGCCGCTTCTGGCCGTTCCACGACGAGCTCTACGCCAAGACCCGCAAGGGCGACGCCCTGGCCGAGGACAAGCTCGTCGACATGGCCCGCACCGCCGGGGTGGGCGACCTCGACCGCTTCCGCGCCGACATGAAGAGCGACGCCTCCGAGGAGGCCGTGAAGAAGGACCAGCAGGAGGGCTACCGCCTCGGCGTCAGCAGCACCCCGTCCTTCCTGGTCGGCGGCCGGCCGCTCGCCGGCGCCCAGCCGATGAGGGAGTTCGAAGCGGCGATCGAGCAGGCCCGGCTGGCCAAGGCCGCGAAAACCCCCGGGACGCCGAAGGGGCGGCCGGGCGCATGACCGACATCGGCTACCTCGCCGCGTTCCTCGGCGGCGTCCTCGCCCTGGTCAGCCCGTGCAGCGCCCTGCTGCTGCCCGCGTTCTTCGCCTACTCGCTCGCGAGTCCGGGCCGGCTGCTGGCCCGGACCGGCGTCTTCTACCTCGGCCTCGCCACCACGCTGGTCCCGCTCGGCGCGGCCTCCGGCGCCGCCAGCCAACTGTTCAACGGCCACCGTGAGGCGCTCGTGACGGCCGGCGGGTGGATCGTCATCGTCCTGGGCGCCGCCCAGATCGTCGGCCTGGGCTTCGCCTCGCGGAAGGCCCAGGAGGCCGCCGGCCGCCTCACCCCGCGCACGGCGGCCTCCACCTACCTGCTGGGCTGTGTGTACGGGCTGGCCGGTTTCTGCGCGGGACCGATCCTCGGCTCCGTGCTGGCCATGACGGCCATGCGCGGCGAGGCGGTCCAGGGGGCCGCCATGCTCGCCGTCTACGCCCTGGGCATGGCGCTGCCGCTGTTCGTCCTGGCCCTGTTCTGGGACCGGTTCCACCTGGGCGACCGCCGCTGGCTGCGCGGCCGCGAGCTCCGAGTGGGCCGCCTCCGCCTCCACACCACCTCCCTCTTCTCCGGTCTCTTCTTCATCGCCATCGGTGTCCTCTTCCTCCGCTACGACGGCACCACAGGGCTCCCCGGTCTCCTCGACGCCGACCAGGAGGCGCATCTGGAGGAGACCGCCTCCCGCCTCGGCAACGCCGTGCCGGACCTGGTGGTGCTGGCGGTCGTGGCGCTGGTGGTGGCGGGGGTGCTGGCGAGGGTGGCGTTCCGGAAGCGGTGACGGCTCCCCGGGTGCGGGCCGCGCGGCCTCACGGAGGCTCACCGCAGCCGCACCCGCCCGTACAGGTTCGGCTTGTACCGGGCGAACGTCGAGATGCGCACCTTGGTACCCGGCCGGGCCGCCTCCAGGTACCGGTCGCCGCCAAGGTAGATCGCCACGTGGTGCACGCCGGAGGCCCGCCCGTTCCGCGACCAGAACACCAGGTCCCCGCGGCGCAGGGCGCTCCGCGGAATCCGCGCGGTGGCCCGGTACTGGTCCGCGGCGATCCGCGGCAGACGTACGCCCGCCCGGCGGTAGGCCATCTGCACGAGTCCGGAGCAGTCCCAGCGGTGCGGCCCCTTGCCGCCCAGCGCGTAGGCGTCGCCGATGTGCGCCAGGGCGTACGCGACGGCCGCCTCCAGCCCCTTGGCCGCGGCGGCGGCGTCCACGGCGGTGGAGGACGTGCCCGCCTCCGGCGCGGGGAGGCCGGTCGCCACCGCGCCTTCGCCGGGCCGGGCAGCGGGCGCGGCAGGTGTGACCGGCTCAAGAGGGCCGACGGCGTCCCCGGACCTCGCGGCGTCACCGGCGTCGGCCCCCGCCGCACCCGTCCCTGCCGCATCCCCCGCGGGCGGCGCCTCCTCCGTCGCCTCCGGCGTCCCGGCCGTCTCGGGCCCCTCAGGCGGCGCGCCCGCCTCTTCCCCACCCCCGCCGTCGGCCGTCGCCACCGTCTCCTCGCCCACGTCCTCTCCCGGGGCGGCGTCCGGAGCCGCATCCGGAGCGGCGGGGGCCGCGGCGGGTGCGGCGACCGGGTCCGGCGGGTCGCCCGTCGCGGCCGCGGCCGCCCCCGGGCCGGCCATGACGGCCGCGCCCACGGCCGCGGCCAGGAGGACGCTCCGGACGGCGCACCTCCGGTACCCGGCGTCCTCGTCACCCTCCGGAGTCCCGCCGGCCCACGGGGACGGGGCGGCCGCCGTACCGCGCCCGGGGCGCACACGGCCGTCGGGTATCGGCCCACCGGTTGACGTCCGCACCGCTCCACCGCCTTCCGCCCTCGGCCCGTGGCGCGCCACGGGAGCGTGGTCGATTGCCTCAGGCACCGCTCCGCCAGCTTCTCAACGGTCCACGCGCCCCGCACCTCACGGCGGTCCGCCGTCCCGCCGGGCCTCCCACCAGCGCGGAACCGGGGTGGCGGTGCGCCGGAGGCGGTTTCGTACTCCGCCGGGGTGGTCATCGGCACCCTCAGGAGTGAGGTAGAGTTTTCTCTGTCAGCAGGCGCCGCTAGCTCAGTTGGTTAGAGCAGCTGACTCTTAATCAGCGGGTCCGGGGTTCGAGTCCCTGGCGGCGCACCGACAGCCGAGAGGCCCCTCACTCACCGTGAGGGGCCTCTCGGCGTTTCCGGCCGCGGAAGTCACCCCTTCACCGGCGGCCGAGCGCCTGTCGCCGCGACTCGGCCGCGTGACGGGGAACGAACGGAAGAGGTCATCCGTGACCATTTCTGCGACATTCGCACACGTCTCCGACTGACATACCGCTTTGCCCGGTAAACCGATCGTTTCGCCCTTGCGATCATGAAGTGGCGTCCGAGATCCTGAACGGCGGCTGTGATCCCCGTCTCACCGTGCACACAGTGAGCCGGGAGACACCGGAGGGAGCCGGTGTCCAGGCGCCCGCGCCGGCCGTTGGGGGGTCGGCCGGGGTTCATGTACCGGCGTACCACGCAGGGCTCCTGCGTGTGGGGGGAATGAGTCATGACGTCCACGCCTGCCGACGCGCGACGGCAGATCCCATACGATCCGGCCCGCGATCCGGCGGTCACCACCCGGCTGCGCATCCCCGCGCCCCCGGGGCCGGACGACGAACGGCGCAGAGCCCCGTCCCTCCGGTCCCACCCGCCCCGCACCCCCCGCCGGCCGCAGTCCCGGTACGACTACGAGCACTACAGCCGGCTCGCCGGCCCGCTCACCCGGCCCGGGGACGGTCCGTACACCGTGCGGTACCGCAGTCTGCTGGCCGACGAGCCGCACCGGATCCGGGCCGCGCTCCTGCTGGGCGCGGCCCCCGTCGTCTCCGTGGTGCTGCTCCTGTGGCTGCTGCAGCCCGCCCACTGGGTCCAGCGCGACCACGCCGGACCGCTGATGCGCGTCCTCGACCTGGTCATGCTGGTCTCCATCGGGCTGATCGAGTTCTTCCGCACGCTGAACGTCGTCTCCAACGCCCACGCCACGCTGGTCGCCCGCGACCCGATACCCGTCGTCCCCGAGACCGGCACCCGGGTCGCGTTCCTCACCTCGTTCGTGCCCGGCAAGGAGCCGATCGCGATGGTCACCCGCACCCTGGAGGCCGCCGTACGGGTCCGCCACCGCGGGCCGGTGCACGTCTGGCTGCTCGACGAGGGCGACGATCCGGAGGTCAAGGCGGTGTGCGCCCGGCTGGGGGTGCGCCACTTCACCCGCAAGGGGGTCGAGAAGTGGAACCGGCCCAAGGGCCCGCACCGGGCGAAGACCAAGCACGGCAACTACAACGCCTGGCTGGACGCGCACGGCGACGACTACGACTTCTTCGCCTCGGTGGACACCGACCACGTGCCGCTGCCCAACTTCCTGGAGCGCATGCTCGGTTACTTCCGTGACCCCAATGTCGCCTTTGTCGTTGGACCTCAGGTGTACGGGAACTACGACGCGACGGTCACCAAGGCGGCCGAGAGCCAGCAGTTCCTCTTCCATGCCCTCATCCAGCGCGCCGGCAACCGGTACGGCGCCCCCATGTTCGTCGGCACCAACAACGCGGTGCGGATCAGCGCCCTCAAGGGCGTCGGCGGCCTCTACGACTCGATCACCGAGGACATGGCCACCGGCTTCGAGCTGCACCGCCACCGCAACCCGGCCACCGGCCGCCGCTGGCGCTCCGTCTACACGCCCGACGTGCTCGCCGTCGGGGAGGGGCCCAACGCCTGGACGGACTTCTTCACCCAGCAGCTCCGCTGGTCCCGGGGCACCTACGAGACGATCATCAAGCAGTACTGGAAGGGCCCCTTCACCCTGGCGCCCGGCAGCTTCCTCAACTACACCCTGATGGTCGTCTACTATCCGATGACCGCGGTCAACTGGATGCTCGGCGCCCTCAGTTGCACCCTCTTCCTGGGCCTGGGCGCGGCCGGCATCCAGATCGACTCGCAGATCTGGATGATGCTCTACAGCGACGCCGCCGCCCTTCAGATCGGCCTCTACATCTGGAACCGCCGGCACAACGTCTCCCCCCACGAGCCCGAGGGCTCCGGCGGGGTCGCCGGCATGGTGATGTCCGCGCTCTCCGCGCCGATCTACGCCCGCTCACTGCTCGACGCGGTCCTGCGCCGCAAGAGCCGCTTCGTGGTGACCCCCAAGGGTGACTCCGCCAGCCCGGACACCCTCTTCGGCACCTTCCGCATCCATCTCTTCTTCCTACTGATCTTCGGCGGTTCGCTGGTGGCCTCGTTCTTCCTCGGTCACAGCCACGCGGCGATGCGCACCTGGGCGGCCCTGGCCGTCGTCATCACGGTCGCGCCGATCGTCGCCTGGTGGTGGACCGCGCGCCACGGCAAGCAGCCCGAGGGAGCCCAGCCATGAGACTCCGCCACCTGTCCGACCGCCGCTCCGGGCCCGTCATCGGGCGCCGCACCCGCCGGACGGCGGTGGGCGCGGCGGTGGTCCTCGCCCTGGCGGGCATGAACGGGCCGGCGATCTGGGGCTACGCCTCGGACCAGTACCACGAGTACAAGATCAACAAGCCGGAGTACAAGGCGAAGAACGGCCACTGGGACGTCGTGGACGTCCCGGACGAGTACCGGATCAATACGATCCACGCGGCGCTGCTGCAGACCGGCAAGGTGCTGCTGGTCGCGGGCTCGGGCAACAACGCGGCCAACTTCGCGGCGAAGACCTTCCGGACGGTCCTGTGGGACCCCGAGAAGAACACCTTCAAGAACATCCCCACCCCCAAGGACCTCTTCTGTGCCGGCCACACCCAGTTGCCGGACGGGAAGCTGCTGGTCGCGGGCGGTACCCAGCGCTACGAGAAGCTGGAGGGGGACGTCACCCGGGCCGGCGGCCTGATGATCGTCCACAACGAGAACCCGGACAAGCCGATGACCTTCCCGGCGGGCACCCGGTTCACCGGCAAGCAGACCGGCAAGACCTTCGAGTCCAAGGACGCCGTGCTGGTGCCGCGCGCCAAGAAGGAGCAGGGCAAGGACGGCAAGGTCAAGGTCACCGTCAGCACCGCCCGGGTCTATGTGGAGGCGCTGCGGCAGGGCCAGGAGCACGCCACCGGCCTCACCGACAACTACCGCATCGAGGGCCTCCAGGGCGACGACAGCCGTAACTTCTACGGCATCGCCAACAAGCTGTCGTTCGACAAGAAGGACTTCCAGGGCATCAAGGACGCCTTCGAGTTCGACCCGGTCGCGGAGCGCTACGTCACCGTCGACCCGATGAACGAGGCCCGCTGGTACCCCACGCTCACCACCCTCCAGGACGGCAAGGTCCTCTCCGTCTCCGGCCTGGACGAGATCGGTCAGGTGGTCCCGGGGAAGAACGAGGTCTACGACCCCAAGACCAAGAAGTGGACGTACCTGCCGAAGGAGCGGTTCTTCCCCACCTATCCGTCCCTCTTCCTCACCGACAAGGGCAAGATCTTCTACACCGGCTCCAACGCGGGCTACGGACCGGCCGACAAGGGCCGCGACCCCGGCGTGTGGGACCTGGGGAACAACTCGTTCATCCCGGTCCCCGGCATCAGCGACCCGGACGCGCTGGAGACCTCGATGTCCGTCCTGCTGCCGCCCGCGCAGGACCAGCGGTACATGGTGCTGGGCGGCGGCGGGGTCGGCGAGGACAAGAAGTCCACGGCCAAGACGCGCATCGTCGACCTGCACACCGAGCGCCCGCGGTTCCACGACGGCCCCGACCTCTACGCCAAGGCCCGCTACCCGAGCAGCGTCATCCTGCCGGACGACACGGTCCTCACCACCAACGGCTCGGGCGACTACCGGGGACGCGGCGCCTCCAACGTCCTCAAGGCCGAGATCTACGACCCCAGGGCCAACGCCTCCCACCGGGTGGCCGACCCGCTGGTGGGCCGCAACTACCACTCGGGCGCGCTGCTGCTGCCCGACGGACGGGTGATGACGTTCGGCTCGGACTCCCTCTTCCGGGACAAGGACAACACCCAGCCGGGCGTCTTCCAGCAGCAGATCGACCTGTACACCCCGCCGTACCTCTTCGGCAAGGGCGAGCGGCCGGAGATCAGGGACACCGACCGGCGGGTCGTGAAGCTCGGCGACAAGACCACCTACCGGGTGGCGTCCGCACACGGCGTCGCCAAGGCGCGGCTGATCCGTCCGGGCTCGTTCACGCACGTGACCAACATCGAGCAGCGGTCGGTAGCGCTGGACCTCAAGAAGGAGGGGGCGGACCGTTTCACCGTGACGCTCCCCAAGGACCCGTCCCTGGTGCCGCCCGGCTGGTACATGGTCATGGTGGTGGACGAGCGGGGCGTCCCGTCGAAGGCGGTCTGGGTGAAGGTGCCGACGGCGGAGAAGAAGGACGACGAGAAGAAGGACGAGGACAAGGAGGAGA
Organism: Streptomyces sp. NPDC052910; assembly: GCF_055585605.1. NCBI lineage: Bacteria > Bacillati > Actinomycetota > Actinomycetes > Kitasatosporales > Streptomycetaceae > Streptomyces > Streptomyces sp. NPDC052910. The sequence goes on from NZ_JBVJJR010000003.1 coordinate 1,051,110, forward strand.
AGAAGGACTGAGCGGCGGGCGCCCGGCCGGCCTCACCCGGAGGCGGACGCCGCCCGGCTCAGGAGTGCGCGTTCCGGGCCAGTTCCAGCGCGTACGTCTCCCACCACTCCCCCGCGTCGGGGCCGCCCTTGCAGGCCCCGTCCGACTCGCCGGGCCGCTTGACCCACAGGTAGGCGTCGACCAGCCGGTCGCCGGTGCGGGTGGTCGGCGGCTCGCCGAGCGCCCGGCCGGAGGGGTTGCACCAGGCCTTCTCGTGGTCGCCCCCGGAGAGCGGTCCGTTCCCGTTGCGGCTGGTGTCGATGACGAAGTGCTTGTAGCCCACCAGTGCCGAGAGGGCGTGCCCGTACTCCTTGCTGGCCTGGGTGGTCTGGAAGTTGGAGACGTTGAGCGCGAAGCCGTCCGCCCGGTCGATGCCGGCGCGGCGCAGCGGTTCGGCCATCCGGTCGGCCGGGGTGACCCAGCTCGGGTTGCCGGCGTCCAGGTAGACCTTGGTCCGCGGCAGCGCCTTCAGCCGGCGGACGGCCTCCTTCAGCAGCGCGTACCGCTCCTCGTGGAACTGCTGGGGCGTGCAGCCGTCCTCCATGTGCGGCAGCGCGTCGGGTTCCAGGATCACGGTGGCGCTGCGGTCGCCGATGCCGCTCGCCGCGCGGTCCAGCCAGGCGCGGTAGGAGTCGCCGTCGGCGGCGCCGCCCTGGGAGTACTGGCCGCAGTCCCGGTGCGGGATGTTGTAGAGGACGAGGAGGGCGTCGCGGTCTGCCTTGGCCGCCGCCTCGGTGAAGCCGCGGGTCTGGCTTTCGGGGTCGTCGACGCCGATCCACTCGGCGACCGGCTGCTGGGCGATCTTCGCGATGAGCTGCGCCTCCTGCTCCTTGCCGGAGCTGCGCAGCCTGGCCGCCTGCCGGGCGGCGTTGCCGTTGGGGTTCACCCAGAACGGGGAGTGCTCCCGGGGGAGCTGGGAGGGAGAGGCGGCGGACGGCTGCGGGTGGGGGCCCGCCGCTTCGTCGTCGGAGGACGAGCAGCCGGCGAGGCCGGCGAGCGCGGCCAGGGCGGCCACCGCGGCGCCGGTACGGACGAGGGCCGTACGGGCCGAACAGACTGGACGGGTGTGGCCGGTGCGACTGCCGTACATCCACTCCCCCTTGGGTGTACTTCCGGGAGACGTCTCGGGTCCCCTCGGGACAATGAACCGGTCGCCCCCATGCTGGCACAGGGGTGTCCACGAACGGGGCCAGTCATCTCATGACATGACGGCAGATCGCTCTCTCGGAGCACACTTGCCGCTTCTCGCACGGTTCATGCCCGTCCGCTTCCGGTCAGGTAGGCGGAGACGACCACATTGGCGCTGTACTCACGGCGGGCACGGTCGTAGTCCCCGCCGCAGGTGATCAGCCGGAGTTCGGCCCGGCCGGAGTCGCGGGGTCCGTAGACCTTGGCCGCGTCGAACCGGTCCTTGGTGAAGACGGTGACGTCCTCGACGGTGAAGTCGGCGGTGGAGCCGTCGACCCGGGAGACGGTGACGGTCTCGCCGCGCTTGAGCTTGCCCAGGTCGTAGAAGACGGCGGGCGACCGTTCGGTGTCCAGGTGCCCGACGAGCACGGCCGCGCCGAGGCTGCCGGGCTGGGGGCCGCCCCGGTACCAGGCGACGGTGTCCGGGCGGTCGTAGGACGGCGGCTCCACCGCCCCCTGGGGCGTGAGGCCGTGGCCCTCGATCGGGGCGCGCAGGCCCATGGCCCGGATGGCCAGCCGTTCGGGCTGGGCTCCGGGCAGCGGGGCGTGCGGCGGCGGCAGCTCCTGGGCGGGCGGCCGGCCGGCGGCGGCCACGTCGCCGGTGGCGGGCCAGGCGCCCACGGGCACCTCCGTGACCTCGCGCCCCCACAGCCACAGGGCGACCAGCAGGGCGGCCCAGGCCAGGCCCGTCAGGAGGCGGCCGTGGCCGCTGGCTTGTGGTTCCGACATGACGCCCGGTCGCTTCCGTTCACCGTCGGCCCGCCTCGCTACGCCGGCGGTACCAGATCAGACCACCGGCGATCAGCACTCCGACACCGCCGACCACGAGGCCGGGGGTGCCGGGCGTGCCCGAGGCGGCGACGGGGGCCGTGCCACCGCCTCCGGCCGGGACCGGCGCGACGGGGACGCCGTGGTCGTGGTCCTGGGCGGCGAATCCGTCGGGGCCGCCCGCCGCGGGGCCGCGGCCGTCGCGGCCCTCGGGCACGGAGGCCGCGCCGGCGTCCGGGATGACGGTCAACTGGCCTTCGGCGACGCCGTCCCGCCCGTCGCAACTGATCCGCACCGGGTAGGTGCCGGCGGTGGTGGTGGAGCGGACCGTGGCGTCGGCGAGGTGGCCGGTGGTGTCGCGGGTGAGCTTGGCCTCGGTCACGAACGCCTCCGAGACGGCCGTGGCACGTTCGCCGGTGCACCCGGAGACGCGGATCCGTACGTCGGCGCCGGGTTTGGCGGTGACGGGGACGATGTCGACCGTTCCGGTCCGGGTGGTCACGGGATCATCGAGGGCATGGGCGGGAGCGGCACCGACGGCGACCGCCGCCAGCGCACCACAGAGTGCGGAGCGGACTGAAACCATGATGAACCTCCTGATACCTCAGAAGTTCACCTGCCCGGAGCCGCCCGCGCATCCGCTCCGTGCTCCCGTTACTCCAACCGGTGACGATCCGGATGTCCGTACCGCCCGGACGGCGGGCAACGGTGTCCGCCGTCCGGGGAGGGCGCTGTCCGCACGATGTCCACGGATGTCCGGCAGCGGCGCCCGCAACGCCCTTTTCAGATCAGTTCGGTGAGGTCCGCGATCGAGTCGACGACGCGGGACGGCCGGAAGGGGTAGCGGTCGATCTCGTCCGGCCGGGTCAAGCCGGTGAGCACCAGGAACGTCTCCATGCCCGCCTCCAGCCCGGCGAGGACGTCCGTGTCCATCCGGTCGCCGATCATCGCGCTGGTCTCCGAGTGGGCGCCGATGGCGTTCAGACCGGCGCGCATCATCAGCGGGTTGGGCTTGCCGACGAAGTAGGGCTCACGGCCGGTCGCCTTGGTGATCAGCGCGGCGACGGAGCCGGTGGCGGGCAGGGCGCCCTCGGCGGAGGGGCCGGTCTCGTCGGGGTTGGTGGCGATGAACCGGGCCCCCGCGTTGATCAACCGGATCGCCTTGGTGAGCGCTTCGAAGGAGTAAGTGCGCGTTTCGCCCAAAACGACATAATCGGGGTCCGCGTCGGTGAGGACGTAACCGATGTCGTGCAGCGCGGTGGTCAGCCCGGCCTCGCCGATGACGTACGCGGTGCCGCCCGGCCGCTGGTCGCCGAGGAACTGGGCGGTGGCCAGGGCGGACGTCCAGATGTTGCCGACGGGCACGTCCAGGCCGATGCGCTGGAGCCGGGCGTGCAGGTCGCGCGGGGTGTAGATGGAGTTGTTGGTGAGGACCAGGAAGGGCTTCCCGGAGTCCCGGAGGCGGGAGATGAAGGTGTCCGCCCCCGGTACCGGGACGCCTTCGTGCATCAGCACACCGTCCATGTCGGTGAGCCAGGACTCGATGGGCTTGCGCTCTGCCACTGCGGAACTCCTGCCATGCTGGGCGGCCCGCCGTCGGGCCCGAAGGCCCTCCGCCGGATCGGGGACGAACCGGACCGGCGGGGCTCGCCCGCCGGCCCGGCACCTCCCAGCCTAGTCAGCGCGCGGCGGCGGCCTTCCGGGCTCGGTCCGGGCGGCCGGCGGTGGCTCGCCTCAGCGCCGCATCCGGCGGGCCCACAGCAGCAGCCCCGCCCCGCCGCCCAGGCAGAGGCAGGCGACGGCACCGAGCACCGGGACGGTGTGCGAACCGCCGGTCGCGGCGAGGACGGGCGGGCCGGGGTCGCGCCCGGGGACGGCGTGCGGGGTGGGCCCCGGCCTGAGGGGTGACGGCGCGGGGGCCGCGGCGGGGGCGACGGTGAAGGTGTAGTCGCCGGACTCCCCCACCCAGGCGCCGTCCGCGCCGCGGCGCTGGACCGCGGTGACGTTGGCGGTGACGGGCCCCTCGGGGGCCGCTTCGGTGAAGGCGAGCCGCAACGGGACGACGACCGTCCGGCGGGCGGGGATCGTGAAGCCCCGGAAGCCGGACGTGCCGCCGTCCATCACACCGACGTTCTCCGCCTCGTCCGTGCGCTCGAACCGGACCGGGCGCCAGCGCGCCCCGTCCCTGTCGTAGAACTCCAGGTGGATGTGGTCGGGCCGGAGCGCCCGCCCGGCGTCGGCCAGGACGGCGACGGGGTGCACGTCCCGGCAGTCCTCGCCCGTGACGTTGCGGAGCTCCAGCTCCCAGGCGGGCGCGGCGGCGCCACGCTCGTAGACCTCGGGTCCGCCGGCGAGCCGGGAGGCGATCGGGAATTCGCGGCCCCCGTCCCCGCATCCCTTCCGGTCGCCGCGGTGGAGAGCGGCGGGGGCCACGCCACGGGCCACGGCCGGGGTCACCGGACCGGCGGTGGTGGGGACGGCGGCGGTGGGGACGGCGGCGGTGAGGCCGGCCGCGGTGAGGCCGGCCGCGGTGAGAGCGACGGTGGCAGGCGCGGCGGTGGCAGGCGCGGCGGTGGCGGGGATCGCGGGGCCGAGGAGGAGCGCCGGGAGGGCGAGCACCGGCAGGGCGAACGCCGCCGCGCGCGCCGGAAGGGCGTGCGCGGCGGTCGCGGGGATCGGCAGCGCGCGGGACAACGGCATCGGGGAACCTTTACGGCTGGGGACTCCGGACGGCCGGGAACTCCGGGCATCCGGTAACTCCGGTCGGCCGGGAACATCCCCGTCACACGCCGGAAGGCGAAGGACACGACGGGCATGTCCCCCGGCCGGCGGCGGATTACCGCCCGTTGGGACCAAAGGCGGCTCACCCGGGCGGGGTGGCCGGTCCTTCGCGGACGGGCGGTCGACGGCTCTCCCGGAACGGCCGTCCGGTCAGGCGCAGAGGACGTAGAGGGTCACCTTGCGGCCACGGGCGTTGCCCGGCAGCGGCTCGGTGGTGATCGTCCACCCGCGGCGGTCGGCCGTGGGATGGGAGTCCGCCACATAGTTGTGCGGCTCGACCTGCGCCCCTCCACTGTGCGCGTGCTCGCGCCCCGGGCAGAGGAGGGTGTGGGTGGCGGCCTTGCCCGCCGGGTCCTGGTACGTGCGGCTGATGCCGTGCGGCGCGGCGGTGGCGGGGGCCGCGGCGCCGAACAGCAGGACGGCGGCGAGGGCGGGGAGGAGGGCGGTGGTTCTCATGGGGTTCCCTTCCGGGGAGCGCTGCGGGAAGCGGACATCACATGAGAAACAACGCGGTCGACAGGGAAGGGTGCATTTCGTTCCCCCGGAGGGGTGACGGGCCGGGCGGCCGGCGCTCGCGGGGCCCGGTCGCCGTCAGACCCCGAACAGCGGCGCGAGCACCAGCTCCGCCGCGCCGCCCACGACCACCCGCGCGCCGTCGGGGGCGACGTCGACCGGCACCGCGCCGCCGAGCACGCCCCGGACCCCGTCCACGAAGGCGGCGGGCCGCGCGAGCACCACGCCGCCGCCCAGCAGGATGCCGTCGATGTCGAGCAGGCGGACGAGGTTGAGCGCGCCGACGCCGAGCAGCCGAGCGGCGCGGGCGGTGTCGCCGTCCGCGACGGCGGCGAGGCACAGTGCTTCGAGGCAGCCCCGGTCCCCGCAGGCGCAGACGGGGCCGTCGACCAGGACGACCTGGTGCCCGAACTCCCCGGCGCCGGTGCGCGGGCCGCGGTGGACGCCGCCGTCGAGGACGAGTCCGGCGCCGAGGCCGGTGCCAAGGTGCAGGTAGGCGAAGGAACCGGTCGCGCGCGGGGCACGGAGGGCGAGGCCGAGGGCGGCGGCGTTGGTGTCCTTGTCGACGACGACCGGCAGCCCGAGCCGTTCCCCCAGCGCGTCGCGCAACGGGAAGCCGTCCCACCGGGGGAAGCCGGTGACCCGGTGCAGGACGCCGCTGCGGTGGTCGAGGGGCCCGGGGACGGCCACGCCGGCCCCGAGCACGTCACCGGTGGCGTGCTCGGCGAGCAGCGCGGTCACCGCGCCGGCCACCGTGTCCAGTACGGCCTGCGCCCCGGACCCGAAGTCGAGCGGCGCGGTACGGGTCGCGGTCTCGGTGCCGGTGAGGTCGACGAGGGTGACGGTGAGCGCGTTGCGGTCGAGGTGGACCCCCACGGCGTGGGCGGCGCCGGGGACCAGTCGCAGAGCCGTCGCCGGCTTGCCCCCCGTGGAGGCGCGGCGGCCCGCTTCGGCGGCCAGCCCGGCGTCCCGCAGCCGGCCCGTGATCTTGCTGACGGCCTGCGGGGTCAGCCCCGCCAGGGCGGCCAGCTCGGCCCGGCTCGCGCCGGCCGGGCCGGCGCAGCGCAGCAGTCCGAGGACAACGGCGGTGTTGTGGTCGCGCAGCGCGGCCAGGTTGGCTCCGGGATCGGTCCTGTTCACGGAACCATTGTCGTGGGCGCTTGCACTTTTGCAACAGTGTTGCCAAAGTGGCGGCATGGACGGCATCTCCGACACCCCCTTCCGCGTCGGCCTGATCGGCTACGGCGTCGCGGGGTCGTTCTTCCACGCCCCGCTGATCGCCGCCACCGAGGGCCTGACCCTCGACACGGTCGTCACCGCCAACCCGGAGCGGCAGCGGCAGGTCGCCACCGAACACCCCGGGACCCGGACCGCCGCCGACCCCGACGAGCTCTTCGCCCGCGCCGGCGACCTGGATCTGATCGTCGTCGCCTCCCCCAACCGCACCCATGTGCCCCTGGCCCGCCGCGCCCTGGAGGCCGGGCTGCCGGTCGTCGTCGACAAGCCCCTCGCCGCCACCGCCGCCGAGGCGGAGGAGCTCGGCGCGCTGGCCGAGCGGCGCGGGCTGCCGCTCAGCGTCTTCCAGAACCGGCGCTGGGACAACGACTTCCGTACCGTCCGGGCCCTGGTCGGCGACGGCAGCCTCGGCCGCGTGCTGCGCTTCGAGTCCCGCTTCGAACGGTGGCGCCCGCGCCCCAAGGGCGGCTGGCGCGAGTCCGGCGACCCCGCCGAGCTGGGCGGCCTCCTTTACGATCTCGGCAGTCACCTGGTCGACCAGGCGCTGACCCTCTTCGGACCGGCCGTCACCGTCTACGCCGAGGCGGACGTCCGCCGCCCGGGTGCCGAGGCGGACGACGACACCTTCATCGCCCTCCGCCACGCCGACGGCGTCCGCTCCCACCTCTGGATGAGCGCCACCACCGCCCAACTCGGCCCTCGCTTCCGGGTGCTGGGCAGTGAAGGTGGGTACGTCAAGTACGGCCTCGACCCGCAGGAAGCCGCCCTCCGCGAGGGCCTGCGCCCGGACGACGGCACGCCCTGGGGCGTCGAACCGCGCTCCCTGTGGGGCCGGCTCGGCGAGGGCGAGTCCCCTCTGACCGGCGGCGGGGAACCCGTACCGACCCTCCCCGGCGACTACCCCGCCTACTACGCGGCGATCGTCGAGACCCTGCGCACCGGCGGCCGCCCACCGGTCACCGCCGCGGAGGCGGCGGCGACACTGCGCGTCCTGGAGGCGGCGAAGGTCTCGGCGACCGAGGGCCGCACGGTCAGCCTGTGATCGCACTGCGGCCGCCGGGCGGCCGCCGGTGGTCGCCGGTGATCGCCGGGCGGCCGCTGGTGGTCGCCGGTGGTCGCCGGTGGTCGCCGGTGGTCGCCGGTGGAGGCTGCTCGAGTGCCGCTAGGTTGCCGGGCGATCGGTGGCCGCTTGGCGTTCGGTTGCCGGGTGATCGCTGAGTCGTTGTCGGGCACTTGCCGTTCGGTTGGCGGGCGATCGTTGGGTGGCTGTCGAGCGCTTGCCGTCCGGTTGCCGGGTGATCGCTGAGTGGTTGTCGGGCGCTTGCCGTCCGGGCGCCTCCGGCCGCCGCCTGTCCCGCGCCGGTCACCGCCGGCCCTCCGGTCGCGGCGGCGGTCGGTGGCGGCCAGCCAGGCGTCGGCGGCACCGTTTGCCGAGCCAACCCCGGGCTTCAACTCGGGCTCACACGGCACCAACTCGGGCCTCGGGTCCGACTCCGGGGACTTTTCAGGGCGCCTCCTTTCCTCATCCCCGGCTCGGGCTCCGGGCATACCGGGTGCTGCAATGACGGTCATGACACAAAACGCCTCCCGCGACGCGGCCGGTCTCCCCGTCGCGGAGACCATGGACGGGCCGGCGGCGGTCCGCGTCGTGGACGACTTCCGGCTGGTGTACGCCGAGGCCTTCGCCGAACCCCCGTACAACGAGACTGCATCGGACGTCGCGCTGACCTTCGAACGCTTCCGTGCGGAGGCCGTACACCCCGCCTTCCGCGCGGCCCTCGCCCGTGCGGCTGACGGGGAACCCGTCGGCATGGCGTTGGGCAGAACGCTCGATCGGCGGTCCGGGTGGTGGGACGCGTACGTCGCCCCCACCGACCGGCACCGAACCTTCTGTCTCATGGAGTTGGCCGTCCGCGCCGCCCACCGCCGGCGCGGCCTCGCACGCCTGCTTCACGACGCCCTGCTGCGCACCACCGACGCGGACCGAGCCCTCCTCACCGTCCATCACGCCGCGGCCCCCGCCCGGGCGGCGTACCACTCCTGGGGCTACCGGACCATCGCCGAGGCCGATCCCTGGGGTATCGCCGTCCACTCGGTCATGCTGCTGGATCGGGACACGGCGGGAGACGGTTGGTGAGGCGTAGGCCAGTGAGGCAGGGGCCCGTGAGACACACTTGACCCCGATGTTCCGACCGTTCCCGTGTCGGGGCTCCCACCGTCGCGGCCCGCGCAGTCGAGGTCTCCGCCCGACGCGTCGGCGTTCCTTCCGAGGGGTAGGGGCGGGCCCGGCGGCAGCGGGCCGGGCGGTCGCAGTGCGCCGTACTCCATGAATCGGCGAGTCCCGCACCCAAGGCACCGGCTCGCGCCGCCGCCCGGTTCCCATCCCGCCGTGTGTCCGCAGTGCCGCACGAGACGGCCGATCGTCCGCTCCATCACCGGTCCCCTTCCTGTCGCAGGCAGTGCTCCATCACCCAGTGGGTCAGCGCCGCCACCTTGGCCTGCCCCGACGCCGCCGCGTCGCCGGCGGCCGCAGCGGCCCGCCGCGCCGCCTCCAGCTCCGCGCATCGGCCGCAACCGGTCTGGTACGGCCGTAACCCCGCCGCGTTCCGCTCCTCCCGCGTCGCCAATCGCAGGGCGGAAGGCGGCACTTCCCACTCCACCCCACCACCCGGTCCGCGGACCTGCACACGGTCTTCAGCCGCGCCGATCACCTGGACCAGCCGGTTCTCCCGCACGTCGACCACGAAGGTGCCGGTTCTGTACGTCACGAGCCCCGCCCCCTTGTTTGGGCAGCAACCCGCCTGTGCAGGTTGCTCGTTGCGCCTTGCTCCATCAGTCTGCACCCGTCCGGCAAGAACCAAGCTTCCAAATTGGCCCAATCACCCTTCCGGGTGATCAACCTGCACATCGGGTCGACGCGCCCGCCTCACACACCACGCTGAACAGGAGCGCTCAAGGGGAGAAGCACCACATGCCACATCCGTCCCGCCGTACCGCCCGCCGACGCCGGCTCGGCACCGCACTCAGGGAGGCCCGTGAGGCGGCGGGCGTCACCGCCACCGACGCGGCCCGGGCGATCCACACCGACAACACGAAGATCAGCCGCATCGAGACGGGTCGCCACCGCGTGACCCGCCTGGAGCTGGAGACGCTCTTCGCTCTCTACAAAGTCGCCGACCAGAAGACGCGCGAATGGCTGATCGCACTCGCCGCGGAAGGAAACCAGCGCACTTGGTGGCGGGGTTACAGCGGCAGGCTCAATGCGGACTTCAAGGAATTGCTGACCCATGAGTCGGATGCCGCGCGCATTACCGCGTTCCAGTCCCAACTCGTCCCGGGCCTATTACAGACCCGGGAGTATGCCACGGCGGTCATCCGCGACGTTTCCCCGAACCGCACCGACGAGGACATCGACTTCTTCGTCGACCTCCGTCTGGCTCGACAGGAAGTCCTCCGGCGGGACAATCCACCTGAATACCTGGCTCTGATCCATGAAAGTGCCATCCGCCAGCAGATCGGCGGCCCGGCCGTTCTGGCCGACCAGCTCCGGCACCTCATCGCCATGAACCGGGAACCCGAGCTGACGATCCGGGTCATCCCCTTCCATCATCATGGGTGGCCAACCGTGCAGGGGTCGTTCACCGTGTTCTCGTATCCCAAAGCCCTCGACTTGGATGTCGTACACATCCCGTACCTTGGCGGCAGTCTGTACCTGGAGGACGATGAGGCGATCAAGAAATCCTGGAGAGCGATCGACCGCCTGAAGGCGGCTGCCCTGTCTACGGCGCAGTCCGCCGAGCTGATGGAGTCCATCGTGCTTGAGCTTGAACAACTCCAAGGGAGTGCATAGTGATACGCCCCCACTCCCAGGAAAGTCACTGGCGGAGGTCCTCGTACAGCGCCGACGGTGAGGATCTGTGCGTCGAGTGCCGACCCACCCCCGACCGGCGCATAGCCGTCCGTGACAGCAAGGCACGCCGTCGAGGATCCTGCACCTTCGGGCCGAGCGCCTGGACGGCGTTCGTGCGGGCGGTCCAGGAGCAAGGCAGCCTCAGTGCGGTTGTGATGCCAAGGAAGACATAGCCACGCTTGTCGCATCGGAGCGAGCAGGTCACGCCGCCGCGCTCGGTCCTCATCCGACGCGGAATGCCATCTTCCCACCTGCCGGTGGCCCCGCCACAGGCCACGACGCCTCGTGCTGACCGGCAGGAGCGGTCGCAACCGTTCACACTCGGCATCCGTCGGATCACCTCGCTTCACGCCAGGGAGTACGACCCGGGCATGGGGCGGACACCCCGCCCGGCGATGGGCTCAAGCCAGAAGTGGCAAGTCAGCGTCACAGCAACATCGTTGATGTGAGAGTGGAAGGATGGCGACTTGGGAGCAGTTCGCGAGCGAGGCCCGTGATCTCGCGTCCGTGGTGAGAGCCCGGTTCGAGAAGGCCGAGACCCATATTCTGGCGACGTTGCGGAAGGACGGTTCACCGCGCGTCAGCGGATCCGAGGTCGCGTTCCTGGGGCCGGACCTGTCCTTCGGCTCGATGCCGAACGCAGTCAAGGCCTTGGACTTGCGACGAGACGGCCGTTGCGCGATCCACGCCCAGCCAAGCGGTGGGGGTGACGCCAAGGTGTCCGGCATCGCGGTCGAGGTGACGGACCCTGAGCGGAAGAGGGTCTACACGACCGGAACAGAGCCTTCGGACGGCTTCCACGCCTTCCGGCTCGATCTGCGTGACGTCGTGCTCACCACTGTCGAGGGTGCCGAACTCGTCGTCAGGCTCTGGCGTCCCGGCCTGCCGGTGAAGACGTTCCGCCGCACGTGACCGTGTCCGGACGGTCGTCATGATCACCCGGACGCAGACGGACCCTTCGCCACCCGCCACTCCGGGGCGAGAACCGACCACACCTCGATGTCGTGCCGCCTGCCCGCGTGGAGGAAGCACTCCCGGAGGACGCCCTCCTTTGTCATGCCGAGCCGGCGGGCCACGGCGATGCTGGACTCGTTGTCGGTCGCGGCGCGCCATTCGACGCGGTGGAGGCCCCGCTCCTCGACGGCCCAGTCGATGACGCGGCGCGCGGCCCGGGTGACCAACCCCCGTCCGACAGCGCCCGTTCGAGCCAGCAGCCGATCTCCGCCGTGCCCTGTCCGACATCCATGACGCGGATCAGGACCACGCCGACCAGCTTGCCGTTCCACCGGATGCCGTGGAGCCGGCCGGTGTCGGCAGCGGCCTTCTCCATGTACGAGAGGAGGTACGCGCGGCTCGACTCCAGGTCTGTGATCTTGTTCGGGACGGGGAGGAACCGGCCGACGAAATCCCCGCCCCGCCTGACACAGGACAGGAACTCCTCGGCCTGCCACGGCTCCAGGGGGCCCAGTTCACCCCCGTCATCGTCCAGGGGGATCGCGTACATCGCCGTTCTCCACGGGTCGGAACCGGCGGGCGGGCAACGGATCTTCTCATGGCGACGGCGCGGGCGGCGGTCCGCGAAAGCGTGATCCGGGACACCGCCGCGATCACGGCCCGGACACGCCGCGAGCGGGCCGGGTCCGGGCGGTCAGGGACCTGTCGGCGGCGGACAGGATGTCGGCGAACACACGGGTGATGACCGGCTTGGCGACGCGGCGTGCGACGGTTGCACCGCCAGGGAAAGGAAGACCGAAGGTGGTCGTCCAGGTGACGAGTGTGCCTTCGGGGACCTCGGTGAACGCCATGCGGCCGAGTTCGTGCCGCGCCGGCGGGCAACTGCGTTCGACGTCGTACGCGAAGTCGTACGGCGGGTTGTAGGCGGTGACGCGTTCGCGGAACCAGCCGATCAGCCAGGTGTGCAGCCGGACGGCGCCCACCCCGTACGGGGCACCCGCGCCCGGGCGGGCCAGGCGGGCCTTGAGGACGAACGGGGAGCGGGTGTAGTTGGTGGTCGTGGCGCACCACGTGAAGACGTCGGTGATGGGGGCGGCGATGACGCGTCGTACCGTCACGGTTTCCATGTCTCGTCCTCTCTCCGGGCCGGACCGGTCGTCCGGGAGCCGGTCACCGTCTGGACGGGACAGTGGGTCCGGCCGTGACGGACCACGGAGTGACGTACGTCACGTCCACTCGTCCGTCCGGGAGCGGTAGAGGACGGTCAGGGCCAGGCCCGAGCCGAGGAGGACCAGGGCGCCGCCGAGGGCCATGTCGCGGCTCATCGGCGGTCCGCGGTGGCCCTGTTGCCGGTCGTCGCCGACGGGACGGGCGGCGGACAGGGGGGCGACGGTGATGGGGAGGCGGGCGCGGAGGGCGGGGTCGGTGGGGAGGGCGGTGGGGGCCGCGGAGCCGAAGGGCCAGGGAGGAGCGTCCCGGTCGTCGTCCCGGCCCGTCTCCGTGCCGAGCCGGTCGGGACCGGAGAGGGGGGCGCCGCCGACACAGGCGCCCGGTGCGCCGGCCGCGCAGCGCGCCTCTGCGTCCGGGTCGGTGGTGGCGGGGGCGGTGAACGCGCAGAGCAGCAGGGCGCCGCTGACCGTCGCCGCCAGGACCGTCGCGATCGCGGCGACCGTGGCCCGGGCGGTGGGTCGGATCCGGAGGCGGGCCCGGCGAAGTCTGTGCCGCATATCCGAAAATAAGCACACCGCAACCGACCCCCTCGGGCAGCACACGCGCCCGTTCCCCCGAACGCACCCCGCCCGGCCGCCCGGTCGTCCGCCGCCTACCCGTCCTTGAAGTGCTGCCGCTGCCGCCCCAGGCCGTCGATCGCGAGTTCGATGACATCTCCGGAGCGGAGGTACGGCTTGGGCTCGGGTCTGCCGAGGGCGACGCCCGCCGGGGTGCCGGTGTTGATGATGTCCCCAGGGTAGAGCGTCATGAACCGGCTGATATAGCGCACGAGATGAGCGACGGGGAAGATCTGGTCGCCCGTGCTCCCCTCCTGCATCAGCGCGCCGTTGACCCAGGCGCGGATCGTCAGGGCCTGGGGGTCGGGCACCTCGTCGGCGGTGACGAGCCAGGGGCCGAGCGGGTTGAACGTCTCGCAGTTCTTGCCCTTGTCCCACTGGCCGCCGCGTTCGAGCTGGTAGGCGCGCTCGGACACGTCATTGCTGATGGTGTAGCCGGCGACGGCGGCCAGCGCCTCCTCGTCCGTGGTCAGGCGGCGGGCCGTGCGGCCGATGACGACGGCGAGTTCGGCCTCCCAGTCGGTCTTGAGACTGCCGGGCGGGATTAGCACGGGGTCGTCCGGGCCGACGACGGTGTCCGGGGCCTTGAGGAAGAGGGCGGGTTCCGTGGGCGTGCGGGCACCGACCTCCGCCACGTGGGCGCGGTAGTTGAGCCCCACACAGACGATCTTGCCGATCCGGGCCACCGGCGGGCCGACGCGCAGGCCCACCGGGTCCAGGGCGGCGAGCACGCGCGCGCCGACGGCCGCCCTGATGTGGTCGAGCAGGGGCCGGTCGCCGAGCAGGGCACCGTCCACGTCCCCGACGAGCGCGGAGAGGTCGCGGAGCGTGCCCTCCTCGTCCAGCAGCGCGGGGCGCTCCGCCCCCGCCGGGCCGACCCGGAGCAGCTTCATCGGTACAACCCTCCGGTGCTTCGGCGGACTCGGTGCGTGAAGGCACGACCGGTCGATCGTCCACGACCGGTCGATCGTGCAAGATCCTGGGGGCGGACGGCAAGGGGCGTTTCGGCCTGTGGACGGCGACGACCGGCCTTCGGACAGCCGTTTCCGGGGACTGTCCCGGCCGCTGCTTTCACCCGGTCGTGGCACGCCGGGCGGAGGCACCCGCGCCGCTCTTCGCACCGGTGCCCTTTCCGGTCTTCGCCCTGGCGCGGGGGCCGGCGTCCTTCCCGGCCTTCGACGGGCGGGAGGGGTCGGGTCCGGCAGCCTGTCCGGCCTTCGTCCCGGCGCCGAGACCGGCCTTCGTCCCGGGACCGGTGCCGGTGCCGGCCTTCGTCCCACTACCGGCGACGGCCTTCGTCCCGCTACCGGCGACAGGACCGGCATCCGGCCCGGCATCCGGCCCGGCATTCGGTCCCGTGCCCGTTCCGGCGTCCTCCCCGGCCCGTGCCCGGTAGAGATACACGCGTTCCACCGCCGTCCACAGCGTCGTCGTCACCACGTACAGGGCGGCGGCGAGCGGGACGACCGCGACGGTGATCAGGGTGGCGAAGGAGAGGAACGGCGAGATCCGCGCCACCAGGGCGACCGCCTCCGCGCCCGGTTCGGCGGCCCCGCCGGCGGTGGGGAGGGGCGTCGCGGCGGTCATCCGGCGGGCGCGCCGGAAAGTCCAGGTGGCGACGGCCGCCACCACCGCGAACAGGGCCAGGTAGACGAGGCCGTGCGCGCCCACCGGCCCGCCGTCGGCGAGGGCGCCCGCCCATCGGCCGCCGAGCGGCGCGCCGAACAGGGTGTGGTCGAGGAGGTCACCTCCGGAGCCGGTCGAGAAAAGGTGGTACATGAGGTAGAAGACAGGCAGTTGGACCAGCATCGGCAGGCAGCCGGCCAGGGGGGACACGCCGGTCTCCTGGTACAGCTCGGCCGTCGCCTGCCGCAGTCGTTCCGGGTCCTTGCCGTGCTTGCGCTTGAGCTCCGCGAGCCGCGGGGCCAGTGCCGCCTTGGCCCGTTCGCCGCGGGCGGCGGACCGGGACAGAGGGTGCAGGCAGAGCCGTACGCACAGGGTGAGCAGGACGATGGTGGCGGCCGTCGCCGTAGCCCCGAAGACAGGTTCGAGGGCGTCGGCGACATGGGACAGGAGTGCACCCAGGGGCGCGAAAAAGGACATGGTGGAGCCCTCCACGAGGTCTCGTCGTGCCGGAGTTCGGTACGGCGGACCGGTGGTGACGCGGCAGGCGCGGCCACCGGGCCGCCGGAATCGGCGTGACGAGCCGCGCGGCTCCTCGCCCGCCGCCGACGCGCCCCTGCGCGGGCGGGGCGGTGATCGACGTGCGGTGCATGCGCCTTGGCGAGGACGCGTCCCTCTTCCCGTGACCGTGCGCCGTGCGGCGGATGGCCCGCGGGGCGGTTCGTCAGGGGGAGCGCGTCGTCTCTCGCCCGTGCTGCCGCACCGCGCCGGAAGGCGGGTGCGGGCACGCGGCGGGGGCGGCGAAGCCCCCGCCGAGGCGGCGGGGAGCCGCTTACGCGGCCGTCAGGACGAGACGGCCGGGTGCCCTCGGGCGCCGACGGCCCCGGGCGTCGGGGTCGCGTTGGGCGAGGAAGGCCGTGCGCCGCTCCCTGTCCCGGATCGCGGTGCGTATTCGGGTCGGGGTCAGCGGGCCCGTGCGGACGGCCGCCACGAGGACGGCGCACAGCGTCAGGGCCGCCGCGACGGCGGTCGTGGAGGCGACGGCGACCGCGCTCATCAGGATGCTCAGCAGTCCGCACTGCGCGAGCAGGAGTTCGGCGCACAGGGTGAGGAACACGCCGATGTGCGTGCGGATGACGCGCTGCACCATGCTCCTGCTCCCCCCTTGCTCTCTCGGCCGGCTGAGCGCCGGCTGAACACCGGCTGCGGCTTCCGGCGGCCGGCCGGTCGGGCCGGCCCGGCCCGTCGGGCAGCCCGTCAGGCGGTCCGACGTTCAGCCGTTCAGTCATTCCGGCCGTTCAGTCATTCCGATAGTAGACGGCCCCACTGACAACCACACCGTTCGGGTACCGCTCGGGTACCCGTCAGATGCCCTCCGTCGCCGGAACCCGTTCCGCGTCCGTCCCGGTCTCCGGTCCCGGGTCCGAGGCCAGTACCTCGGCGTCCGGGCGCTCGTCGGCCGGCTTCGGTCCCAGCCAGGAGACCGCCAGGGCGACGACGAGGTTCACGCCGAGTGCCAGGGCCCCCGCGTTCACGCCCCCCACGGGGTCGTGATCGGTGAACACGAGCGCGCAGACGAGGGCACCGCCCACGAGCAGGCCGCTCAACGCGCCCCACAGCGTCATCCTCCGCCACACCAGGCCCAGCAGGATCATGGGGACGAGCTGGGCCATGCCCTCGTAGGAGATGAGCGAGAGCCGGACCAGGGTGTTGGGCGCCGCGTAAGTGAGGATCAGCGCCAGCACGCCCGCCACGACCACCACGGTCTGCGCGGCGAACCGCTGGCGCCGCGGCCGGTCGACGAGCGCGGGCACCGTGCCCAGCACGCTCCGGCCCCACATCGTCCCGATGACCAGCATGAACACCGCCATCGGCACGATGGACGACAGCGCCGCCGCCACCCCGATCACACCGACCAGCCAGGCCGGCAGCGAGTCGACGACCAGCTTGAACAGGGCGAGGTTGGAGCCCGCGCCGGTGAGGCCGGGCACGACGAAGATCGCGGCCATGCCCAGCAGCATGGGGACGAAGAGGAGCACGTTGTAGAAGGGAAGCAGGATGGCGTTGCGCCGCAGGGCGTCGGCGCTGCGGGCGCCCAGGTAACCGGCTACCGTGGTGGGGAAGATGACGACGGTGAGGGAGTTGAGGAAGCTGGTGGTCGCGAACCAGGTGGCGCCCAGTCCGCTGCCACCGTGCCCGCTCAGCGTCAGCCACTCCGGCTTCTCGGCCACCAGCCGGTCGAGGAACGGGCCATAGCCGTCGAAGTGGTGCAGCGGGACGTAGACGGCGAGGAAGGCGAGCGTTCCGATGACGAGGATGTCCTTCAGCACCGAAACCCAGGCGCTGCCGCGCAGACCGCTGATCACGACGAAGGCCGTCGTCACCGCGAAGGCGATGAAGTAGGCCCAGTCGAGGCTGATGGCACCGTAGGAGATCGTCGAGACGACGACGCCCATGCCGGTGATCTGAAGCTGGATGTACGGCAGAAGGCAGACGGTCGCCAGCACCGCGACCAAGGCGCCGAGCCAGGGGCGGCCGTAGCGGTGGGCGACCATGTCGGTGATCGAGACGAGTCCGTGCCGGCGGGCGTACGACCAGAGGGTCGGGCCGACGACGTAACCGATCGCGTAGCCGCAGGACAGGTAGGCGATGACGTAGAGGACGGGCGAGCCGAAGTTGTAGCCCCAGCCGGCGGCGCCCAGGTAGCTGAAGCTGGTGTAGCCCTCGCCGGCCATCAGAACCCAGATCATCACCGTGCCGAGGCTGCGTCCGCCCACCGACCACTCGGCGATGCCGCCGCCCGCGCCCCGGCCGCGGACGGCCAGCAGGCCGAGGGCGACGGTGAGGACCATGAAGACGCCGAAGACGGTCGTCGCGATGGTGGCGTTCACACCCGGCCCCGCTTGCGGTCGCCTCGCCAGGCGAGCCAGACCCCTGCCGGGGTGAGGAGCGTCGCGAGGAGGAGCCAGAAGAAGAGGAAGGGGAGGCCCAGGATGGTGGGGTGGACTCGGTTCACCAAGGGGAGGGCGGCCAGGTAGAGCACGTAGGGGGCCAGGAGCCAGAGGAGAGCGGGACGTTTCTTCAACACGGCGTTGACCCTAGGGGGTGTTGCTTGTGTGGTGGGCTCGCCCCGCCCCGTGCGGCGAGTTCGCCCCACCCGGCAGGTTCGCCCCGCCCGGCGGGGGCGGTTCACCCGGCGGGGGTGGCTCACCCGGGCGGCGGGGGCTGACCTTGGGCGCTCGGGGCGGCGGCCGTCGGCCTGGGAGGGGGGGCGGTCGCGTAGTGTTTTTTGGGGTGCCCCGGTCCCTCCCCCAGAGGGGGGACCCCCACTTTCACCGTTTCTTGCGGGGGCGAACCCCCGCGCCCCCGGAACCGCACCCCCGGAACCGCACCCCCGGAACCGCGCCGCCCGGAACCGCGCTTCGCGCGGTTGTCCTCAAACGCCGGACAGGCTGAGGGGGCTGGGGTGGGTGAGCGTGTGCCCGGACGCGGAGCCTCCTCCTCCTCTCATGCCCCCAGCAGCCGCGACGCCGAGTAGATGAGCAGCCCCGCCAGGGCGCCCACCACCGTGCCGTTGATGCGGATGAACTGGAGGTCCCGGCCGATGTGTGCCTCGATCTTGCGCGAGGTCTGTTCCGCGTCCCAGCCCGCCACGGTCTCCGTGATCAGGGACGTGATCTCGTCCCGGTAGGTCGTCACCACGTATACGGCCGCGTCCTCCAGCCAGCCGTCGACCTTGGCGCGCAGCCGCTCGTCCGCGGTCATCCGGGCGCCCAGGGAGAGGATCGCCGTGCGGGTGCGGAGCCGGAGTTCGCTGCGCTCGTCCTCGGCGGCGGCCACCACCATCGCGCGGACGGAACTCCACGCCGACGCGATCAGGTCCTGCACCTCGCTCCGGCCGAGGACCTCCGACTTGAGGCGTTCCACCCGTGCCCGGGTGTCCGGGTCGGACTGGAGGTCGTGCGCGAAGTCGGCGAGGAAGCGGTCGACGGCGCCGCGCGCCGGGTGGCCGGGCATGTCCCGCATCTCGGTGACGAAGCGCAGCAGCTCCTTGTAGACCCGTTCGCCGACCTTCCGGTCGACGAAGCGCGGGGTCCAGCCGGGTGCGCCGCCCGTGACGGCCTGCATCACCGAGTCCCCGTGCGCGACCAGCCAGTCGTGGGCCCGGGCGCAGACCAGATCGACGACCTTGTGGTGACCGCCGTCGGCGACGATCCGCTCCAGCATCCGGCCGATGCCCGGGGCGACCTCCTGGGCGTCGGCCCGCCGGGTGACGGCCTCGCCGACCACCGCCTGCACGTCGGCGTCGCGGAGGACGCGCAGGGCGCCGCGCAGGGCGGTGGAGAGTTCGGCCGTCACCCGGTCGGCGTGTTCGGGGGCGGCCAGCCAGGCGGCGAGGCGGGAACCGATGCCGACGGCGCGGAGCCGGCGGCGGACGACGTCGCCGGAGAGGAAGTTCTCGCCGACGAACTCACCGAGGCTCTGTCCGAGCTGGTCCTTCTTGGTGGGGATGATCGCGGTGTGCGGGATCGGCAGACCCATCGGGTGGCGGAACAGCGCCGTGACGGCGAACCAGTCGGCGAGCGCGCCGACCATCCCCGCCTCCGCCGCCGCGGCCACGTAGCCCGCCCAGGGGCCCGCCCCCGCCGACTTGGCCCAGGTGGCCAGGGCGTAGACGAGGGCGACGCCGAGCAGCAGCCCGGTGGCGAAGGTCTTCATCCGGCGCACACCGCGGCGTTTCAGCTCGTCGGCCTCGCTGTAGGTGAAGCCGACGGGTGGGGTGGGCGGGGTGGTCTCCGGCGGGGCCGTGACCGGAATCTCCTCCGCCGACGGGTCGGTTGCCGGTCGGCTCCTTCCGGGCATCACTCCCTCGGACGGCCGCTTTCCGCGTGTCTCTCCCGGTGCTCCGCCTGGCCCAACCGTCCCACCCGTTCCACCCGTACGGGCCGCCCCGCCAGTCCCGCCCGTCCGGCCCGTCCGGCTCGCCCCGCCGGGCGTCGCCCGGGCTGGGTCCTCGGGTGTCCCGCCGGGTGCCCTCCGTGACGACTCCTCCGGCGCGAGCCCGTGCGGCTCCCCGGTTCCCTCGCCTCGCACTCCTCCCCGCCCTCCTCCCCGCCCTTCTCCCGGCGCTTCTTCCCGCGCCCCTCCCGGCGAACCCGCCCCCGTCGCCCCCGTCGCCCCCGTGCCCGGCCGTCCGCCCTCGGACGGCCCTCCGCCGTCCCCGGCGCCCGTCGCCGCGTCCTCATGGGACCGATTCATCCGTACCACCCGTCCGCGTTTCCTCAGAGGTTTCCCCGTCCCGCTCGGGAAAGCTCTTTTCTCTCTACCCGCTCGACTCGGGGAACGGCCCGGTAGTTCCCACCGTCTGACACGTCGCGGCCGGTCCGCACCGGTGGTCCGGCCGCCCGGAGCTCCCGCGAACCGCGTGGGATCATGGATCCGGCGACCGGGCCGCGGTGGCACCCGTACGGGCGCCTTCCCCGACGGCCCGCCCGGATCCCGCTCCGTCCGACCGCCGTTCAGGAGAGTCCCCGCGATGACCAGGCCCCCTCTGTCCCGCGGCACCGCCTGTGCCCTGATCGCCGCGCTGGTGGCCGTCGTCGCCCTGGTCTCCACGGCGATCTTCCTGGGCGCCGCGGGCCGCGGCGCGGGCGGCGGGGAACCACGGCGGTGGCGGACGGACGCCGCGCCCGCCGCGGTGAACGGCTGGACCGGCTCCTGGGCCGCCGCGCCCGCCGCCGCCGATCCGCGAGCACCGGCCGGGCTCCCCGGAACGTCCATCCGCAACGTGATCCACACCAGCGTCGGCGGCACCGGGGCCCGCATCCACCTCTCGAACCTCTTCGGCGACCGGCCCCTGCGCCTCACCCACGCCTCGCTCGCCGTCTCCGCCGGGCCCGGCACGGCCGCGGCGGTGCCCGGGACGATGCGGCGGCTGTCGTTCGGCGGCCGGTCCGCGGTGACCGTGCCCGCCGGGCGGGCCGCCGTCAGCGACCCCGTGCCGCTCGCCGTCGCCCCCGCGTCCGACCTGCTCGTCACCCTCTACGCGGCGGCTCCGTCCGGTCCGGTGACACTGCACCCGCACGCCCGCCAGGTCTCCTGGCTGGCGCGCGGCGACCGGACGGAGGCGGTCGACGGCGCGCCGTACACCACCCGTACGACCTACTGGCGGTACGTCACCGGGCTCGACGTGTGGGGGACGGAGGCGACAGGGTCCGTCGTCGTCATCGGCGATTCCATCACCGACGGCGTCAGCTCGACCGTGGGGGCCAACCGGCGCTGGACCGACTTCCTGGCCACGCGGCTGCGCACCGAGCCGGGTGCGCCGCGCTACGGCGTCCTCAACGAGGGGATCAGCGGCAACCGCGTCCTGCTCGGTAACCGGGGGCGGGCGCCCCGGAACAACCCCAGCGCGCTCGAACGGCTGGACCGGGACGTACTCGGACGGACGGGGGTACGGGCCGTCGTCGTCGAGCTCGGCGTGAACGACATCCTGCGGCGGCCCCAGCAGCTTGACGCGCGGCGCATCGTGGACGGGTTGCGGCGGCTCGTGGCGCGGGCGCACGAGCGGGGGCTGGTGGTCGTCGGGTCCACGCTGACGCCGTTCGGGGGGCATTTCGGGGTCGTTCTCCCCCGGCAGGAGCCTGTGCGGCTGGCCGTCAACGCGGAGATTCGGGCTGGGCGGGTCTTCGACTCCGTGGTGGATTTCGATCGGGTGTTGCGGGATCCGGCCGATCCGCAGCGGTTGCTGCCCGCCTATGACAGTGGGGATCGGCTGCATCCGAATGACGCGGGGTATCGGCGGATGGCCGAGGCTGTCGATCTCGGTGCGCTTGTCGGGCGGCCGGTGGACGCGGCGCTTTAGCCGCCCGGAGGGCCCCGGGGGGGTGTCCCTGTCCCTCCCCCAGAGGGGGCACCCCCATTCGCCGTTTCTCGCGGGGGCTCCGCCCCCGCACCCCCGAAGCGCGCTGCGCGCTCCCCCAGAGGGGGTCCCCCGGTCCTCAAACGCCGGACGGGCTAGTTTCCCTTCTCCAGCGACATCCGGCCGCTCTTCTTGCGCTTGACCCCCACCCCGCCCCAGAACGCGAACCCGGTGACGCGCACCCGCGGCGAGCCGGGCGAGCCCGCTCCCGCGCCCCTGGCGTCGAAGCCGCCCATGATGCCGACGCCGCCGACGTGGACGTCCAGGCCGGGCGGGACGACGATCTCCATGCCGCCCATCACGGCGATGCAGCGGATCGTCACCTCGCGGTCCTCGAACCGGGCCTCGCGCAGGTCGATCTGGCCGCCGCCCCAGAAGGTGAAGGCGGTGAAGAGGCGGGGCACCGTCCAGCGGCCGTGCCGCTGGAAGCCGCCCATGACGGCGACGGCGCCCTTGGACGACGGTGTGCCGCCGATGCGGCCCTCCCAGCTCCCGTCGCCGACGTCGGGGGACGCCGCGGTGGGGACGGCGAGCCGGCTCCCGGCGGCTGGCAGGTCGCGGACGAGCGGGGCGAGGTCGGCGTGGGTGCGGGCCTTGTAGGCGGCGTCCAGGCGCTCCCCGAACTCCTCCATGTCCAGTCGCCCTTCGGCGACGGCCGTCCGCAGCGCCTCGGCGACGCGCTCGCGCTCGGCGTCGGAGGCGCGCATCTCAGGGCGTTCGCTTGTCATGGCCACAGAGTAGGGCCTGGCGGGGTCACAGACCCGGCCGGTCGGCGTACAGCCGGGCGATGACCTGCTCGATGTCCGGTTCCCGCACCGAGAGGTCGACCAGGGGGTACCGCTCGGCCACGGCCGCCACGATGGGAGCGGCGCTGCGGGCCGCCGGGAAGGCCAGCCACTGCCGGGGGCCCTCCACCCGGTCGACGCGGGTGCCGGGGACGTCGTCGATGGGCGGCAGCTCGTGTTCCAGGTCGACGACGAGCATCCGCTCGCTCTCCCCCACGGTGTGCAGACCGTCGAGCGCGCCGTCGTAGACCAGCTTGCCGTGGTCGATGACCATCACCCGGCCGCACAACTGCTCGATGTCCGTGAGGTCGTGGGTGGTCAGTAGGACGGTGGTGCCGCGCTCGGCGTTGAGCTCGCGGAGGAAGCCGCGCACCTTCGCCTTGCTGACCACGTCGAGGCCGATCGTCGGCTCGTCCAGGTAGAGCACGTCGGGGTCGTGCAGCAGGGCCGCCGCGATGTCGCCGCGCATCCGCTGGCCGAGGGAGAGCTGCCGGACGGGGACGTCGAGGAGGTCGCCCAGGTCGAGGAGGTCGACGCAGCGCTCCATGTTGGCGTGGTAACGGGCGTCGGGGATGCGGTACATGCGGCGGACGAGGCCGTAGGAGTCGCGCAGCGGCAGGTCCCACCACAGGGTGGTGCGCTGTCCGAAGACGACGCCGATCCGGCGGGCCAGCCGGGTCCGGTCGCGGGTCGGGTCGATGCCGGCGACGCGCAGTCGTCCGCCGCTGGGCATCAGGATGCCGGTGAGCATCTTGACCGTCGTGGACTTCCCGGCGCCGTTCGGGCCGATGTACCCGACGATCTCGCCGCGCGCCACGCGGAAGGTGAGGCCGTCGACGGCCCGGACCTCGCGGCGCTCCCGGCGCAGCAGGCCGGCCCGGCGGCGGACGTGGAAGACCTTTTCGACGCCGTCGAGTTCGATGAACGCCTTGTCGTCGGCATCCGATGCCTTGTCCACGCTCAACTCCCTGTACTCCTGTAGCTCCTCAGTCCCGCCCGCCACGCCAGGCCCGTGAGTGCCAGCAGCGGCACCGCGACCAGCGGGCCGCAGAGCGACACCCACCCGGGCAGGTGCAGCGGGTCGTCCCGGCCCAGCAGCCGCAGCACGGGCAGCCAGTTGACGAAGGCGAGCGGGACGACGAACGTCACTCCGCGCACGAGGTCCCGGGCGAAGACCGTCGGCGGGTACTGGAGCAGGGTGACGCCGCCGTAGGTGAAGGAGTTGGCCACCTCCGAGGCCTCGGACGCCCAGAACTGGAACGCCGCCCCGGCCAGGAAGACGGCACAGAAGATCGCCGTCCCCGCCACCACCGTCACCAGCAGGAACAGCGCCTTGAGCGGCGTCCAGGCCACGTCCGCGGAGGCCACGCCCCAGCCCAGCACCGCCAGCCCCTGGCCGGTCCGGCCCAGCCGGCGGAGCGCGAACCGGTCGGCGGCCACCTGGGCGAGGACGGGCACCGGGCGCACCAGCAGGGTGTCGAACGTGCCGTCGCGCACCCGTTGCCCCACGCGTTCGGCGTTCCCCAGGATCAGGTCGGCGAGGCCGAAGGAGGTGCAGCTCGCGCCGTAGAGCAGGGCGATCTCGGGGAGGGTGAACCCGCCCAGGGCGTCGATGTGCGAGAACATCAGCAGGATGGCGACGAAGTCCAGGCCGCCCGCGACGCAGTTGCCGATCGTCATGAGGACGAAGGACGCCCGGTAGGCCATCGTCGAGCGCACCCACATCGCCGCGATCAGCAGGTACGCGCGCACGGCGTGCACCCACCAGGCCAGGCGGTCAGCCACCCTGGAGCACCACCCTCCGGGTGGCGCGCGCCTGCGTCAGCCGGCCCAGGGCCAGCAGCAGCGCCGCCCAGCCGGCCTGGAAGCCCAGCGCGCCGGCCAGGCCCGTCCCCTCGTACCGGCCCAGCAGCACGTCCACCGGCACCTGGAAGACGGCCGACCACGGCAGGGCCCGCGCCACGTCGGCGAAGGCGCCGGGGAAGACGGTGAGCGGCAGCAGGGTGCCGGAGAAGAACAGGCACAGGAGTTGGCCGACCATGATGACGCCGTCGCCGTCGAGGAGCCAGAAGGCGGACAGCGCCAGCAGGAAGCGCAGCGCGAAGCCGACCACGACGGCCAGCGTGACGGCGCACAGGAACAGCACCCAGCGCAGCGGGTCGAGCGGGAGGGTGAGCTCGAAGCAGAGGGCGCCCACCGTCAGCGGCACCACCCCGCGGCCCAGCAACTGGAAGGCGGCCCGGCCCAGATCGGCGGCGAGCCACCACAACTGGAGGTCGGCGGGGCGGTAGAGGTCGACCGCGATGTCGCCGTCGCGGATGCGCGCCTGCAACTCCTGCTCGAACCCGCCGCCGAGCAGCGAGACCGCCGCCAGCAGGGCCTGGCCGGTCCAGACGAAGGTGAGGGCCTGTCCCCGGTCGTAGCCGCCCAGGTGCGGGCGCTCGTCCCAGAGGGCGGTGAAGGTGTAGGCGAGGATGAATCCGAAGACCGTATTGGTGAACACGCCGGCCGCGGTGGCCATCCGGTACGTCGCGTGGCGCCGGAAGCCGCTCACCGCGACGGCGGCGTACAGCCGCATCCCACGCCCCCTCGACTCGTTGAACCTTGTCAGTCCGCCGACCGGCCGGGCCGAACCCGAAGCGCAGGAGCGTAGCCGTAACCCTCAGTCCCGTGCCATGGATTATTCACCCCTCGGAGTGGTCGGCCGCCGCCGAACGGCCCTGACCGCGCCGTACGGGGGCGCTGGATCCCTCCGGCCGGGACCGGTGGTGCGACAGTGCTTCCGGGAAGCACGGCAGCGCTGCCGGGTCGTGCGGCACCGCCTGACCGACACCGTCCGCCGTGGCCGCGCGACCCCGGCGACGGGCCGAGGAGTTCCGGGAAAGATGAGCGACGAGCAGTCACAGCACCGCACCCGCGCCAGGGGTGGCGACCCGCCGGGCTGGGCACCGAGAGGCGACGCCGCCCGCCCCCGCAAGCGCACCGGCTGGCGACGGCTGCTGCCCACGTGGCGCATGGTGCTCGGCGGGTTCCTGCTGGTCGTCCTCCTCGTCGCGGGCGGTCTGATCGCCGGGTACACGCTGGTCGACATCCCGGCCGCCAACAAGGCGGCGACCGCGGAGAGCAACGTCTTCCTCTACGCGGACGGCAGCCAGTTGGCCCGCGACGGCGAGGTCAACCGGGAGAGCGTGCCGCTCAGCCGCATCCCCAAGGCCGTCCAGCACGCGGTGCTCGCCGCCGAGGACCGCGACTTCTACGGGGAGTCCGCCGTCAACCCCGAGGCGATGGTCCGCGCGGCGTGGAACACCGTCACCGGCAAGGGCAAACAGTCGGGCTCCACGATCACCCAGCAGTACGTGAAGAACTACTACCTGGGCCAGGAGCAGACCATCAGCCGCAAGGTGAAGGAGTTCTTCATCGCCATCAAGCTGGACCGCGAGTCCGGCAAGAACGACATCCTGGAGGGCTACCTCAACACCAGCTACTTCGGGCGCAACGCCTACGGCATCCAGGCCGCCGCCCAGGCGTACTACGGCAAGGACTCCGACAAGCTCGACGTCGCCCAGGGCGCCTACCTCGCCACCCTGCTGAACGCGCCGAGCGCCTACGACGTCGGCGCCCACCCGGAGAACAAACCGCGCGCCCTGGCCCGCTGGAACTACGTGCTCGACGGCATGGTCAAGAAGAAGTGGCTGACCCCCGCCCAGCGGGCCGCCGTGAAGTTCCCGGCGCCCGGCAAGAGCCGGCCGCGGCTCGGCATGTCCGGCCAGCGCGGCTACCTCGTCGAGGCCGTCAAGGACTACCTCACCAGCAACAAGATCGTGGACGAGCAGACGCTGGCCGCCGGCGGCTACCGCATCACCACCACCATCGACCGCAAGAAGCAGAAGGCGTTCACCGACGCGGTGCAGTCCGAACTGATGGACCAGCTCAGCGACTCCCGGAAGACCGACTCCTACGTCCGCGCCGGGGGCGCCTCCATCGACCCGCGCACGGGCCGGATCGTCGCCCTCTACGGCGGCATCGACTACACCCGGCAGTACGTCAACAACGCCACCCGCCGCGACTACCAGGTCGGCTCCACCTTCAAGCCGTTCGTCTTCACCTCGGCCGTGCAGAACGACTCCACCACCCAGCAGGGCCGGCCCATCACCCCGTACACCGTGTACGACGGCACCGACAAGCGGCCGGTGCAGGGGCCGGACGGGCCGGTCGGCTACGCCCCCGCCAACGAGGACGACCGGAGCTACGGTCCGATCACCGTCACCAAGGCCACCGACCTGTCGGTGAACGCCGTGTACGCGCAGATGGCCGAGGACGTCGGCCCGTCGCGGGTGAAGGCCACCGCCGTCGCCCTCGGCGTCCCCGCGAAGACACCCGACCTGACCGCGTCCCCCTCGATCGCCCTCGGCCCGGCCACCGCCAGCGTGCTGGACATGGCACAGGCGTACGCCACCCTCGCCAACCACGGGCGGCACGGCCCGTACACGCTGGTGGAGAAGGCCACCAAGGGCGGCGAAAACCTCCAGTTGCCCGACCGGCAGGAGCGGAAGCAGACCGTGTCCCGGGAGGCCGCCGACACCACCACCTCCGTCCTGCGGAGCGTGGTCGAGAGCCCGGGCGGCACGGGCGCCGCCGCGCGCGCCGCCGGGCGGCCGGCGGCCGGCAAGACCGGCACCGCGGAGGAGGACAAGGCCGCCTGGTTCGCGGGGTACACCCCCGACCTGGCCACCGTCGTCGCCGTCATGGGCCAGGACTCCGAGAGCGGCGAGCAGAAGCCGCTGTACGGCGCCACCGGGCTGCCCCGCGTCAACGGCGGCGGCTACCCGGCGCAGATCTGGGCCGCGTACACCGCCGACGCGCTGGAGGGCACCCCGGCCCACGACTTCGACCTGGAGCTCCAGCAGGGCGCCGAGAGCCCGCCGCCGGAGCCGCCCGCCACCTCCGCGCCGCCGGAGCCGTCCGCCAGTCCGCCCCCGCCCAGCTCCACGCCCCCGCGCAGGCCCCCGACGACCGCGCCCCCGTCCCGGCCGGCGCGCCCGTCGTTCCCGCCGGAGCCGCCGGAGCCGACCGGGCCGCCCTCGCTGCCGATCATCACGCTCGGGCCGAACCCGGGGCGCGAGGCGCGGTCGAACGAGCACGACCTGCTGGGGTACGACTACTGAGCACGGACGGCGGTGTGCCCCGGTCCCGGGCGGGGCCGGGGCACACCGCTGTCCGCGGGGCGGTCAGTGGCCGGACGTCGCCTTGAGGCCGACCACGGCCACCAGCAGCAGGACGACGAAGAG
Source organism: Streptomyces sp. NPDC052910 (assembly GCF_055585605.1). Lineage (NCBI taxonomy): Bacteria > Bacillati > Actinomycetota > Actinomycetes > Kitasatosporales > Streptomycetaceae > Streptomyces > Streptomyces sp. NPDC052910. Next base: position 1,078,904 of record NZ_JBVJJR010000003.1, read on the forward strand.
GATCCGGGCCGCGCCGGCCGGCTCGCCCAGCACCGTCATGCCGAGCACGGCGGCGCCCGCCGCGCCGATCCCGACCCACACGCCGTAGGCCGTGCCGATCGGCAGCGTCCGGGCGGCCCGCGAGAGCAGCAGCATGCTGGCCACGATGCCCGCGATGGTGAAGACGCTCGGCCAGAGCCGCGTGAAGCCGTCGGTGTACTTCATGCCGACCGACCAGCCGACCTCCAGCAGGCCGGCGACGACGAGCAGGATCCATGCCATGACGGCACCTCCGTGGAATCGGTTCTCCAGGGGTGCGTCGTCTTGTCCTGACCCGGTACGGCGCGTCTCGTCGGGGTTCCTCCGACGGTAGCAAACGGCCGGCCGGCAGCGCTCGGCCGCGAGGACGGCGCCGCGGGCTCACCGGGACGGCGCTACAGGTACAGCCCGGTGGAGTCGTCCGACCCCTCCAGCCGCTCCGCCGCCACCGCGTGCAGGTCGCGCTCGCGCATCAGCACGTAGGCCACGCCGCGCACCTCGACCTCGGCACGGTCCTCGGGGTCGTAGAGCACCCGGTCGCCCGGCTCCACCGTGCGCACGCTCTGGCCCACGGCCACGACCTCCGCCCAGGCCAGCCGGCGGCCCACCGCCGCGGTCGCGGGAATGACGATGCCGCCGCTGGAGCGGCGCTCGCCCTCGGGGATGTCGGTCCGGACCAGCACCCGGTCGTGGAGCATCCGGATGGGCAGCTTGTCGTGGGTCGTGTTCGTACGCACGGCACGACCGTACCCGGACCGGCGGGCCCGTGAGACCAGTCCGGGACCGGAACGGGAGGGGCTTCCGGGGAACAGGGACGCGGCCGGCGGTCCGGACGCCCGGTCCGCCACGGTCCGCGTCCCGCCCGTCACTTCCCGCGACCGGCGGATGCCGTACGGGACCGGCGGATGCCGTACGGGGCCGCGCGCGGACGGCCGCCGTACGGACCCGCCGGTCCGTGCGGCGTCCGCTACTTCTTGTTCTTGCCGCGGCGCGAGGAGACCGTCAGCAGGCCGACCACGCCGACGGCCACCATCGCCGCCGGAACGATCCGCTCCAGACGCGGCACGCCCTCGTCCGTCACGAACTGCGCCCGCACGTCCGAGACCACCCGGTTCGCGATCGCACAGGCCCGCCCGAGGGTGTGGTCCACCTTCGAGGCCGCCTTCGCCTTCGCGTCGCCGATGATGGTGCTGGGGTGCATCCGCACACCGATCTCGTCCAGCGTCACGGCGAGCTCGCTGCGCCTGCGGGCGATGTCGGCCTCGATCTGCGCAGGGGTCCTGGCTTCCGGCACCGCGCTGCCTCCGTAGTCTCATAAGAGTGATGACGAGTGATGACAACAGTCTGTCAGTTCGCTCGGCGCCCCGCCCCATGGCACCCCCGGTGGGCCCGCACCGCGATGACCGGCGGTCGTTAGGCTCGGGCACCGGCAGACCCGCCCACCGCCCCGAAGCACAGGAGAACCATGAGCGAGCGACTCCAGCCCGGTGACACCGCCCCCGCCTTCACCCTGCCCGACGCCGACGGCCGGCCCGTCTCCCTCGCCGACCACAAGGGCCGCAAGGTCATCGTCTACTTCTACCCCGCCGCCCTCACCCCCGGCTGCACCAAGCAGGCCTGCGACTTCACGGACAATTTGGAGTTCCTCGCGGGCCACGGCTACGACGTCATCGGCGTCTCGCCCGACAAGCCGGAGAAGCTCGCGAAGTTCCGCGAGAAGGAGGAGCTGCGGGTCACCCTCGTCGGCGACCCCGAGAAGAAGGTCCTGGAGGCGTACGGCGCCTTCGGCGAGAAGAAGCTCTACGGCAAGACGGTGACCGGCGTCATCCGCTCCACCGTGATCGTCGACGAGGAGGGGAAGGTCGAGCGCGCGCTGTACAACGTCAAGGCCACCGGCCACGTCGCGAAGATCATCAAGGACCTGGGGCTCTGAAGCTCCGAGGCGCCCGGCCCACCGGCCGTACGCCCGGCGCTCACCGCCCGTACGCCTCCTCCCCGCGCACCATGGGACGGTCCTCCGGCTCGTCCTCGGCCTCCGGCAGGTCGAGGACGGCCTGGGCGCCGCCGCCCTCCGCGGAGCCGAACTCCAGTCGGGCGCCCAGCACCGCCGCCTGGCCCACGGCGATCGTCAGCCCCAGCCCGTGCCCGGTGCCCCGCTCGGGGGCGGCCGTGCGGAACCGCCGCGGCCCCTGGCTGACCAGCTCCGGCGGGTAGCCGGAGCCGTGGTCGCGGACCACGATCCGGGTGCCCTCCACCCGCACCTCGATCGGCGGCTTCCCGTGCTTCGCCGCGTTGGCCAGGATGTTCACCAGGATCCGCTCCACCCGGCGGGCGTCCGTCGCCACGATGCGGCCCTCGCCGACCACCCGGACCGCCACGTCGTCCACCCCGCGCTGGCCCCGCGCCCGCTTCACCACCCCCCGGACCAGGGACGGCAGCTCCACCGCGTCCAGTTGGGCGCTCTCCACCCCCGCGTCCAGCCGCGAGACCTCCAGCAGGTCCTCCACCAGCGCCCGCAGCGTCTGGGACCGCTCCTGCACCATCTCGACGGCGCGCGGGTGCGGCAGCAGCTCCGCCGAGGCCACCAGGCCCGCCACCGGCGTCCGCAGCTCGTGCGCCACGTCGGCCGTGAACTCGCGCTCCGCCTCCACCCGGGCGGCCAGCGCCGTCGCCATCGCCCGCACCGAGCGCTCCAGCTCCGCCACCTCGTCCCCGCCGGCCGGCGCGGAGCCGCCCGAGGGCGCCTCGCCCGCCGCGATCCTCCGGGCCTCGGCCGCGGTCAGCCGCAGCCGCCGGGACAGACCCTGCGCCACGAACCAGCTCACCACCGCCATCAGCACCACGGTCACCGCGCCCGCCAGCAACAGCGCCCAGTCCAGGGCGCGCTGGAACGCGTCGCGCTTGGGGTAGGACGCCGAGACGGACAGCACCTTGCCGGAGCCGACGCCCGTCGCCGCCCACACGCGGGGGTCCTCGCCGCCGCTGATGTACGTCCCCGAACGCCCCTTCGCCACCGCCTTGGCCAGCGGTGCCGGCAGGGCCGCGTCGTCGAGCTGCGCGTTCAGCGTCACCTGGCCCTCCCGCTGGTACAACTGGAGGGCAGAGCTCAGCAGCCGGTCCTGCTGGGCCCGCGCCTGGCGGTCCCGCTCCAGCCCGGAGACGTGGTGCACGGCCACGCCGAGCAGCACGACCGCCAGCGCGGTGACGGAGGAGATCGCCAGCGCGATCCGGCCACGGATGCCCATCACGTGATCGAGTACGTCTCGGTCGTCTTCCCGGCCGGGGTGAGTCCCGTGTAGACCACCTCGACCGAGGTGAACGCCAGCATGCCGTCCACCTTCCGCGGCCGGGAGAGCGTCAGCCGCGCCGGGAACGAGGTGCGCGCCGAGCCGTTCGCGCCGCTGGACACCAGCACCACGCCGTCACCCTCGGCCTTGTCCGTCGTGTACTCGTCCCACTCGATGTCGCTCGCCACCGCACCGCCGTTGGCACAGCTCAAGGTGATGATCTTCGGCTCCAGCAGCAGCTCGCCGTAGCCGCAGTCCCGGACGCCCGGCAGATCCCGAGCGGTACCCGGCGCGAACTCGGCCGAGGCCGTCGCCCGGTCCCGCTGCTCCTGCTGCTCCTTCTTGGCCCGCGCCGTCTGCGGCGCATCGGACACGGCGCTCGCCCGGTCCGCCCCCTGCCCCAGCCACACGCCCCCGAGGGCCAGCACCGCGACCCCGCCGGACATCCCCAGGAGGGTACGCACGCGGACCCGCCGACGGGGCACGGCACGGTCGGTCATCGGACTCTCTTCCTCGGTCGGACCGCGGGCGGACGGTCGGAGGCGAATGACAGGAGCGGTCGGGTGGCAGGCTGCCGCGCGGTGCGCCTGTCTCTCCCCCGGTGTGAGGGACGGGTAAATCGGAGGTCGCGTTCCCTTCCGGGGGCGACGGGTTCGCGAGGGAACGGCGGGGGAACATCCGCGTGTGACGCGCCGCACGCGCGTTCGGCGTTCCCGGACGGGGGTCCCGCGACCGGCTCCCCTGGAGGACCGGCCGGCCGACGCTCCGTCACCGGGCGCCCGCCCGGCGGCGGACGGCCCGGAGCGCATGGCCGGACTGCCCTCTCCCGTGCCCCGCCCGGCCCAGTACAGTAGGCACGGCACCGGCGCCCGTACGCCAAGGGCTGAGCGGCGATCTTTAGGTGGTCGTGTTTGTCGGTTCGAATCCGACCGGGCGCACCCATGCCGACGGCCCGGCTCGCAGTCGACTGCGAGCCGGGCCGTCGGCGTCTCCGGGAAGGCCCTGCCGGGACACTCCGTCGCCGGAACTCCCGCCGGGGAGGTTCCGCGCGTCAGCCCAGCAGCTCCCGTACCACCGGTACCAGGGCGCGGAAGGCCTGGCCGCGGTGGCTGATGGCGTTCTTCTCGTCGGCGGTCAGCTCGGCGCAGGTGCGCGTCTCGCCGTCGGGCTGGAGGATCGGGTCGTAGCCGAAGCCGCCGCCGCCGGCGGGCTCGGTGCGGAGCGTGCCGCGCAGCCGTCCCTCGACGACCCGCTCGGTGCCGTCCGGGAGGGCCAGGGCGGCGGCGCAGGCGAAGTGCGCGGCGCGGTGCGGGGCGGCGATGTCGGAGAGCTGCGCGAGGAGCAGGTCCAGGTTGGCCTGGTCGTCGCCGTGCCGGCCCGCCCAGCGGGCCGAGAAGATGCCGGGGGCGCCGCCCAGGACGTCCACGCAGAGGCCCGAGTCGTCGGCCACGGCGGGCAGTCCGGTGGCCCGGGCCAGGGCGTGCGCCTTGAGCAGGGCGTTCTCGGCGAAGGTGACGCCGGTCTCCTTGACGTCGGGGATCTCGGGGTAGGCGTCGGCGCCCACCAGTTCGACGTCGAGGCCGGATCCGGTGAGGATCGCGCGCAGTTCGGTGACCTTGTGGGCGTTGCGGGTGGCGAGGATCAGGCGCTTCATGAGGCCCGATTATCCCCGCCGGCCGCGCTGCGCCCCGGTCCGCCCCGGGTCCCTCGGCCCTCCGGCCGCCGGGTGGGGCGCGGCACTCGGCCGGGGCGGCGCTCAGCTCTTGGTGCAGGCCGTGGTGAGGGAGCCGGCCGCCTTGGTGAGGGGGGCGACGTCCGGGCGCTCGCCGTCGCCGACGCTGTCCTGGATGTCGTCCACGGCCGCGGTGACCGCGCCGGCCGCGTCCTTGACCGCCCCGGCGCCGCCCCGCGTGTCGGTGTTCGTCCTGCGGGTGATCTCGCCCAGATCCCGGTTGATCTTGTCGATGAACTCCTGGGCGCTCTGCGGATCCCTGGAGTCGTCGGCGATGGCGCGCCGCAGGTCCGCCACGTCGCGGCGCAGGTCCTTGGCGAGGGCGCCGCAGTCGGCGGCGGCCCGCGCCTGGGAGCAGGCGGCCACGGCGGGCAGTGCGAGGGCCGCCGCGGCGAGGGCCGCGACGGCGGTGGTGCGACGCGGACGGTGGTGGCGCGGGGCCATGCGACGGTTTCCCCTCCGGTGGGCTGCTGCCCGTGGTCACTGGGGGCACGGCCCCGTCGCCGCGCCCCCAGCATGGTAGCCACCCCGCGCGGGGAGCTACAGCGTCTGTTCGAGCGCCGCGCGCTGGGCGGCGTCGAGGTCGGCGCAGCCCTTGACGGCGAGGTCGAGGAGGGCGTCGAGCTCGGCGCGGGCGAAGGGCTGGGCCTCGGCGGTGCCCTGGACCTCGACGAAGCGGCCGTCGCCGGTGCAGACGACGTTCATGTCGGTCTCGGCGCGGACGTCCTCCTCGTAGCAGAGGTCGAGGAGCGGGACGCCGTCGACGATGCCGACGCTGACGGCCGCGACGGTGCCGGTCAGCGGGTGGCGGCCGTGCTTGACGAGCTTCTTGCGCTGCGCCCAGGCGACGGCGTCGGCGAGGGCGACGTAGGCGCCGGTGATGGCGGCGGTGCGGGTGCCTCCGTCGGCCTGGAGGACGTCGCAGTCGAGGACGACGGTGTTCTCGCCGAGCGCCTTGTAGTCGATGACGGCGCGCAGGGAGCGGCCGATGAGGCGGGAGATCTCATGGGTGCGCCCGCCGATCTTGCCGCGGACGGACTCGCGGTCGCCGCGGGTGTTGGTGGCGCGCGGCAGCATCGCGTACTCGGCGGTGACCCAGCCCTCGCCGCTGCCCTTGCGCCAGCGGGGGACGCCCTCGGTGACGCTGGCGGTGCAGAGGACCTTGGTGTCGCCGAAGGAGACGAGGACGGAACCCTCCGCGTGCTTGCTCCAGCCACGCTGGATGGTCACGGGGCGGAGCTGGTCGGGCGTACGGCCGTCGATGCGAGACATGGTGATGAGCCTATCGGGATCGCGAAGGGCCCTGTTCCGGTTCGATGCGGATCACGCCTCACCGACCGGAACAGGGCCCTTCGTGGGAGCTCAGCGGCTCACATCATGTCTTCGATCTCCGCGGCGATCGGGTCGGCGTCGGTGCCGATGACGACCTGGATGGCGGTGCCCATCTTCACGACGCCGTGCGCGCCGGCGGCCTTCAGGGCGGCCTCGTCGACCAGCGAGGGGTCGTTGACCTCGGTGCGGAGACGGGTGATGCAGCCCTCGATCTCCTCGATGTTGTCGAGCCCGCCGAGACCGGCGACGATCTTCTCTGCCTTGCTGGCCATGTGCACTCCTGTTGTCTCGGCCCTCGGCTGTCCCGCCGACCGGCTTTCACACGGTAACCCACGTTCAGAGCAACTATGCGGGCGTATGTCCGTCATCTGGCGAAGGATGGCGGCCACCGGGCCCCGCGTTCCGGAGGACCGAAAACGTACCCCAAGTGGTCTACACCAGTATGCCAGCCCCGGGAGGACGCAGATGAGTGCGGAGGCCGCGAGCCCGCCGCGACGGAAGCGGTGGCAGGGCCTGCTGGGCGGGCTGCAGAAGATGGGCCGCAGCCTCCAGTTGCCGATCGCGGTCCTCCCGGCCGCCGGCATCCTCAACCGGCTGGGCCAGCCCGACGTCTTCGGCGCCGACGGCCTGGGCTGGACGGACGTCGCCAAGGTGTTCGCCGGGGCGGGCGGGGCGCTGCTCGACTCGGCGCTCGGGCTGGCGCTGCTGTTCTGCGTGGGCGTGGCCATCGGCATGGCCAAGAAGGCGGACGGCTCGACGGCGCTGGCCGCGGTCGTGGCCTTCCTCGTCTACTTCTCCGTGCTCCACCAGTTCCCGCAGGACTGCCCGCAGACGGCGAAGTTCGCGGGGGCGGGACTGTGGAGCGGCGTCTGCGTCTCGGGGGCGGGCACGGCGACGCTCGCCGGCTACCAGAACCCGGGAGTCTTCGGCGGCATCGTCATCGGCCTGCTCAGCGCCTGGTTCTGGGTCCGCTTCCACCGGGTGCGACTGGTGGACTGGCTGGGCTTCTTCAACGGGCGACGACTCGTCCCGATCATGATGTCGTTCGTCGCCCTGCTGTTCGCGGTGGTCTGCCTGTGGGTGTGGCCGCCGGTCGGCGACGCGCTGACGAGCTTCAGCCAGTGGCTGAGCGACCTGGGCTGGACGGGCTCGGGCGTCTTCGGGATGGCCAACCGGGCGCTGCTGGTGGTCGGTCTGCACCAGTTCCTGAACACCTTCATGTGGTTTCAGTTCGGCGACTACACCAAGCCGGACGGGACGGTGGTGCACGGCGACATCAACCGCTTCCTGGCCGGTGACCCGTCGGCCGGCCAGTTCACGACCGGCTTCTTCCCCATCATGATGTTCGCCCTGCCGGCGGCGGCCCTGGCGATCGCCCACACGGCCCGGCCGGAGAACCGGAAGATGGTCGGCGGCATGATGCTGTCGGTCGCCCTGACGTCGTTCGTGACGGGCGTGACGGAGCCCATCGAGTACTCGTTCCTCTTCATCGCGCCGGCCCTGTACGCGGTGCACGCGGTGCTCACCGGGGTGTCCCTGGCCGTGTCGTGGGCGTTCGGCGTCCACGACGGCTTCAGCTTCTCGGCCGGCCTGATCGACTACGTGATCAACTGGGGACTGGCGACCCGGCCGTGGCTGATCATCCCGATCGGCCTCGGGTTCGCCGTCGTCTACTACGCGGTGTTCCGCTTCACCATCACGCGGTTCGACCTGCCGACGCCGGGGCGCGAGCCGGAGGAGCTCGTGCGGGACGTGGACGAGGGCGCGCGGGAGAAGACGGATTAAAGGGCCGAAGGGTCCATTAACGGGGCGGCCGTGGGGCGGGAGAGGCGTGATTCGCCTCACAGGCCCCGTGTGTCGCACCCCACCGTCATTGACGGATTCCTTTATGCCCGCTTCACGTGCTACAACAGGTCTAAACCACTTGTGGTGTAGACCAAAATTTCAGCGTTTCCAGCGGGCACATCCTGAGGGCCGTCGCCCCGGACTCCGAGCGCCCGCCGCACCTGGAGGAATCCGATGAGTACGGCTAGCGCCTCAGCGGCCGAGAAAAAGGGCTTCGGCAAAAGCGCGATGGCTGTGGCCCAGCGTATCGGCCGCAGCCTCATGCTGCCGGTCGCGGTGCTGCCCGCAGCGGCGCTGATGGTCCGCCTGGGCCAGGACGACATGCTGGGCAAGGCGTCGTTCCCGCACTTCCTGAACAAGATCGCCCAGTTCCTGTCGGCCGGTGGCGGCGCGATCCTCGACAACATGGCGCTGCTGTTCGCCGTGGGTGTCGCCATCGGATTCGCCAAGAAGTCGGACGGTTCGACCGCGCTCGCCGCCGTCGCCGGCTACCTGGTCTTCCAGAAGGTGCTCGCCACCTTCACCGACAGCAGCCTCCCCAAGAAGGAGGCGGTGGTCGACCACAAGGTCGCCCTGGTCGAGCAGACCGTCGACGCCAAGGTGCTCGGCGGCATCGTCATGGGCCTGGTGGTCGCGCTGCTCTACCAGCGCTTCTACCGGACCAAGCTGCCGGACTGGGCGGGCTTCTTCGGCGGCCGCCGCCTGGTGCCGATCCTGTCGTCCTTCGCGGGTCTGTTCATCGGCATCGTCTTCGGGTACATCTGGCCGGTCCTCGGCACGGGTCTGCACAACTTCGGTGAGTGGCTGGTCGGTTCCGGCGCCGTCGGCGCGGGCATCTTCGGTGTCGCCAACCGCGGCCTGATCCCGATCGGCATGCACCACCTGCTCAACTCCTTCCCGTGGTTCCAGGCCGGTTCGTTCGACGGCCCCAAGGGCACCGTCAACGGCGACATCGCCCGCTTCCTCGCCAAGGACCCGTCCGCGGGCCAGTTCATGACCGGCTTCTTCCCGATCATGATGTTCGCCCTGCCGGCCGCCTGCCTGGCGATCGTGCACTGCGCCCGCCCCGAGAACCGCAAGGTCGTCGGCGGCATGATGGGTTCGCTCGCGCTCACCGCGTTCGTCACCGGTGTCACCGAGCCGATCGAGTTCACGTTCATGTTCGTCGCCCCGGTGCTGTACGCGATCCACGCGGTGCTGACCGGTATCTCCATGGCGCTCACCTGGGCGCTCGGGATGAAGGACGGCTTCGGGTTCTCGGCGGGCGCGGTGGACTTCGTGCTCAACTGGGGGATCGCGAGCAAGCCGTGGGCTCTGATCCTGGTCGGTCTCGGCTTCGCCGCGATCTACTACTTCGTCTTCCGGTTCGCGATCATCAAGTTCAACCTGATGACGCCGGGGCGTGAGGTGGATCCGGAGTTCGCGGAGGCGGCGGCGAAGGTCGAGGCGAAGGCTGAGGCTAAGCCGGCTGCGGCCAATGCCGGCGCGAAGGCCGACGCCAAGCCGGCTGCGGCGAAGTCGGCTGCCGCCAAGGGCGGGGCGAAGAAGACGCCCCCGCAGGGGAAGCGGAAGCCAGCGGCGAAGGCGAAGCGCTGATCTTGCGCTGAGCGTGTGGTGAGCCCCCGGGACCGTGCTCGGTCCCGGGGGTTTTGCCTTGCCCCGGTCCCTCCCTTTCACCGTTTCTTGCGGGGGGCGAGCCCCCGCACCCCCGAAGCGCGCTGCGCGCGCTGTCCTCAAACGCCGGACGGGCTGATGCAGCCCGTTGGGGGTCCCCCCTCTGGGGGAGATTGAGGACAAGGGGGTCTGGGTCGCAGCCCCAGGAAGCGGCGAAATGGGGGTCCCCCCTCTGGGGGAGGGTCCGGGGCACCCTAAACCTCGTACACCGCCCCCGCGTGGGCGAGCTCCGCAGGGCCCTCGTACGCCGACCGCGCGTCGCGCAGGTTCCGCAGTGGGTCGGTCCACGGCGGGATGTGGGTGAGGACGAGCCGTCCGGCGCGGGCGGAGGCGGCGAGGTGGCCGGCCTCCAGGCCGTTGAGGTGGAGGTCGGGGATGTCCTCCTTGCCGTGGGTGAAGGAGGCCTCGCAGAGCAGCAGGTCGGCGTCCTTGGCGAGGGAGTTGAGGGCCTCGCAGGGGCCGGTGTCGCCGGAGTAGACGAGGGCGGAGCCGCCGTGTTCCACCCGGAAGGCGAACGCCTCGACGGGGTGGTTGACACGGTCGGTGAAGACGGTGAACGGGCCGGCGGAGAAGGAGCCGGGCTCCAGGGTGCGGAAGTCGAAGACCTCCCTCATGCAGGCGGGGTGCGGCACGTCGCCGTAGGCGGTGAGCAGCCGTTGTTCGGTGCCTTCGGGGCCGTACACGGGGAGGGCGCCGGCCCGGCCGCCGTCGTGCCGGTAGTAGCGGGCGACGAAGTAGCCGCACATGTCGATGCAGTGGTCGGGGTGGAGATGGGACAGCAGCACGGCGTCGAGGTCGTAGAGGCCGATGTGGCGCTGGAGCTCGCCCAGCGCGCCGTTGCCCATGTCGAGGAGCAGCCGGTAGCCGTCGGCCTCCACCAGATAGCTGGAACAGGCGGATTCCGTGGACGGGAACGAGCCCGCGCATCCGACGACGGTGAGCTTCATGCGGGCCTGAACCTCCGTGGGCCGGTGACGGGGGGCCGGTGACCGTGCGGTGCGTCGAGGGTAAGGCGGGAACGGGGCGGCCGCTCCATCGTGCGCCGGGTCTGTGGCTGGAATCACCAGGACGGACGCCGCCGGAGAGCGCCCGGCGGAAAGGGGCACGCCGGAGCGCACGAGACCCCGCCCGCGCCCCTGAGGGCTCGGGCGGGGTCCGCGGGTGCGGTGGGGCCGCGGCGGGCCGCTAGAGCGGCCGGATCCGCTCGGCCCGGTCGAGGGTGTCCATGAAACGGCGGAAGCGTTCGGCGGACTCCTCGCTTCCGGCGGTCACCGTGAACTCCTCCGGCGACATCACGGCCGCCAGCCGTTCACGCGTCTCCGGGGCGAGCGCGTCCCAGGCCGCCTTATCCAGCCGTGACTGCGCCGCAGTTTCCGCACTGCCAGTTTCCATTGTTGAGTTGCCTCATGTCCGAAGATCCGCATACGGGACAGGTCACGTTCGTCTCCCACGGGATGATGTCAGCCGGTCGCCAACATCGGTAGAGGCAGTCTCCCCCGCCGCCCGGGCGCGTGCCGGGCGGGGCCTCAGGCCCAGAGCTGCCCGTGCAGCGCCGCCACCGCGGCCTCGGTGGTGGGCGCGGTGTAGAGGCCGGTGGAGAGGTACTTCCAGCCGCCGTCGGCCACGATGAAGACGATGTCGGCGGATTCTCCGGCCCGTTGGGCCTTCCGTGCGACGCCGAGCGCGGCGTGCAGTACGGCGCCGGTGGAGACGCCCGCGAAAATGCCCTCTTCGGCGAGGAGTTCGCGGGTGCGGCGCACGGCGTCCTCGGAGCCGACGGAGTAGCGGGTGGTGAGGACCGTCGCGTCGTAGAGCTCGGGAACGAACCCCTCGTCGAGGTTGCGCAGGCCGTAGACGAGGTCGTCGTAGCGCGGTTCGGCGGCGACGATTTGCACGTCCGGGACGTGTTCGCGCAGGTAGCGGCCGACGCCCATCAGGGTTCCGGTGGTGCCGAGACCGGCCACGAAGTGGGTGATCCCGGGGAGATCGGCGAGGATCTCGGGGCCGGTGGTGGCGTAGTGCGCACCGGCGTTGTCCGGGTTCCCGTACTGGTAGAGCATCACCCAGTCGGGGTGTTCGGCGGCCAGTTCCCTGGCGACGCGCACGGCCGTGTTCGATCCGCCGGCCGCGGGCGAGGAGACGATCTCGGCGCCCCACATCGTCAGCAGGTGACGCCGCTCCTCGCTGGTGTTCTCCGGCATCACGCAGACGATGCGGTAGCCCTTGAGGCGGGCGGCCATGGCCAGGGAGATGCCGGTGTTGCCCGAGGTGGGCTCCAGGATGGTGCAGCCGGGGGTCAGCCGGCCGGCCTTCTCCGCCTGCTCGATCATGTGCAGGGCGGGGCGGTCCTTCACGGAGCCGGTGGGGTTGCGGTCCTCCAGCTTCGCCCAGATCCGGACGTCCCCGGAGGGGGACAGCCGGGGCAGTCGGACCAGCGGGGTGTCGCCGACCGCGGCCAGCGGGCTGTCGTAGCGCATGCCTAGTCCGCCCCGCCGGCGACCGCCGGGAGGATGGTGACGCTGTCGCCGTCGGCGAGTTCGGTGCCCAGGCCGGCCAGGAAGCGGACGTCCTCGTCGTTCAGGTAGACGTTGACGAACCGGCGCAGCGCGCCGCCCGCCTGCTCGTCCACCAGCCGCTCGCGGATGCCCGGGTGGCGGGCGTCCAGGTTCTTGAAGAGCTCGTCGATCGTGGCCCCGGCGCCCTCGACGGCCTTCGCGCCGTCGGTGTAGGTCCGGAGGATGGTCGGGATGCGTACCTCGATGGCCATGGTGGTGCTCCTCGTCGGATGCGGAGAGGCGTTCGGGACGTCCGGGACGCGGGGACGGAACGGGTGTTCCCCCGGGACAACCGTGGGCGCATGCTATCGATTCCCCGCCCCGCTCCCCCAAGGTCGTCCCGGTGGGCGGGACGGCCCGTCCCAGGTGCCGGGACGGCCGGGCCACCGCTCAGTACGCCGCGACGATCCGGACCTCCTCCTCGGTGATCTCCCCGGCCACGATCCGGAACGAGCGGAACTGGAAGGGGCCGGAGCCGTCGGTGTCGGCCGTGGAGACCAGCACGTAGTGGGCGCCCGGCTCGTTGGCGTACGAGACGTCGGTGCGGGACGGGTACGCCTCGGTGGCGGTGTGCGAGTGGTAGATGACCACCGGCTCCTCGTCGCGGTCGTCCATCTCGCGGTACAGCTTGAGGAGATCGGTGGAGTCGAACTCGTAGAACGTGGGCGAGCGGGCGGCGTTGAGCATGGGAATGAACCGCTCCGGGCGGTCGCTGCCGGCCGGGCCGGCGACCACACCACACGCCTCGTCGGGGTGGTCGGCGCGGGCGTGCCCGACGATCCGGTCGTACAGGGCCTGGGTGAGCGTCAGCATGCGGGCCAGCATAGGTCGGGGCGCGCGGGGCCCCGCCGGGGTCGTGACGGACGCCACTCGCCGTCCGTTCCCGTACCGGCCGCACCGCCGGAAACGCGACGGGCCCGCCGCGCACCAGGGGGGAGGGTGCGGGCGGGCCCGTGGCCCGGCGGAACGCCGGCGTCAGGCGGCCTGGTCGACGCTTTCCCGCGCGGCGGCCGAGTAGTCCTTGCGCTCGAAGGCCTGCGGGTTGCGGGCCTTGAGCACGAAGTACGACACGGCCATGATCGCGGCCCAGACGGGCGCGCAGTACAGCGAGATCCGCGAGTCCTTGTCGATGCCCATCAGCACGATCACCATGCCGATGAAGGCGAGGGCGAAGAGGCTCGTCCAGGGCGCTCCGGGGGCCTTGAACTCCGACTGCGGCAGCTCGCCCCGGTCGGCCTTGCGGCGGTAGCGGAGCTGGGCCACCAGGATCATGATCCAGGCCCACATGCCGGAGATGGTCGCGAAGGAGACGACGTACTCGAACGCCTTGCCCGGCCACTGGTAGTTGATCCAGACACCGACGAGCATGCACGCCGCGGAGACGGTGGTGCCGCGCAGCGGCAGGCCGCGCTTGGTCAGGGCGGCGAAGAACTTCGGGCCCTGGCCGTTGAGGGACAGGTCGCGCAGCATGCGGCCGGTGGAGTACATGCCGGAGTTGCAGGAGGACAGCGCCGCGGTGAGGACCACGAAGTTGACGATTCCGGCACCGGCCGGCAGGCCGATCTTGGCGAACGCCTCGACGAACGGGCTGACGCCCGGCTCGAAGACGGTCCAGCTCACCACCGACAGGATGATGATCAGCGCACCCAGGTAGAAGACGGCGATGCGCCACGGCACGGTGTTGATGGCCTTGGGCAGCGTCTTCTTGGGGTCGGCCGCCTCGCCCGCGGTGACGCCGACGAGCTCGACGGCGAGGAAGGCGAACATGACGATCTGCAGCGTCATCAGCGTGCCGCCGATGCCCTTGGGGAAGAACCCGCCGTGCGACCAGAGCTGCGAGAAGGACGCGGTGTCACCGGCGTCGGAGAACCCGAGGGTGATGACGCCGACGCCGATCAGGATCATGCCGATGATGGCGGTGACCTTGACCATGGAGAACCAGAACTCCAGCTCGCCGAAGAGCTTCACGGAGATCAGGTTGGCCAGGTAGAGGACGGCCGTGAAGACCAGGGCCGAGGCCCACTGGGGGATGTCCTTGTCCCAGTACTGCACGTACTTGGCCGCCGCGGTCACCTCGGTGATGCCGGTGACGACCCAGAACAGCCAGTAGGTCCAGCCGGTCACATAGCCCCAGAACGGCCCGAGGAACTCACGGGCGTAGTCCGAGAAGGAGCCCGAGACCGGGCGGTACATGAGGAGCTCGCCGAGCGCCCGCATGATGAAGAAGATGACCAGGCCCGCTATCGCGTAAGCCAGGATGAGACTCGGTCCGGCCTTGGATATGGCCGTGCCGGCGCCGAGGAAGAGCCCGGTGCCGATGGCGCCACCAATGGCGATCATCTGGATCTGTCGGTTGCCCAGCCCCCGCTGGTAACCCTCGGAAGCTTCGCCGCTTCCGTCCCGCTCGCCGGCCTCGCCGGCGTCGCGGTCCGCGACCTGCTCAGAGGTCATGGTGGAACGCCTTTCTCCATACCGATCCGGATCGTCCGGATCGGGTTCCGATCCCCCCGGATGGAGTCCTGCACGTGCCGACGGTCGGTCGGCTATAGCGCTCCCGCTCCACGACATGGGTGGCGTCGGTGGATGCAGGTCGTGAAGATTTATCACGGGTAATACGTAGATCGCCAGTTCGAATGTGCCGCAGGCCACAGCCGAAGCGGGGCAAACGCCGTATTCAGGGGCGTGTACCCCACTGCGGTAATGCGATCGTTATGCGGACACTCTTACCCGGAAAGCGGACGGAGATCGTCCGTACAGGCCGCAGACCCGAGGCCGGACCCGAGACCGCAGACCCGAGGCCACGGACCGTGGCCGGTGCCCCGGGCCGGAGCGCCCCGGCCGCGGTGAGCGCGGGGGCGGGCTAGCGGGGGCCCAGCGTCTCGATCAGCGTCTCCTGGAGGCCGCCCAGCCACAGGTAGGCCATCACCATCGGCTTGCGCGGATCGTCGTCCGGCAGTCGGAACAGGGCGTCGCTCTCGTCCTCGTCGGTGATCTCCAGCCGGGCGGCGATGGTCAGCCGGAGGTCGTTGAGGGTGCCCAGCCACTGCCGGGAGCCCTCAGGGGAGAGCCGGAGCACGGCGGCGCCGCCGTCGGGGCCGTCCGAGGCGGAGAGACCGTCCAGCGAGCGGACGACCGCCAGGCCGTCCTCGCGCTTGCGGGCGCGCAGGTCGTTCTCGGTGTAGCGGCGGAACTCGGCGGCGTACGCGCGGGCCTGCTCGTCCTGCTCGGCGCCGGGGGTGCCGTAGGCGTCCGGGAAGAGGCGGGCGAGCGCCGGGTCGGCGGGCGGCTCGCTGGGCCCCTCGGCGAAGAGGCGCGCCAGCGGGTCCTCGTCCGCTTCCGCGGGCCCGTCCCCGGGGCCGATCAGCTCCAGGAGCTGCACGGTCAGGTTGCGCAGGATGGAGATCTCGATCTCGTCCAGGGCGACGGCCGCCCCGCCGCCGGGCAGCGGCTCGAAGTGGCCGGACATCAACGGTCCTGCGACAGCGTCGCCCACAGGCCGTAGCCGTGCATGGCCTGCACGTCGCGCTCCATCTCCTCGCGCGATCCGCTGGAGACCGTGGCGCGGCCCTTGTGATGGACGTCGAGCATCAGTTTGCGGGCCTTGTCCTTGGAGTAACCGAAGTACGCCTGGAAGACGTAGGTGACATAGCTCATGAGGTTCACGGGGTCGTTGTGGACCAGGGTGACCCAGGGAACGTCCGGTTCGGTCACGGCGAAGGGGGATTCGCCCGTCTCCGGACGCTCGATCTCGACAGGTGCCACACTCACGCCCGCTCCACGCCTCGCTTCTCCGTCGGGACACGGCGGTCCATACGCACTTCCCATGCTGCCACTTCGCGGCTCCCGGCGCACAAACGGCCCCCTGAAATCGTCACTCTGACGAGTATTCGCGGTAGCATCCGGACGACGCCAGAACGGGAATGCGAGGTAGGACCAAGTGAACGCTGCGGACCTGGGGCTGCCGGTGGCTGTGCCGTCGACGGCGCTCTTCACCGACCGGTACGAACTCACGATGGTGCAGGCCGCGCTGCGCGCCGGGACCGCGGGCCGGCGGTCGGTGTTCGAGGTCTTCAGCCGCCGGCTGCCCGAGGGCCGCCGGTACGGCGTCGTCGCCGGCACCGGCCGCGTCCTGGACGCCGTCGAGAACTTCCGCTTCGACCCCGGCGTCCTGGAGTTCCTCGCCGACCGCGGCATCGTGGACGCGCCCACCCTGGACTGGCTGGCGGACTACCGCTTCCGCGGCGACATCTTCGGCTACCCCGAGGGCGAGGTGTACTTCCCCGGTTCGCCGATCATGCGGGTCGAGGGCAGCTTCGCCGAGTGCGTGCTGCTGGAGACGGTGATCCTCTCGATCCTCAACCACGATTCCGCGGTGGCCGCCGCGGCCTCCCGGATGGCGGTCGCGGCCGGCAGCCGCCCGCTGATCGAGATGGGCGCCCGGCGCACCCACGAACTGGCCGCCGTCGCCGCGGCCCGCGCGGCCTACGTGGGCGGCTTCGCCACCACCTCCGACCTCGCCGCCGGCTTCCGCTACAACATCCCGACCGTCGGCACCAGCGCGCACGCCTTCACCCTGCTGCACGACAGCGAGCGCGACGCGTTCCGCGCGCAGGTCGACTCGCTGGGCGGCGGCACCACGCTGCTCGTCGACACCTACGACGTGACGGAGGCGGTCCGGATGGCCGTCGAGATCGCCGGGCCGGAGCTCGGCGCCGTCCGCATCGACTCCGGCGACCTGCTGCTGCTCGCCCACCGGGTGCGCCAGCAGCTCGACGACCTGGGCGCCCACAAGACGAAGATCGTCGTGACCAGCGACCTGGACGAGTACGCCATCGCCTCGCTGGCCGCCGCCCCGGTGGACGCCTACGGCGTCGGCACCCAACTGGTGACCGGGAGCGGCCACCCCACCTGCTCGATGGTCTACAAGCTGGTCGCCCGCGCCGACTCGGCGGACCGGGACGCCCCGCTGCGGCCGGTCGCGAAGAAGTCGATGGGCGGCAAGATGTCGCTCGGCGGACGCAAGTGGGCCGCCCGGCGCACCGACGCGGACGGCGTCGCCGAGGCCGAGGTCGTCGGCACCGGGCCGGTGCCGGAGGAGCTGGCGGGGCGGCAGTTGCTCGTGGAGCTCGTCCGGGGCGGCGAGGTCGTCGCCCGGGAGCCCCTCGACGCGGCCCGGGACCGGCACATCGCCGCCCGCGGCGGGCTGCCGCTCTCCGCCACACAGTTGTCGAAGGGCGAGCCGGTGCTGCCCACGGAGTACGTCTGAGCGAGGCCCCGCACGGCCCCCAGGGGCCTCGCCCCGTCCCGTAGGGGCCCCGGCGGGCCACCGAGGGGGCCGGGCCGTCGCCGACGCACCGTCGGCGTACCTCCGACCGCCCCCTGTGCCCCTCCCCCCGTCCCAGGGGACTCACTACCCTCGGTCACAGAGAGTCGAACAGCAGCGCAGCCGCCGCGGTCCCGTCCGTGGCACACCGTCACCGGCGCACCGGGCGTCCCGGGAGCACCGGACCGTACCGGAACAGTCGATTCAGCAGCGTCGTCCGCATCGTCGGCCGAGGGCCCTTCCGTAAAGGATCAAGCGCCATGAACCGTGCACTGATCATCGTCGACGTGCAGAACGACTTCTGCGAGGGCGGCGCCCTCGCGGTGGCGGGCGGCGCCGACGTGGCGGCGGCGATAACCGACCTGGTGGCCGAGGCCACCGCCGGTTACGCCCACATCGTCGCCTCCCGCGACATGCACATCGACCCCGGCGACCACTTCTCGGACCATCCGGACTACGTGGACTCCTGGCCCGTCCACTGCGTGGCCGGCACCGAGGGCAGCGGCTTCCACCCCAACCTGGCGCCCGCCATCGCCTCGGGCGCGATCGGCGCCGTGTTCGACAAGGGCGCCTACGCGGCCGGCTACAGCGCCTTCCAGGGCGCGGACGAGAACGGCACCGGCCTCGCCGACTGGCTGCACGCCCGGGGCGTGACCGAGGTCGACGTGGTGGGCATCGCCACCGACCACTGCGTCCGGGCGACCGCGCTGGACGCGCGCCGGCAGGGGTTCGTCACCACCGTCCTGCTGGACCTGACGGCCGGTGTGGCGCGGGAGACGGTCGACGCCGCCCTGGAGGAGCTGCGGGGGGCGGGCGTGGAGCTGGTGGGGAAGCCCGTGGTGGGCTGAGCGGGCCCGTCCGGTCCCTCCGCGGCCCCCTGCGGGGGTGTGCGCCTCCGTTCGCACCCGTGCGCGGGCGCACGCGGTTGCGCCCGCGCTGCCGGCCCCAGGGCCGGGTCCTCAGGCGGCCCCGGCCGGGCGGCGGAGCAGCCGCGCTATCGGATGCCACCATTCCGTCTCGTCCTCCGGGGCCGACCGCCACACCAGCCCGTCCGGGTGGTGGAGCGCCGCGCTCACCTCGTCCGGAGTCGGCGGTTCGCTGTTCCCGCGCAGGAAGACCGCCCGGAGGCCGAGATTCCGCACCCGGGTGAGGGCCCGCTGACGGTTCGCGGCGTGCACCAGGACGCGTACCCGCGACCCCGGACGCGCCTCACCGCCGGGCGGACTGGGCAAGGACAGGGCGACGACCACACTGCCGTCCGGGAGCTTGACGAAACCGCCGCCGGCCATCCGCATCACCCTCCGTGGAGCACTCCGAGTCGGTATCCGTGTCAATAAGAAAACGCCCCTCACGCATCCAACCCCGATCGGCGACGACCCGCCAGGGAAATCCGGAAATACGGCTCTGACCTGGAGGTTTACCCGGCACTGCGGCGATCTTGCGGGCTCCCGCGCCCCGGCGGCCGTCCGCGCCCTCCGGCCGGGGCGGGGTGGCTGTCAGTAGTGGGGGCGCCCGCGGCGGGCGGACACGCGGGCGCGTTCGTTCCACCCCCCGGGCGAGCCGGTCGCTCCCCGTGCCTCTCACGCCTCGGGACGGTGGGCAAGGGGGTGCTTACCGGCCGTTCCCCTAGGGCAGAGAGGACCGTAGAGTCTTTTTGCGGTACGTACCTGTCGGCTCTGCACCCCACCATCCCCCCGAGGACGGATTCCGTCATGCCGCGTCCGACGTCAGCACAGATCGTTTACGGCTCGGCCACCGTTGTTCTCTCGACCCTCGTCATGCTGCTGCTGACGCGGACGGGTTCGGGCGTCGGGATCGCCGTCGTCGCCCTGGGCGCGCTGGCGCTCGGCCTGCTCGTGGCCGCGCTCGTGCCCGGCGCGCGCCGGAGTCCACGGGCGGCGGCGGTGGAGCCTTCCGTACGCCGGACCGCCGGGGCGCGGCCGGCGGGCGCGCGGGTGGGCGAGCACTCACTGCGGTGAGCGCGCCGGCTCGCCGAGCGCTGCCCGCGGTGAGCGCTCACCGCACCGCCGAAACCACCACCGTCTTGGCCGACTTGTCGTGGATGCACTGCTGATAGGGCTTGTCCCAGGTGCACCAGAGAACGTTGACCAGCCAGAAAAGCGGTCCGCAGCAGGGCACGATCCAGGGCAGGCAGTAGACGGCGGCCCGGATCCAGCCCGCGGCGCTCCGCGGCACGGCGCCGTCCTCCAGCATCGCGACGCGGATGCCCGTCGCCATCTTGCCGACCGTCTGCCCACGGGCCGTCAGCATCAGGCCCTCGTAGAGGAAGTAGACGATCGCGACGAGGACGCTGAGACCGGTGTTCTTGGTGTTGTCCTCGGCCGGATCCCAGTGGTTCCAGAAGAAGGCCGAGTAGATCAGGCTGACCGGGACGAAGACGATCAGGAAGTCGACGATCCGCGCGAGCAGCCGTTTGAAACGGCTCGCGAGCGGCGGCATGCCGGCCAGCGGGTCCGCCGCGCCGTACCCGTCCCCGTAGGGGTTCCCCGGGCCGCCGGGCGGAGGCGGCCCTCCGGCGTCGTAGGGGCCACCGGGGCGGGGTCCGGATCCGTACTGGCCGCCCCCGTAGGGCCCGCCGGCGGGCGGGCCGCCGCCGGGCGCTCCCCCGTACGGCGGAAGGTCCTCCGGCGGCTTCTTGCCGAACGGGTCGTTGTCCTGCGGCTGGTCCGTGCTCATGGCCCGAGTACACCTCGGGGCGCGGGGCGCCGCATCCGACCGTATGCCGTTCGAGTTGCCTCGGGGACGGATCGGCGTCGGGGCGGGGCGGGGCGGGCGCCCGGGATTGGGCCCGGGATCGGGCCCGGGGTTCCGCCGCAGTGTCCGGCTGCGGCGGCCGGTCAGGCGTCCCGTCCGGCGTCCGGCCCCGGCGTTCGGCTGCGGCGTCCGGTCCCGCTCCGGTCAGGCGCCCGGTTCCGGCGTCCCGTCCGGTGTTCAGCTCCGGCCCGACGCGACGAAGGTGCGGGCCGCCTTGTCGTGCCAGCACTGCCGCCAGGGGCGGTCGAACAGGCACCACACCACGTTGAGCACCCCGACGACGGCCACGCCCAGCAGGCTGTACACCAGCCAGCGGCGGAGGGCGGAGCGGAACGGCGGGGTGTCGTGCGACTCGATGTCCAGGACGCGCACGCCGCACAGCTTCTTGCCCGGGGTACGGCCCCAGGCGGAGGTCGGCAGCACCTCGTAGAGCACACCGCCGAGCAGGAGCGCGGCGAGGACGATGGCGAGGTACGTGCCGGTGGTGCCGTCGAGGAGCCAGACGGTGACGGTCTCGCCGGAGCGCTTGGCCCGGTCCACCTTCTCGTCGATGTGGCTGACGGCCTTGTTCCAGAGCGGCACCGCGACGGCGGCGACGGCACCGCCGAGCACGACCGTGTCGACCAGCCGGGCCGCGAGGCGCCGTCCGAGCCCCGCCGGACGGCCCTCCTGCCGGGCCGCGAGCAGGAACGGGTTCTCCGCCGGCGGCTTCCACGGCGCGGGCGCCGCGACGTCACGGCCGGGCGCGGGCTGCTGGGCCGGCGGCGCCTGCTGGGCGGGGAGGGGCTGCTGGGCGGGGAGGGGCTGCGCGGCGGACGCCGGTTGCGAGGCGGGGGCGGGCTGCGGGGCGGAAGCAACCGGCTGCGGGGCGGCGGCCGTCTGCTGCACGGGCAGGGACTGTGCCTGTGGCTGCTGGTGGACCTGCGGCTGCGGCTGGGCCTGCGGTTGCCGCTGTCGCTGCGGGGTCGCTGGGTGGACGGGCTGTTGTGCGTGCGGGGACGGGTGATGCGGCTGGGCCTGGTGCTGGTGGGCAGGCTGGGCCGGCGGCTGGGCTTGAGGCTGACGGGGGTGCCTGGGCTGCTCGGGCTGCCGGGGCTGTTCCTGCGGCGTCCACCCCGCGTAGGGCGAGAGGCCCGGAACGGCCTGCGCCGACCCCTGGGCCTGGCCCTGACCCTGCCCCTGACCTCGCCCCTGCTGCCCGGCCGGAGACCGAAGCGGCACCTGAGCCCGAGGCTGGGGTTGCGCCTGGGGCTGAGGCTGGGGCGGGGACTGGGGCTGTGACTGCTGCGGAAGCGGGTGTGCCGTCACCGGCCGGGGCGTCGGGTCGGGCTCCCGCCGCCAGTCCTCGGCGTCCGGCCGCCACGCCTCCTCGCCCGGCCGCCGGGGCTCACCACCGGACGGGTCGTGCGCGGGGCGGCCGGTCTGCCGTCCCCCGCGTCCTCCGAGGTCGACCGTGCCGCCGCCGGCCCGCGGACCGGCGGGCTCGGCCGGGCGGGGGTCACGGGTACCCGGAACAGACCGTTCCGCCGTGGGTCCGTCACCGCCCCAGCCGCCACGCGCCTCGGGCATCGACGGCACGCCACCGCCGTACCCCCGGTCGTAGCCGGCCCCGTAACCGCTCCCTGCGGCGCGGCCGTCCGCTCCGCCGCTCCCGCCGCCCCAGGCGTCACGAACGTCGCGAACCTCGCCGGACGCACGGGGCTCTCGAACAGCACGGTCATCGCCGGAGCCGGACGCCGTCCCCCGCACCGGCTCCTCGTCCAGGAACACCGGCCCCGTCTCGTCCGTCGACGGCGCGCCGCCCCGCCGCGGTCCGCCCGGGCCCGGGCCGTGCGGCACGGAGGGCACGACGGGCGGCGGCGCCACGGCAGGCTGACCGGGCGGCGGCGCGGGCAGCGGTTCGCCGGCGGCGGGCGCGGGCCGGCTCGTCCCGGGGACCCAGGCGGTGCCGCTCCAGTAGCGGATGTAGCCGGGGATGGACGGGTCCGGGTAGAAGCCGGCGCCGGGGCTGCTGCCGGCGGATCCCGGGATGGGTGCGCTCATGGTCTCCGGTGTCCCGTATCTGTTCGGCCCTGCTGGGATGTCAGGCAGTCTGCCGCACTGGCGTGGTGTCCTGTGTACCGCTCCGGTGCCCGTGCTCGCGACTGCGGGCGCGTTCCCTGTGACATCTATGCGCAAAAGACAACCCGGGGCGCGGCCAACAGGTCTACCAGACGGCATTCCTCCATGGGATGCGTTGCCGACGGAACCACTCACACGTGCGACCGGGAAGACCGCGCGGTGCCGCATGCGGGTGGTGTGGAGGGTGAGACGCGCGAGCAGGCGAGGAGGCGGTGCGAAGTCGCGTCATGACCCGGGGCCGGTCCGCTCTGTTCAGTGCGGACCCGGTTCGCGAGAGACCGCGCACCGGGCACTGGAACGGAGCGAGAGGGCGCACTTCATGTATTCCGTGGTGGAACGAGACCTGGAGATCGACCTGGTGCTGTCGCCGGGGCACCGTGTTCCGGTGCCGGCCCGGCTGCACTACCGGGCGGAGGATCCGTACGCCGTGCGGATCTCCTTCCATGTGACGTCGGACGAGCCGGTCAACTGGACCTTCGGGCGCGAGTTGCTGACGGAGGGGCTGCGCCGTGCCAGCGGTACGGGCGACGTCCGCGTGTGGCCCGCGCGGAGCGGGGGACGGTCGGTCGTCTGCGTGGGGCTGACCTCGCCGGACGGCGAGGCGCTGCTCCAGGCGCCGGCGGAGGAGGTAGCGGGCTGGCTGGCCGGCACCCTGCGGCTGGTGCCGCTGGGGGCGGAGCGTGCACTGCTCGGACTGGACGAGGGGCTGCGGGAGTTGCTGGCGCAGGGGGCCTGAGAGGAGCGGCGGTACGGGGGCCGGGCCCGGTCCCCGTACCGCCCCGGAACACCTTGTACCCCTCAGAACACCTTGCCGGGATTGAGGATCCCCAGTGGATCGAACACCGCCTTGATCCCCCGCTGCATCTCCATCGCCACCGGCCCGGCCTCCCGCGCCAGCCACTCCTTTTTCAGCAGCCCCACACCGTGCTCCCCGGTGATCGTCCCGCCGAGCTCCAGCCCGAGCGCCATGATCTCGTCGAACGACTCCCGGGCGCGGCGCGCCTCGTCCTCGTCGGCGGGGTCGAAGCAGACGACGGGGTGGGTGTTGCCGTCACCTGCGTGGGCGCAGACGCCGATGGTGAGGCCGTGCCGGTCGGCGATGGCGGCGGTGCCGTCGAAGAACGCGGCGAGGCGCCCGCGCGGAACGCACACGTCGTCGATCATGGTGGCGGCGCTCAGCCGCTCCAGGGCGGGCAGCGACACCCGCCGCGCCTGAAGCAGGAGTTCGGACTCGGCCGGGTCGTCGGCGGGGACGACGTCGGTGGCCCCGGCCGCGGTGCACACCTCGCCGACGGCGGCGAGGTCCGGGCGGGGGTCCGGGGTGTCGAAGGCGGCGAGGAGCAGTGCCCCGGTGGACTCCGGGAGGCCCATGCCCGTGTACGCGTTGACGGCCCGGACCGTGGTGCGGTCCATCAGCTCCAGCAGCGAGGGCGCGTGCCCGCTCGCCATGATCCGGCGGACCGCCTCGCAGGCCGTGGCGGTGGACGGGAACTCGGCGACGAGCGCGAGCTGCGGCGGCGGCGCGGGCCGCAGGGCGAGCACGGCCCGGACGACGATGCCGAGGCTGCCCTCGGAGCCGACGAACAGCCGGGTCAGGTCGTACCCGGCGACGCCCTTGGCGGTGCGACGGCCGGTGGTGAGCAGCCTGCCGTCGGCGAGGACGACGTCCAACCCGAGCACGTACTCCGCCGTGACGCCGTACTTGACGCAGCACAGGCCGCCGGAGGCGGTGCCGATGTTGCCGCCGATGGTGCACTGCTCCCAGCTCGACGGGTCCGGCGGGTAGTACAGCCCGTGCTCGGCGACGGCGCGGGAGAGCACGGCGTTGACGACGCCCGGTTCGACGACGGCGATGCGTTCGACCGGGTCGATCTCCACGATCCGGTCCATCTTGACCAGCGACAGCACGACGCAGCCGTCGACGGCGTTCGCCGCGCCCGACAGCCCGGTGCGGGCGCCCTGCGGGACGACGGGGACGCGGAGCGCGGTCGCGGTCCGCATCACGTGCCGCACCTGCTCCACGGTGCGGGGCAGGACGACGGCGGCGGGTGCGCCGGCGGGACAGAAGCCCGCCATGTCGTTGGCGTAGGAGGCGGTGACGTCGGGATCGGTGAGGACCGCCGCGTCCGGGAGCCCTTCGCGCAGGAGACTGATCAGATCGCCCATGCGTTCACCTTCCCACCCAGCCACGGCCGGGGGTAGATCGCGGACCGCGCGGGCGCGGCGCGGCCCCGCCGGTGGGAGGGCGGGACCGCGCCGGTGGGGGGTTGGTCGGAGGTTCCCGGGGGTGGGCTCAGGCTCCCGGGGGTGGCTCAGAGGTTGCCGCGCTTCTCCTGCTCGCGCTCGATGGCCTCGAAGAGGGCCTTGAAGTTGCCCTTGCCGAAGCCCATGGAGCCATGGCGCTCGATCATCTCGAAGAAGACGGTCGGGCGGTCCTGGACCGGCTTGGTGAAGATCTGGAGCAGGTAGCCGTCCTCGTCGCGGTCCACCAGGATCTTCAGCTCGCGCAGCGTCTCGACGGGCACCCGGGTCTCGCCGGCCCACTCGCCGAGGGTGTCGTAGTAGCTGTCCGGGGTGTCCAGGAACTGAACGCCGGCCGCCTTCATCTGCCGCACGGTGGTGACGATGTCGTTGGTGGCGAGGGCGATGTGCTGGAGGCCCGGGCCGCCGTAAAACTCCAGGTACTCGTCGATCTGCGACTTCTTCTTCGCGATCGCCGGCTCGTTGAGCGGGAACTTCACCTTCCGGGTGCCGTCCGCGACGACCTTGGACATCAGCGCGGAGTACTCGGTGGCGATGTCGTCGCCCACGAACTCCTTCATGTTCGTGAAGCCCATGACCCGGTGGTAGAACTCCACCCACTCGTCCATGCGGCCGAGTTCGACGTTGCCGACACAGTGGTCGATGGCCTGGAAGTTGCGCTTGGCGGGCGGCGCCACGATCGGCTCGGCGGCGACGAAGCCGGGCAGGTACGGGCCGTTGTAACCGGAGCGGTCCACCAGGGTGTGACGGGTTTGGCCGTAGGTGGCGATGGAGGCGAGGACGACGGTCCCGTGCTCGTCCTTCAGCTCGTACGGCTCCTCCAGGCCCCGCGCGCCGTGCTCGACCGCGTAGGCGTAGGCGGCGCGGGCGTCCGGCACCTCGATCGCCAGGTCCACGGCACCGTCGCCGTGCTCGGCCACGTGCTCCGCCAGGAAGCGGCCGCGCTCGGTGGTGGCCTTGATGACCGTGGTGAGCACGAACCGGGCGCCGCCCGACTCCAGGACGTAACTCGCCGTCTCCCGGCTGCCGTTCTCCGGTCCGGAGTAGGCGACCAGCTTCATGCCGAAGGCCGAGGAGTAGTAGTGCGCGGCCTGCTTCGCGTTTCCGACGGCGAAGACCACCGCGTCCATCCCCTTGACCGGGAAGGGGTCGGCCTGCCGAGCGGTGTCAAAGGTGTGATCTGTGGTCTGCGTCATACGCGCAGCGTCTCGCCGATCCACAAGGTGCGCAATAGTTTCCGTGTTCACTGGGCAATCTGCCCAGTGGGCCCCCGGAACCGCCGGGCGTTCTGTACATGGTGACTACGAGGGGTCGGCTATGGCGATCGATCGTTTGGACGGCAGGCTGATCGAACTGCTGGCACAGGAGCCGCGCATCGGCGTCCTGGAGGCCTCCCGGCGGCTGGGGGTGGCCCGCGGCACCGTCCAGGCCCGGCTGGACCGGCTGCTCTCCCAGGGCGTCATCCGCGGCTTCGGGCCGGACGTGGACCCGGCGGCCCTGGGCTATCCCGTGACGGCCTTCGCCACCTTGGAGATCAAGCAGGGCGAGGGGCCTGATGTGCGCTCGCATCTGGCGGGGGTGCCGGAAGTGCTGGAGCTGCACACCATCACCGGGCACGGGGACATGCTGTGCCGGCTGGTCGCGCGGTCCAACGCGGACTTGCAGCGGGTGATCGACAAGGTGGTGGGGATCGAGGGGATCGTGCGGGCTTCCACGGCGATCGTGATGGAGAACGCGGTGCCTTTGCGAATCATCCCGCTGGTGCGGCAGGCGGCCGGGGGGTGAGGGGCCCCGACCCCGCCCTTTCGCCGTTTCCCGGGGCTGCGCCCCGGCCCCCCCTTGTCGCGGCTCCGCCGCTCGTCCTCAAACGCCGGACGGGCTATATCAGCCCGTCCGGCGCTTGAGGACAACCGTGCGGAGCGCGGTTTCGGGGACGCGGGGGCTCGCCCCCGCAAGAAACGGTGAAGTGGGGGTGCCCCCTCTGGGGGAGGGGCCGGGGCAACTACACCGCGTCAGCAACGCGGCACCGAGCCCCCCGACTCCAACGCCCGCAACGACTCCACCGCATCCCCGAGCTTCCGCACCGGAACAAGGCGCAAGCCGGAAGGCGCCCCCGCCGAAGCCTCCGCACACTGCGCCTTCGGCACAAGGAAGACCCCGGCCCCATCCCGCCCGGCGGCCTGCACCTTCAGCCCGACACCGCCCACCGGCCCCACCGTCCCGTCGGGATCGATCGTCCCGGTCCCGGCGATCGTCCGCCCGCCGGTGAGATCACCGCCGCGCCCGTCTCCATCCAGCTTGTCGATGATGCCGAGGGTGAACATCAACCCGGCGCTGGGCCCTCCGATGTCCCCCAGGCTCAGACTGACCTTCACCTCGGACGGCGACCGGTGGAGGTGGCGCAGAGCGGCCCGCACGGCCGAGTCCTGCGACTTCTTCATCTCCTCGACGTTGTGCTCTTCCGTCTCCTTGTCGGACTTCCCGGGCGGGAAGACGGAGTCGTGCGGCATCACCGTCCGGTCCGTGCGGAACCAGTCCGAGGCGACCTCGGGCAGGGTGACCTCCGCGTCCGGCCCGGTCGCGATGATCGAGACCATGCGGAGCTGGCCGCTGGTCCGCCGGGCCTCGGCGCCGCTGACGGTGATCACCGGCTTGCCCTGGTGGTCGCCGAGGACGTTCACCGTCCAGCCGGGTCTTGCGATCGTGAACGGCAGCGGTGCGAACGCGGCGGTCACGAGCAGCGCCAGGACGGGCACGGCGCAGAGGGCGAGGGCCCGGGTGCGGCGGGACCACGCGGACGGAGACGGAAGTGGCATACCGCGAATCTAGTTCACCACCGCACCACCGGGACCCGCGGCCTCACCGGAGCGCGTCGGCCACCTCCTTCGCCGCCTCCATCACCCGGGGCCCGACCCGGTGCGGCACGGTGTCGGTGAGCATGACGACCCCGACGCTGCCCTCGATGCCGCTCACGCCGAGCAGCGGCGCGGCGGCGCCGCTCGCCCCCGTCTCCAGTTCGCCGTGGGTGAGGGCGTACCCGGGGTTGTCGACCTCGCCCGCGCGGGCGGCCAGTATCGCCCGGCCGGCCGCGCCGCGGTCCAGGGGGTGTCGGAACCCGGCGCGGTAGGCGACGTGGTAGTCGGTCCAGGTCGGCTCGACGACGGCGACGGCCAGCGCCTCCGCGCCGTCGACGAGCGTGAGGTGGGCCGTGGCCCCGACGTCCTCGGCGAGCGCCCGCAGCGCGGGCAGCGCGGCCTCCCGGACGAGCGGGTGCACCTGGCGTCCGAGCCGTAGGACGCCGAGCCCGACGCGGGCCCGGCCGCCGATGTCCCGTCGGACGAGTTCGTGCTGCTCCAGCGTGGCGAGCAGCCGGTAGACGACCGTGCGGTTGACGCCGAGCCGGGTGGCCAGCTCGGTGACGGTCAGCCCGTGATCGGTCTCGGCGAGCAGTTTCAGGACACGCAGTCCTCTGTCGAGCGTCTGCGAAGTCTCCGCGGTCACGACGCCCCCTCCTCCGATGAAAGGCGGGCTCTCGTCGCGGTGGGGTTGCGCTTCCGGTCCCGTCCGGCAGCGCGCGAGGAGAGGCCGCCGGGTCGCTTGACGCATACGTTCCTTGACGCATACCACCGGCCGCGCTCCGCGGCGGCGCTGCCACGGGGCGTGTACGTGACCGGCACGGTAGCGAGCCGGTCCGCTCTCCGGAAGAGTCTGCCCACAATCCGGGCGCCGCGCAGAGTAATTGAGCAAGAGACGATCGGTGTACCGGCCGTCGTGCTCCCCCGCGGGCGCCCGGACCGTCGGCCCGGACCGCCGGCCCGGGCCGTCAGGTCACTTCATGCGCGTCGCCCACTCGCGCACCTTCTTGATGCGCTCGTTGAGCTGTCCGGCCGTGGCCTCGGCGCTCGGCGGGCCGCCGCAGGTGCGGCGCAGCTCGGTGTGGATCACGCCGTGCGGCTTGCCGCTCTGGTGCGCGTAGGCGCCGACCAGGGAGTTCAGCCGCTTGCGGAGCTCCAGCAGCTCCTTGTGCGTCACGACGGGCCGGCGCTCGGCCGGCATCTCCAGCAGGTCGGCCTCCTCGTCGGGCTTCCGCCTGCTGTGCGCGATCTGCCGCGCCTGCCGCTTCTGCAGCAGCAGTTGCACCTGCTCCGGCTCCAGCAGCCCGGGGATGCCGAGGTAGTCCTGCTCCTCCTCGCTGCCGGGGTGCGCCTGCATGCCGAACTCGGCGCTGTTGTACAGCACCCGGTCGAAGACCGCGTCCGACTCCAGAGCCTCGAAGGGGAGCATGTCCTGCTCGCCGGTGTCCTCGTCCTGCTGCTTCTCCGCCTCCGCCAGCTCCTTCTCGGACTCGGCGTAGGGGTCCTCCTCGCCCTCCTTCTTGGGCTTGTCGAGGACGTGGTCGCGCTCCACCTCCATCTCGTTGGCGAAGCTCAGCAGCATGGGGATGGTCGGCAGGAAGACCGACGCCGTCTCGCCGCGCCGCCGCGACCGCACGAAGCGGCCGACCGCCTGCGCGAAGAACAGCGGCGTCGAGATCGTCGTCGCGTAGACGCCGACCGCGAGCCGGGGCACGTCCACGCCCTCGGACACCATGCGGACGGCGACCATCCAGCGGGAGTCGTCCGCCGCGAAGTCGTCGATGCGCTGCGAGGCACCCGAGTCGTCGGAGAGGACGACCGTCGCGCCCTCGCCGGTGATCTCCCGGAGCAGCTTGGCGTAGGCGCGGGCCGAGTCCTGGTCGGAGGCGATGACCAGGGCGCCCGCGTCCGGGATGCTCTTGCGGACCTCGGTGAGCCGCCGGTCGGCGGCGCGCAGCACGTTGGGCATCCAGTCGCCGCGCGGGTCGAGCGCGGTGCGCCACGCCTGGCTGATCGCGTCCTTGGTCATCGGCTCGCCGAGCCGCGCCTCCAGCTCGTCGCCGGCCTTGGTGCGCCAGCGCATGTTGCCGCTGTAGGAGAGGAAGATGACCGGGCGGACGACGCCGTCGGCGAGGGCGTTGCCGTAGCCGTAGGTGTAGTCGGCGGCGGACCGCCGGATTCCGTCGTTGCCCTCCTCGTAGGTGACGAACGGGATGGGGTTGGTGTCGGAACGGAACGGCGTGCCGGTGAGAGCGAGCCGCCGGGTGGCCGGCTCGAACGCCTCCAGGCACGCCTCGCCCCAGGACTTGGAGTCACCGGCGTGGTGGATCTCGTCCAGGATCACGAGCGTCTTGCGCTGTTCGCACCGGTTGCGGTGCAGCATCGGACGTACGCCGACACCCGCGTACGTCACGGCGACGCCGTGGTACTCGCGGCCCAGCGGGCCCGCGCTGTACTCCGGGTCGAGCTTGATGCCTATGCGGGCGGCGGCCTCCGCCCACTGCTTCTTCAGGTGCTCGGTCGGTGCGACGACGGTCACCTGCTGGACGACGTGGTGGTGCAGCAGCCAGGACGCGAGGGTGAGCGCGAAGGTGGTCTTGCCGGCGCCGGGGGTGGCGACGGCGAGGAAGTCGCGCGGCTGCTCCTGGATGTACTTCCCCATCGCGCCCTCCTGCCAGGCGCGCAGCTTGTTCGCGGTACCCCAAGGGGCCCGGCCGGGGAAGGCGGGCGAGAGATGGTGGTTGGCTGTGGTGGTAGTCACGGTCTCCGTCGGCTGGATCGGGGCCTTGAGAAATCGACAAACGACAACCGCGTCAGCCTACCGGGGGCCGGGACGAGACCGTCCGCGTCGGCGGGCGCGCGGACGGTTCCGGACGTTCATGACCGATTCCGGACGGTTTCGTACGGGCCGGCGACGGGCCGCGGCCGGACGTGGCGGACCCGCTGGTGGCCGGGCGGTTCCGGGGTCCGGGGCCGCCTGCCCGTCGGCCGGCGACCGGCTCCCGCGGCCGGCGTGAGACTTCCGCCACGTCGCGCGCCCGGCCCGCCGTGACGTCGAGGACGAGCCGCTCGGCGGCGTCGGCGTCCCGGCGGGGCTCCACCCCGCGCGGGGCGAGGAGTATCGCGCGGGCAGGCCAGGCGCGGTGCGTTCGCCCCCGACGACCGGCGGGCGGCCGGCCTCCGGCTCTCGCGACAGCGACGCGGCCTTGCCGGGCGGTCCGGGTACATCTCGTGCCCGCACGTCTCCCCCCTTCTCTCTCCCCCCGCCGGGCGGTGCGGGGCCGGCGCCGGTCCCCCGGATGTCGCGGACGACGGCCTCGGTGTCGCCGGCGCGGGCGCGGCCGGCCACGGGCGGGGCGCCCTCGGGGGCGGGACCTCCTCGGGGGGCGAAGCCTCCTCGGGGGGCGGGTCGTTCGTCGGGGGCCGGGTCGTCCGTCGGAGGCCGGGTCGTCCGTCGGGGGTCAGGTCGTCCGTCGGGGCGGTCGTCACGTGGGGGCCGGTCCGGGAGCTCGCGCCGGCTCTCCGCCTGGCCGCCCGACCGGCCACCGGCCGCGGGCCCGGCGGCCGGTCGCGGGCCCGGCGGCCGGTCGCGGACGGGTGCTCGTCCACCGCGCGCGGGGTGGCGGCCCGTTGGGGGGGCGCCTTCCCGGCGGGCGTGCTCGCGGAGGGTGACCGTGCGGTCGTCGTCGAGGCGGAGGACCAGGGACACGACGACCGCACGGCAGCTTCAAGGGGCGGGCGTGGTACCGGTTTTCGACTCCTGGCCCCTCTCGCGTATCCCCAGAGCGGTCACCCGGCCTCCGCCGCCGGCCGCAGCCGGGTCGTGATCCAGGCACCGGCCAGGGCCACCGCCGCCAGCGTCACGTAGACGGAGACGAAGGCGGCCGGCGGGGCCGCCGCCTCGGCCGCGTCGCCCTCCGCGGCCACGGTCCCGCCGCCGAAGGCGCCGAAGAGGACGCCGCCCGCCCCGACGAGGACGATGTTGCCGAGGGCGTCGGAGAGCTGGAGGGCGGCGGAGTTGACGCCCTCCTCGCCCGGGCGGGACAGGGACAGGACAAGGATGCCGCTGCTGGAGATCGTCAGACCGATGCCGTAGCCGCCGACGATCCAGGCGACGGCCACCAGCCAGACCGGCACCCCGTCGGCCAGCACCAGCGGCACCATGGCGACGGACACCGCGACGAGCACCATGCCCAGGCCCATCAGCCGGTGCCGGTGCCGCTCCAGCCCCGAGCGGCTCTGGGTGAACGAGCCGAGGGCCCAGGCGAGTCCGCCGCCGGTCAGCGAGAGGCCGGCGGCCGTGGCGGACAGGCCGCGCTCGGTGACCAGCATCAGCGGAATGAAGCTCTCCGCGCCGAGGAAGGCACCGGCCGCGACGCCGCGCAGCAGCACCACGGACGGCAGCCCGCGCGCCGCCCGGAACGTGCCCCTGGGGACCAGCCGGACGATGGACGGCGCGAGCAGCGCCAGCCCGGCGACGGCCGGGACCAGGGCGAGCCAACTGCGGTCCTGCCCGGCGTACTGGAGCAGCCCGGCGCCGGCCGCGACGGCCAGGGCGAGCAGGACGCGCCGCCGGTCGACGGCGCCGCCCCGGTCGGTCCGCGGCAGCTTCCGCAGGGCCGGCAGCATGACGAACAGCGGCAGCAGGATCAGCACCGGGATCGCCAGGAACACCCAGCGCCAGCTCAGCCGCTCGGCGACCGACCCCGCGACCACCGGGCCGACCAGCACCGGGACCACCCAGGCCGCCGAGAACGCGGCGAGGATCTTCGCCCGCAGCCGCTCCGGATAGGCGCGGCCCACGACCACGTACAGCGAGACGACCACCAGGCCGCCGCCCAGCCCCTGCACGAAGCGGGAGCCGACGAACATCCACATGTTCTGCGAGCAGCCCGCGAGGACCAGTCCGGTGCCGAACGCGGCGATCCCGGTGAACAGCGGCGCGAGCGGACCGGAACGGTCGCTCCACTCCCCCGAGAGCGCCATGGAGAACAGGCTCGCCGTGAAGTAGGCCGAGAACGCGAAGGCGTAGAGGCCGATGCCGTCGAGCGCGCGGGCGGCGATGGGCATGGCCGTGCTGACCGCGCTGGCCTCGAAGGCGATGAGCGAGATGACGGAGATGATGCCGAAGGTGAGACCCCGGTAGCGGCGGCCGAGCACACCGCCTTCGTCGTCCGGCGGGGGCGCGGGGGACGCGGACCCGGGGGCGGGCGAAGGGGAGGGGGACGGGGACGCGGGGCCCGGCGGAGGGGGTATGGAGTCGGCGGTGCTCATGTCAGGGAGCGTAGGCAGGGGACGCCCGGACCGCCTCTGACCGCGGAACCGGTTCGTCCTCGTCCCTTCGCCCTACCTCCGGAGTCACACGGGCCCCGGAAGCCGGGGGCTTGCCGAGGCCGGCTCTCGGGGGCTCACCGGGACCGTCACGCGGGGAATCTCCCGAATCGTCCCCGCGAGGCCCCCCGACACCGGCTCGCGGGGACTTGCCGAGGCCGGCTCGCGGGGCCTCGCCGGGGCCGTCACTCGGGGAGTCTTCTGAACCCTCCAGCCAGGGCCCCCCGACACCGTCACGCGGGGACTGTGCGTGCCCCTCACGCCGTCAGCAGGACACCCGCGTAGGACACGCCCGCGATCACCACCCACGAGCACAGCCCCAGCGCCGCCACCCGCCCCCCGGTCCGTACCAGCGAAGGCAGGTGGACCGCGCTGCCCAGCCCGAACAGGGCTGCGGCGAGCAGCAGTTCCTGGGCGTGCTGCGCGCCGTCGAGCACCGCGCCCGGGACGGCCCCGGTGCTGCGCACGGCGACCATGGCGAGGAAGCCGAGGACGAACAGGGGGATGAGCGGGGGCCGCTTCCCCTGGTCGGCGGTGGCATGGTGGGCGGGGGCCTCGGCGGCGGAGGTCTCGGCGGCGGAGGTCTCGGCGGCGGACGCCTGCCTCCCGTCGGGCGTCCTCGCGGTGGGTCCCCGGCCGGCGGCGGCCTTGCCGGCGAGCGCCTTGCCGGCGGCCGAAGCCGCCCGCGCATGGGCCCGCCGCCGGCTGACGGAGACGGCGACGGCCGCGACCAGCGGAGCCAGCAGCGCCACCCGCATCAGCTTCACCAGGACGGCCTCGCCGAGCGCCGCCGGCCCGGCCGTCTGCGCGGTCGCCACGACCTGGCCGACGTCGTGCACGCCCGCGCCGACCCAGCGCCCGAATTGGGTGTCGTCCAGCCCCAGCGGGTGGTGCAGCAGCGGCAGCACGGCTATGGCGAGCGTCCCGCACAGCGTGACGAGGGCGACGGACGTGGCGACGTCTTCCTCATCACTGCCCGACACCTCGCTGACCGCCCCGATCGCGGAGGCCCCGCAGATCGAATAACCGGTCGCGATCAGCAGCGGCTGGTCGCCGCGCAGGCCGAGCTTGCGGCCGAGCCAGAGCGTGCCGAAGAAGGTGGCCGTGACGACGGCGAGCACCATCGCCACCGTCGCCCAGCCGACCCCGAGCACATCGCCGATGCTCAGCTTCAGCCCGAGGAGCACGACGCCCACGCGCATCAGCCGCTTCCCGGCGAACGTCAGCCCCGGCCGTCCGACGCCCCGCACCCGGGCCTTGACCCCCGGCAGGTGGGCGGCGGTGATGCCGAGCACGACGGCCGCGGTGAGCATGGGCACGGCGGGGACCAGCCGGTGGACCGTCCAGGCGAGGGCGACGCCGAGGACCGCCATGACCAGGCCGGGGAGTGTGCCGGGGGGCGCGGCGGCCGTTCCGGTGCGGGCATCGCCCGGCCGCGCGTTGATCACCGCCATGACGGCTGCTCCCCCTGCTCTTCCCATTCCGGCCGATACAACCGATACAACCGGTAAAACCTATATGACCCGATCATCTGCGTGATCCGGCCGTCCCCCGCACCGTCCCGCCGCCCGGCGGATCTCACAGCTCCTCGGCGGGCAGGTGGTAGACGCGCCGCACGCTGGAACCCAGCCGCGCGATGTCCGCGCCGTAGACGTGGATCGAGATCGCGGTGGACGAGCAGGCGTTGCGCACCCGGTGGATGTCGCCGGGGGGCGCGAAGCCGCAGACGTCGCCCCGCACGTTGACGACGTCCTCGGTGGCGACCAGCCGGCAGCCCGTGCCGTCGGGGACGAGCCGGTACCGGCGTTCGCTCTCCGCCCCCTGATGGACGCCGGTCACGCACCACGAGACGTGGTCGTGGACGGAGGTCTGCTGCCCCGGCAGCCAGACCAGGGCGACCAGGGAGAAGCTGCCGTCCGGCTCCGCGTGCAGGATGTGCTGGCGGTACCGCCGGGGGTCGCCCTCGCACTGCTCCGGGGTGAGCAGATCGTCGGCGCCCAGGTGGACGGCGAGGCGTTCACCGACGAGATAGGCCGTCGTGTCCGGCGGCAGGCCGCGGCCCACTGCCTCCCGGACGTCGTCGATGAGCCCGCGGAGGCGGGCGGTCGTCGGGGCTGCGGTAGGAGTGGTCATACGGGCAGGGTCGAGGCCGTGATCCATCACGTCCAACGACAGTTTGTTGGTCGGGTGCAAATTTCCGCTTATGGATCCCGCGGATGCGCCGGGCGGGGGCCGGCCGGACCGGACGCCCTCGGCCGTCCGCTCAGCACCCCTCGCGCCGCGCCGCCGCGGCCTTGAGTTCGTCGAGGACCAGCGCGGTGGCGGGAACGCGCAGGTGGTCGCGGAGGACGTACGCGGAGACCCGGCGGCGGGAGGCGGGGTCGAGCGCGCGTCCGGTGATCCGGTCGTGGCGCAGGAACGACAGCACCAGCCCCGGCATCATCGCCACCCCCAGCCCCTCGGCGACGAGGGACTGCACGACCAGGTTGTCGTCGGTGGTGAAGGCGATGTCGGGGGCGAAGCCGACCTCGGCGCACTCGTGCAGGAAGTTGGTGCGGCAGCGCAGGCAGCCGGCGATCCACCGCTCGTCGGCCAGGTCGGCCAGTCCCACGGCGCGGCGCCGGGCCAGCGGGTGCCCGGCGGGGAGCAGCACGGTGAGCTGGTCCTCCAGCAGCGGGATCTCCGCGAGTTCGTCCGAGACCTCGTCGTGCAGCCCGGGGTAGGTGAAGGCGAGGGTGATGTCGCACTCGCCGCGCACCAGCCGCCGGAGCGAGTCCGGCGGCTCGCCCTCCAGCAGTTCGACCCGTACGCCGGGGTGGTCGGCGGCGAGGCGGGCCAGGGCCTCCGGGACGAGGGTGGCACCGGCGCTGGGGAAGGCGCAGACCCGGACCCGCCCGGCGCGCAGCCGGGTCAGGGAGCTCATCTGCTGCTGGGCGACGGTGAGGGTGTCCAGGATCGTCTCGGCGTGGCGCGCGAGCGCCTCCCCCGCCTCCGTGAGCCGCATCCGGCGGCCGACCCGGGTGAACAGCGGGGTGCCGACGGCCCGCTCCAGGCCCTTCATCTGCTGGGTGATCGCGGGCTGGGTGTAGCCGAGCGCCCGCGCGGCGGCGGAGTACGAGCCGGCCTGGACCACCGCGTGGAACGTCTTGATGTGCCGCGAGTCGAACACGCCGGAATCATAAGCGGAATTTGGGGTAGCGGGCAGATCCGGCTTGAATGACTTCTGGATCAACGGACTTTTGGGGCATGGTGGACATATGGCGGCTCACGCAGCTCATCCGGCACGTTACGTCTCCTACGACGCGGCGGAACTGGCCTACCGCGTCCTGGAAGCGCGCACCGCCGACGCCCCGGGCCCGCCGATCGTCTGCCTCGCCGGCGGCCCCGGCCGGGACGCCGCCTACCTGGGCGACCTCGGGGGCCTGAACGCCCGGCACACCCTCGTCATCCCCGACAGCCGCGGCACCGGCGACTCGCCTCCCGCCGACGACCCGCGCGGCTACGCCTTCCCGGCCCTCGCCGAGGACGTCGAGGCCCTCCGCGGCCACCTCGGACTCGACCGCTTCGCCCTCCTCGCCCACGACGCCGGCTGCGCCACCGCCCAGGCGTACGCCGCCCTCTACCCGCACCGGGTCAGCCACCTCGTCCTCGTCGCCCCCGGCTCCCGCCTCCAGGGCGAACTCCCCACGGACGCCGAGGAGATCTTCGAGTCACGCGCCACGGAGGACTGGTGGGTGGACGCCTACGTCGCCGTCCACTCCCTCGCCGACACCCACGACTTCCCCGAGGCCCGCGCCCTCCTCCGGCGCGCCGCCCCCATGGGCTACGGCCGCTGGGACGCCCCGCAGCAGGCCCACGCCGCCACGGAGGACGGCCAGCTCCACCCCGTCCCCCGCATCGCCTTCTGGCAGGGCGTGGACGAAGCGGCCCGGCGCGCCCTCCTCGAACACCTCCGCTCCGCCGCCTTCCCGCTCCTCGTCCTCACCGGCGACCGCGACGCCATCACCGGCGTCCGGGCGGGCGAGCTCGTCGCCGCGTCCTTCCCCGCCACCACCCGCACCGAGGTCCGCACGCTCTACGGCGTGGGCCACTACCCCTGGGTCGACGAACCGGACATGTTCCGCCCGATCGTCGAGGACTTCCTCCGCCCCCACCCCGAGCCGCACCACCGAACGTCCCCGCCCGCTCGCTCGTGAACGTCCCCGCCCGCTCGCTCGTGAACGGCGCATGACGGTCATATGGCACGCCGCGCAAGGCCGTTGTGACCCGCCGCCGGCCCCCCCTATCGTCGATGACGGAGCACGACACGGCCGTGTGCCCGAGTGGTTCAGGGACTCGCCTGCAAAGCGAGTTACGCGGGTTCGATTCCCGCCACGGCCTCTTCTGTCAGAAGCGTCGAACCGGCCTCCCTGGTGCCGTGTCACCAGGGGGCGGGACGTCGCACATGACCTTGCGTCGGCGATGTCGCCCTCGACTGTCGCCCTCGCTTGTCGCCCTCGCCGAAGCGGTGGGGCACCAGTCGGTCGCGTGTTTCACGGCGAGCGCATGGCGGCGGCGTACTTCAGGGCGAACGCGTGGCGGCGTACTTCAAGGCGAACGCGCTGCGGCGGCGTCCGGAAGGCGCGTGGGTCCCCCGCCGTCCCACCGGTTCGGTCCCGGGCCGTGGCCTCAACCCGTTCCCATTCCGAGGAACTCCGGGCGACTGAGTACCCGTACTCACGCCGAGCCCCCACCCTCAGGCGATCGTACGGATGCCCGGGTCGACCCCCCGCTCGTAGCGTGACGGTCATGACATCGGCCGACACCCACCAGGCACCGGACGGCGCGTCCGGCGCCGGCACGGCTTTCCTCAAGCTGCTCGGCGGCGTGGCGCTGTGGCTCTTCGCCGCCTTCACCTTCACGGCCCTGCCCATCTCCGTGATGGCGAGCGACGGTTGCGACACCGGCGACACCAGTGTGATCTGCACGAGCGCGGGTCAGAACGCCGTGGTCTGGACGCCCATCCTCGTCGCGCCCGCCGCCGCCGTCCTCGGCACCTGGGGCCTGGCCTCCCGCCGCGACAACGGCCCGGTGGCCTGGATGATCGCCTTCATGATGCTGATGGCGACGTGGTTCGCCGTCCTCTCGATCGCTCGGTGAGGGCGCGGGGACGCCCCCGCCCACCCGCCCCCGGACGGCCGCCGGGAGAATCGGCCGCGCAAGAGGCGACCTCGTGTGCGCCGCCCCCGCTCGAACAGGCCGTCATTCCATGGATCCCCTCGCCGCCGGCGACCCCCTCCGCCTCGGTCCCCACCGTCTCGTCGGCGTGCTCGGCGCGGGAGGCATGGGCAAGGTGTACCTCGGGCAGGACGCCGCCGGGGGCATGGCCGCCGTCAAGGTGCTGCACCCGGAGATGGCGCACGACCCGCACATGGCGCGGCGTTTCGTGCGCGAGGCGCAGGCCGCGCAGGCGGTGACCAGCGGGGGCGTCGCGCGGGTGCTCGGGGCGTGGACGGAGGGCGGGCGGCCGTGGATCGCCACCGAGTTCCTGGCCGGGCCGACGCTGGACGAGGCGGTGGAGCGGCACGGGCCGTTCGACGAGGCGGGGGTCAGGGCGCTGGGCGCCGCGCTGGCCGCGACGCTCCGGGACATCCACGCCGCCGGGCTCGTCCACCGCGACATCAAGCCGTCCAACATCGTCCTGACGTCCTCGGGCCCGCGCGTCATCGACTTCGGCATCGCCCGCCCCGAGCACGGCCTCACCCTCACCGCGACCGGCATGAACCCCGTCACCCCCGGATACGGCGCCCCCGAGCAGGTGCTCGGCCGGCGCGTCGGCCCGCCCGGCGACGTGTTCTCGCTCGGGGCCGTGCTGGCCTTCGCGGCCACCGGCCGGCGGGCGTACGACGGTACGGAGGTGGCATCCGTCCAGTACAAGGTCGTCCACGAGGAACCGGACCTGGCGGGTCTCCCGGCGCCGTTGCACGCCCTCATCGCGCCCTGCCTGGCCCGCGAGCCCGGACACCGGCCGCCGCCCGCGCTGATCGCCACCGCCATGGCCCCGCCCAAGGGCGCCGACCGCGTCTGGCGCCGCGGCCCCCTCGCCGCCGACGTCACCCGGCGCGAGTCCGAGGCCCGGAAGCTGACCACCCTCACCGGCGCCACCACGGCCGCCCCCGGCGCCGGCCCCTCCCGCCGCCGGCTCGTCACCGCCCTCGTGGCGGGCGGCGCCGCGGTGGCCGCGGCGGGCGGCACCGGCGCGTGGTGGTTCCTGCGCGACGGCGGGAACTCCGGGCGCAAGACACTCAAGGGCGACCCCACGCCCCCTCCCCAGCCCTGGGACGCCAAGCCCCTGACGGCCGGCCAGTACGAGGAGGGCCACCCGCCGGCGGAGCTGTGGGGTCCGGTCGCCACGTACTACTCCGCGCCCGCCCCGCTGCCCATACACGACCTGGTCATCACCATGGGGACCGACGGCCTCGCGGCCTTCTCGGTCCGGGACGGCCGGCGCAAGTGGCAGGTGAAAAGCCAGCAGACGGGCCGGTTCGCAGGCCGCTCCGACACCGTGGTGACCACGTTCGGCTTCGACGGCCGCCTCGTCGGCCTCGACAGCCTCACCGGCGAGGAACGCTGGAGCGCGGACGTCGACGCGGACCAGGTCCACGCCGTGGACGACACGACGGCGTACTTCGCCGACGGAGACCGGGACCGCAAACCGAAGAACCTCTGCGCCTACGACACCCGTACCCGGAGCATCCGCTGGACCGTGCCCCACCCGGACACGGAAGTGTCGACCATCGACCCGACCCTGACCGTCACCGTCAAAAACCGCCTCGTCCTCTACGGCCGCGACGGCGTCCTCCACATCCTGGACACCTCCTCCGGCCGCACCCTGTGGAAGGCCCACCACCGCCCCGAGTCCCACGACAGCCTGCTGCCCGCCGTCCGCGACGACACGGTCTACGCCGGCGGCAAGATCCTCGCCGCCTACCGCCTGGACACCGGGGAGAAAATCTGGTCCCTCCCCTCGGCCTCCTACCGGGTCGGCCCCACGATGGGCGGCAAGAACGCCTACAACGGCTGGTCGGCCCCACTCGTCGACGGCGACTTCCTCTACGCCCTGGACCTCGACCTCATGCACTGCCTCGACCGCCGCACCGGCGAAACCGTCTGGACCCACCACCTCGAGGGCCGGCCCTACCCGCCCCTCACACCCCCCGCCGTCCAGGGCCACACCCTCTGGCTCGCCACCGGAGGCACCGGAGCCACCGCCCTGACCCTCGACAAACGCTCCGGCAAACCCCTCTGGTCCCACCCCTGGCGCGGCAGCCTCTCCCCCTGGCTGATCGGCTCGGGCAACCGCGTCTTCCTGTCAGCGGACGGCGGCCTGACAGCTATGCCGGTGGTATGAACCGGCGCCGCCGCGCGACGACCAGGGCTCCGGCGCCCGCCCCGACGACCACGGCACCGCCGACAGCTACCAACACCCAGGTCATGGCATTCGTCCCCCCACCACGACCGGCCGCCTCGGCCTCGTCCCCGGCCCCACCTTCTGTACGGCGCGGCACCGGCCGGGAAACCGTCCCCGAACCCGTGGCCCCGGTAAGGGGATTGACGTCTGCGGGCCCGGGATCGCCCGGGTCCTTGAGCGCGATGCGCGGCCGGACCACTCCGTAGCCGAGGGTGTCGCTGCGTTTCTCACCGCTCTTGGGGCCGCCGGCCGTATTGATGAGGACGCGGAGTACCTGGTTGGCCGTCCAGTCGGGATGGACGGACCAGAGGAGGGCGGCGGAAGCGGAGGCAAGGGCGCTGGCGGCGCTGGTGCCGTGGCTTCGGCAGATGCCGGTGCTTCCGAGGCAACTGTGGAAGATGTCATCGCCTGGGGCTGCCAACGAAACCTGCGGCCCGTGTGCCGATTCGGCCGTCACGCGCGCATCCTTGTCGATCGCGCTGACGGCCACGACTCCGGGGTAGGCCGCCGGGTATTCGACGGGGCTCCCCTCGCGCCCGTCATTTCCCGATGACGCGAACAACAACTTGCCGCGTGACAGCGCGTACCGCACCGCCTCTTCCACCTCGCGACCGTGACCCGGGTTTCCGAACGACATATTGATGATCTTGGCCGGGGAATCGGCCGCGTGGCGGATGGCTCGGACGACGGCCTCGCTCTGGGCTCCCCACCCGTCGGCGCGGCTCAGGACGCGCAGCGGCAGGATCTTCGCCCCTGGTGCCAGACCCTTGGTCGCGGACTTCTCCGGCCCTTTGCCGGTCCCGGCGATGAGCATCGCCATCGAGGTGCCGTGCCCGATGGCGTCCTTGTGGGAGCCGGTCGCGGAAGGCAGGAAGTCCTTTCCGGGGAGCACTTGTCCGCGGAGGTCCGGAAGGCTGTCGTCGACGCCCGAGTCGATGACGGCCACCGTGATCCCGGTCCCCGTGCTGGTACGCCACATCTCCTCGGCGTGCATGCCGTCGAGGTACCACTGGTGATCCCGTACCGTGTCGGCCCGGGCCGGTCCAGTGGTGGCAGGCAGGAGGAAGAGACCCGTGGCGAGGGCACCCACGGCCGTCTCCCACCACCGGCGCCTGCGTTCACTCATGTGCGGAATGCCCTCTTCCTTACGCGGGTTCAGTCGACGACAGGCGGGACGGTGCCGTGTTCGCCTCGCGGCTGCGGATTCTCCTCCTCGACCAGGTAAGAGGGACGCCGGCCGCCGGAACCGCCTTCCCGTCCGGTGCCGGCACCCGAGGAGCCGCGGAGCAGCCCCGACCCGCCCTGGGTGAAGGGTCGCCCACCCGAGACGGCCCCCTGAGCCGTCCGACCGCCGCCCACCACGCCGCCGCGCTCGGACGCCAGACGGCGACCGCCCGTCCTCCCGCCCACGTTGCCCGGTCCGGTGCCCAGTCCTCCCGAGGCGCCGCCGACACCGGGCCCGTACCCCATGCCCGGACGCCCCTGGCCGGCCGCCGTTCCACCGACGCCGGGTTCCGCCCCGACCACCGTGCCCCGAGGCCCCGCCGGCAGCCCTTGCCCAGGGCCCCTGGGACTCGGCCGCCCGCCCACCACACCGTCGGCGGGCCCACG
Organism: Streptomyces sp. NPDC052910; assembly: GCF_055585605.1. NCBI lineage: Bacteria > Bacillati > Actinomycetota > Actinomycetes > Kitasatosporales > Streptomycetaceae > Streptomyces > Streptomyces sp. NPDC052910. The sequence continues at coordinate 1,121,075 of NZ_JBVJJR010000003.1, forward strand.
GGAAGCGAAGGGAGGCACATCACCGCCTCCGGGCAGCCGCGGCACAACGGGCGTACGGGAGGCAGGTACGCCCGCGCGTCCGGCTCCCGGGCCGCTCCCGGTCGGGGCAGCAGGTCCACGCCGAGTGTCCCCGGGCCCCATGCCTCCGCCCGGCTTGGGTAGCGGCGGTACTCGGCCGGGCCACGTCGGCGGCATTCCGGGGACGCCGGGGAGGTGCCCAGTGGGGTGGTGCGGGGGAAGAGTCGGCCCTGTGGGCGCCGGACGCGGCGGCGTGGGTGCCGGTTGTCCACCATCCGGGATCGTGGGAACCGTGGGAACAGGCACGCCACCGTCCACCTTGGTCGAGGTGTCGGGGCGGTCGACGGGCGGAACGGTCGTCGTACCACCGGACGCGCCGCCGCCCTGCCCGCCCGACTCATGACCCGTCACCGGACCGCTCGACACGGCGACACCTCCCCCGGGAGCCCCGCCGCGGCCGACGGAATCCACCATGCCGGCGGCAACTGCGCCACCGCCGGCACCGCCGCCTCCGCCCCCCGGTCCGTCGAGCGTGACGTCCTCGGAATCGGCCCTGCCCTGGGAGGGCAACATCGCGTCGGGCATCGGTGGGAAGTTCGGCCTCGCCCCCTTGGTGATCTCGTCACCGGAGTCGTTGTACGCCTGGGCCAGCCGTGTCATCGCCTCGGCCGCTTGGTCGTGCTCCTTGCGGAGCTGCTTGAGCGCGGCCGTGACGGCGGCGGGGCTGGGACCGTCCTTGGACCGCGCGTCGTTGAACTTGGCGGGATTGTCACGAAGCCCGGGATGGAGACGGTCGAACTCATCCACCTTCGCCTTGGCATCGGCCGGAAAAGGCGGCATCTTCTGCGCCGCGCTCAGGGCGTTGGCGGCGGCGCAGACCCACATGCCGACCTTCTCGCTGTACCTGCTCAGGTCCAGGGTGGCGTTGGACATGTCGGCGCCCCAGGTACGGAAGGCGTGGGCCCCCGGTCCGTCCCACTCCAGACGGCTCATGTGGTCCTTGAGTTGCTGCCCCACCTCGCCGATCGTCTGGGCTGCCTCCTGCAACCTGATGCCTACGGCCCTGATCCGGTGCTCGTTCGCGTGCTCGACCATGGCGAGCAGTTGCTCGTGGGAGTACGTACCGAAGTCCGGAACCGGCGCGGCGGTGAACGTGGGCCGCGCCGACTCGGCGCCCGCGCCCTTCCTCTCCTGTCCCGTCATGTCACATGCCCCCCTTGTCGTGGTCGCCACCCGAGTGCTCCGGATCGCCGCCCTTGGGCGCGTGCGGATCCAGCTTCGGGTCGTAGTGCTTCTCGATCTCCCGTTGGATCCTCCACATGCGGCGCTGGTGCTCCAGGTCCGTCTCCCGGTAGTCGTTGCGGGCCCCTTGCACGGCCAGGCTCATGGCCTCGATCTGGTCTGCGAGCAGTTTCGAGAGCGTCGCCAGGTCCTGGTGGACGGCCTGGTAGGCGCCGTACAACGCGCCCACCGCGTCGAAGTCCTTGCCCAGATGCCCCTGGTCGAACGTCGCCTCCACCATGCGCGATGGGCCCGCCTCCGAGCCGACCAGCTTGACCAGCGCATCATCGATGCGCCCCTTGAAGGTCTTCAGCGTGTCGAGCTCCACCTTCAGCTTGTCGCCCGCGGGCTGCTCCCCCACTTCCGTCCCCACCCCTCGCCTGCCACATCAGTGAGCCCTACATCAAGCCACGCCAGCCTACCGACAGGTACTGACGTGTACACCAGGGCCATCCGTAACTGCACCGTCACGTGGGACGAGTTGCGCACCTCGGCCCGGCCATCAGGCACCAACACCCCTCGCCGTCGGCGAGCCAACGCCGTCAGCGAAGTGACAGACGGGCGCGTACTTGGTGTGAAACGCACCCAACACCGCCAAACTGTCAGACTCTGCCAAATCCTTGCCCCAGCGAAGTCGGTTGACTTACAGTCACCTCTCGCATGCGGGAGCATCGCCGTACCACCACGGAAATGGACAGTGCCAACTACCCAGCCGCGGAGGCAAGATGTCCGACTTTGGCCACGCTGATGACGGCATGGCGGACTTGCTGCGGAGACTGAACGAGGTGACGGAGCGCATGCACGATGCCTGCGCTGCCCTGAAAAAGGTCGGACCGAAGGGGCTGGGAACCCAAGGGCTCGACGCCGCCTGTTATCACTTCCAAGACAACTGGCACGACGGCATCAAGCGCATAGCCAAGGGTTCCAAACACATCCACAGCGCCCTGAAGGAGGCCTCGAAGGAGTTCACGGCATACGAACACGGCCTACGTCAGGGGTTCAGTACCCGGGAACGGTGAACCGTCGCCACCACGCGTCCGACAGGCGCAATCCACCTACAGGAGAGACATGTCCGACTCCGCATGGCCTGGCCTGGGGTTCAACCCGGCGAAAGGCAGCGTGAGAACGACCGATTGGCTTGCACACGATGTCGGCCGAGTCGCAGACGAACTCGAAGAACTCCACGGCCTGATAGAGAAGATCGGCAAGTCGGACAAAGTTTGGAAAGGCGAGGCAGCCACAGCCTTCAGAGGCCAGCTCGGCAAGCTGCCTACCTACTTACAGCAGGGCAGTAAGTCCATGCATGACTGCTCGCGCGCGCTCAAGCAGTGGCGCGAGCACCTCCACACCCACCAGGAGACGGCCAAGAGGCTGGAAACCGACGCGATTGCCGCGAGATCAAGAGTAAAGGAGACGGTCGAAACCAGTAAAACCATCAATCAAAAGATCGACGACATCAACCGCAATCATGTGCAGATCTCCAAAGCCGAAGCCGACAAACTGACGGCCGAGAGCAGCAAGGCCGCCTCGGAGGCCAGCAAGGCCGCACGCGCGCTCGACCTGGTCATCGCTGAGGCCGAGCGCCTACGGGAGAAATGGGAGCGCCACTCGGAGGAAGCCGCAAAGGCGATACGCGAGGCCGCCAAGAACCATCCGCCGGACATCAGCGTGTGGGAGCGAATATCGGGCGGCCTCAACAAGGCCTGGAAGGGTTTCAAGAACTTCCTCGTCAAGCACGCAGACCTGTTTTCCACAATGTCGAATGCATTGGCCTTGGCAGCCATCGTGGCCAGTGTCTTCCCGCCCGCTGGAGCCGTTCTTGGCGGTTTGTCGGTTGCCTGTGCCAGCGCGGCGATGGCGGGACACTACATGGCATGGCAGCGCGGGCTCATCAGCACCAAGACGGGTTTCACTAAAATGGGAATGGACTTTTTTGGCCTCCTCCCCGCCTTCGGAGCGGGCAAGGGGGCCATTCAAGGGATAAGGATGGGCGTCAAGGGCGAAAAGGCGCTCAAAATGTCCGAGAAGGCAAGGGATGGACTCCTGGAAGGATTTAATAACCCTCTCAGTATCAAGGGAGCCGGCGCTGCCACAAACCGAATCTCGGGAAGGAACATCATTGGAAAGATCGAGGAAGGCGCCGAGGTCGAACCTGCAGTGATCTCCGGTACGGTGAAGGCACTGTCCGCCGCACACGGATTCGAAAAGCTGATCACACATGGCGAATATTCCAGCCACCGCGAGAGGGAACCGCTCATCCAAGCACCCGCTCCCTACGCAGGCAGAAGAGGCACACCCGCCAGGTTCCACGAAGCGCTGGCCACTTATTAGGCGGATGAAAACTCCCACGGCCGAGACTGCACGCGGCGACCTTTACATGACCTGGGCACCTCCTGCCTTCTTCCACCCTCTTCCGCTGGACTCCGCGGATGCCGAAGAGGCAGTCGCCAGGCTTCACTCTCTGGCCGAGAGCCTCTTGCCATCCGGCACCGCTGAGGAGAGGCTCCGGATGTGCGTGGGTTACGGATGCCTCCTTGAAGGCTTCAGTGATGCAGGAGCCGAATATGTGGCCTTCTGCGCCCTGGATATGGGCGGGGGGAGGCAGAGCACCGCCTCCTTGGCTGCGTATCGAATCGCGCTTGAGGGTTATCAACCCACGGGCCTCCTCGACCAGACGGCCGCGGTTCTGCAGGAGACCTACCCGTGTGATGACATACGTTTCTCCGATCTCCCCTGCGGCAGAGTCGTCGTGCGCATAGGAGATGAACCGTTCCATGTCCCTTCAGATTTTTCGGGCGTTGGCACCCCCGTCGAACTGGTTAAGGGGGTGATCCAGATCTACGCCCCGTCACCCGACGAATCCGAGATGATAGTACTGGAACTCGGGACTCCAGCCATGGATGACTGGGATTTCTATTCCGAACTGTTCGCCGGCATTGTCCAAACCATGGCCTGGTCGACCGAGGAAGATCTACTCTTCCTCACGGCACCGTCTCAGGAGTTCCCCCTCACCGACGACAAGTCCACCGCTGCCGCGCAAGAGATATACCTGCAATCCAGCAATGTTCTGGATGCCTTGGCCGCGCACGGATCAGTCAGTCCTGAGGACCGCTTGAGCCAGGTTGTCTGCCCAGACTGCCAATCGATAGACGGCGCGGTTCCGTGTTCCCTCTTGCATGAGTGGTCCGTGAACGGTGTGACGACTTCGGATAACGCCAGCGATGTGATCCGGCGCGCCGAACGCGCTCTACTGTCACGCGGATGGAAGCGGAAGTATCCATGGGCGACAACGGATCATCTTTTCTCGGCCTCACACGCTTCAGGGTACCGCCTTGGCGTGACTCCCATTCCCGGTGATCATCAACGGGTCCTCGTCAAAGTGCTAGGTCCATGCCGGAGACCGGCTGCGGCGCCGGCGGAACACCGCTCGTCGATCGACAAGGCTTGAGAGGTCTCCATGTCAGAGAAATTCAACGGCCAGGTCCCGAGCAAATCGAAGAACGTCGCCGCATATGAACAGATCGCAGGCAAGGGGGGATGGTACGACGAAGCAGGATGCACTCTGGCCGTTTTTCCCCTCATAGCCGCCCTGCTCGGTTTCAGCAGGGACTTCCCGGAAGGCCGTGCAGCCTTCCTGCTCGCCCCTGTCGTGATTTGGTTGTGGACCCTCGCCATCCGGCGCGCCTTCCGTCTGCGGCCGTTGTCCGGAGAAGCCCGCGACTATGTGCGGCGCCTGGTGGACGCCGAGGAGGAGGGTGCGAAGATTCCCCAGCTTTCTCCTGTCTTAAAGGAAATGTTTCAGGACGAGAAAACGGCCCGCGAAAACCTCGCGCGAAAGGCCCGCAAGAGGCAGCGCTGACGCCGGCTCCCACCGGCACGCGCCCACACACACCACCGGCATCCTGAAAGGCACTCGTACCCGAGCCGTTTGCCGACCGCCGGAGTCACCGGCCGTACCCGACGACGAGGGTGTAACGGACAAGGGCGAGTGCCGCGACAAGAGGCGGTGTCTGCTTGCCACCGCCACTGTCCTGGGGCGATGGGTACGCCGGCCAAAGCCGCTTCCGGTGCTACAAGGAATCCCGGACGCGGCAGCGAACGACGCCGACTGGTTCTCCCTCCACCCGCCCCGCCGTCACGCCCCCGTCGGCGCCGCCACCGCCGCCTGCGGGCGGATCGGGAGGCGGTTGACCGGGCGGCCCGTGGCGGCGCGGACGGCGGAGGCGATGGCGGCCGGGGAGGTGACGACCGGGACGGCGCTGATGGCCTTGGCGCCGAAGGGGGCGACGACGTCGCGCTCCTCGACGAGTTTGACGATTCGGATGTCCGGCGCGTCCAGCGAGGTGGGCAGGGCGTAGCCGCTGAAGTCCGGGCGGCGGACCTGGCCGGCCGAGGTGCGGAGGTTTTCCGTGAGGGCGGCGCCGAGGCCCTGGGTGATGCCGGCCTCGATGCGGGCGTGGGCCTGGGCGGGGTTGAGGACGCGGCCGACGTCCTGGGCGACGGCCATCTCGACGACGCGGACGGAGCCGAGTTCGACGTCGACGTCCACCACGGCCCGTACCGCGCAGAAGGCGATGCCGACGAAGGCGTCGCCCTGGCCGGTCTCGTCCAGCGGCTCGGTGGGGTGGGGGCGGCATTGGGCGGTGGCCCAGAGTTCCTTGCCGTCGAGGGCCTCGACGACGGTGGTGCTGAGCACGCCGTCGTACGAGGTGATTTTCCCGTCGGCGATCGTCAGGAGCTCGGTGGACATGCCGAACTGGGCGGCGAGCGGCTGCAGCAACTGTGTGCGGACCATGCGCGCGGCGCGCTCGACCGCGCCGCCCGAGACCCAGGTGTGGCGGCCGTGGGCGGCCGGGCCGCAGGGGGGCTGGTCGGTGTCGACCGGCGCCACGTAGACGTCCGTGATGCCCAGGACCTCCTGGACGATCTGTCGGGCCAGGGTGGAGAAGCCCTGGCCGGTCTCGACGGCGGCGCAGATGACCGTCGCGACGGAACCGCTGACCTTCACCGTGGCCGTGGACACCTCGTCCGCGCCCTCGGCGCCGAGCATGTGGACCATGCCGACGCCGTAGCCGACGCCGCGCCGGACGGCGCCCGGTTCGCCGGCGCCCTCCAGGCCGCCGGGGAGCAGCCACTCCTCCTCGGGGTCGTCCTTCGGGAGGGCCGGGAGGGGGAAGTCGCGGACGGCGGCGAGGAGTTCGGCGACGGGTGCCGGGCAGGTGACCGTCTGGCCGGTGGGGAGGATGTCACCGGTGGCCAGGATGTTGCGCATGCGCAGTTCGGCGGGGTCGATGCCGAGCCGGGCCGCCAGCTTGTCCATCTGGCCCTCGTAGGCGGCGCAGACCTGCATGGCGCCCTCGCCGCGGACGTGGCCGGACGGCGGGTTGTTGGTGCGCACGGCCCAGCCCTCGACGAAGGCGTGCGGGACGACGTACGGGCCGCAGGCGAACGCCACGGCGGCGGCGAGCGCGTCCGACGAGGAGTCGGCGTACGCGCCGGCGTCCATCAGGATCTGCGCCTCGACCTTGACCAGCTTGCCCTCCGCGTCCGCGTGGTGGCGGTAGCGCAGCAGCGTCGGGTGGCGGTGGGCGTGGCTGAGGAACGACTCCTCGCGGGTGGCCGCGAGCTTCACCGGATGGCCGGTGCGCAACGCGAGGAGGCCGAGCGGCAGTTGGACGCCGGAGTCCTCGCGGTCGCCCATCGCGCCGGGCACCCCGGTGACGACGATCTTGACGCGTTCCGGTTCGAGGGCGAAGCAGGCGGCGGCCAGGTCGCGGTCGGCGTGCGGGTCGGTGGAGGCGCAGTAGATCTCGACGCCGCCGTCGGGCCGGGGCACGGCGAGGCCGGCCTCCGCGCCGATGGGTGCCGGGTCCTGCCGGCCGATGCGGTACAGCCCCTCGACCACCACCTCGCCGGTGACCTCGGGGTCGCCGAAGCGCAGCGGGATGTGGCGGATGAGGTTGCCGTCGGGGTGCAGCGGCTCGGCGGAGAAGGCCAGTTCGGGGTCGGTGACCGGTTCCAGCACCTCGTACTCGACGGCGATGGCGGCGGCGGCGAGCCGGGCGGTGTCCGGGTGGTCGGCGGCGACGGCGGCGATCGGCTCGCCGTGGTGGCGCACCACGTCGGACGCGAACACAGGGCGGTCCGCGACCCGTCGCCCGTGCGCGGCGTCCCCCGGCACGTCGGCGTGGGTGACGACGGCGTGCACGCCCGGCATGGCCGCGGCCGTGGCGGTGTCGATGGAGACGATCCGGGCGTGCGGGTGCGGCGACCGCAGCACGGCCGCCCACAGCAGGCCCTCCGCCCACAGGTCGGCGGCGTACGGGAAGGTGCCCTGCGTCTTGGCCGCGGCGTCGACGGCCCGCACCGAGGCGCCGATCCCCTGCGGGGGGCCGTCGGGGACCGGCGCGGGCGCGGTGACGGAGGAGGTGACCAGGGCGCCGAGCACACCCGTCACGTCGTCCGGCCCTCCCGAGCCGCCCGCTCCGGCGTTGCCGCCCATCCCCGTCATGCCGTCGCCTTTCCACTGCCGCCGTCGTGCGGGCCCGTCTGGTGCGGGATGCGTCCCGTCGCCGCGTCCTGTTCCTCGGAGACCTGCTCTTCGAGCGCCGCGGCCGCCTCGGCGCGCTCGTCGGCGACCTGGCGGACGGCCTCCAGGACCCCCCGGTAGCCGGAGCAGCGGCAGAGGTTGCCGCAGATGGCCTGGCGGGTCTCCAGTTCGGTGGGGGCGTGGTTGCCCTCCAGGAGGTCGTGGACCGTCATGGCCAGACCGGGCACGCAGAAGCCGCACTGCACGGCGCCGCAGTCGGCGAGCGCGCGCTGGACGTCGGAGGGCTGCCCGTCCTGGGCCAGCCCTTCGACGGTCCGGACCTCGGAACCGGCCGTCAGCGCGGCGGGCACCAGGCAGGACGCCACGAGCCTGCCGTCCACCTGCACGGAACACGCGCCGCACTCACCCTGCGAACAGCCGTCCTTGGCGCCGGCCAGACCGAGCCGCTCGCGCAGGACGTAGAGCAGGGACTCGCCGATCCACGCGTCGGTGACCGGGCGGTCCGTGCCGTTGACGCGCAGGACGTACGAGGCGCAGGGGTGCTCGGTGGCGGGGGCCTGCGGCTCGTCGAGCGCCGACGGGCCGGTGAGGGCTGTGGGATCAGCGGGGTCGGTGAGGTCGGTGCGGTCGGTGCGCTCGCCGGGTTCGGTGAGACCGGGGTCATCGGACGGCGGGACGGCGGAGGCGTCGTCGAACGTCCCCGCCGGCTCCGGCTGCTCGTGCCAGTCCGGCTGACCGGACTGACCGGACTGATCCGGCTGACCGGTCCGCTCGGTCTCGTCAAGCCGCTCGGACGGCTCCCCGCCGGCGTGGACCGGCCGGTCCTGCGAGACGGCGGGCGCGCCCTCCGCGGGGAGGTGCTCCGCGGGCAGGTGCTCAGCGGTCAGGTGCTCAGCGGTCAGGTGCTCCGCGCGCTCGGCGGGGGCCGACGCGTCGTGCGGGGGGTCCTGGACGTGGGAGGCGTGCGCGTCGTGGGAGGCGTGCGCGTCGTACGTCGGCTCCGTCCCGGGCCCGGCGTCCGGTCCGGCCATGGGGTCCCGGCCGCGCACGGGTTCCGGCCCGGTCGTCGGCTCGTACCCCGCCTGCGGAGCACTGCCCGCGGGCGCGTGCCGCTCGGGCTCGTGCGGTACGGACGCGGTGGCGGGCGCGACGGGGCCACCGTGCGGGCTCGAAGCCAGAGTCTCGGGGGTACCGGGGGCCTCGACGGCGCCCGGGGCGTTGTGCGCGGCGGACGGCCCGACGGACGAGGGCTGTCCGTCGGCGGCGGCCCCGGCGTGCGCCACCGGAACGTCATGCTGCTCGTACGCGGGAGCGTCGTGCTGCTCGTACGCGCCGTACGCGTCCTGCCCCAACTGCCCGTCGGCGTGCCCGTTCGGGTGCCCGTCCTGCCGGGCGTCCGTGCGCGCGGCGTCGTCACCGCTCCCGTGGCCGCCGTGCGCCTGGGGCACGGCGTGCGGCAGCGGCTCGGCGTGCGGGTGCGCGGCGGCGTACTGCGCGGGCGCGCCGGCGTGGGACGGACCGGCGTGGGACGGATGCGCGTCCGTGTGCTGCGGGTGCCCGTCGGCGTGCGGAGCGGCGGCAGGGGCGCCCGGACCGTCGGTCACCACCTCCCACGCGCCACTGGCCGTCTGATCGCCCGTATCGGTGACGTCCGTACCGGGCCGCGGCGTCAACCCGTCGCCCGCGTACACGTTCGCCCGGTACTCCCCCGACGCGTCGGGCGTGTCGCCCGCCGTCGCAGGAGCGGCCGGCACCGACCACTGCCCGGTCGACCCCTCGGGGCCGGCCGTGCCCTCCGGTCCCTCCGGCCCGCCATCGGCGGGCTGGTGCCAGGTCCCGGTGGCGGTGTCACCGGGCGCGGGCGCGGGCCACTCCACGGCCGGGCGCGGGGCGGCGTGCGGCGCGTACTCGCCGGACTCGTCGACCGGGTCGTCCCCGGCCGCCGGTACCGACCACCGGCCGGTGGAGCCGCTCTGCGCGGCGGCGTCCGGTTCCACGCCGGGGAGGTACGGCAGCGGCCACTGCGCGGTGTCCTGCACTCCGGCGGAGCCGTCGGGCCCACCGGAGCCGTCGGGCCCACCGGAGCCGTCGGGCCCACCCGAGGCGCCCGGAGCACCCGAGGCGTCCGGCGCGGTGGGCGCCGGGGAGCCGGCGGGGCCGCCGGCCAGGGGAACGCCGGAGCCGTAGGTGCCGGAGCCGTACCCGTCCGCTCCGTACGCCTCGGCGCCGTACGCCTCGGCGGCGTGGGCGTCCGCGCCGTGACCGTCGCCGCCGGGCACACCGGAGCCGTACGTGTCGGAGGCACCGGAACCGTAGGCGTCCGCGGGCGCCGCCCACTCCGCCGGCCCGTCGACCATGCCGGAGACGTACGGGCCGGCCGGCCAGTCGTCCTGCTCGGCCGGCGCCGCACTCCCGGCGTCCCCGGGGCGGGCACCGCCCTGCTGCGGCACGGACGCGCCCTGGTGCCGCTGCGGATCCGCCTGCTGGTGCGCGCCCGCCTGCTGATGCTGCTGATGGTGCGCCACGGACTGGTGGGGCACCGTCTGGTACTGATGGGCACCGGGCTGCTGCTGCACACCCGTCTGCTGCATGCCCGAGTGCGGCTGTGCACCCGAGTGCGGCTGTGCTCCCGAGTGCTGTTGCACGCCCGTCTGCTGCTGCGCCCCGGGCCGGCCGGCCGTCTCCTGCCCGCCCGGATGGCCGCCTTGGTGGTGACCCCCCGGCTGATGACCACCCGGCTGGTGACCGCCCTGCGCGTGCCCCGGCCCGCCGGTGTGCTCCTGACCGGCCGCCGGGTACTGCGGCACCGCGTCCCAGGAGGACGCCACCGGCGGGGCGTACCCCGTCCCGGGCGCGGCCAGCGGCGCCCAGCCGGTGGACGCGTCGGGGCCCGGGTGCGCCAGCAGTTCAGGCGGGAGCCGGACGAACGCCGTGCCCTCCGCGTCGATGTCCACGCCGCGCGGCATGGGCTGCCAGCCGCCCTCGGCGGGCGTCCGGGCGTGTCGCTGCTGATCGTCACTCACGCGAGTGCCCTCCCCAGTGCTCGGCGGGCCAGAGTCGCCACGGTACGCCGCAAATGCAGCACGGCCGGCGGCAGGGTACCTTCTCCCGGCGCCTGGAGGGCGTGACCGGTGCCGTCGTCGGCGCCCTGGGGGGCGGGCGGCGGGTCGGGGATGCAGGCGGCGGCCACGTAGTCGCCGAAGGCCGTCAGGGCCTCGGGGGCCAGGGTCCGTTCGCCGTCCCAGTCGATGAGCGAGGCCACCCAGTGCTCGGCGTCGTACGGGCGCAGCGGCATCGGCGCGACCGCGCCGACCGCGCACCGGACCATCCGCCGGGCCGGGTCCAGGACCACCGCGACGGAGGCGGTGGCACGGCCGGGGCCGGTCCGGCCGGTGGCCTTGAGGAAGGTCTGCGGGGCGTGCAGCAGCGGGACGCGGACGTAGCCGATGAGCTCGCCCGGGTGCAGCAGTTCGATCCCGGCGAGCAGCCTGCCGACCGGGATCTCGCGCCGTCCGCCGGGGCCCGCGATGACGAGGGACGCCTCCAGGGCCGCGAGGACGGGGAGCGCGTCCCCGGTCGGCGCGGCGGAGGCGATGTTGCCGCCGAGGGTGCCCGCGTTGCGGATCTGCGGGGGCCCGGCGGCGCGGGCGGCGGCGGCGAGCGCCGGGATGAGGGCGGCGAAGTCCGGCCGGCCCATGCGGGCGTGGGTCAGCCCGGCGCCCAGCAGGGCGTGGCCGTCCTGGTACTGCCAGCCGCGGATCTCGCTGATGCGCCCGAGGCCGACGAGCGCGGCGGGGCGCAGCAGGCCCGAGTTGACCGCTGCCATGAGATCGGTGCCGCCCGCGACGGGCACGGCGGCGGGCATGGCGGCCAGCGCCGCCACGGCCTCGTCGAGCGAGCCCGGCAACGTCACCGTGTGCGCCGCCTGCGGTGCGTGCGTGGTCAACCCACTGCCCCTTCCCCGGTGGTCCCGGCTGTTCCGGCCGTCGCGCCGGCATTCCGCCGTACGGTACGTGCTCACGGTCCGGACGTGGCAACTCTGGCACATCTTCCCAGCCCGCCGTCGCGAGGGTCCGCGAACCGCCGGCCGCCCCGGGACGCCCCGCCCGCCCCGGACCGGGGGCCGCCCGGCGGCCGCCCTCCGCACACGCCGGCCGGACGCCCCCGGTCCGCGGGTGCGGCACGGCCGCCCGGCCGAACGCCCGGGCGCGTCGCGGCCTCCGGCACCGCGGCTCGCGGCCGGGCACCCCACGACGAGCCCCCGGGGACGGGCGGCGGGGACGGAGGCGGGGACGGAGGCGGTGGCAGTGACGGTGGCGGTGGCAGTGGCAGTGGCAGTGGCAGTGGCAGTGACGGCAAGAGGCCACGGGCCGGCGGCACCCCGCCACCGACGGACGAAGGCGTTCCGGTGCCGAGCGAAGAGATTCCGACGCCGGCGACCGCTGAAGGCCGAGGGAGCGGCCCGAAGGGCGGCCGGAGGAACGGCCCGAAGGGCAGCCGGGCGGACGGACCGGAGGACGGCCGGACGACGCCAAGGGCCGGAGGTGTCCCAACGGCACGCGGGCACCTCGCGGAGCGCGCGGTCCCGGGCGGTCCCGGCGGTTCCGGTCGGCCCGGTCATCGTCTCGTCATCGTCTCGGCTGCCGCTCCGGCCCTCGTCCCACGCTCGCCACGCTGCCCCGCTCGTCCTACCCGTCCCGCCCGCCCCGCTCAGGGGCCCTGCTCCGCTTCCGTCCCCCGGACCGTCACGCCACGGGCGGGTCGCCCCGATCCGCCCTCCATGGCGGCATATGACCGCCTTTGCCCGCCCCTTGTACGACTTACGGCGGTGCGCGGAGGCCCACCGTGCCAGGGCCACGCCGGGCGGACCGATACCTTCCGCTCCACGTCACACGATCGGGGGCGCCCCCTCGATCGGGCGTCCGAGCAGGCCGGGGCGGCGCTGCCAGGGGCGGGGACCGCCGGGCGGCCGGTACGCCACGCCCAGCGCGTCCAGTCGGCGGTAGTGGACGGCCATGCGCTGTTCGAAGTGGGCGAAGTCCCGTTCGGCGGGTGGCGGGAGGGCCGACCAGACGGCCTCGGCGAACGCGGCGAGCCGGGGGAACGCCTGGTAGTCCAGGCGTCCCTGGTCCTCCGTCACCTCCGTCCAGAGGTTGGCCTGGGCGCCGAGGACGCGTCCGGCCTCCTCCGCGGTGAGTTCCGGCGGCACCGGCTCGAAGCGGTAGACGTCCTCCAGGGTGCGGACGTAGCCGATGGGCACGGGCTCGTCCGGGCCCGGGGCCTGCCGGTGGTCGAGGTAGACCTGTTGCTGGGGGCACATGACGACGTCGTGTCCCGCCCGGGCCGCGGCGATCCCGCCCGCGTGGCCGCGCCAGGACGCGACGGCGGCGCCCTCGGCCAGGCCGCCCTCCAGGATCTCGTCCCAGCCGATCAGCCGCCGCCCGCGCGCGGTGAGCCAGCGGTCGAAGTGCCGGATGAACCAGCTCTGGAGCTCCTTCTCGTCGGCCAGCCCCTCGGCCGCCCTCCGGGCCCGGGCCGCCGGGGACGCCTTCCACTGGTCCTTCGGACACTCGTCGCCGCCGAGGTGGACGAAGCGGGAGGGGAAGACGTCGAGGATTTCCGTCAGCACGTTCTCGTAGAAGGCGAGGGTGGCGTCGGTGGGGGCGAGCACGTTCGGGCTGACGCCCCAGGTGTCCCAGACGCCGAGCGCGGCGGTGTCGACGACGTCGCTGTTGCCGAGTTCCGGGTACGCGGCGATGGCGGCCTGCGAGTGGCCGGGCAGGTCGATCTCGGGGACGACGGTGATGTGCCGCTCGGCGGCGTACGCGACGATCTCCCGGAGGTCGTCCTTGGTGTAGTAACCGCCGTGCGGGCGCTCGTCCCAGAGCGGCGAGGCCCGGTGCCCGAGCTTCGTCCGGGACCGCCAGGCGCCGACCTCGGTCAGCCGCGGATAGCGCTCGATCTCGACCCGCCAGCCCTGGTCGTCGGTCAGGTGCAGGTGCAGGACGTTGAGTTTGTGCGCGGCGAGCAGGTCGAGGAAGCGCAGGACGCCGTCCTTGGGGACGAAGTGGCGGGCGACGTCGAGGAGGACGCCGCGCCAGGCGAAGCGGGGGGCGTCCTCAACGCTGACGAGGGGGACGTGCCACTCCCGCCGCGCCGTGACGGGTGCCCGCCGGAAGGCGGCGGGGTCCAGCATCTGACGGAAGGTCTGGGCGGCCCAGAAGAGCCCGGCCGGGTCCGCGCCGTCGAGGAACGTGCCGTACCCGTCGACGGCGATCCGGTAGCCCTCCGGGCCGAGCTCGCCGGCCAGCCGGGGGTCGACGCGCAGGACGAGGTGGTTGGCGTGGCCGTCGCCGTCGGGCAGCGGGAGGCCGGTGGCGGCGCCGACGGTGGCGCGCAGCCAGCGGGCGGTGCCCTCGGTGCCGGGGCCGGCGTTGATCGCCGTCTCCTCGTCCAGCACCTCCAGGCCCCGGACGGGCGGGATCCAGGTGAAGCGGCGCGGCGCGGGGACGAGGCCGGTCTCGGTGTCGCTCATGGCAGCCCTTCGACGGGGGTCCTGTCCGGTTCTCCGGGACGGATCCTCTCCCGGGGCGACTGGTCCGGACCAGCCCTCGGCGGGCATGGATCACTTCGCGCCGGGCATGGACCACCCCATGCGGGGCAGGGGTCACCCCATGCGGGGCAGGGGCACCCCATGCGGGACAGGGGTCACTCCGCACGCACCCGGCGGTCGCGCTTTCGCGGGTGCGAACGCGCGACGGCTCCCCGGCCGCGTGCGGAGACGCGTCAGAGGAGCCGTGGAGCGAGGCGGGGTGGGAAGAGAGGACCGGAACGGGAAGCGTGCGGGGCGGTACGGGCGCGGCCCCTGCGCGCCATCCGCGCCCCCCGTCGCCGGGGACCGCGTGTGAGGGCTACTTCTTGTCGCCGCCCTTGCCGCCCTTGTCGTCCCCGCCGGCGCCCATGCCGTCGAAGATCTCCTTGCACATCGGGCAGACCGGGTACTTCTTGGGGTCGCGCCCGGGCACCCAGACCTTGCCGCAGAGGGCGACGACCGGGGAGCCGGAGAGCGCGCTCTCCATGATCTTGTCCTTCTGGACGTAATGGGCGTAGCGCTCGTGGTCGCCGTCGCCGTGCGACACCTGCGGCGTCGGCTCTACGAGGGTGCCGGTACCTGCCCCGCGCTCGGGCTCGAGAGTGCTCATGGTCCCCAAGGGTACTGGGGAGCGGCACGGTCGGCCGAGGCTCGGGGGCGCCGCGCCCGGCCGCCGCCCCGCGCCGGGCCCGCGGCTCAGTTCAGACTGGGATCGTCCGGATAGGTCGCGACCATGGCCAGCTCGTTGCGCTGCCGCCGGAGCACCGACCGCCAGAGCCGGGACGGGTCCGGGGACGAGATGTCGCCCGGCTCGGACTCCACCACGTACCAGGCGCCCTCCACCAGCTCCTCCTCCAGTTGGCCGGGCCCCCAGCCGGAGTACCCGGCGAAGATGCGCAGCGAGCCGACGGAGGGCCCCAGCAGCTCGGGCGGGGCCTCCAGGTCGACGAGGCCGATGGCGCCGTGCACCCGGCGCCAGCCGACGGGCCCCGCGCGGCCCGCACGGGACCGGGCGCCGGCGCCGGGCGGGCCGCCGGCGGGGGTGTCCTTGCCGGGCTCGTCCCCGGGGACGACGGCCACGCCGAGGGCCGAGTCCAGCGAGACGGGCCCGCCCTGGAACACCACGCCCGGCTCACCGGCCAGCGCGGCCCACGACGCGAGGATGTCGCCGACGCCGACCGGCGTCGGCCGGTTGAGGACCACGCCAAGCGAGCCCTCCTCGTCGTGGTCGAGGAGCAGCACGACCGCGCGGTCGAAGTTGGGGTCCGCCAGCGCCGGGGTGGCGACCAGCAGCCGTCCTGTGAGCGAGGACACCTCCGTCATGGCCACATGATCCCGCATTCCGGGCGTCCGGGAGCCCCCGGAAGGGACGAAAAACCGGCCGGTACGAAGCGTTCCGGAGCACGGGGGCGGGAAGCGCGCCGGAAAGGGTGCCCGGCGCTAACCGGTAGCGACCACTCCGTTAACGCAGCGTGTTGTGACAAACCCATGACGTGCCAAGGCCCCCCTCGGGGCGGCATCGGGCCCCTCCGGTCGCATTACCCTTTCTTCTTGCCCCCTGCCCAACTCCAGGAACGCGAGATCCATGACCGGCCCTGACGATGTCCTGCTTGTCCACGGCGGTACCCCGCTCGAGGGCGAGATCCGTGTCCGCGGTGCGAAGAACCTCGTGCCGAAGGCCATGGTCGCCGCCCTGCTCGGCAGCGGCCCCAGCCGCCTGCGCAACGTCCCCGACATCCGTGACGTGCGGGTCGTCCGCGGGCTGCTGCAGTTGCACGGGGTGACCGTGCGCCCCGGCGACGAGCCGGGCGAGCTGGTCCTCGACCCCTCGCACGTGGAGAGCGCGAACGTCGCCGACATCGACGCGCACGCCGGCTCCTCGCGCATCCCGATCCTCTTCTGCGGCCCCCTGCTGCACCGCCTCGGCCACGCCTTCATCCCGGGCCTCGGCGGCTGTGACATCGGCGGCCGACCCATCGACTTCCACTTCGAGGTGCTGCGCCAGTTCGGCGCCACCATCGAGAAGCGGGAGGGCGGCCAGTACCTGGAGGCCCCGCAGCGACTGCGCGGCACCAAGATCCAGCTCCCGTACCCGTCGGTCGGCGCGACCGAGCAGGTACTGCTGACCGCCGTGCTCGCGGAGGGCGTCACCGTCCTGTCCAACGCGGCCGTGGAGCCGGAGATCGAGGACCTCATCTGCGTACTGCAGAAGATGGGCGCGATCATCTCCATGGACACCGACCGGACGATCCGCATCACCGGTGTGGACTCGCTCGGCGGCTACAACCACCGCGCGCTCCCCGACCGCCTGGAGTCCGCCTCCTGGGCGAGCGCGGCGCTCGCCACCAAGGGCAACATCTACGTCCGCGGCGCCAGCCAGCGCGAGATGATGACCTTCCTCAACACCTACCGCAAGGTCGGCGGCGCCTTCGAGATCGACGACCAGGGCATCCGCTTCTGGCACCCCGGCGGCGAGCTCAACGCCATAGCGCTGGAGACCGACGTCCACCCCGGCTTCCAGACCGACTGGCAGCAGCCGCTGGTCGTCGCCCTGACCCAGGCGTCCGGCCTCTCCATCGTCCACGAGACGGTCTACGAGTCCCGGCTGGGCTTCACCTCCGCCCTCAACCAGATGGGCGCCCACATCCAGCTCTACCGCGAGTGCCTCGGCGGCTCCGCCTGCCGCTTCGGCCAGCGGAACTTCCTGCACTCGGCGGTCGTCTCCGGCCCGACGAAGCTGCAGGGCGCGGACCTGGTCATCCCCGACCTGCGGGGCGGCTTCTCCTACCTGATCGCCGCGCTCGCCGCGGACGGGACGTCCCGGGTGCACGGGATCGAACTGATCAACCGCGGATACGAGAACTTCATGCAGAAGCTGCAGGATCTCGGTGCGAACGTGGAGCGTCCGCAGGGAGCCTGACGGGTCGTCCGCCGTGGGGGTGGGACGGGGGTGGATGCCCCGGTCCCGCCCCTTCGCCGTTTCTTGCGGGGGCAAGCCCCCGCTCCCCCGAAACCGCGCTTCGCGCGGTTGTCCTCAAACGCCGGACGGGCTGATTCAGCCCGTCCGGCGTTTGAGGACGAGCGGCGGAGCCGCGAAAAGGGGGTCTGGGGCGCAGCCCCAGGAAGCGGCGAAGGGGCGGGACCGGGGCACAGCCCGCCGCAGGCACCCGCGGCGGCCGAGGACGCGAAAGGGCGGCCGCCCCCGCCCGGGGAACGGCCGCCCTCCGGCGTCCGAAGGCTTACTTGCCCTTCGCGGCTTCCTTGAGCTTGGAGCCCGCGGAGACCTTCACGCTGTAACCGGCAGCGATCTGGATCGGCTCGCCCGTCTGCGGGTTCCGGGCGGTGCGAGCGGCACGGTGGGTGCGCTCGAAGGTCAGGAAGCCGGGGATGGTCACCTTCTCGTCGCCCTTGGCGACGACCTCACCGACGGTCTCGGCGAGGGCGGCCAGAACGGCGTCGGCGTCCTTGCGGGTCACCTCGGCACGGTCGGCCAGAGCGGCCACCAGCTCACTGCGGTTCATGTTGTACTCCCGTGTCTTTCTTGCCAATGAGGCGTGAGATCGAAGCCGATGCTGCCAGGGCCCTCGGACAGTCCCCGGACCCGGGTCCGCCACTAGATCCCTCGCGCCCCGGGGGGTGCCCCCTGGACGGAGTCCTCGGGGGAGCATCCTGCCCCCACCAGTGGTGGGAAAGCCAATCCGGCACCCTGGAGAGTCACACGGAAAGCGCCACAGCCTCGGAGGGGGCCGCGTTTCCGCGGCCCGTTCACTGCCCGACACCCTATGGGGGCCGTAGGAGCGCCGCGTCACGCGACGCGCCGTGGTCAGGCCGTCGTGGCGGCCGTCACAGCCGCTCCGGCGGCCTTGGCGGCCTCGCGGACGGCTCCGGCTACCGCGCCCGCGACCTTCTCGTTGAACACGCTCGGGATGATGTAGTTCGCGTTCAGCTCGTCCTCGGCGACGACGTCGGCGAGGGCGCCGGCGGCGGCCAGCATCATCTCGGTGTTCACGGTGCGCGACTGGGCGTCCAGGAGGCCGCGGAAGACGCCCGGGAAGACCAGCACGTTGTTGATCTGGTTGGGGAAGTCCGAGCGGCCCGTGGCGACCACGGCGGCCGTCTGGCGGGCGATCGCCGGGTCGACCTCGGGGTCGGGGTTGGCGAGCGCGAAGACGATGGCGCCGTCGGCCATGGCGGCGACGTCCTCGGCGCCGAGGACGTTGGGGGCCGAGACGCCGATGAAGACGTCGGCGCCGCGCACGGCCTCCTTGAGCGTCCCGGTGATGCCCTCGGGGTTGGTGTTGTCGGCGATCCAGCGCAGCGCCGAGCCCGGGTCGGCGGAGACCAGGTCGTGGCGGTCGGCGTGGACGACGCCGTGGATGTCGGCGACGACGGCGTGCTTGACGCCGGCGGCGATCAGCAGCTTGAGGATGGCCGTACCGGCCGCGCCGGCGCCGGACATGACGACCCGCACGTCGCCGATGGACTTCTCGACCACGCGCAGGGCGTTGGTCAGCGCGGCGAGCACGACGATCGCGGTGCCGTGCTGGTCGTCGTGGAAGACCGGGATGTCGAGGGCCTCGCGCAGCCGGGCCTCGATCTCGAAGCAGCGCGGCGCGGAGATGTCCTCCAGGTTGATGCCCGCGAAGCCGGGGGCGATGGCCTTGACGATCTCGACGATGGCGTCGGAGTCCTGGGTGTCCAGGCAGATCGGCCAGGCGTCGATGCCGGCGAAGCGCTTGAAGAGGGCCGCCTTGCCCTCCATGACGGGCAGCGCGGCCTTGGGGCCGATGTTGCCCAGGCCGAGGACGGCGGAGCCGTCGGTGACCACCGCGACGGAGTTGCGCTTGATGGTCAGGCGCCGGGCGTCCTCGGGGTTCTCGGCGATGGCCATGCAGACGCGGGCGACGCCCGGCGTGTAGACCATGGACAGGTCGTCGCGGTTGCGGATGGGGTGCTTGGACGCCATCTCGATCTTGCCGCCGAGGTGCATCAGGAAGGTCCGGTCGGAGACCTTGCCGACGCTGACGCCCTCGATGCCGCGCAGCTTCTGCACGATCTCGTCGGCGTGGGCGGTGGACGTCGCGGCGACGGTGACGTCGATCCGCAGCTTCTCGTGGCCGGAGGCGGTGACGTCCAGGCCGGTCACCGATCCGCCGGAGGACTCCACGGCCGTGGTGAGCTGGCTGACCGCGGTACCGCCGGCGGGCACCTCCAGTCGGACCGTCATCGAGTACGAGACGCTAGGCGCCGTTGCCATGGCCGCTTTCCCCTGCTTTCGCTGATTGCGTTGTTCCGCGCGCCCGGGCGTACCGTCCGGCCGGAGGCCGTCCCACGCCGGGCGACGTCCGATCGTCGCACCTACCGGCCGGTAGACGGTAACCAGGACCGGCTTTCCGGAAGGTGGGTTTCACCATATGAGAGCGCTCGGGCCCGCCCACCAGGGCAGACCCCGCCTCCCCATCATGCGCCGCCCCTGTTAAACCCCGGGCAAAGCCCGCCCGGACGGGACCGCACACGACGGAACACGACCGAAGACGAACGGGCGGTTCCCACCGGAGTGTTCTCCGGGGGAACCGCCCGTTCGCCAAGGGCCGGACAAGTTCAGCGGCACCGACCCGCCATGCTCGCCTCGCGGCAAGTGGTCGCTCGAAGCGACTAAGGTTGGGCCCGGGGGCTTGGATCGAGCCGGTGCCGTATTCAGGCTAACAAACGCCTCCCGGAAGTCATTCCCGGTACCGGGAGTTCCGCCGGAACCGTCCGGACGGCCCAGGGGCCCCCGGCCCGGAAGGCGCCCGTCCGCTCAGTCCCGCAGCAGGTCCGGCACCCCGTCCGCGTCCGGCTCGTCGCGCGCCCCCGCCAGCACCGTCAGCCGCTGCGTCGCCCGGGTCAGTGCCACGTACAGCACGCGCAGCCCGGCCGGGGACTCGTCGGCGATCTCGGCGGGCGTGACGACGACCGTCGCGTCGTACTCCAGGCCCTTCGCCTCCAGGCTGCCCAGCGCGACGACGCGGTCGCCCAGCCCGGCCAGCCACCGCCGGGCCTCGGCCCGCCGGCCCATGGGCACGACGACGCCGACCGTGCCGTCGACCTCGGCCAGCAGCCGCTCCGCCTCCGCGCGGACGGACGCGGCGAGGTCGGGGCCGGCGACCGCGAAGCGCGGCTCGACGCCCGTCGAGCGGACGGCGGACGGGGACTCCATCCCCGGCATGGCCAGCGCCAGCACCTTCGCCGCCAGGTCGGCGATCTCGGCCGGGTTGCGGTAGTTCACGGTGAGCCGGAAGCGACGGCGGGGACGGCTGCCCAGCGCCTCGTCACGGGCCACCGCGGCCTCGTCCGGGTCGGACCAGGAGGACTGGGCCGCGTCGCCGACGACCGTCCAGGTGGCATGGCGGCCCCGGCGGCCGACCATGCGCCACTGCATCGGCGTCAGGTCCTGCGCCTCGTCCACGATGACGTGCGCGTAGTCGCGACGTTCCAGCGCCAGCCGCTCGGCCCGCTCCCGGCGGGTCTCCATGCGCTCGGGCATCAGCTCCTCCAGGCCGGTGAGCTGGTCGAGCGGGTCCTGCTCGCGGGGCTTGCGGGGCCGGGCCGGAGCGCCGAGCAGCGTCTCCAGCTCGTCCAGCAGCGCCACGTCGTGCACCGACAGCGGGCCCTTGCCGTCCGCGTCCAGCCGCGCCAGCGAGCGGGCGAGCTGCCGCACCTCGCGCGGGTTGAGCACCCGGCGGGCCCAGCGCGAGAGCCGCCGCTCGTCGGCCAGCAGCGCCAGGACCTGACGCGGCGCCAGCTCCGGCCACCAGGCGGCCAGGAAGGCCAGGAAGTCGTCCTCGGTGGTGATGTCCTCGTCGAACGCCGCACGGGCCTCCGCGGCCATCTCCGGGTCCGTGTAGCGCTTGGGGCCGCCCGCGCGGGACCACAGGGCATCCAGGATCAGCCGGCGCGCGCGGGGCCGCAGCAGGTTGACGGGGGCCGTGCCGCCGAGCGCGGACTGCCGGATGCGGTCGAGGTCCTCGGCGCCCAGCTCGACGCGGGCGCCGAAGGCGACGACGCGCAGCCGGTCCGGGACGGCGCCCTGCCGGGGCACCTCCAGGGCGCCGCGCGCGGCCTTGCGGAGCACCTTGAGCATGCGCGAGGAGCCCTTGATCCGGGCGACGGCCGGCTCGTCGTAGGTGTCCGCCTCGGCGCCGTCCACCAGCGAGCCCAGCGCGCGGATGGCGACCTGCCCCTCCTCGCCCAGCGACGGCAGCACACCCTCGGTGTAGGCGACGAGCAGCGGCGTCGGCGAGACGATCAGGATGCCGCCCGCGTAGCGTCTGCGGTCCTGGTAGAGCAGGTAGGCGGCACGGTGCAGGGCCACCGCGGTCTTGCCGGTGCCCGGGCCGCCCTCGACCTCGGTCACCGAGGCGGCGGGGGCGCGGATCACCAGGTCCTGCTCGGCCTGGATCGAAGAAACGATGTCCCTCATGGTGTGGCTGCGGGCCTGGCCGAGCGCGGCCATCAGGGCGCCGTCGCCGACCACCGGCAGCGCGGCGCCGTCCAGGGTCGCCCGCAGCTCCGGGCGGAGCAGGTCGTCCTCGACGCCGAGCACCCGGCGGCCCTTGGAGCGGATCACCCGGCGGCGCACCACGCGGCCCGGGGCCACCGGCGTCGACCGGTAGAAGGGCGCGGCGGCGGGCGCCCGCCAGTCGATGACGAGCGGCGAGTAGTCGGCGTCCAGCACGCCGATGCGGCCGATGTGCAGCGTCTCGGCGATCTCGGCCAGGTCGTCGCGGACGGCGTCGTCGGCCGGCTCGACGGACGTGTACGCGCCGTCGGGCCCCTTCTTGCCGTCCTTGCCGCGCAGCAGGTCGATGCGGCCGAAGAGGAAGTCCTCGAACTCGCTGTTCAGCCGGTTGAGGTGGACCCCCGCGCGGAACACCTGGGCGTCCCGTTCGGCGAGCGCCCCCGGCGTCCCCACCTGGCCGCGCTTGGCGGCGTCGTCCATGAGGAACTCGGCCTCGTGGATCTTCTCCTCGAGGCGCCGGTACACCCGGTTCAGATGGTGCTGCTCGGCACCGATCTCACGGTCACGGATCCCGTCCGGATGCGTGGTCCCCCCACCGTTCCCGGTGTTCTGCGGATCCGTCGCCACCTGCGCGCGTGTGGCGTTCTGCGCGGCCACCCAGGCCCCCTTCTGTGTGCGTAGGGCAGCCTTCAACCGTACGCGAACAGGGGTACCTAGCGCACCTGTCAGGACATGAGAGGTTTGGCACGGTCGGTCATGGCTTGGCGGGGTGCGGCAGGGGCCGAACCTCCGCGCCGGCCGGGGCGGTTGCGGCTGTCCCGCCGGTCCTGCGGACCCCTCCGCCCCTTCCTCTCTCTTCCGTCTCTTCCGTCTCTTCCTTGCCACCGCCGTTCATCGCCCTGCGGCGGTGGCGGGCCACCCGCTCCCGGTTGCCGCACACCTCACTGGAGCACCAGCGCCGCCGCCGGCCCCGCGAGGTGTCCAGGTAGAGCAGGGTGCAGCTCTCGCCCTCGCACTGGCGCAGCAGCCCGCGGGCGGCCGGGTCGGTGAGCAGCTCGACCGCGTCCCGGGCCACCAGCGACACCAGCGCCGCGCAGTCCGGCGGCCCGGCGACGGCGCGGACCAGGCACCCGTCGGCGCCCCGGACGGCCCGCGGGGCGGGCGGGGGCTCGGCGGCGAGGGCGTTGACCCGCGCGAGGTCCGCCTCGGCGGCGCGCCCGGGCCCGTCCGCGGCCTCCGCGCGCACGACGCGGTGCACCAGGTGGCGCAGGGCGTGGAAGTGCCCGAGCCAGTCGGCGTCGACCGCCTCGAGCGGTGTGCCGGGCGGTACCACGCGGGCGCCCACCAGCCAGTCGCGCAGCCGCTCCGGGGAGCCGAGCCGCTCCCCCGGCCCCTCGCCGGGGCGCACCGTCCCGGTGGCCACCAGGTCCAGGCAGAGCCGCCCGGAGTCGAACCGCAGGTCGTGGGAGGCCGCCGCCATCTGCGTGTCACCTTTTCCCTGGGGGAGCCCTGTGCGGAGACGCACCGCGCGGAGATGCGCCACCCCTCAGGGTGCCCGGCCGGACGCCCGGCCGGAACCCCCACGGACGGCGGACACCGTGCCGGGGGCGCGCCGTCTCCCGCCCCCGGCGTCAGCCGCGCAGAAAGCCGTCGCCGTGGACGGCGATGTGGGCCTCCAGGGCGTTGAGGGCGTCCTGGGTGGCCTGCCCGCTGCCCTTGCCGCGCTGTTCGGCGTGGTAGGCGGCGCCGAGCCGCTTCAGCAGCTCGTTGCCCGCCCGCTGCGCCTGCACCTCGTCGACCTTCTGCTTGCCCTGCTGCAACGCCTGCTGGGCCTGTTCCTTGGCCCGGTCGAGGAATCCCGCCATTGTCGGCCTCCGTGGCACGAGTGGAGCACATGGTGGAGCACGCTTCGGTCCGGCGGCTCCGGCCGGACGGTACGGCTCCCGGACCGGATCACCGGATCAATTGTCGGCCGCCGCACCACCGGGCGGCAACCGCCACCGATCATCCGCCGGAGCGCGCCGGCGGCGACGCGCCGCCGGGCTTCGCCGCGAGCACGCGCGCGGGACGACGCGCGGGCCCGTCAGCCGGCCGACCGGGCCCGGCGCCGTCGGACGAGCACGGCGCCCAGCACCGCCGCGCCGGCCACGCCCCCGCCGGCCCCCGCGAGGGCCGCCACCGGGACGCCGGACCCGCCGGCCCGGCCGGGATCCGCGGCCCGGCCGACGCCGCCGCTCCCGCCGTCCGGGCCGTTCCCGGCACCGGCGGCGGTCCGGACGGCCGTGTCCGGCCGGCCGGCGGTGCCGGTGTCCCGCCCGCCGCCGGGACGGGCGTCGCCGGCCTGCCGGCCGCCCTCGGCGCCCCGGCCGCCGCCGGTGACCAGCAGGTGCCCGGTCCTGCGCACCCGCCCGTGGTGGCTGACCACCGTGACCGGGTACGCGCCCGGGCCCAGCGCCCGGCGGATGCGCGCCGGGCCGTAGTAGCGCGGGTCGTCGCCGTCGCCCGCCTTGCTGTCGTCGCGCCGGAGCCGCACCGGCCTCTCGAAGGCGGGCGAGGTCGCCGTCAGCAGGCCGTCCTCGCCGGGGTCGGGCGACGCGTCCCGCCACAGCACGTTGACCGTGCCTCCGGCGTCCACCCGATGCCCCTCCGCCCGGGCCCGTTCGGGGCCGGCGGGGGCGGTGAAGAAGGCGGGCCCGCGCGTCCGGCCCAGGTAGTCGCCGTCACCCGGGCGGGCGGCGCGCACCACGAGCCGCGCGTCGCGCAGCGCACGCCCCCGCGGGCCGGTGAGCGTCACCTTGTACGTGCCGTCCTTGGCGCCGAGCGGGAGCGTCACCGTGGCGCCGAACATCCGGGGGTTGTTCCAGTGGCTGCCCGCAGGGTCGTGGACCAGCGGCACGGGCGCCGGGAAGACCGGCGAGCGGACCGTGAAGGACGTGCCCCGCTCCCCCGGGTAGAGGTCGTCGTACCAGAGGCCGACCCGCTCCCCCGGCCGCACCGGCCCTCCCCCGTCCGTCACGGTGAACACGGGCGGCTTCGGCGACCGCACCCGCACCAGCTCCTCGGCCACCGTCCGGCCGCCGACCCGGACGGTCAGCGGGTACGCGCCGGGGCGGGCCGACGGTGCGACGGCGGGCCGCGCGTGGTGCCCGCGCCCGGCGTCCGGCGCCCGTACGCCGTACGGCGCGAGGCGCACCGGCCCGCGGAAGGCCGGCGAGTGGGCGGTGACGGCGGCGCCCGCCCGGACGCCCCGCACGTCGATGTCGACCAGCTCCCCGGGCCGGTTCTCGAACGCCCCGTTGACGACGACGTGGACGGGCCCGTCGGCGGCCGACGCTCCGGCACCGCCCACGAGCAGCACCGCACCCGCGCCGGCCGCGACCGTGGCGGCCGCTCGGACGATCCTCTTCATGGCGCCACCCCCCTTTGTCTCTGGAAGAGGGCCTCCGGGGCCCTCCGGTTGCGCTGCTTCCCGCCATGGAACCACTCGGGCACGGCATCGGGCACGACAAAGGCCCCACCGCGCGGGGGCGGTGGGGCCTCGGCCTCACATGGGATGAGTGGAGATGGCGGGAATCGAACCCGCGTCCAACGGTGCGGAAACAGGGCTTCTCCGAGCGCAGTCCGCTGCGATTTTCTCGGCCCCGGAGATCACACGGACAAGTCTCCGACGGGCCCAGCCACTGTTTGGTTTCCCACCAGGCCCCGTGGCCGGGCCTGGTGGTTTAGTTCCCTAGCTGATGCCAGGATCCGGGTCGGGAACAGCCCCGGGCTGACACTTCGCGAGTCGCTACTTAGGCAGCGAGGGCGAAGGAATCGCGCTTGGTGTTGGCGATTATTGGTTGCGACATATGGTTTACGAGATCATTGCCGCTTCCTCGGCTCGCTTCCCCTGCTTCGACATCCGCTGTCGAAACCGATCATCCCCATGTTGTTTTTTCAACGTGCAACCCGCGGTGGGGTGTGCGCTGCCCATCGTACGTGACCGACGCGGAGCGGTGCCAGCGTATTCCCGGGAGGTCCCCCCGGGGAGCTACCGGGGCGCCTGCGCGCGCTGCCGCCGGCGGGCGGCGGAGATGGCGCGGTCCGCCTCGCGGCGGTCCGTCTTCTCCCGCAGCGTCTGCCGCTTGTCGTACTCCTTCTTGCCCTTGGCCAGCGCGATCTCGACCTTGGCGCGGCCCGACGTGAAGTACAGCGACAGGGGCACGATCGTGTGACCGGTCTCGTCGGCCTTCGAGGACAGCTTGTCGATCTCCTCGCGGTGCAGCAGCAGCTTGCGCTTGCGGCGCGCGGTGTGGTTCGTCCACGTCCCCTGGGCGTACTCGGGGATGTGCACGTTGTGCAGCCACGCCTCGCCGCCGTCGATCTGCACGAAGCCGTCCACCAGCGAGGACCGGCCCTGCCGCAGCGACTTGACCTCGGTGCCGGTCAGCACCAGGCCGCACTCGTACGTCGTGATGATGTGGTAGTCGTGCCGCGCCTTCTTGTTCTGCGCGACGAGCTTGCGCCCGGGTTCCTTGGGCTGCTTCTGCTGCTTTCCCATAGTGCGGTCATTCTCGCACTAGGCCCCCGGGCCGAGGCCACCCAATACCGCGCGGGCCCGGGGCTCCGCGTCCCCGTGGACGACCAGGTCCGGGGTGATGCCGCGGCCGTCGACGGCCCGCCCCGACGGGGTGCGCCAGTGGCCGACGGTCTGCTCGGCGACCGAGCCGTCCGGGAGCGGCCGGGGCATCTGGACCGAGCCCTTGCCGAACGTCCGGGAGCCGACGACGACCGCCCGCCCCCGGTCCTGGAGGGCACCGGCCAGCAGCTCCCCGGCGCTCATGGTGCCCCCGTCGACGAGGACGACGAGCGGGCGTCTCGTGTCACCGCCCCGGCGGGCCTCCAGGGCCCGCTGCCGGCCGTGCACGTCGTACGTGGCGACGAGCCCCCCGTCGAGGAAGGCGGAGGCACTGGTGACGGCCTCGGTGACCAGCCCGCCGGAGTTGCCGCGCAGGTCGAGCAGGACGCCCTCGCGCGGAGCGGCGCCGCGTACGGCGGCCCGTACCTGCCGGCCGGTGCCGTGGGTGAACGACTCCACCTTGATCCGGGTCCCGGCGGCGGGCCCGTCCCGGAAGCGCTCCGCGACGACGCTCCGGGTGCGCAGCCGCTCGCGGCGCAGGGTGCGTTCCCACTCCCGGCCGCCGTCCCGCGCCAGGCCCAGGGTGACGGGCGTCCCGCTGCCGGACGGGCCGCCGCGCAGCCGGGCGACGACCTCGGTGACCGGGCGCCCGGTCACCTCCGTGCCGTCCACCGACCGCAGTCGGTCGCCGGGGGCGATCCCGGCCCGGGCGGCGGGGCCGCCGCGCTCGACCCCGTCGACCTCCATCCGGCCGTCGGCGGCCCGGCGCACGGAGAGCCCGACGCCGACGTACTCGCCGCGCAGGGCGCGCTGGAAGCCCTCGTACTCGGTGGCGCTGTAGACCCCGCCCCAGCGGTCCGCGGAGCGCCCGGTGTTCCCGGGCCCGCGGGGGGCGCGGACGGGCGGCGGGCCGGCCTTCGCGTGCGGTGCCGAGGCGGACGGATGCGGGGCGCGGGCCGCCGCGGGCAGCGGGCCGCCGCGGGCGTCCGCGCCCCAGGAGCCGGTGGCCGCCCCGGTCGCCAGCGCCCCGGCGAAGACCAGCGTCAGGACCGCGCCACGCCGGTGACGGCGGTGCGGTACGAACATCGTCGGGCCGGACATGCGCGAGAGTCTAGGACACCACCGGGCGCCGTACGGGGAGTTGACCACCTCCTGGGCCGCACGGGACCCGGCTCACCGGCCCCTCAGGTCACACCTTGAGGTACTTCCACAGCGCCGCGAACGCGGCCAGCGCCGGCATCAGCAGGCCGGTCGCCAGGATGAGCGGCAGCTTGGTCAGCACCGCGCCCCAGCCGATGAACCGGATGACGTCGATGTGGGTCGCGAGCAGGTCGTTGACCAGGAACTGCTGGCCGGAGACGAGCAGCACGCAGGCGAGCATGCCGCCCAGCAGCCCGGCCACGGCCGCCTCCGCGATGAACGGCACCTGGATGTAGAAGCTGGACGCCCCGACGAGCCGCATGATCCCGGTCTCCCGGCGGCGGCTGAACGCGGAGACCCGGACCGTGTTCACGATCAGCAACAGCGCCACCACGAGCATCAGGAACATCACGCCCAGGGCGCCCCAGTTCATGTACCTCAGGAGGTTGAAGAGGCTCTTGAGGGTGTCCTTCTGGTCCTCGACCGTCTGCACGCCCGGGCGCTTCTGGAAGGCACTGGAGATGACCTCGTACTTGGTGGGGTCCTTGAGCTTGACGCGGAAGGACTCCTGCATCTGGTCGGCGGTCACCACGGTGGCCAGCGGCTGGTTGCCGAACTGCTCCTTGTAGTGCTTGTACGCCTCGTC
Source organism: Streptomyces sp. NPDC052910 (assembly GCF_055585605.1). Lineage (NCBI taxonomy): Bacteria > Bacillati > Actinomycetota > Actinomycetes > Kitasatosporales > Streptomycetaceae > Streptomyces > Streptomyces sp. NPDC052910. The sequence continues at coordinate 1,149,421 of NZ_JBVJJR010000003.1, forward strand.
CGTCGTCTCGAACTGGATGCTCTGGACGATCGGCATCTTCTCCAGATCGGCCTTGATCTGCTTCTTCTGCTCATCGGTGACCGCACCCTTGGCGCACGACGGGAAGTTCGCCTTGTCGGTCTTGTTGCAGAGGTAGATCGAGACGTTGGCCTTGTCGTACCAGTAGCCCTTCATCGAGTTGACCTGCTCGTTCATCAGCAGCGAACCGCCGAACAGGGCGAGCGAGAGGGCGACCGACACGATCACCGCGAAGGTCATCGTGAGATTGCGGCGGAGACCGACGCCGATCTCCGACAGAACGAACTGGGCGCGCATGGCGTCCTTTCACTGCCTTTCAGTGCTGGTAGCCGTAGACGCCGCGCGACTGGTCGCGCACGAGACGGCCCTGGTCGAGCTCGATGACCCGCTTGCGCATCTGGTCCACGATCTGCTGGTCGTGGGTGGCCATGATGACGGTGGTGCCGGTCCGGTTGATCCGGTCGAGCAGCTTCATGATGCCGACCGAGGTCTGCGGGTCGAGGTTGCCCGTCGGCTCGTCGGCGATCAGCAGCATCGGCCGGTTGACGAACGCCCGGGCGATGGCCACCCGCTGCTGCTCACCGCCGGAGAGCTCGCCGGGCATCCGGCCCTCCTTGCCGCCGAGCCCGACCAGCTCCAGCACCTGCGGGACGGCCTTGCGGATCTCGCCGCGCGGCTTGCCGATGACCTCCAGCGCGAAGGCCACGTTCTGGGCGACCGTCTTGTTGGGCAGCAGCCGGAAGTCCTGGAACACCGTGCCCAACTGGCGGCGCATGTGCGGCACTTTCCAGTTGGAGAGCCGGGCGAGGTCCTTGCCCAGGACGTGCACCCGGCCGTGGCTGGCCCGCTCCTCGCGCAGCAGGAGCCTGAGGAAGGTGGACTTGCCGGAACCCGAGGAACCGACCAGGAAGACGAACTCGCCCTTCTCGATCTCGAGCGAGACGTCGCGGAGCGCCGGACGGCTCTGCTTCGGGTAGGACTTGGAGACGTTGTCGAATCGAATCACGAGTGCACCACGTGCGACCTGGAGAGCGGCACGGGAACGCCACGGCCGTGGCGCCCGTCGGTGAGCGTGACCATACGCGAACGACCCGTGTACGCGCAGTCGGCATCCTGTGTCGACGCGTCCGGGCCGGCGATCGGGGTGGGGGCCGGGGCGGAGGCAGGGGCAGGGCTGAGGCCAGATTGAGGCAGGGGCCGGGGAATAAAACGGGACAATCGACCCGGGCGGGCGTCAGCGTGGCGCCCGGAGGTACCGTTCGGGGCGGCTCCGGGACACCGGTCGCGCCGAAGGGCGGGAAAGCTGGCACAGTGGTAGGGGGAACCGCACGGCTCTCTCCCGCGTTGGACGTACCCGGAGGAGGAATTCGCATGACATGCGACCGACTGGTGTGCGCCAACTGCGCGTCCCCGGTCAGCGAGGGACGGTGCCCGGTCTGCCGGGCGAGCCGGGAGCGGCTGCAGCAGCAGGAGGGCCCCTTCGCGGGCCTGACCCCGGCCGCGCTGGTGGCGCTGCTGGTGGCGCTGATCGCGGTGGCGGTCGTCGCGCGCAGCTTCGCGGCGTGAGCGTACGGTAACGATGTTCCGGGGGTTCCCCCTTCGGCACGGACCAAGACGGACGGCGAGGCCCGGGGTGCTGTGGCACCCCGGGCCTCGTCGCGTCGTCCGCTGTGCGGAGCTGCGCGCCGGAACGTTTCGGCGCGGCGGTCAGGCGACGGTGTTGCGGTTGATCGCCCGGGGCAGCAGCCGGAAGCCGATGCCGCCCGCGATCATCGTCGCGGCACCGGCGACCAGGAAGCCGGTCTGACCGGCACCGGTCTGCGCCAGCTCCTCCTTGGGCTTGGCCTGCTGGACCGGCTGGACGGCCGTGCCGTCCGCGCCGGTGTTGCAGTTGCCGCTGCCGGTGTCGACCGGGCAGGCCTTGCCGGTGGCGCCGGGGCCGGTGCCGGTGGAGGGGGAACTGGTGGCGCCGGGGGTCGGCTCACCCGTCGAGGGAGCCGTCGGGTCCGGTCGGTCGGTCGGCTCGCCCGTGGACGGCGGCTCCGAAGGAGGCGTCGTCTCCGGGTCCGTGGGAGGCGTGGTCTCCGGGTCCGTGGGAGGCGTCGTCTTCGGATCCGTGGGAGGCGTGGTCTCCGGGTCCGTGGGAGGCGTCGTCTTCGGATCCGTGGGAGGCGTGGTCTTCGGATCCGTGGGAGGCGTCGTCTTCGGGTCCGTCGGCGGATCCGTGGGCGGATCCGTGGGCGGATCCGTGGGCGGATCCGTGGGCGGATCCGTCGGCTGCGGGATGCTGGTGGGCGGCGTCGTCTTCCCGTCCCCGGGCGGCGGCGTCTGCTTTCCGTCCGGACCATCAGGCCCGTCGGGAACCGACACGGACTTGGACTTCTTCAGGCCGCCCAGCGGAACGTCCACGCCGGCGGCCGAGGCCGCACCCGCGGCCGTCAGCGACGCACCCGCGGCGATCACCGCGCCCGCGGTGATGCGCGCCATGCGCAACCGCGTCTTGTTGGTCATATGCCTGCTACCCCCAGTAGCTGGTCTCGTCGATGGAGCAGCTATCCACGGGGCGGCGGCTCCGGGGAACCGTGCGCGACGACTCCGGCCGTACGGCCGGGTTCCACGCCCCCCGCCACACGCACCCCAGTGATACGCATGCCGCTCGCCACACTTCCGAGTTTCCAGGGCAGCGTCAAGCCGGATCCGGGCGCTATGCCCGGATCCATCGGCGTTTGTTCCTGCTTTTGTCTTACTTTTCCTGCTGCTTGCGCCAGCGGATGCCGGCCTCGAGGAAGCCGTCGATGTCCCCGTCGAGGACGGCCTGCGGGTTGCCGACCTCGAACTCGGTCCGCAAATCCTTGACCATCTGGTAGGGGTGCAGGACGTACGACCGCATCTGGTTGCCCCAGGAGCCGCCGCTGTCGCCCTTGAGGGCGTCCATCTTGGCCTGCTCCTCCTGCCGGCGCCGCTCCAGCAGCTTGGCCTGGAGGACGTTCATCGCGGTCGCCTTGTTCTGGATCTGCGAGCGCTCGTTCTGGCAGGAGACGACGATGCCGGTCGGAAGGTGGGTCAGGCGCACCGCGGAGTCGGTGGTGTTGACGCCCTGGCCGCCGGGGCCGGAGGAGCGGTAGACGTCGACGCGCAGCTCGGACTCGTCGATCTCGACGTGGTCGGTCTGCTCGACCACGGGCAGCACCTCGACGCCCGCGAAGGACGTCTGGCGGCGGCCCTGGTTGTCGAACGGCGAGATGCGGACGAGGCGGTGGGTGCCCTGCTCGACGGAGAGGGTGCCGTAGGCGTAGGGGACCTGGACGGCGAAGGTGGTCGACTTGATGCCGGCCTCTTCGGCGTACGAGGTCTCGTAGATCTCGGTCTTGTAGCCGTGGCGCTCGGCCCAGCGCAGGTACATCCGCTGGAGCCGCTCGGCGAAGTCGGAGGCGTCCACGCCGCCGGCCTCGGCACGGATGTTGACGAGCGCCTCACGGGCGTCGTACTCACCGGAGAGGAGGGTGCGGACCTCCATCTCGTCCAGCGCCTTGCGGACGGAGCCCAGCTCCGCCTCGGCCTCGGCGAGGGTGTCGGCGTCGTCCTCGGCCTCGGCGAGCTCGAAGAGCACCCCGAGGTCGTCGATGCGGCCGCGCAGCGTCTCGGCCTTGCGCAGCTCGGCCTGGAGGTGCGAGAGCTGACTGGTGATCTTCTGCGCCGCCTCCGGGTCGTCCCACAGCGACGGGGCTGCCGCCTGCTCCTCGAGCACGGCGATGTCGGCCCTCATCTTGTCGAGGTCCAGAACGGCCTCGATCGACCCCATGGTGGAGGAGAGGGACTTGAGCTCTTCGGATACGTCAACGACTGCCACGCAACCAGCCTAACCGGTACGCGGGGCGGCGGGGGACGCCGTGCGGGACCGGGGTGTCCGGGCGGGGAACCGGGGGCGGGCGGGCGGCACGGGAACGGCTGGGGGCGGACGGTGACGCTCCGGCCGGGGCCGGGCGAGCGCGCCGGAACCGGTGCCGGCGGCGCCCGCCCCAGGCCCGCTAGGGAAGCTGCCCCTGCGGTGTGTCCGTGCGGTGCACGCCCGGCTTGGCGTCACCGGAGTCGTGGTCGGCGGTGGCCAGCCAGCCGCCTACGCCGGCCGCCGCGGCCAGGGCCGCCGCGGCGGCGCCCAGCTTGATCCGGCGACGGCGCCGGGCCTCGGCCGGAGTGCGGTGCCGGGCGGAGCCGGCCCGGGGCTCGCCCGCGGCGCGGGGGGCGCGGGCCGTGCCGTGCGCACCGCCCGCCAGCTCCTCGGGGCCGGGCACGCGCATGCTCGTATGGGTGTCCCGGGTGGAGTCGAAGGCGGGGGTGGGCACGAGCGGGACCGCACCCCGGCGACGCGGCGCGGGCGCCGTGCCACCGGGCGCCCCCTGCCCGTCGTACGCCGTGCCGCGCGCCTCGGCGCCGCTCCCGTGCGCTTCCCCGGGGCCGGCGTGCTCGTCCTCGGCGCCCGGCTCGTCGATGTCCAGCGGCGGCAGCCCGGCCAGGCCGGGGAGGAGCTCCCGCAGCCGGGAGGCCAGTTCGGAGGCGCGCAGCCGGGAGGCGGGCGCCTTGGCCAGGCACTGGACGATGAGCTGCCACAGCTCGTCGGGGATGCCCGGCAGCGGCGCCACCGTCTCGGTGACGTGCCGCCGCAGGACGGCCCCGGGGTGCCCGCCGCCGAACGGCGTGAACCCGGCGAGCAGCTCGTAGAGGACGGTGGCCAGCGCGTACACGTCGACGGAGGCGCGCGGCGGCAGCCCCTCGATGATCTCCGGAGCAAGGTAGTCGGGCGTGCCGATGACGCTGCGCTGCACGGCGCCGCGCCCGCCCGCGCCGGTGCCCGGCTGCCGCTCCCGGGCCGGGCGCGGGGCGTCCACGAGGCGGGCGATGCCGAAGTCGGTCAGCAGCGCCGGGTGGGCGCCGCCGGGGCCGAGCGGGCCCTGCATGTCGAGGAGGACGTTCTCCGGTTTGACGTCGCGGTGGACGATCCCGGCCTTGTGCGCGGCGGCCAGGGCGTCGGCGACGTCCGCGACGATGGCGACGGCCGCCTCGGGGGCGAGGCGGCGTTCGTGGTCGAGCCGGGTGCGCAGGTCCGTGCCCCGGACCAGGTCCATCACCAGGGCGAGGTCGGCGCCGTCCACGACGAGGTCGCGGACGCCGACCACGTGCGGGTGGTCGAGACCGAGGAGGGCGGCGCGCTCCTGCACGAACCGGCCGACGAGCTCCTGGTCGGAGGAGAGTTCCTCACGCAGGAGCTTGATCGCGACCGGGCCCTCGGGCCCCTCGCCGAGCCACACCGTTCCGGCGCTGCCCCGGCCGAGGACCTGGTGGGCGGTGTACCGGCTGCCGATCTTCCGTGCCAAGACTTTCCCCGACTCCTCCGACATCCGACAGGCGCGTCACCGACAACCTACGCGGCCGAGGGGATGCTAGGGGCACCGGCTGGTGCCGGACCGAGCTTTTCGGGTTTTCCCCGGGCTTTCCCAGGGTTTCCCGGAGACAAGCCACCCTATGGGGGGTGGTCCGCCCCCGGCCCCGGCCGTCCTCCGGTCGCGTGCCCGTCGGCCGGTTACGTTTTCGACCCCAGGTCGGACACCCAGTCCTTGGCCTTGGTGACCCAGTCCCAGGCGGCGTCCCAGAAGTTCTTCCCGTCGGCGACCCAGTCCTTGAGCGGGGTGAACTCCCACACCGCCCAGGAACCGATGACCAGGATGACGATCAGGAAGAGACAGCCCTTGAGGCATCCGAGCCCGGGGATGCGCATGGGGTTGGCACTGCGCTGCCGGGGCGGACGGGGCTCGCGCCGGGGCGCGGGCTCCGGCTCGGGGGGCGCGTACCGCTGCGGCTCCGGCGCGGGCGCGGGCTGCTGCCGACGCGGCTCGGGGCGCCGGCGTTCGGGCCGCTGGGGAGCCGGACGCTGCGGCTGGGGCCGCTGCGGCGGGTACGGCTGCTGCGCCTGCTGTCCCTGCTGGGGGTGCGGAGGCTGCTGCGGGTAACCCTGGGGGTTGGGGTACGCCTGGGGACCGGGATAGCCCTGCTGATCGGGATAGCCCTGCTGCGGGTGGTAGCCCTGCCGGCCGGGGTCACCCTGCGGCGGATACGGCTGCTGGTAGGGCTGCTGCGGCGCCTGGCGGCGCGTGGGGCGGCGGCGCAGCGGGTCCTCACTGGGATCCAGGTACTGGACCTGCGTCTGGTCGTTGCGGTCGCGGGCCGCGCGCAACTGCGTCTGCCAGGGGTGCGGGCCGTCTGCCTGCTGCGGCTCGGGGCCGACGGGCGGCATGGCGCGCGTCGGGTCCGCCCCGCCGTACCCGCCGGGACCGGTGGGCATGATCCGGGTGCCGTCGGGGGCCGCGGAACCGGCGGGCAGGACCTGCGTCGGGCCCGCGTCGGGGCCGGACGGGCCGCCGGGCGGGGTGCTGGGCAGGACGCTGGTCGCCGCGTTGGGGTCGTAGGCACCCGGGCCCTGGCCGGCCGACGGGTTCACCGTCGGGGGCAGCACCTGGGTGGGATCCGCGTCGCCGAAGCCGCCGGGTCCGCCCTGCTGTCCCGCCTGGCCGGTACCGGGCACCGGAGCCGGCTGCGGGTCCGGTGCGAGCAGGGCCGCGACGCCGAGCGCCGCCTCGGCCTGGGCGGGGGTGGCGTGCACGCCGACACCGGCGGCGACCACGCGCAGGGCGCGGGCCAGGTTCTCCGCGCTCGGCCGCTCCTCCGGGCGCTTGCGCAGGCAGCGTTCTATGACCGTCCACAGGGGTTCGGGGACGGTGGTGGGGCGGCGCGGTTCCGCGCTCAGGTGCTGGTGCAGCACCTCCAGGGCGGTCGCCCCGGCGAACGGCGGGCGGCCGGTGACCAGCTCGTACAGCAGGATGCCGGCGCCGTAGATGTCGACGGCGGAGGTCTGCGGGCGGCCCTCGGCGGACTCCGGCGCGACGTACGCCGGGGTGCCGACGAACTCGTGGGTGCGGGTGAGACCGGGCGAGTCCGCGAGGCGCGCGATGCCGAAGTCCGTGAGCATCGGGTGCATCCGGCCGTCCTCGTTCTTCAGGAGGACGTTGGCCGGCTTGAGGTCACGGTGCACGACGCCGTCGGCGTGGCTGGCCGCCAGCGCGTCGGCGATCTGGGCGGTCAGCAGGGCCGCGGCCACCGGGGTGAACGGGCCGTTCTCCCGCAGGTAGCGGTGCAGGTCCGGACCGTCGACCAGGTCCATCACCAGAGCCAGCAGATCGCCCTCGACGACGAGGTCGCGGGTGCGGACGATGTTCGGGTGGGTGAGCCGCAGCAGCACGGACCGCTCGCGCAGGAAGCGCATGACGACGTCCGCGTCGTTGGCCAGCTCCTCCTTGAGGACCTTGATGGCGACGGTCTCGCCGGGCTGACCGGCCACGGCCGCCTCGGCACCCGCCGCCTCCCGCTGGCTCGCCCGCCAGACGGTGCCCGTCGCTCCGCGTCCGAGCGGCTCTTCGAGCAGGTATTTGCTGCCTACCGGCCGCACGTCATGCGCTCCCTGGTCGTGTGCTCCGGCCCGGCGGCCCGCGGTCGTGCCGCGAGCCGGGTGCTGGGCCGCTCTCTTCTTTCCGTTTGTTCCCGGTTCTGCCGGGCTCTTCCGGGTTCGTCCGATCTGCTGGTTCCCGGCGTCGTTCCGGCCGTTCCGGTCCGTCCCGGTCGAACCCGGTTCGTTCCGGTCGGGTCCGGCCGCCCGGCTCCCGGTCTCCCGGGGCCGGCCCTCCGGCCCACTGTAGTGGGGTCCCGCGCACCGCCGTCCCGGCGAATCCGTGGGGCACGGGGGAAAGACGCACCTCGGGGACCGTTGGTTGCCATGGGCGGTGGCGGGAGTTCCGGCGGGGGTGCGGAGGGGGCGGCGCGCGAGGGCGGAGCGCGGGACGCGCCGCACGGCGCTCCGGCGGAGAGACGCTCCGGCGGGAGGTGCTGCGGCGGGGAAGGGGGCGAAGAGGGAGTGAAGGGAGGAAGGCCCGGGGCGGCGAGAGCCACGGGGGGGGGAGTGGTGAACGCCGCAGGGCCCGTAGGCCGAAAGAAGGCGGTGCCGGCCGGAGGAACGCGAAGAGAAGCAGAGAGAAGGGGAGGGAAACGGAAGGAAGTTCCCGGATGTCCGATCACTCCCCGATCACGATCGGACGTTTTCTTCGCCGTCCGTGTACGGGCCGACCAATTTTCAAGATCACGAAAGGGCCTGCGCCGGGCACGCTGTCAGTGGCAGGTGCGAGGATGCTCGCAGCACGGTGCGGTGGGGGCGGAGCCGAGGCCCCGCGCTCCGTGGTGACCTGTACGTGCCGAAGCGCCCGTGCGGCCGGTGGGGGAGACGTCCTGCCCCTGTCGGCGCACCACGGGCAGGAAGGGACAGTGGACGCCGATGCAGATCCGGCTGACCGTCCTCGGGCCGTCGCTCGGCGGCCACGCCGCGCACGCCTGCGACGTCCTGGTGACCGCCCCGGCGGGCACCGCCCTCGCCGGTGTGACGAGCGGTCTGGCCGCCGTCCTGGCCGCGGCCGGTTCCGACCTGGGTACCGGGACCGTCGCCGTCTACGCGGGCACCGAGCGGCTGGACGCGCAGCGCTGCGCGCTGGGCGAGCCCCCGCTGATCGACGGCGCGGTGCTCTCCCTCGGCGCCCCGGCCGACCCGGACCGGCACCCCGCCACGCCCCTCGCCCAACTGGCGGAGACCACCGCCCGCCTCCACGTCGTCTCCGGGCCCGACGCGGGCGGCGTACACCTGCTGCACGGCGGCGAGGTCCGCGTCGGCCGCTCCTCGACGGCCGACATCCCGGTCGACGACCCCGACGTCTCCCGGCTGCACTGCGCGGTCACCCTGGGCGACGACGGCCGGGTCACCCTCCACGACCTCGGCTCGACCAACGGCACCACCCTCGACGCGACCCCGGTCGACGAACGGCCCGTGCCGTTCCGCCCCGGGGCGCTGCTCCGCGCGGGCGAATCGACCCTGGTCCTGCACGGCCCCGACGGCGCGGACCCCCGCCCCGGCGAGCCGGCCCCCACCCCGGCGTCCACCGTCGCCCGCGCATCCGCCAAGGCACCGGAAGAAGCCGTTCCTCCCCTTCTCCTCCCCACCTCGCCCGACGGCGAGGGACACCTTCGAGTGACACCGCGAGCACACCGCCCCACCCCCGTCACCCGGACGGACGTCCCCGGCGCACGGCGCCCGGACGGACACCCGGGCGACCGCCGCCTCATGGGAGGCGGGCACCCCGGAGCCGCCACGACCGTGGCGCACCGGACGCGGGGCGCGGAGACGACGGGCGCACCCACCGAAGCACCCGCGCGCCCGCGCGGCGGGGACGCCGCAGGAGCGCACGGCGGGTCGAGCACGCCGGTCGGGTCGAGCACGCCGGTCGGGTCGAGCACGCCGGTCGGGTCCGACGGGCGTTCCGCCACGCCGGGAGCGGAGGCGCGTGGGGGCGTGCCACCGCGCCCGGAGCCGGTCGGCGGCAGGGCACGGCCCGTCGAGGCGGCCGGGTCTCCCGCGGCCGGCGGGACCGGTGAGGCCGACCGGCCGGCTACGGCTGCCGAAACCACCGAAGCCCACGGGGCCACCAGGTCCACGACCGGCACGACCGGTACGGCGTTCCCTCGGGCTCGGTCCGTCGAGACCGGGCCGGACGGCCGTCCGGGCATCGCTGCACCGTCCGGGACGACCCACGGAACCGACCCTGCTGACGGTCACGGTCCCCACGTCGACCACGGCTCCGGCCCGGCGCGGGCGTCGGGAACCGCCGCCGCACCTCGCACCACCCGTTCCGCCGATCCCGCGCCCGCCACCCGCCCCCCGGTGGACGCGCCGCGCGCCGGTCACTCCGGTGAGAGCGTGCGGGCGGCAGACGAGGGGACCTTCTCCACCGAGCAGGCGGCCCGCCCTGCCCGGTACGTGCCGGACACCGGTCCCGTCCCCGAGCCCACGGCTGCCGACCCGCAGGGCCGGCCGACCCAAGCCGCTTCCACGTCCGGCCGGGGCCGCAGCGTCACGGGCCCTCAGGAGACCGGAACGCATCCGACGCCGGACGACCACGCACCGGAAACCGGTGCGACCCGCCCCTCCGGGCAGCCGGCCCGCGCCGTCCGGGACGCGTCCGGCACCGGTCACGCCCTCGAGTCGCTCTCAGGGACCACGATCCCCAGCCTGCCCTCACAGGCCGCCCCGGCGGCCGGCCGGGACCGCTCCGCCACGGGCACCCACGCGACGGGAACGCAGGCCGCCCCGACCGGCCGCACAGCGGAAGCCGGGGCACCCCCCGCCACCGGGCAGGCGGCCCGCCTGACCCCGGACGCGTCCCTCGCCGGTCACCCCACCGAGCCGCTCTCCGAAGCCACAGCCGTCCCGGCGCCAGGCCGGCCCGCGCACACCGCCCGGGCGTACGACCGGGACCCCACCGCCACGGGCACGCGCCCGACGGATGCCCACCCGGCCCAGGCCGGGCCGCCGGCCGCGTCCGGCGCGCCGGACTCCGTACCGGCGGGTCCGGCACGCGACGGTCAAACGACGAGCACCGGCCGTACCTCCTGGGCCGTCCGTGGTGACGGCCCGGCGCCCACCGGTACCGACGCGGCCCGCCCGGACGGCGGCTCGCGAGCCGGAGCCGGCGGGGAAGGGAGGGAAGGGACGGCTGAGGCCGGACGCGTCCCTTCTGCCTGGAGCGGCCAGGCGCCGCACGGCCACGGCTCCGTGGCCGGGGAAGGCGTGCCCTCGGACACGACCTGTCCCGCACACGACGACGGGTCCGCAGCGCGCGGCCACGGAGCCGCGACCGGAACGCGGCGGGGGCCGCTGGGCGGGCATGCCAACGGCCCCCGCCAGGAGGCCCTCGGCCAGGACAGGACGCGTGACGCGCGGGGCGGCGCGGCGGCGACGACCGGAGCCGACGCGACGCCGCAGGGCTCCGACGCCTCCGCCCGGTCGGCAGGGGCCGGTGCGGTCGGACGGCGGCAGGTTCCGTCGGCGCGGGACCCTCGTGAGTTCCGGGCGGCCCACCCCGACGCGGATCGTCACACGTCCGGCGCCGCTCCCCGCGCGAGCGCCGAGGCCCGTGCCGCACACCTCGAAAGGCGGGTGGACGGGCCTGCCGCCGGCACCTCAGGTCACGGACCGACGGGCGGCACGGGCCGCCCGTCCGACGGAAACGGTGACGCACCGGGCAGGGACGCGGCCGGGCTCCGACGCGAAGTGTCGGCGCCGGCCCCGCCGCGCGGCGTCGGTGACGCCCGGGTGGCGGACACGGGCATGCCCGCTCAAAACGCGGCCCGCGTTCAAGGGGCCGGGACCAGCTCCTGTAAGCAGTGGCACGGCCAAGCCGCCGCGCACGCATCCGGTACGGGACACGCCCCTTCCGACGGCCGTCAAGAGGGCGCCGGTTCACGTACGGACAGCTCGTCCCCGACCGGGGACGGTCACGAGGTCGACACCGGACCGGGATTCGCCGGGCGGGCTCCCGGCGAACGGAGTGCGCCCCACGGCGCGTCCCGGCACACCGGCCCGGCACGAGGCGGCGACGGGACCGGCAGCCCGGCCGAGACGCGGGGCGCCCCGAGCGCTCGGCCCTCCGGCATGGTGGGCGGCCACCCGGGAGCTTCCGAAGCCTCACCGGTCATGTCCGACGACCGCGGCGCCGGCGTGTCCGGGACGACGCGTGCCGCCACGTCCCGTACCCCCGCGAGTGCCGACTCCGAGCGGAGCACGCACGCGCGCGGATTCCGCGCGGAGACGGGGGCATGCGAAGGCGGCTCCCGGGCGGAGGGCACGGAGGCGTTCGACACCGCTCGACGCGCCGCCTCGGGCACGAGCATTCCCGGACAGGCCAGGGCAGGAAGCGGCGCCGAGGCGCCGGTCCGTGCCGTGCCCGCTCCCTCCGTGCCGGACACGGCACGGAGGGCTCACGCCACAGCGGACGCCGGAACGGCACGGATCGCCACGTCCCCGAACCCCGCCCAGTACGGCGGCGGCACGGGCACGACCGGTACCGGCACCGCCCGCTTCACCACGGCGTCGGGCTCGGTCTCATCCAGCAACGCGACCACCGCGACCGGCCCGGTGGACTCGGCGGCTGACGAATCGCGCGCCACCGTCCTGCCCGGTCACCCGGGACGTGCAACGCCCCACGTTCCCCAACAGCCCCGCACCGAGCACCGGGACACCGCACCCCACACCGCGCCCGACACGGGAGCCGACCGAACGTCAGAGTCCGGGCGTCCCTCCTGGGCCACCGGCTCCGCCCGCCCGCGCGCCGCGACGGCGGCCGCCCCGGACCCCGCCGCCGACCGGACAGCAGACGCCGACCGCACCCCTCACACCGGCCACGGCCAAGCGCGAGAGGCCACGCCCTCCCGCTCCTCGGCGGCGGGCTCCTCCGGCGCCGCCCCCACCCCGGCCGGGCGGGGCAAGCAGCACCGGACCGACGCCCTCGCGGCCCAGACGCCCAGGGTCACCGCACGGATCCCCGCCGCACCCGAGGCCGACGGAAACGTCCCGGCCCCCGGACCTGGCACCCCCTACGCACCCGCGCCGACACCGGCACCGGCGACCGCCGGACTCGCCGAAGTCACCGAAGTCACCGACAAAGCCGAAGTCACCGACCAAACAACCGTGTCCACGTCCGGCAAGCGCCCCCGCAACCGCGGCATAGCGGCCTGGGCGCGCCGCCTCACCGGCGGTCGCGGCGACCGGCAACCGCAGACCGCCGACGCCGGCCCGAACGCCCCCCGGCCGTCAGCGGCCGGGGCGGCGGCCACCGGTGCCGACACCGGAGCCGGCACCGGGCGGACGGCTGCCCGCAGCACCGCCGCGACCGCCGCGAGTCTGCGCGAGCGCTGGCCGGACCCGGCCGCCGTGCTGCTCACGGCGCTCGGCCCGGGGCCACGCCTGTGGGAGCGCGGCCCGGACCACCCCGACCTGCTGACCGTCCGGCTGGGCACGGCCGACCGCTACACGTCCGCCCCCGTCGCCGGCCCCACCGCCGTCACCGACCCCGGCTCCGGCACGGCGACCGCCGTCACCGGCCGCGCCCTCCTGCCCGCCGTCCCCGTCACGGTGAGCCTGCGGCAGGCGGGTTCGCTCGGGCTCGCCGGGCCCCGGGCGCGGCTGGCCGGGCTGGCCAGGTCCGCCCTGGCCCATCTCGCGGCCCTGCACTCGCCGTCGGTGCTGGAGTACGTCCTGATCGCCGCCGACCCGGCCCGCCCCGCGGACCGGCGGCAGGCGGAATGGGCCTGGCTGGGCTGGCTCCCGCACCTCCGTCCGGCGCTCGGCCAGGACTGCCGGCTGCTGGTCGCCTACGACCGGGAGCAGGCCGCGGCACGCGCCGCCGAGCTGGTCCGCCGGCTGGACGACGGCCCCCTCGGCCCCAACTGGCCGACCGCGCCTCCGGAGGAGGTCGCGGCCGCGGCCGACCGCCACCCCGGTCCGTACACGGTGGTGATCGTGGACGGGGACCCGGGCACGTCCGCGCTCCGCGAGACCGTCGCCCGGCTGGCCGCGCGCGGCGCCGCCGCCGGTATCCACCTGATCTGTCTCGCGGAGGCACCGGCCACCACCGCGAGTTTCCCGGTCTCCGCCGCCCTGGAGACGGCCGCCGCCGGCTCCCCCGCGTTCCCGCACTGCGGCGCGGTGGCGCTGCTCGGCGGCGATGTGGCCACGGTGGTCCAGGTCATCGAACGGGACACGCCGCCCGGCGGTGCCGCCCCCGCCACGCCCCCGGCACCCGGGCGTTCGGCCGTGGCCGCCGTGGACGCCGTGTCCGGCGCCTGGGCCGAGCGGTTCGCCCGCGCCCTCGCGCCCCTGCGGGTCGCCGACGCCGACCCGTCGGGCCGTTCGGCGCGCGTCGCCGCCCTGCCCAGGACCGCGCGGCTGCTGGACGAGCTCGGCCTGGCGCGCGCCACTCCCGCCTCGCTGACCGCCCGCTGGGCCGAGGCCACCGATCCGGGCAGCCGCCCCGGAGGCCATGCCGTCGCCGTCCTCGGCGCGGGCCCGCACGGTCCGCTCGCCGTCGATCTGGCGGCCGACGGCCCGCACCTGCTGGTCGAAGGCGGCCCGGGCAGCGGCAAGACGGAGTTGCTGCGCTCGCTGGCCGCCTCGCTCGCCGCGGCGGACCGGCCCGACCGGCTCTCCCTCGTCCTGGTGGACGGCGCGGCGGCCGAGCGCGGTGAGGGCCTGCGGGTGTGCACGGAGCTGCCGCACGTCTCCACGTACCTCGCCGCCTCCGACCCGGTCCGGATGCGGGAGTTCGCGCAGGCCCTCGGGGCGGAGCTGAAGCGCCGCGCCGAGCTGCTGGGCACGCTCGACTTCACCGCCTGGCACGAACGGCACGCCCCGCCGCCACCCCAGGTGGTGAACCCGCGGCGATCCGTCGACCCGCCGTCCGGCGACCTGGACTCGCCCCCCACCGGCACGGTGCGGCTGCGCCCGGCCCGGGGCGGCGACGCCGCGGCCCGGACCGCGGAGACCGCGCTGCCGCGGCTCGTCGTCCTGGTCGACGACTACGACGCCCTGGTCGCCCCGGCCCTCGGCAGCACCGGCCGGCCGGCCGCCGGTTCCGTGGTCCGGGCCCTGGAAGCGGTCGCCCGGGACGGCGAACGGCTCGGCATCCACCTGATCGCCGCCTCCGGCCGCCCGGACCGCACCGACGGCACGGAGGCCGCCGAGCGCGCGGCCCTGCGCGCGGCGCTGGAGATCGCCCCGGCCGACGCGGGATCCCAGGGGGACAGTGGTCCGGCGCCCGGCCGGGGCCGGCTCTGCCGCCCGGACGACGAGGCCACGACGCCGTTCCAGGCGGGCCGGGTCACCGGCCGCATCCCCCGGACGGCCACGCTCCGCCCGACCGTCGTCCTCCTGGACTGGCAGCGCATGGGCGACCCGCCGACCCGACGGCCGGTGCGCGAGCTGGGCAACGGCCCGACCGACCTGGCCCTGCTCGCGAGCGCCCTGCAACGGGCCGCCCAGTCGGCGGGCGCCCAGTCGGCGCCGCCCCTGCTCTGAACCCCGCGCGTTCCCGCGCGGCGCACCCGTCCGTGCCCGCCCGTCGCCCGTCCAGGCCCGGTGCGGTGCTCCTGCGGCACCGCACCGGGCCGGGCGGGTCCCGGGCCGAGCGGCCGCGCCCGGCTGCCCGCGGCCTCGCCCGCCCGTCCCACGGGTCACGGCGGGTCACGGGGGAGGTGACCGGCCCCAGGCACCCCGGGCACCTCCACCCCCCGCCCACGCGACATCACATCCCGGTCACGATCGGTGAGTTGACACCGGAGCCGCTATTGCGGGCACCTCCGGCGCGGCGTAGGACTGTCGCACGGAAGTGCGGTCGTACGGGGGACGACGTACGGAGCGGCCGTCCGCTGCGACCGGGCACGGAAGGGACGGCAATGCGTACAACGCTCTGGAGGAGCCGCGTGGCGCGCGGCGCGCTGGCGGCCCTGGCCTCGGGCGCCCTGGCCCTGTCGGCGGCGGCCTGCGGCGGTGACGGTGACGACAAGGGCGACAAGGACGGGACGAAGCCGAACGCCACCGCGTCCGGCTCCTCGGACGTCATACCGAACACCGTCCGGCTCCCCAAGCTGAACGGGCAGAAGATCAAGGTGACCGCCGTCTGGACCGGCACCGAGCAGGCCAACTTCGCCAAGGTTCTGGACGAGTTCGCCAAGCGCACCGGTGCTTCGGTGGCGTACGTCCCCAGCGGGGACGACATGTCGGCGTTCATCGGCTCGAAGGTCGCGGGCGGCGACCCGCCGGACGTCGCCCTCCTGCAACAGCCCGGTGCGCTGCACGAGTTCGCGGAGAAGGGCTGGCTCAAGCCGCTCTCCGGCGAGGCCGCGGCGGAACTGCGCAAGAACTTCACCAAGGGCTGGGTGGACCTCGGCTCACACCAGGGCAAGCCGTACGGCGTCTACTTCAAGGCCAGCAACAAGTCGTTGGTCTGGTACAACACGAAGATCTTCGACGCCGCGGGCGCCAAGGAGCCGGGAACCTGGCCGGAGCTGATGAAGACGGCCCAGGCGATCGCCGACTACGGCGTCTCCCCTGTCTCGGTCGGCGGTGCGGACGGCTGGACGCTCACCGACTGGTTCGAGAACGTCTACCTCTCCCAGGCCGGCCCCGAGAAGTACGACCGACTGGCCGCCCACAAGATCAAGTGGACGGACCCGTCCGTCAAGGACGCCCTCACCACCCTTGCCCAACTGTTCGGCAAAAAAGAGCTGCTGGCGGGCGGCAACAACGGAGCGCTCCAGACGCAGTTCCCCACCTCCGTCACCCAGACCTTCAGCGGCGGTGAGAAGTCGAAGGCCGCCCTGGTCTACGAGGGGGACTTCGCCGCCGCCAACATCACCGCCGCCAAGGCGAAGATCGGCACGGACGCCAAGGTCTTCCCGTTCCCCAAGGTGGGCGACCGGGCCCCGGTGGTCACCGGCGGCGACGTGGGCGTGGCCCTCAAGGACGGGCCGGCGGCGCAGGCGCTGCTGACGTTCCTGGCGTCGCCGGACGCGGCGCAGATCTGGGCCCACCGGGGCGGCTTCATCTCGGGCAACAAGAACCTGGACCTCGCCGCCTATCCGGACGACACCCAGCGGACGATCGCCAAGGCGCTGGTCGAGGCCGGTGACGCGTTCCGGTTCGACATGTCGGACCAGGCTCCCGCGGCCTTCGGCGGCAAGCCCGGGCAGGGCGAGTGGAAGGCGCTCCAGGACTTCCTGCGGAACCCGACGGACGTGGCGGGCACCCAGCAACGGCTGGAGACCGACGCGGCCAAGGCCTTCAAGAACTGACGGGCCCGGTCCCATGAGCTCCGTCACGACAGGGGTCCCACCGGGCCCCGGGACCGTACCGGCACGGAAGCGGCGGGAACGCCGGACCGTCCTGGGCACCCGCCCCTGGGTGGCCGCGGTGTTCCTGCTGCCCGCGCTGGCCCTGCTGGGCGCGCTGGTCGTCTATCCGATCGGCTGGTCCGTCCACCGCAGCTTCTTCGACGCCTCGGGGGACGGCTTCGTGGGGCTGGACAACTACCACGAGGTCTTCTCCGACGACCGGATCCGCACCGCGCTGAAGAACAACGTCATCTGGGTCGTCGTCGCTCCCAGCGTCGCCACCGTCCTCGGCCTGATCTTCGCCGTACTGACCGAACGGGTGCGCTGGGGAACGGCGTTCAAGATGGTCGTCTTCATGCCGATGGCGATCTCCATGCTCGCCGCGGGCATCATCTTCCGGCTGGTGTACGAGCAGGACCCGGACCGCGGCGTCGCGAACGCCGTGTGGGTCGGCATCCACGACACCTTCTCCGACCCGGCGCCGTACCCGGGCGCGCATCCGCGTCCCAACGGCGACCTCGCCGCCTCCTCCGGAGGCGCGTTCACCTCCCGGTCGGTCCTGAAGGCGGGCACTCCCGCGGCCGTGCCGCTGGTGGCGGTGAAACCGGAGGACGCCGAGGGGGCGCGGGACGCCGCGCCCGCCCGGCCCGAGACCGGGAAGGTGACGGGCACCGTCTGGCTGGACTTCGTCCGGGGCGGCGGCGGCACGGCCGGCCGGATCGACCCGGGCGAGAAGGCCCTGTCGGGCATCACCGTGCAGGCCGTGCGGGACGGCCGGACGGTGGCCTCCGCCACGACCGCCGCCGACGGGACGTTCACGCTTCCGGAACAGGCCGACGGCGCCCGCCTGCGGCTCCCCGCCGGCAACTTCGCCGAGCGCTACCACGGCGCCGAATGGCTCGGCCCGACGCTGGTCACGCCCTCCATCATCGGCGCGTACATCTGGATGTGGGCCGGCTTCGCGATGGTGCTCATCGCGGCGGGCCTGGCGGGCGTGCCCCGGGAACTCCTGGAGGCGGCCCGGGTGGACGGCGCCAACGAGTGGCAGGTCTTCCGCCGGGTCACGGTGCCGCTGCTGGCGCCCGTGCTCGGGGTCGTCGTCATCACGCTGGTGATCAACGTCCTGAAGATCTTCGACCTCGTGTACATCATCGCCCCGGGCTCCAGCCTGCCGGACGCCAACGTGCTGGCACTCCAGCTCTTCCAGTCGTCCTTCGGCACGGCGGTCAACCAGGGTCTGGGCAGCGCCATCGCCGTGCTCCTGCTGTTGCTGGTGCTACCGGTGGTGATCGTCAACATCCGGCGCATGCGTAAGGAGCGGCGGCGATGACCACTGCGGACCCCCTCACCGGCGCACCCGCGCCCTCCGCCGGTTCCGTGCGGCCCCGGCGGTCCCTGCCCGCCCGGCTGGCCTCCCGCCTCGGCGGCGGCGTCACCCGGTTCCTCCTCGTCGCCGTCGGGCTGTTCTGGCTGATGCCGACGGTCGGACTGCTCCTCTCCTCGCTCCGGGACCGGTCCGACATCGCGGCCTCCGGCTGGTGGCAGGTCTTCCGCCACCCGGGGCAACTGACGACGTCGAGCTACGACACGCTGTTCCACAACGACAAGGTGATGCACTCGCTGCTCACCACCACCTTCATCACCGTCCCCGCGACCGTCCTGGTGATCCTCGTCGGCGCCTTCGCCGGATACGCCTTCGCCTGGCTCGACTTCCCGGGCCGGGACTGGTGGTTCATGGGCGTCGTGGCCCTCCTCGTGGTGCCCGTCCAGGTCGCCCTCATCCCGGTGGCGAAACTCTTCAACACCCTCGGCATCTTCGAGACGACCACGGGCGTGGTGCTCTTCCACACGGCGTTCGGGCTGCCGTTCGCCATCTTCCTGCTGCGCAACTTCTTCGCCGAGATCCCCCGGGAACTGCTGGAAGCCGCCCGGCTGGACGGGGCGGGCGAGTTCCGGCTGTTCTTCCGGGTGGTGCTGCCGCTGGGCGGGCCGGCCATCGCCTCCCTGGGGATCTTCCAGTTCCTGTGGGTGTGGAACGACATGCTGGTCGGGCTGATCTTCGCGGACAGCGGCAACCCCCCGATCACCGTGGCGCTCCAGCAGCAGGTCCGCCAGTTCGGGGACAACGTCGACATTCTCGCGTCGGGCGCCTTCCTCTCCATGATCGTGCCGCTGGCGGTGTTCTTCGCCTTCCAACGGCAGTTCGTCAGCGGGGTCATGGCGGGCGCGGTGAAGTAGGCGGACGGGGAGGGAAAGCCGGGACACGGGCCGGGTCCGCGGGCCAACGGGAACCGGGGCGGCGTCCAGGCCCGGCTGGCCCTGTCCGGGCCCGGGGCCTACGGGAGCCGGGGTGCGGCGGCAGACGGGATGTGCCAGCCGTCGGGGTGCGTCGGGACCGGCCGGAGCCAGGGCCGGCGGGCGGCCGGGAGAGACCGGCCGCTCCCCCGGATCACGCTCTTGCCGTGGCTACGGCCCCGGCCCCCTCTGCGGCCCCCGTCCCGGCCCCGGTCCGCAGGTGTACCGCGAGACGGAGCCTCCGCGCACGAACACCGTCGACTCGGGCCGCTCTCGGCACAGTTCCGCCAGCGCCCGCGCCTTGGCGGCTTCCGCCCGTTGCGCCCGGAACCACCGGCCTCCGACCGTGGTCGTGTCCGACACCACCCACACCGGCCGGTCCGCCGGCAGCCCGGCCAGCCTGCGACGCAGCTCCGCCGCGCCGACCTCCTCCCCGTAGAGCGTGCCGGAGGCGGCGGGCGAACGCTTCAGGGTGAGGTCCCGCAGGCCGGCGAACTCCTCCGGATAGAAAAGGGCTATCCGCCGTTCGTGGTGCGGCAGGAACAGCACCGCGTCCCCCGGCCGCGCGAGCCGTCCCAACGCCCGCGCCACGCCCGCCGGTTCGTCGCCACGGCTGCCCGGCAGCCGTTCGCGCTGCTGCTGGGGCAGTTGCCACAGGAACCCCGCCAGCACCACGGCCGCCCCGGCCGCCGCCACCACCCGCCGCCGTCCGGGCAGCGCCCCCAGCGCCCGTTCCAGCCCCGCGGCGGCCGGCAGCGGGACGCCCGCCAGGCTGAACAGCAGGTACCGGTCGAGGAACAGGGGCGTGCTCTGGGACGCGACGTAGAGAAGGACGGGCGGGACGAGCGCCAGCGGGAGCGCCACGGCGTTCAGCGGGAGCCGCCGGGCCCCGGGCGGACCGGTGCGCGGCAGGGGCGCCACCAGGGCGAGCGCGACCAGCGCCAGCGTCACCCCGGCGACGAGACCGGAGGGTCCCGCGAAGGCGAGCACGAGCCCCTTCACCTCCGCGTACCCGGGCGTACGGATCCAGGAGACCTGCCCGCTCTGTCGCCGGGACAGGAGGGCAAGCGGCGCCAGCGTCCCGCAGGCGGCGAGGGCCGCGCACAGCCAGCCGCGCCAGGTCCGCCCGGGGACCCGGGAGGCGAGCAGGGTCAGCCCATGCGCCGCGAGCAGCAGGATCGCGAACTCGTGCAGCAAGGCCGTGCCGGCGACGACCACGCCGTAGCCGGCCCAGCGTGCCACGGTCCCCTGTTCGGCCGCCCGGACCAGCAGCCAGGTGGCCCACGCCGCCCCCGCCGCGACCAGCGCGTACGAACGCGCCTCCTGGGCGTAATGGCCGACGAACGGGGTGGCCGCGTACGCGAGTCCGGCCCACAGCCCGACCCGTGGCCTGGCCAGGCGGCACCCGATCGCGGCGACGAGCGCCGCCGTCGCCGCCGCCGCGGCGACGGAGGGCAGCCGCAGCATCACCTCGTCGTCGCGCACGGCCACGACGGCGTGCATCAGCAGGTAGTACAGGCCGTGCACGAGGTCGATGTCGTGAAGCAGCCGGAGGATCTCCGGCAGCGACCGGCGGGCGACCTGGAGGGTCGCCCCCTCGTCGCGCCACACGGACCCCCGGTCCAGCCCCCACAGGCCGAGGACGAGCATCACCCCGGCCGGCAGCAGCACGGCCGCCGTGGCGGCAGGTGAACGGCCCGCAAGGCCCACCACGCCCGCGAACCCCGCGCGACCCGCGCGACTCGTGAAGGCCGCGCGCTCCACCCATCCGGCCCGGACTTTCCCTCCCGGCCGCCCCCGAGTCCGTCCTGGTGGCGAACCGTCCCCGCCACCCCACACCCCGGGCACCGGCCCGGCCGCCACGCCCGTGCCGCCGTCCGCCTCTCCGTCCCCCCTTCCACCACGCCGCGCCCTTCCGCCACGTGCCCCTCTGCCGACCACCGGACCGTCCCCGGCGCCCGATCGCCCGTCGGCCGTGCCGCCGGACGTGCCCCGCCCGGTCAGTACCGCGCGCAGTGGCCCCCGCCCCATCTCCGCCCCCTTCCGTCCCCGTCGGCCGGCCCGTCGCGGGCCCCGGCCGGCGCTCCCCCTACGGCTCCGGCTTCCGGCACACCAGAGTGCAGAATCACCGGATTCATCC
This sequence comes from Streptomyces sp. NPDC052910, assembly GCF_055585605.1. Classification (NCBI taxonomy): domain Bacteria; kingdom Bacillati; phylum Actinomycetota; class Actinomycetes; order Kitasatosporales; family Streptomycetaceae; genus Streptomyces; species Streptomyces sp. NPDC052910. Next base: position 1,170,686 of record NZ_JBVJJR010000003.1, read on the forward strand.
CTCTTAACCGATAAAAATGTCTTTCGTGACAGTGAACGAGAGCGGAACCCCTGCCCTGCCACACGCTCCCGGCACCCTGCCCACCGGCCTCGTCAGCGTCGTCGTCATCGGTTACGACGACGCCGCCCACATCGCCACCGCCGTCCGGTCGGCCCTCGCGCAGGGCCCCGCCGTCGCCGAGGTCATCGCCGTCGACGACGCCTCCACGGACGGCACCGGCGCCATCCTCGACCGGCTGGCCGCCCGCCACCCCCGGCTCCGGGTCATCCACCGCACCGTCAACAGCGGAGGCTGCGGCACGCCGCGCAACGACGGCGTCCGGGCCGCGGGGGCGCCCTACGTGATGTTCCTCGACAGCGACGACGTCCTCCCGGCCGGCGCCGTCGCGACGCTCCTGGCCGCCGCCCTGCGCCACGAGGCCCCCGTCGCCGCGGGACTGTGCGTGCGCCGGGAACTCCCCCAGCGCCTCGACACCCGCTGGCAGCCCGGCCTCTACCGCACCGCCGCCCTGCACCACTCCCCCGAACAGCACCCCGCGCTCCTCCACGACACCCTCTGCGTCAACAAGCTCTACGACCGCCGCTTCCTCAGCGCACACGGCGTGACGTTCCCCGAAGGGGCCTATCCCTACGAGGACTTCGTCTTCAGCGCGCGCCTCCTCGCCGCCGCCCCCCGCATCGCGACCGTCCCCGACACCGTCTACGTCTGGCACGTGCGGCGCGACGCCCGCCGGCCGTCGATTTCCCTTGACCGGGACCGGATCGGCAACTGGCACGCCCGGCTGCGCGCCCACCGGCGCGGAGTGGAGATCTACCGGGCGGCCGGCCGCGACCCGCTCGCGCACGCCGCCCGGGTGAAGTTCCTCGACCACGACCTGCGCATGTACGTCCGGGAGCTGCCCGCCCGCAGCGACGGCTACCGGCACGCCTGGTGGCGCGCCACGCGCGAGTGCCTGACCGGTTATGCCGAGGCGGAGCTGGCCGCGGCCCGCGCCCCCGCCCGGTGGATCGCCCGGGTCGTACTGGCCGCCGCGGACCCCCGCGACCTGGACCGCCTCGCCCAGCTCGCCGCCCGCCCCGCCCGGCTGCTGCCGCCCTACGCCCGGGCCGGCGCCGGTCCCGTCTGGGCGGACGATCTGCCCGCGGCCACCCTCGACGGCCTCGTCGGCCCCGGCGCCACCCCGGCCCACCGGCTGCCGGTGACCGTCGACGCCACACTCCGCCTGCTCCCCGGCCCGCCCCGGGCCGAACTCCGGCTCCGCGTCCACGAACTCTACGGACGGCTCGCCGCGGCCCGCCCGCACACCGTGGACGTCGAACTCCTGCCGCGCGGCGGCGGCACGGCCCTCGAAGCCCAGGCCTCCCTGACCGCGGACGGCACCGGCTGGACCGCCCGGCTGCTGATCGGTCTCCCCCCGTCGGCCCCAGGGCACGGCCACCGGCCGCGCACCTGGGACCTGCGCGTCCGGCTGCACTGCGCGCGCGGCGGCGTCATCCGCACCGCCGTCCGCGCGGCGGGCGGCACCCTGGGCCGCCGCGCCCTGCCGAGCGCCCGCCACGGGCTGCTGCTGGTGCGCCCGTACGCGACGGCGAACGGCTCCCTCGCCCTGCGGATCGCCGCCGGCCCGCGCTGTGCACTGCTCATCGCCGCCCGTCGGCTGCGCCGCCGCTGACCCCCACGCCCGCACCCTCCTGAACGACCGGAAACGCCCCACCACACCCCACCCGGGCCCCGCCCCCACCAGGCTCGCCCTCCGCCACCGCCGGGCACCCGCCGAACGCCCAGGCCTCCCCCTCCGACCCCACCGGGAGCCACCCGGGCACCCGGCCGTCGTCCTCCGCCACCGCCAGGCCCCGCTCCGGTCCCTCGCCACTGCACTCCTCCGACGCCACCGGGCACCGCCCCCGCAGCCCGTCCTCACCGGTCGACCTCCTCGAACAGCTCCTCCCACCGGTCCAGCACCCGCCCCAGCTCCAGCGGCGCCACGTGCTCCCGCGCGGCCCGCCCGTACCGCTCCCGCAGCGCCGCGTCCCGCACCAGCTCCCCCAGCGCGGCGGCGAAGGCGTCCCCGTCCCCGCGCGGCACCAGCACCCCTGTCCGCCCGTGGTCCACCAACTCCCGGACGCCACCGGAGAGATCGAAGCTGACACACGGCACCCCACAGGCGGACGCCTCCGCGAGGGCCATGGGCCGGCCCTCGCACTCGCTGGTGAGGGCCACCACGGACAGCTCCCGGTAGGCGGCGGCCATGTCCCGGACGGTGCCCCGGAAGCGGACCCGGTCCGCGATCCCGAGCCGCACGGCCCGTTCGCGCAACGCCGCCTCCTCCGGTCCGTCGCCGAAGAAGTGCAGCTCCCAGTCGGGCCGCCCGGCGCAGGCCGCGGCGAACGCGTCGACGAGGCGGTCCAGCCGCTTGACCGGCTCCAGCCGGCCGACCGCGCCGACGCGCCGGGTGTCCAGCGGCGCCGGCGGGCCCGGGGCGAAGGGGAGCGGGTTGGGCACCACCGCCGCGTTGGGCAGCCGGCGCCGGCGGAACTCCTCGGCGTCCGGCTCGCTCAGGAACACGGCCTTCTCCAGAGCCGGATAGTGCCGCAGGATCAGCCGGAGGTTGGCGGACGCCGCGGCCTGCGCGAAGGACTCGTGGTACTGGCCGATGGCCTTCAGGTGCCGCCGGTCCACCGTCCGCAGCCAGTCCGCCGCCCACGGCGACCCGATGACGACGTAGCCGTGCCGCACCGCCGCGAACCGCCGGGCGAGCCGCTCCCTGGCCCGCTCCCCGTCCCGCCGCGCGGCGCGCAGGGCCCGCAGCCGCGACGGCCGCAGCCGCTCGGCCGCGGTGACGGCGGTCCGGGCGGGAGCCGCCGGCGACCGGTACAGCGTGGCCCGCCGGTACGCCGGGCGCGCGTGGTACGTGTGCGGCTCGGGGCTGGGCCGGATGCCGACCAGCTCCACACGGTGCCCGCGGTCCGCGAACCCCTGGGCGAGGGTGTGCAGCACCCGCTGGGAGCCGCCCATCGAGTCCACGTCCACGCCGACCAGGAACAGGTTGCGCCGGGAGGCGGCGGAACCCCGGCCGCCCGACGGCCCGTTCACCGTGCGCCCCCGGTGAAGAAGAGGTCGACCACGGCCTTGGCGGCCCGGCCGGTCTCGTACGGGTTGAACCGTGCCCTGAACCGCTCGTACGCTCCCGCCCATTCCTCCCGCACCGCCGGCAGGTCCCGCAGTGCGGCGGCGAGTTCCTCCATGCCGGTGAGGACCGGGCCGGGGGCGATGTCCGCCAGCTCGTAGTAGGTGCCGCGCAGGGCGGACCGGTAGGCCGGGTAGTCGTCGGCGTAGAGCAGCACCGGCCGGCCCAGGTTGACGTAGTCGAACATCACGGAGGAGTAGTCGGTGAGCAGCGCGTCCGAGGCCAGCAACAGGTCGTTCAGGTCGGCGAACTCCCGGCCGTCGCGCACCGCGTGGCCCACTTCCCGGGTGACGGCGAACCGCTCGTAGTAGTGCGGGCGGACCACCACCGTCCACTCGTCGCCCACCCGGCGCACCAGTTCCTCCAGGTCCACCCGGATCGACGCGCCGCTGGCCCGGGCGCCGTCACGGAACGTCGGCGCGTAGAGCAGCACCTTCCTGCCGTCGGGGATCTCGAGACGTTCTCGGGCGGCGGCGGCGCGCTCACGCTGGGCGGGCTCGTTCCACCGGACGAGGACGTCATTGCGCGGGAGGCCGGTGCGCAGCAGCTCGCCGCCGTACGCGTTCCCCCGGACGAAGGTCCGTTCGAACTCCTCGCTGGGGGCGATGAGGGCGTCCCAGCGGTCGACCATGGCCTGGTGCCGCGCGCGCCGGGCGGGCCCGGCGAGCCGCAGCTCGGGGGCGTCGTACCCCATGTGCTTGAGCGCCTGGCCGTGCCAGGTCTGGAGGTAGCGGGTGCCGGGGTGTTTGGGGATGTGGGAGGGGAAGCCGTGCGAATCGATCCAGTAGCGGGCGCGGGCGACCGTCCGTACGTACTCCCAACTGCCGCGCCGCACCAGCGGCAGGCCCTTCGGATAACCGGCCTTGCTGCCGGTGTAGGACCAGACGGCGTACAGCGGGAGGTCGCGGCGGAGCAGCTCCTCGTGGATGTAGCGGGGACTGTCGGCGTAACCGCGGCCCTCCAGGGCCTCGAAGACGACGAGTTGCTCGTCGACGGGGAGCCGGTGGAGCTCGTGGGAGACCAGGGCCTTGGCGCCGGGTCCGTTGGCGCGGCGGACCGGCCGCGCGCAGCGGGCCCTGACCGGCTCCAGGCGTGGCGCGAGGGACTCGGCGCGGGCGCGCACCCCTGTGCGCTCCCACCGGATCTCCAGCCGCCCCAGCCCCCCGTCCTCGCAGCCCACCCGCACGTCGTGCCCGCCGACGCGGGCCCGCAGTCCGGGGCGCCCGGTGGGGGCGAGGACGGGATCGGTGCGGCGCAGCCCCAGGCGGCCGAGGGTCACCACCGGGTGACGCCGGCCGGTGAAACCCTTGGGGCCCAGCGGCACCCGGGCGAGATCGAGGACGAGCTCGGCGGTGCGGACGCCGGGGTCCTCCGGCACCGGGCCGTAGCCGAAGGGGACCACGAGCGGTGCCGCCCGGGCGGCGACGCGGAGTTCGGCGGTGACGTCGGCGGGGCCGGCGAGGAGCCCGCCCGGGTCGTAGGTGCGCAGGGTGATCCGCAGCCGGGTGCCGTGCGGTTGGACGCGGGTCACCTCGTGCCGGAGCGGGCCGGTGGTGAAGGGCTGGGTGTCCAGGTGCCAGTCGGTGATGTCGAGCGCGGCGGCCCCCTCGGCGTCCGCCGGCGCGGTGCCGCCCCAGTACGTCCGGCCCGCGTGCCGGACGACGCGGCGCGGGGCGATCCGGGGCCGGTCGAGGGTGCGCGCGCACTCGGCGGCCTCGGCGAGGCGCCCGGCGCCCAGCAGGTACTGGCAGATCCGCTGCTCACGGGGCAACGCCTCGACCGCCCGCGGGTCGACGCCCGCCAGGAAGGGCGTGACGACCTCCGCGAACCGCTCGGTCCAGCGCCGGTCCCGGAACGGGAGGTCGCCGAGGTAGAGCCGCAGGGCGTGGCGGAGGAACGCCTCGTCCTTGGCCGGCTTGAGCTCCGTGCGGCCCGCCTCCTTCAGGAAGGCGTCGGTTCTGCGCGAGGCGGTGAGGCGGTCCACGACGTTTTGGATGCGGTGGCGGCTGGAGGAGATGGAGAGGGCGGCCGGGTCGGCGGCCAGCCGCCAGGTGTAGACGGACCAGGGGACGACGGCGAAGCGTTCGGCGAGCGTGTAGGCGCGGGCGCTGAAGTACTGGTCCTCGAAGTGGATGTCCTCGGGGAAGCGCAGCCCGTGGCGGGCGAGGAAATCCGCGCGGTAGAGCTTGTTGGTGGAGAGGTGGTCGAGGAAGAACTCGGGGGCCGACCCGATGCCCTCCACGACGCGGGGTTCGGCGAACAGCCGGGGGTACCAGAGGCCGGTGGTGCCGGTGGCCTCGTAGAGCCGGGTGACCTCGCCGACCACCAGGTCGACGCCGGTCCGCTCGGCGGTCAGGAGCAGGGATTTGCAGGCGTGGTACGGCAGTTCGTCGTCGCTGTCGAGGAACATCAGGAAGGGCGCGCGGGCGGCGTCGGCACCCGCGTTGCGCGGGGCACCGCAGCCCCCGCTGTTGACGGGCAGCCGGAGACCGCGCACCCGCGGGTCGGCGGCGGCCAGCCGGCGGATCTCCTCGGGGGTGCCGTCGGTGGAGCAGTCGTCCACGACGATCACTTCGAGGTTGCGCAGTGACTGGCCGAGGACGGATCGCACGGCGCGCGGCAGCCGGCCCTCGTCGTTGTGGACGATGACGACGACGCTGACGTCGGGGACGGGACGCTGGGGCACGGCGGACACAAGTCACCTCATCTCGGACGGATCCCGGAGAGCCGGATCACTACTCAGAGAGTAGGTGACACCACTGACAGTCACCGTTCGGGCGGCCCGCGGGCGGCTCCGCCAGGCCGCCGCCACCAGCACCGCCGCCATCCCGGTGAACATCACGATGTCCTTGAAGGCGTGCCGTCGCGCGCTCCCCAGCTCGGGCCAGGACACCCCGGCGAGCTGCGGCAGCAGGGCCATCCAGAACCACACCGAGCGCGCCGCGGCTCCCCGCACCACCACCGACGCGACCAGCGCGGGCACGATGACCAGGGCGTAGTGCAGGAAGGACGGCCGGGACACCACGAACGCGGCGAGCATCAGCAGCGACCCGCACTCGACGAGCCGCAGCGCCTCGTCGCCCCCGCGCAGCCAGCGCAGCCGGGCCACGGCGAGCACCGTCAGGGCGGCGCAGACGGCGAGGGCGAACGCGAGGTGGTGCGGAACGCCCAGGCGGGGCAGGACGGCGGTCCACGAGGCGTCGAAGGGCGCGGCGTAGTCGTCCTGGCCGTGCAGCAGGAACGGCAGCGTCTTGGTGAGGAAGAGGCCCGGGCGGGGCATGGCGAGCGCCGCCACCAGGGAGATCGCCGCGGGCAGGGCCACCGCCCAGGCCAGCGCCCGTCGGCGCCGGGCGAGCACGAAGAGCAGCAGCAGCGGGACGAGCATCGGTTTGAGCGCGACGGCCAGGCCGACGGTGACGCCGGCGGCGGTCCAGCGGCCGCGCAGGGCCAGCAGCAGCGCGGCCGGGAAGGCCACGGCCGAGGCCGCCGTCCAGTTGCCCAGGTGGACGATGCTCTGGAAGGGGAGGAAGAGGCCGAGGCCGGCGGTCAGGGCGGCGGCGAGCCGGCTGTCCGCCCGGACGTCGAAGATCCGCAGGGCGAGCGCCACGCCGGCGAGCACCAGCGCGGCGGTGGCGAACGGCACCGCGCGGGACAGCGTGGCATTGTCGAACGGTGCCTGCGGCAGCGCCGCGAACACGGCTCCCGGCAGATAGAGGAACCGTTTGTCCGCGTACGGCGAGCCGCCCTCCAGCAGGGCGCGGGCGGCCCGGACGACGACCGCGTTGTCCATGCCCGCCCGGCGGACGCCCAGCATCCGGCCGGCGCTCAGCACATAGACCAGCAGCGCCGCCGACAGCACGGGCCAGGAGGCCCGGCCGGCGATCCAGCGCGCGAAGGCGTCCCGGGACGGAGGCCCGTCGTCCGGCGCACTCATCGTTCGACCTCCAGCAACATCAGTCCTCCGGGGCCCCGGGCGACACGCCGCAGGGCCGGGTCGTCGGACGGCAGGCCGGGCCCGCCGTCCTTCTGCAACACCCATCGCGCCGCGTACTCCCGGAGGGCGCCCAGCCGTTGCGCGCGGGTGGCGGAGGGCGCGTAATAACGCCGTGTCACCGCCCTGCGCTCCCGTTCATCGCTGAGGAACACGTCCGGGTAGGCGGGGGCGACGGTGTACGGCCCGTACGCGGGCAGCATCCGCAGCGCGTGGTAGTCGTCGGTCATGACCGTCTGCCCGGCCGGCACCCGCCCGGCCACCCAGGTGAACGACGGCCAGGGGGCGATGGACGGAACGTGGGCCCGCACGGCGCGGGCGGCCCGGGCCGGCAGGACGTAGGCGACGGCCCCGACCTGCGTCCACGCCCCCGCCACCAGGGCGGCGGCCGTCGCCCCGACGAGCACCCGCGCGGCCGCCCGGTCGCGCCCGGCGCCCGCCGCCTCGACCGCGAGGGCCAACTGCGCGGGGAGCAGCACGGCGGGCAGGATCCGCCCCCAGGACCAGTGGCCGCTCAGCCCGCCCGCCGCGAAGACGGCCGCGCCCAGCGAGAACAGCAGGACCAACGGGTCGCGGCGGTCGCGCCGCCACCGTGCGCCGAGGGCCACGACCCCCAGCGCCACCAGGCAGAACTTCGTCGTCAGGTGCTGGTACAGCGGCCGGTGGATGGCCTCCAGGCCGTCGGCGCCGAAGAGCGCGGTGAAGGGGTAGTACGGCCAGCCGGCGAGCACCGCCCCGGCGAGCACCGCGCCGGCAGCCACCCGGAACCACACAGCGCGCGGCGGCAGAGGGCGCGCCCCCAGGAGCACCGACACCACCCCCAACGCCGCGACGGCTCCCGTGAATTGGTGCACCAACAGCACCAGGGCGAACAGCAACCCCAGCCACAGAAAGCGGACCACCCCCCACCGCTCCATGACCGCCCGGCGCGACAAAGCCCACAGATGCAGCGCCAGCCCCAGCGCCAACGTGCTCGGATAGGCGACGGTCAGGGCCAGCGAGGTGAGGCCCGGCACCCCGCTCCAGGCGAACAGCCGGGTGCCGTACAGGAAGAGGACGCACAGCAGCGCCAGCGGCACGGCCGCGCGCCGGCCGGTCAGCGTGCGGACGAACGCGCGCACCCCGGTCCCGAGCGCGACGAGTCCGGCGAGCGCGGCCAGGTGCAGCACGGCCAGGGCGGACGCGCCGGTCGCCGAGGCGAGCAGGGCCAGCAGGACCATCCAGGGCGAGTAGTAGGGACTGGGCACGTCCGCGTCCACCAGCGGGTGGCCCGGATGCGGCAGGTCCGCGCGCAGCCGTTCGACCACCGCCGCGTGCATCCCCAGGTCACCGGCCCACGGCAGCCGTACGGCGGCGGCCAGCAGCAGGGCGGCCGGGAGCAGCGCGGCGAGCAGCAGGGCGCGGTACGGGAGGTCCGCCGGGGCGCCGGCGGCCGGCGGGGCCTCCGTCCGGGTGGTCACGGCGCGCGGTTCAGCGGTCCCGCCCACCGCTCGCCCGCAGCTCCTTGGCCCGCAGCCGCCAGGGCATCGCGACGGATTCGAGCTGCACGGTCAGGCTCATCTTGGACTCCCCCACCGTCCGGTCCTCGAAGTGGATCGGCACCTCCACCACCGTGAATCCGGCCCGCAGCGCCCGGTACTTGGTCTCGACCTGGAAGCTGTAGCCCGCGCTGTCCACGGTGTCGAGGTCGAGTGAGCGCAGCGCCGCCGCGCTCCAGAGGTTGAAGCCGCCGGTGATGTCGCGCAGCCGGGTGCCGAGGATGGTGCCGGCGTAGGCGTTGGCCCAGCGTGACAGGAGTCTGCGGTGGGCCCCCCAGGCGGCGGAGAGCGTGCCGCCGGGCACGTACCGGCTGCCGACGACGACGTCCGCGCCGGTCGACAGGGCGACGCCCAGCATTTCGGCGATCTTGCCGGCCGGGTGACTGCCGTCGGCGTCCATCTGCAGGACGTACGCCGCGCCGTCCTCGACCGCCCGCGCCATGCCCGCCGCGTACGCCCGCCCGAGGCCCTCCTTGACGGTGCGGTGCAGCACGGAGACGCGGGGCCGGCCGGGCTCGTGGTACTTCTCGGCCAGTTGGTCGGCGACCCTCCCGGTGCCGTCCGGGCTGTCGTCGTCGACGACCAGCAGCCGCAGCCCCTCCAGCGGCAGCGCCATCAGCGCCTCCGCCATCATCGGCAGGTTCTCCGCCTCGTTGTAGGTGGGCATCACCACGGTGGTCACCGTGCGGGCCCACTCGGCGGGCAGCGGGGTCAGGACGGCGGGGGTGTGCGGAACGCTCATGGGCTGTCCTCGTCGGTAGGGGGCGGTGGCGGGAGTGCGGGCGACGGGTCCCCGGGCCGGGCGGCGAGGTCCGGGCGACGGGTCCCCGGTCAGGCGGCACCGAAGCGGATGGCCGCGTCGGGGATGGCGGTGCCACACCAGACGCGGGCCCCTTCGCGCAGTTCGTTGTCCGCTCCGACCTCAGCGTGATCTCCGATGACGGCGCCGTCCAGCACCGTGCGCGGCCCCACCCGCGCGGCGGTGCCGATCATGGACGCCCGGACCCGCGCGCCCGCCTCGACCCGGGCTCCGTCCAGCACCACGGACCCGGTGATCTCGGCACCCGCCTCGATCCGCGCCCCCGCGCCGACGACCGTCCCCCCGGCGAGCCGCGCGCCGGGCTCGACGTGGGCGCCGGGCAGCACCAGGTGCTCGCCCGGTTCGCCCGGCACCGCCGGGGACCGGACGATGCCGCGCACCAGGTCGGCGGAGGCCTGGATGAACGAGGCGGGCCGGCCGAGGTCCAGCCAGTACGACGCGTCGACGACGCCGTGCAGCAGCGCGCCGCCGTCCAGCAGCCCGGGAAAGGTCTCGCGCTCGACGGAGACCGGGCGGCCCGCGGGGATGGCGTCGATGACCTCCCGCCGGAAGACGTAGCAGCCGGCGTTGATCTGGTCGGTGACGATCTCCTCGGGGTGCCGGGGTTTCTCGGTGAAGGCCAGGACACGGCCGTCGGGGTCGGTGGGCACCAGGCCGTACGCCCGGGGGTCGGCCACCCGGGTGAGGTGCAGGGTGACGTCGGCCTGGGTCCGCTCGTGACGCCTGAGCAGGGCGGGAATGTCGAGGCCGGTGAGGATGTCGCCGTTGAAGACCAGCACCGGCTCGCCCGGCCGGGCGGTGAGCGCCTCGGCGGCGCCCCGGATCGCCCCGCCCGTGCCGAGCGGCTCGTCCTCGGTGACGTAGGTGAGCCGGAGGCCGTAGGCGGAGCCGTCGCCGAAGTACGGCTCGAACACCTCGGCCAGGTACGACGTCGCCAGTACGACGTGTTCGACCCCGGCCGCCCGGGCCCGGGCGAGCTGGTGGGCGAGGAACGGGACTCCGGCGGCCGGGACCATCGGCTTGGGTGTGTTCAGTGTGAGCGGCTGGAGCCGAGTGCCCTTGCCACCGACGAGCAGTACCGCCTCTGTCATGCCATGTCCTCGCGCATCGTCATCGCATCGTCGCACTGCGTCCGGTTTCGCCGGAAATTACACTACAATCGGCTGTCTGCGTGCAATGTCCGCTATGCGTGGCGACCGTATCGGGAGATGCCCTTGCGACAGACGACGGCAAGAGGGAGACGCCTGCCCGGTGCGGCGAGGCTGCTGGCGCTCGGACACGAGTTCGCGAAGTTCGGCACCGTCGGAGTGCTGGGGATCTTCGTCAACTTCGGCGTCTTCAACCTGTGCCGGGGTATCACCAGGCTCCCCGTCGTCCGGTGCAGCGTGGTCGCCACCGTCGTCGCCATCGCCTTCAACTACCTGGGCCTGCGGTACTTCACCTACCGCGACCGCGACAAGAGCCACCGCAGCCGGGAGGTGCTGCTCTTCGCGGTCTTCAGCGCCATCGGCCTGATCATCGAGAACGGCGTCCTCTACGTCGCCACCTACGGTTTCGGCTGGGGCTCGCCGTTCCAGAGCAACCTCTTCAAGTTCCTCGGCATCGGGACCGCCACGCTGTTCCGCTTCTGGGCGTACCGGGCCTGGGTCTTCCGGTCGCTGCCCCGCCACGGCCGCCCGCATGCCGCGCCCCCTCATGACGCGCCCGCCGAACCCGACCCGGCCGCGTACCGACCCGAGACCACCGCACCTCCACCGTAGGAACCACCGGGCCCCAGGACAGCAGGACCGGGCGGCCGGGCCGCCAACGCCGGCGGAACCGGCAGGAACACGGGGGTGAAGAAGGACGAAAAGGGGCGGCCCCGGGGTCGTGGAACCCCGGGGCCGCCCCTCCGCTACGACGTGTCAGCTATGCGTCCGCAGCAGCGTACGCATCGTCCGCATGGCCACCGACAGGTTGGCCAGGTCGAACGAGTCCGAGCCGCGGATCTCGTCCAGCGTGGTCCGCGCACGGCTCAGGATCGGCGCGTTCTTCTCCTCCCACGCCGTGAAGCGCTGCTCCGGCGTGGAGGAGCCGTTGCCCACCGCCAGGATGTCGGCGGTCAGCGCGGCGTGGCACGCGTACAGGTCCTCACGGATGGAGGCGCGGGCCATGGACTGCCAGCGGTCGGCGCGCGGCAGCTCGATGATCTTGTCCATGAGCTGGGTGATGTGCAGCCGGTCGCCGAGGTCGTAGTAGACCTCCGCCACGAACAGCGGCTCCTTGCCCGTGCGCTCCGCGATGGCGACGATGTCCAGCGCCGGGAAGACGGACGAGAAGCCCGCGACCCGGACGGCCAGCTCGCCGGGGATGCCGGCCTCCGTCAGCTCGTCGTGGATGGACTGCCACCAGTCGAGGTCCGCGCCGCGCAGCAGCTTGGGCAGCTCGCCCCAGACCGTCGCCACGCCGTCGCGGAAGAACTCGATGGTCTCGGCGAGCCGCAGCGGCTGCGGACGGTTGTTGAGCAGCCAGCGGGTGCCGCGCTCGACCAGCCGCCGCGAGTGCAGCCGCACCCGGGTCTGCACGTCCGCCGCGACCTTGTTGTCCAGCGCCTCGACGGCGTCCCACACCCCGCTCAGACCGAAGATCTCGCGGGCCGCGGTCTGCGCCCGGACGATCTCCTCCAGCGAGGCCCCGGTCTCCTCCCGCAGGCGGTGCAGGAAGGTCGAACCGCCGGTGTTGACCGTGTCGTTGACGAGGACGGTCGTCACGATCTCGCGCCGCAGGGCGTGGCTGTCGATCTGCTCGCCGAACGACTGCCGCAGGGCGGCCGGGAAGTAGGCGTAGAGCAGGCGCTGGAGGTACGGGTCGTCCGGCAGGTCGGTGGCCAGCAGCTCCTCGGCCGTCGTGATCTTGATGTAGGCGAGCAGGACCGCCAGCTCCGGCTGCGACAGGCCGCGCCCGGCGGAGAGCCGCTCGCGGATCTGCCGGTCGGTCGGCAGGAACTCCAGCGCACGGTCCAGGTGACCGTCCCGGCTGAGGCGGCGCATGATCCGCTGGTGGGCGTGGAGCAGGCTGGGCGCCTGGGCCACGGCGTTGGCCAGGGCGACGTTCTGCGCGTAGTTGTTGCGCAGGACGAGGTCGCCGACCTCGTCGGTCATCTCCGCCAGCAGCTTGTTGCGCTGCTTGACGGTCATGTCGCCGTCGGTGACCAGCGCGTTCAGCAGGATCTTGATGTTCACCTCGTGGTCCGAGGTGTCCACGCCCGCGCTGTTGTCGATGGCGTCGGTGTTGACCCGGCCGCCCGTGAGCGCGAACTCGATCCGGCCGAGCTGGGTCAGGCCCAGGTTGCCGCCCTCGCCGACGACCTTGACCCGCAGGTCGCCGCCGTCGACGCGGATCGCGTCGTTCGCCTTGTCCCCGACGTCCGTGTGGGACTCGGTGGACGCCTTGACGTAGGTGCCGATGCCGCCGTTCCACAGCAGGTCGACCGGGGCCCGCAGGATGGCCTTCATCAGCTCGGCGGGGGTCATCTTGGTGACGCCCGGCTCGATGCCGAGGGCCTCGCGGACGTGCGCGTTGATCGGGATCGACTTGGCCGACCGGGGGTGCACGCCGCCGCCCTTGGACAGCAGCGAGGTGTCGTAGTCGGCCCACGAGGAGCGCGGCAGCTCGAACAGGCGCCGGCGCTCGGCGTACGAGGTGGCGGCGTCCGGGGTCGGGTCCAGGAAGATGTGCCGGTGGTCAAAGGCGGCCACCAGGCGGATGTGCTCGGAGAGCAGCATGCCGTTGCCGAACACGTCACCGGACATGTCACCGACGCCGACGACCGTGAAGTCCTCGGTCTGGGTGTTGTGCCCCAGCTCGCGGAAGTGGCGCTTGACCGACTCCCAGGCGCCGCGGGCGGTGATGCCCATGCCCTTGTGGTCGTAGCCCGCGGAGCCGCCGGAGGCGAAGGCGTCGCCGAGCCAGAAGCCGTACGACTGCGCGACCTCGTTGGCGATGTCGGAGAACGTCGCGGTGCCCTTGTCGGCCGCGACCACCAGATAGGTGTCGTCCTCGTCGTGGCGCACGACGTCCTTCGGCGGCACGACCTCGCCGCCGACCATGTTGTCGGTGATGTCGAGGAGGCCGGAGATGAACGTCTTGTACGAGGCGATGCCCTCGGCCAGCCACGCGTCACGGTCCACCGACGGGTCCGGCAGCCGCTTGCCGACGAAGCCGCCCTTGGCGCCCACCGGCACGATGACGGTGTTCTTCACCATCTGCGCCTTGACCAGGCCCAGCACCTCGGTGCGGAAGTCCTCCCGCCGGTCGGACCAGCGCAGACCACCGCGGGCGACCTTGCCGAAGCGCAGGTGCACACCCTCGACGCGCGGCGAGTAGACCCAGATCTCGAAGGCCGGGCGCGGCGCCGGCAGGTCGGGGATGGCCTGCGGGTCCAGCTTGATCGACAGGTAGTCGTGCGGCTCGCCGTCGGCGTCCCGCCGACCCCCTCCTTCGCTTCCGGCGCTGACGCGCTGGAAGTGGTTGGTCCGCAGCGTGGCCTTGATGACCGTGAGGAACGCCCGCAGGATGCGGTCCTCGTCGAGGCTCGCGACCTGGTCGAGCGCGCCGTCCAGCTCCTCCAGCAGCCCGTCGATCAGCTCGCGCCCGGCGCGCTGGAGCGCCGGCGACATCCGGGCCTCGAACAGGTTGATCAGCAGGCGCGTGGTGTGGACGTTGTTGCTGAGGGTGTCCTCCATGTACGACTGGCTGAACGGCGTACCGGCCTGCCGGAGGTACTTGGCGTAGGCCCGCAGCACCATCGCCTGCCGCCAGTCGAGACCGGCGCGCAGCACGAGCTTGTTGAAGTTGTCGTTCTCCGCCTTGCCCGTCCAGACCGCGGCGAACGCCTCCTGGAAACGGCCGCGGGCGTCGTCGCCCTCCACGTGCTCGGGCATCCGCAGCCCGAAGTCGTAGATCCACGCGGCCGTCCGGTCCGAGCAGCGCAGCTCGTACGGGCGCTCGTCGACGACCTCGACGCCCAGCCGGCTGAGGACCGGCAGCACGGCGGAGAGCGAGACCGGGTCACCGGTGCGGTAGATCTTGAAGCGGCGCTCGTTGGGAGCCGCGCCGACCGGCTCGTAGAGGCTGAACGCGAAGTCGCGGTCGCCCGCGATGACCTTCTCCAGATGCTGGAGGTCGGCGACGGCGGCGCGCGGGCTGTGGTCGGCCTTGTAGCCCTCGGAGAAGGCGTGGGCGTAGCGGCGCAGCAGCTCGGCGGCGCGCTCCTCGCCGACCTCGGCGGTGAGGGTCTCGGCGAAGCCGTCGGCCCAGGAGCGGGCGGCCTCCACCAGACGCGCCTCGATGCGCTCCTCGTCGGCGTCGCTCAGCTCCGGCAGCGTGGAGCCGGGCTCGACGCGGACCACGAAGTGCAGCCGGGACAGGACCGACTCGGTGTTCCAGGCCGTGAAGTCGACGCTGGTGCCGTTGAGCTCTTCCTTGAGGATGTCGATGAGCCGCAGCCGGACGCCGGTGGTGTAGCGGTCGCGCGGCAGGTAGACCAGGGCCGAGTAGTAGCGCCCGTACTCGTCGCGGCGCAGGAAGAGCCGCAGCCGGCGGCGCTCCTGGAGGTAGAGCACGCTGGTGGCGATGGAGCGCAACTGGTCGGCCGGGGTCTGGAACAGCTCGTCGCGCGGGTAGGTCTCCAGGATCTGGAGCAGGTCGCGCCCGTCGTGGCTGTGGGGCGAGAAGCCGGCGTCGGCCAGCACCTGGGCCACCTTGCGGCGGATCACCGGGACCCGGCGCACCGACTCGGTGTAGGCGGCCGAGGAGAACAGCCCCAGGAAGCGGCGCTCGCCGACGACGTTGCCCTCGGCGTCGAACTTCTTGACGCCCACGTAGTCGAGGTACGAGGGGCGGTGCACGGTGGCGCGGCTGTTGGCCTTGGTCAGCACGAGGAGCCGGTGCTCACGGGCCTTGGCCCGGGCGTCGGCCGGCAGCCGGCTGAACGACGCGGAGGCGGGCCGGGACAGCGGCGCGTGCGGGCCCTCGTGGTGCCCGTCGACGGTGTGCGCGGGGTCGGAGCGGAGGATGCCGAGGCCGGTGCCGGGGACGGCGGTCAGCGCGTCCTCCTCGCCGCCGTCGGCGGGCACCCTGGTCAGCTCGTACTCGCGGTAGCCGAGGAACGTGAAGTGGTCCGCGGAGAGCCACCGCAGCAGCTCGCGGGCCTCGTCGACCTCGGTGACCGGCAGGTCGGCGGGGGCCGGCTCGTCCTGCATGCCGTCGGCCAGCCGCAGCGCGGCGTCCCGCATCTTCTCCCAGTCCTCCACGGCCTCGCGGACGTCGGAGAGGACGCGCAGCAGGTCGGTGCCGATCTGCTTGAGGTCGTCACGGTCGGTCTCGCGGTCGATCTCGACGTGGATCCAGGACTCGACGAGCGCGTCGTGCGGCAGCTCGGCGTCCTTGCCGCTGCCGTGCGCGTCGCAGTTGGAGCCGAGGACCTCCAGCAGACGGCCGGTCAGATCCCGGCGGACGATCATCTGCGGGTGGATGACGACGTGGATGCCGCGGTTCTGCCGGGAGAGCTCGTTGGTGACCGAGTCGACCAGGAACGGCATGTCGTCGGTGACCACCTCGACCACCGAGTGGCTGCACGTCCAGCCGTTCTCCTCGACCGTCGGCGTGTGCACCCGCACGTTCGCGGTGCCCTGCGGCCGGTTCTCGGCGAGCCGGTAGTGCGACAGCGCCGCGCCGAAGACGTCGACCGGGTCGCGGCCCGTCAGGTCCTCCGGCGCCGTGTGCAGGTAGTAGCGCTGGAGGTACGCGGTCAGGGTGTCCTGGTCGAGCCCGCCCTCACCGTTCGGCCCGGTCGGGTGCTGCGCCCCGGCCGGGGTGTTCTCGGCGACGCGGGCCGCCCGCGCGAGCAGCTCGGCCTTGGCTTCGTCCAGCTTGGTCTGCATGTCCTCTGGCTCCTGTCGCGCGCCGTTGCGTGACATAGGTGGTGAAGGCATCACGCCGCGACGCCGGTTCTCCGGTCGACTTCGACGGTATGCCGGGATGAGGGGTGACCGGGCCGTTCTCGGACAACTCTGTCAGAAACGTCAGAAGCGTCGGACGGGCCCGGTTCCGGGGACCAGCGGTGGCCCGGGCGCCGTGGCGCTCCGGGCGGCGCACAGAGGCGTCGTCGCCCCTGCGGGATATCGCGCTGATCACCCGGTAAGGCTATCGCTCTTCCGGGGGACCGCGTCATGAGCCGATTGTGTACAAAAGACGGCCCCTGTCTTTGACGGTCTGGACAGCGACCCGTCCCCGGCCACGTCCCCACACCCCTCGTCGGCGCTCCCCTCGCCGCCTTCCCCCCGTTCACCTCGGCATTCGTCGTACCGCGGGGCCGGAACCGGGCGGCGCCCGGCCCCCGGCCCCTCACCCCACCAGACGCTCCGCGAGCTCGACCGCCTCCGTCAGGGTGTCGACCACCGGCACCCCGGCGGCGGACAGGCTCGCCCTGCTGTGCGAGCCCCCGGTGTACAGCACCGCCTTCGCGCCCACATGGGCGGCAGCGAGGGCGTCGTCCACCGCGTCCCCCACGACGACCACCCGCTCGGGCACCGTGCCCTCCAGTGCCGCCACGTGCCGGGCCATCTGCTCGGCCTTGCCCCGGTCGCTGCGGCCGGTCCGGCCGTCGACGCGGACGAAGTGCCGCTCGATGCCGTACGTCCGCACCAGGGGTATCAGCTCCTCGTGCGCCGCCAGGGAACAGAGCGACTGGGTGCGGCCCGCCGCCTGCCGGTCCGCGAGCAGTTGCCGGGCGCCCGCCGCCAGCTCGGCGTCCACGGCGTACTTGGCGTAGTGCCGGTGGAACGCGGCGTCCATCACCTGCCACTCGGCGTCGCTGGGCAGCCGGCCCATCAGCCGCTCGTAGAACCGCGGCACGGGCACGCAGTACAGGTCCCTGTACCGCTCCAGGGTGATCGGGGCCAGGCCCACCTCGGCGAACGAGGCGTTCGTCGCGGCCATCACCGCGTCGACGTCGTGCAGCAGCGTGCCGTTCCAGTCCCAGACGATGTGAGCGCCGTGCTGTGTCATGGGACGACCGTACCGGCCCCCACTGACAACGCCCCGGTCCGCCCTTGGGCCTCGTGGACCCCTCAGATCAGGTTGGGGATCTCCTGCACCCCGAACCACATCAGGTCGTGGTCCTCCGCGCCGTCCACCGTGAACCGGGCGTCGTCGTCGCCCTGGTCGGCCGCGCCCAGCGCCGCCGCCGCGGCCGCCACGTCCGCCTCGGCGTCGTCCGCGTCCACGTGCACGGCGGCGGCCTTCGCCAGCGGCACCGGCCGGGTCAGCCGCACCTCGCCGATGGCCGACTCGTCGAGCCCCCGGTCCGGGTCCACGACCGCCTCGCGGTCCGGTACGTCGACCGCGACGACCACCCGGCGGCGCGGGGCGTCGGGGTCCGTGGCGATGCGCCGCAGCGAGGCCTGCGCGGCACGTCCGAGCGCCGCGTACTCGAGCTCTTCCATGTCGTCGGAGACGTACCACTCGCGCAGCGCGGGGGTGACGGCGTAGGCGTCGAACGGGGCCGGGCCGAGCTCGCCCGCCCGGTGCGCCTCGGCGAGACCGGGGAGGGTCAGAGGGACGTAGACGCGCATGTCCGCCGCTTTCCGGAGTACCTGTGGATGAGTGCTGCCAGCATACGGGGGCGCGTCCCCCTTCGAAGTGCCGGGAGCCCGCCGAGCGGAGGCCGGGCCGGACCCGCCGAACCGCCGCGACCTGCGGAAACCGCGGAACCGCCACCCGGATAGGTGAATCGCCTCCGGTGACCGGAGGCCCTTGTCGGGCCCCTCGGAACGCCGGTAGAAGATCCCCGACCGAAGGGGGCGACCAGCGTTGCAGAGCACCACAGGACCGGGCCGGGACACCGCCCGGCGCACCGCACCACCACGACGGACGGATGCCCGGCGTCCCGGCGCCGGCCCGGCCGTCCGCCGGCTCCGCGCGGGCATCCCGCGCTACTGGTTCGCCGAACAGTTGCTGCTCACCCTGAGCGGACAGCGCCCGGTGCACCGGATGCTCGGCCACACCCTGCCCGCCGCCTACGACCTGCTTGTCGAGCTGGCCCCGCAGGCGCCCCTGCGCCCGCGGCCGCCCGGTGGCGCTCCGGTCGTCCACCGCTGCGACGAGTTCCAGCCGCGCCCCGGGGTGATCGAGGCCTACGCGCGGATCGGATCCGGGGACCGGGTGCGGGCCCTGGCCTTCCGGCTGGAACAGGGCACGGACCGCCGCTGGCGGTGCTCCGCCGTCGAACTGGGCGGCGCCCGCGCCTGAGCGCCGCGCGCCTGTGGCACCGGATCACGGGCCCGGACACGCCGGAGGGGCGGGACGCACCGGCGTCCCGCCCCTCGACACGACCTCTCAGGTCACTTCTTGCGGCGGCGGCCACCGCCGCCGTTCCGCTGCGCCTTGCGGCGCTCGGCCCGGGTCATCCCGTCCGCCGCGGAGCGGACCGGAGCCTCGTCGTTGGTGAAGTCGCCCTCGACGACACCGCCCTCGCCGTCCACCGTCGGGGCGGAGAAGTGCAGCCGGTCCGGGCGCTGCGGGGCGTCGAGGCCCTTGGCCCGGATCTCCGGCCGGGCGGCCGGCACCGCGTCGGCGGGCGCCTTCTCCAGCGACGGGGCCTCGCCGGCCTGGACCGGGACCTCCTCGAGCTGCTGGTCGACCTGGACCTCCAGGTTGAAGAGGTAGCCGACCGACTCCTCCTTGATGCCCTCCATCATGGCCTGGAACATGTCGAAGCCCTCGCGCTGGTACTCGACCAGCGGGTCCTTCTGGGCCATCGCGCGCAGGCCGATGCCCTCCTGGAGGTAGTCCATCTCGTAGAGGTGCTCACGCCACTTGCGGTCCAGCACCGACAGCACCACGCGGCGCTCCAGCTCGCGCATGATGTCGGAGCCGAGCTGCTCCTCGCGGGCCGCGTACTGCTCGTGGATGTCGTCCTTGACGGACTCGGCGATGAACTCGGCGGTGATGCCCGCGCGGTCGCCCGCCGCCTCCTCCAGCTCCTCGATGGTGACCTTGACCGGGTAGAGCTGCTTGAACGCGCTCCACAGCCGCTCCAGGTCCCACTCCTCCGCGAAGCCCTCGACGGTCTCCTGGCGGATGTAGTCGTCGATGGTGTCGTCCATGAAGTGCAGGATCTGCTCGCGCAGGTCCTCGCCCTCCAGGACGCGCCGGCGCTCGCCGTAGATGACCTCGCGCTGGCGGTTGAGCACCTCGTCGTACTTCAGGACGTTCTTGCGGGTCTCGAAGTTCTGCTGCTCGACCTGCGACTGGGCGGAGGCGATGGCCCGGGTGACCATCTTGTTCTCGATCGGCACGTCGTCGGGCACGTTGGCCATGGCCATCACGCGCTCGACCATCTGGGCCTTGAAAAGGCGCATCAGGTCGTCGCCGAGGGAGAGGTAGAAGCGCGACTCGCCCGGGTCGCCCTGACGGCCGGAACGGCCGCGGAGCTGGTTGTCGATACGGCGGGACTCGTGCCGCTCGGTGCCCAGGACGTAGAGCCCGCCGAGCGCCTTGACCTCCTCGAACTCCGCCTTGACCGCGGCCTCGGCCTTCTCCAGCGCGGCCGGCAGGGCGGCGGCCCACTCCTCGACGTGCTCCACCGGGTCCAGGCCGCGCTGGCGCAGCTCCGCCTCGGCGAGGTCGTCGGGGTTGCCGCCGAGCTTGATGTCCGTACCGCGGCCGGCCATGTTGGTGGCGACGGTGACGGCGCCCTTGCGGCCGGCCTGCGCGACGATCTGCGCCTCGCGCTCGTGGTGCTTGGCGTTGAGGACCTCGTGCGGGATGCCGCGCTTGGAGAGCTGCTGGGAGAGGTACTCCGACTTCTCCACCGAGGTGGTGCCGACGAGGATCGGCTGGCCCTTGGCGTGCTTCTCGGCGATGTCCTCGACGACGGCGTCGAACTTCGCGACCTCGGTGCGGTAGATCAGGTCCGACTGGTCCTTGCGCTGCATCGGACGGTTCGTCGGGATCGGCACCACGCCGAGCTTGTAGATCTGGTGGAACTCGGCGGCCTCGGTCATGGCCGTACCGGTCATGCCGGAGAGCTTGTTGTAGAGGCGGAAGAAGTTCTGCAGGGTGATCGTGGCGAGCGTCTGGTTCTCGTCCTTGATGTCCACCCCTTCCTTCGCCTCGATCGCCTGGTGCATGCCCTCGTTGTAGCGGCGGCCGGCGAGGATACGGCCGGTGTGCTCGTCGACGATCATGACTTCGCCGTCCATGACGACGTAGTCCTTGTCCTTCTTGAACAGTTCCTTCGCCTTGATGGCGTTGTTGAGATAACCGACGAGCGGCGTGTTGACCGATTCGTAGAGGTTGTCGATGCCCAGCCAGTCCTCGACCTTGGTGACACCGGCCTCGTGGATGGCGACCGTGCGCTTCTTCTCGTCGACCTCGTAGTCGCCGGTCTCCTCGATGCCCTTCTGCGGGTTGGCCGGCTCGCCGCGCTTGAGCCGGGTGACCAGCTTGGCGAAGTCGCCGTACCACTTGGTGGCCTGGTCGGCCGGGCCCGAGATGATCAGCGGGGTACGGGCCTCGTCGACGAGGATCGAGTCGACCTCGTCGACGATCGCGAAGTTGTGCCCGCGCTGCACCAGCTCGTCCTGCGACCACGCCATGTTGTCGCGCAGGTAGTCGAAGCCGAACTCGTTGTTCGTGCCGTACGTGATGTCGCAGTTGTACATCTCGCGGCGCTGGGCCGGCGTCATGTTGGCCAGGATGCAGCCGACCGACAGACCCAGGAACTTGTGGACCCGGCCCATCATTTCGGAGTCGCGCTCGGCGAGGTAGTCGTTGACCGTGATGAGGTGCACGCCGTCGCCGGAGAGCGCGTTCAGGTAGGCGGGCAGGGTGCCGACGAGGGTCTTGCCCTCACCGGTCTTCATCTCCGCCACGTACCCGAGGTGCAGGGCGGCGCCGCCCATGAGCTGGACGTCGTAGTGGCGCTGGCCGAGCACGCGCTTGGCCGCCTCGCGGACGGTCGCGAACGCCTCGGGGAGCAGGTCGTCGAGGCTCTCGCCGTCGGCGTACCGCTGCTTGTACTCCTCGGTCAGGGCGCGCAGCTCGGCGTCGGAGAGGGTGAGGAAGTCCTCTTCGATGGAATTGACCTGGTCCGCGATGCGGTGCAGCTTGCGCAGGATCTTGCCTTCTCCTGCACGCATGATCTTGCCGAAGACGGACACGTAGGCTGACTCCTTGCCGGTCGGGCCTGGCACTGGCTGTCCCCCGCCACCGGCGGGGAGAGGGTGCGCGGGCACGACGGGACAGTCCCCGCCGCAACGGCCATCGTAAGCGAGGACCCCACCGCGCCGGGAGGTCCGTCATCGCGGAGGCCGGGGATCACCCGCACGGTGAACGCACGGGGCATCCCGGAGGTGCCCGACGGTGGTAACCAAGATGCGGAATGTTGCCTTCCGGTCCTCCGCGCGCTTCCCGCCGCCCCGGCTTCCGGACCGGCCCGGTCCGGATCCAAGCCGTCGTCCACCGCGCGCCCGGCCGGACATGACGCCCCCACCACGAAATCCCCCCGACCCCGCGACGCGACAGCGGCCACCCAGCAGACTCTCGGATCATGGAACCGACATCCCTCACCACCGAACGCCTGCTCCTGCGCCCCTTCGCCCCCGATGACGTCCCGGCCGTGCACGCCGCCTGCCAGGACCCCGCGATCCCCCGCTACACCCCCGTCCCCTCCCCGTACACGCTCGACGACGCCCGGCTCTACGTGACGGAGAGCTGCCCGCGCGGCTGGCGCGAGGACACCGCGTACACCTTCGGCGTCTTCGCCCGGGACGACGGCCGGCTCGTCGGCTCGATGGCGCTGATACAACTGAAGCTGCACGCCCCCGAACGGCAGGCCGAGATCGGCTACTGGACCGTCAGGGAGGAGCGCGGCCGCGGATTCACCACCGAGGCGGGCCGCGCGGTGGTCCGATGGGCGTTCGAGGACCTCGCGGCGGAACGGCTGGAGTGGATCGCGGAGGCCGGCAACGAGGGCTCGTGGGCCGTCGCCCGCGGCCTGGGCTTCCGCAGGGAAGGCATCGCCCGCGCCCTGATCCCGCACAACGGCACCCGCCGCGACGCCTGGACGGGCACGCTCCTCCCCTCCGACCTCGGCCTGCCGACCGGAACGCCCTACCTGCCGTACCCGGGCCGGGACCGCCCCGCCGAGGACTGACCGAGGGCGTTGTCAGTGCCTCGTCCTAGGGTGTGCCCCATGACAACCGCCGCCGCTCGCAAGGGCCCTGGGCCCGCCATCAGCCTCTCCGCCGACGAGGCGCGCCGCATCGCACTGCGCGCCCAGGGCCTGCTCGGCGCCCCTGACCGGCGCGCGGGGGTGCGCGGAGTGCTGCGGCGACTGGGCGCCGTGCAGTTGGACACCATCTCGGTACTGGCCCGCTCACACGAACTGGTCCCCTACGCCCGGCTGGGCGCCGTGGGCCGGGACGCGGTGGAGTCCGCCTACTGGACGCCGCGCCCGGCCGACGGCCCCGCGGAGCCGCCGCGCGGCTTCGAGTACTGGTCGCACGCCGCGTGCGTGCTGCCCATCGAGGAGTGGCCCCTCTTCGCCTTCCGGCGCCGGGCGCGCCGGCAGCGCGGCTACCGCTGGCACATCATGGCGGACGCGGAGCGCTCGTGCGCGGCCGTGCGCGACCGGCTGCTGGCCGACGGGCCGCTCACGGCGACCGAGTTGGGCGGCGCCAAGAAGGGCGGCCCGTGGTGGGACTGGTCCGAGACGAAGGTCGCCGTCGAGTGGCTGCTCGACACCGGGGAGGTGGTCTGCACCGAACGCCGCGGCTGGAAGCGGGTGTACGACCTGGCCGAGCGCGCGGTGCCGGACCCCCTCTTCCACGACGACCTGGACGACGCGGCGTGCATACGGCGCTTGGTCGCCCAGGCCGGGGCGGCCATGGGGGTGGCCACCCGGGCGGACCTGGCGGACTACCACCGGCTCAAGGCCGAGCAGGTGGACGCGGCACTGGAGGGCTCGGGCCTGGTCCCGGTGGAGGTGGCCGGCTGGGCCGCGCCCGCCTGGGCCGACCCGACGGCGCTGGACGCGGAGTCGACGGCCCGGGGGCAGCGGCACCGTACGACGCTGCTCTCCCCCTTCGACTCGCTGATCTGGGACCGGCCGCGCACGGAACGGATCTTCGGCTTCACGCACCGACTGGAGGCCTACGTCCCCAAGGCCAAACGCGTGCACGGCTACTTCGCGATGCCCCTGCTCGCGGGCGGCCGGCTGGTGGGCCGGGTGGATCCGGCACGGGAGGGACGCACCCTGGTCGCCCGGCAGGTCTCGCTCGCCGGGTCCGGGGCGGTGACACCGATGGCCCGCGCGCTGCGCGAGGCCGCCGAGTGGGTCGGCTGCGCCGATGTACGGGTGGAGCGCTGCGACGACCTACGGCTGGGGGAGGCGCTGCGGACCGCACTCAAGGACTGACGCGCGCGACGATCGACCCGCGCAGGAACCGACGTACTCACGAGGCGGCCGGCGGCCCGGCCGCCGGGTAGCCGAACAGGCGAAAAGGCGGGTCGGCGGATCTCCAGGATCTTCTCCCGCATCGCGTACACCACCGCCTCCATCCTGGAGTGCAACCGCGACTTCTCCAGGATGTTGCGGACATGGTTCTTCACCGTGTTCTCGCTGATACTGCGTCACTCCGGGGGATAACCCCCGGACCCCCAGCCGGGGCCGGCGCGCCTCAGCGGATCTCCAGGATCTTCTCCCGCATCGCGTACACCACCGCCTCCATCCTGGAGTGCAACTGCAACTTCTCCAGGATGTTGCGGACATGGTTCTTCACCGTGTTCTCGCTGATGAACAATTCCTTGGCGATGTCACGGTTGTTCATGCCGGTGGCGACCAGCTTGAGTACCTCCAGCTCACGGTCGGTCAGCCGGGGCGCGGGCACCAAGCGGCGTTCGTCGGTGCGCTGGATCATGGACTTGAACTCGGTGAGGAGCTTGGACGCCATGGAGGGACTGATCTGCGACTGCCCGTCGGCGACGGCCCGGATCGCGGTCGCCACCTCGTCCGTGGAGATTTCCTTGAGCAGGTAGCCGGTGGCACCCGCCTTGATCGCGTCGTAGAGGTCGGCCTCCTCGTCGCTGATCGTCAGCATGATGATCTTGGCGCTGGGGGCCACCTCCTTGATGGAGGTACAGGCCTCGATGCCGCCACGCCGCGGCATCCGCACGTCCATCAGCACGATGTCCGGCAGCAGGTCGGCGGCCTTGTCCACGGCCTCGGCCCCGTCACCGGCCTCGCCCACCACGAGGATGTCCTCCTCGTGCGCCAGCACGATCTCCAGCCCCCTGCGGAAGAGGGCGTGATCGTCGACGACCAGGACCCGGATCGGCTCGCTCCGCGGGGCCGCGCCCGTGACCGGGTCCGTGCGGGCGCCCTCGACGTCGTCCTCGCCGGGCCCGTTCACGAATCCGAACCTGTCCGCCATTGTTCCTCCCCCTGAAGGCCATGGCCCCTCACGGTTGCACGGTGCGCGCCCAACCGGTCCCGCCGGACCAGCCGTTGCCGCCCGCCCATGATTCCATGCCGGGCCGTGCCGCGCTGCCGCCCGCGACGGCGCGCGGGGCGCATGACGGCGCCCCGGAAGCCCTCCCGGGCTCCGGGGCGCCGCCTCGGACGGGTCGGCGGTCCCGCACCGGCGTGGCGTGTCGCGATCACGCACGGCCGGCGTCGCGCCGCGGCCCGGCGTCAGCCGCCGAGCGCTCCGCCGGCACCGCCGGGCTCCACCTCGGCGAAGGGGTCGGCGTTGAGGTGGATGACGCCGTAGTCGTAGGCGTGCCGCCGGTAGACGACACTGGGCATCTTGGTGTCGGAGTCGACGAACAGGTAGAAGTCGTGGCCGACCAACTCCATTTCGTAGAGCGCCTGGTCGAGCGTCATCGGAGCGGCGGTGTGGGTCTTCTCGCGGACCACGATGGGGCCCTCGCCCCGGATCTCCAGCGGCCCCACACGGGTCACCGGCACCTCGTCCGCGGTCTCCGTGGCCAGGTGGCCGCTGTCGTCGAGGCGGGCGGCGCCGTCGACGGCGACCCCGACCTCGCTCGCCGGAATGCGTCCGCTGCCCCGGCGGTCGAGACGCTTGTCGTGCTGCTTGCGCAGCCGCGCTTCCAGCTTGGCCGTGGCCAGGTCCAGCGCGGCGTAGGGATCCGTCGCGGCGGCCTCCGCCCGGATCACCGGTCCGCGGCCGCGCAGGGTGATCTCGACGCGGTCCGAACGGTCCGCCTGCCTGGGGTTGGGCTCCTTGGACACCTCCACGTCGAGGCTGATCACCTTGCCGTCGAGCTTCTGGATCTTGTCGACCTTCAGCTTCTCGGCCACGTGCTTGCGAAAGCGCTCGGGCACCTCTGTCTTGCGGCCCTTGACGACGATGTCCACGCAGAACTCCGTTCCCGGATCGCTCCGCCGAAGGTGCGGAGCGCATCCCTCTTGCATCAGGCCCCGGGGCTTTCCGGAGCCACCGACACGGCGGTTCCACCTCCTCCTCCCGGCGGCAAGACCTGCGTCCCACCCGGTTCCAGCTTCTTCGAGGGCACGCAAACCGCGCCAATCGGAGATATGAGTCATAGCTTTCGCCATTCCTCACAACCGAACATATCTCGCGGGGAGGCCCGTCGGTACCCCTTACCCCGCCGTACCTCCATTCAGGTGTTCTCCACCCGTTTCCATGAGGAACGACGGGGCTTACCTGCGAGTTCCGCTTGACGCCCCGGCGGTCCTCCCCGCTTGGTTGACGTCTGTCCCCCACCGACGCCCCTCATTCCTCCGAGATCACGTTCGTCCACACACCCCCCACGGCCGCGCCACGGATCCTCCCTGGACGATCACGCTCTTCCTCCCGCCCCGCTCGGTCCCCACCCGGCCCGCCCGGACACTTCCCGGCGCTCCCGCGGCGGCACCGCGACCACCGCCGCGCCCACCACCCGGCCACCCGCCGCGCTCACCGCCCGCGCCGCCTCGGCCAGCGAGGCACCCGTCGTCATCAGGTCGTCGACCAGCACCACCACCGCGCCCCCTGCCCACAGCCGCGCGGCCACCGCCGGCACGGCCAGCGCGCCGGCCACATTGGCCCGCCGTTCCCTCCCGTCCAGCCCCACCTGGTCGGCCACCGCCCGGCGCTGGCGCAGCACGGGCGCCGCCCGGACCTCGGCCCTGGACCGCCGCAGCACCCCGGCCGCGGTCATCGCGAGCCGGCGCACCGGATCGTGCCCGCGCCGCGCCACGGCGCGCCGCGCGGAAGGCACCGGGACGAGCAACAAGGGCCCGCTCCAGCCCCGCGCGCCCCGGCCCGCGCCACTCGTACCGGCCCTGCGCACCGCGCCCGCCAGCGCGCCGCCCAGGGCCTCCGTCAGGACCAGTGCTCCCCGCTCCTTGTGCGCCAGCAGCACCGACCGCACCGCGTCCGCGTACCAGGCCGCCGCGTACACCGGCGGCAGCCCGGCGGGCACCGGATCCGGCCACGCCCGCCGCCACGCCCGCCCGGACAGCTCCTCCCGGCACTCCTCGCACAGGACACGGCGCACCGCCCCGCATCCCGCGCAGTCGGCCGGGAGCACCAGCCCGGCGATCTCCTGCCACCACCCCCGCACGGTGTCCACTCTCCCGCCGGAGAACCGGGCCCGCCACCCCTGTGGACAACTCCGGACATGCGCACGACACCCTGTGGACAACCCCCGTCAGCCCGACGGCCGGCAAACCCGACGCCCGACACCCCGCCGCCGTCAACCGCGCTGTCGGTCCGTGCAGACTCCACGCAGACCACCCGGCACCCGGCCACCGACCGTCCGGGCCACCGCCCGTCCGACCACCCGACTGCGCCGACCGCTCAGACCACCCCGACCGCCCGGACCGCCCGGACCGCCGAAAGGCAGCAGCACCTACCCCGGATACACCGGCGCCGCGCCGCCCTTCGCCACCGGCTTCCAGTTGGTGTCCGGCAGCAGCCGCACGATGTCCCCGTCCCGCTCCGCGAGCAGCGCCGTCGCCCGCCCCTGCTCTTCCGGAGCCGCGACACCGCCGACACCGGTGATGCCCGGCAGCGCCGAGACGCCGGACAGCGAACCGTCCGTCTCGATGAACTCCACCTGCTGCAGGCCGCCCTGCTCGTTCCCCGCGACCAGCAGCCGGCTCCCGCCGGCCCAGGAGACGGCGTCCACGTGCACGAAGTTCGGCGCCACCGACCGCAGGTCACGCACCGACAGCGCCGACCGCCCGTCTCCGCTCTGCCGCTCCACCCGGCCCAGCCAGAGCCCGGAACGGTCCCCCGTGGTCACCACCAGGGCGATCCGCACCCCGTCCGCCGCTATCCGGACCCCGGTGATCCGGCCACCGCCCAGCCCCGTCACCGGCACGTCCTCCGGCGCCCCCTTGCCCCCGCGCAAGCGCACCAGCCGCGGATGCTCGGGGTCCTGGTCGGCCACCCACAGGTCGCCAAGGCCGTCCCAGCTCGGTGTGGTGAGCCCCGCCTTGGCCCCGCCGTGCGAGGTCAGCCGCGCCTCCCCCGGCTGCGTCCCGTGCTCCAGCCCCGCGACGTACAGCGCCTGGCCGTTGGCGCTCACCACGGCGGCCTGCCCCTCCGCCCGGTCCACCGCCACCGACCCGAGCCGCGGCCCGTCCGCTCCGAACGGCCCGGCCACCCGCCGCGCCTCGTCCTCGCCGTCCGTCAACTCGACCACCCGGCGCCGGCTGTCGAGGAAGTACTGCCGCTTCGGCCGCCCCGCCGCCTGGTCGGGCCCGAAGTCCTGGGCCCCCTTCCGCTTCAGCGAGCAGAGCGTCTCGTCACCGCTCTGCAGCGTGACGCTCTCCACGCGCGCGGATTCCTGCGCCGTGTAGAAGAGCTGAGCCGCCATCCGCCGGCACTGCTGCTCCCCGACGCCGGCCGCCTTGCCGTCGAGGCGCACCTTGAGGTTGTTGGAGTCGTCCATGGTCAGCCGCTCGTCCGTGAGCCGCGTCTTCGGCGGGAACGCCGTCGCCGCCACCGGGTCGAGCCATGTCGTCGGCCCGTCGAGCAGGGCCTTCACCGCGGACGTCACCGTGTCTATGCGCTTGCGCAGGTACACCGGGTCGGCGACGAGCACGTCCCGCCCTCTGTCACCGGTCGTCCCCGGCCCCAGCTCGGCGAAGTAGTACTTGTTGACCGACCGGTAGATGCGCTGGAAGTCCGGCACGCCGACCACCAGACCGGTGGGCGGCGCGTCGATGCGCCACTCACCGTCCTCGTACGTCAGGTGCACCGACTGCTCGTACGCCCGCGCGTCGGGCTTGTACGCGTGCTTGTCGTCCACCCGCGCGACCTGCTTGCCGGTCAGCTTGACCCGCCGCGAGGGGCCCGCGCCCGGGTCCGGGTCCCGGCTCCCCGGTACGAGCTGCACCTGCGGCATCTCCGCGAGCACCGTCGTCGAGGCGGCCGGGTCCCACTTCCGCTTGACGGACTTCGCCAGGTACATCCGCGCCGTCGCGTAGTCCGGGTCGTCGCTGGTCGTGGCCTCAAGGAAGCCTTTCACCAGCTCAGCGGGCTGCTCGCCCTTGCGCGGCGGCACACCGTACACCCGGACCTGCGAGTCCGCGTCCGCACGCTGGGAGGAGTCCACGGCGTGCACCTCGCCGCTGTCCGGCATCGACGCGCAGCCGGCCAGCAGCAGCCCGGCCACGGCCGCCACCGCCGGCAGTCCCGCGCGCCACCGCTCGTTCCGCCCGCTCACGGCCGCCTCCGCTCTTGCCCGCTCCGGACGCCCTGAGCCCCTTGGACGCCGCCCATCGAACCGTCCGCCGCCGTTCCGCCCGGCCGCGCCACCACCCGCGCCCCGCTGCCCGGCAGCGCCGTCGGATCCACGGCCGGCGTCTGCCGCGTCTGCGACGGTACGGGCGCGCCGCGGCCGGCCGCCGCCAGGGGCACCCCGGCCTCGTTCACCCCGCGGTTGCGCCGCGAGTCCGCCGGCTCCAGCGGGATCGGCGAACCGCGCAGCGGCTCACCCGCCGTACAGGGCAGCGTCAGCCGGAACTGCGAGCCGCCGCCCGGCTCGCCCCACGCCTGGAGCCAGCCGCCGTGCAGCCGCGCGTCCTCCACCGCGATGGAGAGGCCCAGCCCCGTCCCGCCGGTCGTCCGCGCCCGCGCCGGATCGGCGCGCCAGAAGCGGTTGAACACCCGCGTGGCCTCGCCCGGCTTGAGCCCGACGCCGTAGTCCCGGACGGCCACCGCGACCGCCCCGCCGGCCATCGCCAGCCGCACCACCACGTCCCGTCCCTCGCCGTGCTCCACGGCGTTGACGACGAGATTCCGCAGCACGCGCTCGACACGCCGGGCGTCCGCCTCGGCGATCACGGGCCGCTCACCGCCCTCGACCAGCAGTCGGCTGCCTTTCCGCTCCGCGAGCGGCAGGGCGCCCTCGATGACGCGATGGACCACGTCCCGCAGGTCGATCGGCTCGGCCTCCAGGGCCGCCGCGCCCGCGTCGAACCGGCTGATCTCCAGCAGGTCCGCGAGCAGCGACTCGAACCGGTCGAGCTGGCCGAAGAGGAGCTCGGCCGAGCGCGCCGTCACCGGGTCGAAGGTGTCCCGTGCCTCGTGGATCACCTCGGCCGCCATGCGCACGGTCGTCAGCGGCGTCCGCAGCTCGTGCGACACGTCGGAGACGAACCGCCGCTGCATCCGCGACAGCTCCTCCAACTGCTGGATCTTCACCTGGAGGGTCTGCGCCATCTTGTTGAACGACTCGCCCAGCCGGGCGATGTCGTCCTCGCCCGTGACCTTCATCCGCTCCTGGAGCACGCCCGCCGCCAGCCGCTCCGAAATACTGGCCGCCATGCGCACGGGAGTGACGATCTGCCGCACCACCAGCCACGCGATGGCCCCCAGCAGCACCACCAGGAACACCCCGGCGGTCGCCAGCGTGCCCTTCACCAGGCTCAGCGACTTCTCCTCCTGCGTGAACGGGAAGAGGTAGTAGAGCTGGTACGGCTTGCCGCCGATGTCGTAAAGACGCTTGCCGACGACGAGCGCCGGTTCCCCCTCGTCCGAACCGCTGCGCCGGATCGACGTCGGCTCCTCGAACGCCCCCTGCTTCTCCAACCGCTTCCGCAGCTCCTGCGGCACGCTGCGCTCCGGGTCGATGTCCCCCGAGGCACGCGGCCCGCGCGTCCCCACGTGCGCCCCGTCAGAACCGGCGTCGCTCAGCGCCACCACGTAGTAGACGCCCTGACCACCGCTGGCGAGCTGCTGGACGAGCCCGGTGAGCCAGGCGCCCGGGTCCGGCGTCCTGCCGCCCGCCTGCGACGCGTCCTGGGCGCGCCCGTCGGCACCGGTCGCCCCCGCGTCGGCGGCGTCCCTGGCGGCCTTGAACCCGCCCTCGGCCTGGCTCTGCGCCGCGTTCCGCTTGGCCTCCAGCAGGCCGTTGCGCACCTGCCCGATCACCACGATGCCCAGCAGCAGCACCACGCCCAGGGACATCAGCAAGGTGGTGGCGACCACCCGCAACTGGATGTTCCGCAGCCACAACCGCATCACCGGCAGCAGCGGTCGGCGCACCCAGCGCGCGTAGAGGCGCAGCACCGGATGGACGGGCGCCGTCGCCGCCCCGTCGGGGAGCAGCCGGCCGGCGCGCCACAGCCGCCGGAAGAGAGATACCCCGCCCGCCACCTCGGCGGGCCGCCCCGCGCCCCGCTCCGGAGCGGCACCGCCCTCCGTCATGTCAGCTCGGCCCGGCCTTGTAGCCGACGCCTCGCACGGTCACCACGATGTCCGGACGCTCGGGGTCCTTCTCGACCTTCGAGCGCAGCCGCTGCACGTGCACGTTGACCAGCCGCGTGTCCGCCGCGTGCCGGTACCCCCACACCTGCTCCAGCAGCACCTCACGGGTGAACACCTGCCACGGCTTCCGCGCCAGCGCCACCAGCAGGTCGAACTCCAGCGGCGTCAGGGCGATCGCCTGGCCGTCCCGCTTCACGGAGTGGCCCGCCACGTCGATGACGAGGTCCCCGATGGTCAACTGCTCGGGAGCCGGCTCCTCCGATCTCCGCAGCCGGGCTCTGATCCGGGCCACCAGCTCCTTCGGTTTGAACGGCTTGACGATGTAGTCGTCCGCCCCGGATTCCAGACCGACCACCACGTCGACGGTGTCGCTCTTCGCCGTCAGCATCACGATCGGCACACCGGACTCGGCACGGATCAGCCGGCACACCTCGATACCGTCCCGGCCGGGCAGCATCAGATCAAGCAAAACAAGATCGGGTTTGGCCTCGCGAAAAGCGGCGAGTGCCTTGTCACCGTCGGCCACGAACGACGGCTCGAAACCCTCACCACGAAGCACAATTCCGAGCATCTCGGCCAGTGCGGTGTCGTCGTCGACGACAAGGACGCGTCCCTTCATATCGACATCATCCCATTACCCGATCGTGACCTGTCACACAGCTCCGCCAGACCGGCCTTCGTCACGGGGGAAACAACCCCGTATTCCGTGACAATCGCGGTCGTCAACTCGGGAGGTGTGATGTCGAACGCAGGGTTGTAGGCCTGCGCTCCCAGCGGCGCCACCGGCACCCCCAGACCCGTCCCCGCCCCGGTCGCCTGCGGCGGAACGGGGATCTCGGTGACCTCGTGCCCGGGCCGCTGCTCCACCTCGATGTCCGCGCCGCCCTCCGTGCCGAGATCCACCGTCGTACTCGGCGCCACCACGACGAACGGGACGTGGTGGTAGCGGGCCAGCACGGCGAGCGGATAGCTGCCCACCTTGTTGGCCACCGAACCGTCCGCCGCGATCCGGTCCGCGCCCACGAGGACGGCGTCCACCTCACCGGCGGCGAACAGCGAACCGGCGGCGTTGTCGGTGAGCACCGTGTACGCCATCCCGGCACGTGCCGCCTCGTAGGCGGTCAGCCGGGCGCCCTGGAGGAGCGGACGCGTCTCGTCCACCCAGAGCCGCCGCAGCCGCCCCGCGCGGTGCAGGGCCCCCGCGACGGCGAACGCCGTGCCCTGGCCGCCGGAGACGAGCGAGCCGGTATTGCAGTGGGTCAGGATGCGGTAGCCACCGCCCGGCAGCAGTTCCTCGAGCAGGGCCACCCCGTGCTCGGCCATCCGGTCGCTGGCCTCGGCGTCCTCCCGGTGCACCGCCCGCGCCTCGGCGAGCGCCGCCGAGGCGGCTGCGCGCCCGCCGCCCTTCCGGGACGCCGCGCGATGGGCGTCGCGGACCCGGGCGACGCCGTACGAGAGGTTCACCGCGGTGGGACGGGCCCGGGCCAGCATCTCGGCGGCCTCCTCCACGTCGAACCCGCGGACGGCGGCGAGAGCCACCCCGTACGCCCCGGCCACACCCAGCAGCGGGGCACCGCGGACGGCGAGGGTGTGCATGGCGTCGACGAGGGCCGGCACGTCCGTACAGACCAGCTCCACTTCCTCGGCGGGCAGGCGCCGCTGGTCCAGGAGGACGATCACGGGCCCTTCCGGTGGCTCCTCCCAGCGGAGGGGCGAGGCGGCGGAAAAAGCAGCGGTTTCCGAAGGTCGCGCGTACTGATCGGCCATTTACCCAGTCTGCCCCGTCCCGGGGCGACTATTGAAGGTCCTCTCGGTTCTCTCCCCCGTATGAGACCAGGGGGCGCCGACGGAGCTCCCGAACGGGCGGACGCACGCCCCTCGGTCGCCCCGCGGAGCCCCGTCCACGGCCTGCGCGGCCCCGCTACGGGCCCGGGGCGCCCTGACGGCCCCGTGACACGATGTTCGGGTTACGGCTCGGACGCCGCACCGGCAAGCGGGCCCAGAAGGAGCGACAGACCATGAACGACTCTCCGGGCCGGAACTCGCCCGGACCCCTTCCGCCCGGCCCTCCCGGCCCCCCGCCCCCGCCGGGGTGGCAGAACGGCCCCGGCTGGGGCCACCAGCGGTGGACACCTCCCCCGAGCGCCCCGCGCCCGGGGGTCGTCCCGCTGCGCCCGATCGGCCTGGGCGAGATCCTCCAGGGTGCGTTCTCCACCCTGGGCCGGTACTGGCGGACGGTCCTGCCGGTCTCCTTCGGCATCGCCCTCGTCACCCAGGCCGCGACCACGGTGGCCGACGGTCTGTGGCTGAGGGGCGGCGACGACGCCCTGGACGATCTGCGGGACAACGTCAGCCCCCGGCAGGCGATGGAGGCCATGACGGACAGCCTGGGGGCCATGGGTGTCAGCATGGTCGCGGGCCTCATCGGTTCGATCCTGGCCTCGTCGATCCTGACGGTCGTGGTCAGCCGGGCCGTTCTCGGACGGTCCGTCAGCGCGGCCGAGGCCTGGCGCGCCGCCCGCCCCCAACTGGCCCGTATGGCGGGGCTCCTGTGCCTGCTCCCGCTCATGCTCCTCGGCGTCTTCGCCGTCGGCACGGCCCCCGGGCTGCTGATCTTCACGGCCGGAGCGGAACCCGCCGGCGTGGCGCTCGCCCTGCTCGGCTCGATGGCCGGGCTGGTCGCCATGGTGTGGCTCTGGATCCGCTACTGCCTCGCGGTGCCGGCCTTGATGCTGGAAAAGCAGGGCGTCGTCGAATCCCTGCGCCGGAGTGCCAAGCTGGTCCGGGGGGCCTGGTGGCGGATTCTCGGAGTGCAGATCGTCGCCCTGCTGATCATATTCGCGATGGCGATCATCGTGCAGATCCCGATCGGCGCCATTCAAATGATCAGCGGGGGTGGCCTTAAATCCACCACTTCCGTCACATGGTCGTCCTTGATCATTAGTGGTGTCGGTGCCGTCATCAGCTCCACGGTCGCGCTGCCTTTTATGGCCGGCGTGACGGCCTTGATTTATCTGGACCAGCGGATTCGCCGTGAGTCCCTGGACGTGGAACTCATCCGCGCCGCCAACTCAGGCTGACCGACCGGACGCACACTCGCTTCCCGGGGGCGCGAAAGCGCGCCCCCGGGCGGGGGGCCGCGCGAAGGGCCCGGCCCGTGAGACGTCCTGAAAACGCAAAAAAGCCTCGGGCCGGATCGTTTTCCAACGATCCGGCCCGAGGCTTTATCAAATTTAGTTCGGCGGCGTCCTACTCTCCCACACGGTCCCCCATGCAGTACCATCGGCGCTGAAAGGCTTAGCTTCCGGGTTCGGAATGTAACCGGGCGTTTCCCTAACGCTATGACCACCGAAACACTATGAAACATTATCAACAACCGGCACTTTGGTTGTTCGTGGTTTCAGAACCAACACAGTGGACGCGAGCAACTGAGGACAAGCCCTCGGCCTATTAGTACCAGTCAGCTCCAACCGTTACCGGTCTTCCACACCTGGCCTATCAACC